>JAEUJZ010000020.1 GCA_016794505.1 Myxococcales bacterium
GTCCCGATCAAGCACAAAATGCCGGCTCGTCGGTGGGAGTGTTGTGGCTGGGGTGTTGGATATTGGCTGGAAACTGGCCAGCGCACGATTTAACACATCATTGAAGCAAGGCATCCGCTCGGGAACTCCAAGCGGCTGTCGCGTCAAGCTTCCAGAATTCTACATCGCCCGACATAGGCAGGGCCGCGTGTCCATCAGCGTGAGCGGCGGCCTAACCTCAAAAAACAACGGCTGGGAAGAGGTCTTCCCAGCCGTTGTGCGTCAACCTTATCCGATTAAATGATCACTTATCCGGGTGGTTGCTCTCTTTTAGACACACGTAGGTGACTAGAGAAAAGGAGAGAACCAAAAGCAAGGTGAAGAGCACAAGGCTCAGCGTGTCGTGTGATGCAAGTCCTGCCTGACTGGGAATCAGCCGCTCGGCTGCACGGGCGAGCCAAGCTTTGAGCTGAAACATGAACCATAGACAGGGTAACAGCTTCAATAGCAAGCGCCAAGTCCGCGGCGGACAGCGCAGGCTGAAGCTTAGCGGGTCCCTTAACAGCAAGATTTCCACGATAAACTTTATATCGATAATCTTGCGGGACCGCGTGGTCATGAGCTACCGCTCCCTGACCAGCGATTCCGAGTAGAACCGCACATCGTACATGTGAGCAATCCTTTCGGTGTCGCATTTCATTCCCAGGCGAAGGGGGGCTAGTCCTTCGGCCTCGGAGATTTTCGCACTTGTGGAAGTAGTGAGCCACCAGATCCTCCTTTCTCAGAACAGCCTAGTTCCGCGTTTCTTCTTCTGTCAACGGCGTTAGCCACGGCCCGAGGACACCCGCCAACTACGCCACCGGTGGCCGACGCGCCAGCGTCAGTGCCCATCCCCAATGCACCCCCGCATCTCATCAATCCTCTCCTGCGTCAGCATCTGCAGATACGCCTCACTCCTCTCATCCAGCAGGCAGCCCAGTACGCGCCACGTCGGCCTGTCGGCCAGCCGCACATGTGGGTGGTCCACGAGGCGCCATCTGGCGGCGATGGCGGCGGCGTAGGCTTGTTCGTCGAGGGTTTGGGTGGGGTCGCGGCGGCGGGCGGTGCGGCGGAGGCAGTGCCGGGCTTGCCAGTCGGCGCAGCGGTCGGAGACGATGACCTCGTCGCGCATGAGGGCCAGCAATGGATCGCGCGTGAAGTCGTAACCGACGGCGAAGGCATGGCGCTGGTACTGGCCCGGTGCAGCGGGTGACGACGGCGGCGGGGCGTGGGGCCGACGGGGTCGGTTGGCGGTCTCGCTCTCGCTGAGGAGCTGCGCAATGCGTGCTTCGGCGGCGATCCGTCGCGCTTGCTCCTCCTGTAAGCGTCGCTGGAGAAGCTGAATCATCGAGAGCGGCGGCCCGGCCTGGGGTTCGTCTTCCGGCGGCTGAGTCGGCTCGGCGGTGGACTCCTCTTCGTGCTTCCTCTGCTCCTCTTCGGCTTCCTCTACCTGCTGCTTCAGCTCCTCGGCCCGCGCGGTCAGCTCGTCGATCTCTGTGACCAGCCCGTCGCGGATGCTGGCAAGCTCACCGCGACTGCGCAGCCGTTCGCACTCGGCGGTCAGACTCCGGATCTGCGTCAGCAGCTCATCGCGGCCGCGCGTGATCTCTTGCAACTCCGCATAGGCTTCGTTCAGTTGGCGCTCGTGCTCGGCCCGGCGCCGGTCCTGTCCACGTCGAGCGCTCGCGAATTCCTCCCGCACCTGCGCAAGCTCGGCTTGCTTGCGATCCAGCGCGTTCTCGGTCCGCTTGAGCCGTCGCTGCAAGCGCTCAATCTGTCGTAGTCGCCGGTAGCTCTCACGGATCTTGGCGTTGCGGTCTGCCTCCGTTTTGTGGAGCCGTCCCTGGGTGTGCGCACGATCATCCTGTGCCGCAGCCAGGTCACGCTGCACATCGCGCATCCCCGTGCGCAGCGTCGTCAGCTCGGTGAGGAGCTTCCGTTCCTCGGTGTTCTGCGCCCGCGCGGTCGCCTCTAGCTTGGCGGCGTACTTTCGCGCATCGGATAGCGCGGCCTTCGCTGCCGCCAGAGTCTTGGGCTGCGCCCGACCGGGCCGATTCGGCAGCGGCACGCGACCACATCGGTAGTCCGGCCGCTTCTGCCCTGGGTGTCGGTGCGCCCAGACCCGGCAGCTATCCCGGCAATAGCGGCGATCCGAGCGAACACAGAACGGTATTTCCCGGTCGCAGACTGTGCAAGAACGCTTCATGCGCATGGCCCCTTTATCGAGCACACACCAAGAACAGAATAATCCAACATAGTACAGGGACACAAGATAGCCGTTACACGCCGGGAGCCATCACACTGCTAAGTCCTTGATATCCGTGTAAGTTTCGCGGGCTCTTCAGAACATTATCCGCGCACGCGAACCCGATCTGGCGAGTTCACGGCCGTTTCTGTGGGGTGGCTGGCGACCGTTCGCGATCGGTTCGCGGACGGATGCCGTACTCTGATCACCATGCGGACGTGTGTCTCCTGCGGCGACGAGATCCCCGAGAAGAAGCGCAAGGACGCCAAGTACTGCGACAAGCCCGGCTGCCGAGGGCGCGAGTACCGCAAGCGCCAGGCCGAGGCGCAGGCGGCGGAGGGCAAGCCACACACGCACCACGCAACGACGCTGCTGACCTGCGAGTGCGGGCGGCGCTACAAGATCCAGATCAGCGCGCTCGACGAACCCCCGAGCAGGCCGGATCCGGCGCAGCCCACGGCGACCCCGCAAGCGATCACGGAAACTGTTCTGCCTACGGCTCAGCGGACAGCCGCGCAGGACACGGGACCAGAACTTCAGGCTGCAGCCCGCGAAGCCGTCACGCAAGCCGTTCTGCTTACGGATCTGGGGGCACAGATCGCGGAGGATGGGGCAGCATCAGAAGCGGAAACCGCCGCAGCCGTCACGCAAGCCGTTCTGCTCACAGATCAGCAGCCTGCGGAAGACGCGGCAGCATCCGAAGCGGAAACCGCCGCAACCGTCACGCAAGCCGTTCTGCTCACAGATCAGCAGCCTGCTCAAGCGGAGGCGCCTTCAGTGCCGACGGCGATGTATGACCCGCAAGGCTTCACGGAAACCGATCGCAGCGGTGCGCAGGCGAGCGGCGTTCTGACGCTGGAGCTGTACTTCCTCCGAGCGGGCAAGCACCGCCTCTCGCTGCATCAAGCGGTCATTCGTCGGCGGGACGGGACCTGGACGCTTCAGCCCCAGACGCGCGCCGCGTTCAGCCTCGGCGCAGCGGATCGGTCCAGCCTCGGCGGCAGGCCCGGCGGCTGGGGACGGTACTACGCGGGGCACTCTCCCGTGGAATTTGGCTTCGATGAGGACTTGGTGGTGATGTTCTGGGATCAGAAGGCTAGACGCGGCTGGGTGGCCCAGACTGGCCTGCTCCGCAAGCTCCTGGGCGACGGCTGGAAGGCAAAGCTGCGGGAACACGCGGGCGGAACGTAGCGGGCGGGCCCTGTTGCAGTCTTCTGCGCGCTTCCGTCGGGCTTGGCGCTGACCACCAGCGGAGCGCGGTCTTCTTTAGCGATACCTCGACGACTGAGTAGGGCTCGCGACCGCCGCCGCGCCGCCACTCGACGGCCACGTAAAGGCTCTCCCCCTCTCGACGCATGCCGAGAATTCGCCACAGTGGCCAGCGACCGCAGCAAAAGCTGCGGATCAGATCATGCGCTGCACGCTCTGGCTGCTTGCGCAGGTCGAGGGCTGCAAGTCTGACCGGCGGAGTCAGCGGCAGCGACGGACGAGAACGGCGAGACGACGCACTTGTAGCAGGGACATGGCACGGCATAGACTCCTCCTGTTCGCGTCGGGCGGTCGCTTGCCGGCTCTCGGCCCGACGCGGGCAATTGGGTCGCCGATGCAGATCGGCGGCCCGTTTCGTTTTGGGCATATCAGCGCCCGAGCCGTGAATAGCATGAGCCCGCCATGAACCGTAATATTTTCCTGCGTTTATTGTCAGAAATCATCGTCAACTAGAGCCACATTCCCGCCTCGTGTTACCGAGGCACGTGGTACGCGGTGCCCCCAACCCCCTACATTTCGGCTTCCCCGAGCGCCTACGCCGGGCTCGGAACGCCGCAAAGCTGACGCATACATCTCTCGCGCGGGAGGCCGGCGCTGTCAGTCGGGCGACGACGGCCGCGCTTGAAGCCGAAGAGAATGTGCCGCGCGTCGATACGGTCGAGCACCTGGCGAACGCACTGAAGCTATCGCCGAGCACGCTCGCCTTCGGCATTGAGCACCCATGGCAATCGCGGGCCGGGCTGCGCTGCGATGGTCTCCCCGCGCGACTTCGCGAGGTACGCAAGGCGCGGGGCTTGTCCATGCGCGAGCTGGCTAGACAGGCTGCCGCGTCGGTGGTCCTCGTTCGCTCTACCGAGTGCGGGACGAGCCTGCCGAGCTTGGCGCGGCTGGAAGCACTGGCGAAGGCGCTGGGGGTTTCGCCCGCATGGCTGGCGTACGGCGAAGGCCCGATGGACGCGCCGACCCGACGACGGGCTACGCAGACGGAACCGGCGCAGACGAGCGATCGGTAGACGCACTCTGTCGATTCGCGCGCAGCAGCGCCGAGACCCGCGACGGATACCAGAACCCACCCCGGCCTGGAATGTGTCCCTCACTCGCCAGCCGCAGGCCGATCTCGCTGAAGCTCAGCCCTTCTGCGCGTAGCTCTGCGGCGCGTCGCGTGGCGTCGGGCAGATCCGGCTTGCTGTAGTAGCGCAGCAAGTGCTGCACCGTCGCGGCGTGCCAGGCCCTCGCCCGCGGCGGATAGAGCCCTTCCTTGCGAAGCTGCGCCGCGATGCCGCGTAGGCTCAGCCCTTCGGCGCGTAGCTCCCGCGAGCGGGTCGCCGCTGCGGTTTGGTCGCGCACGATCGGTGGCCTCGGGGCGTACTCCTTGTGGGGGCGCACCGTGTACTTGCCCTCTCGTTGCAAGATCACGCTGACGACTCGTCCGTGCCACTCGCCACCTCGTCGCGCCCGCAGCCCTTCGGCATTGAACTGGCGCGCGATGTCGGTAAAACCGACGCCGCCGGCATGCAGCGTCGCCATGCGCGCAATCATCGCTTGCTCGAACGCGTGCGGCACCAGCGTCCGCCGCCCTTTGTCATCGAGCACTTGCGAGAACTCATAGCCGTACGGCGAGCCTCCCATCTTCACTCCCTGCGCCTTCAACTGCTGCATCGCCTCGTACGTGCGCTCTGAAATGATCTCGCGCTCGAACTGCGCGTAGTTCGCGAGGTTCAGCATCATCATGCGTCCGGCCGCGTTGTGCGTGTTCACCATGCCGCACACCGACAGCAGGTGATACCGCTCCTGCCCGAAGTACTCATCGACCAGCGCGCACAGATCGCGCACCGACCGCGTCAGCCTGTCGAGCTTCATCACAACCAGCGTATTCGCGCGCCCCCGCTTCAGCATGCCCAGCGCCTGCTGCAATCCTGGCCGCTCCAGCGTACCGCCCGACACCCCTTCATCTGCCGCAATGTCGATGAGCTTGATTCCGTTGAACTTGCAATACGCGCGCAGCTTATCGCGTTGTGCGTCGAGACTCACCCCCTCCGAGGCTTGTTCCAACGTGCTCACCCGAACGTATCCCACGGCGATCTTCACGACATTCCCATGCTCTGTATGTGCTCGCATGCGAAGCGTCGTAAAGGATTCGGCCGTCCCCCCCGCACTCATCAGCGTGCCGCCGCCGAAGTCGACGGTGCCGGCGAAGGCTCCGGTCAGGATGGGGGCGCCGGTCGAGTCGATGGCCAAGGCGATGACGTTTTCATCGTTGGCGCCGCCATAGCGATAGGCCGAAAGATAGGCGCCATCGGCAGTGCCCAGCGCCAGCAAAAAGACATCGGAAAAGCCGGCTGCGTTCAGCGCGCCGCCGCCAAAGTCCACGCTGTTGCGGAAGCTGCCGGCGGCCCAGAGCTTGCCGCTGCGATCGACGCGCAGACCCTTTATGCTCTCGGTCCCGGTGCCGCCAAAGCTCTTGGACCATAGGTGCTTGCCGCTGCTGTCGAACTTGGCGACATAGACATCGGACATGCCAAAGACCGACAGGGCGCCGCCGCCCAGATCGATGGGCGCCGTAAGCTGCCCGGCGACATAGACATTACCGGCCGCGTCGGTGGTCACGGCATATGCCGCGTCGTTGTCGCCGCCTCCGAGCGGTACCGAGGCCACGGTCGCCCCCGGCTTGGCCGGCGGTGGCGGACTCATGTCCATGGGCGGTGCCATGTCCATCGCCTCGTTGGGCGTCCCTCCCGAGCAGGCTGGCATCCAGGCAGCAGCGGCTGCCAGCAGCGAAGAAATCACGACTGGAATGAATGAAGTGGTAAAGCGAGTGCGCGTCATCAGGCTCCCTCCCGCGCGTATGGCGCAACGTTCGATCATAGGAGGGTTGCCCGACGAACCAAAGCACGACGCGGCCTTGGCAGGTCGATGGGGACGCCGCGACGAGCGCCACGCTTCACAATGGCCCCGCCGCAATGCCCGACGGGCTCGGCAATCGCGCTTGCCTCGGGCCGCCTGGCCCTGGCACACAAGAGACATGGACGCAAAACACGCAGAGCCCGCTTTCGGCCTGATGGCGATTCAACCCGAGGGCTGGGCGACCCCGCGCGGCTATGTAAACGGCCTCGTGGTGCCGGCCGGACGACGGCTGCTGGTCATCGCTGGACAGATCGGCTGGGATGCCCAGGCCCGCCTGGTGACGCCGACGCGAGATGACGAAGACGCCTTTGTCTGCCAGTTCGCGCAGGCGCTTTCCAACGTCGCCACCGTCGTCACGACCGCGGGCGGCAGCGTCAGCGATGTGATCAGCCTGCGCATCTATGTCACGGACAAGGCGCGCTATCTGGCCCACATCAAGGCCGTGGGGGCGGCGTATCGCGCGGTGTTCGGGCGCCACTATCCGACGATGGCCCTGGTGCAAGTCGCCGACCTGCTCGAACCCGGAGCCCTCGTCGAGATCGAGGGCATGGCTGCGCTGGCCTAAGCGCTCGGTCTAGAGCCGCGCGTCGTGGATAGGCCCGCCGACGCGCTCGGACTAGCGCGGGCTGGGCGCTAGCTCAAGCTGCGCGCGACGCAGGCGATCGCGATCCAGCTCGCGGGCGGTCTCGCGATTGCCGGCGGGACGCGTCACCAGGCCACGCGCCAAAAGCAGCGAACGCGACGGCCGCTTTCGACCCGGCTGGGCCTCGGCCAGAAGCGGCTTTTGGCCGCGCACAAGCGGAAAGCCGATGTGCGAAAGCCCCGGCGTCTTGTCCGGCACCGCGTCGACCATGGCGATGTCGATCGAGCGATAGCTCGGCTGCGCAAGCCCCTGGGCAAAGTGCTGCGAGCGCTGGATCGTGTAGTGCCAGATATCGCCCGATGGATAGCGCAGAAGCTGCGACTTCACCGTGCGCAAAATCACGCTGCGATCGTCGAAGGGCAGGGCCGCGATGTTGCCGCGGAAAGCCGGCCCGTACTTAAACCAGGACTCGGCATTTGAAAGATAGATGGCGTGGATCGGCACGCCGGCCTGGCGCGCGGTCTCGGCGATCTGCTGCAGCGTCGAGGGGCCGGTCAGGTCGCCGAGGCGCGCGACGATGCGCCGCTCTTTGGCCAAGCGGTGCATGTGCTGGTACTTGCGCGCATCCGACAGCCAGGTCCCGCGCGGGCCATGGCTGCGCCCTAGCTCGTCTTTGAGGTGGCGGAACAAGAGGTCGCGATACGCGTGATAGACCTCTAACACTGGGCGCTGCTCGTCGGTGGCGGGATAGGCAGCGGCGACGGCGGCGTGGACCTCGGCGCGGTGCTTTTTGTCGAACAGCGCCACCAGATCGCCGGGCTGCAGCGAGACGGGCAAGAGCGCCGCGTACAGCCGGTGCAGGTACACCACGGCTGGGTCCAGATCGACAAGCCACAGCACGTCGGACTCGGCCGCCGCGGCCAGCGTGTAGTTCTGGTCGCCGCCGACGCCCATATAGCCGCCGCCCAGTCCGCGCAGATCGGCAAAGAACAGGTCATGGCGCCGCTCGTTCGACCACAGATAGTGACGACGCACTTTGTGCGGGGCCTCGTCGCGCGGTGTCGCAAGCTGCGCAGCATCAAGCGAGGCAGGCGACGCGGCGGGCGACGATGCGGCGGGCGACGCGGCGGGTGACGATGCGGCGGGCGACGATGCGGCGGACGGCGATGCGGGCTCGGTCCCAGACGACACCCCGGAAAACGCCAGCAGCCCGGAAACGGCCAGCCCCCAGCCAAGCCGACGAAGCCTAGACCCTAAGAGAAAGGAAGAAGGCGCTGGATGCACCGGCCCATGTTATCAGCCAGGCGCCCCGCCGAGGAGCCCGTGTTTTGCCCGCTGTCAGCGAGGGAGGCGGAGAATGTGCGAGGGCAGGACGCGGAGCCGAAAAAGAGATCGCGACTACAGATCGATGGCTTCGCCGAGAGCGGCCTCGACCGCGCCCTTGCTGATCTCGCCGAAGGTCGGGTGGGCAAAGACGGTGTGCAGGATCTCGGTGGCGGTTAGCTCGCCGGCACGGGCCACAGTCAGCGTCGAGATCATGTCACTGGCGGTGCCGCCCAGGATGTGCGCCCCCAAGATCTCGCCGGTCTTTTCGTCGAGGACAACCTTGACCATGCCCTCGGTGGCGGCGACGGCCTGTGCCTTGCCCGAGGCCTTGAACGGAAACTTGCCGACACGGATGGCGCGACCCTCGGCGCGGGCCTTGTCTTCGGTCAGGCCCATCGAGCCCACTTCCGGCTGGCAGAAGGTGGCGCCGGGCATGGTCGAAAAGTCGACGCGGCGACGCTCGTGCGGGTCGACCCCTGCGATGCCTTCCACGCACGAGATGCCCTCGGCCGAGGCCTTGTGCGCGAGCAGCGGACCGCCGATGAGATCGCCGATGGCATAGAGCCCTGCGATGGGCGCGCCGTCGAGGTCGAGCACGCGATAGTCGGCATCGACGCGCACGAACGAGCGCTCGATCTGCGCCTTGACGGCTTCCAGACCCAGGCCGTCGCTGTTGCCGCGTACGCCGACCGCGGACAGCAGCTTTTCAGCGCGCACCGTCAGGCTGTGCCCGGCCTCGCTGGTGAAGCGGACATCGATCTCGTTGCCGCCTTTCTTTACGTCGGTGACTTTGGCGCCGGTATGAATGGCGATGCCCTGCTCGGTCAGGCTCTTTTTTAGCAGCGTCGAGATCTCTTTGTCCTCGACGGGCAGGATGGTCGGCAGGGCCTCGATCAAGGTCACCCGCGTGCCGATGGCGTTGTAAAAGTACGCGAACTCGACGCCGATGGCGCCGGCCCCGACGATGCACAGCGACTGCGGCTGCGCCGGCAGGTTCATCGCCTCGAAGTACGTCAAGATCTGCTTGCCGTCGGGCTCAAGCCCTGGCAGCACGCGCGGCCGCGCTCCCGTCGCCAAAAGGATGTTGGTCGCGCGAAGCTCTTTGCCCCCGACATCCAGGGCCAGGCCGCCCCCGTCGAGCCGCTTGAGCACGGCGGTGCCGCGCAGCCACTCGATGCGGTTCTTTTTGAACAGGTAGGCGACGCCCTTCTGCTGGTTTTCGGCAACCTTGCGGCTGTGCGCGACGGCCTTGCCGTAGTGAAAGCGCAGGCCGCTGGCCTCGATACCCAGATCGGCGGCGTGGCGAAGCTCGGCATAAAGCTCGGCGCTGTGCAAAAGCGCCTTGGTCGGGATGCAGCCCCAGTTGGCGCAGATGCCGCCCAGGTGTTCTTTTTCGACGACCGCGACCTTTTTCCCAAGCTGTGCCGCGCGGATCGCCGCGACATAGCCACCGGGGCCGCCACCGACGACGACCAGATCGAGACCCGCGCTGTTCTTGGTGCTTTCGGACTCTGCCGGCTTGGCGGTCATCACAGCACCAACAGCATCGGGTGTTCCAGGCCGCGCACGACCTCGGAAAGCAGCCGCGCCCCCAGCGCTCCGTCGATCACGCGGTGATCACAGGACAGCGTCAACGTCATGCGGCGCTCGATGCGCAGCTCGTCCTTGCCGTCTTTTTCCACCACCACCGGGCGCTTTTCGACGCGGCCGACGGCGAGGATGCCTGGCTCGGGCGGGTTGATGATCGCGAAGAACTCGCGAATGCCGTACATGCCCAGGTTGGTCAGGCTGAAGGTGCCGCCCGTGTACTCGTCGGGGCGCAGCTTCTTTTCGCGACCGCGGGCCGCCAGCTCGCGCACCTCGCGGGCGAGCGCGCCCAGCGACTTGCTGTCGGCGTTGCGCACGACCGGTGTGATCAGGCCCTCACCCTCATTGAGCGCCACGGCCACGCTGATATCGACGCGCTGGTGCTTGATCGCCGTCTGCCCGTCGGGCGAGATCGCCATATTGGCCGACGGCACGACGCGCAGGGCGCGAGCCAGGGCCTTTAGCACCAGATCGTTCACGCTGATCTTTTCGCCACCGGCTGCCTGCGCGCTGGCATTTAGCTGCTCGCGGAACTGCCACAGCGCATCGACGCCTGCGTCGCTCGTTAGGTAAAAATGCGGCACGGTCTGCTTGGCTTCTACGAGGCGCTTCGCCGCCGTGCGCCGGATCATCGGCAGTGCCACCGGCTCGTCGCCGGCAAAGAGCTGCGCAGAGACGGCAACCGCCGGGGCCGCCGCAACCTGCACCGAAGCCGCCGTCTGTGCTGGAGCCGCCGGGGCCTGCGCCATGGCCTTTTCAATGTCTCGCTTGACGACGCGACCGCCGGGGCCCGAGCCGGCGATGCGACGGATATCGACACCTGAATCGTCGGCCAAGCGCCGCGCCAGCGGGGATGCGATCACGCGCCCCGTCGGCGCCGGGGCCGCGACGGGCGCCGGGGCCGCGACGGGCGCCGGGGCCGCGACGGGCGCCGGGACCGCAGCTGCCTTGGCCCCGCCAGCCGCCTGCGCCGCTTCGGCCAGCAAGGCCGAGATGTCTTCGCCCGCCTCGCCCAGGATGCCGACCGGGCCGCCCAGCCGCACCGTGTCGCCGGCTTTGACAAGCTGCCGCAGAAGGACGCCTTCGTCCTCCAGCGGGAAGTCCATGTTGGCCTTGTCGGTCTCGACCTCGGCAATGATGTCGCCGGGGGCGATCTTGTCGCCTTCCTTCTTGGTCCACTTGGCCAGCACGCCCTCCTCCATCGTCGGAGAGAGCCGCGGCATCACGATCAGCGTCGCCATCTTGGGTTGTCCTTGCGTCCCTGCGCCAAGTCGGCCCCGCCGCACCCGACGCAGAAAAAGAGTGGGGAGTTACTGCAGGTACAGCGTGCGCTTCACCGCCGCAACGACGCGCGCGACGTCGGGCAGCACGATCGACTCTAGGTTCAGCGCATACGGAACGGGCACATCTTCCGAGGCCACGCGCTCGATGGGCGCATCCAGGTCGTCGAAGCACTCGCGCTGCACGCGGTACGCGATCTCGCCGCCAAAGCTGCTGTGCGGCGTCGCTTCTTGCACGATGACGCAGCGGTTGGTCTTGCGCACCGACTGAAAGATCAGCTCGTCATCGAGCGGACGCAGCGTGCGCGGATCGACGACCTCGATCGAGATGCCTTCCTTTTCCAGCACCTTGGCCGCTTCCAACGCCAGGCCGACCATCTTGCTGTACGCGACGATGGTGCAGTCGGTGCCAGCGCGCTTGATGTCGCCCTTGCCGAGCGGAATCAGGAACTCACCGTCGGGCACCTCGCCCTGCTCGCTGTACAAAAGCTCTGCCTCGATGAACACGACGGGATCGGCGTCGCGGATCGCGCTCTTCAGCAGGCCCTTGGCGTCGGCTGGCGTCGAAGGCATCACGACCTTTAGGCCCGGCGTATTGCAATAGGTCGCCTCGAACGAGTTCGAGTGCTGCGCGCCAAGCTGGTGCGCCGCGCCGCCCGGCCCACGAATCACCATCGGCACCGAGAGCTGACCGCCCGACATCTGGCGGATCTTGGCCGCGTTGTTAAGGATCTGGTCGATGGCGACCAGCGAAAAGTTCCAGGTCATAAGCTCGATGATCGGCCGCATGCCGACCATGGCCGCTCCGACGCCGATGCCGACGAAGCCGCACTCTGCGATCGGAGTGTCGATGACCCGCTTTTCGCCGAAGCGCTGCAGCATGCCCTGCGAGACTTTGTACGCGCCTTGGTAATGGCCGACTTCTTCCCCCATCAGGAAGATGTTCGGGTCGCGCTCCATCTCCTCGGACATGGCTTGGTTTAGGGCTTCGCGAAAGGACAGTCTTGGCATTCGTGACACCTCAAATGAGCGTGGTCGCAGAATAACAAAAACCTCCCGCTCTTTGACCCCGTGGATTGGAAACTGGCTATGGAGTTGTTGCGCAAAGGGGGCTCGTGTACATGGGTAGGCTCGTGAATCGACCTTCCATCTTTCGGCCCGACGATTCGCAAAGGCACGGCCTGCGCCTGGTTTTGGCGCTGCTGGTGTCGGTCGGGCTGCATGCGCTGCCGGCACTTTCGGGAGTCTTGGCGCGCCTGGCCCTGCGTTCGCTGCCCGCGTCGCCGATCGAGGTCGAGATCCTGCCGCTGCGCAAAAAAGCCCCGGCACCGCCGGCTGTCGTCCCGGAGCCACCGCCCCCTGCCCCGCCGCCCGCGCACGACGCGACGGCTGCCGCGGCATCCCGCAAGCCCAAGACCGCCGACAAAAAGCCCGAGCGGGTCGACAAAAACGCGCTTCTGCCCAAGGGCCGCCTGACTGGCCTGGGGCCGCACGCCGTCGATGATGAGCTGGGCCTGCGCGTCCTTCTGCGCATGCCGGCCCTGCGCGGCACGCCACATCGCCAGGTCGTCGAGACGCTTCTTGCTGCCTTTCCCGACACGCATATCTTGGCGGCAGGAGCGCCGCTGCCACCGCCGCCCGCTCTGAGCCTGGCTCGCGCGTTTCTCGACGACATGGATGCGCTGTTGATCACCACCGCCGATCCCGGCGATATCACCGCCACCGCGTTTTACGCCGCGCTGCGGCCGGGAACCACCCTGCTCAGCACGCTGGAAAAGCGGCGACAGCTCTCGTGGGATCGTCGCCGGGTGCGCGGGCTGCGCGAGGGCCTGTTTGCCTTTGCCCGCCCCGATCTCTTGGGTCCCGGCGCTGCGACGCCCAGCTCGCCTCGACCCGGCGCTCCGCCTGTCGCCGCTGCGACGACGACGCTTGCACCGCGCCTGCCGTCGGAAGCCGAGCTTGCGACGTGGTCCGAGCGCCTGCAGGCCGCGCTGCGGGCACCCGGACCGGCGGTGTATGCCGAGATCAACAACCCCCAGCAGCGCCTGCGTCTGCGCGGCGAGATTCCGACGCCGATCGGCCTGCGCCTGGCCTTGACCGCCGACGCCGATCCGCAGCTTGTGGCGCAGCTTGAGCTGTCCACCGCCGACGAAGCGGCCCGCCTGCATGGGCTGCTGCCGGGGCTAAAGAGCGAGCTTTCAGGTCGCCTGTTCTGGATCGGCCTGGGTGGCCTGCTTTCGGATCTGCGCTTCTCACGTTCGACGGGGCCAAGCCACGGCGGAGCACCGCCCAGCCAGTCTGTCGTCGAGGTCCGAGGCCGCCTGCCGCGGGCCGACGTCGCTGTGTTGCTCTTGTGGCTCAAGGGCTGGCTGCCGCCCCCAGACCGCTTTCCCGAGCTGGTCCCACCGCCCGCGCCCGCCAGCGCGGCCCCCGTACACACCTCCGACGCTGGAGCCCCAGACGCCCAGCCTGCTGACCCTCGATCTGCTGACCCTCGCTCGGCCGACGCTGCCCCATAGCGTCAGCCGTCGCCGCGCCCGAAGAGCACCGGCCCGTTCCGCGAATCGGTCTGCGCGATCATTCGACGTACGCGCACAGTTGCAGTTATTACGCAGAATCATTAACGCAGATATTTCGTCATATCGCGCAGTGCGCACGACTTTCTTTGATGGGTGAGCGGTCTTTTGAAATACGCATAAATGCCTGGTTGCGAATTCGTATGCGAATGAAATGCTCCGAAAGATGGGATTTGAGCAACTCTTTCGCATGGTAGGTTGGCGGCGGAATCACAGCTACATGCAAATAATCGTTCATTTTCCAATACTTCCGTGACTGGCATGGCATCTGCTTAGAGCTCAAGACGTCGGAAATAGGGGGTCTGGGTGGGAAACGAGGCAGCAGAAACCCCACATGCCAGTTCCTTCTTGTTTTCCAGAATCTAAACAGCGGAGAAATTACCATGTCATACCAAAATATGTCGTTCATGCGCCCCCTGATTGGTGCGTTGGCGTTGACCGGATTCGCGATTAGCGGATGTGGCAATGGCGGCAACGTCTCGGGAATTAGCAATGGCTTTGATCGGGCGATCAAGGCACTTAGTGGCCCCCTTGGGCAGAGCGTTCCACTGTGGCCCAAAGGCATCAAGGGCACCTATGGACCGAACTGCAAGCTTCACAAGAACGAAAACTGGTCGCTGCTCTTCGGCGCCCCGGCAACCGTCCCGCCGTCCGTCGAGATGGCGCTGAACGACAGCATCGCCGGCTGTCCGCTGTTTCTAAAGAGCATTACCGTGCAGGAAGGCACGAGCATGCCGTACAAGGACTACCCGCTGGCGACGCCCTTTACGCTGAGCCGGGCGTATCCACCCGCCGCAGTGACGGTGAACCTGCCGGCGCCGGCCACGGGTCTTGCCTTTTACACCAACGCGCGCCTGACGGGCCTGGACGCACCGCCGACGCCGGGCCAGACGGACACGTACTACCAGGACTTCATCATCAACACGATCTGGTCGGATGATAAGTCGCTGTGTGAGCTGAACGCGCCGCCGGCAACGTATGCGACGGTGAAAGCGACAGCGGTTGGCTCGGCTGTAGCGCCGCCCAACTACGGCATCAACTGGGACAGCCTGAGCATCAAGGTCGACGCAAACAAGATCGTTCAATCGAGCTCGTCGGGCAGCGTCATCCTGCAGCTTCCAGCCGTCACGCCGCAGCCGGGGGAAGAATGGAAGCTGTTCTCGGATGTCCCAGACTGCTGTGGCATGAACTCGTTCGCCGAGATCGACGCGTACTATCGCACGGGCAACCCGCTGACGACCGAGGCGATCAGCGGCAGCGGCAACATCACGATTCCGTGGGACAAGTTCGCGCTGCTGGGTGTGAACCTGAGCACCAAGAAGAACCGCTACATCATCATCAAGCACGTCGGACCCGGCAACGTCGTGTCGTATGAGCTGATGCAGATCGTGTTCACGGGCCCACAGCCGTAAGCACACCGCCTCAGCCCGCCTCAGAGGGTCCGAAGAGGATTCTCTGGGGCGGTGCATTGTGCGACACAATCGAGCCTGCCCCGGTACAAGGAGAGGCACGTGGACTTCGCCGCAGCACGCAGGCAGATGGTCAAGACGCAGCTTATCGATCGCGGCATCGAGGATGCGCGCGTGCTCTCGGCATTCGCCGAGGTGCCTCGCCATGAATTCGTGCCGCCCGAACAGATCCTCGACGCGTATGCCGACTGGCCCTTGCCGGTGGGGCTGGGGCAGACGATCTCGCAGCCGTATGTCGTGGCCTTGACCATCGAAGCGCTGCACCTGCGCGGCCCCGAGCGCGTCCTTGAGATCGGCACGGGGTCGGGCTATGCGGCGGCGATCTTGAGTCACCTTTGTCAAGCCGTGTACACGATCGAGCGACTGGAACCGCTGGCCCGTGCTGCGCGCGAGCGTCTGTCGCGACTGGGGTTCAAAAACGTCGCTGTGTACCACGGCGATGGCTCGCTCGGCTGGCCGGACGCGGCGCCGTTTGCGGCGATCTTGGTGTCGGCGGCGGGGCCGCAGGTGCCGCGCGCTCTGCTCGATCAGCTAGCGCCGGGAGGTCGCTTGATCATGCCGGTGGGCGCAGAGTACGGCGCGCAAGAGCTTGTCTGCGTATCCAAGGATCGCGACGGCACGCTGCGCAGAGAGCCGCTGGGCGGCGTACGCTTCGTACCGCTGCTTGGCGCCCAGGGCTTTCCGACGGGAAGAAGTGGGGAGGATTAAGCGAGCAAGGCCTTGATGACTTTGCCGCCCGTGAGATCGGTGGTGAGCTGCGTATCGCTTAGACCGACGGCGGTGCCAATGGTCTTGCCCAAAGCAGCCAAGCCATCGTTCAGCGTGATATCGCCGGCAGCGCTGCCAACGCCCGTCGTCGAATCGAACGGCGTCGCGTTGTACTCGTTGTTCTTGATCTCCATGCTGCCGATGACGCCCGCCTTGATCGGCTTGCCGATGAGCACGGTCACGTGGTGCGTACCCCAGTGATCGCGACCCGCGGTGCCCAGCTTCTTGAGCGTGCGGCCAAAGACGTTCATGGCCATGAACAACACCTGATCACGCAGGCCAAGATCGGTCAGCTTCTGCATCAAAAACGGGATGCCGGTCTTGCGTGGCATGCCCGCGCCGTCGAGAGGCGCCACCGATTCCGAGGTCTGGTTGGCTTCGTTCTGCAGGTTGTTGTCGGTGTGGTTGTCGCCGCCCCAGCGCAAGTGGATCGAGACAACCGGCGCCACCTTCATCGCCACCAAGGCCACCGACGCGATGATCTGGCCTTCCGTGCTGTCGTTGGTGATCGAGCTGAGGTTGTCGAGCAGGTTCTGCGCGATCGAGCGCACCTGGGTCTGCGACGTCGCCAAGCGATCGAGGTACGCTTTCTGCGCGGTGTTGCCGGTCTGTTTGAACAGCGCGTTTAGGCGATTGAGATCCTGATCGCGCAGCGCCTGCAGGTTGGTCAGCGGACCGGCAGCCGACAGCAGCGTATCGCGCAGCGCTCGCGGCGCTAGCTTGGGCAGCGTGCGACCTTCGTACGACAGGAACTCGCCGGGGCCGGACGCACCGACGACGATCGGCTCGCGCTGGATGGTGCCCAGGCACGGCGCAAGCTGCTTGGCCAGATAGGACACCAGCATCTCTTGCCGCGGCAGCGCACCCATCAGGCGCTGCACCTTGTTCTGGTTGGTGTGGCTGTTGTTCTGCGTCGAGTGATGTACGAACGCGATGCGGTTCGCGACCGCGATCTTGGGATCGGCCGAGTTGATCAGATCGGCCCAGCACTTCGCCATCTTGACGCTCTTGCCTCCCACGGTGGCCGTCGCCTGCGCGAAGTCAGGAAACATGGCGGCCGGCGGATGCGCGATGTCGGGGAAGTCATACGTGCCGGGCATGTTGGCGTTCATCGGATCGCCCGCATCGGATGTGCTCATGACGATGAACTGCGCCTTGGCAGTATCGATCGAGCACGTGTCGGCGCGCAGCGGGTTGGCAAGAAACGCCACCGGCAAGCCAGTGGCCAAAGAGCGCAGTCCGAGATAGCTGCCCCCGAACAGCGCAGAGAGAAGGGCTTCTCTTCTAGTTAAGCTCATGGTTCTGCTCCTTCTGCTGCCTAGAGGCCGGAGGACACGCTGGTCGGCGATGAGCACGCCAGCACAAAGGTCGACTTCAGCGCATCGCGCGCCATGATGCCCGCGGTCTTGGACGCCGCATCGAAGTGCTCGGCCAAGATGCTGCGTGCCGCAGCGTGACGAGCGTCCGCAACCGGAATGCCCATGACCGTCTTGACGAAGTCGTCGATCGCCGGCTGTGGCATGGCGCTGGTGTAACGCGGCGTGCCCGGCGTCTTGTCCACCACTTCATCGGCGACGCGACGACAGATGTTTTCGACGCTGGCGCGGAAGAACAGGTTGGGATCGCGCGAGACGACTGGCGACTCGGCACCGCGGCTGTACGACGCGGCAGGAATCGACAACGACAGACTCGACACTGCGGTCTGCAGCGCAGTCAGGCCCGAGATGGTGTTCATCGCGCAGACATCGTTGATCCCCAAGCGCGACGAGATGGCGCTGCAGAAGTGTTCTTGCCGCTGAATGGTCACGGGCGCTTCCGATTCCGTAAAGGTCTTGGTGCGCGTGGCCAGGGTGACCAGCGGAGACGAAAACAGCTCGCGCAGCAGCGTGCGGAAGTTGAAGTTGCTGGCCTTGAACACGTCCACCACGCGCAAGAATTCAGGATCTTCTTCGTTGCACGCCGTCGAGTTGGCGTAGTAGCAGAGCTTCTGCGTCCAAGCGATCGGCAAGCGGTGATGCTTGGCTAGGTTCGCGGCCAGATCGCTGATGCCGCCGGTCAGGTTCATGGCCACTTCGTCGTCAAATGCGAAGGCTCCGGCCAGCGTCTTCTGCGCGGCGTCGGTCTGCTCGCTGCCATAGAAGCTGTACGTCTGCCGGAAAAGCTGCCGCATCGGATCGAGCGACAGGTGGCACGAAAAGCAGACGGTGCCGGGCTTGACGTGATCGACGGGATCGGTGTCGGTGTCGATCGATGGGATGTTGTTGTTGATCGTGTCGTCGAAGCTCTTGTTCAGCGCGACGATCGTCGTCTGATTGATGGTCACGCGGTGCTGGTTCGATGGATTGGTCGGCCAGTTGGCAAAGAAGGCAGGCGTGGTCATAAAACCCACGCGCGGCGTGTTGACGACCAGCTCGGTCGCCGTGCGCAGCTTGGGAATGTCAAAGAACGCCGTTGGTTGCTCTGTGCCCATGGGGCGACGGATGGTGACAACTTTCCAGTTGTCCCAGTCGGCCTGCGTCCACTGCGAGACGATGCCGTTGGCCACCGTCGGGTTGCAGTTGCGCAAGCGCCCATGCATGTAGTCATAGATCAGCGACACCGCCGTCTGTCCCGTCGGGACATAGGGATCCGCCATGCAGCCGGCTCCGGCCGTGTTGGTCGTTCCGGGGGTCTTGAACTTGAGATAGTTCGCGCTGCCCGGATTCACCGAGTCGACATAGCTGGTCGCGGCGACGCTGCTGCCAAACGAAGCGGTAAAGGCCGCGCTGGGGGCCAAGCGGTTGGTGCGCTGCCCCTTGTCGTTGAAGGTCCAGGTGTCGGCAAAGGCCATGTACGCCATAAGCGGCGCGTTGAGGACGTACCGGTTGCTGGTCACCGTCTCGGTCCACGGGCGCCCTTCTTTCATCAGCTGCAGCGCGGTGCGGGCAAAGCTCTCGCGCGCCGACTTGATGAACAGGTTCTGCGTCGCGGCGTTGAAGCCAAAGCCGCTGGGCAGCTGATCGGAAAAGTTGCTGATGGTGATCTGCGTCTGCTGAAACGCCTGCTGAAAGAACGCGAGCAGCTTGGCCTCTGCTTCTGGCGTGTTCAGCCACGTATCGATCAGCTCGGGAAGCTTGTTGGGATCGGCCTGCACCGCTTGCAGCTCCGCCTCGGTCAGCGCTTGGCCGGTCAGCAGGTTCTTGACCTTGGCGGTGTACGCCTCGGGCGCAAACGGTTCGAACGGTGGCTCGGGCGTCGGTTCGGGCATGCTCGACGAGCAGGCAAGGAGCAGAGCCGCCCCCAGACCCAGCGCGCGGGCATCACCCAGCCTCGGAAATCTAAGCATGTCAGCCTCCTAGAGCGGGCCTTGGGGGACGATGCTCGGACCCACATGCAGTGACTGCAGTCGCGGTGGACCCATCGACCAGCAGGCTGCCAAAGCGAAGAACGCCCCCCAGCGATCCCGCAGAAAAATGAAGCGTCATTATCGCACGCAGGTCTGCCCTTCGGCGTTCCCTGGCTTGTTGTTGCGTGCCGAGGCAAGCAGCGGTGTATGCTCGCCGCCCGGAAGAACACGATGCAGTCATCGAATCATGATGCCGGTGGCCCCCCACAGCACCCGCCCGGTCGACACCTGTATTTCGACGATCGCGCTGCGGTCCCCTGGCATCGCAGCTTGGCTGCGGCGCTTTTCCAAGCGCGCGACCAAGGCAAGCGCGTGCTGATCGTCATCGGTCGCCGGGACTGCGGCGGCACCCGCGCGCTCATCGAAAAGATCGTCCCGAAGCAAGAGATCGCAGACGAGCTACGAGCCAGCTTTGTCTGCGTGTGCGGCGATCACGGCTCGCAGGAAGAAGCCGTCTCGGCGCTCACGCATCAGGCACCGCGACGTGAACCTACCCCTTTGTGCCTGTACACCGATGCCGATGGTCGCCTGTTGCACTCGACGGTTGGCGGCCGCCCGGCCGCGGTGTTCTTGCGCGATCTGACCGAAGCACACGCTCGTCGTTAGGCGAGCCAAGGAGAGCGACATGTCCATGCTGCGACGCTTGCTTCCTTTGGGATGGCTGAGTCCCTGCTTGCTGCTGAGCGGATGCCTGGGGCCCGTGATGATCAACGGCACAGCGACACCGCGCCAGAACCTTGAGTACGGTGGACAGCCCTATGCGGTTCGCCATTTGAACGCCCACCCGCAGCCCGGCGGGCCATCGAGCGGCGTCAAAGAACAGGGCGGACGCATCACCGGCATGATCTGCGGCAGCGACGTCGACGTAACCGTCACGCATGCTGGCGATCACGTCGAGCTATACGGTGTCGTCGAAAACCAGCACACCACGACGCTGCAGATCGCCGAGACCCAAGGCTTTCACACGATCAGCGGCGCCCTTGCCTTTCGCGAAGTGAAGCTGGAGCTTTTTGGCGATCGCCTGCGCGGCTACATCGGTCGCTGCCCCGTCGATATGCAGCAAGAAGGCGATGCCTTGGTCGAGACCGTGGTGTCAGGCGGACAGCCGATGCGGCTGCAGCTAAACGGCCTGGGCACGCTGTGGAAAATTCCCGCGGCGCCGCAGGCGATCATCCTGCCAATGGTGGTGAGCTGTCTGATCGAAAAGACGTTTGAAAACCTGGGTCGCAATCCGCCGGCCTTGGGGTTTGGCGGCCCGGTCTCGGCACAGCCGCCGAACACGCTGCGCTTTGCGACGCCGAGCAACCGCGACTGCGGCAGTGCATCGGTGCAGCGCCCTGGTCCCTAGGTCCGCGTCGCGTACCCTCGCGTCAAGAACGCATCGAAGAACCGAAGGTCGTCTGCCTGCTCGATCCAAGAGGCGACGCTCTGTCCGTTCCGTCGGGTCATACGGTATCGGTCGGCTGACGCGGCGTGGCGATGCGCGCGTCTACCTTTGCCCACGCGGCCATGCAGGAAGTCCGCGCAGCCGAGCACGCCTCGTTCGTCGATGCCAAGGGCGTCCCCTGAAGCCGGCGTGTGAGTGATTGATTCGAGGGCGCGCCTTCCAATAGTATTAGCGTGTATGTCCAGTAAACTCCCCGTATCAGAGCGGTTTGCAGCAGAGATCTTGCATTGGTTCCCCAAGCAAGCGTTCAGCCGTGGGATGGGCTGGGCGTCGCGCCTGCCGGTTCCCAGACCGCTTCGCGATCCGATCTATCGCAGCTTCGCACGCCACTATGGTGTCGATCTGAGCGAGCTAGATCGTCCGCTTTCGGAATACGATCGCTTCGATGACTTCTTCTGCCGTCCGCTGCCGCAGGGTGCGCGACAGATCGAAGATGGCGCCGATGTGCTGGTTGCTCCCTGCGACGGAGTTCTGTCGGTGCAGGGCCTTACAAGCGACGGCCTGTGCATCCAAGCCAAAGGACACGACTACACGGTCAGCGGCCTTCTTTCCGATGAGCGGGCTGCCGAGCGCTTTCGCGGCGGGCTGTTTATGACCATCTATCTGGCGCCGCATAACTATCACCGAGTACACAGCCCCCTCGACGGAGAAGTGGTTGGTTATCGCCACATCCCAGGGGCGCGTTATCCTGTCAATCAGCTCTCGGTGACCAATGTCCCCAACCTGTTTGCCAGAAACGAGCGCGTGGTGACGTACCTGCGCACGGGCCTGGGAGAAGTGGCGTTGGTGATGGTGGCAGCGACAGGCGTGGGCAACATCACGGTGTCGTACGAGCCATCGCTTTGCACGATGGCCGGCGGCCCCGATCGCGGCGCCTGCACATACGATCAAGGCAAGCCGCTAAACAAGGGGGATGAGCTTGGCATTTTCCATTTGGGTTCGACGGTCATCTTGCTCTTCGAGCCGGGTCGCGTGACCAGCGAGACCACGGTAGGCAGCGTGCTTCGAGTCGGCCAGAGCATCGGCCGGAAAACCTCTTCGCATCAAGGCCAGTAACGTGAGCAAACAACCGCGCGGAACAGGCGAAGATCTGCTGTTTAGCCAAAGCGAGCTTGCGGAGCTGGATGCCGAGCTTGCGCCCCAACCCGATGAAGCCGAGCTAGCCAGCGCACGGACGCCGCCACAAGGGCCGCCGCCGTCTCTGGACGATCTGGTGGACTCGGCCTTTTCCGACGAAGCCACCGTCGAAAGACAGCCGCCAGCGCTGGACGAACACAGCGACCTGGCGGCCGGCTTCGTCAACTTTGAAGCCGAGCCAGCGAATACGGCCGAGATCCTCGCGGCCGCGATCGAGCAAGAGCCGATCAGCTCGGCGCCGCCACCGGCCCGCAAGGCAGTGCCCGGAGAGCCGAGCTTAAGGGCGCCAATCGCAGGCGAGCGCGCAGCCAACGCGGGCAGCAGTGGACCGGCACCACTGCCCCCGATCTCGGGCCTTGGCGAGCAGCACATGCCATCGGTGATGTTCGATGACTCGCCATTTGCCGAAGAAGCGGCGCGAACCGATGCCGCCGAGCTGACGCCCGAGCTGGCCGAGCTGGCCGCATCGATGAACAACCGCAGCGACCGCGGCACGCGACCCGCCAGCAGCGATGCCGTACTCAGCTCGTCGCCGTCACCGAGCTCGAACAGCTTGCCGGTGACCGTCGGGCCTGAGAGCGGTGGCAGCGTCCCCAGCCATCGCGCTCCAGCCCTGGTGGCCTTGAGCCATGCCGTCGACAGCGGCGAGGCCCCCGCTCTAGAGGCCGAAGCGCCCGCCGCGTCCGTCGTCTCTCCGTCGAGCAGCACGCCGGTCGTGGCTCTCGATGATCTAGAGTTTCATGTTGTCGAAGACTCGGAAGAGCGGCCGACGAGCGCCGCCGATGCCGAGGCACCGAGCGAAGAAGCAGCCAGCGAAAGCGCTGAGTCAGACGAGTCGACGGCCGAGCAAGCAGCCGGTGAAAGCGCCGGCCAAGACGATGCAAACATCGACGCTGGCTGGTCCGAAGCCGCTGAAGAGGCGGCCCTTACCCCAGCTAGCTCGACATCCGAAGATCTGTCGCCGATCGGTGCCGTGTCCGAAGAGGCCGACGACCGACCCGCGCCAAACCACGTCGCAGATCCTCAGCTGAGCAGCCAGGCCACGCCGATCCTGAGTCAGACGGCGGCGGCGGCCGAGCTAGAAGCGCCTGCGGCTCTGGCGCAGCCATCTCAGCCACAGGCGACACTTCCACAGCCGCCAGCCTCGGCCCTGCGTCGGACTTCGCCCAACATTCCGCCGCCGCCACCGCCGGCCCCCAGTCGTCCGGTGACGCAGCCGAATATCACGCCGGCCAGCCGCACACCACCACCCTCACCGCCACCACCGCCTGCGCAGGCCGCGGCACCACCGCCGGTCCCCGCCACCGCCCGGCCCGTCGCCGCTGCAGCAGCCCAAGCCCCTGCGCCGGCTCCGCCCCCTTCGGGGTCTGCTGGTGGCATCAGCTTTGGCGAGGAAACCAAGCTGCGCAAGAAGCGCCGCAGCAAGCAGTGGTTCGAGGAGATCTTCGACGAAGATTACCTGCACACACTGCCGTTTTTGACGCCGCAGCAGACCGAGCGCGAGGTCGGCTTCCTGCTTGAGACGCTAGAGCTTCCGCAGGGAGGCCGCGTCCTGGATGTCGGCTGTGGCTATGGTCGTCACGCGATGGAGATGGCCGCGCGCGGCTACAAGACCGTCGGTCTGGATCTGTCGCTGCCGCTTCTGATTCGCGCCACCGATGCAGCGCGTCGCGTCGGGGTCAACGTCGACTTTGTGCATGGCGACATGCGCGAGATGACATTCGAAAACGAATTCGACGGCGCGTATTGCTTCTATACGACGTTTGGGTTTTTCGACGACGACACCAACCGTCGCGTCGCAGCCGGTATCGCCAAGTCGCTCAAGCCAGGGGGTCGCTTCGTGCTTGAGATGATCAACCGCGACTATCTGATCGGCGATCTGCCCTGCCGTGTCTGGTGGCAAGGCGACGGCTGCGTTGTCCTCGAAGAGGTCGACTTCAACTACTTCACGTCGCGCCTGCAGGTGCAGCGGCAGATCATCTTGGAAAGCGGACGTCAGCTGGAACAAGAGATCTCGATCCGCGCCTATTCACTGCACGAGATCGGCAAGGTGCTGACGCATGCTGGGTTCCGCGTGCTGGAAGTGTCCGGCAACTTGGATCTGCGCGGTCGCTTCTATGGCAACGAGTCGCGTCAGCTAATCGTCGTCTCGGAAAAGCGCGCCGACGCCTAAGCACCGACTTTTCGGTCGCCGCGAAACCCAACGCCGTCAGCCTGGGCGTGTATGGCTGCGCAGGCTGAGTCTGAGTGAGAAGCACCATGGCAGCACCCCAGAACGGTTCTTCGGACGCTCCCGCGGCGAAGGACGAAGCGCATGCCGGCCACGGCGGTGGCTTGCGTGTCGTCATCGTCGCGCTGATCGTCAACACCCTGATCGCTGTGTTCAAGTTCATCGCCGCCGCGATCAGTGGCTCTACCGCCATGCTGGCCGAAGCGGTTCACTCGCTGGCCGACACGGCAAACCAGATCTTTCTGCTCGTCGGCATGCGCCGCTCGACGCGGCCCCCCGATTACCTGCACCCGTTTGGATACGGCACCGAGACCTATTTCTGGTCGTTCATCGTCGCAGGCAGCATCTTTACCATCGGCGCCATCGTCAGCATGTGGGAAGGCCTAGAGAAGATCTGGCACATCCTGCACAACACGTATCACCCACACGGCGACGTGCGCTGGGCCATCGTGGTGCTCAGCGTGTCGATCCTTTTGGAGCTGTGGTCGCTGCGCGCAGCGGTCTCGGAGTTCCGTCACATCACGCGCGGTCGTGGCCTGCTCAAGACGATCCAAGATGCCCGCGATCCGACAGTGATCACGGTGCTGTTTGAAGACGTGGCGGCCATCTTTGGCCTAATCATCGCGCTGGTCGGCATCCTGCTTGCGCACTATCTGCACCAGCCGATCTGGGACGCGCTGGCGTCGGTGTTCGTCGGCGTATCGCTGGGTGTGGTGGCGGTCTTCCTGGGACGCGAATCGATGAGCCTGCTCGTCGGTGAAGCGGTGCCAGAAGAAGAACACAAGCACATGGTCGATGTCACCGCGGCGTTTCCCGGTGTGCTGGAAGTCATCCACATCCGCACGCTGCACATCGCCCCCCGCGAAGTGCTGGGCGCGTTCAAGCTGCGCTTTGCCCGTGACCTGACGATGGATCAGCTCGAAGTAACCATTAACGAGCTAGAAAGTCGTCTGCGCAGCGAGTTCCCACACCTGCGTCGCATCTACATCGAGCCTGGCTTCGACGAGTCCAAGGGACGCGACCCGCAGCATCACTAGCCGCCGCGCACCCGCCCCACCACGCAGCGCTGATTTCGGGACCACGTCTTGTCGATTGAGCGACGCGATCGAACGACGTGATCGAGCGACGTGATCGAGCGACGCGATCGAGCCAGCCGATTGATCCGTGCGATCGAGCTATCCAATCGACAGCGCCCACCACGCAATCAGCGCGCAGACCAGCCCCGTCACTGCGAAGACGCCCAGGAAGATCGCTCCGCGCCGGACGGCATCGTGGTCGTACGCGAACTGCTCAACCAATCCCTGCGCGGATACGATGGCGCGCTGCAGCAGGCGCTCTTGAAAACGAGCCACTAAAAGCTGTGGGGTCATGGCGACTGGACGTCCGCTGCGCGGCGCCACCTGCCCTTCAGCGGGCTGCAGCGAAAACAAGCGCTGCCCCAAGACCAGCGCGCCCAAAAGCAACAGGTTGGGCGTTGAGCGCGTTGCTCCGTCGCTGACCGGAGACAATAAGCTGTCGACGGTCAATGTCAGGCCGGCTCGCTGCTGCTGACAGCGTGACCGCGCATGCTCCTTCATCCAGCGCTCGCAGCGCACGGCCGCAAGCTGCTGCAGAAGTAGCTCACTCTCGCCGCGCAGCGCGGTTAGCTCGGCTTGTTGATCGTACGTTGCTTGAATCGGCAGGCTCTCGATGTGCCAGCGCAGACGGCGCTGGTGCTCGGCGCGAGCCATCAGCTCAGAACACAGCCGCGCTTCTTCGCGCGACAGGATGGCCAGCGCACGAAGCTGCTCGGCTTCGATGCGCGCAATCCACGACTCGGCGCGCCGCAGCGACTCGCCCTCGCCACTCAGCCGCAGCAGCGGCCCGGACTGCCCGGTCTCGTCGACCTGCCCGCTGAGCAGGCCCCAGGGATCCATGCGCTCGATATAGGCATGTTGACCCAGCTCGACCAGCAGACGATCCAGGTTGGGGGTCTCATTGCGCAGCGACTGCTCAGCCTGCTGCACCAGCCGCCGACGGCGATTGGCCACACGGCGGTACCGCGCCATGTACGCAACCAGTGCGGCCCCCGATTCGCCATGGGGCCCCGCCGGAAGCTCAGGCAGCGACGGAATTGATGTGGTCCGTCGAGCAGGCGACTCAGACGTCTGCAGAGCCGGCTGTGCTGCGGTGATGCGTACGGACCCACGCGCCGATGAGTCGCTGGCTTCGCTCGATCCCCCCGGCGACACCGCTGGTGGCACGTACACCGGCACCTGGCCCGGCAGCAGCGAGGCCGACGAAGGCGTCGGCCGCGCGCGATCGGCACCGCGCCCTGAAGCCCAGTCGGACCGAGGCGGCGGACTGGGCGGCGGCAGGTGTTCTGCCACCCGAGCGCGGCCCGCTGCAGGCTGAACCGCGCCCGCTGGCACCTGTGCCACCACCGCTGGCGGGGATGGCGCCGGACCGACGCCTGGCCGCGTCGGAGAATCCAAGACTGGCAGCGGTGCGTTCGGCTCGGTGTCTACGACCACATGCTCTGCTGTTTGCAGGCGCCCCGGCGCGACCAAGCCCGGTGCAGGCGGAGGCAGCAGCGTGTCCTCGTCGAACTCGTCGCTGTCCGCTGCGCCGGCCCCGACATCGGTTCCCAGTACAGGCGAGGCGTATTCGGCAGGCTCTGCCGGTGGCATGTGGCGTCCTTGCGGTTATGCACCCGCGTCTTCGGCGCTCTCGTAGTTGGCGTAGACGTTGGTGACGTCGTCGTGTTCTTCCAGCGTCGCGATCAGCTTGCCCAGCGTCTCGCTGTCCTTGGCTGCAACTTGGACCGTCAGCTCGGGAATCATCAGCACTTCGGCATCGACGGGCTTTAGGCCCTTTTTCACGAAGCCTTCGCGCACGACGTACAGCGAGCCAGGCTCGGTCAGAACAACAAGGACCTCGCCCTCTGCGCGCACGTCGTCGGCGCCCAGCTCAAGGGCG
This sequence comes from Myxococcales bacterium, assembly GCA_016794505.1. Classification (GTDB taxonomy): domain Bacteria; phylum Myxococcota_A; class Polyangia; order Palsa-1104; family JAEUJZ01; genus JAEUJZ01. Next base: position 27,183 of record JAEUJZ010000020.1, read on the forward strand.
ATCTCGGTGACTGCATCTTCGCTGGCCTGCGCCGCTTCAAAGATGATCTGGCCGCGACGCTTGAACTTGTGCAGCACCGATCCCGACGAGTCGATCTTGGCGTTGCCGCGCTCCAAGATCTTGCGCAGCTCACCGGCCGTGCGGTTGCGGTTGTCCGTCGCGAGCTCGATGATGATGGCCACGCCACCGGGGCCGTACGCCTGGTAGACGAGCTCTTCCATTGCCTCGCCACCCAGCTCACCAGTGCCTTTCTTAATCGCGCGATCGATGGTGTCGTTCGGAATATTGGCATCGCGCGCTTTGTCCATCGCGTTGCGCAAGCGCGGGTTGCCGTTGGGATCTCCACCGCCGCGCGCAGCGACGGTGATTTCTTTGATTAGCTTCGTCCAGCCCTTGGACTTTTTGGCGTCCGAAGCGGCCTTCTGGTGCTTGATCTTGGACCAGCGATTATGACCAGACATCTTGAGCGTTCACCTTTACCGAAGAGGGCCTTTGCCTATCACATCGACGGCATCGCAAGCAAGCTCGCGGCGTTGCCGCATAGGGGTGCGACAAAAAACCGTTGCCCCCCGCGCGCTCACCGCACTATCGTGGCGCCCTCAAGAAGGACCACCCCCTTCTTGCCCCTGAAGTCGCCTGGAGTCTGCACCGATGGGCCCAACGTCCGAGACGCTTATGACCTCTCACAAACGAACCAAACTCACCCTTTCCAGTGTGCTGACCGGCCTGCCTGTGCTGGCCTCTGGCCTCGCGATCCTCTCGTCGCTGGCGTGTACGCCGTACGAGAGACGCACGGGCGAATACAGCGCAGGCGCGGTCGATCCGCTGAAGTTCGCCGCGCCGTACCTGGGCCGCGGGGGCACCGGCAAGATGCCAGGCATGGGCGTGTTCGCCTTTGCCAAGGCGTATGCCAACGGCAAGGACGTCCTTTATTACCCGCTGGCGTTCAACGGGCGGCAGGCGCGCACCGCCGATGCGATGGGCAAGCCGCTCGATCAGCTGGATCTGAACTATCTAAAACCACCCCTCGGTTATGTGTTCGATCCGACACCAACCGAGACCGCGCCCGACTCGGCAAAGTGCCAAAAGCCCGAAGGGTATGTCTTCGATCAGCAGCGCGACGCGGTTCGCTATGACCGGCAGGGCAATATCTTCACCGCGCTGCCCATCGACTCGACGACACCGGGCAGCACGACGTATGTGCCGATCATCAACGAAGTGGCTGTGACGTCGAATGGCAATCCCTGCCAAGACATCAAAAGTGAAGCGACGCTGGTCAAGCGCAGCGATGTCTCGCTCGATCTGATCCCGCCGCCCGAGGGCGTGGTCGACGCGCTGCCCACGGGCAAGCCCGGCATTTTGTTCCGCGCCTTTGCCATCATCGATCCGGCGGCCGAAGTCACAACGCCAAAGCCGATGGGCGGGGGCAACGGTGCGCCGGAAGAGTGCGGCCCCGAGACCGACGCGATCTGCAAGCAGTTCCACATGCTGGGCATTGGTCCGCAGCGCTGGGGCTGGTTTAAGCAGTACCTTCTGGCCTACCTCGACGGCGGCAACATTCCGCTGCAGGTCATAAACCCGCCGGGCAAGCAGCGCGTCGCGACCCAGAACCTGTACGTCCCAACGTCGGCGCTGTTCTGGAATCCCGAGACCAAGCAGTTTGAAGAAAAGGGCGTGCCCGGTCCCGGCGTCGGACCCGACGTCTTTGAATACCGTCGTGGCGAAGCCGGTTACTCGCCGATCTGCCGCATCTGGACCTTCGATCCCGTGGACGTGAACGATCCCACGAAGCTGGAAAAGAAAGCCTCGGATGTTCAGAGCCCGAAGGACACGGGCAAGTACACGTACTGCCTGCAAGCTCCGCCGAGCTAACCCCTCTTCCTCTTCCACTTCCACCCAGAGCTCTGGTGCCTCGCTATGAAGTCAAAGAAGCCAACGATGAAGAAGCAAAAGCAGTGGAAGCAGCTCCGACGTGGGCTTTCCAAGGTTGCGCTGGTATCGCTGCCCGCGCTGGGCGTCATGCTGACGCCGCCCGCCGCATACGCCGTCGGTGAACAGGATGGACGCATCTCGGGCGTCGTGACCGACAAGCAGAGCAGCCTGCCGATGCCTGGCGTGCGCGTTCGCTTGACCGGGAAGAACCTGATCGGTGGCGCTCGCAACATCGCCACCGCCGATGACGGCAGCTATGAATTCATCGCGCTGCCGCCTGGCCCGTACGAAGTCGAGCTCTCGATCGAGGGCCTGCAGGTCAAGCCGATGCGCCGCAGGATCGTCGTGCGCCAAGGCGAGACCTTCCCGCTCAACATCGCGTGGTCGCCCGAAGAGGCCAAGCAAGAGCTCAAGGTCATCTATGAAGAGCGCAAGATGACCAAGCCAGACTCGACGCAGACCGGCACGGTCTTGAGCGCCGATCAGCAAGCGCGCGTCGCGACGCAGCGCAGCTATCAGAACATCGCGCAGCAAGTCGCAGGCGTCACGGGTGGCGGGAACCCCAACATCAAGGGCGCGATGAACGCCCACAACCGCTACATGGTCGACGGCTTGGACATCACCGACCCGGTGACCAACACGTTCTCGGCCAATATCAACTTCGACTCGATCGAGTCGGTCGAAGTGCTAACCGGCGGCACCGAAGCGGAATACAACTCGCTCGGCGGCTTGATCAACCTGGTGACCAGCGCTGGCTCGAACGAGTGGCACATCGACTCGTCGCTGTACATCAACCATCAGTCGCTGTCCGCTGGCAGCCAGTTCGGCCCGCAGTTCTATGACGGAGCCCGCCCCTTCGCCATCCTCAAGAAGTCGCCCAACGAGCAGTACCAGGCGAACATCAACATCGGCGGCCCGATCATCAAAGACAAGTGGTGGTTCCACTTCTCGTACCAGTACCAGCACACCGATTCGTCGATCAACATCGGCCCGCCGCTCAACCTGCAGCACCCGACGCGGCAGTTCCGCGGTCACTACATCCGCTTCAAGACTGCGATCGCGCCTTCGCCCAAGCACCGCCTGACCTTGTCGGTCTCGGCCGATCCAGCGACGATTGGCAACAACAACCAGGACAACTTCCACCTTGGCGTGGCAGAGGACTATCAGGCGCAGGGCGGCGCGTTCTCCATCCTGACCTGGGACTTTTTCGCCAGCGAAAAGGTCAACACCAAGATCCAGACCGGCTTCCAGCTCAACACCATCGACACCGGTCCCCAGGGTTACTTCGGCACCATCGATAACTCGGCGTACAAGGGCACGGGACGCTTCTCGCCCGCCAACGACGAGTGGGTGGCCGAGCGCCCGCAGCACGTCAACAACACGGACGGCACGACCTGGTATCAGGGCGGCTCGATCTTCCTCGACAAGCGCTATACGTTCCAGTTCGACCCGTCGATCTCAGTGCGCGGCAACGCCGGTCGCTTCGGCAAGCACGAAGCGAAGTTCGGCTTCCAAGGCCGCTACATCCGTCACACGGGTGACTTCCGTCTGCCAGGCAACACGACCTATGCCGACAACGGCGGCGGCCCGCTGGAAAGTGGCATCTGCGAGGCCGACGGCAACATCCCGACGCCAGCCGGCATGCCGGGCCGCTTGGACGGCTGCTATCAGAAGACGACGCAGGACCCGTACACCAACGTGCAAGACGGGTTCTCGATGGGCTTCTTTGCGCAAGACCGCTGGAAGGTGAATAGCTGGCTGCGCATCAACCCCGGCCTGCGCTTCGACTATGGCCGCACCACCAACAGCCGAGGCGAGGTTGTCTCGAATCTGTGGGGCTTCGGTCCACGCCTGGGCTTGGTCTTCGACATTACGCAGGACCAAAAGACGATCTTCACAGCGTACTACGGCCGCTCGAACGAAGTGCTGTCGCTGCTCGCCGCTGCGTACGCCGACGTGACCTCGGTCGCGACGACGTACCAGTTCAACCCTGACGTGAACATGGGCAAGGGCGGCTGGGACATGCTGTACCAATCGGGCGGCCCCGGTGGCTATGCCCTGCGCCCCGACGGCACGCCACCGCACACCGACGAGATCACGCTGTCGCTGCGCCGCGAGGCCTTCCAAAACTCGGTGGTCGGCGTCGATTACACGTACAAGCGCGTCGGCAACATCTGGGACAGCCAAGAGATCAACCAGATCTGGGATCCGACGGGTCAGCGCGTTGTGCGATATGCCGACGGCAAGCCGCAGCAGGTCTTCCTGTACACGACCTTCGATCAGAACTGGCGCGTGTACCAAGGCGTCGACTTCATCTTCGAGTCGCGGCCGCGTCAGGAATGGGACTTCGCGGTCATCTATACGCTGTCGTGGCTGTATGGCCCTGGCGCCGAGCAGTTCGCGCAGATCAGCGGCTCGCAGACGCTGTCGCAGTTCTACAACCCGCGCCTGTTCCAGTTCTATGACGGGTTCCTGCCGGAAGATCGCCGCCATCAGCTCAAGATCCGCGCCTCGTACGCGTGGAAGGGCCTGACCTTCGGCACCTTCCTCAGTTATCAAAGCGGTACGCCGCGCACGAAGCGCTTCTTCAACTCGCTCGACGGCAGCTACACCTATCTGCGCTCGCCGACGGGAACCGAGCCAGGCAACGATCCGAACAGCGCGTCTTCGTACAACGACCTGACGCGCATTGCCGAGTTCCGCGTGCCGTCGCTCTTGGTGATCGACGCCCGCGTGACCTATGACCTGGCCAGCCTGTTTACGGAAAAGGTCCACGTGCAGCTGATCGCCGACGTGTTCAACGTCTTCAACTTGGACACGCCGACCGGCGTCGTGAACCGCGACCTGGCGACCTTCGGCCAGGTGACAACGCGCCAGGCTCCGCTGCGTGCGCAGCTGGGTCTGCGCGTCATGTACTAGGCTATCCTCGCAGCAGAACCGGTCGCGTACGTCATTCTTCTATCGCTGGGGGGCGATTCCGGTCGTAGCTGTTCCGCTTGATTTGACGGCGCGGGGATAGCTGCGCAGTTTTGAGCAGCCATGCAAGCCGGCGCATGGCTGTTTGTCGCCGCGCTGGAACGGCATCGGGTACGATGGCGTTGATCCACGTCCGTTGGGTCGGGTCGGTACCAGCATGAAATGGGAATGCCACCAGTGTGGCGAGCTGCATGAGAGCTTGCCGACGCAGTGTCGCAGGTGCGGCACCGCGCCTGAGATCGTCGAAAACGTCTGGCGCTGTCCAAGCTGCGGCACCGATGCCATCGCCGGGACCCGGATCACGTGCCCGCAGTGCGGTGCATCCAAGGGCCAGGATGCGGCCGTCGCAGTGGCGCCTGACCGACGTCTTGAAGGCCCCCATGCGCAGGCTCTGGCTTCGGGCGTGTGGCGGTACTGCGCATACTGCAAGACGCAGGTCCCACCGGTTGACCTTCGCGGCCAGCCCAACCTGCGCTGTCCGTCCTGTGCCGGACCACTGAGCGAGTCAACCGAGAGTGCCGCGCGACAGACTCGATCGGCAAGCGAGGCGACCACATACCAGCGACAGGCGCTGGCCACCGAGCCCGCGCTGAGCAGTGCGGCTCAGGGTCTGCACACCGAATCGACCGCGACGGCTGCTTCCGATCGCTTCGTCCGCCGCGGCTCACGAATCTGGCTGTACTGCCTTGGGGCGCTGATCCTTCTTCTGCCCATCTGCATCTATGTGTTTGTGCAGCCACCGCCGACGGTGCGACTTGTCGTTCTGGAGCAGACCTGGAAGCGCACGATCCTTATCGAGGAACGGGTGGCCAAGACGCAAGAACAGTGGATCGGCAGCGTCCCAGCCGATGCCCGCAATCGCGTGTGCGAGCGACGCAAGTCGTTTGACCGACAGGTGGTGGATCACGAAGAGGAATACTTCGAAGAAGTAGAGGATCGAAGTCGCTGTCAGGAGGAGCGCGAGAGCCATTCCACCGTCGACGTCGCCGATGGAGAAGAGACGTACACCGTGCAAGAAGAGGATGGCAAGCGCTGCACCAGCTTTGGCTTTGAGACCAACGGTGGCGTCTCGGTGAAAAAGTGCCTCGACTGGCAGCCAACGTACAAGACGGTCACTCGCACTCGGCCGCGTACGCGCAAGGAAGTGCAGACCCACCGCGAGTGTGTGCGCTATGCGACGCGGCGGGAAAAGCGGATCCGCCCCGTGTTTCGACAAGAGCCAGTCTTTGATGACTTCTGTCGGTACACGGTGGATGTCTGGACTCCGCTCAAGTCACTGGTTCGCTCGGGAAGCGATGTCCATCCGGTGTGGCCTGATGAGCCGCAGCTGACATCCACGCAGCGAATCGGCGGGCGCGTCGAGCAAAACGTGCTTCGCCTCAAGCGACTCTCGAAGCCGCTGTTCATCACGCGTGGACGACGAAACTCTCCCGCCTGCATCGACGGGCCTTGTGAGCTCTCACTGCCCGAGGCCGAGTGGCGCCGCTATTCCCCCGGCGCGCACGTTCGCGCCAAGACGCGGTTTGGCAAGATCGACCACCTGCTTGCAGACTGACGTTCCGGCGCGGCTTGACGCTTCGGTGCGTCTTTGTGCCCCCGCGACTCTCGCCCTCTGCCGCCAGACTGGGTGAGTCGCAGCGCCATGCTAGACACGAGCCCGGTCCCACAGCTACGCTGTTCGCCTAGCGTTCTGTCAAAGGGACTCGCCATGCCCTCCTCTACCGACTCCATCGTCAGCTTGGCCGATCACCTGGCACTTCTTTGGTCGACGTATCCGGCCGCCTTGGTTGGCGATGCGACCCGTACCGCGATCGCCGCTGTCTCGCGGGCTCTTCACGGAGACCTGATACACAACCCGTTTATCGTCGAGTGTCCGCTTGGCATTCCCGACGCGGTTGCTGACTTCTCGATTGCGGCGCGCGGCAACGATGAGAGACCGCCGCGAGTTCCTCTTTTGTCCGCACACCCTGATTCACAGGCGCTGCGCACCCAGCCAAGCTGGCAGCGAATCGACCGCTTTGTGCAAACGTGGACACAGGCATGGTCCGCAGGGCATCGCGACCTGCGCGAGCTGTGGCTGAAATTCGATCTGCCCAGTCCGCAGCACAGCATTCCGTTGCCGCGTCTGTTTTTCGGCGGACCCCTTGGTGACGCCTATGCCCGAAACCAGTCCTTCGCGCAGAATGCCGAGCAGATCGTCACGGACCTAACCGGGCAAGCACCCAGCTCTGGGTTTTCGACGCGATTTCGCGACCTACTGAGCAAGCTGCCCGATCGCGGCTTTGTGTATCAGGTGGGAATCCTCGGCGCGCATGGCAGCGCGGCGCTTCGCCTGTGTCTTCATCTGCCGCAGCCCGAGCAGATCATCCTTTATCTAAAAGCGATTGGCTGCGATCCGGTGCTTACCGAGCGCGTCGAAGCACAGATCGAGCACGTTCGTTCCTATTTTGATCTGTACCTTCTGCACATCGACGTCGCTGAAGATTTGGGTACCACGATCGGGGTCGCGTGCTTCCAGCGCTATCACAAGCAACCGACGACCGATGCCCGCTGGGAACAAGCTCTGGAACAGCTGGTTCAGCGTCAGCTGTGTACGCGCAGCAAAGCGGTAGGTCTGCTTGCCTTTCCTTCGTCATCGACGTACTGGTCGCCGCTGCTTGGCGCAGAGTCCACGACGTACACCAGCCAGCGCTGCATCGATCACCTGAAGCTCATCGTCGAAGACAAGCAGCCAACGCGACTGAAGGCGTACCTAAGCCACCAGCTGATCGCTGGGTCGTAACGCGCTGGGAAACAAAGGACTCAACGCTACGTTCCATCGCCAGCGGACTGCGGCTCCCCATTCCTTTTGCATTTACACAGGACGCAGCCGCGGCCTATGCTCGGCTAAGGTGCCATGACTAGACGCATCCTGGTCACTGGGGGAGCTGGCTTCCTAGGCTCACATCTGTGCGAGCGCTTGGTGGCCGATGGGCACGAGGTCACGTGCCTCGACAACTTCTACACCGGCCATCGCGAGAACCTCAGCGCTTTGCTGGGGCACCGCCGCTTTGAGCTCATCCGGGGCGACGTCAATGAGCCGCCCAGCTTTGAAGTGGATGAGATTTATCACCTGGCCTGTCCAGCATCACCGATTCAGTACCAGCGCAATCCTGTTCGGACGATCCGCACCAGCGTCCATGGCACGCTCAATCTGCTGGATATCGCCCGTGATTCTGGGGCTCGCATCCTGATTGCATCAACGAGCGAAGTGTATGGCGACCCCGAGGTGCATCCGCAGACTGAAGAGTACTGGGGACACGTGAACCCTGTGGGACCGCGCGCTTGTTATGACGAAGGAAAGCGCTGCGCAGAAGCGCTCGCAGTGAGCTACGCGCGTCAGTACGGATTACAGGTTCGCATCGCGCGCATCTTCAATACCTATGGCCCACGGCTGGCTCTTGACGATGGTCGTGTGGTTTCAAACTTCATTGTGCAAGCCCTGCGCAACCAGCCCATCACGCTGTATGGCATGGGACAACAGACGCGATCGTTTTGCTTTGTCGCCGACATGATCGATGGCCTGGTTCGTCTGATGAATTCAGACTGCAATGCCCAGCCCATCAACTTAGGAAATCCCGCCGAGCTGACCATTGCGGATCTGGCAGAGAAAGTCCGCTCGTTGCTCGGATCCAGCGCGCCGCTCATGTACCGCGAGCTGCCCGTGGACGACCCACGACAGCGGCAACCAGACATCGGCAAAGCGCGACAGCTTTTGCAGTGGGAACCGCGCGTCGGCATCGAAGAGGGTCTGGCAAAGACGATTCAATACTTCCGACAACAGGTCTCGGCGATCGAGCCCAAGTAAGGTCAGAGGGAACCTATGGACCTGCCGCCCGCGCGCCGCATCGTCTTTGACCAGGCGCTCTGCCATGCCTCTCTGCTGATCGAGAGACTCCTTTTTTACACGCGCAACCTGGGGCTGTTGCCACGTACGTCAACGGCCAACGATCCCTTGGGGCCGATCGTCGTCAGCGACGAAGATGTCGCGACGATCTTCAGTGGATTCCGCAAAATCAGCAAGACCGATGCGCAGCGCCGCCCGACTCTTGTTGCGGATCCACTGGGAACCGAGATCGCAGAGTCTCGCAAAGCCTTCTTGGCCGTGCTTGCTGAAGAGACCGCAAAGAACATTGGCTTTGTCGAGATCGTGCGTGCGTTTGGCCTGACAGAAGCAGCGCTCGATCCGTTTCTTCTTGCCATCGTTCCCGAGTGGGATGCTCGCTTTGGGCGCTTGTTTGGCTTCCTAAACAACGATGTGTCTCGTCAGCGGCCGACCTTTGGACATCTTCAGCTTGCGCTGCAGCAAGGGCTGCCCACCGTCAGCATGGAGGCTCTGGACGTCATCCAGCGCCACCTGCTGCGTACGGGCCTGATCGAGATCGACAAGGTTGGCGATGTGCCACAGGCCAATCAGGTCGTGCGCGTTCCCAGCCACATTGTCGAATTCAGCCGCACGGTCCTGCATGGCGTCGAAGCGGTGACCGAGCGACGCGGCTGGAAAAGACTGTTTTGGGAACCAGAAGAGAAGCGTCGCTTCTCGCGAGCACTGCGGCGCGAGATCATGGAACGGCCCGCGGCCAGCCGTCTGGTGATCTTAGAAGGGACTCCAGGCTCGGGTCGCTGTGCCGCAGCCCACGCAACCGCTGAATCAGCGGGCCTTGGCAGCATCGAATGCACGCTGTTTCCCGATCCTGAAACCGACATCGAGCGTCGGCTTGCAGAGAAGCTCTTTCACGCAAAGATCGCTCGCGCGCTGCTGATCGTTCGCAGCGATGGGGTCTTGGGTGCAAAGCCTGATCTGTGGCGCAAGCTCGCGCAGCTTGCGGCAACGCTGGAAGTACGCTGCTTTGTCTTGGTGCGCCCGGATGAGTCCCTTCCTGAGGACAACTCCACTCGCTTTATTCGCCTGACTCCGCCGCTGATGATGCCGTCGTACCGCCGCATGCTGTGGTCAGAGGCCTTTGCTAAAGCGCACCTGTCCGTCGATCCTGACCTGCTGCATCACATCGCGATGCACTTCAGCATTACGCCCGGCCGCATCCACGAGCTTGTCGCCGAGACGCAGATCCGCATGAAGGCAAACAGCACGGCACGGATCGAAGTGGCAGAGATCAGTGCCGCGCTGCGCGATATCACGGTGCAAAAGCTCAAAGGCCAGGCCTCGCTGTACGTCGCCGACTCAACCCTTGATGATCTGATCTTGGAAGCCTCGACCCGCGAGCGCTTGGACGAGCTGGTCCATCGCATGCAGCTTCGCTACGAAGTCTTGGATGGCTGGCGCTTTGGCGGTCGCAGCATGCGAGGGTATGGCGTCACCGCGCTGTTCGCAGGCCCACCGGGAACCGGCAAGACCGCGGCTGCAGGCGCTGTGGCACACGCACTGGGGCTCGACCTGTACATCATTGACCTATCGCGCATCATGTCAAAGTGGGTGGGCGAGACCGAGCAGAACCTCTCGCGCGTCTTCGATGAAGCAGAGGCATCCAGCGTCGCGCTCTTGTTTGACGAAGCGGACTCGCTGTTCGGCAAGCGATCCTCCGATGTGAAGTCCGCATCCGATCGCTTCGCCAACGTGACTGTCAACTATCTGCTGCAGCGGATGGAGCGCTACTCGGGGCTGGCCATCCTGACCACCAACCTGGAATCGGCGATCGACTCGGCGTTCTCGCGTCGTATTTCCAGCCGCATCTATTTTGCGGAGCCGGACGAAGAGCATCGTCGCAAGCTGTGGAGCCAGCTCTTGCCGCCTGGTGTTGAGTTTGATGCCGATGTTCAGCTTGGCTCGATCGTCCGCATCTTAGAGATGCCGGGTGCCCGCATTCGCAGCGCTCTGATGCGTGCCGCGTTCCGCGCCGCCTCGCTGGGCCGCAAGCGGCAAGTGCTGACGCAGAACGACATCTATTGGTCTGCGATGATGGAATACGAAGACATGGGGCGCCTTCCCCCGATGCCGGAAAGAGGAAAGTCTGCCGAGGGACGGCCATCCGGTCGGAATTCCGCCCGCATCGAAGACAGCGACCCAGAAGACGAATCAGAGGATGGCGACGAAGACCGGGACCGCGACGAGCGCGAGGACGATGGCGACGAACGATGACATCCTTCGCACGACACGAGAAATCAGATTCCAGCGTGTGGATCGGGACGACGAAACACCATAAAGGACTGGTAGCCCGTGTCGATCAGCACATGCTGCAGTGTGCCTTCGCGGATTAGCTCACGGCACACCTGAGCAATCGGCGAGCGATTTTCTCCCTGCTCGTCGTACCAGCCGAAAAAGTCGTGCAGAACAAAATATCCCCCGTCGCGCAAGTTCTTGGGAATGAGCTGGCGAACATCCGCGCGACAGCCTTCATAGCTATGGTCGCCGTCGATAAGAATGAGATCTGCTTCGCCATCCAGCTGAACGTTGTCGGAATAGGTATCCAGAAATTCAACATAGCTCGACAGACCGGCCTCTTGGATGAGCGACGTCGCTTCTGGGGTGGGCGCAGGATCAATCGAGATCAACGTACGCTGCCTGGCCTGCTCAAAAAGGGAGTAGTCGATCTCGGGTCGCTGCTTATGTTGGCTGGGCTCGTCCCACCCCACTTCCTGCAAGAAGCGCAGAGCACTCGCCAAGGCCAGCGTTGAGAATCCCTTGAAGCGACCGACCTCGACGATGGTGCGAGCTTGGATGCTGACGGCGAGTCCGAACAGATACACCCCAAGTCCGAACTCGGATCCGCCGGAGACCAGAGCCCGCCGCATGAGCCCATACATCGTTCCAAAGTACGGACTGATCGGCTGATCATTCTTTGGTAGAGACTCGGTAACAAAGACATTCATATCGGTGTGCGAGCGCGTCACGAACCCAATCATAACGCGGCGCACGCATCACCCGCCCAAGCAATCCGGTACCAAGCTGCCGTGGCGAGAGCCTTGACCGTGTTGCTCGTCGGGCTGTAGCCTGGAGACCGTGGTGTCATCTATTCCTGTCTTTTCGACCTACTACCACGCGCCACATGCCGAGATCTTCGGCAAGGTCCTTGCCATGGCGCAAGGACAGCGCTGTGTCGTTGAGATCGGCCCCGGAGGAAGTCCCTTCCCAGCCGCAACAGAGTTTGTTGACTGGATCGACTACACCGGAATGGATGGGCGCAAGGTTCACAAGGTGGATCTGAACCATGAACGCTTGCCTTTCGCGGACAAGAGCGTCGACTTTGTGTACTGCCGCCACGTGCTTGAGGACTTGTACAACCCACTGTGGCTGTGCCGCGAGATCTCGCGCGTTGCCAAGGCGGGCTACATCGAGACACCATCGCCGATGGCCGAGTACTGCCGCGGAATGAACGGGATGCTCTTGCCGGAAGGATCGTTCTGGCGCGGATACATTCATCATCGGTATTTCGTCTGGGAAGAAGACGGCGCGCTCTGTTTCCTCGCCAAGTACCCCCTGGTCGAATACATCGATCTCGACTGCGATGATGAAGTCGCTTCGCTGCTTCAGACCGAGCCCCTGCACTGGAATTCCTATTTCCTGTGGCAGGGAGAGCTGCGGACGCGTCACGTGCAGCACGATATCGATTACAAGATTCAGACCCACTACTCGGACATGATTGGCCGCAGCATAGACGCCGCACTAAAGTCCAACCTGGCATTCCGGTCGAGTCTGGGACTCGTCTAGGTATTTCGGAGGGCTCGATACCCGTGGACAGGACAACCGAGCTGCTCGCAAACTGCGCGTGGATGTTGGGGTTCGATCGCGTGATCAACCTGTGCCATCTGCTATTCCAGACGGAAAGCGTGGCTGGGGCCATTGTTGAGTTTGGGACCGCCAAGGGGACGACCGCGATGTTGATGACTCACTTGTCCCGGCGGCGAGTCTATGTCTACGACAGCTTTGAAGGACTGCCCGAGATTCCGGCTGGTGAGCGCGTTCATCCTGGCTGGAAAAAAGGAACGTTCGCGTATCCGGTGGATGATCTTCTGTTGGGCTTCCAAAAGTACGATCTGCCACCCCCCGTAATCCACAAGGGATGGTTTAAGGACGTTCCGGCAGAGTGCTTGCCCCCGCGAATCTCGTTCGCCCATCTCGACGGCGATCTATACGAGAGCACGTACGATGCGCTGAGCAAAGTCTACGATCGACTCGCGCGCGGTGCGGTGTGTGTCATCGATGATTACGGGTGGGAGCTTGCACAGGGAGTTGAAGCCGCATGCCTGGACTTTCTGCACGACAAGCCAGAAGAGATCATTCCGCTTTGCACGCGACCCGGCCAGGGATCCCACGCCTGCTTCATGAAGGAATGAGCTTCATCTCGCGCGGATAAACGCTGCGCGGATAAACGCTGCGCGGTGCGCTGCTTGGGGGGGGCGGCGCGGGACGGACGCATTGACTACGGAAGCGCCTGCGTCATATCCTGCTTGCGGGTCGCCTTGTTATGAGCTCATCTCCCTGCTTCCTAGATCCAGTTGTGATCCCATTGCTGCGAGGCAAGACGCTTCTGGATGTGGGCTGTGGGTACGGCCGCTGGGCTAGCTTGGTCAGCACGAACTATTGGGAGACCGAGAGTGGCCAGCCGATGGAAGTGGACGGCTTTGACGCCTTCCTTCCCAACGTGGCGCTGTGCCTACGAAAGAATGTGTATCGGCGCGTCTGGCAGCAGCAGCTGCCGTCCGCTCTGAACGGTCGCTGGGACACTGTGCTGGCCAGTGAAATCCTCGAACACCTGGACGAAGAGCACGTCCCTGAGGTCCTAGAGACGCTGGAGAAGGCCGCCAAGCGGCGCATCATCATCACGACGCCGAACTGGGCGTGCTTCCGCGGTGGGGGGGACACGATTGTTGGGTACAACGAGTTCGAGGCGCACAAGACCTACATTCCGCGCGACTACTTCCTAGAACGCGACTACACAGTCGTTGGAGCTGGCTTCGGGAACCCGACACATCCGGTGGTGAGCGCATTCCGCAGCATGCAGGGAGACTGGAAGAGCGCGCTTGAGCTTCTGCCGCGTCTGATTCCCGAGCTCGCGCACACCGTGGTCGCCTTCAAGGATGTCGACAGTTCGTCTGAGGACCGCACGACAGACTCCCAACCCAGTGAGGTCGAAGCACGAAAATGAGAGCGCACGCATGCTGAATCGCTCGAAATGCGTGGTCATTGTCCCGGTCTACCAGACCATTGATCCAAGCTGCGAACAGTCCCTGCAGCTATTGGAATCTCAGGGCTATCGCGTGTGGCGGATGGATGGGGGCGCGGCCATTGATGTCGCGCGCAATCGGCTGGCCACAGCGGCTCTTTGGCAGGGCTATGACGAGGTGATGTGGATTGATTCCGACATCGCATTCGAACGCGATGCCGTGGATCGGCTGCGAGATCACGAGCTTCCGATTTGTGCGGGCATTTATCCCAAAAAGGCCCAAGCGGCCTTTGCGTTTCATTCCTATGACAAACAGATCACGGTGGGGTCCAAGGGTGGCCTTCACGAGGTGGTCTATGCCGCAACGGGTTTCATGCATGTGCGGCGCGAAGTGTTCGAGGCGGTCCAGAAACAGTTCAACCTGCCGATGTGCAACGAAGCGTTTGGGGATCTCTTCGTGCCGTACTTCATGCCGCAGGTGATCCCATACAAAGAAGGCCACTGGTACCTGGCCGAAGACTACTCGTTCTGCCACCGCGTCCGTCGCTGTGGATACAAGATCTTCGTCGATACATCGATTCGTCTGTTCCACATTGGTCGCTACGCGTACTCCTGGGAAGACTCGATGGGTGACCGCGCGCGTCACGACTGGACAGAGCTCAATCTCGACACGATTCCGAAACCGCTGCGGGAACCGTGGAACCCTGAGCATGACGGACACCGTGAGTAGGGCATCATGAAGGTTCTCTTCATCGTGCCGCACGTGCGTTCGTACGACTCGGCCAGCGTGCGCTCACAGGCAACGGGCGGAACCGAGCGCGCGGCCACGTTTTTGGGGGAAGCTCTGGGCAAGCTGGGGCACGACGTTCGCTGGATCACGACCTTCGCGGATGCCGTAGAGTTCGACACTGCGTGGCCCGAAGTCGTCGTCACGCAGCACGCCGAGTACTTCCAGAAGCTGCCGGAGGGCACACGCAAGATCTGGTGGTGTCACCAGGCAACGGATCGCCCCTTTATTTGGGAAGGCTCACGCATTGCTCGGCGCTTGGCCGATGATGTGGTGACGCTGTCGCAGTTTCATCAGCGTGACTTCGCGCGGGCCCTTGGGATCGAGTCGACGGTGATCGGCTACGGCATCTGGCACGACGAGGTGCTGTCCGCAGAAAAGGATCCGGCGCGACTGGTGTATTGCAGCGTTCCCTATCGTGGACTTGAGCTGGTCGCCGAGCTGTTTCCATTGATTCGGCAAGAAGTACCAGAGGCCAGCATTGCGATCTGTAGCTCGATGGCAACCTGGGGGCGCGGCGAAGAAGACACGCAATACCAAGGCTTGTTTGAGCGGCTGGCGCAGATGCCCGGCGTGCTCTTGCGTGGTGCGGTCGCGCAGCCAGCGCTGTGGCAAGAGCTCGCGACGGCTTCGGTGTTCTTTTATCCATGCACGTACGAAGAGACGTACTGTATGGCGATGGACGAAGCCATGGCACACGGCTGCGTTCCCGTCATCCCAGCCATTGGAGCCCTGCCGGAGCGATGGCCTCCCACGTACCGGCTGGTCCATCAAGTTGTTGAAGAAATTCGCGTGGCTCGCGCTCGTTCGCGCCGGATCGCCAAGCCACATGATTGGATGGTGATCGCAGAGAAGTGGGACAGCTTGCTTCGCGGCTAGCCGTTGCAAGAACAGGGGGGCCCGACCTGCCATCGGTCGCCGGACAACGAAAGCCGTGCGGAGCCGATAACAGTGAAAAACGCTTCTTTTTTTCTCGGCCGGAAGATGTCTTTGCGGTTCGTCGGAGGATGATTCATGTCTCAAAAAATGTCCGCTGGTGAAAAGGCGGTACAAAGAAAGATCGAACGTGGCGGTCGCCTGAACAGCGATGACCGTCGCATCGTGCAGGCCCGTCTGCGCAGTGTGCAAAAGCGCGGGCAGTACAACGGCGCTACAGCCATTCCCGGCCGGACGCTGACCAAGAGCGTCGGTCTACGAGCGAATGCGGTTCAGATCGCGGTCAGCAATACCGCCCGCGCACTGAACCCGGACAAGTGCCCGATCATGACGGCGCTTACGGCCAACGTAGAACAGTGTCGCGTGTCGATCGAGAACGGCGGAACCGGAACCTTCTCGGGCGAGTTCTACAACGACAGCGGTCTCAACACGAAGTGGACGGTCAGTGGCTCGCTGTACATGGTTGACTGCAGATCGCAGTCAAGTGGCGGCGGTGTCGGCGTCCAAAACACGGGCGGTGGCACGAACACCACCAACGCAAGCGGCGGGCAAAGCGGATCGGGCTATGGCCTTTCGGGTGGTGGCGGCGCAGGCCAAAACCAGTCGGTGGGTGGCTCGGTGCCTGTCTCAGGGGCAACCGTGGGGGTGGGCGCGGGCCAAGGGGTCAGCGGCGGCGGCGGCATCGGCTATAGCTCGGGCGAGTCGCACTCTGGCGGCGGTAGCAACGGACTTTCGACCAGCGTGGGCACGAACACCTCGGGCCAGATGCTGCGCGAGACGTACTTCGCCAAGCTCAAGGCAGAGTATTCCGTGACCTACGAAGCCGCTGGAGGCTGGCAGAGCTTCTGGGGTCAAGGATCGGGACAGCAGAACGGCGAGTGCGACGCGGGTGAAGTGCAGTTCACAGTGGAAGAGGCGGCATAGGAGATCGAGACGATATGGATGCCTTGGCAAAAATTCAGCCGGTAATCGAAGGCGCGCTGGTGCGCATGGGACAGTCGCTGCGAAAGATCACAGCGGACGAAGCGCAGAAGTTCTCGAAGCCCTTCGATGTATCACCGCAAGCGCACTACCTGCTGGACATCGCAGGACAAGAGGCCGTGTTGAGCCTTTACTATCTAGGAGACGAAGATCCACGCCGGATGGAGCTTCTGACGCAGCTTGCTCAGGCTTCGGCTGCCGAGCGCAGCGCGGGATTCGCGGTTGCGTTCCATGTGCATGCTCACAACAAGATGAGCTTCTTTGCGCATCTGACGACAGGGCTGGGCCAGCGCGAAAGCGGCCTGCAGAGCTTCTTGCCCAAGCTCTTTGCGCCCAAAGCCACAGCGGATGAGCTGATCAAAGCGCTAAGTGAGGTTAGGCTAGAGCCCGCGTAGCAAGCTGTCTGGTCCCCCAACCGAAGAGGATACTTCCGATGAAATGGCTCGCTCTGCTTCTGCCGCTGGTCTTCGCTGCTCCTGCCTGTCACCATCCTCCGTCGACTCCCGATGCGGTCATGGCGGCCGTCAAGCCCGTGCTCGATAAGGAGCTGACGCGCATTGGGCAGGCTCCGAAGAGCGTCTCTGCGGATGAAGTGGCGCGCATTGCCAAGCCATTTGACGTCTCTCCCCAGGTGCATTACCTGCTGCAGATTGAAGGCAAGGAAGCTGCGCTGAGCGTCTACTACCTGGGCAACGAGGAGGCCAAGACTTCTCCGCTGATTCTGCAGCTCTCGAAAGCGTCAGGGGCCGAGAAGGACGCCGGCAAGCCGGTCGCGTTTCACCTGCACACGCACAACAAGCAGGCTTTCTTTGCACACCTGGCCACCAGTCAGGGGCCAGATACCGGCCTGCAAAACGTACTGCTGCAAATTTTCTCTCCCGGAGCCGGGACGGAGATTGGCAAAGCGCTGAAGTAGACTTGGAGCCGCAACACATGTCGCAGCAACGCAAGGGTGGTGAGTTCTGGTTCGAACAGCAGCACGAGGACCTAGCTCAGCAACACGAGGGGCGAGCCGAGCGTGAGCATGCACCACTCAGTCCGGTGGCACAGCTTCAGCGGTATGTGGGCAACTCGCGACTGCTGCAGCTGCGGGCCCGCAACGCCGCTGTGCAGCGCCGCATGAGCATGAGCGAAGCGACGCAGCAGGCCGAGACCCACGCGGAAGAGTCCTTTGCCGAGCAGAGACAGGTGGCCGCCGCCGAGCCGGACATCAGCATTCCGTCGGGGGGCCAGGCACTGCCCAAGGGAGTGCAGACCATGGCAGAGCAACACCTGGGCGTCTCGATGAGCGATGTTCAGGTTGTGCATGGCGCCGATGCCGCGACCAAGCCGATTCAGGCCCAGGCCTTCGCGACCGAAGACGCAGGCGTGCCCAAGGTCGTGCTCAGCAGCGACGTGGATCTGCAGTCGCGAGAGGGGCAGTTCACGCTCATGCACGAGCTCTCTCACATTGGCCAGCAGAAGAAGAGCGCCACCGGTTCGCTGCAAGGGCTAGGCGGAGACGAAGGACACCGCGAACACCTGGAAAGCGAAGCCGACAAGCAGGGCGCGCGGATGTTGAACCAGCTTCACAAGTAGCACCGCGCCCTCGGAGCCGTGAGGATGGGCAGCCGGCTGGATTGGGCCCCGCAGGTTTATGCGATGGCTTCTAGCGGCGCAGAGCTGCGCTGAGCTCTTGGCGAATGATGTCCGCGAGCTGATCGGAATGTACCGACGGAGGTGCTGCAGCAGGACGTGCAGCGGCGACCGGCGCGGCCTTAACGCCCCGCGCTTCGGGCCCCAGTCCAGCCTTGCGGCGCGCTTCCAACAGCGCCGGCAGCATCGTCGCAGGCAGCGGCTTGACTCCCCCGATCGGCAGCGCCAACAGGGCGATGCGCGCAAGATGCTCGACGAGCTCCAGACGCAGATACGCCTGTTCGATGCTGTCGCCCCAGGCAAAGACCCCGTTTCCCGCCACCAAAACAGCGTCGTATTCGATGGCAAAGGGCGCGATGGCCGCGACGGCCGCAGGTCCCGGCGCAGACAGCGGCACCAAGGGCACAAGCGGCCCCAGCGAGACGACGGCTTCTGGCAAGAACGTCTCAAGCGAGCGACCACAGGCGCCAAGCGCCGTCGCGTGCGGCGGATGCGCATGCACCACGGCTCGCACATCGGGGCGGGCTTTGAACAGCGCCAGATGGATCCCCATCTCGGAAAACACCCGGTTCCGTCCCCCGACCACGGCGCCGCTCTCATCGACGACAACCAGGCTCTCGGCGCTGACATCGGCCTTGGAAAAGGCGGTCGGCGTCGCCAGAAAGCGCCCATCGGACTGTCGAGCGCTTAGGTTGCCGTCGTGGTTTGCCACCCAGCCACGGCTGTGTAGACGACGGCTGGTATCAACTAGCTGCAAGCGAAGCGTCGACTCACTCATGCGCGCTGTCCTGACACCGCGACATCCAGCGTCACGCGATCGACGACGCCAACGATCAGCGAGCGAATGGGCACCTGCGCGCCCATCTTCAAGAGCTGCCGCACACCGTTGCCTTCTTGCATCACCAACACAACATCGCCGACGCCTGCTTGTACGTCGTCGACAGCCAGGAACGATGGGCCGCTGTCCGCCCCCTGTTCATCGAGCGGCTGCACCGCCAACAGCTTGCGCGCGTGAAACATCGGGTGCTTTGCGGTCGCCACCACCGGACCTAAGACGCGACACAGCTTCACGCCGAACCTCCGTCGATAGATGCCAGCGAGACGGCTTCAAACTCAGACAGAGCCGTCGACGCATTGCGCGGCGTCACTGCGACATCGTCGACGATGCCGACAATGGCCAGGTCAACGGGCACAAACCATGGATCCAGCGCCAAGGCCGCCTCGCGTGAGCCGACGGTATAGACCAGCTCTCCCGAACCGGCGCGCACCGTGTCGACAGCGACCGCCGGACCGCCCACCGGCTTTTGCGCGTGATCCAGGGGCTGCACAAGCAAGAACTTCGCGCCCTCTAGGCCTTCGTATTTCTGACTGGCGACGACGGTGCCGATGACGCGGGCGAGCTGCATGTGGCCGCACATTAGGCGACTGCGGCCCGGCGCGTCAATGCTCTCTGCGGCGCCAATAAACGGGGATGCCACCGCACGACTTGACGAACCGCCCCCGCCAGTGCGACGAGACGACAGCGTGACCCCGTCGCACGAAACGGCCGAGGCGCCGATCATCGCCCGCCCGCGGCTCTTGCTCATCGACAACTATGACTCGTTTACGTTCAATCTGGCACAGGCTCTGGCCGTGGCTGGCGCCGATGTCGAGGTGGTTCGCAACGACGCACTCACCGTCGATCAAGCCCTGCGGCAGGCACAAGATGGCCTGGTGTTTTCACCCGGTCCAGGGCGTCCCAGCGACGCGGGCATCTCGCCCCGTGTGCTGGCCACTGCCTTGAAAGAACGGCCCGATCTGCCGGTTCTGGGCATCTGCTTGGGTCATCAGCTTCTCGCCGAAGTTCTGGGAGCCCGCGTCGAGCGCGCCCAGCAGCCGATACACGGCAAGATCTGGCAGGTGCAGCAGGTCTCGCCGCCACACGATGACCCAGATTGCGCGCCCGATCCGCTGTGGCGTGGCCTGCCGCAGACGATCGCCGCGACGCGATATCACTCGTTGATCGTGGCCGCAACCAGCGTGCCGCACGGCCTGCGCGTCAGTGCAATATCCGCATTCACCGACGGAGAAACCAGCGACGAAGCGGTGATCATGGCCCTTTATCACCGCAGCCGCCCGCTGTTTGGCCTGCAGTTTCACCCCGAGTCGATCGGCTGCCCGCAGGGACCACGTCTGCTGCAGAACTTCATCGCCCTCTGCCGAAGCAGGCCGAACCGATGACGAGTGAGCCAGGAAGAGGCAACGGGGAAAAGGCGAAGGGACGACTGGCGGTGAGCGAGCGAGAAGACGCGCGGCACCGGATGGGCGCCGCGAACCCAACGACGAAGCTAGGCGCCCTTGATGCGCTTAAGCTCGCTCAATAGCTCGGGCAGCGCCTTTTCCCACTGCATGACCAAGCCATAGTCGGCAAGCTGGAAAATCGGCGCCTCGGCGTCTTTGTTGATGGCGACGATGACCTTTGAGCCCTTCATCCCGGCCAAGTGCTGGATGGCGCCCGAGATGGCGACGGCGATGTACAGATCCGGGGCGACGACCTTGCCGGTCTGACCGACCTGCAGATCGTTGGGAACCATGCCCGCATCGCAGGCCGCGCGACTTGCGCCCATGGCCGCGCCCAGCACGTCGCAGATCTGCTCGATTTGGGCGAAGTTCTTCCCATCTTTCATGCCGCGCCCGCCCGAGACGACGATGCGCGCTTCGGTTAGGTCGGGACGGTCGCGCTTCTGCGTCTGAAGCTCGACGAACTCGGCGCCCTGCGCGTCGATGTTGCCGGGGGCCACTGCCGACACCGGGCTATTGCTGCCGATGGCCGCGGCGCGTGAAAATTCTGTCTGACGCGCGCTGACCACGGCGGCTGGGCTGGTGATTTCCAGCGTCTGATAGACGTTGCCGGCATTGGTGGCGCGACGAAACTGACGCGCCGCCAGAACAGCGCTGATGTCCGGCGCCAAGCCCGCGTCCAGCAGGCCCGCCACGCGCGGAAACAGATCTTTACCGACGGCGGTGCTGGTGCCACCGACTAACGTCGCACCCTGTTCCTTGGCGACCCGCGCGACGATGGGCGCATAGGTCTCGGCCAAGTAGTGCTGAAGCGCCGGGGCTTCCACCGTCAGAACACCGTCGGCACCAAAGGTCGCAGCCTGCGCCGCGGCGCCCTTGACGTTGTCGCCGATCAGCAGAAACAGCAGCTTGCCGCCCTGCGCCTTGTGAACCGCGCGAGCGAAAGTGATCGCCGACAGCGCCGCTGGACGCAGCGCGCCTTCCGCCTGCTCCAGATAGATCAGTACGTTTCCCATCTGTGTACCCTTCTTTCTCTAGAGCAACCGTTACAGGACCTTGGCTTCCGAGCGCAGCTTCTCGACGAGCTCGTGTACCGAGGCGATCTTCTTGCCAGCCTGGCGCGCCGGGGGCAGCTCGGAGCCGTGCGTCTTGACCTGCAGCGCCGTCGAGACGCCCAAGCCGGACAGCGTCAGGGCCTCGATGGGCTTGTCCTTGGCCGCGCGAATGCCCTTGAGCGACGCGTAGCGCGGGCCTTCGGGATAGGCGAAGTTGGCCGCGGTGCGCCCGTTCTTGACGGCCTGTGGCGCGATGATGCGCAGGTCGACGGTCACCACCGCCGGCAGGCGCACTTTCTTGATCTCGACGCCGTTGTCGACTTCACGACCGACGAGCAGCGCCTTGCCGCCGTCGACCACCTGGATGCTGCACGCGAATGTCGCCTGCGGCCAGCCGAGCAGCGCAGCCAAGCGCTGACCGACGTCGTTGCCTTCGTTGTCCGCGGCCAGCTTGCCCATCAGCACCAGGTCCGGCTGATCGCGGCGAACGAGCTTTTCCAGCGTCTTGGCGACGATGACGGCATCCAGCTCTTCGTCTTTGGCTTCAACGCGGATGGCCTTGTCAGCCCCCATTGCCAAGGCCGAGCGCAGCTGCTGCTGCACATCTGCTGGCCCCAGCGAGGCGACGGTGACAGCCCCCTGCCGCGTGGCCGGAGCCGCGCCGTCTTCGGTCAGACGCAGCGCCGCTTCGACGGCGTACTCGTCAAACTGGTTGAGCTGCCAGTTGGCAGCGGAAAGATCGAGCGCGTTGCCCTTGAGCTTGATCTTCTGCCCAGGGTCGGGAATGCGTTTGGCGGTGACCAGGATCTTCACGGTTCCACTCCTCTTACGGACGGTCGGCCACTGGATAGCACTAGATAGTTCTAGATACCACTAGATAGTTGCGGGAAAAACAGCGACGTGCGGTGCAGAAATCGCGAGGGAGTTAGGCGGGCGACTTTGCAGCGGTTTCGGCTGCGCCGTGGTTGCGACGAGGGCCGGCCAAGGTCGACGACGAATCCACGCCCGGTGCCGCAAACTCACCCCGTCGAGCCCACAGAAGGACCAGGCCCGTGCCGCCCAGGACACCCGCCGGAAGCTGAGCGGTATCGGGGACGTGGAAGGCCGCAGCCCCCGCGACGATCGCTAGCAGCGACAGCACCAGAGCCGGAAACCAGGCCACACTCCGACGCTGAAACAGGCCCACGGCGACCGCAAGGCACAGGGCGGTCAGGCCTCCATAAATCGCCAGGTCGCTGGCCACCGCGGCCACCTCACGATGGACGTACGGTGCGCGCAGAACGGCGAACAACAGCGTCCCGGCATAGAGAAGAAAGCAGCAGCCCACCATATCGGGCGCTACGGTGCGTCGGACAGACATACCGGCAGCCTATCGTGGATGCTAGTCCCTGTCACCCATCTGCACGCGCCGCCCGCCCCCTGCCCTGGCTCGGTTGCCGGTGGCGCGCCTTTGGGAAAACGCGATCAGCCAACTTTAGGTGCGCGGCGACGCAATCGGCATCAGATACACGTGGCCTTTGTCCGCGTCGACCCAGATCTCTTGCCCTTCGGCGATCAGGCGGGTGGCCTGGCGCGTGCCCACCACCGCAGGCAGCCCGCGCTCGCGCGCCAAGATCGCCCCGTGGGAAAACAGGCCCCCGCTGTCCGCCACCAAGGCCCGCGCTCGCCACAGAGCCGCTGCCCACGACGGAAGCAGCGCCGGCACGACCAAGATGGCATCGCTCTCCCCATCCACCGGGCTAGGCAGCGTTGGCTCCGCCGAAAACAGATCGCGAATGACGTGGGCTCGACCGCGCACCAAGCCCGCCGGCCCCGGTACGCCAAAGCCACGCAGCACGACCGTACGCGGCGGTGTCCACAGCGGCTGCCCGCGCGACAGACGCACCGGAGGCACCATGCTGCGCGCATGCACACGACTCTTTTTTCCATCGCTCGAAAGCCCGCGCAGCCGCTGGGCATCTCCGTCGGCAAGGAGGCGCACTTCCAGCTCGTCGTCTTCGCGCTCACCACAGGAAAGCGCCGACGCCGTCCATGGCAGATCGAAGATGTCGTCGGTGAAGTCCAGTAGGCCGAGCCGCTTCAACAGAGCCCCGCGCCGCAAAAGAGCCCAGCGCACCAGGCGCTGCGCACGGAAGAACAGCGCATCGTCATCTTCCGCGATGCCCTGGGCCGCCCGCGCCAGAGGCAAGAGCTTCTTGAATGCCCCGCGAGCCATGCGCGGCAGGCGGTCCAGCAAGGCGGCAAACGCTGCGTGGTACCGATCTTCGCTCTCGGCAAGCTGCTGGCTGGGCGGCGGCTGAGCTGAAAGCGCAGTGGCCATGGCGCGCACGCGCTCGGGCCGCTCGTCATCGCAGGGAGCAGCCACATCCCAGCAAGCCGCAAAGGCCCCATAGCGCGCAAGATAGCGCCGCAGATCCGCCTCGCGCGACCCTGGCTGAGCCAGATCCCACAGCATCTGCAAGCGCGCCACCGACGTTGCCGCCGCCCCCGCCAACAGATCGCCATGCTGGCTTAGGGGCTCGCCAAGGTTGCTGCGCAGAAGCTGATCCATATGCTGACGCGCTCGTCGCAGTGCCGGCGACAGCTCGGTGACATAGTGACGATAGACTGCCCGATAGGCATCCCAGGCCTGCGACAAAGACAGCGGACAGGCCGCAGGATCGGCGAGATACCGCGCCTCCAGCGCTCCATCGGAGGCCAGCAGATCCTGTTCTAGTGGCTGCAGTCGAGCCGCACAGGCCGGAAGGATTTCGTTGTTGTACCGCTCGGCCAAGCGCTCGATCGGCAGCACCGGCAGCGACGCACCCGGCACTTCGGCATAGTACAGGTAGCCATGAATGACCGACTGCCGCAGCCCAGGCGTCAGGTCGGCGACGCCCGCCACCAGCGCGGCTTGCGCTTGCGACAGCGGATCGGGGTTGTGTTCCTGATCCTGCACAAAGACCAGCTCGGGATCGGCGCTCTGCGTCCACAGATCGGGGGCGCTGGCCATGGCTTGCGGCGTCGCGGGCGCCGGCCGGACCTGCAGAAAACGCACGCTGCCGTCTGAAACCAGCGCGTACTCGACATATGCAGCAGCCGGCTCTGTCAGCTGAAATTCGTCTTGGATCTGTGCCGCCAAGGCCCTCGCACCGACGGCAAGCGGTGATGGGTCATCGGCCGGCAGAACATGCGTCGTGACCGTTGCCCACTCGGGCGTATCGGCCGGGCGCTCTTCGCAGATCGCGCGGGCACTGCTGTCGAGATAAACGACGCCCAGCTTGTCTGCGACCACCATCGGCTGGATCAGCACAGTCACCGTCACGGGACCGCCGCAGTACGTGCGCACAAGCGCACTTTCGCCCGAAGCCCGAACCGCCGCGATCGCTTCGCCGATGTCTTGCACGTCGACGTTCGTTTTCGTCAGAAACAGCCCGGCCGCGCTCGCTCCCGGCAGGTCCTCGTACATCGCGGAAGAGCGCACGGCAAAGCGCTTCACGGGCGCGGCCCCGAGCAGCTCATCCATGGCCTCGGCCCCGCCATACGACTCACGCTGCGCCGCATCGGCCTCACTGAGCTCGATCAGAGCCTTTCGCAAGCCGTCAAGTTCGATGGCCTCGTCGGGAAGAAGCAACAGACCGTCAGGAATCGGCAGCCCCTGGCGAAGCGCCGCAGCGAGCCGACGGGCCTTGGGACCAATCGCTTGGCTGGTTGCTGAACCGCTATCTCGAAGCCGCAACATGAACGATCGCAGCGTACCGCTCGCGGTCAGCTTTTGAAACGCTTTGCAGCAGCGCCAAACCGCTTCCGCAGCAGGCCAACGAACACCGACCGTCCAACCGGGCCGGCCAGCAAATGATCTTCTTGCTCTTTGGGAACAGACCGGATATGAAAGGCGGTCTCATGGTCCTCGCGGTTCGCAGGACCGTGAAAATGTCTGCGCTCTGAGGACTTACAAGACCATGAAGGCCGGAATCCACCCCCGCTACACGACTGCCACGATCACCTGTGCCTGTGGCGCCGTCCACGAGACCGCTTCCACGCGCGGCAGCTTCACCGTTGAAATTTGCTCACGCTGCCACCCGTTCTATACGGGTCGCCAGAAGCTCGTCGACTCCGCTGGACGCATCGAGCGCTTCCAGAAGCGCTACCAACTGCCGGCCGGCGGCGCAACGCCCGCCCCCGCCCCCAAGGCAGCCCCCAAAGCAGAAGCTGCCCCGGCGGCTGCCAAAGCCGACAAGGCGGCAAAGCCTGCAGCCAAGGCCGACAAGCCCGCCAAGGCTGACAAGGCGGCCGCAAAGCCCGAAGCCAAGGCCTAGCGCGGTCTCTTTCACGGGTTGCCGTCGCCAGGCTGCCCGACTCGCTGCTCGGTGCGCGTGCTGGTTTGTTTGTTGCCCTAGAAAGGGCGCCGTCCGCCGCAGCCTTTTACCATCCCCCTTCTCACCTTCCGTGTCACACCCATGTCCATGTTCGACAAGCTAGCTGAGGTCGAAGCCCGCTACGCCGCGCTTGAGACACAGCTCGCCGATCCCGAAGTGTTGGCCAAGCAGCAGACGTTTCAGAAGCTGGCCAAAGAGCGTGCCGACATCGCTGATATCGTCGACAACTATCGCTCATACAAGCAGACGGTGAAGGCGCTGGAAGAGAACGCTCCGCTCTTGCGCGAGAGCGACGCTGAGATGCGCGCCATGGCCCGCGAGGAAGAGACGCGGCTTAGTGCCGAGCGCACGACGCTAGAAGAGCGGCTCAAGGTCCTGCTACTGCCCAAGGATCCCAACGATGAAAAAAACATCGTTCTGGAAATCCGCGGCGGCACCGGGGGGGAAGAAGCAGCGCTGTTTGCCCGCGACCTGTTCCGCATGTACTGCCGCTATGCCGAGCGCAAGCGCTGGACGCTTGAGATCCTGAGCCTGTCTGAGTCGTCGTCGGGCGGTATCAAGGAAGTCGTGGCGATGATCAGCGCGCCGCCCGGCGGGCGCGTGTATTCCGAGCTCAAGTACGAGTCGGGTGTGCATCGTGTGCAGCGCGTCCCCGAAACGGAAGCGCAGGGCCGCATTCACACCTCGGCCGCCACCGTCGCTGTCTTGCCAGAGGCCGAAGACGTCGACGTCAAGATCGAAGAAAAAGATCTGCGCATCGAAGTCATGCGCTCCGGTGGTCCGGGAGGACAGTCGGTCAACACCACCGACTCGGCCGTGCAGATCATGCACATTCCAAGCGGCATCATCGTTCGCTGCCAGCAGGAAAAGTCGCAGCACAAGAACCGCTCGATGGCCATGCGCATCTTGCGCAGCAAGCTGCTCGATATCGAGCGCGAGAAGCAAGAGACCGCCGAGCGCGAAGCCCGGCGCGCCCAGGTCAAAAGCGGCGACCGATCCGAAAAGATTCGCACGTACAACTTTCCGCAGGACCGCTTGACCGATCACCGCATCGGCCTGACCAAGCACAACCTGCCCAAGCTTCTCGACGGCGATGTTCAAGACATGATCGATGCCCTACGCGCGCACTACCAGGCCGAGGCGCTCAAGGGCAGCCAGTAATCGCGCTTGCCATGGGTCCCCGTCCCCCGCGACGTGTCGACCAGAGCCGCCGCGAACCCCCAAAGACCCGCCTTCAGATCGCGCGCTTCCGCAGCGGGAACCACGAACCTAGCGCGAACGATTGAGCAGCAGCCGACACGGCGGCGTTCCCGCTGTGCTCAGCGACAACACATCCATCTTGCCGTCCCCGTCCCAGTCCGCGGTGTGCAGTACGTGCCCCACGTTGAGCATCACCGCCGAGTAGCGCGCGATCTCCTGCGCGTCCCCAAACCCTCCCGCTCCGTCGCCCAAAAACCCCACGACCTGAGAATCCCCCCCTCCTGCCCCCCGCCCCATCCCCGCATCCAGCCGCCCGTCGCCATTGAAGTCCGCCAAGGCGAGCGTGGGGCTTACCAGGGTCGAGGGGGGAAGGTCGGGCAGCGGCGTGAACACGGCATTGCCCGCGTTGAGCAGAGGACGCAGGGTGGTGTCGCAGCGCAGCAAAAGATCCGGCCGGCTATCGCGGTTGAGATCGCCGACGGCAGCCCCCTCGGAAGAGCAGCCCGAAATGGGCTGATCGACGCGGGTCCACGCTTGGCCGCCCTCGTTCCGCCACAGGGTCAGGCGCGTGTTGGCCAGGCCGACCAGAACATCGCCGCGTGCATCCCCGGTCAAGTCGGCGATGGCCAGCGTCTTGGCCGGCGTGCCGCTGTCGATCACGCTGCGCGAAGAAAACAGGCCGTCTTCGCCGCTTCGCAAAAGCACGACATCGGCCGACAAGTCGTCCGCGGCTGCGTCGCTGATCACGACATCGTCGCGGCCATCGCCGTCGGAATCACCCGCGGCCAGGGCTCGCAGGTTGTGCCCGATGGCCGCCGTGTACAGCACGCGACGACTGGGAAAGCCGCCTTGCCCATCGCCATAAAGCAGCGTCAGCGAGCCTCCGGCCGCGACCACTAGATCGCTTGCGCCATCGCGGTTGCCGTCGAGGGTCAAGATATGCTGCGTCGCCATCTGCGCCGAGCCGACCGTGACGCTGTTTCCCGACGAGAAGCCGCCGCTGCCATCGCCCCAAAAGATCTGCACTCCAGCCGACGGCAGGCTGATCACCGCCAGGTCGAGCGCGTGATCGCCGTTCCAGTCTCCACTGGCCGCACCGATGGGCAGACCGGCGACTGCGATGGCGCGGCTTTCGAACGTCAGCGTCTCGGCATAATAGGCAAACACGTCGCGCCGCTCGCTGCGATGCTGCGAGGGGTTTTCCACCGCGACCGGCACGCGCCATCGGCCGGCCGTGCTCGGCGGCAGCGTGAAGCGCAGCTCTTCCGACGACACGAAGACGACATCACGCGCTGGCTGATCATCGACAAAGACCTTGGCACCGTCAGAAAAGCGCTGGCCGCGCAGGGTCATCGTGGTGCCGCCGCGGCTGCTGCCCACCGCAGGTACGACGCGATCGATGCGCAGCGCCGAGACGCAGATCTGGCTTGGCAGATCGCAGACTTCGTCGGTCGCGCAGCCCGCCGAAGACACGACGCAGTTGTTGGGATTCTGGCGACCAAACGGCCCCCACAGCGCATCGCAGCTTTGCAGCCACAGCGCACAGCCCATAAGCGCGACCTTCATCTGCGTGTTCAGCGATTTCGTGACAGAGAAACGCACGATCAGCCTCCTTTTCGCGCGGTCGGCGGCAGCGTCTTTCCCGGCCACGCAAGAAGCAGCCCACCCGCCACGCCGAATGCCGCCCCGCTGCCGATGAGCACGCCGCCGATCGCGGTGGTGTCAAAGAACCGCGGACAGGCCGCAACCGGCGGCTCGACCGCATCAATGCAGCGCCCCGAGACCGTCAGCGCCGATGCGCCAAGTGCCACCAGACCCACACCGACCGCGATCGCGCCAATGCCCAGGCCCACGCGCCAGGCCGGTCGTGGTGCGCGAGCCGGCGCCACGGGTGCGTCGCTTGTTACCGACGGGAC
Source organism: Myxococcales bacterium (assembly GCA_016794505.1). Classification (GTDB taxonomy): domain Bacteria; phylum Myxococcota_A; class Polyangia; order Palsa-1104; family JAEUJZ01; genus JAEUJZ01. Next base: position 56,400 of record JAEUJZ010000020.1, read on the forward strand.
TGCTTGCAAGGTCGCGTTCACTTCGCTGATCTGCCCGCGCTGTACGACAACCGGTCGATGCTCGCTGACGAAGCCCGGCCGCGTGATGTGAAGCTCAAGCGGGCCTGAAAAGCGCTGGATGCGCAGGGGGGTCTGCCCCAGAAGCTGCGTCCCGCTGCGAACCTCGGCCCCGACGGGAACGCTGGTGACGCGCAGCTCGCCACGCCCGCGATCCCGCGCGGCTTGCACAAGCTTCGCCAGAACCGACGCAAGCTCGGTGTCATCGGGCGCGGCGGACGCAGCCGCAGAAAAGGCCGCTTGCGCAACCGTGTCCTTTACCGCGACATCCACGATCGTGATCTGCCCCGGTGTCTCTTTTCCGTCGACCACCTGGGCCGGCTGAACGGCAATCGCCCACTCGGCTGCTTGCTCTTTGCCGTGCTGAAGGCAGCACGCGACATCGCAAGAACGCGGCGCGCTGGGGCCACTCGACACGGTCTTTTCGGCCAGATCGTGCGCGATCAAAAGCCCTGCGATGCGACGCTGCAGCGCATCACTGCGGCCGCCATCTGGTGCGCTTGCGACATGCAAAAACACGCGCACAAGCGGCGCGCTTTCCAGCCCAGAAGGCCGCGAGCGCACGACGGTGCTCTGATCGTTGGCGAGCGCCAGGTCGACGGTGCGGCGATCTCCGGTGGCGGATTCCAAGGTCAGTCGATGCGCGCCGGGCGACAGCAAAAGCGGCAAAGAAAGTGGCAGCTGGCCGCGCAGACGATCGTCGACATATACCCAATCTGCGACGCTGCCCTGTACCCAAACTTCGCTGCGCTCGGGTCCGATCGAATCGACGATGCGCTGCGCTTCGCTGCGCTTTTCGGCACTGGCTGAAGCGCTGGCATCGGCCAGATATCGTCGCAGCAGATCTTGGGCAACCAGGCTCTGTCCCTCGCTCCACGCGACGATGCCCAGCTGAAACAGCGTGTCGGCACTCGGCTGCAAGCGATACGCATCCGAAAGAGCACGGCGCGCCGCCACAAAATCACGGGACGCCAGGGCCAAGACGCCTTCACTGACAAGCTGTGCCGCCCGCACCGACGGAGACTGCGCTGCATCGGCCTTGTCTGCAGCGCTGTTCGGCCGCGGCGAACGAGCCCAGGCCGGCGCGCAGCAGAGCACCCAGCCCACCAGCGCAAGCCAGCACCAAGCGGACCGGCAAGGCCGCCTTCCGAGCAAACGCAGCGACGAGAATCTAGGGTGTGACATTGCTGAGAACGCTGTAGAAATTGCCGCTGGCGCCCGCGCCGCGATGCACCACAAACAGCTCGGGCCGCGGGTTGCTGTCCAGTTGAAGCGCCATGACCAGCGACGGAAACGGTGGCACGGGATAGGTCGTCGGGGCAGCGTAACGCGCCGGGCTGATGCCATGCAGAATCGACAGCGTTCCGTTGTTCATGCTTGAGCTGAACAGCACCACATCCGCGACGCCATCGCCGTTCATGTCGCGGATCTCGACGGCACTTAGGCTGCGCGGTCCAGAAAGGGGCAGCGGCTGACGAAAGCTGTGATCTGCCGCCTGCAGCATCAGCGCCGCCCCAGGCTCGACAACACTCAGCCCAACGAGCACATCGGGCAGACCATCGGCGTTGGCATCGCCGATCGAAAACAGGCTGGGCGAGGACGGAAAAATGGGACTGGCCCGCTCGCTGAATGCGCCGCTGCCATTCCCGGTAAGGATTGGAAAGTTCAGATCGAATCCGTTCAGCGCGAGGACATCCAGCGACGCGTCGCCGTTTAGGTCATGCAGCGCCACGAACGCGCTGACGCGGAAGCTCTGATACGCCAGCGCGGTGTCTTGCGACACGGCGGCAAAGGTGCCGTTGCCTTGGCTGATAAAGAGGCGCAGTCGCACGTCATCGGCGACCACCAGATCTGCCTTGCCGTCTGAGTTCATATCCCCCAGCGCAAAGCCCCCCACGGTGGCCTGGGTTGTGACTTGGGTCGAAGACGCAAACGTCCCATCGCCCGCACCAAGCGCCACTTCAATGCTGCCCATGGGACCGGTCTGACTGATGGCCAGATCCGTCTTGCCATCGCCGTTTACATCGCCCAGCGAAAGGCCGAATGCACGCGCAGAAAGCGCGGTGGCAATCGGCGCCGAAAGCCGGCCATCGCCCTGTCCCAACAGCGCAAAAACGCTGGAGCTAAAGCCGTCGGTGGCGACAAGATCGACCCGACCGTCTTGGTTGATGTCAGCGCTGCGCACATGACGCGGAGCAAACGGCAGCGCAACCGGCTGCGGCGCACCCAAGCGCGTCGGTTCGTAGTATCGAAACAGGCCTTCCTTGCGCACCGTCTGACCCGCCGGGTGCAGGATCTCGACCGCTACGCTGCCGCGCTGATCGCCGCTGGGCGGTGCGACCACACGCAGGCTGCGATCGGACAGCAGCGTCACCGGGCCTGCGTCGATGCCGCCAATCCGCACCTTTACATCGGCGGAAAAGCGCTGCCCGCTGAGCGAAAGGATCTCGCCCCCTGGGGTGGCTACAGCTGGCGGATCGACGGCGTCAAGAAGGATGGCCGGCTCACACTCGCGCGTCTGTGGGTTGCAGGCCTGATCGGGCGCTTGGCACAGCGCCTGATTAACCACGCAGTTGTTGCTGTTTCCGACGGAATATCCGCCGTACAGCGCCTCGCAGCCGCACAGCGAACACACAAGCCACGCTGCGCGTATCCAATACTTCCAGCGCATGATTAGGGCCTCGATTGCGCGGCATGACGTGGACGCCGCGGTCCAGGAACCGCAAGCAGCACGACTCCGGCCAGGGCCGACACCGCCCCGACCGAGACCAAGGTGGTTCCTAGAGTCGCGGTCTGATACAGCCGCTCGCATTGGGTGGCCGGCGGCTGCACCACATCAATGCAGCTTCCGTGTATCTGCAGCGCACCAACGCCAAAGCCGATCAGCGTCGCGCCTGCGGCAACAGCCAAAGCGCCTGTCGCAAGCCGCCAGCGCGGCCGTGGCTGCCGCTCAACCAGCACCGCTGCGGGCTGCTGTGAGCTGGGCTCAGCGACGGCAACATTCGGTGGCGGGACGGGCTCAAGCGTGAGGTCGAGCGCCTCGTTGGATCCTTCGCTCAGCGTCATCGTGCGCAGAAGCGGCAGATATCCAGCGCGGCGAGCCTGGATGCGTAGCTCACCTGCCCACACGCTACGCTCGACGGGCAGCGCACCCAGCGAAATTCCGTTGAGCGAAAGCTCGGCATCGGCGGGCTCCACACGGATGCGCACGCGCGCTCGCGGTCGCCCGAATCCTTGCTTGTTGACACGCTCGACAAGCTGCGCAAGTCGCTCGGCCAGCACGTCCGGTGTGCAGGCGGCGCAGCGCTCCTCCACATGGGCAGCGGCATCGACAACGAAGGGATCGAGCAGCGTGACTCGCAGCAGTCGATCGGCAGGGACCGACGCAGGTGAGCGATCCGCGCCCGGCTCGGACGCAGCCGCTGCAGGCGCGCTCGCAGGTGAAGAACTCGCTGCCAGAGGCTCGGACACGCGGACCACAAGGACGTACTCGGCTTGGCTGCGCTGCGCGATCTCGGCCAAGCATGCCGCCTGCTGGTTGCAGCGGGCAAGCTCCTGCGCTAGGTCGGATGGCGACGACAACAACACAAGGGGCGAGCCACGCAGGCCTCGCTCGACGACGGTATCTGGGCGTTGTCCTTGCGGCAGGCTCAGCCCGAAAGGCGCTGCCACCAGCAGAGCGTGCGGCGGCTGGGACACCATCACGGCCCCGGCTTCGCGATTGGCGCGCACTTCCATGCGTCGACCGGCGCGCACCTGAACCTGTACACGCAGCGGTGCGCTGCCCCCGACAAACTCGATGGCATGGGAACCAACGGACAGCAGCAGCGGCACGGGCAGCGGCAAGCGCGCGACGTCTTGCTCATCGACGCGCACAAGCCAGCTGGGTTCGCCCAAGACCACCACCTCGCCGGCCTCGGGTCGCGCGGTCGCAAGGATGGCCTGAGCCTGCTCGCGCTGAGCCGGGGACAGTCGCAACTCGGCATCTGCCGAAGCCAGCAAGCGACGCACGCGATCGTGGGCTTCGACGACGCGCCCAGCCGCCTGCGCCGCCTGGGCCGCAGCGAGCGCTTGGGCCGAGGCATCGACCGGCTCATGCGCGATCGCTTTTTTCGCTGCGACCTGCTTGGTCTTGCCTGGCTTGGCCCAACCGACGGACACCGCGCCCAAAAGCCACAGCAGCAGCACAAACCATGTGCCCAAAACAGGCCTGAAGCAGCCTGTCTTTTGTGCCGATGTTCGCATCATGGACAGGACCCGGCGCGCACGGTCTGGTGCGCCTTGATCTGCACGGTCTGAGCGTGCCCATCGACGACAACTTCGTGTGTACCAGGCTGCATCCACAGCGAAACTTCCTGGCACGAGCGCCCGGTTTTTTTCGGCATGATCAAGATGCCCAAGCGCGGCACCAAGCGCAGCACAGCGTCTTGGGCAGCGGCCTTGTCGCGATCCTTTCCGCTGACGGAAGAGGCCTGCTTCACGGCGCGCTGAAACTCCTGCATGGCCTCGGCCAAGTGGCCTTTCGCTTCGTGCATGCGAGCCAGCTGAAACGACACGTCAAACAGCAGCGCTTCACAGCCGCTGTTGCGTTCCGGCTTGCTACACAGCTTGCGCGCCTTTTCCAGCGAGCGCTGCGCGCGATCGTAGTCCTTTGCGGCCAGTGACTGCTCACCACTGCGAGCCAGATCGTGGGCCAGCGCCGCTGCACTCTTCGTCGGTGTCGATGTGGTCTCGCTGGCCTTCGCTTCACGTAGCGCTTCGCTGGACGTCTCTTTCTTTGCATCTGCTTTTGCATCTGCGCCGGGCTGCGCTGCGTCCGGCAGGACCCCCGGCGCAGCAACCGCCTGCGCTGCCGATGCTGTCGAGCCAGCCGCCGTATTTTTTTCGCGGTCTGCGCTCGTCGCGGAAGGTCGCTCGCCGCCGGCTTCGGGCTCTGCCTTTTCGGACGCTGCTCCGGCTGCAAGCGGAGCCAGCAAGCGTGCCAAGAGCGCCGCCGCTTGCGCCTTCACGGCCGGATCGTGGTCTTCAGCCAAGCTGCGCAAAAGCGACTGCAGCGCAGGCGAATTCGCAGAGCCCGCAGCGGCCTGTGCAGCCAGCGTATCGAGCACTGCGCGTCGAACTTCAGGCTCGCGCTCGCGTGCAGCGCGGCGCAGAAGAGGCAGCGCCACATCGCTCGGTGCTTGCCCCAGGGCTTCGATCGCCGCAAGACGCTGTTCAAGCGGCGCACCCAGCGCCAAAAGGTCGCTGTCGGCGGCCTGTACCGCCTTTTCGCCGAGCCGACGCAGCAGCGCATACGCCGCGCTTGCCATGGGGCCGCCCCGCTTCATCGCTTCGCTTAACACCGGAATGGCGCGCCGATCCCCGCGCTCGGCCAAGCGCCGCGCCGCCGCCATGCGCACCGCCGGGGACTCATCTGCGAGGGCTGTGATCAACACCTCGCTCTCGCCGTCCACATGTTCGACAAGCAGCTTGCGGACCTCGGCGCTCTGCGAGAGCTGAAAGCCCAGCAAGCGCTCGCGCTGGCTGGTATCGCCCAAGCGCAAAAGCAGCGATGCCGCCAAGAGCTGTTCCTGTGCCGAGCCGCGCTCGACGAGCTCGCGCACCCAGGTCTGCGCCTCGCTCAGCAGACCGGACACACCGACACGGCGCAGCGCCTGTCCAAGCCGTCCCATCGCCTGCAAGGTTTCGCTGCGAACGCTGCCATCGGCGTCCAACACGCCATCGCGCAGCGCCAACCACGCCGCATGATCGCCGCGCCGCGCCAGGGCCCGCACGGCACTGCGACGAACGCGCACTTCTGGATCATGAACCAGCTTGGCCAGAAGCGCGGTCGCTTTGTCCGATGCGCTGTCCCCCAAGACCGCGGCCGCCGACTGCCGCACCACCCAGTCGCTGTCGTCGAGAGCCAAGCGCGCCCAGGCCATGCTCTGTTCCGACAGTGTGCTGGGCTGGCGCGAGGCGATGTGCAGGATGGAAAGCGCCGCGGACCGCAGCACTGCACGTCCACTTTCGACGCCGCCTGCCACGTCATCTTGCGGCAGAAGCGGCACCAGCAAGCGCACATCGAGCGCGGTGCCCGCTTGCCCCAGGCCCTCGCAGGCGAGCTCGCGCGCGGCGGCAGTCGCGTGGCGATCGCTGACTACGCTGCGAAACAAGGTCAAGCCCACTGGATCTTCCGGCGTCGCCAGAAGACGCGCGGCGGGCAGCTGATCCGGCCCTGGCTGCGTGGCCAAATTGAGCAGAAACTCGCGACCTTTTTCGTCGCCAAGCTGGGCCAGCTTGGCCGCGGCCAAGAGCTTGTGCTCGCGACGTCCCGGCACCAACAAGCGCTCGCGAAGCTGCGTGCGCGCCGACGGATCTCCGGCTTGTGCCAAGCGCGCAAGGATGCGAATCAGCTGCTCTTCGGGCACGTCCGGCCCTGCAGCCACCGCTGACAGCAGATCCTGCGCGGTGCGATCGCCCTGCTCGGCCAAAAGATACGCCGCGCGCTGACGAGCCGCTGCATCGTCGCTGCTCAGGGCCTGTTGCAGATGGCGTCCGCCTTCAGCTTGGCCCAGCTGATCAAGCGCTCCGGCCGCCGCGATCTTCACCGCGGGCTGACTGGACTGCCCCAAGAGCTGACGCAGCGCGGGCACTGCTGCGCGCTCGCCAAGCTGACCCAGAGCACTGGCTGCCTGTGCTTGCACGTCGGCATCGGGACTAGCAAGCAGCGCTTCCAGCGTCGATCGCAGCGCGGGATCATGCGTCGATCCACACGCAGCAAGCAGCGCGGCACGGCTGCTCGCTGGGCCCTGTGAGAGCTGTATGCGCAGGAAGCTTCGGGCTCGCTCGCGCGCTGCCAGCAGCTCGCCTTCCGCAAGGCGGTCGCTCGGTGCGCGCGTGAAGACGAACTGGCGATACGCCACCACGCCGCCCAGGGTGACAAGCAACAGCGACGGAACCAAGAGCAGCCACAGCGGAACGTAGCGCCCAAACAACGTCACCACGCGTGGCGGCCGACCGCTCGTCAAGACCTCGGCGGCGCTCTTGCCCATCAGCACGCGCTCGCCGCGCGCCAGCAGCAGCGCGTCGATCTCGCGCTGCAGCGCCTTGGACACTTCGCGCATGTTGGCGAAGCGCTGCTCGGGCTCTTTGGCCAAGAGCTTCAGCAGGATTTTCTCGACGGCGCTAGGGACTGGGTCCATACGCACCGGCCGCCGCTCGTGCAGCGCAGGCACGGGCCGCGTGACGTGCTTGGCCAAGATGGCTTGCGCCGCACCGTCAAAGGGGACGCTGCCGGTCAACATCTCGTACACGATGCAGCCCAGCGCGTACTGATCGGATCGCGCATCGATCTCGCCACCCACCGCCTGCTCGGGGGACATGTAATGCGGCGTGCCCATGATCGTGCCCGCCATGGTCAAGCGCGAGCCACTGCCGCTGCTGTCATCCGTCAAGGGAGGTTGACTCATTGATACCGGCGGTTGGCTGATGGGTGTCGGCGGATCGCTGGTGACACCGCGCGCACCGCTGGTGGACAGGTTTGGATCCGACGAGGGCACAAGCTGCGATCGCCGCGCGATGCCAAAGTCGACGATCTTTACGAAGTCTTTTGTGCCGTCTTGCTCGACGAGAAAAATGTTCTCGGGTTTCAGATCGCGATGGACGATGCCGTGGCTGTGGACCGCCTGCAGGCCGTTGGCGATCTGCAGCGCGATGCGGCATGCGCGCAGCGTATCGAGCGCTCCATCGGCGATGACACGGCTTAGGGTCGGCCCGCGCAGTAGCTCCATCACCAGATACGATCGACCGTCGGATAGCACGCCGAAGTCCGAGATATAGACCGTGTTCGGATGCTTGACCGCCGAGGCCAGCTTGGCTTCTTGCAAGAAGCGCTGCTGCGCCACCGGATCCTGCGGCTGCAGCAAGATCTTCACCGCCACGGGGCTGTCGAGCAGCACGTGGCGCGCTTTGTACACGACGCCCATGCCGCCTTGGCTTAAGCGCTTCTGCATGCGATAGCGCTCGCCGAGGACGGCCCCAAGGACTGGATCGCTCTCGTCTTCTACGCGGCTGCTCTCGGCGGGCGCGGGCTCGCTGGCCGCAGCGCGACGTTCACCAGCGGCTGTGCAGACGTGCGCTTCGTTGTACGGGTACTGCTGGCCGCACCGACTGCAGCGTTTGGTCAAAGACGCGCCGGACTGAGGAGAAATCATTGCACTGACCCGCGTTGCTGCATGACGAATGGGCGCCCGTCAGCGCCGGATGCAACCGCAAAAGCTCGACACCGGAACCCTCGGGGGACAACGCCCGTGAGGGACAGAAAAATGCGGTGTCATCTTACCATGGGGCCCAGACGGAGCGCCCCGGCAAAGTGCTCTAAACGCCTCGCTCGGTTGCGAAAAACGCCGGAGCTAAAGCGAACGCACCATACGCGAGATGGCGTCGACGAACTCGCTGCGCCGCTGCTTCAAGCTGCCCAGAAACGCCTGCCGCACGACATTCATCGCATCCAGAAACAGCGTCGCTGGCTGGGTGTTGTCTTGCAGGCTGCCGCGCAGACGCTCGTCCAGGCTTTGATACTGCTCGACGCGCGGAACATTGGCGGCCTGCTGCTTTAGAAAGCCGTTCAGCGTCGGCAAGTCGTGCGTCTCGCTGACCAGGACGATCTTGACCTGCGGCATGCGGCTCAAGGACTCGGTGATGCGGCGCAAGACAGGTAGCTCGTCGATGCAGGGCCGACACTCGACGGCCCAGATGTGCAGGATCAAAAGATTCGCGACCGGTGGCTGCACGTTGATCGCCTGGCCCGCGCGCAGCAAGCGCACGCCGCTCAGGTCTGCTTTGCGGTGCAAAAGCGCGGCCTCTTGCCGACGCAGCAGAAGCTCACGACGAGGATCTTCGGCCACCGCGCTCGCTGGAGCCGCCCCCTGCGCCAAAGCGGCCGCGGGCAGCAGCGAACCAAGGACAGCCAAGACGGCCCGCCGATCAGGAAGCGCTGCGGCGGGCTGCGTGGCTGTCCAGCGACGAGACATCATGGCGTCGGCGCGCTCTGTGGGGCAACGCTCTGCAGCGTCGGCGCGCCAGCGGGCCCAAGGGACTGATTGGGCGCCGGGCTGCTCACCGCCGGAGCCGAGCACTGGCTGCAGGTATTGGCCACCGCGTCGGGGCTGCTGCCTTCTGGTGTGGCGCAGTCGATGCGAAAGACCCAGACGCTCTGGCTGAGTTCGGTGCCCGGCACCGGCTGCTCTTCGTACAGAAGCGTCTCGTCCTTCTTCTTGGTGAAGGCATAGACCCAGTGCAGGATCTGTCGACGATCGACTTTCTGCGTCTGCCCTTGGTTGTTGGTAAACGCATAGTCGAGCAAGAGCTCGATCACCTGCTGCCCGCGCCGCTCGGCCCGCGCAACAGCCGGATCCGTCGTCGACAAGCGCGCGTTATCGACCGCCGCCCCCGAGCCCAAGGGCGGCTTCAGGTTCGACACCACCAAGAAGCGCGTCGTCGGCAGCCATGGGGGCTGCGGCAAAGCCACGCGCTGCATGCGCTTGGCATAGAGCCCCTGCGGGCCTCCGATCAGCGTGTCGTTGGGGGCAAAGAACAACACCGCGTGACGCTGCTGTCGCATCAGCGTGATGAAGCGGCCGGTGTGCGTCGGATCGGCGTCGCCCACCAGCGTGCTGATCTTTTGGTCCAGGCAGATGTCTTCGCGCCGACAGACGGCGGTGACATCGTCGATCAGCTGGCGTACCGGCGGACTGCACAGCGCCAGCGCCAAGCCCTGCGTCAGTTGGTTTTGCGCGCAGCTATTGCAGGCTTGCAGGCGCTCGACCTTTTCGCGCAGCTCGGCCAGCTCTTCGGCATAGCAGCCAGAAATACTCAGCGAACCCAGCAGAAGGGAAGCGGACAGCCCGCGAACTGCACGACGATGCCATGAAGTGATAGAGGGCCTCATTGGGAGGTCTTAGGCCTGAGAAAGCCTTTTAATGACAGTTCTTTAGCGTCTATCTTGCCGTGGAAATCCGTCTTCAAGCAATCGCGAAAGTCGGTGCTTTGTTTGAGCTCGTTGGGCGGCGACTGGTCGGCCACATACAGCCGGCCGCCGATGTCCTGCAGGATCAGACGAAACGGCGTCACCGGGCGGATCAGCCGAATGCAGTGCAGGATGGGCGCCTTGATGCTGGCTGTGATGGGCTTTCCGTCGAGGGTGGTGATGTCGATCTCGTATCCCGATGCCGTCGGGCGCGTCACGGGCGTCGCGTTGCCGGGACCGCCTGCGCCAGTGCCCAGGGGGGTTCCCGTCGGACGCAGAGCCCCGGCGCTCATATCGAGACGCGACACGGGAAGCGGTGGCTTTCCAGCGACGGTGCCTTGACCCAAGGCGCCGCCGCCATCGGCCCGAGCCGTGCTTGGCGGAAGAACCGCGCTGCCGTTTTCTACACCACCTGCCGTACTTGCATCAGAGAGCGCTTGCGCCGACGGAAGCGCACCAAGGGTCGGCTCGCCTGCGGCATCGGCGCGACCCGACGAGACCGTGGGCGAAAGCAAGCCTGGGTTTCCCGGCCCGCCCGGATCCACATCGACGCTGCCATCGGTCGCCTGCGCGGGCGACGATGTACTTGAGCCCAAGCGCGAGGCCACGCCCCAGATGGCAAAAATGGCCAGCGAGGCGACGGCCGCCCCCAGCAGCACAGGCTGCCACAGAGCCTGGCGCACCGGGCGCAGCGGCGGGCTCTTGCTGGATCCCGGCGGAAACACCAAAGACCAAGCAACACCGTCGATACCAAGCGCCCGCACGAAGTCGTGAAGGTTGGGAAAGCGCACGGCCCGCGAGCGCGAAAGAGCCCGCGCCAGCGCCTGTTCCAAGGGCCGCGACAAGGCCAAGGGCAGCGGATCTTCGTGCAGCACGCGGCTCAAGGTCACTTGCCGATCTTCGTCGGGCGCACCGATGAAGGCCGGCTGGCTCGACAGCATCTCGTACAGAATGACGGCCAGCGCAAACTGGTCGCTGCGACGATCACAAGGCTGACCTTCGACCTGCTCGGGCGTCAGATAACCCGCCTCGCCAAACTGCGGTGCCAAGGCCGGCGGCAGCAGCGCGAAGTCAGCGACGCGCACCGCGATCGACTCGCCGCTTGGCACGACAAAGATGCGACTGGGCGAAAGCGACAGATGCAAGATGCCGTGCTGATGCGCAGCCTCGACGACCTCGGCGATTCCGGCGAGCAGCCGCACCGCTTCGGCTTCGGACAAGCCGGTGGGTCGGGCCGAAAGCAGCGCCGACAGCGGCTGGCCTTCTAGCTCGATCGCCGTGCGCACCAGAAAGACTCGCCCGTGCTCGTCACCGAAACACATCTCTTCGATGGTCGGGATGTTGGCGTGGCGAAAGTCGCGGGCTTTTTCTAGCTGGCTGCGCCAGGTGGAAAGCGCCTCGTCGGGCAGCTTGACGCCCAGCGTACCCATTCGAGCCCGCAGCAAGCGCAGCACACGCAGCGCGTGGTTGGCTTCGCCTGCGCTGACAATCTCGCTGACCGTGTACGTATAACCCAGCGCGTCTTCGGAAAGCAGGCTCTCGACGCGATAGCGCTGCGCCACGGTCTCGCCGATGTCAAACGGCGGAGCCGGCGCAGCACGGCGTATAGAGGGTCCCGTGGTCGGCATAGGCGAGCCAAGGCGCGGACTTTAGGGTAAAGCCGGCAGAGCCTCGGCGGTCATCTTTTCGATGTACCAGAACGCGTTGGCCTCGAACGAGCGATAGCAGCGCGAGCGCACGGTGAAGCTAAGCGGCCGCATCGTCGAGGGCGCAAACCACACGCTGGTGGTGTGAAGCTCGGGGTTGCTGCCGTCCCGACGCGAGCCGGTGAACGTCGCCAGATCGCGGCCACCGACCTGCGGCACTCCCTGGACCAGCTTGCTGGCGTCGATCTTGGGCGGCACGTCCATGTTCAGCAAAAGATCGTCGCTGAACACGTACCGCTGGTTAAACGTCAAGCGCACTCGCGCCGTGCTCGGCAGCGCGTTCCAGGCGCCCGGCAGGTTCTTGATCGTCGCCGTGCAGTCCTTGATCGCCGCCGTGCTGCAGGTCTGAGAGCTGATCTGGGCGGTCTCGTTGGTGCCAAACTGAAGCTGATCGCGTCGGCTGCCTGGGTTCTGCCAGGTCATGCCGCTCGTCGTCGTGACGTTGGTGCAGGACAGGTCAAAGCTCAGGTCGGCCACATCGATCTTGCAGGGCAGCTTGGGGGTCGCGTCGTCGCACTTGGGCAGCTCATACGTCGGGGTCGGCGTCGAGGTCATGCTGCCGGTGGGCACGTTTTCCAAGGGATCGAAGGTGCCGCCTTTTTCGCAGGCCGCCGAGCCGAGCGCGACGCAGGAAAGAAGCGAGAGCGTAAAGGGCAGTTTGCGCGACATGGGCCAAGTCCTCATCAGGCGAGACAAGAGCACGAAGAGAGCCGGTTAGACCAACGCTGCAGCCAAGAAGCAGCGTCAGGGAATGGCGATGCTAAGGCCGAGTCCGGCCGCCATCACCGCCGTCAGGGCATAGCCGGCAGAGTAGTGAGCACGCAGGCTGTACGTGACCGGCGATCCGTCGTTGTTGTAGGCGTATACGCTGCCGCTCACCGCCGTAAGCGCAATGCTGCTGGCCAGGCCTGCGACGGTCAGTGCGCCCAGGCTGCCGATGGCGATGCCACGGCGGAAGCTCCAGCGACCTTTGGGCGCGTCCTGACAGCGCGGCTTGCTGCTGCCGGGACGCGATGCGGACAGGATGTCGCGCCAGGGCAGCGCGGCCGCCAGCGTCGCGGCCGCCGGGATGGCGCTTAGCCCCAGACTCCAGCGATAGTGCTGCATGAAGTCCAGGGTGATGTCGTTTCCTCCGTCGGTGCGCTGGGCATAGGAGCGGCCATTTAGACCCAAGAAAGCAAAGCCCGTAGTCAGCGTCGCACCCGTCAGTGCAGCCAGCGCGCCGATGGCAATTCCGCGGGAAAATCCGTATTCAGCCCGGCGACAGCCCGAATCGCTGCCCTGGGCTGCGGCTGGGCTGGGGGATGCGACGGGGACGCTGCTTGGACCAGGGGCAGCCGCCACAGCCGCCGTCTGACCTGCTTCCAAAAGCTGCCCCGCGGTGCGCGCCGCCGTGTCGTAAAGCTGATCGCTGGTGCATTCGCTGCAGCGCGCCTCGGTCGTGCTGGGCTGCTGCGTCACACGATCGAAGATCCACACCAAGATGCGATAGTTCGTGTCGTTCGGGGTGATCTCGCCGCCGACCAAGCGCGCGGCCTGATAGCGATCCGCCAAGCGCAGCAGGCAGTCGGTCTGGTTGCAGGCCTGCTCTGGCGGGGCCAATGAGACGGTGACGACGTCTTCTCCCATGCGCTGCAGAAACTGCATGACCGCGTGGCGCGCCTTGACGCTCGGGCGGCCTTCTTCCTGAAATCCGACGACCAAAACCGGGTTGGCCACCGCGGATCCCGAGCCAAAAAGCAGCGCTGCGATCAGAATCGCCCAGCGCACCATGGGCAGCCTTGCACGCAAATAGGTCCTCGCCGACATAGATCATGAGCAGACCTGTAAAGGCCCGCGCTGTCAAGCTTTCTCCCGAGGGAGAAGCGGCCGAAATCGCCGCCATTTAAGGCCGACTGGCCGCGCCCTGAACGCGGTCGAAAAAAGGCCGGCGAAAAGGCGCGCAAACGGGGCCTTCCTACGCAGACGCTTACTGCACCACGATGCGGCCCTGCAGCATGTTCATGCCGCAGGTGAACTGCACGGTGCCGCTGCCTTCGGGCAAGGTCAGCGCGATCTCGACCGGCTCTTTTTCGGTGAGCGTCACGCGCAGGCTCTGCGAAGGCAAGACGACCTCGCGCCCGCACTCGCCCGCCGACGGGTCATAGCGAAACACGAGCTTGAGCGACTCGCCGCGGGCCCCGGTAATCGTGCTGGGCACAAAGCCCTGGTTTGACACCTGCACCTCGACGCGACGCGGGCTCTGCGGCGTGCCTTGCGAAACAGGCGGCGGCAGCGGGCGCGAACGCTTGCCACAGCTTGGAAAGACATCGAGCAGACACAACAGCAACAACGCAGCGTGTTTCATGGCCACGCACTGTATCGCAGACGCGGCGTCTGCGCGAAAGCCGAAGCGCTGTGTGCAAAACGTGGAAGGCAGCGAGCGGGAAGACGAAGCGAGCAGAGACGGAAGGGACGCGCCCAGGAAGCGCGGCAGGCTACCCAGTCAGGTTGGCGTTGATCACTCCGTCGAGCGGACCGTTATAGAACTGCCGCACGGCGTCTTTGCTGCCACCCGACACGGCATAGAGCACGGCCGCGCAGGCGGCGCTGGTGCAGTCGGCGGTGGGGACGTTGCCGTTGTTCTGACCCGTCGTCGGATCCCAGTTGGTGCGCCCGTTGGGGCTGACATCACCGAACCAGCCGTGCGGGATCAGGCCGTTGCCCTGCACGAACAGCAGGTTCATGCCTCCCGGTGTCCCGTCGGGCCAGCCGCTGCGCTGGAAGGGATCTTTGGTGGTGTCACCGGACAGCGTCATCACCGAACGATCGCCCACACGCTTGCTGGTCATCACCGGATCTTGCGTGTTGTCTAGCTCGTTCTGGAAGGACACCAGGCTGCGCGCGAAGCCATCGAAAAGCTCGGTCGGGTTGCCGGCAAAGGCACCGTGTGGATCGTCGTTGAACGCCGGCAGCGTAACCTGCGCCGTCAAGCCCAGGCGGAACGCGTTGGCGGTGACGATCAGCACCTCGGTGATGGCACGCAGGCGATCGTCGGTCTGCGCGATCGAGCCGCCCCACTGCTGGACTTGTCCCGGCTTGACCTGAAGCTCGTTGGCCAGGTTCTTGACGACCAAGTTCATCGCCGTGCGCACATCGCCGCGGACGCGATCGTACGCTGGGTGCTTGGCCCACTTGGCCAGACCCAAGAACGCCGCGTAGTACTGCTGGAACAGCGCACGGTTGTTGTCGGGAGCCAAGCGCGTCATCAGCGTTGAAGCCGAGCTGGAAAACAGGCCGACCATGGCTCGCCCATCGGGCACGTTCGACGGCGACGGCGCACCGGGAGGAGCCGGCGCAAAGACCGGGTTCTGCCCACCGCGCTGAACGCCGATCGCAGGGATCAGTGCGTGCAGCGCACTTTGAATCGCTGCCGAGGCGGCAAACAGGTTGGCGTTGCCGCCCTGCGTGATCTGCACGGTGTTGCCATTGAAGGTCTGGAAGGTCGAGTGTGCTTGGCTGCTGCCGGCAACAAACACCGTCCATGGCTTGCCTTCAAAGACCGGCTTGCCATCGACAACGCGGTTGTACAGCGTGCGGCCGTTCTTCAGGTTGGCCTTCCGAAAGCGTGAATCGACGGGGCCGTCGATGGCGTACTGCGGATCGTTCTGTTCGATGACCTGGCGCACCGGCCAGATGACCGTGGCGCGGGACAGAGCGCCCGTGCCAAGGACGATGTTGACCATGTAGTTGGGCTTGGCCTGATCGGCGAGTGCGCTGCCGCCCATTTTTTCCAGCATGTCCATGGCGCGCAGGGGGCCCAGGCCAAGGGCTGCGCTGGCAGCGAACACGCCGCGGATAAAGTCGCGGCGCGAGGTCCCGCGGAGGCCGATGTCTCGATTCTGTGTCATGGCTAGGCCCTCTTTAGTCGCAAAGGAACGCAACGCCAGCGATGGCCGCAATCGCCAAGCGCTTCCGCGTCAGTTCGTCCGCCACACCGGCAGCGGTGTCGCTGGTCATGTTGTTGCAAAGATCCACTTGGCGGTCGGTAGGAGTGGCGCCGACCAGGCAGGCAAGACCGTCGCGGTTGCAGGTCTTTCCGTCGAAGAGCTTGGCGCCCTGGCAGGCTCCGCTCATCCACACGCCTTCGGGGTTGGTGGTGGTGATCAGCTCTTCGGCCATGGCGATCATGACGTCTTCCAAGCTGACGAGGCTGCTGGTGCTGTTGCGCGTCGCTTCGGGGATGCGAGCGAAGAAGTTGGCGACGCCCCACACCGGCTGCGCTCTGCGGACCAGCGCACCGACGCTGCCAGCGTTGGTGTTGTCCAAGTTCAGGCCGCGGCTGCGCAGGATGCGCGAAAACGTCTCGAACCGCAGCTTGCCGCACGAGTGCAGCTTTTCGCCCTCGGCCGCCGTCAGCTGGCGCCCGTCTTTGAAGATGTCGCCGACGTTGTCGAGGATGTCGTCGTGATCGAGTCCATAGTCTGGACCACGCTCTTGCTGGGTCAGAAGCTGCGGGTCGACGGGCAGATCGATTTGGGCGCTGTCACAGCTGGCCAGCGCAAGCGTCGCAGCCAGGCCCAGGCCCATGCTGGGGAGCAGAAAGTTCTTGGCCATGATGGGTTCTCCTCGCTGCGCTCTAGTAGCGAACAAAGCTGTCGCTGGTGAAGGCCTTGCGGACCAGCTTCTTGACGTTCCAGTTGCTGCTCTTTAGGTCGACAAGAAGCTTGTTCGCCATGTCGTCGGTCAAAAGCGCACCGTCTTCAACCACGTCGGGTCGCGACATGGCCCAGTTCCACACGCGGCTGGCGATGCACTTGCCGAACTCGGGATCGCTGGCGATGGCTGCGCCCAAGGCCGGCAGATCAGCGACGGGCTTGCCGACGCGCCAGGCCGTCATCTCGCCATTGGGCAGCCAGTCAATCGGTGCAGCGTTTGGCTCGTTGGGGATCGGCACCTTGACGACGATCTGCATATTCAGCGCGCCATTTGCGCCAAAGCGCGCGAACAGCGGCGCGATGTGGTTCATCGTCGTGTGGCAGTTGGCGCAGACGATCGACTTGTCGTCTTGGAAGTCGATGCGCGCATCTTTCTTGTTCTGCTTGCCGGTGATCGAGTTGTAGTCCCAAGGCGAGGTATAGCTGCCGCCCGGACGCGGCTGCGGTGCGCCCGAGGTCTCGGCGGGGAACTTGCGACAAATGAAGGTCTCTTGCACCCAGCGCACGCGGCGGAACGCCATCGATGAAAAGAACTGCGCTTGCACACCCGCGTCGGTCAGCACACCGACGGCGCTTTGGTTGGGGCAGTTGGCCGGGCTGAACTTGCCGGTCTTGCCATCAAATGTTTGGCAGGTGTCGCGGGTCGCAGTGACGATGTCGGTGAACGGCTTTTCGTCCACCACCAGCGACGCGGCATACGTCGGGGCGTAGTCGAAGTTGACCATCGTCCCGCCGCGGTTGTCGCTGCCGCCCATCTTGAAGGTGTCGCGGAAGAAGTCGATGACCTGGGCGCCAAAGCTGGGCCGCGACATGTAATCGTCGACGAGCTTCTCGTATTCGGCCTGGCGCATGCTCTCGGCCGCGTCGCGCACCTGTTTGATCTCGGCCAGCGATGGGTAGTTGCCGGTCAGCTTGATCGCGGCCGAGCGCAGCGCTTCTTCGTAATCAACGCGCGTCACGACGGCCGGCTGCATGGTGTTGCCGTTGGGGTCAACTGGCTTGCCGCCAGACTGCGCGCCACCTGCGCACGCACCCAGGGCGGTCGAGGCCAAAGCCCAAGAAAGCATCAGTCCCGTTCTCGTTCGCATGACTCCTCCAGCGTGCAAAGGCGCGTTTACTTTTCGCCCTTGGCCCACGCGTCGACGGCGTTGGTAAAGCGCGCAAGCGCGTTGGCGTCGCCCTGTTTGTACGGATGGTTCGGCGTGCCGCCTTGGGCCGCCGGGGTGATCTGCTTGATCAAGATGCTGTTGCGCGGTGCCGCCCGATCGACGCGACCGAGCGTGTTCAGACAGAACTGCTGCAGCGTTTTTTCGTCGCTAGACAGCGAGGCTTCCATGTTGAAGGCGCCGTTTGCGGTGTTGTTGCGACCCGGAGCGTGGCAGCTCTGCGCGCACGGCTGAAGCTCGTTCTTCACGGGCGGGTTGAACAGGTTAAAGGCCTTGCACTTGAGCTCCATCATGCCCATTGGGTTCACCCGTTCCAGAAGCTCAAACGCGATGCCGATGCGGGCACGATTGGTTTCCGGCGCCTGGGTCAGAAGCACCGTTCCGCCGCCCACCGTCGCTGTCTTGCCGGCGGCGACGGTCAGATCAACGCTGACCAGCGTATCTGCCGGGTCCAGTGATGTGCCCTTGGCGCTCAGGAAATAAAAGCGCGGATGCTTCAAGCGAATGCCGGTGCCTGGCCCGGCGGTTAGCTTTAGCTGCGAGACGCGGAAGATGCGATTGCCCTCTTCCTTCAGCGAAAACGTCAGATTGGCCAGCGGATCGAGCACGGGCGCAATCGTCTCGAAGCTCATATTGAACTCGCCATCTTGCAGCGGCACCGTCGGCATCAGGCCCGACTTGTTCATGCCGGGGCGCGTCGCGACTTCCGCTTCCAGCCACGCTTTGACGGCATCGGCCTGCACGGGCGCAAGCGGCGGACCGGCGTGCTGCCCTTTTTGCAGGAGCAGGCTTTGAATGACGGGGTCGGTCAAGAACGCGCCGCCTTTGTACGCGGTGATGGCCTGGTATTCCTGGCCCATCGTCAGAAACGGCATCACCGAGCCCTGCGCGATGGCATGGCAGACGCCACAGTCGCGGACGAGATCTTTTTTGACCAATCGGTCAAACATCGTCTGCGGATGGACATCGTCGAGCTCTTCACTTTCGGGGGCGAGATTCGGCGTGCAGCCGAGCAGCGCCATTCCAGCGCCCAGCGAGAGCAGGCCCACAAGCTGTCGCGTCGCCTCACGCCGCAACCCACGGCGAGAAGCACACTGGGCTGCGTGATCTGTGTTGGTGCTCACGGATCGCATCGAACACCCTCCTCAAAGCAGGGCCACACAAGAGCGTAAACGCGACAAAAAACCAAGCGATTTCGAGGAATAAGCACGCTATGTGCCAGGCTCTACCGACAGCATTGTGCGATGGAATTTATGTGAATTGAATTGCCCGAATCGGGGTCCCGATCACGACGCACTGCGTTGCAGTGGGGACGTTCGCAGCTGCGTCAAGGCGGCCGAAGCCAAGCCTGGCCAGGAAGGAACGGTGATGGATCGATCCAGCAGCTCAGGACCCGCAGCTGTCGAGCGCAGCCATCACTGCGCGCCGGGTCCGCGCTGCGTGGTCGGTCCTTGAGTCCGCGGCCCGCTCAACGGCTAGCTCAGCGGGTCGATCAGCAGGAACAACACATCGTCGCCGGTCTGGGCCAGCGCAATGTGCGTGACGCGGGCTGTGTTCGACGGCTCAGACGTGCGCTCACGCTGGCAGAGCGCGGGCAGCGGCTGCAGGTTCACTTGGTCGGCCGGAACCAGCTCTAAAAAGCGCGAGACCAAGACGGCGCGCGGTCCGTCCCGCGTATCGAGGATCAGGGTCCAGCGCCCCAGCGAGCTGTCGTCAAACGGCAAAAACTCAGCGGGCAAGGGCAGGCTGGGTGGCAGCTCGGGCTCGCCCTCGCTGGCGATGCGCAGGATGCGCTGCGTCGGCAAGCCCCAGCGCAGGTGTATCCCTTGGATCATGAAGAAGGCGCCACCCAGGTCGGCAGCGACGCCGCGCGGGTCGTCCCCTTTCATCGCGGACGATCCGCAGCGCTCGTTTCGATCACGCTTCGCACCAGGGCGGACAGGTCCAATAGGACCGCGATCTGGCCACCGAGTTCGAACTCGCTTTGGGCAAAGCGAACGCGGCTTAGGCGCAGGGGAAGAAGCTGCAGGTTTTCGACGGGCAGCGCCTCGCGCACTTCATCGGCGGGAATGCCCAGGGTGCAGCCGTCCGTGTGGGCGACCAGCGTGCGCGGCGGCTGGCTTTCTTTCTGCGCAAGAGGTTCCCCAACGAGCTCCTGCGGCAGGTGCAAAAGATCCAGCACCGCGGTCGCGCGACCCCGCCACGCCATGACGCCCGGAAACATCGGCGGCGCACCGGGCACTGGCATCCAGTTCTGCGCGCCCAGGATCTGTTCCACCAGGCTGGCGTCGACGGCGTACCACTGCGTTTGGCAACGAAATGGGATGACGTGCTGCATGGAGCCTAGTGCTTGGCGGCGCGAGCCCGCGTGATAAACGCCTGAATGGATCGCACGATGCCTGGCCAGTCGTCGGACTTGCAGATGTAACCGTCGGCACCGCAGCTCTTGGCGATCTGGGCCAGCGTGCGCTCGGGCTGATCGGAAAACAACACGACGGGACAGATGCTGCCCTTCATGGCCCGCTGCGCGATCTGGATCAGCTGATCGCCTTTTAGGCCAGGCATCGAAAAATCGACCAAGGCCAGGCTGGGCTGCGACTGCATCAGCTTCTGGCTGAAGCCGATGGGGCTAGAGAGGGTGGTGACCTCAAAGCCGGCTTCTTCCAAGTTCAGACGTGCCACTTCGCGGCAGAATTCGCTGTCGTCGACGACGACAATGTGGTGCTTGGGCAAAGACATACGGCGACCTCAGCTTCGTTTGCCGGGGGTTGAATCTCGGGGTGTGCGGGAAATGGGGCGAAGACCGTCGCTGCTCTGACCGGCACGAGCCTGTCTTTCGGCCAGCGCGAATAGCTCAGAGCGCAGCGAGTCGAGGTTCAGCATCGTCACAATCGGGCCCGAGTCCCGTCGACGACGCCCCCGCAGTGCGATGACTCGCTCATACGCAAGCTGCGCCTCGCTGGCATTGTCCATCGCTTGATGGCAGAGCGCCAGGTACAGCGCCGCGGGCCACAGATCGGGCGACACAAAGAGCGCGCGGTTTAACGCCGGAATCGCCCGCTCGGGCTGACCGCGCATGTACTCGCTCATGCCAACCAGCAACAATAGCTCGTCGGAATGAGCCGAAGGATCGGTGCTGCTCAAGACGGGGGCCAGCGCCGAGAGCGCTCCGTCGGCGTCTCCCGCGGCAAGAAGCTGGGCGGCCCGCCGCAGCTCGGGCCGAGTCGTCGACGAGGGCGAAGACGGCAGCGGTGCAGACACAATCGGGACGTATGAACCGCTGCGTGCCGCGGCGCGTGGCCCTGTGTCTTCGGCGGCATCGCGTCCGCCAAAGCCCCACAAAAGCCCGCTGCCACTGCCGCTAAGACCACCTGGCGTCTGATTGCTGTGACTGCCCTTGCTGGGGCTGCTGCCCTTGCTGGGACTGCTGCCCGTGCTCGCCGACAAGACCGGGATCGTGGGCGATGAGATGCGCTTGATTTGCCCAGCGCCCGTCGGAAAACTGCTGGGAAGCGGCGGCGTTGGGCGACGCGACGGCGATGGCAGGCCAAGCTTGGGTGGCACCGAGCGCGCAGCCAAAGGCGGTGTCACCGCGCGGTTGGAAATCGCGGCATGACGCGGACGCACATGCGCCCAGCGCTCGCCGATGCGCACTCGTTCTAGCTCGTCCGGTTCGAACTGGAACTCGCCTGCGCCAAGCAACAGATAGCCGCCCGGTTCCAGCGCTTGCGCCAAGCGATGCAGCGTCGCCTGTGCCGCTTCAGGCATGAAGTACATCAGCACATTGCGGCACAAGATCAGCGGCCAGCCGTCGGACAGCGTCGGCATCGGCGGCGGCGAAAGCAGGTTGTGAACATCAAACAGGATGCTCGACCGCAGCGTGTTGGCGATCCGCAGACCGTCGGAAACCGGCTCTAAAAAGGCCTGCATCGACGACGGCAAGCGACGCGCGGCATCGGCGGGAAAGCGGCCTTGATATGCCTGCTGCACCGCGTGCGGGTTGATGTCCGTCGCCAGCACGCGCACGCTGCGCTGGGCCAAGTGCGCCAACATAGCGATCGAGTACGCGTCTTCACCGTTGGCGCAGGCCGGGACCCAGATCTCAAGCGGTGGGCTGCCCATGGGGCGCTCGCGAATCAGATCGCCGATCACCTCAAGCTGCTGAGGATCGCGATACAGCCACGAATACTGCACCGCAACGTGATCCAAAAGCTGCGCGGCTTCTTCGGTATCGCTGCCGGCCACCGCCTCGGCATAGGCCAGCGCCGACGAGTAACCAAGCGCCATGGCGCGCTCTTCCAGCCAGCGCAGGATCTCGGGACCGCGCTGGCTGAGATCGATGCCGGTCCAACTGGAAATCACGCGCAGAGCGCTGGGATTCTGGCTGCTCATCGCGAGCCTCCACTGCGCGGGACCGCACTGCTGCAGAACAAGAGCAGCGCTTCACTGATCTCGGTTGGGGTCAGCCAGTACTCGGCCGCTCCGCTCTCGCGGGCGACGCGGGGCATGCCGTCAACGGTGGTGGTCTCTGCGTCTTGCGCAATGGTGACAGCGCCGCCCTGACGCATGGCCATCAGGCCTTCGCTGCCGTCGTTGCCAAGGCCGGTCAGGATGACGCCGATGGCACTTTCGCCATAGCTCTTGGCCACCGAAAGAAACAGCCGGTCTACCGACGGTCGATGACCACATATCGGCGGCCCCGCATCAGGGGCCAAGACGCCACGGCGAGGAGAGATCAAGTGCCCATCATCGGCGGCAAGATAGACGCAGCCGGGACGCACAGGCTGTGACTGATCTACGACGTGAACCGGCAGGTTGGTGTGCGAATTCAGATAGTCGGCAAAGGGCCGAGCAAAGCCCGAAGGCAAGTGCTGCACGATGGCGATAGCCGCCGTGAACGCAGGCGACAGCGGACGCAGGATATCGGCCAGAATATTGGGCCCACCGATCGAGGCACCGATCGCCACCAGCGCGATCTGCTGGCCTGTTCGACGCGCCACCTCGGCCCGTGGTTTTCCGGCTGTGGCCGTCGGCAGCTCGACGCGGCGCGGGATGGGCGTCAGTGCCACGCTATCTGGAAAGCGCCCGCGACCATCGCTGACCTCAGAGGGCACACGATGGGGCGTCTGTCCTGCCCCATTTGTGCGACCCAAGATGTGGCGCACGACGCGCACGCGAGCCAGGCGGCGGACCACGGTGCGCAGATGCCCGGCGAACTCGGCGTCGATGCGGGTCGGCAGGAACTCGCGCTGCAGGACACCGCGGCGAATCGCGCGCTGCACGCTCTGCTCATCGGGTGTGATGCTGCGCTCTTCGATGAGCAAAATTCCCGTCGGACGCTCGGCCATGATCAGCTCGATGGCGTCGAGTCCACCGCTGTTGAGCAGCGCGCTGCTCAGCAGCAGCAAGTCGGGGGAGTGTTGCAAGACAGCACCCAACGCTTGGTGCGGGTCGCGAAGCTCGGCCACCACTTTGATATCGCTGTCGGCTTCCAGAAGCCGACGCAGCTCGTGACTGCGCTGCGCCGACTCGGCCGCAATGGCGACCAAGAGCAGCTTCACCGCGCGCCTCCGATCAGCCGCGAGACCGTGCCGACCAAGAGACCCTCATCAAACTCGGACTTTACGATGTAGGCGTTGGCGCCCAGCATGCTGGCGCGCTGCCGGTGATCTTGCGAGGTGTTGCTGGTGAACATCGCGACCGGCAGACCAGGCCAGCGGGGCCGCAAGCGTTCAAGCAGTCCAAAGCCGTCTAGCTGCGGCATATCGACGTCGAGAAGCACCGCGGAAAACGTGCTTCGTTCGAGCGCGGCCAAGCCTTCGTTGCCGTTGGCCGCTGTGGTCACTTCATAGCCGCTGGTCGACAGCACCTGCGCCATCAGCGCGCGAATCACCGCCGAGTCATCGACGATCAGTACGCGATGCCGGGCTCGTTCTTTTTGTGGGCGAGCCTGCTCGCCAGTCTGCAAGCGATCCTCGGCCAGCTTGACCAAGTCCGCGGGCGCTAGCCAAAGCACCAAGCGACCGTCGTCCAAAACAGCCGAGGCGGTGGCTGGTGCGATCTGCGTCATCAGCGGATCGCAGGGCTGACGCAAAAGCTCGAACTCGCCGAGGATGCGGGCGGCGGAAAACGCCCACAGCTGATGATCGCTCAAGCTCACAAGCAGAGCGTGTGGCTCATCCTGCGGCTCAGCAAAGCCCAAGGTCTGGGCCAGCGAGCGCAGCGGCACCACGCCATACCGCGACCATAGGGCACGCCCTCCAGCGACGGGACGGATGTCTTGATCTTGCAGGCGCTGCATCTCGATGATGGCGCGCGAGGGCAGCGCGAACAGCGTCCCGGCAATCGACAACACCAGGGCGCGCTCTTTGCTGATGCGCACGGGCAGCTTCATCAGAAGCCGCGTCCCCTGGCCCTCCTGACTGCTCAGCAAGACCGTTCCACCGACGCGCTGCACCCGACTGCGTACGATGTCTAGGCCAACGCCGCGACCTGATAGCTCGCTGATCGCGCTACGCGTTGAAAAGCCGTGCTGGAAAAGCAGCTCGAACGCTTGCTGCTCGGACAGCGGCGGATGGTTGGCGGGCAAAAGGCCTCGCAGGATGGCAGCGCGCCGGACATCTTCGCGGGCAATGCCCCGACCGTCGTCGGTCACCGTCAGCATGACCACGGGGCCGGCGGACTCGGCATGAATGGTCAGCATCGCCTCGGTGGGTTTGCCTTGCGCCTCGCGTTCCTCGGGCGACTCGATGCCGTGATCGATCGCGTTGCGCAAGATGTGCAGAAGTGGTTCCCAGATCGTGTCGAGGACGGGCCGCTCGATCTCGACGCTGCCGGCCTGCACGCTGACGCGCACCCGCTTGTTCGATGCCTGCGCCAGATCTTTGGCATGCGCCGCCAAGTCGTGCAGCGAAGGCTCGATCTGCACCAAGCGCAGCGCCCAGGCCGAGCTCTCGATGCCGTCCAAGAGGCTCTGCAGGCGCTCGAAGTCTTCGAGCAGGGATCGCGCCTCCGAGCTGAGCGCTCGCGTGTCCGGCCGATCCCCATCCACCGTCGAAGGCTGCGTAAAGCGTTCCTGCCCCAGATTGAGGCTGCGGACGGGGGCCAGAAACGTCTGCTGAGGAACAGACGAGCCGCCATCCATGGCTTTTTGCGTTCCATGCACGACGCGGCGGGCTTGCATGCGCAGCGCACGCAGACCGGCCGAGAGCTCGGCGATGGTCCCGCACAACGTGTCGATGCGGTCGGCTTTGACCTGTACCCAGCGCTCTCGCTGCTGCGGTGATTCGCTGCTCTCTTGGGGGGCGGCGCGGCTCTCGTCCTTGCTGCCTGTTGGGTGGGCAGCGGGATCCTGGCCGCGACCGGCATCCGCTGCTGCGCTGCTTGGCGTCGTGGCCACAGGCTGAGACGATGCGGTCAAGGCCGGAAGCGGCGCAGCCACCGTCGCTGCTTGCGCAGATGACTGCGGCCGTGGCGGTGCCGCCTTTCCTGCAGGCGGTGCCGCCTCTGGCGCAGCGGCTTGCGAGCTCAGAGCAGCCTCAGCGTTCTGCAGCACCTGCTGTGCGCTCTGCAGGGCTTGCGCATACTCGGCATCGCCGCCGGGGTCGTCCTGCAGCACGCGAGCCGTCAAGTCCAGCGCTTGCCCCACCAGCTCATACGTCGGTCCAGCTTCGTCCGCGAGGCCGTGGCTGGCTTGCTCCAGCGCGTTTTCGGCGCGATGCACAATGCTGCTGACGGCGCGCAGGCCCAGCATGCGCGACTCACCCTTTAGAGTGTGCAGCTCGCGCGCGATCTCCATAAGCGGTGCCGCGCTGGCGTCTTTGCGTGCTCGTGCCGTGAGCTGCTGCTCAAGCCGTCGCAGGCGCTCGACGGCACTGGCGCGAAAGCGCTGCAGCAACTGTTTCTGCGCTGGACTCATTTGCTGCCTCGCCGGCCTTCCGTCTTGAACGTTCCCACCAACGACCGGAACTGCTCTGCGGTGCTGCGCAAAAGCTCGACGGATGCCCGGCTCTCGCGTGAAGATCCGACGCTGCCCGACAGGATGTTGCCGATCTCACGCATGCTCTCAAGCACCTGCCCGGTCGCGGTTCGCTGCTGCTGCGTGACCATTGTGATGTGATGCGCCGAATCCGTCGTCGACTCCGCGAGCTTGCGGCTCTCGTCGGTGGACACGGCGCTGGACGTACCGGCGCTGCGGATATCGACCAGCAGCGTCTTTACGTCCTGCACCGACGCTGTGATCCGCTCGGCCAAGCGACGCATCTCGCTGGCTACCAACGAAAAGGCCCGCCCGGCTTCCCCGGCCCGCGTCGCTTCAAGCGATGCATTCAGCGCCAAAAGATCGCTGCGATCGGCGATGTCGCGAATGACTTCCAAGAGCTCGGCGATGCGGTTGGTGTGGCTCGTCAGCGACAGCACGTGGCCCGCCATGCTCTCGGTGGTCTGGCGGGTGCGCTGCGCGTTATCGAACACCCCATGCGCGGCTTCGGCGATGTTCGATGCGCTGTCCAAAAGAGACTGCACCGTGCGGCTGACTTCTTCGACGCCAGCCGCTTGCCGCGCCGTGGCTTCTTCCTGCCGCTGCACCAGCTCATAAAGCTGCGTCGACGCCCCGGCCAGCTTCAGCGCGGCTTCGGCAATCTGACCGATGATCGAGCGCTGGTGCTCGCACATGCGATTGAACGCCAGAGCGACTTCGCCTTCGGCATCGACCTGCGCGGTCAGATCGCCGCGGCCCATCATGTCCATGCCTTGGGCCAGCGCTCGCAGCACATCCAGCATGTGATCGAAGGCCTCTGCCATTTGGCCGATCTCGTCGCGGCCATGCATCCCCAGGGGCTGCTGGCTTAGATCTCCTTGTGCGATCCGACGAGCGGCGACGGTCATGATGTTCAGCGGGCGAAGCAGCCAGCGCGCCACAAACAGGCTGCTCAGCACCCCCAGAACAAGAAACGCCCCCAGCACGATGGAAAGGACGATGTTCATGTCGTGCCGCGCTCGTGCCAAGCGTTGCAGCGACAGGCCCAGCGTGACGCGGCCGCTTGTGCCATCGCGCAGACGGATGGCCATATCGACGCGCACCGCGTCGCTGCGAAACTCGACGCTGGGCTTATCTGTAAGGGGCGGCAGTGGGCCGGTCGCGCGCTCGCCATGGACGGCGGCGGCCGGGCTGCCGTCGGGACGGCGGATGACGACAAAGCCGTCGGCTAGCTCGCTGAGCCCCGTCAAAAAGTCCTGCATGCGCCCGACGTCGTTGGCTTCCAGCCACGGCCGCGCGGTCCGCACCGTCAAGCTGGCCAGCGACAGAGCACTGCCCTCCATATCACTGCGGGCAGAGCGCTCGATGCCAACAGACAGCAATAGAAACAGGCTTGCGGACAGGCCCGCCAAGAGCAGGGCCGTAAACCACGCAAAGCGAATGCTCAAAGGGATGTTGAGGTACCTTTTGCGCATGCGGTTCCCGTCCCGCATCGTGACCGCTACAGGCTGGCAAGAACGACTCGGTCAGATGAGGGACCTTGCCAGTGTACAAGGCCAAAGAACCTCAAGGAAACCCGAGATCTCTACGTGGCGACAGGGGGTGCCGAATTTGCTCCGTCGTGCTGCTGCGCAGAAGCCGCGGCCCCGGCCGGCTGCCTTGCGGTCTGCAGCAACGCCACCGGCACAAAGACAAAGATCGACGCCAGCAAGGTCAGAAGAGCCACGGGAATGCTGGCCAGATAGTACGCCGTCAGCACCGCGACATCGCCAAGCGTCCCAAGCATGCCGTGCTTGCTGCCCACGGCTTTTCCGTCGGGGGAAAGCCCCATAGCGGCGCGGGCATCCTGTACGGTCTTTGCAAGCAGCGTCGCATCGTACATCTCGCCATACAGGCTGCGGCTGCGCCGTCCCAGAAAAAAGGCCTGTAGCGTGCGACGAGGACACACCAGCAAGCCCGCGTTTAGGGCGCCCAAGTTCAGCCACCACGCCGCATAGAAGCGACCGCAGCCGGCAGCAAGCTCCCACGCGCTGATCTCGAACTCGCCGCGCCAGTCGGTGCGATAGCCGGTCACGATGTGATGCAGATCATGGAAGCGAACGGCGGCCACGCGCGCCGGGGTGTTGGGCATAAACAGGCGCAGCGGGCCCAGCTTCAGCTTGACCCAGGCGTCGCTGTAACCTCCGTCGGGACCGAAGTGGTTTTCGGCAAAATATGCGGCGACCGCGTCGCGCAGTGTCAGCGAGTCATCATAGTGGTCTCTCATCATCGCGTCCTCCGTTTGCGTTCGGCGGCGCTGCGGGCGGCAGGTCGGCGGCGTCGCGGCGCTTCACTCGGCGACGTCGACAGAGCCGGCCCAGCCTCGCTGCGCAGCCCCGAAATTTGCAGCTGCAGCGCCAGTCGCAGTCGCTGTGTTGCCAGCTCTGCGTCTTGCTGCGCCCCCGCAATGGGATCCAGCAGTCCCACCAAGGTCAAAAAGTACGTGGCAAAGAAATTCATCGTCGCCAGAAGTGGATCGAAGTCAGCGCGAAGCTCGCCGCGCACCTGCGCTTGCTGCACCAAGCCGGACAGACGCCCGATGAACTCCAGCGTCAGGCCGACATGGGTTTCTGCGTCGCTGACCCTGCTGTTCGACGCCCCGGCCCGGCCCGGCTGCCCCGCCTCGCCCGATGCGTTGGCATTCGCGTGGGCGTTGGGCTGGGGACCCGCCGGATCGCTGTCCAAAAACAGCAGCTCTTTGATGAACAGGCGCGACAGCCGACGATCGCTTTCGTAATAGCGATAGAAGCTCGAAAACACATGGACAAGCTGCTCTAGGAGCACGCTCTGGCTCGGCGAGCGCATCCCCGCTTTGTCCCCCTGGGGCAGCGACTCAAAGGCGCGGCGCTGCACATCGAGCACCGCGTCGGAAAACAGCAGAAAAAGCAGGCCCTGCTTGTCGCGGGCATACAGAAAGATCGTGCCGACGCCGATGCCGGCCCGCTCAGCGATCTGGCGCATGGTTGTGGCGTCGAAGCCCTGCTGCGAAAACAGCTCCCGCGCGGCCCGGCTCAGCCGCTCGCGCTTGTCTTGCTTGTTGGCTTCTCGCACGCCCATGGTCGATGCCTGCTCTCTTCCTTGCTTTGTTTGGTTCGGGCTGGTTGGCACTCGCGCGCCTTCGTTGACTTCACTTCTGTGGGCCGTGTGACCGTGAAGCGATCCGAACAAGTTCAATTGTGAACACGTTCATATTTGAACGCAATCACAAAATCCGCGAGCAGCCGGCACCCAGCGCTCCTCGCCTCTGCCCGACACCGCGGCCAAACAACACGGCCAAACAACACGGCCAAACAACACGGCCGGACAGAACGCGTGGAACCTTGTGACAACGATTGCGATTTGGGTGACGGGCTAATAAAGTAATCCCATGGCAGTCCTTGCCTCCCCCGCGCGTGTACCCCCTGAGCCTCAGGCCAGCCAGGGGTACGAACACCCTCCCCCGCAGACTCCATCGAACGTGGCCGGCTCGGATGCCATCGCTCGCGGCCCTCTGCCCATGACGCCGCCGACTGCCGCGCATACCAGCGGCCCGGTTGTCGATGACCTGTATTTCCGAGCGGCATCGACGCTGCGCCGAATGGCGGCAGCGCTGATCGATCTGCTGCTGCTGCTGCCGCTGTCTGCGGCGATCGGCCTTCTGCTCTGCCTGACCATGGGCCTGCCGGTACCGCGCCTGGCCGAGCTCAGCCCGGATCTCTTGCTGGCCACGCTTCTCGACGGCGGAACAACCGGAGCCGTCCTATTGATCGTCGCTGCCGGCCTTTCGGTGGCCTATTTCTGCGGCTTTCATGTCTTGCGGGGTCAGACCCCCGGCAAGCGCTTGCTTGGCATCATGGTGATCAGCTCACGCGGCGAGCGCCCTTCGATCGCACGCAGCCTGCTGCGCACGGGGGCGTATCTGCTTTCGGCGCTGCCCGTGAGCATTGGTTTTCTGTGGGTTGGCTTTGACCGCGAACGGCGTGCGCTGCACGACTGGGTCGCTGGAACTTATGTGGTGCGTGTGCCATGAGCTCTCGCCTTTCGTCGCTGCTGGTTCAGGATGGGGTGGTCTCGGCGGCCAAGATGGCCGATGCGCTGCAACGGCAGGTGATCCAAGGTGGCGCGCTCGACAGCAACCTGCTTGAGACCAAGGCGCTGGATGAAGACACGCTGGCCGCGTACGTCGGCAAAGCGGCGAGCTTACCCATGCAGCCGACGGGCCTGGCCGCCATGGGCAAGCCCCTGCCCGAGGTCTTGGACGTCTTTACGCACGAAGTCGCGCAGCGCTTTCGCGCCGTACCGACGACGCTGCGCTCGGGCGGCGTGCTGCAGGTGCTGGTCACGGTGGACAGCAGCATCTCGGACATCGACAGCTTGGCGCTGGTCATTCGCCAGCGCATCGAGCCGTGGGTGGTTCTGGAATACCGCCTGCACGAAGCCATCGAGAAGGTCTATGGCCAGGGCATGCCGACGCGGTTTGCCCGTCTGCTGCAGCGCAGCCAAAAAGCCCATGAGGGCAGAGCGTATCCAGCGGCCCGCTTGATCGACCCGATTCCGCGCTTTGGCAGCCTCAGCGAAGTGCGCTTGGCTGGCCCGCCCATGAGCGAGGCAACCGCGGCGCTGCTGGTCAGTGAGGCCTTGGCCGTCGGGTTGTCGGCACCGAGCTTGCCCTCGGTTCCAGCGGCAGCGACGGAAAAGACCGAAGCACTGCCGGTTCCGGCGGCGGCCGTCTCACCGACGGAAAAGACGGACGTGCTGCCGGTTCCCGCCGCGACGGCCGTCTCGCCGACGGAAAAGACCGAAGCGCTGCCGATTCCTGAGACGGCGATAGCGGCGCCCGTCGAAAAGACCGAAGCGCTGCCGGTTCCGGCGCTGACGACGACCCAGACCGCGGAAAAAACCGAAGCGATGGCGGTGCCGGTCGCAGTCGAGGCGCCCCGGCTCACGGTACCCGCTGCAGCAAGCGGACCAGAAGCACTGCCGCCGCCACCTGCGGCAACCACTGTTGAGGCTCTGCCAGCGACGGCAGCGGCGGACATCAAGCCGACGGCCACCGCTGCCCACCAGGTGGCCGTGACGTCTGAGGCCGCAGCCAGCGGTGCGCCCGTCGCGCCCGTTGTTGACAAGCCTGTCGCTCCAGTGACCAAACCGACGGCGGCGGTGGCAAGCGCAAGCAGCGACGAGCCCCCGCGGTCCAGCCGCAGTGCCCCGAGCTATTCAGGCATCGATCAGCTCAGCATGGATGAGTGGGAATCGGTGTCCGCCGCTGACTGGCTGTCGGTCGCCAACAAGATCGAGCCAGCCAGCGATGTCGCCAGCCCGGCGCCGATTCCCGAGCTTCCGGCGGCTCCAGCGCTTCCGGTCGAGGCCGCGCCACGTGCCGCAACCGCGGCCACACCCCCCGTCGCCAAGACGGCAGCCCCCGCAGCGGCCAAAGCGGCGCCAGCCAGCACCCAGTCGCCCAGCGAGTCCGGCCGACGTGGCAAGAAGCGAAACAAAGGGCAGCCACAGCCGACGGCTCAAGCGGCGCAACAAAAGCCCGCCGCACCGACGCAGACGGCCGCCCCTGCGGCGGCGCCGACCGCCGGCACCACGGCGAGCGCAGCCCCTGGCGCAACCAAGGATGCGGTCCGCCCAGCAGGCTCTCCAACGCAAAAATCGCTGCCTGCGGTCGGCGCCAAGCCTGCCGCAGCCGCTGCTGCGGCGCCGGCTGCCCCATCGTCGACTTCTGTGCCCGCGCGCCCAGCGACGGCCACAACCACACAGCCCGGCGCAGCCAGCAAGCCGGCTGTTGCACCGGTCAGCAAGCCCGCGATTGCGGCGGTCAGCAAGCCGGTGGCTCCGTCGTCTGTGTCTGGCAAGCTGACGGCTCCGTCGGTCCCCGAGAAGGCCGTGGCCAAGCCAGCCGCCGCGCCAGTCGCCAGCAAGCCGCAGGCCCCGGTGGTGGTCGAAAAACCGCAGCCGGCCGCCGAGGCGTCCACCAAGGCCAGGCCAACTGCCGAGCTGAACCTGGTGGCTAAGCCAGCAGCTGCCGAGAGCTCGGAGCCTCCTGTCGCTGCGACGGTGGCTGCGACGCCTGCCCCGGCTGTCGCTGCGCTCCCCGAGCCGATTCCCGAGCCGATCAACAGCGGTCGCCTCGGCGAGCCGATCAGCAGTGCCCGCCCCGACGAGCTGCTCAGCGAGCCGCCCCCGAGCAGCGAGTCTCCCGACGCGCTCGACGGCGAAGAGCCGCCGCGACCCGCCCCACGCATTGCCCTTGCGCTGGACGAAAGCAGCGGCGCCACGCTGTCCTTGGAAGCGGCGCGCGAGCTGGTCGCCGTCGCTGCCGATCGTGACGCCATCTTTGAAGCGCTGTGCCGCGGTGCCCGCAGCCGAGCCCGTTTCGCCTGTGTCCTTACCATCCACGGTGAAGTGGCATTCGGCCGCGTCGCCCTGGAAGACACCTGGCTGGATCGTCAGCTTGTCGGGCGCGTCTCGGTGCCGCTCGATCGCCCGTCGGTGTTCCGTCATGCCGCCAAGAGCCGGCAGCAGCACGTCGGTATGCTGGGCGATCCGGCGGTGACAAACGATCCGCTGCGCGCCTTGGGACGCAGGCCGCCCATTTCCGGCGCAGTGCTGCCGATCCTCTTGCGTGGTCGTCCGGTCGCGCTGCTGTATCTCGACGACGACGGGCGCGAGCTTGGCGATGCGCTGGCAGCTGAGCTTCAGCCTCTTTTGTCCGAGGTGGGCCAGGCCTTCCATCGCCTGGTCCAGCAGTCAAAGACCGGCGGCCTGGGTGGCATTGCCGATCTCGACGATGGGGCCAGCCCGCAAGAGGTCAGCGACACCGGGACCAGCGCATGGCGACCGCGCAGCCAGGTCGCGCCAGCCCCTGCTGTCCCTGCGGCGACGCAGACAACAGCCGAGCCCACGACGACGACAGCCGCTCCCAGCACCGCCCCCAGCGCAGCGCCTGCCGCAGAGGTCAAGGCCGCGCCAACCGTCGAGCCAGCGGTGCCAGTGGCTGCCAGCGAACAGCCCACAGTGCCGCTGCGCGTCGATCGCGAAAAGAAAGCCGCAGCCCAGAACAAGGCGCAGCCCGCCGAAAAGGGCGATGCGGCAAACAAGCCGTCTGCGCCTCTGCCAGCGACGGCGCAAGCAGTCAGCGGCAAGCCAGAAAAGTCCGAAAAGACCGAAGCCAGCCCCAAGACGACGGGCAAACACGGCAAGGGCTCTAGCAAGTCGCCGCCTAGCTCGTCGGTCTCGCCGACTGCGCGCAAGGACAGCGGCAAGGACGCCAGCAAAGACGCCAGCAAAGACGCGAAGGCGACACCGACCCGCGAGGACTGGGCCGCGCTGATCGAGCGGACCAGCGGCGGCGATGACGCGGCACAGCAAGCCCTGCTGGCCGGCGACGAGGCGGCAGTGCAAGCGGTGGTCGCGGCTCTGCCCGGCCCGCTGCGCAGTCAAAGCAAGAGCGCCATCGGCGATCAGCAGACGGCGCAGGCCAGCCTGCTGCACAGCCCGCTTCTGTCCCTGGTGCTGCGCATGGGCGGACGGGCGGTGGCGCCGCTTATTGCCCGCCTGAAGCAGAAGGACACGCCGACGCGGGCGCGGTTCTTTATCGTTCAACTTCTTAGCGAAATACCCGTATCAGCAGCCCTGGAGCCGCTGTTCGACAGCCTCTATGACAGCGACGAAGAGGTGCGGGCGGCGGCGGCAGCGGCGCTGCGCAACTTCCCACCCAGCCAGGCGCTCTCGGCTCTGCGGGCTCGGCTGCGCGATGCGCTGGACAGCCACAGCGATCCCAAGCGCTTGGCGGCAACCGTCGACGCGCTGGGCGAGCTACGCGACACGGTGGCCGTACAGACCATCATCGAGCTTCTGGATGCCACCGATCCGATGGTCGCCGACGCGGCCGGGCGGGCGCTGCAGGCCATCACCAAGCAGGACTTTGGCCGCAGCCGGTATCGCTGGTCGGGCTGGTGGCGACGCCATCAGTACGAGCCACGCCTGCAGTGGCTGCTGTCGGGCTTGTGCCATGACAGCGCCATGATTCGCTCGTCGGCGCAGGATGAACTTTTCGAGATGTCGGGCGACGTGGTGGGATACCGCTTTGACCAGCCCAGCCGCGAGCGCGAGTCGGCGGCCAAGCAGTGGGCTTCGTGGTGGCAGCGCCACGGCTACGAGATCGTGTAGCCGCGGCGCGGCGCGCTTACTGCGATGTGTTGGGCAGGAAGCTGACGCGGCCCGTGGCACGGCTGGCGACGGCGAAGTCGGGACGAGCATCCCCCGTCAGGTCCTGTGCCAGGATGGAAAACGGTCCGGCGGCCGCGGTGTAGCGCAGCGTCGAGCCAAACGTGCCGTCACCCTTGCCGATCAGCACGCTGACCGTGCCGTCGTCAAAATTGGCCACCGCCAGGTCCAGCTTGCCGTCGCCGTTCCAGTCGGCGCTCGCCACCGAGTTGGGGCCACTACCAACAGCCGCCGACTTGGCATCGACGAAGCTGCCATCCCCTTTGCCCAGAAGCACGCTGACGCTGCTGCTCGCCGAGTTGGCGCTGACCAGATCGAGCTTGCCATCGCCATCGAGATCGACGGCCGTCAAGCCCAGCGGTGCCGTCTCGACAGCGATGTTTTTCGCCATCTCGAACGTACCGTCGCCCTTGCCGACCAGCACGCTGACACTGCCGCTGCCATAGTTGGCCACGCTCAAGTCCAGCTTCTTATCGCCGTTCAGATCGGCAAGCACCAGAGCCATGGGTCGGTTAAAGCCCGTTACGGTCTTGCTGGCCGCGGTGTCGAACGTGCCATCGCCTTTGCTAGGCAGGATGACGACTTTGCCGTCGGCGGTTGTCACCAGCACATCGTCTTTCATGTCGCCGGTCACATCGGCAATGGCCAGAGCCGTCGGTGTCGCACCCAGCGTCGCGTGCTTGGCCGCTTCAAACGTGCCGTCGCCCTTGCCCACCAGCACGCTGACATCGCCGGAATACGAGTTGGCCGTCACCACGTCGAGCTTCTTGTCGCCGTTCAGATCGACGACGCGCACGGCGATGGGATCGGTTCCGACTGCGGTGCTCTTGGGCATGTCGAACATGCCGCTGCCCTTGCCCAAGGCGACGCCGACGGCGCTTTCACCCAGGTTGGCGGTGATCAAGTCGTCGTTCTTGTCGCCGTTTAGATCGCCAATGGCCAGCGAGACAGGACCCGTGCCCATGTCGACGCTGCTCGCCGCCCCGAAGTCAACGCGCGAGGCGAAGTACGAAAACAGGTCCGAGCGCGTCACCGACTTGCCGCTGGGATGCACGACTTCGACGGCAACCTTGCCCCAGGTCCCAAGCTTGGCGGGCAGGGTCAGCGTGATCTCGCTCTCGCTGACGACGGTGACATCGCTGGCTTCCGTGCCGGCGAAGCGCACGCGCGCCCCCTTGGCAAAGTTCTGCCCCCCCAGCTTGATCGCGACACCGCCGCTCGTCGGTCCCAGTGCCGGCGCGATGGTCGACAACACAGGCGGCATCTCGGTGGGCGTGACCGACGCCATGTCGGGCTGCGGCATCGGCGAGGCCATATCGGGATCGTTGTTCATCTGGATCGGGGGCTTGGGCCCGCTGGGCTCTTCTTTGTTGCAGCCGTCAGCCATCAAAACCAGCCCGCCACCTGCCACCAAAGCCAGAGCCGAGACCGACAAAGGGCCAGCCTTCGCGGCCAGCCAGGGACGTAACGTAAGTCGAAGAGAACGCTGCAAAGTCATGAGCTTAGCCTCCGTCCCGGCAGGCTTAGCGCAGCGAGGCCCGACTGTCACGCACTTTCCAGACAAGACCCAAATGCCGGCTGCTTCGTTTGTCCTTGGCTGTGTTCACGTTCCAACCGAGTGCAGCGCCTATGCCGCGGAATCCTGGGCCGATTGCCGGATGGCTCGCGGGTGGAAGCTCCGATCTCTTTCGATCTGCGCTCGCGGACTTGCGATACGATCAGACCCTTCTCCCTCTGTGGGGAACACGCTGGTAGGACGGGCATGACAAAAGAACTGGGCTCAAGAGTGGGCAGGTGGCAGCGAGCGGCGCTGCTTTCCGCAGTCGGCTGCATGCTGCTTGCGGGTGCGGGCTGTGGCCCTCGCTTTGAAGGTCACCAGACGGTGGCCACAGTCGAGGTCATTCGGACGCCGGTCGAGCTGAAGGCGACGGTCCTAAACCACGCCATCGCCGGAGACGAGCGGTTGGGCAGCGGGCAGCGCCTGCACGTGGCCGAAAAAGCGCAGGCACTGCTGCGACACGATCAAGGCGCTCGGCTGCTGTTCGACAGCGGCAGCGCGGCCGAGGTCACCGAGCTAGGCGTTCAGCTCAGCGCGGGTCGCGTCTGGGTCGATGCGCGCGAAGGGGGCCGCATCGAGGTCACGACGCCCGAGCTACGCGCGGTGGCCGGTGGTGCCGGATACGAGGTCAGCGTGCAAGGCAGCACCAGCCTGATCACCGTCATCCGCGGCGAGGTCGCCTTCATCAGCGGCACGCAGCGCGGCGTCGCCAAAGCCGGCGAGCTGGTGAGCGCCAGCGGCGGCAACTTGGTCGTCAAGCCGGTGGTCCTGTGGGACGACTGGACGGGCGGCTTGGGCTGGCCCGATCCGCGCAAGAGCCGCGGCGCCGCTGGCATTGGTGAAGTCGGCGCCAGGCGCCCCGGCAACCTCGGCGAGGCGCGCTTTCCTTTGTCGATTCAACGCCTGCAAGTGCGCACGCGCATCGACGACGATCTGGCCGTCACAACCGTCGAAGAGACGTTCTTTAACCCCGCTGAATCGACGCTGGAAGGCATCTTCCGCGTGCGCTTGCCCGACGGCGCGATCCTGTCGCGCTTCGCCATCGATCGCCACGGCCGCTTCGTCGACGGCTACGTCAAAGAGCGCGAGACCGCCCAGCGCGACTACCAAGCCCAGGTCTACGAAGGCTCGACGAAAGATCCGGCCCTGCTCGAATGGGAAGCCCCTGGCAGCTACAAAGCACGGCTGTATCCGCTGCCGCCGGGCTCGACGCGGCGCGTGCTGTACAGCTACAGCGAGTGGCTGACTCCGCACGGCGAAGGCTTTGCCCAGCGCGCCTATCGCTTCCCGATGGCGGGCCCGTCCGGCGGTGGTGCCCCGCTGATTCAAGAGCTGGACATCGAGGTCGATGCCGCGACGGCAGGCGCCAAGGAAGTGCGGGCGGGCCTAGGGGCACTGATCAGCAAAGATGGCCGCCGCGTCATCCTGCAGCGAACCGATTACGTGCCCAGCGCCGATCTGCTGGTCGAGATGATCGGCCCGCCGCGTCCAAGCGACGTCGCGCGCATCTATCGCGCCCGGCATGCGGTGCCTTCGCGACCTGGGGCGCGCTCGGTCCGCGACGAGAGCGACTATGTGTTGATTCGCGCCATGCCGGTCGCGGCTCCCAAGCCCAGCGTGCCGACGCCGCTTGACCTGGTGCTGCTGGTCGACGTGTCGGCTGCCACCGATGCCACGCACTTGGCGATGGCCCGCACGCTGATCGAAGCCGTGCTGCGTCACTTGGGCCCCGACGATCGCGTGGCGCTTCTGGGCGCGGATCTGAATGCGCATTCACTTTTTTCTGCGACCAGCGGCAAAGGGCCGGCAAAGGCTGCAGCGCTGGCGCCGGCCTCGCCAGAAGCCGTGAGTGCCCTGCTTTCGCAGCTGGGTCAAACACGCACCGGAGGCGCCACCGACTTGGGCGCAGCGCTCAGCCAAGCAGCGGCTCTTTTGCAGCCGGATCGGGCGGGCGCGGTGCTGTATGTCGGCGATGCCCAGCCAACGGTTGGCGAGCTGGACTTACCGTCGCTGCGCGAGCGGCTAGAGCGCCTGCCGGCTCCGCTTCGTTTGTACGGTGTTGGCATCGGCGCGGAAGCCAACCTGGATCTGCTTTCGGGCCTGTGCCAGATGAACGCCGGCCTGGCGTTCCGCGTGTCCGATCGCGCGACGGCCGCTGAGACCGCGGTCAGCATCACCACCCACCTGTCGCGCCCTGCGGTCAGCCGCATCAAAGTCGATGTGGGCTCGGGCCTGGATCGCGTCTATCCACGGCAGAGCGTGTCGCTGCGGGCCGGCGAGCCGCTGTACATCCTGGCCCGCCTGCGCCAGAGCGTGCCGCAGACGGTACAGGTCGAAGGCCTAAGCGATGGACAGCCGTTTAAGACGGTGTTCAAGCTGCAGAGCCACAGCCTAGACGACACCGCGGATCTGCGGCTGCGCTGGTCACAGGCCCGCTTGCTGCAGCTTCTCGACGGTGGAGCCAGCACAGAAGAGGTCGCTGAGCTCGGCGTGCGGCAGAACCTCATCACGCCATTTACGTCTTTTTACGTGCCAAGCGAAGACGAGGTCGCGCTGCTACAGAGGCAGATTCCCGACGTGCGCGCGGCGGGCTGCAGCTATGAGCGCTCGGCCTCGGCTCCGTCCATGGCTCAGGCCCCGCCGCCCGTCGCGGTTGCGACATCGAGCAGCGAGCAGGCCCCCCGCTTTGGCGGTGCCGCCGAAGGCAAAATGGGCCGCCGCGAGACGTCGAAGAACAAGAGATTGGCGCTGCGTGGCCCCGCGAAGGACGAGGCCGCCAAGCCCGAGATGGCGGCCGAAGAAGAAAAGTCTGCTCCTGCCGAGCCAGCCGCAGCGCCGCCTGCGGCCCCGATGGATGCCCCAGCTTCGAGCGCTGCCATGGCTCGCCCCATGCGCGCAATGAAGAAGGCCGATCGCGCTGCCGCTGCCCCAGGGGCAGAGGGCGGCCTGATGGGCGATCAAGTCGGCGAGGCCTTCGGCAGCGGTGGCCTTGGCATGGTTGGCTCGGGCCGCGGCGGTGGCGGCACCGGAGAGGGCACGATTGGCCTGGGCAGCTTGGGCACGATCGGCCGCGGCGGTGGCGACTTCAAAAAGATGGCCAAGGGCGGCAAACAGCGCCGCAGCCGCGCAGGCTCCGACGACGATGCCGAAGAGGGCAGCGAGCGCAATTCGCGCGACAAAGCGAAAGAAAAGACCCGCTCCTTCGACGAAAGCCCCCCCGATCCAAGTACCGGAGCGTTCGTGACGATGAACACCAGCGATGTCACCGTCGTCGTCGGCATCCTGCGCCATCGGCCACGCGGCTGCAGCGCGGCATCGACGCAGCCCTTGGAAGAGCGCCGCGAGCTATGGCGCGAGCGTCTGAGCATGCAGAGCGGCGTGCGCCGCGCGCTGGAGATCTTCCAGGACGCGCAGCGTAGCTGCGAGCTCAAGCGCTGGACCGATCGCCGCGAGCTATTGAAGTTGATGCTGCGCAGCGTCGGTGGCCCAAGCGGCATGGTCGCGCTGTACAAGCACTTTGACGACGAACCAGAAGAGCAGGAATACCTGCGCCAAGCCATCTTGGGCGAGGTCCGTTCGCCGCGCGATCTGCGCGTCATCTTTGACGGCCTGGGCCTGGGCGACGAAGAGCGTGCGCTGCTGGCGCAAGAAGTCGTGCGCGTCGCCAAGACTCCAAGCGATCGCCTGCGTCGTCTGGAAGACCTGCTGCGCAAGTGGCCCGGCGATCTGCGCCTGCGTCTTTTGCGCATGGAGACCGAGGAAGAGCTTGGCGAAAAAGAGTCGGCGCGACGAACCGCCGAGGAAGTACGCCGCGATCCCTATGCCGATGCCCAGGCGCGTACCGCCGTCGGTGAGCTGTACATTCGTCTGGGGGATGAAGATGCTGCCCGACGAGCGTTTTCCGAGATTGTCGAGTTTTCGCCGCGCGACTCGCTGGCGCGCCGACGACTGGGCGACCTGTACCGCGCACACGGCTGGTTCGATGAGGCATATCGCCAGTACCAGACGCTGTCGACGCTTGACCCGAACGATCAGTCGGTGCTGCTGCTTCTGGCCATGGCCGCGGCCGGCGCGGGCCACATCGAAGAGGCGCTGGGACTTGAGCAGCGCGTGATCTCGACGTCAGAGCCAGGCAGCGAGACCGGCGTATCGCGCACGGCCTTGTGGCAGACGTCGCTGCGCTTGGCTCAGCTTCGCGAAGAAACGCGCCAGAAGAGCGACGCTGAAGGCCTGGCCCGCCTGTTTTTGCGCACGCAGAAAGCCGGTGCCATGAGCCTGGCGCGACCGCTGCGCGTGCTTCTAACCTGGGCCCATCCCGAAGCCGATCTGGATCTGCGCATTGCCGCCGAGGACGAGAGCTTCGGCCCGGCCAACGATCTGGCCCCGCAGCTTGGCTTCCTGGGCTGGCACAGCCACAAGACCGCGTCGCTTAGCGGCGCGTATCAGATCGAGGTCGTGCGACGGGATCGCCCAGGCGCGCTGAAGTACGGCGGTGAGCTTTCCGTGCTGATCAACGAAGGCGAAAAGAACGAAAAGCTGTGGCGCTTGCCGCTTTCGTTTGAAGGGGCAGCGACGACGGCGCGCTTCGTACTGCGAGGCGGCAAGGTAGAGAAGGTGGAGGCGCAGGAATGAGGCCAAAGACAAGTCGTAGCGCACCCTTTCTGACGCTGTTCTTGGCGGGGACAGCCCTGGCGCTGGCCTGTACCAAGGCGCCCCCGCCGGCTCCGACTTCGGCGTGGGTGCAGCCGGGTCGGCCGGGCGTCACGGTACAGCGCGGTCCGCAGACCCTGCCCGTCGAAGGCGCCCTGCGCATCGAAGAAGACAGCGTCGTGCAGACGCCTTCGGGTGTGCGCTCGTCGCTGTTTCTCGATCGCGGCGCCTGGGTGCTGATGGACGAAAAGACCGCGGTGCAGGTCGGCGAAAAGCGCATCGACGTGCGCTCAGGTCGCGTGTGGATCGATGCGCGCGGCGGTGATGAAATCGAGATCAGCGCCGGATCCGGCAAGGTCGTGCTCAACGCCAAAGGCGCGGGCTTGTCGGTGACGCAGAATGGCAGCGACGCGCAGATCTATTGCGCAGCGGGACAGGTGACCTGGCACGTCGGTGCGCAAGGGGGTCGGCTGGAATCGGGGCTGTCGCTTCTGCTGAAAAACGGCGAAGCGCGCGAGACGGCGCAGGCGCTGTGGGACGATTGGACCTATGGCTTGGCCGAGCCGGGCCCGCTGCGACCGCTCGAAGCGGCCGGCGTGGGTCAGCTAGCGGCGCGACGTCCCGGCGATCTGGGCACAGCGCGCACGCCGCTGATCGTTCGTCAGCACGATGTCCGCGTGCGCATCGAGCGTGATCTGGCCATCACCGAGATCGAGCAGACCTTTTTCAACCCACGCTCGGAACACTTGGAAGGTCAGTACAATGTTCGCCTGCCCGAGCGCGCCATCCTGCAAGAGTTTGCCGTCGGACAAGAGGACTCGACGCCGCAGGTCGGCAGCGTCGTGGCCAGCGTGCGGGCCGGCACCACGTCGCCCTATGACTCGTTTACGGCGCAGCTTGAATGGGCGGGCGCCGGTCGCTATCGCGGCATCGTGCGCGACATCCGTCCCGGCAAGACCAAGGTCGTGCGCCTGCGCTACGCCGAGTGGCTGCCGCATTATCAGGTCAAAGGCTCGACGGGCAGTCGCCGCACATACGTATATCCCATGGGACAGAGCGCCGCGGC
This sequence comes from Myxococcales bacterium, assembly GCA_016794505.1. Classification (GTDB taxonomy): domain Bacteria; phylum Myxococcota_A; class Polyangia; order Palsa-1104; family JAEUJZ01; genus JAEUJZ01. The sequence continues at coordinate 97,540 of JAEUJZ010000020.1, forward strand.
TCTGACCGGCAACGCCCCCAACTTGGGCGAGTTCTCGCTGGAAGTCGACGTCAACCGCGCCGAGATCAGCGGCCTGTCGGCGGGCTTGGGCGCCAAGAACGAAGGCAGCCGCGTCGTCATGCGGCGCAGCGACTTTCGGCCCGCCGCCGACTTCGTGCTCGATCTGATCGACGCCAAGAGCAGAAAAGGCGATCGCCTGGAGGCTTATCGCAGCGACGGAGAAGGCGCGCGTTACTTCTTCACGCAGCCCGTGCTGGATGCCGGCTCGCCGCCCGAGCAGCTTGACGTCGCCTTGGTCGTCGATGTCTCGGCGGCTACCGACGAAGCCCGCCTGGATCTGGGACGCGCCGCAGCGCAGGCCCTGCTGCAGCAGCTTCGCCCGCAGGATCGCGTCGCGGTCTTGGCGGCATCGACCACCCCGGCCAGCCTGGGTCGCGATGCCATGGGCCCCGCCAGCAAAGAGCGCGTCAACGAGCTGATCGGTCAGCTCAGCAAGCAGACGCCCGGCGGCGCCAGCAACTTGGAAGCGGCGCTCTTGCGCGCCGTCGAGCTTCTGCCGCGCGGCAAAGGCACGGTGATCTATATCGGCGATGGGCGTCCGACGGTGGGAGCGCTCTTGCCAGGGGATCTGCGCGATCGGCTCGCTCGCCTGGGGGCGCTGCCACGCTTTTATGCCGTCGCGGTAGGCAGCGATGCCAACCTCGATCTTTTGGGTGCGATCTGCGATGCCGGTCGTCATCGTGGCGTCGTCCGGGTCGAAGATCGGCCCGAGGCGGCTCGCGCAGCGCTGCACCTGATCGAGCGCGCCGCGCTGCCCAGCCTGACCGAGGTCCGCATTGCCCTCGGGGAAGAAGCCGACGTCGTGTATCCCGAGGCCGCTGTGTCACTGGAAGGGGGCGAGGCGCTGCCGATCGTCGCTCGACTGCGCCGCGATCGCACGCTGCCTCCGTCGACGCTGACGGTGACGGGCTTGCGCGACGGCAAGCCGTTTACGACACAGATCCCACTTCTGTCGCGCGACATCGAAGATTCGGGCGACGTGAGCCGACGCTGGGCACAGGCGCGCTTGTTCCGTCTGCTGGAACGGGGCGCCGGCCGCGAAGCCGTGCTCGATATCGGCTCGCGCTTTGCGCTGGTCACACCGTGGACCGCCGTTGTCGTCGGAGGCAGCGGCGGCGATGCCTATGCCCCGCAGGTCGGCGAAGAGGAAAGCGGGCTGTTTGTGCCACCGGCTCTGCGCGGCCAAGCCCCAAGCGATGCGGCGGTTGCGCTTGAGCCTGGCGTATCGACGAGGACCGTGCGCGTGACCAGCCTCGATGATCTGTATGTCCGCGCCCTGCGCGAGCGCGAAGCCCCGGCCCGCCTGTGTTACGAGCGCCGCGCCGCCGGTCATCCTGAGCTTTCCGGCCGCGTCGTCCTGCGCGTCAAGGTCGCCGTCGATGGCATCCCGAAAGAAGCCAAGGTTGTGTCGTCGACGCTGCGAGCCCGCGATGTCGACGCGTGCATTGAGCGGGCCGTTGCCGGACTGAAGCTGCCGGTGGCCCCCGACGGAAAACCGCATGAAGTGACGTATTCTCTGCAGCTCTCGCAGCCCGAGCACGATGAAGGCAGCCGCGGCTGCAGCGCGGCCTCGCGAGCGTACCTGTCGACGCGGCGGACGCTGTGGCGCGAGCGGCTCAGTCGCACAAGTGGCGTGGCCGGCGCCATGAACGTGTGGAACGAAGCCGAGTCGCGCTGCGAGCTACGCAGCTGGCTCGATCGCCGCGCGCTGCTCGATCTGATGCGCCCTGCCGTCGGTAGAACCGCACAGCAAGTCGATCTGTACCACCGCTTTGAAGCACACGAACAGCAGGCCGAAATTCAAGCGTATCTGCGCCGCGAAATCCTGCGCGCCGTGCGCACCGAAGACGACGTGCGCGCCGCCCAGTATGGCCTTTCTCTCGACGGTGGCATCGATCCCGCGCTCTTGGCGCAAGAGCTAAACAAAGCCAAGACGGTGGCCGAAAAGCTAGAGGTCGTACGCCGCTTCCTGTCTTTGTCCCCGATGGCACTTTCGCTGAAGCTGAAGCTTCTGGCCCTTTTGGAAGAAGCAGGACAAAAAGACGAAGCGCGGCGCTTGGTCGACAGCCTGCGCAGCGATCCCGGTGCCGATGCCTCGGTTCGGCAGGCAATCGGCGAGTTTCTGATGCGATCCGGCGATGGCGCCGACGGAGCACGAGCGTTTTCTGAGATCGTCGAGTTCGCGCCCTTTGATCCCTGGGGCCGCCGTCGCCTGGGCGATCTGTATCGCGCCAGCCGCTTGTTCGAGCCGGCGTATCGCGAATACCAAACGCTGGGCTGGCTGAATCCGCAGGACGACACGGTGCTGCTGCTTCTGGCCGGGGCAGCGGCGGGCAGCGGGCGCAGCGACGAAGCCCTGCGGCTTTCGGCGCGTGTGGCAGAAGCCGTGGGGGCGCGCAGCGGTGAAAAAGGCGTGGCGGCCTGGGCGCGAGCGCTGTACGCGACGCTTTATGCTCGGCTGCGTCTGCAAGCCGCCGAGACGAACGATGCCCGACTGCAAGCACAGCTTCTGGCACGCGGGCGCAGCGACGGTGTGGCGGGCTATGCTGGCAAGCTCTTGTTCGCCGTGCAGTGGACGCATCCCGATGCCGGTGTGCAGCTATATCTGGCCCCGCCGAGCCAGCCCAAGGGCGACGGCGATCGCGCGGCGCTGCAAGGCGCGGACGTCGGCATCGAAAGCCAGCGCCTCGATCGGATCGAGGCCGGCACGTGGCGTCTTACCGTGCGCAAGACGGGTCTGACCTCGGGCCCGGTGTCCGTTGATCTGTTCGTGCTGCAGAACGCGGGCGAAGCCAGCGAGCGAGTGCGCCGAAAGACCGTCGAATTCCCCGCCACCAGCGATAGCAAGACGTTCAACTTCAGCGACGGCGATCTGCGCTAGCGCACCACGGCCTTTTCGTTCGCGCTAGATTGCGCGTCCATGGCTGACAACTACGGCGTCACCTTTGCGCAGAAGCACATCCAGCGCGGCGAGTACGAACAGGCGCTGGCCGCCGCTGACAAGCACGCAACCCAAGATCCACAAAGCCCCGAGCCACATCACGACCGCGCCCGCGCGCTTTCCTTTCTAGGCCGCTATCGCGAGTCCGTCGACGCATACCGCGCCGCCATCGCCGCCGATCAGGTCGAGCAGATCCTGCAAGACTGGGAGGTCGATGACGGCCTGTTCTCGACGATCATCGCCTGGGCGCAGACCGCATCAGGGGAAGCGGAACAGCTGCACATCGTGGCGCTTTATCGCGAGCTGTTGCCGCACGGTCGGCACGGACAGGAAGCCGACGAGTGGTCGCAGCGCTTTCGCGGCCTGCTCAAGACCACCTTCGTCAAGCCGCGCGACTGAGCCTTTCCCGTCGATAATTAAGCATATATATCTATCGACTGACGCTCACAGCGGGCCTTCAAGCAGCGTCGCATCCAAGATCTTGCCGATGCGTGTCGCCAGATCGGCCAGGTGCGCTCGCGTGTACCCGTCGAGTGAAGCCACGGACTTCTCGCGCTCTTGCAAGCGACGGCGCAGCTCGCTGAGCTGAAAGCGGGCCAGCGCTCGGCTGTCGGAATCCGCGACGGAGCCGTCTTCGCGCCGCGTCAGAAGCTGCGCCATGCTTTCGATGTGTACGCGCTGCAGATCGCGCCGCGCCGCGGTGATGTTCTGGGGCTGGCTCGACGAGAACACTTCGCTCCACAGCGCCTGGGTCAGCTGTTCAAAAAGCTCGGGCTGCGTCAGCACCTGCGTGGGGCCAAACTTGTACTCGCTGTGGCGTAGCCGCAGCAGCGCGTCCTTCGACAGAAGCTCGTGCAGCATGCGCTGCTGAAAGGCCCGCACCAAGCGCAGAACCGGCAGCTCGAACTGCAGACGCCGACCGACAAAGCCGCTAATCGGCGGTGGCCCAAGCTGGCTCAGGACCTGGCTGGGCAGGCTCATCGCGCCCTCGGCAAAGGCATAGCGAAGCAGCAGATCGAGCGCCTCTTTTTGCCGTGCTTTTTCGACGGGGCGATACGGTGGCCGCCCGCTTGGGTCACCGACGTGATCGCGGGCGATCTGCTGCCCCCCGACGAAGCGCAGGGCAATGTCGACGGCTGATCCATACTCGCCGAGCAGGGCCAAGACCACGCTGGTTAGCTCGCCATGGGCCGCGTTGTCGACCAGCACGCGCGCGGGCAGCGCCTGCCACAGCGCCTGAATCACCTCGATGCGCTCACGCGCCCAGGCCAGCGAGTCCGCCCCCAAGTCCCACGTCTGGGCCGCGGGATCGACGCCGTCTTGGCTGTGGGCGTCTTCGTCGGTGCCCAGCAGGTGTCCGCGCTGCGCTGCCTGCCGCACCACGGCCTTGGCTTGCGCTGCGTCCCGCCCGTAGCCGTACTGGATCGTAAGCTGGTCCGAGTCGCCCAGGCGCGGCGAATAGTACGCCCAGTCCGTCGGTGCGTGGCCACGCGGCAGGTTCAAGCCGGGATAGTCCATGATGGACGCCAAGAGCCCGTGCTCACGCACCCAGGCCATGTCGGCGAGACGCTCGTTGGGGATCGCGGCCGAGGCCTTGAAGTTGTGACGCAGGCCTAGCGCGTGGCCGACCTCGTGCATGGTCGTGAATTGAATGGCTTGGCCCAGCACGCGGTCGGGCATGGGCTCGCTGGCGAGGATCGCGCCGCTTGCCAGAAGAGCGCTGCGCAACAGCACAGACTGCTGTTCCATATGCGTGCTAAACGACTCGCCGTCCGCGTCCAGCAGGGATTCCGACGCTCCCATCTGCTGGACAGGACGGGCCAGAGGTCGACGCAGGATGCGATCCCACAGCGCGGAAAACTCGGGATCCATCGCGGCGTGCGCACCGACGGGGACGCGCTCACCCAGCAGGGGCAGATCGACGCGGCGATGATGGCGTAGCAGGTGACTGCCCAAAAGGATGCTGGCTCCCAGGATCTCGCCGCTGCGCGGATCGACCAAGCGCTGCCCCAGGCCCAGAGGCGCCTCGACGCTCGCATCCCAACGAATCGTCGGATAGCGCAGGTCTTCGGGGTCCGCGCCCTTGGGCAGCGGCGCGACCCGAAGGGCACTCGGCCAGCCCGCCGCCGCAAACGCCGCCTGCCAGGCCAGAACGCCCGCCTCGACGAAGCGGTGGTATGCGACGGGAATGCTGGGGTCCAAGTAAAAGGTCAGCGGTTTCCCATCGGTCAGCCGCCAGCGGTTGATGACGCGGACATACGGATCGGCGCTGGCACTGTCGAGGTCATAGTGCGTCGTGGTGAAAAAGCCGATGCGATCGTCGTCGCGACGCGCTGGCATGGGCTGGGTCGGCAGCCGCGACAGGCTGTACGTCACCGAGAGCGACAGATAGCGATCGTCGGGGACGCTGGGCACGACGGCGCGATCGGGCATGGGGTACGTCAGGCGAGTACGCACCAGCAGGTTGTCTGGGAAAGCCTTGATCGACTCGACAAAGCTGCGCTCGCGGTTCAGCGTGGCCGTGCCGGGACTGCTGCCGCGGCCGGGTCGGGACAGCGCCGCGACCAAGCCCCCCACGCCGGACAAGTCGCCGACAAACCACGACTTGGCATTGATGACAGGCGATCCGTCGGGCCGCTCTGATTCGATGGCCGCCGACTGAACCACAGACGGGCTGTAGGACTGCTGCAGCGCAACGGTCGAAGCCGAGCCAGCCGCCGCAACCACGCGCACGGGATGCTGAACTAGATACAGGCGCTCACCGAAGCGCTCAAAGGACACGATGGATCCGTCGCTGCCGTCGACGCTTGTACCGCTCAGCAGCGGCACCGCGCCCACGCCCTGCGCAATGCGTGCGCTCAGCAAAAACTTTTCGCCAAGTCGCGCCTTGGGCACCGCCACAAACAGGTCATCGCCTTTTTGGTACGTATCAAAGAAGCCGCGTCGCTCTTTGCTCTTGGCCGTCAGGCTCGAAAAGCGCTTCAGGTCACTGCCCGCCGACGGAGGCTTCGTGGGTCGGCTGGCGTGCGGACAGCCAGCCCCGCTTGCCACAAGCAGACTGACCGCCACAAGTGAACGTACACGGCGACGAAGAGGTTCGGTCGAACGGACCATGGGGGCTCCCAGCGCGGAAAGCCATCATCTTATCAGGGCCTCGCAAGCGACCAGGTTTCTCGACGGAAAGTGCCGCCACGCAGGCGGGAATAAAGGATTGTGGGGGCCGTTGTCGAGATGCTATAAACGGCGGAACACCATGAAGGCCAAGTACCTCGCATTTGTGTTGCTGTTCATTGTCGCGCTTGCATTTGACCAGGGCACCAAGGTCTGGGCCCGCCACAACCTGAGACCCGAGGGCTATCCCCAGTCGATGGGGCGACGGGAAGTGGTAGTGCCGATTCGCACCGTCATCAAGGGGTACTTCGACCTGCGTTACTCGGAAAACCCAGGCTCGGCGTTTGGCATGTTCCGCAACATGCGAGGCGCCCGTACCGGCCTGCTGGTCGTCGGGCTTCTGTGTCTGGGAGTGATCGGGCTGTGGCTGTATCGGCTGCCGAACGCGACTCCGTGGCTGTCCGGCAAATTGGGTCTCTTAGCCGGCGGAGCCATCGGCAATATCTATGACCGGCTGATGTACAGCCGCGTGACGGACTTCATCGTCTGGAAATACACAGGCAAAGACGGCATCGCGCATGAGTGGCCGACGTTTAACATTGCCGATGCCGCTCTGGTGATTGGCGTCATTGCCATCCTGATCGACTGGCCCCGCGATCGCGCCATGGTTGAGCTAGCCGCGGCCGAGAATGCCAAAAAGCCGAATGATGGCGATGCCCCGCCCGCGGCCAAAGATGCCGCCGCCAAGGAAGCTCCGTCGGTGTCCTAGCGCTTCTGCGGTCTTCACCCGCCGCATCGTTCGCACGTCGTCCTGCCGCGACCCGCCTAGCCCGCGATAGCCAAGTTAGAACCAGTCGAATAACGATCTTGCCCGACCCAGCGAAGGGCATTAGTTTTCATGGTGCTGTCTCATGAGCACCAAGCGCGACTATTACGAAGTCCTGGGCATTCCCAAGAATGCCGACGAGGGGGAAATCAAAAAGGCGTATCGACGCCTCGCCATGGAGTACCACCCGGACCGCCGGCCCGGCGACAAAGCCGCCGAGGAAAAGTTCAAAGAGGCGGCCGAAGCGTACTCTGTGCTATCGGATACTGAGAAGCGACAGCTTTACGATCGCTACGGCCACCAAGGCCCAGCGCAGAGCGGCTTCCAGGGCTTTAGCGGCATCGACGATATCTTTTCCGCGTTCGCCGATATCTTTGGCGGCTTTGGGGGTGGTTTTTCGGGCTTTGCCGGCGGGGGTCGACGCGTGCCGCGCGGCGATGACATGGAGATCGAGCTAGAGATCACCCTGCTCGATGCGGCCAAAGGATGTCGACGCGAGATCGAGATCGAGCGCCACATCGCCTGCGATGACTGCAGCGGCAGTGGCGCGAAAGCGGGCACGCAGCCCCAGCGCTGCCGAGCCTGCGGTGGCCGCGGCCAAGTGGCGCACCAGCAGGGCTTCTTCGTCATCAGCACCACCTGCCGTCCGTGCCAAGGCAAAGGCACCGTCATCGTCGACAAGTGCAATACATGCAAGGGCTCGGGCCGGGTGCCAAAGAAGGGAATGGTCAACCTGACGATTCCCGCGGGCATCGACGACGGACAGAAGCTGCGCCTGAGCAACCAGGGCGATCCCAGCCCCGCGCCGGGTGGTGAGTCGGGCGATCTGTATGTCCACATCCACGTCGCCGCGGATCCGCGCTTCGTGCGCGACGGTGACAACCTGTGGGTCGATGGCAAGCTCAGCTTCGCCGACGCGGTACTGGGCTGCCGCCTTGAAGTGCCAACACCCGAGGGTCCCGAGACAATCAACGTCGCTGCCGGTACGCAGCCGATGTCGCGTCACGTTCTACGTGGACGGGGCATGCCCAATGTACGAGGCCGCGGCCAAGGCGATCTGATCGTTCGCTTCATCGTACAGGTGCCGCAGCCACAAGAGCTCTCGACGGAAGCGCGCGAGCTTATCGAAAAACTGGCGCCGCACATCGCCATCGCGCCAAGCTCTGCCTCGTCAGCGAGCAGCCCACCACACGACAACGACCCCGATAAGGACGAGGCTGAAGACGACAAAGAGCCCGGTCTGTTCGACCGCATCCTACGGGGGCGCAAGAAGAAGTAGTTGTTGACATTCTGACCGGTGCGGATAACCTCTCCGAGTCTTCTGCATTGCCCTTGTTTCTCGGGGATCGTCCAACGGCAGGACTGCGGACTCTGACTCCGCCTATCTAGGTTCGAATCCTAGTCCCCGAACTCAAGCAGTCTCCGAGAGAACTTCGGCCCCATAGTCTAGCGGTTAGGACGTCGGCCTCTCACGCCGAAAACGCGGGTTCAAGTCCCGCTGGGGTCACAACCAACCCGGTCAGCGCAACAGGTGCTGGACCGGGTTTTTTATTGCCCGATATCGTGCCCGTTGAGCGTGTGCGGCAGGGTCACGGCCCCGCGCCAACGACGGGGCCGCACGTCCACCGCATGCACCCGCCGCGCGGCCGCCACAAAACAAGGGTGCGTGACGGCGAGGCTGCCGGTTTCCGTGCTTTCTCTGCACGAAGTCCTGCGCGATAATAGGCCGCAATTCGCGCTCCCAACCGACCCTGTCCTGTCTGGGCTGGCATCGAAACAGACAGGTTCTTCTGCGAGCCGCGCTCGTCGCGGTCCCAGTCGGATGGTGGCAGCGCACAGCGGGGCCAGGCCCGCGATGGGAGGACAGCGAGATGAGCGGCACGGAACTCCACAGCGAAAACCCCCTGCGCGAGGGCCTGGTGGGTGAACGCCAGCCCGAGCCTTGCGCCATGGTGATCTTCGGAGCATCGGGGGACTTGACGAAGCGCAAGCTAGTCCCGGCGCTTTACACCTTGGCGCGCGAGCGACTGCTACCAGCCGGCTTCGCCATCGTTGGTGTTGCTCGTCGCGAGATCCCCTTTGTCGAACAGATGCGCGAGGCGGTCAACAAGTACGCCCGTCGCAGGCCCGTCGATCCTGGCCTGTGGTCGACGTTTGGCTCGGGCATCAGCTATGTCGCGGGCAACTTCGATGATCCAGCGACCTATGAGCGCTTGAAGTCGCATCTGGAAGCCGTCGATGCAGCGCGCGGCACCCGCGGCAATCGCGTGTTTTATATCTCGACGCCGCCCGAGTCCTTCGAGCCGATCCTGCAGAACCTGGGACGCGCCGGCCTGATCTCGCGCAGCGAGCACCCCTGGACCCGCGTCATCATCGAAAAGCCCTTCGGCCGTGACCTGGCCTCGGCCGAGGCGCTGAACAAGGTCTGCCTGAACGTCCTGCGCGAGGACCAGATCTATCGCATCGATCACTACCTGGGCAAAGAGACCGTCCAGAACATCTTGGTGTTCCGCTTCGCCAACGGCATCTTCGAGCCGCTGTGGAACCACAAGTACATCGACAACGTGCAGCTTACCGTCGCAGAAGCCATCGGCATCGAGGGCCGCGGCAACTATTACGACCAGTCCGGCACGCTGCGCGACATGGTGCAGAACCACATCTTTCAGTTCATGTGCCTGATGGCCATGGAGCCGCCCGTCGCCTTCGAGCCAAACGCGGTCCACGACGAAAAAGTCAAGGTCCTGCGCGCCCTGCGCGAGCTTCCTTCCGACGCTGGCTCGATCGCAGACTGGACGGTACGGGCGCAGTACGGCAGCGGGTACGACAAAGGGCAGCCAGTCCCCGGCTATCGCGAAGAGACCGGCGTCCGCCCCGACTCGCGCACCGAGACCTATGTCGCGCTCAAGCTCTTCGTCGACAACTTCCGCTGGGCGGGCGTGCCGTTTTACGTGCGAGCCGGCAAGCGCATGGCCAAGCGCGTGTCCGAGATCGCGATTACGTTTAAAAACGTGCCGCACACGCTGTTCAAAGGCCCAAGCGGCGCCCAGCTTGGACGCGACCCCAACGTGCTGGCGCTGCGCATCCAGCCCGACGAGGGGATCAACCTGAAGTTCCTGTCGAAAGTGCCAGGGCCGACGATCGAGCCGCGCCCGGTGACCATGGACTTCCGCTACGGATCGAGCTTTGGCACCGAGCCGCCGGAAGCGTACGAGCGCCTGCTTTTGGACTGCATGCTCGGCGACAGCACGCTGTTTACGCGCGGCGATGAAGTGCTGGAGTCCTGGCGCTTCTGCACGCGCATGCTCGACGGCTGGGCGGCCGCGGATGAATCAGCGACGGCAGCCCTGCCCAGCTATGAAGCGGGAAGCTGGGGCCCCAAAGAAGCGGACGATCTGCTTTCGCGCGACGGGCGCGTGTGGCGGAAACCATGAGCGCGCCAGTGCAAACGCAGAGCGAAGCCGGCGGCGTGGGCGAGGCTCCGTCGTCGCGCACGCCAGAGTCCGGCGACGTGCGGGCCCGCGAGTGGCAAGAAGGCTGGGCCGTCCCCGTCGATCGCATCGACGCATTTACGTTGGGTGCCGCCATCTCCGTCGAGCCGGATCGCATCGAGGCAGAGCTTGCCGGTCTGTGGCGCAAAGCTGCCGAGCGAGCGCGCAGCGAAGGGGCCCGCTTCTCGGTCACTCGCGCCTGTCTGTGGAACCTGATCGTTCACTCGGACGGCGACGAAGAATTCCTGCGCACCAAGCGCCTGATCGACGAGGTATCCGAGACCGTACCGGCCCGCATCATCAGCCTGCACGAGACCTCGGAATCCGCGGACTCGTTGGGGTATGAGACGCCCGACGGAGGACCGCCGATCCGCGCCTTTGTCGAAGCCAACTTCCGGCGCAGCGGCAACGGGCGACGAGAAGTCGTGGCGGAAGAGATCACGCTGGAAGCTCCGCGCATGGCCGGACAGCGCCTGCCGGGCTTGGTGCGTTCGCTGCTTTTGGCCGATGTTCCGACGGCGCTTCTGGTGCGAAACCCCACGGCTGACTCGGCCTGGCTGCCGCGCCTAGCGCCCGAGGTCGAGCGCTTTATCTTCGACAGCGCTCGCCTGCCCCACGCCGAGGCGCTGGTCCAAGTCGAGAGCCTGCTGCGCAGCCTGTATCGCCAAGACAGCAATCGCTCGCTGGCCCACGTCGACATCGTCGATCTGGGCTGGCTGCGGCTGTGGCCATGGCGCGTCCTGGTCGCGTCGCTGTTCGACAGCCCAGATGCGGCCAAAGCCCTGCGCGAGGTAAGCGAGATCGTCCTTCACCATGCTCCCGACGGAGAACCGGCGGCGTTGTTGCTGTCGGGCTGGCTGTGCGGGCGGCTGCGGCTGCGCTGGCAGGCGACCCATGATCGCCGCGTCTTCACGCTGAGCAGCACCGCGGGCCATCACGTCCGTCTGCGGGTGGAACAAGCCAGCGTGCAGGATGCTCCCGCCGGAATCGAGCGCGTCGAGCTGCGCTGCGGCGGTCACATGTTCGCGGCGCGGCTGCAAGGCGACACCCGCTGCATTGCTCTGTCCAGCCACCTGCAGCCCGAGCGCGTGCAGCCTGTCCATGGCCGTCCAGATCCCGAGCTGATGGTCGCAGCAATGGGAGTTGGCGGACGCGATCCGTTGATGTATGAAGCACTGCGTCATAGTGCCCAGCTGGTTCGTGGGGGTGGCCTGTAGGCCGAACCAGCGACGAGCGGATCGCCCATTTCGCAGCATCAAGCGGCATCGAGGTAGCAAGGTGAGTGGACGCGCACCGGAAGTTTGGATCGGCGACGACGCCACAGCAGTGGCGCGCGAAGGCGCGCGTCGCATCGCAGAGTGGGCCCGGCGCTGCATTGCTGCCCGCGGTCGTTTTCTGGTCGCTCTGTCAGGGGGCAACACGCCGCGCAAGCTGCATCGCTGCCTGGCCACCGAAGAGCCCGGCATCGACTGGCGGCGCGTCTTTGTCTTTTTCAGCGACGAGCGCTGCGTTCCGCACGACAGCCCCGATTCCAACTTTCGAATGGCGCGAGAGACCTTGCTCGATCACGTCCCGATTCCGGCCAGCCAGATCTTTCCCGTCGCCACCGACCGTTCGCCAGCTGAAGCGGCGAGCGCATACGAAGCGACCCTGCGCAGTGTCCTTGATGCCGGCGAGCCTCGCATCGACGCGGTGCTCTTGGGGATGGGCCCCGACGGACACACCGCCTCGATTTTTCCTGGCTCGCGCCTCTTGGCGGGCTTTGACGACGACTTTCTGATCGACGACCCATCGACGGGGCCGCTGAGCTCAAGCCGCCCGGCAGCCAACCTGGACGCCTTCGCCAAAGAGCGCCTGATCGCCGAAGTCCTTGATGCGCCCAAGCCGCCGCCGCATCGCGTCACCATGACCCCGTACTTCATCAACCTGTCGCGCCACGTCATCGTGCTGGTCTCGGGCGAAGACAAGGTTGCGGCGGTCTCAGCTGCACTCGAAAGCGATGCCCGCGTGTCCGAGATCCCCATTCGTGCGGTATCACCGACGGCCGGAGATCTGGCGTGGCTGCTCGATCGACGCGCAGCGCGAGCGCTGGGCAGCCCCCCGATCTAGGTTCTTTAACGCGGCGCTGGACTCGACGACGGCTCGGCCAGCGCAGGCGGCGGGGGCAGTGCAGGCGGCGGGGGCAGCGCGGGCGTGATGCTGCGCGGCGTAGTCTCTGACGGCAGCTGCTTGCTGTCCGTCGCAGATGAGCTTGGACTTGAGCTTTGGCTTTGGCTTGGACTTGGACTTTGGCTTTGGCTTGGACTTGGGCTTGGACTTGGACTTGGGCTTGAGCTTGGGTTCTGGTTTTCCCACAGCTTCTCGGTGCGAGCCAGGCGACCGCCTTCATAGTGTTCCATCAAGTCCGGCTTGCCGTCGAAGTTGACGTCGAGCTCTTGCCGCACGAGCTGGCCGCCTTCGTAGTAGCTCTTCACATCGGCCACGCCGTCGTAGTCGTGATCAAACTCTTCACGCAGCTTGCGGCCGTCGGGAAGATAGAACGCCAGCAGGTCCTTGCGACCATCGCCGTTCAGATCGACCTCGCGACACGAAAGGACGGTCGTATTGCTGCTGCGCACAAAGACGCGCGCCACATCGGGCCGACCGGTGCCGCGCCAGCTTCCGACGTCGACACGCTCGGACTGCTCGCGGGGGCAGCGCAGCTCAGCGCGCTGATTGCCGCCCTGGGCAAAGGTCGTCGACTGCTGCTGCCCCGACGAGACCGGGCAGCCCATAAGTAAAAAGGCCACCCCGGCCAGCCCCGGTCTCAACCACAGACGCAGTGCCGAAAACGCCCCGGACAGGCCGCGCTGGCCCGCCCTGGCAAGGCCGGGTGCCTGGCGAAAAGCTGAGCAGGTCGCGTGCGCAGGGACAGACGGCAGCATGAAACCGAGATTATGCGCCTCGACCGGCGAGCGCAACCACCGGGATCACGTCGAGGGCAAGAGCGGTCGCTGTGGCCAAGCCAGGACGACCCTGGCCAGGGCTACCCGACCCAACGGAAGCGCTGCTTGAACAACACATGACGCGGGACTCTTTCGGCCAACACGCTCGGGCACGCGGGGCTCTTTCTCTGCGTTGCTCAGTTGAGTACGATAGAAACTGCAAATGTTGCGCAGGGTTCTAGCGGGACAGGGGGGCAGCGCACGGCAGGGTAGAGCCAACGCTCGTTGCCCAGCGCGAACCGCGTGGTGCAGCGGCTTGGTGCTTTTGGCTGGGCTGGCCATTCCGTGCGCTGCGCAGGCCGCCGATCCATTTCCGCCGAGTGAAGCGTCAGAGCACTTCGATGCCCAAGCGCGCGTCGGCAAGAAAGACATCCTGGCCACGCTGCAGGCAGACAGTCGCTTTCAGACGGCGATGCGGGCGTTGGACGCCGCGGGACTTTTACCTCTTTTGCGGATGCGTGGCCCGCTGACGCTGTTCATTCCAACCAATGCGGCGTTTGACAAGCTCGCGGCGGGACAGTTCGAGTCATGGCTGAAGCAGCCCAAAGTGCTCAAGGCGATCCTGCGCTATCACATGCTGAAGGCGTACGTGCCAAGCAAGCAGCTCTCACGGCTGCGCAACGCCTTGACCGCCGCGTATGCCCTGGTCACCATCGACGGCAGCAGCGGCATCAAGGTCAATGGAGCCAGCGTGATCAGCACGGACCTGTACGCCAGCAATGGTGTCATTCACGTCATCGACACGGTGCTGATCCCGCCCGAGGCCAAGCCCAGCGGCAAGAAGAAGCGCGGCGACAAAGGCAAGCCTCAGACCCCAAGCGAGACGGCAAGTCCCGACGACAGCGAAAGCAAGCTGTAAGGATCGCGCGCTTCCTGTTCGCGGCGCAGCCCGCTATCGCGGCCCGTCTGCCAGCTTGGCCAGGCGAGCCTGCAGGGCGCGCTCTTCGCGGGGCAAGATAAAGATCAGCGCGACCAGGGCGGCGCCGCACAAAAGCCACATCAAGTTCGCGATGTGGAATGCCGGAACGCGGCCGAGCGTGGCGGCCATGCCTCCGACGACCCAGGCACCCAGACCGCGGCCCAGATCGTTAAACAGATTCAGCAGGCTGAAGGCAGCACCGCGGCGCTCGGGCGGGTTGACGTTGATCAGCATGGTGTACACGTTCGGACCGGTCATGGCCGCGAGCAGCCCCATGCAGCTACCGACGGCAAGCGGCCCGAAAAGCGGCGTGCCTGGACGCACTGGATAGTTGATCAGCACAGCCATCGGGATGGTCGCAGCGACGGTGGTGATGGCGCACAGAAGCGGCATCAGCTTGCTCGATCGGTTGTGCAGCTTTTGCCCCACAAGCCCGCCCAGGAAGCCGCCCAGAAGCGCCGCCGCTCCAATGGTCATGACCAGAAGCGTCGCGTCGGGAACCGAGAAGCCTTTGTCATGCGCGTAATAGTCATTCAAGTACACGAAGAACACGCCCCACGGCACGGTGCCCGGCAGCGCTTGCAGCAGGATCAAAAGGTTCGTGCGCACGCGCAAAAGCTGAGGCAGGTCGGATAGACGGATGCGCTCTTCATAGACGAAGCCGGCTTCGATGTGGGCGCGCAGCGCTTCTTCCGTGGCACCGCGCGCTGGCTCACGAGCGACGGCCAGAAACAGCAGGTTGGCCAGCATGCCGGGAATGGCGATGCACAGAAACGGCACCCTCCAGCCCATGCTGGGCCCCAGCATGCCAGCCAGAAGCTGCCCGACGGCGATGCCCAGGCCCGAGGCCAGCCCCAGCACCGCGTTCGCCGACGCTCGTTGTTCCTTGGGGTAATAGTCCCCGATCAGCGAATACATCAGCGGGAACGATCCACCGATGCCCAGGCCGGTCAGCGCCCGCGCCCAATACAGCTGTTCATACGTCTTCACCAAGCCCGATGCCAAGCACGCCGCCTGCCCCATGAATGCGACGGCAAACAGCAGGTGCTTGCGCGGCAACTTTTGACTGAGATCGGCGCGGTCGGTCAGATAGCCAACCAGCAAGGTGACGACGCCTCCCAGCATCCAGAACATCAGGTTGACGTCGGCCCCCAAGCGCTGATCGATCTCGGCGCGGCTAAAGCCAAACTCTGCGCCGATCGCCGACAGGTTGGGGGCAAGCAGGTTCTGATCGGCGTACAGAAGCCCGATCAGCGTGACGAACAAGATCAGCGTGACGCGGCTGCGCGCAGACGGCATAGACCGACGATACACACCCGACGATCGCCGGCCAAGGACAGACCGCTGCCCAGCTCGCGCTCGGTCGAAATGCCGCCCCGCGAGCTAGGCCACAGGCTGACCGCAGCGCGCAGGTCACAGAAAGCGACGCATGGATGAACCAAGGCTCAACTCCTTCGCCCCGCGACGTGCTGCCCGTCCGCCAATTCTGAGTTGACCTGCGCAGCGCATGCGTCGAAGCTACGCGATAGTCTGCCTGGGTCGATCGGAATGGGACATCGGAAGCACGCTCACTGCGGGTACTGCGGCCATCGCTTCGCAGAGGATCAGCCTTGGCCGCGCCGCTGCCGCCGCTGCCGTCGCGAGAGCTTCCTGAACCCGATGCCTGTGGTGCTGCTTTTGTTGCCGGTGCAGCGACGGAATCAGACCACCGGATTGGGCTTGCTGGTGATCCGCCGCAACATGGCGCCGCACATCGGTCGCCTGGCCCTGCCGGGTGGATACATCGAAGTTCACGAGACCTGGCAAGCCGCCGCCACGCGCGAGCTGTATGAAGAAGCGGGCATCCGCATCAGCGAGAGCACCGTACGCGAGTTTCGCGTGCGCAGCGCCGAGGGCGGCATGCTGTTGATCTTTGGTCAGGCCAGCCCGATCCATGAAGACGCGCTGCCTCCGTTTGCCGGCAACCACGAAGTCAGCGAGCGCGTCATCGTTCACGATGCGACCGAGCTTGCCTTTCCGCTGCACAGCCAGGCCGTCCAGGACTTCTTCGCACGCGGCCGCTGACGGGGCCACAACGCATGCGCAGCCCAACGCGCCAAGCACCTCCCATCGAACCGAACGCCCGAAGTCGCTGCCGCCACTTACCCAAGCGTCTGCCGGAGTGCCTGCTTTTGTTCGCTTGGTGTCTGCTTTTTCCGACGCACCTGCCGTCCCTGCAGACCGCAAACGCCCACGCGAGCGAAGCGCCAGCGGATCGCGCGCCGCAAAGCCCGCAGACCGCGCGCACGATCTTTTTGGTGCGCCACGCCGAAAAGCTCGACGAGTCGCCGCAGGCGCTGCTCAGCCCGACGGGTCATGCGCGAGCGCAGCGCTTGTGCGACCTGCTGTCGCGGGCGGATGTGCGACGCATCGTAGTGAGCGAGTATCAACGCACGCAGCAGACGGCACAGCCGATCGCCGAGCGCCTGGGAATCAAGCCGCGGGTAGTGCCCGCGCGGGATCGCGCCGCTCTCCGCGCGCTGCTGGTGTCGTCGAAGGCAGCCGATGGGGCGGTCCTGGTCGTCGGGCACAGCGACACGCTGCCGCAGATCCTGGACGATCTAGGCCTGCCCAGCGAGCCCATCGCAGGAAACGATTTTGGCAACCTATTTGTCGTCGTGCTGCCGACGAACACGCCCGCTTCAGGCGCACCCAAGTCGCCCGGTCCTGCTAGCGCCCCGACGCTGATTCGCCTGCGATACTGAATTGACAGCCCGAAGCGGTGCGTGCTCGTATGCCCGCCTATGCCGCCTGTCGCGCCGGACCCAACGCTCTCGTCGGTGGTGCCGGCTGTTCTTTCTGAATCGACGCATGCCGCAGGTCCCAACCTGGCGCCGATCACGCTGTCGGTTCGTCCCGCTGCCGTCGAGCGCATCCGACGTGGGGCGCAGACGCTGCGCCGCGAAGATCTGCTCGCGCTGCCTGCAGGGCTGCCCGCTGGAGCACCCGTGGCTCTGTGCGACGATCGAGGCCGCAGCTTGGGCAGTGGTTTTCTGGCCGCACCGGGACCGACCTCGCTGATCGTGCGCTTGTTCGATCGCGAGGGCGCGGCGCTTGGGGAAGCGCTGCTGCTTTCGCGCCTGCGCCATGCCCACGCCCTGCGTCAGGCCCTGTGGACGAGCGATTCAGAACGCGACCCACGCACTGCGACGAGCACTGCGCACGAACGCGATGCCTACCGCTTGGTACACGGCGAAGCCGATGGCCTGCCCGGCCTATTTATCGATCGCTATGGCGAGGCCGCGGTCATCCAGACCGCAACCGCGGCGATGGATGCGCGCAAGGATCGAATCGCCGCGCTTTTGCATCAGCAGCTCGGCATCCGCTGGGTGGTCTGTCGCGACGATGGCAGCGCCCGTGATCTGGAAGGCCTGCCGCGCGAGCGACGACTGCTTCTGGACACGCGAAGCGCCCGCGCCCACGTACCACACAGCGCTGTCGCGCCGTCGCCAACGTTGGCGCAGTTTCACGATGCCGGCAGCCGCATGCAGGCCGATCTTTTGTTCGATAAAAAGACCGGCAGCTTCCTGGATCAGCAAGAAAACCATGCGCGGGCCGCGGCCTATGCCCGACGCTTGTTCGCAGACAGACCAGGCGGCCCAGCGACGGCGCTTGACACCTTTACGTACCACGGTGGTTTTGCCTTGGCCTTGGCGCGGGCGGGTCTTTCGGTGATGGCCTGCGACGAAGATCGCGATGCCATCGCTCGCGCTCGTCACAATGCCGACTTAAACGGAGTCACCGTCGACTTTCGCATCGAAAACGCCTTTGATCTGTTGCGTCGCATGGAAAGCCAGGGCGCTCGCTTCGACGTGGTCGTCGTCGATCCGCCAGCCCTGGCTAAGCGTGGGCGCGATCGAACATGGACGGCCGGCCGCTCCACCGGACATGCTCCAGCGGGCAGCGATGAGAACAGCGCCTGGGCCCGCGCCTATCGCGAGCTAAACCTGCGCGCCATGCGGCTCTTGGCTCCAGGCGGGCTGCTTGTGACCTGTAGCTGCTCGGGTCGCGTGTCGCAGGCGGCCTTCGGCGAGCTCTTGCACACCGCTGCCTCGGATGCCCGCCGCTCGCTACAACTTCTAGAGCGCCGCGGCGCCGGCCCCGATCACCCCGTCTTGCTCGGCTGGTCCGAGAGCGAGTACCTCAAGTGCTGGTTCTTGCGGGCCCTTTCGTAGACGGGCAAACGAGCTCGATTT
This sequence comes from Myxococcales bacterium, assembly GCA_016794505.1. Taxonomy (GTDB): domain Bacteria; phylum Myxococcota_A; class Polyangia; order Palsa-1104; family JAEUJZ01; genus JAEUJZ01. The sequence goes on from JAEUJZ010000020.1 coordinate 116,104, forward strand.
TCCTGCGTGGGGGTCGCCGGTTTTGGGACAAAATCGGGCGTTCACCGGCCGGTCTCTGCCTTGGGCTACCGCGCCGACAGGAAAGACGAGCCGATCCGCATGAGCACTCCGAACCCGCATGATGTCGTGCTGCTGTGTAACCCGCAGGCCGGGGGCCGCTGGCGCGCCCTGGCCGATGTCCTAGACAGCGACGAAGCCAAGGGCGTTCGCCGCATCGTCACCGACGAGATCGACGATGTCGCCGAGGCCCTTTCCAGTGTCGGTCGCCGCGCCCGTCTGCTGTGCATCTATGGCGGCGACGGAACGATCTATCACGTCATCAACCAGCTTCTTTCCCAAAAGCAGGACTCGTTGCCGCGCCTGGCCTTTTTGGGCGGCGGCACGATGAATGTCACCGGCCGGCTGTGTGGCATGACTGGCTCGCCCGGCGACAACTTCCGCGCCGTGATGCGGGCCTATTTGACCGATCAGCTTCTGTGGCGCGACCTGCCGCTTGTCGAGGTGCAGCAGGGAGGCGGGCGCAGCTATGGCTATACCTTCGGCATGGGGGCGCTGGTGCGCATCCTCAACCGCTATGAGCGCGGCCGCAAAGGCAAGCTGGCGGCGCTGGGCATCGGCGCGCAGGCCATCACGGCGGCCCTAAGCCCGGTCGATCTGGGCATGAAAGACCTGATGGCGCAGATGTCCGCCACGGTCACCGTCGACGGCGAGACCCTGCCCTATGAGCGCTTTATCGCCGTGTTCGCCAACACGACCGGCGCCGTCAACCGCATGGTCGAGCCCTTTGTGCATCAGCGCAGCCGCGACCACTTCAACTTCCTGGCCTATTCGGTCTCGGCGCGCGAGTTCGCGTTCAACGTCCCAAACCTCATGCGGGCCCAGCTTCCGCTGGACCATGGCTCGCTGCCGTCGTGGCTCTTGCAGCCGCGCAACCTGTTTAGCCTGCTGCGTGGCCAGCGCAAGGACCTGCCGGCCGACCCGCGCTATGTCAACCACCCGGCGCAGTCCCTGCGCATCGAAACGGACGAGCCGTTCTATACCCTCGACGGCGAGGTCCTGCCGCTTGCAGCGCGCGACGAAGCCAGCCGCCCGGCCACCGCGTCCCCGCGCCACGTCCTTCATGTCCGCCTAGGCCCCAGCCTGCAGCTTGCCCTGGTGGGTGGCGCAGCGCCGTAACCACGCCGGATCACCCGCAGCCAACACCCCGGATCGCGCTAAGTCCCAGACGGGAAAAACAATTTTGCCAAGGCTGTCGTCAGCGTTGTAAGCTTCGACTCCTGCCGTCCCCAAACTAGGGAATGGAGCGTCAAACGCGGCCGTTTTCCTGCTCACTTCGTCCCGAAAAAATCTGGCATCAAGGAGCCGCCGCCCATCGCTTCACCTAGGCCCCCCGTTCCCCAAAAGACATTCAGAGGACCGTACAGAGAGGTTCAAGTATGAACAAGACCACCGCCATTCTGGGCACCCTTGCCGCCCTGATCATCGGGTTCTTCATAGGCAAGGCCACAATCTCGGACCAGCCGTCTGAAAAGGCGGGTCCGGCGCTCAAGTCCGCGGCTCCCGATCCGTCGGTCGAGCGGTACAAGATTCAAGTCGGCAACGCCCCCGTCACGGGTGCGCAAGGGGCCAAGGTCACGATCGTCGAGTTCTCTGACTACCAGTGTCCGTTCTGTTCGCGCGTCGAGCCGACGATCGAGCAGATCAAGCGCACCTATGGCAAGGACGTGCGGGTGGCGTTCAAGCACAACCCGCTGCCCTTCCACCCGCAGGCTGCTCCGGCTTCGCGCGCGGCGATGGCAGCGCGTGAGCAGGGCGATGACAAGTTCTGGGCGTACCACCGCAAGCTGTTCGAAGGGCAGCAGAACCTGGATGACCAGCACTTCGAGCAGTGGGCGCGCGAGGTCGGCCTGAACATCGACAAGTGGAAGAACGATGTCACGCAGAACCGCGCTCGCTATGACCAGCAGATCCAGGCGGACCAAGCGGAAGCGGCCAAGTTTGGCGCCCGCGGCACGCCGAGCTTCTTTATCAATGGCCGTCCGCTGTCGGGTGCGCAGCCCTTCGACGCGTTCCAGAAGGTCATCGACGAAGAGATGACCGCGGCCGAAAAGGCCCTGCGCGCCGGAGCCAAGCCGGAAAACCTGTACGCGACGCTGATCCAGAACGCCAAGGACGGCGCGGCGGCTCCCGAGGCGCCGAAGCCGCCACCGTTCCAGCTTCCCGATCCCAAGATCGTGTTCAAGGTCCCGACGGGCAACTCGCCGCAGAAGGGCCCGGCCGGCGCCAAGGTCACCATCATCGAGTTCTCGGACTTCCAGTGCCCGTTCTGCTCGCGCGTGGTGCCGACGCTCAAGAAGCTGCACGAGACCTATCCCAACGACGTGCGCGTGATCTTCAAGCACAACCCGCTGTCGTTTCACGAGGACGCGAACCTGGCCGCTCAGGCCACCGCCGCCGCCGAGGAGCAGGGCAAGTTCTGGGAGATGCACGACAAGCTGTTTGAGAACCAGCGTGCTCTCAAGCGCCCGGACTTGGAAAAGTACGCGGCCGAGATTGGCCTGGACGTAAACAAGTTCAAGGCAGCGCTCGACAGCGGTCGCTTTAAGACGCGCATCGACGAGGAAGCAGCAGAAGCGGCCAAGTTTGGCGCCCGCGGCACGCCCAGCTTCTTTATCAACGGCAAGCCCTTCCGTGGCGCACAGCCGTACGACAACTTCAAAAAAGTCGTCGACAGCGAGATCGAGTTCGCCAACAAGAAGCTGCAGGAAGGCGTGCCCGCGAGCGCGCTGTATGCCGAGCTGACCAAGGACGGCAAGGACAAGGCTGATGAGCCGAAGCCGCCACAGCAGGCCGCCGAAGCCGACGACAAGACCGTGTACAAGGCGCTGGTCGGCGATGCTCCGGTCAAGGGGCCGCGCGATGCCAAGGTCACGATCGTGATGTGGTCTGACTTCCAGTGCCCGTTCTGCTCGCGCGTCGAGCCGACGATCAACAAGATCATGGAGACCTATCCCAAGGACGTGCGCGTCGCGTTCAAGCAGCTTCCGCTGCCGTTCCACGACAAGGCGCACCTGGCTGCCCAGGCCTCGCTGGCCGCGCATGAGCAGGGCAAGTTCTGGGAGATGCACGACAAGCTGTTCGAGAACCAGCGCGCTCTCGACCGCCCGGCGCTAGAGAAGTACGCCGAAGAGCTGGGCCTGAACATGGGCCGCTTCAAGGCGGCGCTCGACAGCGGCAAGTACAAGGACAAGGTCGACGAGGAGCTCAAGGAAGGCAACAAGATCGGCGCCAATGGCACGCCGGCCTTCTTCATCAACGGTCGCTCGCTGTCGGGGGCGCAGCCCTTCGATGCCTTCAAGGCCAAGATCGACGCTGCGCTCGCCGAAGTGAACGAGCTTCTGAAGAAGAAGCGTATCCCGGCGACGAAGATCTATGACGAGCTGATGCGCGACGCCAAGGAAGCGGCGGCGGCGCCCAAAGGCGGCGACGAGGAAGACGACAAGACGGTCTATCAGGTCACGCCGGGCAACGGTCCAAGCTTCGGTCCAACGAACGCGCCGGTCACCATCGTTGAGTTCTCGGACTTCCAGTGCCCGTTCTGCTCGCGTGTGGTGCCGACGCTCAAAAAGATCAAAGAGACCTATGCCAACAAGGTGCGCATCGTGTGGCGGAACTATCCGCTGCCGTTCCACCCGCAGGCGCCGCTGGCCGCCGAGGCAGCGATGGCCGCGAATGCCCAGGGCAAGTTCTGGGAGATGCACGACAAGCTGTTCGAGAACCAGAAGGCCCTCGATCGCGCCTCGATCGACAAGTACGCGCAGGAGATCGGTCTCGATATGGCGCGGTTTAAGGCCGACCTCGACACGAACCGCTACAAGGGCGACGTGGAAGCGGACTTCAAGTACGGCAGCAGCCTGCCGGGTGGTGGCATGGGCACGCCGACCTTCTTCATCAACGGTAAGAAGATTGCCGGCGCCTATCCGTTCGAGAAGTTCGACGAGATGATCAAGGCGGCGCTCGCCGAGACCGAGAAGGCCGCTCCTGCCAAGAAGCGTCGCTAACGCATAAAGACCGCCGCTCGCGGTCTCGCCCTCCCCGCTCTCCTTTTCTTCGCACGCAGATCTAGCGCACCACGCGACGGACTCGCACTCAGCGAGTCAGATTGCTCGTCGCGCGCGTTCTCTTAGGAACGAAACACGCTGGCGTTGGTCCCCGCCGTGGCGGTTGGGGTTTCGCTGCGAGCGGCTCGCTTTCGACGTGGCCAGGCCAAAAAACCCAAGCCCGCGCAGGCAAGCGTCAACACGACGAGCGCCGTTAGCAGAAACAAAAGCGCCGGGCGCGACTCGGGTGCGACGCGCAGCGGACCCAGCTGCGACAGCGTCGCTGCCGCACCGGGCAAAAGCGTCGGAGCCTGCGCCGCCAAGACGCTGACATCTTGTGCATCCAAGCCGGGCACCGCGTGCGCTACAAGCTGAGCGATCTCGACGGTGGATACGACCAAGGGAGCCCGCAGCTTGAGGTACACCGCAGCACTCGGTCGCAGCGAGCCTTGGCTCGAAAGCGGCTCGGGTTCGGGCAGGGCCAGGTGGACGCGGGCCTCGATGATCTCGGGCATGCGCTCCAGCGTCTCGGCAAGCATGGCGCTCTGCGTCGCGGCGCTGCCTTCCCGCTGGGCCGAGGGCAAGAAAAGAAGCTTGTTGCTGCTGCCCGCGCTCGGCTCGGGGGGACGCGGCAGGCCGCGCTCGGTCAGTAAGGCCAGGGCGCGCGTCTCGTCGCTGCGCGGCACGGTCAAGGCAAAGGTGCTGAGCCGGCCAGCGCTGCCGCGCGCTTCCAGTCGCTTGTCGGCGCGAATGCCGGCCGCCCGCAAAGCGAGCAAGGACTCGCTGGCCCGTCGCTCGCTTAAGTCGTGATAGATGTCGACGTCACAGGCGCCCACGAGACCCAGTGAGCACACCAGCAACCAGGCCTGGCGTCGAGGCTTCATGCACAAGACCACCGCTTCATGCTAGTGGCGATCGCCCTTCCTTGAAAACAGCTTCTGCATCAACCGCTTGCTTGACCGCGGCTCGATGGCTGCAGTCCCCGCGAACCACAGACGGGGCTTTTCTTGTGCCGGCTTCTGGGCCTAGGATGGGCAGACGTGTTCATCTCAACCAACCTGAAGAACCCTCGGCTGCATCCGCCCGTGCGGTCCTAAGGCGCAGGGCATTCGCATGTCCAACGATGTGCCTTCGGGGACGCAGGCGGTGCGCGACAGCCACGCGCGGATTGCTCAGTCGGACTGGCTGGGCCCACGCCTTCTGCCCAATGCACTGGGTGTCGCAGCGGTCTTTGAATTCCTGAGCAACCGCGTCCTTCAGCCCCTTTCCGGGCCTATGTTCGGAGCAGTGCCAGGCAGCACGCTGGCCGCGATCATCGGAACCACCAGCCGCTTCAGTCAAAACCTAGCCGCCGTGCTCGGCATCCTGGTCGTCGGTGCGCTGCTGCTTTCCGCCATGCGGCCGCAGGGAGCAGCCAGCCAGCCGCTGGGACGCGTCAGCATCGTGATGATGGGCGGTCTGTCGCTGGTGCTGTCGGCCTTGCTGACGCTGGCGCCGGACTTCATGTCGGCAGCCGGGCTGCTCAAGCGAGCGCAGTGGCTGCTGCAGCTTTCGTCGGTGTGCGTCGCTCTGCTGATCACGCTCGGCGTGCTGCAGCGACGGGGGCCGCGGGGAATTCACAAGCTGGGCATCGTCCTTCTGATGCTGCCCGCGCTGTTCCAGCTTGAGATCCAGTGGGGCGTGATGACCGCCTCGGGCTATCTGCAGCGCTATGGCTTGCTGACGCTCTTATATGGGCCGCTTGTGGCGATGGCGACCCTGGCCATGGGCTCGCTGTGCGTGTCCGAGTGGCGCCCAGCCCGCCCGCGGCCGGCGTTCGTTGCCTTGGGCTTTGCCGTCTCGGCGGCGCTGGTCATGGCCGTGGTCATCTTTATGTGGTCCGCGACCGCGCTGCGCCTGATCTACATGTCGTTCGATCTGCGGCTGCCGATGCGCTTCGAGGCACAGACGCTGTACCTTTTGTGCCTGACCGCCTGGGTGTATTCCGTCGCGGGCCTGATGTTCATCGGACGCGAGGCCAACGACAGCGAGCGCTCGCGTGGGCTGGGTCTATTGCTGTTGGGACTGGCCGGCTGTCAGGCGCGGACGCTGCCGCAGATGATGTTCTTCTTGGCGGGGCTTTTGTGCGCAGCGGAAGGCGTCTTGTCTTACGCGGGACGACGGCTCGCTCTGCGCCGCAGCAGCGACGAAGCCAACCAGGCCACGGCCACCGCCAGCGCGCCATAGCCAGCCCCTGAGGCATGCGGCGCGGCGCTCGCACTCGACGCGCTGCAGCCCGCCGCGGTGGTCGGAATGCAGGCGACTGGGATGGGCTTGCCATCGCGGCCTTTCATGTCGGTGACCGCTTGGTCGCGGTTTGCCACCTGCGGACAGTTGTCGCAGGCATCGCCCAGCCCGTCTTTATCGCTGTCTTTTTGGCTGACGTTGGCGAGCGCGGGACAGTTGTCGCACGCATCTCCGACGCCGTCTCCATCCCCATCGGCTTGGTTGGCGTTGGGCAGACACAGGCAGGTGTCCTTCACATCCGGCGTGCCGTCGCCATCCTGATCGCCGCTTAAGCTGGGCGAACCAGGGCAGGCATCGCAGGCATCGCCAAGCTGATCGAGATCGCGATCGGCTTGATCGGCGTTGCTCGTCAGCGGGCAGTTATCGCAGCTATCGCCCGTGCCATCTCCATCGCTGTCGGATTGATCGCTGTTGCTGATCTGCGGACAGTTGTCGCAGGCATCGCCAAAGCCATCGCCGTCGCTGTCCTTGGCTAGCTGATCGGAACAGGTCGCGGCTTGTCCCGCCCGCGGCGCCAGATAGTCATCGCACTTGCGCGTCGGAGAGTTGGTCACGCGCGTACAGCTTCCACCGTTGGCCTGGTAATGCACGCAGTCTTTGCCCGCCGCGGTGGGGTCTTGTTCCTGCGCACGCGAGATGCCGTTGCAGTTGACGTCTTCGGCCTGTGCCAGCTGAGGAAGCAGCCCGCAAAGCAGCCCTCCCAAGAGAATGCCCAGCGGGAACCGCAGCGGTCGCTGCCAGCGCGGTCGCTGCCAGTCAGCGGAAGACGAAGGGACTCGGCGTGGGCAAGACATCACAGGCTCCTGCGAGGTGGCCGGGTGAGGCGGTGTAACTGCTCTTATTGTCAGAGTAAAACAAGTTATATCCGATACAGAACTTGTGAAATAATAACCGTGCCAACTTTCCGCCAGCCCGTCTCAGCCGCTGGGTTTGCAAGGCGCTTTGGGCGTGGCTGTTGGCGCCATTGCCAGGTTGGAGGGAGCCGCTTGTCACGCCGTCGTTTCAGCCATCTGCTCACTGCCTTTTTCACCTTTGCAGCGACGCTCTGTGGAAGCCTTGGGGGCACGGCGCATGCGCAGGTGGATCGCAACAACTTCAACACGCCCACCTTTGACCTGCAGCTATTCCGACCGGCCATCGACTCGCGCGGCTATGTGACGGTCAACACGGCGCGCACGCTGGGTCACTTGGAGTTCTCGCTGGGCCTGATCGGCACCTGGGCGTTCCAGCCGCTTTTGATGCAGCTCAACGCGGGCGAGACCTATCCAGCCAGTGGCTTTCCCGTCAACAACCGCCGGACGTTTTCCGTCGACCACTTGATCACGCCGCAGCTTCAGTTCGCCATCGGCCTGTTCAAGTACGTCGAGGTCGGCGTCGGCATCCCCGTCGGGATCGCCATCGGCAAGCGGCAGCGCTGCACCGCCAACACCGATGAATGCAGCGGCTACGAAAACATGGGCACCGTCGACCAGCTGCGCTATTCGCAGGTCATGGTCGGCGACCTGCCCATCCACATTAAGGGCAAGTTCATCGACCCCCTGGCCGGCTGGAGCAAGCGCTTCGGCGTCGGTGCCTTGCTGTCGGTCTATCTGCCGCTGTCGCGCTGGGCCAACAACGCGGGCTATCAGACCTTCATCGGCGAAAACAACGTGACGCTGCGACCGCAGCTGATCGTCGAGCGCGACTGGGATGCCGGCCGCCGCTTCCGCACCGCGATCAACGTCGGCGCGCTGGTTCGCTTCGGCAGCGAGACCTTTACCGACGTCGGCAAGACGATTCCGCTGCGCAACAGCGACATCTGTTATCCCGCCGACACCCTCATGGATCCGGCGACCTCGCCCTGTGGCACCGGCTTGAGCCGCTCGCTGGGCACGCAGCTCAACTACTCACTGGCGCTGTCGGCGGCGCTGGTCAAGGACCGCTTCGACGTGCTGGCTGAGCTCTTCGGCTACGCCGATCTGACGGGCAACAGCCGGGCCTTCCCGCTTGAGGTGCTCGGTGCGGCCAAGGTGTATCTGGCTCAGAACTCGTACCTGCTTTTCGGGGCTGGCGCCGGCATCATTGGCAACGGCGGCGAGCACACCGGCAGCCCGCGCGTCCGTGCCTTTTTGGGCTTCATTTATGAGCCGCGCATCGGCGATCGCGACGGCGACGGCATCCCCGACAGCGTCGATCAGTGCCCGGATCAGCCGGAAGACAAAGACGACTTTGAAGATCAGGACGGCTGCCCGGACAACGACAACGACAACGACGGCGTCCCCGACAGCAAGGACAAGTGTCCCATGGTCAAGGGCACCTGGGAAAGCCAGGGCTGCCCGACGGATGAAGACCGCGACGGCGACGGCATCCCCGACAGCCGCGACAAGTGCCCCGACGATCCTGAGGATCTCGACCAGTGGGAAGACGATGACGGCTGTCCCGAGCTCGACAACGACGGTGACGGCATCCCCGACAACCTCGACAAGTGCCCCAACGAGCCCGAGACCAAAAACGGCCGGGACGACGACGACGGCTGCCCCGACGGTGGCGATCGCGACAAAGACGGCATCCCCGACGAGCTCGACAAGTGCCCGGACAACCCCGAGGACAAGGACGGATTCGAGGACTCGGACGGCTGCCCCGATCTCGACAACGACAAGGACCGCATCCCCGACAAGTTCGACAAGTGTCCGATGGAGCCCGAGACGTACAACGGCGTCGAAGACGAAGACGGCTGCCCCGACGCCGAGAAGGGTCGCGTCATGCTCACCAAGGGCAAGATCATGATCCTCGACAAGGTCTACTTCGATACCGGCAAGGCGACGATCAAGCCCATCTCGTTCCCCATCCTGGATGCTGTGTCGGCGACGCTGGCAGGCAACCCGCAGCTTGAGCTGGTCGAGATCCAAGGCCACGCCGACGAGCGCGGCAACGACGACGCCAACCTGCGCCTGACGCAGGCCCGCGTGCAGTCCGTCAAGGACTACCTGGTCAAAAAAGGCGTCGAGGAAAAGCGCCTGATCGCCAAGGGCTATGGCGAAACCAAGCCGCTGTGTACCGAGTCGAACGAGGGCTGCTGGGAAAAGAACCGCCGCGTCGAGTTCGTCATCCTAAAGCCAGCCGGTGAAGGGGCCAGTGACAGCCCGCCGCCACCGCCGCCGTCCGAAGAGCCAGCCAAGGGCGGCAAGAAGAAGAAGAAGGGCAAATAACCGCCTTGCCCCACGCCAGCCTGCGCGCGTAGACTGCCGGCCTTCCCGTCGTCGAACCCCGAAAAAAGACTCATGCTAGGGACGCTGCTCAGGCCAGACTACGAAAAGCTGATCCGGGACAAAGACTGGAAGAAGCTGCGCGCGGCGTTCGACGAGCTCGACGCGCCTGATCTCGCTGAGATCGTCGAAGACTTTCCCCTGCAGGACAGCGCCGTCATCTTTCGCATCCTGCGCAAAGAGCGCGCGGCCGAGCTGTTCGAGTACCTGCCGCTAGAGCTGCAGACCAAGCTGGTGCAGAGCTTGGCCGACGAGCAGCTCGTCAAAGTGCTCAACGACATGGCGCCTGACGATCGCACGCGCCTGTTTGAAGAGCTGCCCCCCGAGGTCACGCGCCGCGCGCTTGAGAGCCTGTCTCCGTCGGAGCTGAAGATCGCACGCCAGCTTTTGGGCTATCCCGAGGGCTCGGCGGGCCGCTACATGACGCCCGAGTACATGGCGGTGCGTCCCGACATGACGGCGGCCGAAGCCTTGGCCTATATCCGCAAGCACGGCAAGCACCGCGAGACGCTCAACGTCATCTACATCACCGACGAAAAAGGCCGCCTGGTCAGCGATCTGCGGCTGGCGACGCTGGTCATGGCGCCGCCCGAGACCAAGGTCAAAGACATCGAAGATCGCCAGGTGGTCAGCATCCCGGCGATGACCGGCAGCGAAGATGTCGTGGCCGAATTTGAAAAATGGGATCGCGTGGCGCTGCCCGTGACCGACTCGCAAGGCATCTTGCTGGGCATCATCACCGTCGACGACGTCCTCGACGTCGCGGAAGAAGAGGCAACGGAGGACATCCAGAAGCTGGGCGGCATGCAGGCACTTGAAGCGCCGTACATGGACAGCCCGTTTGTGGACATGATCAAAAAGCGCGCGGGCTGGCTGGCCGTGTTGTTCGTCGGCGAGATGCTGACCGCGACAGCCATGGGTTACTTCCAGCACGAGATCGAAAAGGTCGTGGTGCTGGCGCTGTTCGTGCCGCTGATCATCAGCTCGGGCGGTAACTCGGGCTCGCAGGCGACGTCGCTGATCATCCGCTCGCTGGCCGTGCGCGAGCTGCAAGGCAGCGACTGGGTGCGTGTCCTGCGTCGCGAAGCCCTGTCGGGGATCGTGCTGGGATCGATCCTTGGCCTGATCGGCTTTCTGCGCATCGTGCTTTGGCCAAGCCGCGTCGCCGTGTACGGCCCGCACTTCACAGGCGTCGCCATCGCCGTCGCGCTGAGCCTGGTTGGCGTCGTGACCTTTGGCACGATCTGCGGATCGATGCTGCCGTTTTTGCTGCGGCGCTTGGGCCTGGATCCCGCCACTGCGTCGGCACCGTTTGTTGCGACGCTGGTCGATGTCAGCGGTCTGGTCATCTACTTTACGACCGCGAGCATCGTCTTAAAGCAGCTGTTCCAGTAACGCCCTCGCCCTGTGCAGCCCTTGGCTGTTGTTTCACAAGCCGCGGGCAGGATATAGAGACGATCCATGGAGGACGCAGTCTCTGTCACCGACGACTTCGATCCGACGCGGTACGCGCGCCTGCCGCGCTTTGATGTGGTGGCCGGCATCGCGCTCTCGCGCCAGCTTGTGAGCACGCTCGACGCGCTGACGCCCGAAGAAGCCCAGCCGCTGCGACGCGCCGCCAATCGCCTGCGATACGAAGCAGAAGCGCTGCAACAGGTGTGGCTGCAGCAGCAAGACGCGGGAGCCACTCCCGAGCCTGCTCCCGTCGATCAGATGGCCGACACCGCTTGGCGCTTGCTGTACGAGCGCCTGCTTGCGTATGCCAGCCTGCCCAGCGAGCAGCATCCCGAAGCGGTCCGCGCCGCCGAAATCGTCAGCACCGTCTTTCCCGATGGCTTGGCGTTTCTGTCCTTGGACTACATCAGCCAGTGGCGCGAAGCTGACGAGCGACTGCAGCGCATCGCCCGCTGCGGCTTGGCCGGAGACATCCATCGCCTGGCCGGCACCGCCTTTCTGGTCGAGGTCGAGCGCTGCCACCGCTTGTACCGCCGCGCCATCGGTGAGGAAGCAAGCCACGAGAGCACGTCGCCGACGCTGACGCCGATCTCGCAGCCGCTGCGCCAGATGACCCAGGCCTTGCTGTCGCTGTGTGCTCAGCTTGTCGCGCTGTACTTCGAAGGCGATGGCCAGCAGCGCAAGCTGGCCCGCTTCGCCTTGCGGCCCGTCGACGAATTCCGTGCCGCAGTGCTGCAGAAAGCCCGCGCCGTCAAGCCCAAGGGGGACGGTTCTGACGCTGGTTCCACCGGCAGCTAAGGAGAAATGGTTCCGATGGCAGTAGCGAGACCCGGCGGCCTTGTGCGCTGGCGAGCCTTTCTCACCAGCTTCTTCATCATTGCCTGGACGTTCCTGCTGTCGGTCGTGGCGACGGTGACCATGCCCTTTTCGCCGCGCGGCGAGCTGTATCTGTGGTTCGCCCAGGTATGGCCCAAGGTGATCTTCGCCTTCGGTGGCATCCGCTATCGCCGCAGCGTCTCGCCCGAGCTAAAGCCAACCGAGCGCTACATCTACCTGAGCAATCACGAGTCGCTGACCGATATCTTGGCTTTGTATGCGACATTACCTGAAAAAGTCGTCATGGTTGCCAAGCGGTCCCTGCTCATCCTGCCGATCTTTAGCTGGGGAATGTGGTTGGCTGGTTTCGTTTTCATCAATCGGAAAAACCGCGCCGCCGCCTTTCGCAGCATGGATCAGGCCGGCGATCGCCTGCGCCGGGGTCGGTCGGTCTTGGTCTTTCCCGAGGGCACGCGCGGCGATAGCCACAGCCTGCAGCCCTTCAAAAAAGGCGGCTTCATCCTGGCGCAACAGGCCGGCTTTCGCATTGTTCCGGTGGGGATCCATGGCACCCATACCGTGCTGCCGCGCGACACGTTCCCCGTCTATCCTGGACGCATCGCAGTGGCCGTCGGTGCCCCCATGCAGCCCCCGCAGCCGGGTGAGCCGCTGGATGCCTTCATCGCCCAGGTCTCGGCCGAGGTCGATCGCCTGCGCGCCGAGGCCCAGCGCCTGTGGCCAGACGCCTCGCCCTAGCCGACGGGGTGCGGTTGCCTATTCTCTGCGTGCGGCAGGCCACCGATCCTGCCCACCAAGGGTCTTGAGCCAAGGCCGTCGATCGGGATGTCTCTCGGAAAACATTTGACAAAAGAGCCCGAAACGCTGTGCAATCCAGCTAACAGGTTCAGAACAAAAGGAACGAGTATGAACCGACGTAATACCCTGCCTCGCTGCCTGATATCTAGTATTTCTATCGCAAGCTTAATTACATTTACTGCTTGCGACGATTACTCCACGGGTCAGGACGCAGAGCCCCCCGGTCCGCTGAAGGTCGAGCGCCTGACGCTGAGCGATGGACACCAGTTCATCGACACCAGCGCGCCAGCCGACTGCGAGGACGCCAAGCTCAAAGACACGCCGGAGTGTCTGAACAACCCGTTCAAAGACAACTTCAGCATCAAGAAGCATCCGCCGACGCCGGACCACGCCACCAAGCTGCGCGTGGTGTTCAACAAGCTGCCGCTTAAGCTGAACGGTGTCGACGTCGAGGGCGCTCCCGCCGATGGCAAGCTGCCCAAGGACATCAGCGAGCTGCAGCTGCGCGATCCATCGGTGATCAAGCTGGAATGCGATGGCTGCACCGGGATCCCGGCGGCGTACACCTCGCTGCAGCTTGCTGGCTCGGCCCTGAGCCCGGATCCGACGACGTTTGACTATGGGCCGGCGCTGCAGATGGAAGTGCTGCCATCGCTGCCAGGGTTCCTGATGATCGCCGACGATCCGCTGCGTGCGCTTGAGCCAAACACCACGTATCGCGTCGTGCTCAACCCCGGTCTGTCCGGTCGCAACGCCGCGGACAAAGTGCTGCTGGACGATCGCGCCAAGTCGCTTCTGACGTTCACGACGCAGCCGTTTGCCGTCGTCGACACGCAGGACGCCGATGTCATCAAGACCGACAACGAAGGCCACGACGTGCCGGTGGGCCTGTCGAACAGCGGCGCCCTGGTCATCACCCTGAATGCGGGCGTCGATCACACGCGCTTCCAGGCTGGCACGGTGCAGGCTGCCGAGCTCACCGTAAACGGCGCCAAAATGACCGTGCCCGTGGTGTTTAGCAACACCACCACCGATCACATGTCCATGACCTGCGAACACGGCAACCAGCGTCGCCTGTTCGTCGCGCCGACCAGCGGCACCTGGGTCAACTCGATCGGCGCCAGCGACACCGTGACGCTCAAGGTCGTGATCCGGGGCTCGGACATCCGCGATGTCGCGCAAGACAGCGCGCACACGCCAGGCATGGGCCGAAACTCGCTCAGCGAGGACATCACGGTCAACGCTACGATCGTCGCCGACCCTGCCATGGACGCTGAAGAACACCTGCGGGAAACGGCCGTTCCCGCCGCGGATGTCACGGCCTGCGTCACCTGATCTTTGTTTTGGACCTTGGGCCGCAGCCTGGGGGGAGCCGGGCAGCCCTGCTGACTTTCGTCGGCCTCATGGCCGCGTGAACTCGTGATGAGGAGAGTTCTTTTATGCAGACGTCGCCTGCCTCTTCCAACCCACGTGTCGTGATCCGGCGCCTTCCCAGCCGCGGCTGGGTCGGCGTCTGGAGCGCGCTCTCTGTGCTTCTGCTGAGCGCAGTGGCCTTTGCGCAGGCCCAGCTCGGCGCCATCCAAGGCACCGTTACCGACGAAAATGGCAAGAAGCTGGGCTCGGTCACGGTCGTGGTGCAGGGCCCGGCCCTGCAGGAATTTCAGTCGGAAATCACCGACGCGGCCGGCAAGTACATCATCACGCAGCTGCCGCCCGGCGACGACTATCAGATCGCCTTCTACTTCGGCTCCGACGAAAAACCCAAGGAAGAGCGCAAAGGCATTCGTCTTTCGATCGGCAAGACGCTGACCGTCAACGCGACCATCCAGCTGACCAGCGTCAAGCGCGAGGTCAAGGTCATCCGCGAGTCAGCGCCCAACGTCGACACCGCCAGCGCCTCGACCGGCGTCGAGATCAACCAAGAGATCCTGCGCAACACGCCAGTCCGCGGCCGCACGTATGACTCGGTGCTGGCCTTGGCGCCTGGCGCGGCCGACGTGACCCCAAGAAACTTCAGCACCAGCGGCGGCGGTGCCGCCCCCGGTAGCGATGTCGGCGTCTCGGTCTCAGGCTCGACCGGCGCGGAAAACAGCTTTTTCATCGACGGTGTCAACACCACCGACCCCAACACCGGCATCGCCGGCACCGAGCTGTCGCAGTACTTCATCAAAGAGATCACGATCAATACCGGCGGCTATCAGGCCGAGTTTGGCCGCGCCACGGGCGGCGTGATCAACCTGGTGACCAAGTCCGGCGGCAACGAGTTCCACGGCAGCGTCTTTGGCTCGATTCAGCCGTACCAGCTCGACGCACGCACGGTGGCCCGCCTCGGCGAGTCGTTGGCCACGCGCACCAAGACCAACCTGCTTTTCGACGTCGGCTTTGACCTGGGCGGCTATCTGTGGAAGGACCGCATCTGGTTCTATGTTGGCTTTGCCCCGACGGTGACGGATCTTTTGGTGCAGCGTCGCGTCCGCGCGCAGACATACAACCCCAACAACGACGGCACCACCCTGGCCGAGGCGGACCCGAACTATGAGTGCCCAAACTATCTGCGCAACAGCGCGCTCTGCACGGGCGCTCGCTTGCTGGCGCTGCGCACCAACGAGATCGCAGACGGCGCGCAGGACCTCATCCGCACCAAGCGCCTGTACAACGGCATCGCCAAGCTGCAGTTCAACTTCAGCCCCGACCACAACCTGACCCTTGGTTACATCGCTTCGCCGTCGGAATACGATGACTACGCGGGCACGGGCAGCTTGAATGTGCCGTCCCAGAAGTACTACCGCATCGACCAGATCCACGACGTCAACGCGCGCTATATCGGCAAGCTGCTCAACCGCAAGCTGCAGATCGACATCCTGTACGGCTATCACTACCAAGGCCGCAGCGAGCGGCCGAATATGGCCGACGGACAGCAGGTGATCTGGAACGCCGATCCGGCCGACCCGTTTTCGCTGTCGGACTTTGAAAATGTCGCGCCCTGCGTGCGCCAAGATCGCACCGCCGCCAACGGTACACAGCAGCGCTTCAACCCCTGCCCGCTCACCGCGTATCAGCGCGGCTTTGGTCTGTCCCTGAATCAAGTGCAGCAGCGTCACATGGCGAACGCCTCGCTGACTGCTTTCCTCAGCTTCACCGGCAAGTACAACCCGTTCCGCGGCGTCCACGCCATCAAGGCCGGCTTCGACTTTGAAGCGATCCTCGCGGACAACCAGCGCGCCTATTCCGGCACCAACTTTGACCCCGCCGACCCTGCAACCGGTCACCGCGTCTTCATCACCGACGGCTCAGGCGATCAGCTGCAGATCACTCGCGAGTTCGCGCAGCCCTGGTCACCAAGCTGCCCGCACCCCGATCTGGGCGATGGCGCGTGTCATTACGATCGCTTCCGCGGTGTGACGCAGGCGCGCAACTTCGCCGTGTATCTGCGTGATAGCTGGAACATTGGCTGGCTGCCTGGCCTGGTGCTAAACGCCGGCATCCGCTGGGAAGGTCAAGAGCTGTACGGCATGGATCTCAAGTCCGATCCCGCCAACCCCAGCATCGGCAATCTAGCGCTCAGCATCTATGACAACTTCGCGCCGCGCATCGGCTTGGCCTGGGACTTCACGCAGCTGACCAGCCGGCCCGGCCGCGGCAAGGTGTTCTTCAACTACGGCCGCTTCTACACCTCGATCCCGACGAACTTGGTCGATCGTCAGTTCACGGGAGAAGGCCTGTACGCATCGCAGTTCGTCGACTACACCGGCTCGAATCCGCTGTGTGCCAAAGCCGCGCAGCCAGGCTCGGTCAATGGCTCAGGTCGCCCCGTCGCCGATCCACAGCGCTCACCAGGCTGCACCTATCCGACGGGCTTTGTCTCGGGAGGCACCGTCGGAAACGTGGCGCCAGGTCTGCAGGGCCAGTTCATCAACGAGATCATTGCTGGCCTGCAGTACGACGTCGGCTTCGACATGGTGTTTGGCGTAAGCTACATCCACCGCGATCTGGGCCGCATCATCGAAGACGTGTCGACCGACGGTGGCAGTTACTACTTCCTGACCAACCCCGGTCAGGCCGCCGATCCCAACCGCATCACCGAGCTACAGCGCGAAATCGATGTTGCGCAGCAAGCGCTGATGGGCGACCCGATGAACGGCGACAAGCAGCAGGCGCTCACGCTGGCTCAGAAGCGCCTGGAAGGGTATCGCGCGGCCGGCGTCGTCTTCCCGCGCGCGGTGCGCAACTACGACGCGCTGGTCATCACGCTCAACAAGCGTCTGTCGAATCGCTTCAGCGTCATCAGCAGCTACACCTACTCGCGCACCATCGGCAACTATCCTGGCTTGTTCAGCCCGTCGAACGGTCAGCTGGATCCGAACGGCTCGTCGCAGTTCGACTTGACCGATCTGCTTGCCAACCGCAGCGGCCCGCTGCCCAACGATCGCCCGCACAACTTCAAGCTGTCTGGATTCTATGTTCAGCCGATCGGCGCCAAGGCCAACCTGACCTTTGGCCTTACGTTCTCGGCGTACTCGGGCCGTCCCATCGAAGTGCTCGGCACGCACCTGTACTACGGCGCCAACGAGGTCTACATCCTGCCGCGTGGCGCCGGAGGCCGGACGCCGCCCGTCTCGCAGTTCGACCTGAGCATCGGGTACGACCAGCAGCTCGGCAAGGGCGTGTCCCTGCGCCTGTTCGCTGACGTGATCAACCTGTTCAACCAGCGCGCCGTCACCAACGTCGACGACGCGTACACCAGCGATCCGGTGCAGGCGATTCCCGGTGGCAGCATCGAAGATCTGCGCCGCTTGCGCACTCTCTTTGGCGGCGTCCCCGTCGTGAACAGCAACTACGGCCAGCCCGTCGCCTTCCAAGAGCCGATGTACTTCCGCTTCGGTGGCCGCATCGGCTTCTAGCCCGATCGTCTCCTCTTCTTTGTGATCCATCGCCTCAGCGGCGACCCTGTCCCCTACAATGAAGTTCATGCAGCCGCCCGCGGTCGGCACCATCGTCGACCAGCGCTACTTACTTACCGAGTTTGTGGCCGAAGGCGGCATGGGCACGGTCTATCGCGCCCGCGATCTGCGACGGGGCGAAGCGGTCGCCCTCAAGCTCTTGCGCAGCCACGACAGCGCCACGCTGCAGCGCTTCTCGCGCGAAGTGCGCATGCTGCACGATCTGTCGCATCCCAACATCGTCCGCTACATCGGCCATGGCCAGTTCGAAGGCGGAGCCCCGTACCTGGTCATGGAATGGCTCAGCGGCGAAGATCTAGCCGCTCGCCTCAAGCGCGGACCGCTTGCGATCCGCGAAGTCATCGAGCTTGGAATCGCCATCACCAGCGCGCTCGCCGCGGCCCATCATCAGGGCGTCATCCACCGCGATATCAAGCCGGGGAACGTCTTTCTGGTCGACGGAAACGCCCAGCATGTGCGGCTGCTCGACTTTGGCATTGCTCGACCGTTTAGCGCAGCGGCTGCCACGCGCACCGGAACCATCCTTGGCACGCCCGATTACATGGCGCCCGAACAAGTGCGCGGCGGACGTGAGATCGATGGCCGTTCTGATCTGTTCTCGCTGGGCTGCGTCCTGTTTGAAGCCCTCGCAGGGCGGCCCCCGTTTGCATCCGAACAAATGATCGCGGTGTTCGCCAAGATCTTGTTCGAACCAGCCCCCGATATCACCACGCTGCGCCAGCATGTTCCCCCGTCGCTGAGCTTGCTTCTTGGCCGCTTGCTCGACAAAGATCGCGAGCGGCGGCCGGCCAGCGCCGACGAGGTCTTGTCAGCCCTGCTCGCCATCCCGGCCAGTGCCCAAAGCAGTCCAACCGATGGTGATCGCAGCGAAGAACGCGGCCCGCTTCTGGCGCTGACCAGTCATGAACAGCGCCTGCTTTCGGTGGTGATCGCAGCCGGGCGACCGCTGAATATGGTGGACGCTCCGACGATCTCTGCATCCGGTGAGCGCGATCTTTTGAGCACTGCCAGCGGACTGGGTACCCCCTTTGGCGCACGCATCGAGTCTCTGCCCGACGGCACGCTGTTGGCCTTGCTCAGCGATCAGCCAACGGCCTTCGATCAAGCACGACAAGCCGCGCGCTTGGCTCTGCGCTTGCGCGAGCGCTGCCGCAAGCTGTTTGCTGCGGACCACACTCCTGTTTCCGTGCGCATCGCCGTCTGTACGGGTCGTGGCGACTGGCAGCAGGGCATTCTCGACGCGGGCGCCATCGAACGCGCGCTGCTCTTGCTTTCGTCGATGCCCCACGCCGAAGCGGGAAGTGAAGCGCCCATTGTTCTTGACGATGTCACGCGTGGGCTCCTCGATGCTCGCTTCTTGACCGACGATCATTCGTTGATCGCTGAGCGTTCACCCAATGAATCCATCCTGGCAGCGCCCGCCCGACAGACGCCGTTTTTCGGGCGCGATCGCGAGATCGATCTTTTGCTCACGCTGCTGGGGGACAGCATCCATGAAGAGCGCGCCCGCGCCGTCGTCATCGTCGGTGAACCAGGTGTCGGCAAGTCGCGCCTGTCTTTGGAATTTTTGCGACGTGCGCAGCTGCGACACGAACGCATCTCGCTCTGGACCGCGCAAGGCGACTCGCTGAGCGCCGGCTCGCCGTTTGGCCTGCTTGCGCAGTCCGTGCGCCGCATCATGGCGCTGCGCGACGACGAAGCCAGTGCCCAAGCGCAGCTTTCGGCCTATATCCGCAAGCGCTTGCCGGTCTCTGAACAGCCGCGCGTCATCGAGTTTCTGCGCGAGCTTCTTTCGCTTTCGCCGCGTGCCACGCAAGAACGCGAGCCGGCAAGTCCCGCCTTGGCCGCCGCGCGCATGGATCCGCAGCTGATGGGCGATCAGGTTCGCCGAGCTGTGCTCGATCTGCTGGAAGGCGAATGCAAACTGCAGCCCGTCGTGTGGATCTTGGAAGATCTGCAGTGGGGCGATCAGCCCACCGTACGCCTGATCGATCTGGCCCTGCGCCAGCTCATCGAAAAGCCGTTCTTCGTCGTCGCCCTGGCCCGGCCGAACATCCACGATGTGATTCCGCGCTTGTGGGAAGGCCGCGACGTGCAAGAGATTCGTCTATCCACCTTGCCGCGCAAAGCCAGCGAGCGCATCGCCCGCGCGGTCTTGGGCCCAGCAGCCGCTAGTGATCTTGTGCAGGGCTTGGTCGAGCGCGCTGCAGGAAATCCGTTCTATCTCGAAGAGCTCTTGCGTGCGGCGCAGACGGGCGAGCTACACGAAGTGCCCGAGACCATCTTGGCGCTGGTGCAGTCACGCATCGAGCGCTTGCTGCCCGATGTGCGCCGCGCTCTGCGCGCGGCCTGCGTCTTTGGCATGGTGTTCTGGCGGGGTGGTGTCGCGCGCTTGCTCGGTGACCACGTCTCGGCGAGTCAGCTCAAGCACCTTTTGGAACAGTTGACGCATGCCGAGCTTGTGCTGCGGCGCCCGACATCCCACCTGGCTGGCGACGAAGAATACGCGTTCGCGAACGCTCTGGTTCGCGAGGCAGCGCACGCCATGCTCACCGATCACGATCGTGCGCTGGGCCACCGCTTGGCCGCCGAGTTTCTCGAAGAAGCGGGCGAGTCTGATCCGGCCTCGCTGGCGACGCACTGGGAACGCAGCGATCAACCGCAGCGCGCCATCGCGTGCTATGTGCGCGCCGCGTGGCTGGCTCTGGAAGGCAACGATCTGGACGCGGTGTTCCGTCATGCCGAGCGCGCCATCGCCTGCGGAGCCAGCGGTGAGATCTTGGGTGAAGTCTGGGCAGCCCAAGCCGAAGCACATATGTGGCGTGGCGATCCTGAGCGCGCGATCACGTGTGGCAATGAATCGCTGCTGCACGTGCCGCCACGCAGCACGCGCTGGTTTCAAGTCATCGGCGTGCTGGCCATCGCCGCGGGGCGACATTCCAACGGCTATGAGCTGCAGCGGCTGTGCGATCTTCTGCGCGAGATCGGCGAGTCTGGCGAGTCGAGCGACGCCTTTATCATCGCAGCGACCCGCACGACCATGCAGACCTACGTCGCGGGGGATTACCCGCGCGCCATCGCGCTGTTCAATGTCTTGCGGCCTCATATGCAAGCGGCAGCAGGCACGCGCTCGCCGGCTGCAGAGGCCATGGTCAGCATGCTGCGCGGCAGCGAAGCGACGATCAACTGGCAGTTCGACAAAGTACCGCTGCACTTTGAACACGCAGGAGATCTGTTCGAAGCGATTGGCGATCTGCGCAATGCGTATTCGCAGCGCCTGGATGCCGCGATCTTTTATTTAGATATCGCCAACTATGAGCGCGCTGAAGTGTTGCTGCGCCAGATTCTCGATCAAGCGGATCGCTATGGCTTTCATCGCCTGTCGAGCGTCGCCACGCGCAGCCTGGCCAGCGTCATGCGTCTGACCGGACGCGAAGATGACTGCGTGCAGTATGCCAAACGAGCGATCGCTCTGGCTGGGCCGAGCGGCGATCTGCGCGTCAGTGGCACCGCGCATGTGCTTCTGGCGCAGGTCGCTCTTTCGCGCGGCGATTTGACGCAGGCGGCCCTGGAAGCAGAACGAGCCATCGCCGATCTGGCCCACATCCCGCGCTTTTTGGCTCGCGCGCTGGCCGTGCAGAGCCGCATCAAGCTTGCGCAGGGCGATCTGGCATCCGCGCTGCGCGGCGCGGCGCAGGCCTTCGCTATCTTGCAGGCGCTGACGCGCCTTGGTACCGACGAGGTCTTGGTGCGCGTCTGTTATGCCGATGTGCTGGAAAAAATGGGCGTGGAAGCCTCGGCGCGCAACGTGCTCATGGAAGGCCGCACGCGTCTGCTCAAGCAGGCTCGCTGCATTGAAGATGTTGCCGCGCGCGAGCGCTTCTTGGCGCAGGCCGAATTCAGCGAGTTTCTTGCGCGC
This sequence comes from Myxococcales bacterium, assembly GCA_016794505.1. Taxonomy (GTDB): domain Bacteria; phylum Myxococcota_A; class Polyangia; order Palsa-1104; family JAEUJZ01; genus JAEUJZ01. Next base: position 137,702 of record JAEUJZ010000020.1, read on the forward strand.
AGTGAAAAGCTGCTGCCGCCCCCTGCGCCGTCGCCGATCGCAGAGCCCGCGAGCTCTGCCAAGAACCTCGTGGTTACGCCGCAGGATACGAGCGACCGCGCCACGTAACCGGCCGACCCATCACCGCTTGATAGGACGATGCGCACAAGATGTACGCCACCAGTGCGCCGCCCAGCGCACGTACGCCGCGCAGCGTCACGCCGTATGTCATGCGCAGCGCGATGCGTCCCAGCCAGTCGGCGCCATACGTCAGCGCAGCGACGATAAGCAGCTTGCTGCCAAGCGCACCTGAGCCGCCCAGCGCGAGGTATGCAAGCGTTGCCAGCAAGGCCACAGGCGGCGTGCCATAGACCACAAGCAGCAGCAGCGCACCGATGGGCGCGAACCACTGCGATCCACCCAGCGCGACGTGGAAGTTCTTTTTCCAGCCGGCAATCAGCGAACGCAGCGAGTCGTACATGCGCAGCTCGACGGTGTCGGTGGCCTGCACATAGGCCAGCGGAAAGCGCGCCTGCTTGATGCGCTGGGCCAAGCGCAGATCTTCCACCACCTCGCTGGCCACAGCGGCGTGACCGCCGATCTCTTCGTACGCCGGACGCGCAAAGAACATGAACGGGCCATAGCCGACGGCAACGTCCGAGTTCGGATCACGCACGCGAACCGGGTCGACGAACGTGAACAGGATCTGTGCGATCACCGGCTGCGCCGCGCGTTCCCAAAAGCTTCCCGCCAACAGGCGCGGCACCATGTTCACCAGGCCCGCTTTCGTCGACAGCGCAGCCAACACAGCGTGGCGCACGGCATGTGGACGCAGACGCACGTCGGCATCCAAGAACAACACATAGTCACTTGTGACATCGCGGCTGCCAGACCACAGCGCGTGCGGCTTGCCCAGCCACCCCTTGGGCAGCTCGGGGGCTGAGCGCGCTTCGACGCGGAGATCTTCGGCGGCGTGCTGCGCGATGATCTGCGGCGTGCGATCCGTTGAGTGATCGTCAATCACGCGGATGCGCAGCGACGGATAATCCTGGGCGCGCAGCGCGGCGAGGCAGTCTCCGATGTTGCTTTCTTCATTGCGCGCTGGCACCAGCACTTGCACCGAAGGCGGCTGCGCGGGCAGCGGCTGATCCAGCGCGACGTGCGTGGTTCGTGCGCGGTTCCACACGACGAGCAAGGCCATCAGCACATGACAGATGCCTATGCCCAACAGGAAAGAGGTCAGCGACATAAGAGACCTTTGCTCAATACACGAACGGAATCAGCACGCGGCGATCGCTGGGGTACTCGGGAAAGCGCTCGCGATACCAGCGATGCGTCGACACAGCACGCGGGATCAGGTTGGCGACGCTCATAAGAAAGATGTACACGCCGGCCAAGGACCACGTCGCCAAGGCCCAGCCCGCCCACGCCAGAAGCTCGGTGAAATAGCTGGGGTTGGTGACGAAGCGAAACAGTCCGCCCTGCGGGATGCGATAGACGCGGGTGCCGCTTGCGATCTCTTCTTTGGTACGCAGACGGCGCAGGATGGCGTCGCTGTGAATGTTGCCGATGAGCGCCGCGTAATACAGCGTCACGCCGCACAGAAAGCGCGGATCGCACAGCCAGTCCGTCGTGTAGTGCGTGCCCAAGCCCTCGCCGGAAAAGAAGCGCGCGTGCAGATAGCCGTGCAGCGATGTGGCCAGCCAGCCAAAGGCGACGACCATCAGGCTGAAGCTGGCACTGGATCCGCGCGGCACACGCATAAACAGCGGAAATAGAAAGCCGCGGTTGCCATAGTGAATCAGCCACATGGCCAAGAACAAAAGCGGCACTGGCTCGCTGCGTCGCGCGCCCTGCGCAAAGAAGAACAGGAAGCTCAGCGTCGCGGGCAGCTCCATCAGGAACCAGCCCAGCCGCGGGTCGAAGCTGAGCCCGAACTTCTGCGAGGCGAAGCGACCATACGGCGACGGAATGAACCAAGCGGCCAAGCTGACCGCCGCGACATAAGCAAAGGCCAGCGTCAACGTGATGTCATACGCTGGCTGACCGGTAAACGCGACGTGCGGAAGCGAGCTCATGGTCACCAAAGGAAGGCCATGCGTACCGCAGCCCCGTCGGAAACGTCAACGCATTTTGCCGCAAGCTGTGCGCTGCAAACGTGAGCAAAGACCGCAAGCCGCAAGAGCGCCGCCGAGACCCAAAGAGGGCAAGCAGAGGACAGCGTCCGACGGGAGTTGGGCACGCCGAGCGCAGCAGATTGCACCAACAGACGCTTCGGCATCCTGTCGCGGGCCTGCAATTTTCGCTGCCGACCTGGGGCCCAAGGTGGTGATCGGCAGAGCGGTTCAGCCGACGCTTCCGAAGTCGTCAGCGCACAAGCAGGCTCGCTTGCTTGCGCGCGTTCTCGAAGCTGCGACGCTCGGCTGCAGGCAGCGCGACGCGGACGGCATCAAGGAAGCGCACCAAGCGTTCTTTCAGCCAGGCATCGGGGTGCAGGGCCTCTCCTTGGTCGCGGCGCTGGCGATAGTCGGCGGCACAGCTCGCCACGACCGCGGCACACTGCGCGGGCTCTGATTGGGGAGCGGCGCAGAACGGAAGCTCGCGGGAGCACTCGCGGGCGCAGCCTCGCAGCTCGCTACAGAACTGATAGAGCAGCCGTCGTCGCGAGTCCGCATCCAGCGCCGTGCCCATCTTTGCGATCGAGAGCACACCTTGGTACGCGCCTCGCTGATCTTCAGGCGAGACCTGAACGGGGCCTGATTCCGCAGCGATCGCGACGAAAGCCGAGAACATCCAGCTAGAGACAAAGGCGAGGAAGGCGATTTTTTTCATGGGTTTTTCTCGCGGCGATCCTTGCACATCTGCGCGCCAATCGAGCTCAATACAGGCCGCAGATTGCCGGAACGCTACGGCGAAGCCGGGCACAGGTGGCGCGACGGGCTGCGTCGGCAAATTTGTCTGGGGATGGCTTGTCGGCGTGACGCATGCGCGGCGTCTTGACCATCCAACTGAAAGATGTCACAGACTGAACGTATGAAGCGATCTCGAACGAGTCGTTCGTCGTTTGCCTTGGCAGCGGTTTCTGGGCTGGGCACGTTGGCCTTGACGATGGCGCCGGCTGGGGCGGTCGATCCCACCTGTCGCGTCGTCGAGGTTCGCTTCCAACCGCAAGGCTTTCCCAAGCAAAACACCCCAAGCGGCCGCGAGGAGCTAAGCCCGCAGATCGCGGTCTGGGTCGAAGCCGCGGAGGGAGCGTTTCGCAAAGACTTGTATGTGACGCGGGCCGTGGGCGTGTACGGCATCGGCAACCGACCGGGCTTGGACACGCTAAAGAGCCACTTCCGCTGGCCCTATGGCCGTCGACCGAGCTCGCTGCCGATCTGGGCGCATCGCCGCAACAAGACCTATGGCTTCGTCGTGATGGGCGGGCGTTGTTCCAACAAGTATGACCCGGCCAACCCGACGCTGTCGTCGTGCCCAAAGGACTTCGCGGGCTTTTCTTCCGACGACGATCGCACGATCGCCTACCACTTTCCGGTGTCGTCGGATGAGCCGTACTTCTGCTCTCCGTCGGGAAAAAAGACGCAGAACATCGGCGGCGTGGATGTCGTCAGCTGTGCCTCGTCGTTTTACGGCAGCAAGGGCTGGTATGCGTCGGGGTACACGTCGGTCTATCCACCGCGAGCCGACCTGAAGATCCAAGGCGGCAGCGATCACAGCGACGTCTTGCGTTTTGGTCGCGACAACGACGTGGCGGCGATCTCGGCAGCAACACCGCCCAACGGCAGGGTCGTTGATCCGCCCGTGCGCTGGTTCACCAACTCGGGTGTTCCCGACGGTGACTACGTCATGTGGGTCGAGGCCAATATCGAAGGCGACTTCAACGCCTATTACCCGCCGGGCCAGTGCAAGCCGGACATCAATGCCGAGTGGGATCACCTGGGACAGGACTACATCGGTCAGCCCTCGGTCGTGTACAAGGTGCCGTTCCGACTCGATCAAAGCGGCCGCATCGCGACGTCGGTGGACTATGCCGGCTATGCCGACCGCCTAGGCCGCAACGGCACGGTTCATCCGCCGGATAGCACCATCAGCCAAAGCGGCGGCTCGGGGGCGGATCGCTTCCGGGTCGTTGCCGACGAAAACGGCAGCTGGCGTGTCAAAGTCAGCGTCTCGCCGTGTGACCCAAGTACCTGCGAGATGCCGATGGCCCCCGCGGCGCTTGAGGTCGCGGATGTGACGGATGCGACGATGACGCTGCGCTTTCCGGTCCCCGATGGGCCGCCCGCGTCGTCGTACCAGGTTCGCTATCAAGTGGGCATGCCGATCACCGATGAGAACTGGGATCGTGCGTCGCCCGCTCCGCCGACCAATCTTGCGCCTCCGGGGAACAAGGTCTCGACGCGCATCCTCGGTCTGTCTGCGCGCACCAAGTACTATGTCGCGGTGCGCCCCGTGAATCGCTGCGGCATGGTGGGGCCGATTACGACGGTCGAGGCCGAGACGCAGAACCCCAACTTTTACACCCTAAGCGGCTGCTTTGTGGCGACGGCGGCATACGGATCCGAGCTGGCACCGGAAGTCGATATGCTGCGGCGCTTCCGAGACGAGAAGCTGTTGACGCATCCCATCGGACAGCTCGCAGTTGCGGGGTACTACTCAGTTAGTCCATCGCTGTCGACGGTGATCGCAGACAGCGACGGCCTGCGTGAGCTATCGCGGCGGGCGCTGCGGCCGGTGCTGACGGTGGCGCGAAACGTTCTGGGCAGTTCGGGGGGAAATCGCTAGGACCGAGGGGCGCGACCCGCTGCTGAGGAGCTCGATCAAGCAGCGGGCAGCGGGCAGCGGGCAGCGGGCAGACTCGTTGGGCTGCGGCCGGGGCTAGAAGCGGCGGAAGTGACCAACCGGCGCCGCCTGACGGAAACCTCCACGGAATGCCGGCGCTTGCTGCATCGGCGTGCGGTAGATCGGCGCTTGCTGCATCGGCGCGCGGTAGATCGGCGCTTGCTGCATCGGCGCGCGGTAGATCGGCGCTTGCTGCATCGGGCCGCGGTAAACCGGCGCCTGATAGACCGGAGCGCGGTAAATCGGCGAACGATAGACCGGCGCGTGATACGCGGGGCGCGACGCATGGACTGGACGGGCCCAGCCATAGCCATAGGGGCGCGCGATCGGTCGGTGCCAGCCCCAGCCCATGTACATGTGGGCCGGGCGCATCGAGAAGTAGCGACCTCCGAGGTAATAGTTGCGGTAGTAGCCCCCGAAGTAGTTCGCGTAGAACGGCCGAGAGGCGTAGTACGCCGTATCCCACGGGCCACCCCAGACGAAGGCGCCGCTGTTCCAAGAGAAGCTCACCGAGAACGGGGCGAACCAGTGGTTGTGTACCCAGTCCATGTAGCAGAAACCACCGCCGTGCGACGGATCAAGCGGGTGGTGCCCGCGATAGACATACGACGTGCTGGCATAGCCGAAGTCACCGGGGTCACCGACGAAGTAGGCATAGCCTCCTGACTCGCGGAACAGGTGGCGATCAAACACGGGAAAGTCGTGCGCGTGTGCGCCGTTGCCCTGGCAGAAGCCACCGCCATGGTCGTGCGGCATCGGGTGCGGCCCGAAGTAGCCAAACTGCGTCTGAGCAGCAAGCTGACCGCTGGTGTCCGGCGCGTAGTACGGCGCATTCTGTCCATCGACGAGCTGATCGTCGGGAATGCCATCGTTGTTGTAGTCAGGCCCAGCCGCCGGAGAAACCGGCGCGCTGTACTGCGCGCGGGCGGTGCCCACGCTGCCGAGCGAAAGGGTCGCGAGGGCGAACAGGCTGCTGATGACGAGAGATTGAGTCTTCATGGCGTTCCTCCTGCCCGCTTCTATTGCGAGACTTGGGCCAAGCTCGTGTCCGCGCCCCGTTAGCGCGATTTCCGTCGAGAAGAGAAAAAATTGAATAAATGGTGTGGCGAACGCGGCGCACCGGCCTGTGAACGCCGGGCCACACAGCGAGGCAGCAAAACCTTGCTCCCCTCTGGGAACTCTGGTACGCCGAAAACATGGTGAACAGGCAGGACATCCGCTGGCGTCTGGGCCTTGGCCTCGTCTTGGTGGGCTGGCTCGGCTCGCTCACGATGGCGGAGGCGGCCCTGCGCCCGAGTCCACGCCGTCCGATGGTCCTAAAGACGACAGGCGATGGTTCCGGCAAGAAGACCAAGAAGACCCAGCGCGAGGTGGCTACAGGTCCAGCGATTTACCTGGAGCACTTGACGACGCACGATGCGCTGGCCTTGCGCCCGGCCAGCCGCGGTGGTGGCTTTGCCGGCAAGGCCATGAAGTCCGTGTCGCGCGTCTTGCGCTGCCACCATACCGGCAAGCGACACGCCATCAGCAGCCGCTTGGTGAACGTTCTGTACGCGACGGCGCGGCACTTTCACCGGGACCGCATTTTCGTCGTCGCTGGCTATCGGGCCCCCGCGGTCGCTCGCAAGAAAGGCAACCCGAGGAGCGCCCACAAGCGCGGCGTCGCCTGTGACTTCCGCCTGGACGGAGTGCGCATCGAGGCCATTCGCGATTACTTGCGCGAGACCTATCACAACGTCGGCGTCGGCTATTACCCGAACTCGGGCTTTATTCACGTCGACGTCGGGCGTAGCCATGCGGCCTATTGGGTCGACTACTCGGGTCCGGGTGAAAAAGCGCGCTATGCGGCTCCGACAGTTCGCGCGGCCACGCCTGGATCGGCTGAAATACCGGCGGGGGCTGCCGCAGAAGCCGAGCCTGCAGCGGCGCAAGAAGGCAGCGAAGAGCCCGGCGGTTAGCCCTCTGCTTGGCGCCTAGAATCCTCTGTTCTCGGCGGTGCTGGCTCCTGTAGAGTGGTCGGACGGTATCCATGACGCTTCCCGTAAGCGGCAGACTGACCCAGTCGCAGACCCTGCAGTCGAACGTCAGCTACGAGATCTTGGCGAGGCAGAACCAAGAAGGGCTGAACGTGCCGATGCAGATCGGCAGCGGCAAGTTTGCCAAGGTCTACAAGGCCTGGCAGCGCTCGGCTCGTCGCAATGTGCGGCCCGTCGCGATCAAGGTCCTGCACGACCACGCCACGCTCGCCGACGAGCGGCTGTTCAAGCAAGAGATCGATCTGCTCAAAGAGCTGACGACGGTCTCGACCGTACACGTCATCCGCACGCTCGATATCGTTCACCTGCCGCCGCTGGCCATGTGTGGCTGCGGGGTGCTGTACGTACCGCAGTGTCCCAAGGGCTGCGGGCAGCCACTCGGTCGACTCGAACGCCCCGGTCACGACTATCCGCTTCTGCACTGCGGCCGCTGCGGCTATGAGATCTCGGGCGAAGACATTCAGCAGCGACACACCGACTTGTTGCGCCCGCCGGCTAAGACCTGCTGCGTCGGCAATCCAGCGCGGGCCAGCCGCGGTACGCTGGTCAACTTCGTCGAACGCGAAGCGGTGGTGATGGAGCTTGTCGAGCACGGTCTGACCGATTTCTCGTCGCTGCAGCAGCAGAGCTTGGTGCAGATCGGAGCGTCGGGCGCGTATTCAGCGCTGGCGAGCAAGCGGCCGGGCACTCTGGCCGCCGTCAAGCGCCGCGTCGAGCGCCGCATCTTTCCCGATCGCGAAGGCTTTCTGGCTCAGCGCGTCGTGCTGCTGCAGAAGCTGTACCTGATGGTGCAGCTTGCCGAGGCGGTGGCCTGGCTGCACGGCGACAAGCGCATCGTTCACAAGGATCTGGCGCCGGACAACATCATGGTCCATGCGCTCGACGGAGCCCCCGGCCTGACCGACTGGCGAGGCGAGGCCATGCGTGAGCTTCGCGAGCGCTTGCGTGGTCGTGCCTCGTTTCCCAGCTTCGATCTCAAGGTCATCGACTTTGGCCTTGCGGACAAAGATGAGCTGTCGCGTAGCTGGTACGAAGAGCAAGACGTCGTCGCATCGGCGATCAAGCTGCCGTACTTGTCACCGGAAGCGCGCCGCCGCAAAGAGCGGGTCAGCGAGGCCTTGGACTTCGACCCCGAGCGCAGCAGCTTCACCGTGCCGGCCAACCTGTGGAACACGTATCTTTCGGTGCTGCCTGGCGACCTGATCTCGGACTTGAATGACACGCGGCACGATCACGACCTCGTGATCGTTCGCGTCGAGCCCGATGGACAAGGCGGCGCGGTCGCGACATTCGAGGGCACGCCGGGGCCGCGCGTCGGCGGTCAGAAATACGAGCTAGTGCGTCGTCTCGGCGAGCCGCATGACATCTACGCCGTCGGCGGGCTGTTTTATTACATCCTCACCGGCAAGCATGAAGAGGCCGACCGCTTAAGCTCGCTGGTGACGCTGCTGCAGGAAGACAGTCAGCGCTCGCTCTCGCCGTCGTCGCTGCGCATGGATCAGTACTATCTGGGGCGGCGCAATGCCATCCCCGAGCCGTTTCTGCGCGACGAGCTGATGCTGTTGATTCTGCGCGCCATGGTGCGCGGTCGGCCCGAGAGCTTTGTGCAGAGCCGCATCGATCGTGGACCCGCCGCGGCGCAGGCTCTTTTGGGCGAGACGCGTCGCATCTATCACCTGCTGGAAGACGAGCTGGTGGCGGCAGGCTTCCGTGGACGAGCGCAGCGGGCGCTTTTGTATATGACGCCCGCGGCGTTCTTGCTGGGCTGGCTGCTGGGCTGGCGAGCCTGCTAGCGAAAAGACGGGAATCTGGAAAGAGCGCTCCGTCGCGAGCGCTGCGTGGTGCGTCGGCAGGCCCGGCTGGAGCTTAGCTGGCTGGGGCGCTGTCGAAGCGTACGGCGGTGGGGTTGATGGTCCAGCGCTCGTACAGGCCGGCAGAGCGATCTCCATGCGGCGTAAAGCAGATGGTTCCCGTCGCGCCCTGCAGCACCAAGCCATCGCGCATCGTCAGCTTGTTTTTCGCATCCAGGAACTTCGTCTTACCAACCACAAGCCAGTTGTTGGTCGCAACATCCATGGCGTCGGCTAGGCAGCGTCCCGTCGACGCTTCGATCTTGTTGATGCGCCCCAACATCTGCGAGACACGGCCGGGTGTCACGTCGCCCCCCGAGGCCCCGATGGCCATGGCGACCGCGAAGATCGAGTCATACCCATAGGCGCTAAAGATGCTGATGCTGGGATCTTGCTGGTTCCATCGCGTCTTGTAGTCGTCGACGAACTTCTGATAGGCGCCGGTCTTGGTTTGGTTGGCGGTATCGACGGTGGGCGCCGTGCCCGAGATACGCGACAAGTGCCCATTGACCGCCGCCACCATGTACGAAGCATAGGCCGTATTCGACAGAGCCAGTGTGTTGTCGTTCTTGGCTCCGTCGGCCATGATGATCTTGGTCGACGGCGTCCCCATGGTGGGCAGGGGGGTCAGAGCTTTGATGACGTCGACGGTATGTACGTTGGTGATGGCCACCACGTAGTCGGGCTTTGGATTGAGAGACAAGATGCCCGAAGCGGCCATGGTGATCGACGGCAGGTCGACGCCCGCTGCGGGTTCGTTGTACTTCACCGTGATAGCCGGCGACGGCAGACCTTGGCCGGGAAGCGCCGATAGAAACGCATCCTTCAGGCCCGTGCCATACGGATCATCGACGTACATCAGCGCCAGCTTCGGGGGCGGAGCGGCGGTGAGAATTTGTTTGGCCAGCACTGGCCCCTGCAGCGAATCCGAGGGCACCACGCGATAGAAGATGCCGTTTATGGGGCCTGCTTGGTTGCCCAACGCCGAGATCTCGGGCGACGTCGCCGACGGAGACATCATCGGGATGCCGCTGCGGATCAGCTCGTCCTTGATAGCAAACGTGCGGCCGGATGTCGTCGGGCCCACGACGGCGACGGCCCCGCGATCGCGGGCCAGGACCTGCATGGACTTGAGCGCGTCGTTTTCATCTTTGCCGACGTCGCAGATGTGCAAGGCCAGCGGCGGATCGGGGCTGCGGCGCTCGTTGACTTGGTCGATGCCCAGCTTCCAGGCCTTGACCACCAAGTCGTCGTTTCCGTCCTCGGTGAATGCGATGGCTCCGACGACAATCGAGTTGCTGGGGGCGTTTGCCGGGTAGATCTCGCCGCAAAGCTGTTCCTTGGGGCGACCCAAGACACACAAGCGATCGCTAGAGCAATACAGCTGATGCCCATTTACCGTCGGGCACTCGGCATCCGATACGCACTCTTCAAACTTCTGCGACAGCGTGCAACCCGACAGCCAAAGAGGCATCGACAGGCTCAGGGCCCAGAGGGCCGAAAAGACAGGTCGTGAAAACAGTGTGCGCATTAGAAGCCTCCCTGAACCAGCAAGGCCCCGCCGCCGGACAGCGGCACAAGGGTCACCGAAGCCTGAGGTTTGTCGCTGGCTGGCTTGTCACTCGCCGACTTGTTGGCCTGCGCTTTCTTGTGGTTGAGGAACTCACGCAGCCCAACGCCGATCAGCGCGCCGCCCGTGCCAAGCGCTACGGTGCCCAAGATGTACGAGACGACCGAGCCGTTGCCTAGGCTCTGCGCTCGCGAACGGAAGGTCAGCTTGTCAAACTCGTCGTTGGTGCTTGAAAAGCTCTGATAGGCCGAGTTCGACGCGACAAACAGCCCGACGCCAGTCAAAAGCCCAGCTACGCCGACGAGCGCCACGGCGCCACCGGCAATCATCAGGTTGCGCCCAGGAGGCGGCGGGGCCGGCGGGGCAGGAGCGGCGCTGACGGGGGTAAGCGGTGCAGTGGCGGGCTTGTCGGGCTGGGCCGGCTCGCTCTCGATCAGCGCCTTGACCTGCGTGATGTAGTCCTCGACGCGCTTCTTGGTCTCGGGATCGATCTTGGGCTCGGCCCTCAGGAAGCGCTCGTAATGGCTCAGCGCATCTTTGGGGCGACCTAGCTTCTGCATCGTGCGGCCGATGTTGACCAAAAGCAGCGGCATCTGCCGGGCCGCGTACGCAGCTTGAAACTCCGCCAAGGCCTCGTCGAAGAGCTCCTCTTTGTAGAGCTTTACGCCCTTTGTGTAGTGTTCTTTGCACTTCTCATCTTTGATGCAGGCGTCCTCGGGGACAGCCAGGGCGGTGCCGCTAAGCAGGGTCGCAAGCAGCACCAGTACACCCAAAAGCGGCCGCACCGATGTGCGCCAGAAGGCGGTCCGCAGCGTCGGGTGCGGATCACGAGAATTCGCCGAAACAGCCAGGGCGAAGCAGAGCGGGCGCGTTTCAGTCCACCACTTGAATGCGAGCATGCGGAGTGTCTTCCTTTGGCGGGGGCGGATTGGGCTTGGAAGCGGCCACTGGCGGTGGTGCTACGGACGGTGGCGCGCTGGCAACACTGGGTGATTCGGTCGCGGCCGCAGGCTTGAGCGGCACGCGCTTGCCACCACGCTTGATCCAGCGCACTGGCTGTGGTGCGGCAGGTGGCGCAGCCGCAGCGACGGGAAGCGGCGCGGCCGGCGTGGTGACCAGGGCAACAAGGCTCTCTTTGACGACGGCGTTGGCCGTCTGATCGATCGTGACGACACGGTCGGCATAGCCAGGCAGGCGCAGAATCAAGACCGTCGAGCCGGAGCTCGCCGGCTGCTCACTGCGCCAGGGCGTCTTGCCGAGGATGCGCTGATCGGTGGCTCGGACCACCGCGGCGCCCGTCGGCTCACTGCTGACGGTCCAGGTGACTTTGCTGGCCAAAAGAGGAGCCACCGCGCCTGGCTCGGCGCTGGGCGTTGGGTTGTCTTTGCCGTCGCCATTGCGCAGCGCGACCAGCCCGAACAATGCGGCGCCCAAAAGGACGCTGCCTCCGACGATGCCCAGAGCAAAGCCGGCGCTGCGCTTCGGGGATGTGTTGCCGTGCTGGGCCTCGGCTGGGCCCAGCGTCTGACTGACCGAGTTGGGGCCCGAATTCAGCACGGGGGGCTGGCTGGGCTGACTGGCTCCCACTTGGCTGAGCGTTAGAAGCCCGGACGAGCTGACGCTTGCGGCCCCCAGGCGGGCTTGCGAGCCGCTGTCGCTGTTGCTGATGCGGACGGGACCCAGTCCCTGCGCCGTCGCACCGGCATGGCCCAGAAGCGGAGCCGGCGTCATCGGAGCCGGCGTCGTCGGGTTCGGCGTCGAAGGATTGTAGGCACCGCTCAAGAGCCCGGCATTGGCCAGCATGTGCAGCTCTCCGCTGGCCAGCATGCCCGTCGAGTGGACGGCCTTGAGCTGTTCGAGCGCGTGCGTCACCTGCGCCATCGTCGGACGATTGGCCGGGCTCTTTTCCAAGAGCACGTGGACCAAGTTGGCCAGGTCTTCGGGAACCGACGGCTCGAACTCGCGAATCGGGGGCGGCTGTTCATAGATGTGCATCGCCATCACGGCGCCTGCGCCTTCACCGATGAACGGCGGACGTCCGCACAGCATGCGGTACAGCATGACGCCCAGCGAGTACACGTCGGCTTTGGCGTCGACCTGACCCGTGCCTTTGCACTGCTCTGGGGCCATGTAAAGCGGCGTGCCCACCATGACTCCGGTGCGTGTCGTCGAGATAGCATCGGTCGCACCGTCGGGATTGGCAGCGGCCGCCAGCTTGGCGATGCCGAAGTCGAGAACCTTGGCGCGCTCGCCTCCCGGAGCCTCTGGATCGGCCACGATCATCACGTTGTCGGGCTTCAGATCGCGGTGAATGATGTTCTTTGCGTGTGCAGCCGACAGAGCCGCCGCGATCTGTCGGGCCAGTCGTAGCGACTCGACCACTGACATCTTCCCGTTCTGTCGCTTCATGCGCGAGCCCAGCGACTCGCCCTCCAGGAACTCCATGACGATGTACGCAGTTCCATCGGGAAGCTGGGCGAATTCCGAGATCTGAACGACGCTGGGATGGTTGACGATGTTGACGGCGCGAGCCTCGTTGAAGAAGCGATTCACGAGCTGCTCGTTCTTGGCGTATTGGCTATGTAGGACTTTGATGGCAACTCGGCGCTCGATCTGCGGCTGCACCGCTTCGAACACAGAGCCCATGCCACCGCGGCCGATCTCGCGAACGACGCGATATGGACCGATGTATTGCTCGGCCATAGACTTCTCCTACAGTGATCCAGAATACCATTTTTCTGGAACACACCGCTGCACAAACCGGTGCAGAAAGCGGCTCAGCGTGCAGGGGACTGTGGGCTGGGGCGGATGGCAGAGCGGACCGCGGGGACCGCAGCGAGCAGACGGCTGATGGCAGCGCCCAGCGGCCGATCGCCAATCGCGCCGACAAAGGCCTGGCGCACCACAAGCTGCGCGTCCAAAAGCAGCGTAATCGGCTGCGCATCATTGCCAAGCTGCTGGCGCAGCGCGTCGTCGGAAGAGCGGGCGGGATCCGCATCCGGCAGCGTGTTCTTGCCGTCTAGCCAGAAGCGCAGGATCTCTTCAGCCAGGCTCTCAAGCGGTGGATCAGCCAGGTACAGAAACGCGACGTCGCGGTTGCTCTGCCAGGCGCGCTGGATGTTGCGCAGCAGCGGAAATTCGGCGCGACATGGGGCGCAGTGAACCCCCCACAGGTTGACGACATAGACACGCGCCGACGGCAAAACCAGCGGCTGCCAGGCCTTTTGCACGCGGCTGTACTGACGGATGCCCGCAAGGTCTAGCCGACGGTGCAAGAGCGCGGCTTCGGCATCGGCGATGCGATACGGCGATTCCGCCCATGCGACGGGCTCAGCAGCCAGCGACATCGCTGGCGACCCGGTCAAAAGGACTCGTACGACCCACGCGGTGCGCCACTGCACGAGCCCAGCTTATCAGGCTGCGCATCGATCCGCGCTGTCGTCGGACGCGCCTTCGTAGTGCTTGAGCTAGCCAACCTATTCAGTGCATCATCCGGCCCACAACTGTCCGCTATAGGAGCCACCTACGATGACCACTTCTGCTGCTGGCCAGCCGATCACGCTCGACAAGCAGACCGGCAAGCTGTCTGTGCCGAATCACCCCATCATCCCGTTTATCGAGGGCGATGGAACCGGGCCGGATATCTGGCGCGCGTCGGTGCGCGTGCTCGATGCCGCCGTCGAGATCGCTTATGGCGGTTCGCGCCAGATCGTGTGGAAAGAAGTGCTGGCCGGTGAGAAGGCGTTCAAGCTGACGAACAACTGGCTGCCCGATGAGACGGTCGCCGCGTTTAAGGAATATCTCGTCGGCATCAAGGGGCCGCTGACGACGCCGGTCGGCGGTGGTATTCGCTCGCTGAACGTCGCGCTGCGGCAGCTTTTGGATCTGTACGTCTGTCTGCGGCCCGTGCGCTATTTCCGCGGTGTGCCGTCGCCCGTGAAGCGCCCTGAAGCGGTCGACATGGTCATCTTCCGCGAGAACACCGAAGACATCTACGCCGGCATCGAGTACCGCGGCGGTACGCCAGAAGCGCAGAAGGTTCTCGACTTCATCGCCAAGGAATTCCCCAAGGACTTCGCCAAGATTCGCTTCGGCACCACCGACGCATCGCAGAAGTGGCAGGGTGCGCTCGAAGGCGTCGGCGCGCCCAAGCGCGATGTCAGCCTGCAGGTCGGCATCGGCATCAAGCCGGTCAGCTACCTCGGCACCGAGCGCTTGGTCCACAGCGCGATCTCGTTTGCCATCAAGCACAAGCGCAAGTCGGTGACCTTGGTTCACAAGGGCAACATCATGAAGTTCACCGAGGGCGCTTTCCGCGACTGGGGATATCAAGTCGCCAAAGAGATGTTTGGCGCCGTCGAGATCGATGGTGGACCGTGGTGCAAGATCCCCGAAGGCAAGCCCGGAGCCGGCTTGGTGATCAAGGACGCCATCGCTGACATCACGCTGCAGCAAGTGCTCACGCGGCCCGAGGACTTTGACGTCATCGCGACGCTGAACCTAAACGGCGACTATCTGTCGGACGCCCTGGCCGCGCAGGTTGGTGGGATCGGCATCGCCCCTGGCGGCAACATCAACTATGTCAGCGGCCACGCCATCTTCGAGGCGACGCACGGCACCGCGCCCAAGTACGCCAACCAGGACAAGGTCAACCCCGGCTCGGTCGTGCTTTCGGGCGTAATGATGCTCGAACACCTGGGCTGGCAAGAGGCTGCCGATCTGATCATCAAGGGCCTCGATGTGACCATCGCCAAGAAGGTCATGACCTATGACTTCGCTCGCCTGACCGAGGGGGCCAAAGAGGTCAAGTGCTCGGAGTTCGCGACCGCGGTCATCGACGAGATGCGCACGTCCGCTCGCGCGTAAGTAACGCCCGCTCTTTCCCTCGGTTGTTAGTCCAGGCATGTCCCAGCCATTTGAAGCAGTGTCCTTGGCGTACTACCATGCGCTGCGACGTGCGCTGGCCCAGATCAGCGGGGGAGAGAGCGACGTAAACGGTCGTGATGCGGCGCGAACGCAGGACGACAACGCCCCAGTGGCCATCGACGCGGAAGACGGCGATGAGCTACAGCTTCTCGGT
Source organism: Myxococcales bacterium (assembly GCA_016794505.1). GTDB lineage: Bacteria > Myxococcota_A > Polyangia > Palsa-1104 > JAEUJZ01 > JAEUJZ01. Next base: position 153,062 of record JAEUJZ010000020.1, read on the forward strand.
CGGGCGCTCGCCATCGTGGCCGAGCCGCTTTCGGCATCGCGGGTCGCCCTGATCCAGATCACGACCCATGCGTCCCTGACGGGGCGCATGCCGGGTCTGGGATCGGCGCAGCGCGATGATGCGTTCGTCGAGCTCAATGTCATGGCGACCAGCAGCCCAGAGCTACCGGGTCTGTTGCGTGGACCCAAGGGGCGCTACAGCGAGCTTCTGCGCTGCATTCGCCGGGGAGAGCCCGCGCTGCTCGTCGACGCGGCAGAGCAAGACCTGCTGCGCGACTGCTTGCTGATGGAAGAACCGTCGCGTATCGAGGTCGTGCCCTTGCCTGCCGACACCAGTCGCTTGGGCGAAAGCAGCGACTGGGCTCTTTTGATCAGCACCGCCACCGCGTCGGCACCACGATCCGACCGCAGCGACGAGCGAGCAGCGTTTCTGGGCAGCGCCGCGCAGCTTCTGAGCATCGCGGTGCGTGGGCGGCGCTTGGACGACGTGCTGCGCGACCGGACACGACGCGTGCGCCTGCAGGCTCTCTCGCCGCAGCCGCGTCCGACCTTGCCCGAGTCGGTCATCGATCGCTATCGCGACCTTTTTCAGTCGAGCGCCGACGGTGTCATCGTGCTGGACGATCGCGGCAGTGTGCTGTGGCTGAACCGGGCGGCCGAGCAGCTTACGGGCTATGCCTCGGCCGGGCTGGTCGGGCGGCCTCTCGTCGAGCTCGTGGCGGAGCCGCAGCGCTTCCTGTTTGCCTATGCGCTGGGCTTGGTGCTCGCAGAGTGCTCGGTGTCGGCGTATGACTTGGCGCTGATCACGACGTCGCAGGAATATCTGCTGGCGTCGGTGTCGACATCGGCGGTGCTGTCGCCCCAGCGCTTCATCGTGTTGTCGTTCCGCGACGTGACCGAAAAGCGCATCCTGGAAAACGAGCTGCGCAAGACCAAGGAATTTCTGGAACGCCTGATCGACTCAACCGTCGACGGCATCATCGCGGCGGATATCAAGGGCAACGTCGTCCTGTTTAACCGCGGCGCGTCGCGTATCACCGGGTATGCACCGGAAGAAGTCATCGGCAAGCTGCCCGTGTGGCTGCTGTATCCCGAAGGCGATGCCAAGCGCGTGATGAGCGAGCTGCGCTCGGACGAGTTTGGCGGCCGCGGTCGCTTGCTGCAGTCGCGACAGACCGTCCTTGGCAAAGATGGTCAGCCGGTACCGGTGGCGCTATCGGCCTCGATCATCTACGAAGGCGATGAAGAGGTTGCCACCGTCGGTGTGATGTCGGATCTGCGCGAGCGCTTGCACATCGAGCAGAAGCTCTTGCGCACCGAAGAGCGCCTGGCGTGGAGCGAGAAGCAAGCCGTGCTCATCGAGCTGGCCGGGGCCTTGGCGCACGAGCTAAATCAGCCGCTGACGTCGGTGATGGGCTATGTGCAGCTGCTGCGGCGGCTTCTGCCCGGCGAAAACTCGGACCTGCACGAATACGCCGCTGTCCTCGAAAAAGAGGCCGATCGCATGGCCGAGATCGTGCGCAAGATCGGCCACATCACGCGCTACGAGACCAAGAGTTACGTCGGACAGTCGCGCATCTTGGATCTCGACCGCTCGGTGTGGCCCAGCGATCCCCACTCTCCCGAAGAGCTAGAGCTGCACCACCGCTCGCAGCCGGAAGTGGGGCCGCTTTTCGAACGCATGCGTCGCTAGGCGGCAGGCGGTCGCGACGCAGCCTGGGCAGGTCAGGCCCTGCACACCAGGGCATGGCTCTGTCTTGTGCGGCGTGTTGTGTATCTAAGATCACGATTAGAACAACTATAGAGTGGACAATAAATGTAAGTGCTCGTAACAATTCAACTATGGACGATCATGCGGTTCTTCGTAGGGTCTGTGTTGAGCCTGCGCTCTATGCCTTCGCTCCCGCCCGCACCATTGCCGCTACCTTGAACGAATACGAAGCCCATCTTGGCGGGATGCCTGGGCTAGGTGGCCAACATATTCGCGAGACGCTGGACGCACTGTGCGACCTGCTCGATCCCGTCGAGGCCCCGCTGGTTGCGCTGACTGCCGGCATGGCCCGTGCGCTGGTGGCTTCGCTTTCGCAAGATGCGACGCGACGAACGAGCAGTGCTCCGTCCGCTTCGCAGCGTGGCATCGAGGCAGCGTGGCGTTTTTTCTGCTGGGCGAAGGATCGCGGCTACGTCGGGAACAACCCCTTTGAGCCGCTGTTGCGGGGCAGTGCTGCAGATGCGATGGCAAGTGCGCGACGCGAGCGCAGTGTTGCAGTCGCCGCGCGCGGCTGGGTCGCCTAGACCCCGGCCTGGGCCCGCTGCGCTAGCGACCGCAGGCCTTGCGCAGACGCTGTCGATCACTTTCAAACGTCAGCGCCGAGGTCAAAAACGAGAAGTTCTGTGGATCGACTGCGCGTGGATAGAGCAGCGAGCCGATCTTGACCTGATCATCGCCGAAAGCCGACGTGCGCATGAGCTGCACGATCTGCTCGCAGGTAAAGAAATAGCCCGACCGTACGGCGTCCTGCACGGCGTTGAGTTTCTCGTTGCTGAACGCGAGTCTCTGCACCTGACCGAGCAGCCCCTGGAACTGCTGAGGCGTCATCGGCATCCCGGTATAGCTCGGCTGCTGCTGGTACACGGGCGGCGGCTGCTGATAGACCGGCGGCGGCTGCTGATAGACCGGCGGCGGCTGCTGATAGACCGGCGGCGGGACAGGAATCGTCGGGGGCAGGTACGGATCTGGCACGTACAGGGCGCCCGGCTGACGGTAGCTCGGAGGCAGCGGCGGCGGCGCGTACTTGCCCAGGTTCGCAAGGATCTGCCCCGCTCGCAGCCGCATCTGTTCGACGCTGCCGGCGACACGTATCACCAGGTCATAGTCGTTGTCTGTCGATCGGCTGTTGTGGCCAGCGATCAGGTACAGGTTGCTAAGCGTCGCCTGCAGCGCGGCGTGAAACGGAAGCTCACCGCCCATCGCTCGCAGAAGCTCCATGCGCACCGCGACGATCTGCTGCTGGATCAAGCGCGCGGTTCGACGATCGTCGCGCTCGCCATTGTTGGCTTCGATATGCGTCAAGTCGATGAGCAGCGTGTGAATGCGTGGCCGCCGCAGCGGACTGGCTGCAGCCGACGGCAACGCCAGGAACGATGACGTGGCGAAGGCAGCGCCGGGCTGTGTGCTGTGCTCGGGCAAGCCGCCCCCGAGTCCGGCAAGAAAGCCGAGCAGCGGCAAGCGGGTACGCAGTGTGTTCGTCGACCGACGCATGAAGGGCTCCTTGTTTCGCGGCGGACGATACTATGTCGGCGAGCGGCTCGTCTATCTGTTGGCACAGCGGTACCAAGGCGGGTCTGACCGACGGAAATATAAGGGTCTGCAAAGCCTCTTCCCAACGGCAGGGCAGGCGATCCAAGATGGGGGCCATGAGTGAACTTGACGGTGGACTTCCTGGTGGTGGGCTCGGTGGATTCGGCGGCGATGCCGATCTGAGCCTGAAGAAAAAGAGCCTGCCTTGGCCGGTCTATTTGGCTGTTGCGATCGCGATCATCGCGGCCTTGGCCTTCCTGGGCTTCCGCAGCTATCAAAACCGGCAAAAGCTGAAGAAGCACGTCGCGTTCATGGAGAACTTCCAGGAGTTCGAAAAGAACCAAGTCGGCGCATTCTGGAAGTGCTTGTTTGGCAAAGAGGGCGACGGTCGGCGCTTCAACTCACCCGAGCAGCTGAACATGCAGATCGAAGGGGCGCTGTACGCCGATCCCAAGACCTTCCCCGAGAAGGTGAACAACGAGTGCGCCCCGAAAGCGCTCAAGGCGGCCAAGGGCGTCAACGACATCGAGCCTCTGCCTGAGTACAGCTCGGCCGTCGATACCTATGCCAAGACACTGGCGGCGCTGGCGAACACCATCCAGGTATGGGCCGAAGGCGCGCCCAAGCGCGTCGAGACCAAGCTGCGCGAGCAGAAGATCACGACCGCTGGCTCGACGTGGAGCACGACGGCGAACCCCAACAAGGCCGAGCCGCTGGCCTGGCAGTACGACAAGTTCCTGCACTGCGCCGTGCCCGATGTCGACAAGCTCAAAGACGGCCAGGCCCTGCTGGAGTTTTTGGCCAGCAAGTGCGTGCAGCGCAAAGGCCAAGACATCGATCAGGCCTTCCTCGCCAAGCTGCGTGACACCTGCATTCCCGAAGCACAGGAGGCTCCCGCCAAGCAGCCTCCGACATTCAAGGCGACCTTCAACAAGTACGGCGCCGAGTACGAGCGCATCGATCCGGCCTTCGCTTCGTGCTTCCGCAAGATGAACAAAGAATCGAAGAAGGACGACTTGGTGCAGTTCGATCAGGCCTGGGTTGACTGGATCAACGGCTCAAGCGGCGTGCGCAGCGTCGGCCTGCGCGCCATGTGCGACGCTGGTGATGAGAAAGCCTGCGAAGGTCTTGAGCGCCAAGAAGAACACAAAAAAGGGGGCACAAAGCCCGCCGCGGCCCCCGCCAAGAAGCACTAGTCGCCGCTCTTCTACGGCTCGCTTTTCCTCCTTCCTCTCTCGAAAAAATCCATGAAAGCCTGTCTGGGGCGTGGTCTTTACGGCATGGTCGACTTGTCGCCGTCGAAGCCGGCGGTGACTCCGCGCTCGCTGTACGAGCCGCTGTGGGCGGCCGGTGTGTCGACCTTGCAGCTTCGCATGAAAGCCGGGAGCGCCGCGGCGATGCTGGCCGTTCTCGACGAGCTTTTGGCCACTAAGCCTGCTGGAACGCGGATCGTGGTCAACGATCGGCTGGACGTTGCGCTTGCGGCGGGTGCCGATGGCGTGCATCTCGGCCAGGACGATCTGCCGCTTGCCGCCGCTCGTTCCGTTTGCGCGCGGTACGCAGCGCCAGGGTTTGTCCTCGGCATCTCGACGCACAGCGAAGCGCAGGCTCTGGCAGCGATCGAAGGCGGCGCCGACTACATCGCGTTGGGGCCCATCTTTGCGACGCACAGCAAGAACAACCCCGATCCGGTTGTTGGCATCGAGCGCCTGCGCAGCGTCTGCGAAAAAAGCCCGATCCCGGTCATCGCGATCGGTGGCATCACGATCGAGCGGGTTCCCGATATCGCCGCCGCCGGAGCACACGGTGCAGCGATCATCGCGGCGGTCAATCACGCACCGGATGTACGCGCCGCGGCCAAGGCTGTTCAGCGCTGCTTTGTGCAGAATCGTTGACAGCGCCGCGCGCCGCCTTAGCTTGAATCCTAACCGCGTGAGGCATGCTGCCCACGTGCCAGACCCCAGCATCGCCAGATGCCCACTGACATTCCAGGGGTCAAGAAAACCCGCTGGGAGCGAGAGCCCCGGCAGAGGAGAAAAGCCATGTTCCCCGAGCTAATTTTTGTGTGGAAGCACGCCCAGTCCGAGATCTGCCATCCGAGAGCAAACACCCCGCCGGAACCGTGGGCGCGCTGTGGCTCTGGATTCTCAGGCGGATGGGGCGGCGGTGGCGGTGATGCCTGCGGCGACTCTGGCGGCGGTGGGTCCTTCGGAGTTCGACGGCCCCTGCGCTTTTTGGCCTATAAGCTGCAGCTAACCGAAGCCCAGGTCGGCGAGCTTGCCCGCATCCTCAACGAGCTGAAGACCGAGCGGGCGCAAGCCGAGGTCGATGATCGACGAGCGCAGGCTTCGTTTGCCGATGCCGTGTCTGGGCCCACGTTCGATGAAGCCGCGGTCGGTCAGGCCGCCGAGCAGCGCCGCAAGAGTGCCGAACGTCTGCAGCAGCAGGTGGTTCGTGCCCTTGGGCGAATTCATGCGCTGCTGACGCCGGAACAGCGTGCGTCTTTGGCGTACTTGATCCGCACCGGCACTCTAACGCTGTAGAGGCCGGGCTTCCGCCGTCGTTGCGTTGCGATGGAATCAAACTGCAAGCAGGCGGCAAATCCGCGCAACGCGACGTAAAATGAAAAAGCAAAAAGCACTCTGCGTGGCCGCATCCGTGGCTACCTAGGGTAATCCCGGCGGCCACAACGTCGGCAGCCGATAAGGAAACCATGTTCGAGAACAAGCCAAGCAATCCTGAGTTCGCCCCGGAGCTTCCGGTGTTGCCGCTGCGCAACATGCTGCTTTTGCCTGGCATCACCATGCCCTTCGAGGTGGGACGTCGTAGCTCGCTGCGCCTGCTTGAGACCGTCGTGCGGCAGCATCCGCCGACGCTCTTGGTTGCGGTGCAGCGCGATCCGCAGGTTGAAGAGCCCAGCGAGGCCGATCTGCACCCTATTGTCGTTCAAGCGGAAGTGCTCAAGGTCGTGCGCACGGGCGCCGACAAGGTGACCGCCGTTCTGAAAGGTGAGCGTCGCCGACGCCTGCAGGTGGTCCAGACCGAGCCGTATCTGCAGGCGCGTCTGCTGCCGGTGACCGAGACAAACACTGACGCCGTCGAAGCGATCGCGCTCAGCCTGACGGTCAAAGAGACCGCGCAGCGCCTGGCCTCCTTGGTTCAGCTTCCTGAGTCGGTGCGTGCGGTGCTGCCGCTTCTAGAACAGGCGCGCGAGCCGGGCTTGGTAGCCGACTTGGCGACCGCGCTTCTCGACGCACCGTTTGCCGATCGCGTCGGTCTGCTCAGTCAGCTCGACGTCAAGGCGCGTCTGGATGCGGTGCTGGCCATGCTGCAGCGCCAAGCCGAAGTCATCTCGGCCAAAGAGCGCATCGACAAGCAAGTGCAGAACGAGTTTGCCCGTCGGCAGCGCGAGGCCGTACTGCGCCAGCAAGTGAAGGCGATTCAGGAAGAGCTGGGCGAAGCCGATTCCGATAAGGACATCGAGCAGTTCGCCGAGCGCATCCAGAAAGCTGGCATGAGCGCCGAGGCCGAGAAGATCGCCAAAAAGCAGCTCGATCGTCTGCGCCACATTCCCGACGGCTCGCCCGAAGCGTCGATCCAGCGGACGTATCTTGAGTGGCTGTGCGATTTGCCGTGGTCCAAGCGCACCGAGGACAAACACGATCTGGCAGCGGCTCGTCGCATCCTAGAGGCCGATCACTACGGCCTTGAGAAAGTGAAAAAGCGCATCATCGAGTACCTCGCGGTGCGCAAGCTGGCCCCGGACAAGAAGGGGCCGATCCTGTGCTTGGTGGGGCCGCCTGGCGTCGGCAAGACTTCGCTTGGGCGTTCGATCGCCACCGCGCTGGGCCGCAACTTCCATCGCATGTCGCTTGGCGGTGTGCGCGATGAGGCCGAGATCCGTGGCCACCGCCGCACATACATCGGTGCGCTCCCCGGTCGCGTGATGCAGGCGATGAAGCGCGTTGGGGCCAAGAACCCCGTGCTGCTGCTCGACGAGATCGACAAGCTGGGCCACGACTATCGCGGCGATCCGTCATCGGCGCTGCTTGAGGTGCTGGATCCCGAACAGAACAACGCCTTCTCGGATCACTACATCGAAGTGCCGTTTGATCTGTCGGAAGTCATCTTCATCTGTACGGCGAACACGCTGGAGACGGTTCCTCCGGCGCTGCTCGACCGCATGGAGGTGATCGAGATCGCGGGCTATACGCTGACGGAAAAGCAGCAGATCGCGATCCGCCACCTGATGCCCAAGCAGATCGGCGAGCACGGCCTGAAGCCCGAGAACGTCACCGTCGGTGAGCCAGCGATCACCGAGGTCATCGAGCGATACACGCGCGAAGCCGGCGTGCGCAGCCTAGAGCGCGAGCTTGCGGGCATCGTGCGCGGCGTGGCGATGAAGGTCGCGGACAACACGTCCGGTCAGTCAGGCCCAATCAGCGTCGAGAAAAACGATGTCGCCGAGTACCTGGGGCCACCCAAGTTCTTCCGCGATCTCGCCGAGCACGTGCAGATTCCTGGCGTCGCGACGGGTCTTTCGGTGACCGCGGTAGGCGGCGACATCCTGTTCATCGAGGCGACGGCGATGCCAGGCAAGGGCAAGCTGAACCTGACCGGCAAGCTCGGCGATGTGATGAAGGAATCGGCGCAAGCCGCGATGTCGTGGGTGCGTGCCCACACCGAGGATCTAAAGCTCAGCAGCGCGTTCTTCGAGAACGTCGACATCCACCTGCACGTGCCGCAAGGCGCGATTGCCAAAGATGGACCCTCGGCCGGCATCGCTTTGGTCTCGGCGATCGTCTCCCTGCTGACGGGACGCAAGGTGCGATCGGACGTCGCCATGACCGGTGAAGTGACGCTGCGCGGAGCCGTGCTTCCCGTCGGTGGCATCAAGGCCAAAGTGCTGGCGGCGCATCGGGCAGGTCTAAAGACCGTGATCCTGCCTGAGCGCAACCAGAAAGACCTGGTCGAAGTGCCGGAAGAGGTTCGCAACGAGCTCACGTTCGTCTTCGTGAACCGCATCCCCGCCGTCCTCGACGTGGTTCTTGAGCCTGCCGCGGGTCACAGCGCGAGCGTGTCGGGATCGGATCCCGTCGTACCGCCCGAGGTCCTTACGTCGCTGCCGACCCCCGCTTCACCGCTTACCCCCAACACGCTGTAGGTCGTTCCGTCGGATCCCGGCGGTTTTGTCGCGGCGCTGCAAGGCACCGCGACGCCGCCACGTTGCCGACTTTCGACGCAGTCGCGTTCTAGACGCACGCTCGCAGCAAGAACCCCAGAACAAACAGCAGTCCGCCGCCGAGCACTAGGTCGCGCGGTGACCGCGAAAAAGCCACTCTGGCTGCCAGTGCCCCGCGGTGCGGCGGTGGATGCGTGTCGGCTTCCGTGCAGGTCTCGCTGTCGGCTTCGCTTTCGGGTTGGATGTCCATTCGCGCCAGCGGCATGGTCTCGCTCTCGGCCAGAGCCGCGAGGGCTGCCGAGCGCACGTTGCCAGAGGGAGCCTGAGCCGAAAGAGCGGGGCGCGGCGTCGGTGGCAGCGTCTCTTCGACCGCGAGCAGTCGCGAGAGTGGCAGCGTCGTGCTGTCCCTGCGCTGCGGCAGCGGCTCTGTATTGCGTCGACGACGATTGCGGGCAGTGGGGGGGGCCTCACTTGGACGAGCACTAGGCTTCGGCGTCTCTGAGGCAGCGGCAGGTTCCCCGCCCCGTCCCCCTTGATCCGACAGCGTCCCCACACCCCACGCCCCCTCGGCGCAGTCCCGCAAGACCTCATCCAACCCCCTCCCCACCTCCTCCATCCCCGGCCTCTCCCCCGGCTGCTTGGCCAGCATGCGCATGATCAGGGCTGCTAAGCGGGGGGGGGTGTCGGGGGCAAGCTTGGTGAGTGCAAGGGGGGTTGCGTAGCGGTGCATATCGAGAAGCAAGGCATAGCTGCGAGCAGAAAACGGCGGAGCACCGCTGAGCATCTCGTACAGCATCACTCCGAGCGAGTACACGTCGACGCGATCGCTGACGGCTCGCTCGCCCGTGGCTTGTTCAGGGGCCATGTACGTGGCCGTGCCGAGCGCGAAGCGCAGATCGGTTAGATCTTGTTGCGTCGACGGATGCTTCTGCTCGGCGGTGAGCTTGGCGATCCCGAAGTCAAAGACGATAGCCCGTCGCCCACCCACGACTTCATCATCGGAGACCACCATGACGTTGTCCGGCTTGAGATCGCGATGGAAGATCGCCAAGCGATGTGTGGCGGCAAGGGCCGAGGCGATCTGGCGAGCGAAGCGCAAAAGCTCGGCACGGCTCGGGCGCTTGCCCATCACCGCGCGCAGCGTCTGGCCATCGAGGAAGTCCATGACCAGATACGCGGATCCATCTGCAAGTCGCCCGACGTCACTGACGCCGACGATGCCGCGATGGCGCACGAGGTTCACGGCTCGCGCTTCGTTGAGCAAGCGCGCGTGAAACTCGGGCTCGTCAGGAGGCAAGACCTTGATGGCCACCGTGCGCGCGATGCGTGCGTCGATCGCTTCATAGACCGCGCCGATGCCGCCTTGGCCCAGCTTTCGCTGTACGCGATACGGGCCGATCTGCGTCGGGTCGACGGGCGGCTGCGACAATGGAAGCGGCTGCGCGGACATGGGATGGCTGCCACGCCTTACGAACGCCAGCGCATGCACGGATCCTCGTCGAGCCCAGGCCTCGCATCAGGCGATGTGTGCCCATGCAGCCTGCGATCGCGCTGGCACCAGGGCCGCGCCAGGATCCAGGCGGCGTTGTGCTCCGGCGCTAGGCCCATGGCATCCCCGCGAGCCGGCGGCGGCAGCTTGGTGTCGCGCGCAGCCCTCTGCGTCTTGCTTACGTGTGTGACTGGCCAGACGAAGCAGCCCATGGACCCCCCTTGGCAGCGCTCTCCATCGACGGAGACCTGCTAGAACCCGCAAAGCGGAACCGCTCCCCTGATGATAAGCGGTCTTGCCGCAAGCGCGCCGCTTGTCGACAAACCGCACGTCGCGTTAGGATTTTTTGATCGTGTCTCATCTGCCACAGCGCCGTGTGCTAGCCCTTCTCTTCTTGCTCTATATGGCGCAGGGCCTGCCTTTTGGTTTCCAGAAGGAACTGTCGTCATTTCTGCGCGAGACGGGGGTTTCTCTCGACAAAATCGGCTTTACGCGGGCGCTGTCGGCCCCTTGGATGGCCAAAGCTCTGTGGGCGCCGCTGGTAGATCGCTTTGGCTCGGATCGCTTCGGCCGCCGCAAGTCGTGGATCGTGCCGATGCTGATCTTGCTGGCGCTGACCTGCGTGGCGGCCGGATTTTTTCCGCCAGGCCGCGGACTCTTGGGGCTGTTGGCGCTGATTCTGCTGATGAACCTGTTTGCCGCGACACAGGACATCGCCGTCGACGGACTGGCCGTCGATCTGCTGAAAGGCAAGGCGCTGGGGCCGGCGAATACGGCGCAGGTCGTTGGGTACAAAGCGGGCATGCTGCTGTCATCGGCGCTGCTGGTGCCGCTTTATCCATGGATCGGCTGGCACGGCATCTTGTGGTCGCTGGGCGGCCTGTTGTTCGTGTGGGCGCTGGTGCTGTCAGGCTGGCGCGAGCCGCCGGCTTCCGAGCAGGTGGCAGAGACACGCCGATCGCTGCGAGCCGTCGTGACGACGATGCTGGAATCGCTGAAGCAGCCCGGATCGCTATGGCTGGTGGCCTTTGTCGCGACGTACAAGATCGGCGAAGAGCTGGTCGATCCGATGCTGCGCGCGTTTCTGATCGACGCGGGCTATCGCAAAGAACAGCTATCGCTGTGGATCGGCAGCTACGGCATGGTGGCCTCGCTTTTGGGTTCGGCTCTGGGTGGCTGGACCGCGACGCGTACGCCGCTGCTTACGGCCGTAACCTTGGCGAGCTTGCTGCGTGCGTTTTCGATGCTGGGACAGTGGTACCTTACGGTGCTCGATCGTCCGGGGCCGGTGGCGGTGATCTTGGCCACGATCGCCGAGCACTTCTGTGGCGGCGCGCTGACCACGGTGATGTTCGCGTTCATGATGTCGCGGGTGAACAAAGCGATCGGCGGCACCCACTACACCCTGCTGGCCTGCGTCGAGGTCGTGGGCAAGCTGCCACCGAGCCTGCTTTCGGGCGTGCTGGCGCGACAGCTTGGATACAGCACCTTGTTCGCTGTGGGTACGGCGCTGTCGTTTCTGTTCTTGCTGCTGCTGATTCCGCTGCGCCGATCGGAACCCGAGACGACGCAAGCGGCTGGCGAGACAGGCTGATCGCCGTCGCGCTTACCAGCCGGCCGCACGCAGCGCCGACAAGATCATGCGCGTCGCGCGGCTCTTGTTCAGCGTATAAAAGTGGATGCCGGGGGCACCGCGCTGCAGAAGCTCGATGCACTGCACCGTCGCGTGCGCTACGCCTAGCTCCAGCACGGCATCGGCGTCGTGCTGGTATCGCTCAAGCTGCAGGCGCAGACGCATGGGGATGGTGGCACCGCACAGCCGCGTGAAGCGATCGACTTGCTCAAAGCTGGTGATCGGCATGATGCCCGGCACGATCGGCACACGAATCCGCGCGCTCTGCGCTCGCTGCAAAAAGTCGAAATAGAACGCGTTGTCAAAGAACAGCTGGGTGATCAAAAACTCTGACCCGGACTCAACTTTCGTGGCCAGATGGCGCAGATCGTCGTCGCGGCTCGGCGACTCGATGTGGCCTTCGGGATAGCAGGCGCCACCGATGCAAAAGTCCCAGCGACGATCGGCACGCGCGGCGCGCACGAACTGCACAAGCTCGCTGGCATAGCGAAAGCCACCCTGCACCGGCTCGAAGATCGGCGCGCTGATCGCGCCCGCCGGCCGCGGAGGATCGCCGCGCAGAAGCAGGATGTTTTCGATGCCAAGATCACGCAGGCGATTGAGGACGGCTTGCAGATCCTCGTGCGTGTGGCCGACGCAGGTCAGGTGGGCCATGGCTTCGATGCCGACCTCGCTGCGGATGCGCGCGACAAGCTCGCTGGTCACGGTCTGCGTCGATCCGCCCGCGCCATAGGTGACCGAGACAAAGCCCGGCTGTAGCTCGACCAGCTCGCGCAGGGTCTGCATCAGGTTTTCGACGCCGGTCGGCGTGCGCGGTGGGAAGAACTCGAACGAAAAGCAGGGCTTCGGTTGCAGCAGACGCTGAGCGATTCGCATCCGCCGCGTTGTATCAGGTTTTGTCAACCACGCCGAGAGCCAGATGCGTGAGCACAGGCGACGAGGACCTCGCGCGGGTCCAGCAAAAGAAGACCGCGAGAAGGGCGAGCTGGAATGCGATCAGCAGTGCCCGAACCACCCAGTGGGTCCGGGCTCGCCGCGCAGGCGACGGCGCACGCGCTGGGCTTGTTGAATGACCACCGGAATACACAGCAGGCCGGCAGTCCACATGAACCAGCGGCGACGGCTGATGCGACGCTGCGGCGGATTGCACGCGGGCTCGTCGGTAGAGCGGGCAGGCAGGGCAGGCAGACGCATGTCGCTAGTGTAGCGCGGTCTGCCCGGCGATGGCGGGACTACGAGAGCTTCTTCATCGACAGGTACCAGTCCTTGCGGTCCAGGCTGCCATCGGCCAAGCGCTTTTCGACATCGGCCATGGTCTTGGGCGCTGGGACCACGACGTTGTCGCCCGGTCGCCAGTTGGCGGGACAGGCCACGCCGTGCTTGTCCGCCGTCTGCAGAGCATCGAGCAGGCGGATGATCTCGTCGATGTTGCGGCCGGCGTTCATGGGGTAATAAACCAGCGCGCGGATCATGCCCTTTTCATCGATGACAAACACGCTGCGCACCGTCGCGGTATCGCTTGCGCCAGGGTGGACCATGCCATAGGCGCTGGCCACCTTCATATCCAGGTCGGCGATGATCGGGAAGGGCACGCTGACGCCCATCTTTTCCTTGATGTTCTGCACCCAGGCCAGGTGGGAAAAGATGCTGTCGATCGACACGCCCAAGATGTCGGTGTTGCGCTTCTGGAACTCCTCGAAGCGCTGCGTGAAGCCGATGAACTCGGTCGTGCAGACGGGAGTGAAGTCGGCGGGATGCGAAAACAGAATCAGCCAGCGACCCTTGTAGTCGCCCAGCTTCTTCTGGCCGTGCGTTGTAACGGCGTTGAAGTCAGGAGCAGGCTCGTTGATGCGGGGCAGGTTGCGTGGCGCGTCCATAGCGGGCCTCCATACGGTTGGGGTGGTTGGGAAGCTGCCTAGTCTACTCAGCCGCGTCGATCTTGTCTTCTACACGGCAGCGCAGGCGGCCTTTGGAGAGCATCACGTCGACGGGATCGCCCCGATCGATCTGCTCGACCGTCGTCAGGATGTGCCCGGCTTCGTTGCGCGCCAGGGCATAGCCGCGGCCCAGCACTTTCAGCGGCGACATGGCATCGAGCTTGCCGGCCAGGCTGGCCAGCGCCTGTCGGCGATCCTGCATGCGGCGCTGCAGCGTCGACAGTAGGCGGGTATGCAGATCATGCAGCGCGGCCCGATCGCGCACCAAGCGGGCTCGCGGGTGGCAGGACTGCAAGCGCTCGCTGGCTTGGGACAGCAGACGACGGCGTCCGGCGATCTGACGCTCGACGGCATGCTGAGCGCGCAAGAGCTCGCCATCGATCTTCTGTCGCGCGCCATCGATCACGCGCTGACCCGAGCGCAGCAGACGCTCAGACAGATCGGCGACCTCAGCTTCCAGACGTGAAAAATCAGGGACGCAGATCTCGGCTGCTTGCGAAGGCGTCGCCGCGCGGCGATCTGCGACGAAGTCGGCGATCGTGGTATCGACCTCATGCCCGACCGCCGAGACCACGGGCACCGGGCAGTGATAGATCGCGCGGGCTACGTTTTCGTCATTGAACGACCACAGATCGGCCAGCGAGCCTCCGCCGCGCCCGACGATAAGGACGTCGACATGCGGCGCCAAGCGGCGAATGGCTTCGACGATCTGCGGCGGCGCTTCGGGGCCCTGCACGGCGCAGTGTGCGACCAGAAAATGTACGCGCCCGCGGCTGCGTGCGACGCGAAGGATGTCATACAGCGCGGCGCCTTGCTGCGATGTGGCAACGCCGATCACGCGCGGAAAGCGCGGCAGCGGTCGCTTGCGCGCCGTATCGAACAAGCCCTCGCGCTGCAGGCGGGCTTTTAGCTCTTCAAACTGTCGCCACAGATCGCCTTCGCCCGACAGCCGTACTTCGTTCACGATCATCTGAAAGCGACCGCTGCCTTCATAGATCGTCAGCTTGCCGCGCGCTTGCAGCTTCATACCGTCGCGCAGCGCAATGCGCAGGGCCTGGGCTTGGCTGCGCCAGATGACTGCATCGATGCGCCCCTTGCCATCTTTCAGCGCGAAGTACACATGGCCAGGAGCCGATCGCTTCAGCCCCTCGATCTCGCCTTCGACCCAGACGTCGGTGAAGGCCTCTTCCAAGCTTCGCGCGGCGCGCCCGACAAGCTCGCTGACCGAAAAGACCTTGGGCTCAGGCGGCGGCGGCGGCGGTGGCGGCGATGCAGGGGGACCCGCGTTGTCGCCGAAGCCAAAGCCAGTCTGCCGATCACCTTGCCGTCGTGGCGAAAGAGAAAACGGAGGAAGCACTCGCTGCGTCATGGCGTGCTGAGCTTATCCACAGAGGCCCCATCGTTTGGGGTCATCGTTTGGGTTCATCGCTTGGGGTCAGGGGAGACGGGGTCAAGGAAAGTGCTGCTTGGCTTTGCATCAGCACGCGCTCGACTTGGGTGCGCACTTCGGACAGACGCTTGGCGTGCGTTGCTTCAAAGCGCAGGACCAGCGCGGCTTGCGTGTTGCTGGCGCGCAGAAGCGCCCAGGCATCAGGCCAGTGAATGCGGATGCCGTCTAGCTCGCTGATCTCGACCCCCGGCGTGCGACGCAGCATGGCTGCGGCGTGCTGTACCAGCGCTTCTTTGGCTGCATCCGCGACGGGAATGCGGATCTCGGGCGTGCGATGCAGGCGCGGCAAGGTATCGACCTGCGCAGCCAAGGCCTGTGGCCGTGGATCGTCGGACAATAACTCGATCAGACGCGCTGCCGCATAGATCGCATCGTCATACCCCAGATAGCGGTGCGCAAAGAACAAGTGCCCGGACATCTCTCCGGCGAGAGCGGCGCCGATCTCTTGCATCTTGGTGCGTAGCTCGCTGTGCCCGACGCGCCACATGAGGACCTGGCCTCCGGCTGCGGTGAGCTCGTCGTGAACGGCTTGGCTGCACTTGACCTCGCAGACAAAGCGGGCGCCGGGTTCGTGCTGCAAGATGGCGCGGCCAAGCAGGATCAAGAGCTCGTCGCCCCACAAGATTCGCCCGCGACTGTCGACGACCACTAGGCGATCAGCATCGCCGTCAAAGGCCAGGCCTAGCTCGGCATCGGTGCGCGCCACTTCGGCCTTTAGCGCCGCCAAGTGCTCGGGCACCGTCGGATCGGGCGGATGATGCGGAAAGCGGCCATCCATCTCGCAGTAAAGCGGCGTCACATCGAAGCCCAAAGACCGCAGCAGGGCCACCGCGACCGCTCCCCCTGTGCCGTTGCCTCCGTCGATGACGATGCGAAAGCGCCGCGGCCCCAAGCACAGGCGCTGCCGCACGAAATCAAGATATGGCGCGACGATGTCGACTGCTTGGTGCTGCCCGATGCCGCAGACAAAGTCGCGGGCGACGATCTGATCGTGCAGCGCAGCCAGGGCCTCGCCGTGCAAGCTGGCACCCGCGAGCAGGATCTTAAAGCCGTTGTCGCTTGCCGGATTGTGGCTGCCCGTGATCTCAACACCCGAGCCACAGCCCAGATGATGCGTCGCAAAGTAAAGAAGCGGTGACGCCACGATGCCGACGTCGAGAACGCGCACGCCCGTCGACAGCAGCCCAGAAAGCAGCGCCTGATGCAGGCGAGGCGAATGCACGCGACAGTCGCGCCCCAGGGCCAAGACGCCCTCGCTCCGCCGCCGCACCTGTGTTCCCAGCGCCCGTCCAAGATCGACGACAAAGTCATCGGTCAGATCGCGATCGGCGACGCCGCGGATGTCATAGGCGCGAAAGACCGAGCGGTTCATCGCGGAAGCCCCACGCTTAAAGCAGCCGAGACAGCCCGGACGGGCCCGGCTGACTGAGTCGTGCAACGACCTCGCGCACGTCTTGAGCCCGCTCGCGCGGCAAGATCAGCACGGCATCGGGCGTGACCGCGATCACCAGATCGTCGACGCCCAGCGCCGCCACCAGCTGCTGGCCGCTTTGACAGACGATGTTGCGACGGGCCTGCACGAACAAGGGAGGATGCGGCACCTCAGGGCTAAGCAGCGCGTGATTGCCGCTGGCATCGCCTTCGGTCAGCGCATCCATGGCATCGAACGAGCCGACATCGTTCCAGCCAAAGTCACCGGACAGCACGCGGATGGCGCGCTCGCTGCCGACGCTGCACTCGCCGAGCTTTTCCATCACCGCATAGTCGATCGAGATCGCCGGGGCTTCGGGATAGCGCGCCGCGGTGCGGCTGGGATGCGCGGCGATATCGTCGAGGATCGCGGCCAGCGCCGGCAGGTTGGTGCGCAACTCGGTCAAGATGCGGCGCACCGGGAAAAAGAACATGCCCGAGTTCCACAGATAGTTGCCGGCGGCCAGATACGTCGCGGCGCGCTCGGCGCTGGGCTTTTCGACGAAGGCCAGCACGCGATGCGGAGTGCGGCCCGTCGTGCTGAGCATGGCTGGGCTCTCGCGCGTTGTGCCCTCGCCATCCGCATCCAGCGCGCCGACTTCGATATAGCCATAGCCGGTCTCGGGTCGGCTGGGATGGATGCCCAGCGTGACGATATGCCCCTGCGCCGCGATGGAAAGCGCCGCGCTCAGACGATCGGCAAAGGCGTCTTCGTCCTTGACGTAGTGGTCAGCGGGCAGCACCGCCATCACGGCATCGGCGTCCCGCGCCGCGACGGTCTGTGCCGCCAGACCAATGCATGGCGCCGTGTTGCGGCCGATCGGCTCGACCAAGATGTTGTCGATCGGCAGCGCGGGCAGACAGCGCCGGACTTCCGGCACCTGCTCGGCGGTGGTGACTACCAGGGTATGCGCGGCATCGGCGACGCGCAGGGTGCGGCGCAGCGTGGCCCCGATCAGCGTCTCGCCCCCCGGCAGGATCGGCAGGAACTGCTTGGGTCGACCCCGTCGACTGTGCGGCCACAGGCGGGTGCCCCCACCGCCGGCCATGATCACCACAAAGCAGCGCGGGGGCAGCCATCCTTCGTCGCTGCGCTCTTGGCTCGATCGCGACATGTTTATTCCCCACAAACGGCACCGCCCGACAAGCCACAGCTTGCCGGGCGGGCGATCTTCAGACGGGACTCGGTGAAGAGCCCCGATCCAGGTTCCACGTGAGGCTTAGAACTTCGCCTTGATCATCGAGAAGCCCAGGCCGACCGACATGCCGTTCTTGTTCTTGTTTTCCTTCGACGGCGCCCAGCGATCGGTGCTGTCGAACGCTTCGATGTCCGAGCTAAGCACGTTGCCGACGGGCGAGATCTTGATCTCGGCATCGAGGATCTCGCAGGTCATCGGGTTGGTCTTGCAGCACTTTTCGGGCGTGTTCATGCACTTGTTCTTCGAGACTTCGTTCATCTGGTTCTCGAAGAGGTTGACGATCGTCTTGGCGGTCGATCCCATCGGCTCCTTGTTCACCAGGCCCGAGACCAGCTTGGCGACCAGCGGGACGATCTTGCCGTCGATGTCCTTCTGCGAGATCACGCCGTGAAGCTGACCGTCCTTGATGACAGGCTGGTTCTTGTCCATGGCCAGCGTGCCTTCGATGTGGACGCCGCGCAGGGCCAAAGGCAGCGTCGCGCCCATGGCCAAGGGCAGCGAGATCTCGATGCGCTGCTCGTCTTCAGCCGACTGATCGGCCGACGGCGTGGTGTTGAGCTTGCCGGCTTCGATCTTGCCGTACAGCTTGACGCCTTGGACCTTGCCGACCTTGAACAGATCCGAGCCATCGAACACGGGTGCCTTGCCACCCATGCCCGGCGGATCGGCCAAGCTCAGCGTCACGCCCACGCAGCCCGCCGTCATCAGATCGGCGGTCTTAACCTCGCTGAGGATGACGGCATCGCCATCGGTCACGGCCTTGCTGACCGACTCTTGCAGGTTCAGGCCAGCGACGGTGACAGCCTGAATCAGCGTCTTTAGCTGGTTCTCGGTCTTGCCGTCTTTGTTGAAGTCGTATGCGTACGTCTTGCTGCCGGCGCTCTGAGGAAGGAACAGGTTGTTGGTGGCATACTGGCTGGCCGTGCCGGTGACTTTGTCGGCCGTGCATTTCTCTTCCATCATCATGCCGCCGTCGCCGCCACAGCCGGCGCTCGCCGCCGCCAGCAGGAAGCCACACGTCGCGCTGAGCAGAAGACCCTGAACTGTCATGAGCCGCATTGCCTTACCTCGTCTATGCAATAGGGTTGAGAGCTACCGTTTCGTGAACCGACCAACGTGACCGTCTGTCCTTCGCTGGGGGCCACAGCGTATTCCGCGACGCGGCCCGCAGACGTCAGCACAGGTCGGCGTTCATATCGCGCATCCCTTGCGTGGTGCAAGCGCGATGTGTGGAAAGGGCGGCCCTCCTAGGCGCCCGCTCCCTGCACTCTCGTCCTCTCGCTGGCGGCCATGTCGCAGGCTCGCACGGGGTCGTGGCGATGACTCCGCGTGCCCTAAAAGGCGACCAGGGGGTCTTGTCCATGACTCCGCGTGCCCTAAAAGGCGACCAGGGGGTCTTGTCCATGACTCCGCGTGCCCTAAAAGGCGACCAGGGGGTCTTGTCCATGACTCCGCGTGCCCTAAAAGGCGACCTCGGGGTCTTGTCCATGACTCCGCGTGCCCTAAAAGGCGACCTCGGGGTCTTGTCCATGACTCCGCGTGCCCTAAAAGGCGACCTCGGGGTCTTTCGGAAATCGCAGCCTGCCTGCTGGGTGACGTTGCCTGGTTTCCCGTCGAGAAATCTGGGCGCGGACGGCGGCGGACGTTGCGTTGACTTCGGGCGACGCATCCCACTATGCTGATTTGGGGTTTTTCCGTCATGGCTGATGCGTCCAACTCTCAGTACCGCTGGTCCGGTTCGTTGCAGGCCACCAACATCCGCGCGCTCTATGAGCGCTGCCAGCGGGTGCGGCTGACCGGGCTTATGAAGCTCAAGCAAGGCGATCAGGTGCTTGAGATGATGTGGATCGGTGGTGAGCCCATCGAAGGCGAAGCCGAGCAGGGCACGCGCTCGCTGCCGCTTTGGAGCAACGGCGAGTTCATCGTCGAGCAGCGCATCCCCGACTTCCGCGGTCAGCTCACGGGGAGCATCGAGACCAGCGGCTCGCTGCGCATCGGCTTGGTGCAGGCGATCTATAAGCTGTGCGCCGATAACGTGCTGTCCGCCGACGTCGATCTGGTGCGCGGCAATGGCGAGGCGGCGCAGGTGCGCTTCTCGCTGGGCAAGGCCGAGAGCGCGACGATCAACAAGCAGACCGAGAGCGCGCTGACCGCCTTGTCGAAGCTATCGGGCTGGACCGACGGCACCTATCGCGTGGTGCTGCGGCCCGTGTTTACCGAGGGCAGCAGCAGCGAAGCCCCCACAGGCAAGGCCAAGAAGTCAACGGATGACAAGTTTGACCTGACCGGCAGCGTCAACATCGACGTATCCAGGGGAGTCGACTGGCCGCCCAAAGGCGATGACAGCCCGGTCGGTTCGCCTGTGCCCATGGATGCGCCGTCGAGCCCTGGCAACGTGCCGCGGCCGCCGCTGACTCCGCCCAAGTCGGTGTCGACATCGGGGCCGACGCCTGTGCCTGCGACGCCTTCTGGACCGACACCCGGCGTGGTTCCGCCGCGCCTTCATTCGACGCTGGTGCAAAACCCTGGTGCGAATGCCGCACCTGGAGCCGGAGCCGGAGCCGGAGCCGCCACTGTGCCGATGTCGACCGTCACGCGCGACATGCTGGCCAAGCAAGCGCAGGCGCAGGCCGCCCAGCCCGCCCCAGCCGCCCCCGCGAAAAAAGGCGGAGGCAACAAGCTAGTCGTCGGGATCGCCGTCTTTGTGCTGTTGGCTCTGGCGGCGACGGTGGCGGTGCTGTTTCTGATGCGGGCCAAAGGGGGCCTGACATCGAGTCCGCCTGTGACGCGTGTGCTCGTCGCTCCGAAGGATGCCTTGGACCCCTGCTGCAAGTCGACGCCATCACCCCTGCAGGCGCGCTGGTCCAGCTAAGAGCCTATTGGCTGCCAACCGGCGTTCTCGGGACGAGTCCACGGCGGACTCATCCTGAAAACACGCAGCGGCCCGCCCGCGGCAACGGGTCCATGACGGGGACCTTGAACCCGTGTCTCCGACGCAAAAGCGCGGGTCTATGCCAGGGGCTTTTGTGCTGCTTGTCATGACCATGGGGCGCACGTAGACTCGCCTGCGATGGTCGGCCGCACCCTTGGGCACTATCGACTGCTAGAGCAAGTCGGCCAGGGCGGTATGGCCGCCGTATACCGCGCCCGCGATCTGTCGCTGGACCGAGACTGCGCAGTCAAAGTGCTGCACAGACACCTGCAAAGCGAGCGCGAGTCGCGCCTGCGCTTTCAGCGGGAAGCCCAGGCCGTGGCTCGGCTGCGCCATCCCAACATCCTTGAAATCTATGCCTATAGCGTCGATGAAGCGGACGAGAGCTTCTTGGTCACCGAGTACATCGATGGGCCGACGCTGCGGGCGCAGATCCTGGCACACCCGCCACGCTTTCCCGAGATCGCCGCGATGGTCGGCTGCGAGGTGGCGCGGGCCCTTTCCGTGGCGCATCGTCAAGGCGTTGTCCATCGCGACATCAAGCCGGAAAACATCATGATCCGCGGCGAGCGGGACAGCGATCTGCAGGCACATGGCGAGGCCACGATTGTGCTGTGCGACTTCGGCATCGCCCGCATCGCCGACAAAGACAACGTGACAACGACCGGCCAGCTCTTGGGCTCGCCTGCGTACATGGCGCCAGAGCACATCAAAGGGCAGCGCGTCGACTCGCGCAGCGATCTGTTTTCGCTGGGCACTCTGCTCTATGAGCTGATCAGTGGTCAGCTACCCTTTCGCGGACAGAACCCGCATGACACGCTGGTGCGCATCGCCTCGGGCGAGCATCAGCCGGTGTGCGATCTGGCGCCGCTGTGCAGTCCGACCCTGGGTCGCGTGATCGAGCGGGCGCTAAGCTGCGATCCGGCAGACCGTCCGCCCGAGGCTGAGCTCCTGCGAAAAGACCTGCTCGCGGCACTCGCCGAGTCCGGCATCCCCGAAGAGGAGATCCGACCGCAGCTTCGCGCCTATTTCCGCGATCCCAAGGCCTGGGATGCGGCCTTTGCCGAGCGCCTGTGTCGTCGCTTGATCAGCCAAGGCAAGGCCGAGCAGCGCGCAGGCCATACGGCGCTGGCGCTGTCGCTGTGGTCGCGAGCGCAGCAGATCGATCCCGTGCATCCCGAGAGTCCGACGAACCAAGAGATCCATGTGCTGATCGGATCGGTGAGTCGGCAGCGAAGGCGCCATCGCTTTCTGCGCGCTGGGGCGGCTCTCGCCTTGGTCGGGGGTCTGTTGGTGCTGGCGGCCGTGCGCAGTGGACCGTGGCTGCGGGCCATGCTGCGCGGTGACAGGGCGACGGCTCCGCTTCAGGCTGGCCCCGATCTGACTGCCTCGACCCGCGTACGAGGAACGGGGACATCGTCGCTGTCGACGGGCGCGCTGCCTCTTCAGGAACCTACCGCCTCTGCGGATCTCTCGCCGTCTGAAGCATCGCTGGATGCGGGGTGGATGGATGCTGCCGCCGATGCGATGCTGCGCAGTCAGCCCGTGTTGTCCTTGCTGGGCTCACCAGCGGGGGGGGACGCCGTGGGCACGGCCGAGACCGGTGATTCGCCCGCCGCGCCACGCGGCAACGTCGGCTCAGCAGCCACCAGCCCGTCGAGCGGCAGTCGCTCGCGCGGTTCCGAGCCAGCCCCCCTGCGCACGGTGCGCCTAGAGCCCTGGCCGAAAGCGGTTCGCGTGACGCACAACGGCCGCGTTCTTGGGGTCTATGGCACCGACGTTCGAGCGGTGCAGCTTGCGGGCGGACGCAACGAATTCCTGTTCGAAAACCCCGCTTGTTACAGCGAGCGCGTGACGCTGCCTCCTGGCTTTTCGCCACCGGAAGTGCGCGTGCGACTGCGCTGGAAACCGGCGCTGCTTCTGGTGCGCATCAGCACGACTGGCGAGCCGCTTGTCGCCGATGTTGTCGTCGACGGCAAGCTGGTTGGGCGCAGTGGTCAGGTCGTGGCGCTACCGATCGCGGGCGATGAAAGCAGCCGATCGCTCGATCTGCAGATCTCGGCTCCAGGACATAAGTCGGCCACGCGCTCGTTGACGGTGCGCGCCAATCAGCTCAGCCAGATCGACGTGCAGTTAAGCGCGCTGTAAGCGGATCCGCCGCGCTCGCATGTGGCGCTTGATCTGGCGCCTAGCGCAGGGGCCCCAGACCGGCCTGCGCGCGAGGTTCCCGACGACGCGAAGGAATTTTTCTTTACCCCTGATCCGGCCCGCTGGTATGTGAGGCAAACGTTGCAGCAAGCCAGTCCGGCGAGCGCCCGATTTCGACGAGAGCTCGACGGTCTATGCGACGCTGCACGGTGTGACGAAGCCAGAATGGCAAGGACGGCGGAATGAACAGCAAGATCCCAATGGTGGCCCGCGACCGTCGCAGCAACGAAGATCGCCCCAGCGGACCTGAGCGCAGAAGCGGCATCGATCGTCGTCAGCACGAGCGCGTCACCGTCAACTGGTCCGTTGACTATCGCGCCAGCGACACGTTTTTGTTCGCGTACATCTCGGACATTAGCGCCATGGGCATCTTTGTGCGCACGCCCCGCCCCGAGCCACCGGGGACGCGCCTGAACCTACGGTTTAGCCCGCCAGGCGGACCGGCGCTGGATTTGGAAGCGCAGGTGATCTGGATCAACCCGCCGCGCGAAGACGGCGAGCAAGGTCGCCAGCCCGGCATGGGCTTGAAGTTCGTCGATTTGACACCTGGTCAGCGCGATCAAATCCTTCGTCTAGTCCGCACCTTCGCATACCTCGACGATGAGGTAGAGCGCGTCGGCAATAGCTAGAGCGCTTGCATCTCGGATAACGCCTGCCCTACAACCAAAGTGATGGACGACAATCAAAGCGAAGGTCCTAGTCCGCATCCCATTGCCACGGTCCTTGTGACCGGAGCCAGCCGCGGGATCGGCTTGGAGTTTGTGAAACAGTGGCTGGCTCGTGGCGCAGAGGTGATCGCCACAGCGCGTGAGCCGAGCGCGGCCACCGAGCTATCGGCTCTGATCGACCGTTACGGCGAGCGCTTGCGGGTCATGCAGCTTGATGTAACCGACGATCGCAGCGTCGAGCTTCTGGCCGGAGCCATCGGCAACGTCCAGATTGACCTCTTGATCAACAACGCCGGCATCTTGACGGTCGAGACGCTGGACAACATGGACTTCAGCGCCATCTTGGCGCAGTTCCAGACCAATGCGCTGGGTGCATTGCGCGTCACGCACGCGATACTCGACAACCTGCGGGAAGGCTCGCGCGTCGTCAACATGACCTCGCGCATGGGTTCGCTCGACGACAACACCAGCGGTGGGTATTACGGCTATCGCATGTCGAAAGCGGCGCTCAACATGGCGACGCGCAGCCTAGCCGTTGACCTAAAGAGCCGAGGCATCGTCGTCATCGCCATGCATCCCGGCATGGTTCAGACCGACATGACGCGCGGCTTCGGCATGCTCACCCCCGAGGCGAGCGTGACCGGCATCAATCAGGTGCTCGAAAAGCTGTCGATGGATCAGACGGGGCTGTTCCTGCACTATCAAGGCACCACGCTTCCCTGGTAGCGCTTCCAGCTTGGCCAGCGACGATCCGCGCGTCCGCTCTAGCTTGGTAGCTCGCCGGCATGCTGCAGGAACTGCATCATCACGCGGGTCATAAGCTCGGGATCGCGGGCGCCTGCGCACTCTCGTGCCGAGTGCATGCTGAGCATGGCACTGCCCACATCCACCGTTGGCATCGCCAACAGCGTCGCGGTGATCGGGCCGATCGTGCTGCCACAGGGCAGATCGGTGCGATGCACATAGTGCTGCACGGGTACTGCGGCGCGGGCGCATAGCTCGGCAAACAGCGCCGCCGTACGTCCGCATGTTGCATAGCGCTGCTGCGCGTTGTGCTTGATCACCGGCCCGCCGTTTAAGTGGGGTCGATGCTGAGGTTCGTGGCGATCGGCGTAGTTGGGATGCACCGCGTGCGCCATGTCCGCTGACACACACAGCGATCCAGAAAGCAGGCGCAGATAGCGCTCGCGGCGATCGCCATCTTGCGTCGTGGCTGCCGCGATGCGTTCAAGCAACATCGGCAGGATCGGCGCCTGCGCACCGTATGCGCTGTTGCTGCCGACCTCTTCGTGATCGAACAGAGCGATGACTGGAACGACGCCAATCTCTGTCGGTCGCGTCGCAGTTCGCAGCAGCGCATGCAGGGCTGCATGGCACATGCCCAGGTTGTCCAGACGAGGCGCAAAGATCAGCTCTTCGCCCAGTCCGCCGCGGCGTGGCGAGAGCGAGTCGGCCAGCATCAGATCGGTGCTGACGATCGCCTCGGGAGCTACATCCAGCGCGCGGGCCAAGAGCCCAGAAAACAGGCTCTCTGCCGTCGCAGATCCGCCATCTGTAGAGCCCTTGCCGGTCGCGCGACTGCTCGATCCCCCCAGCAGGCCCACGATCGGGGCCAGGTGTTCTTGGCGGTTTAGCAGCAGACCCTTGTCGTTGATCTCGCGATCCAAGTGAATCGCTAGCTGGGCGACGCGGATCAGTGGATCCGCAAGCTTCACCAGGCGCCGCTGCAGCCCGCCATCGCTGCCTCGCACGATGACACGACCGGCGATATACAAGTCGCGATCCAGCCATGAATTCAGCAGCGCGCCACCGTACACCTCGACGCCAAGCTGCACGTAGCCCTGCTTTTCGTACGCTGCCTTGGGTTTCAGCCGCAGGTTTGGGCTGTCGGTGTGCGCGCCAATGATGCGAAAGCCGTGCAGCTCGATCCGCGGATCCTTTTGCGGCAGCACGAAGGCGACCAGCGTGCTGTCTCCGACGCAGACGTAATAGCCACCCGGCGCAAGGGACCGCCAGGATGCCTGGGGTGTCAGGGCAGAAAAGCCGGCCGCATGCAGGCGATCCACAGCGCTCTGCACAGCGTGAAACGGCGTCGGCGACTCGCGGATGAAGGACAGAAGATCGTCACACGTCGCGTGCTCGTCCCCTGGACCTGTCGGGCTGCCTTCGCCGCCTGCCTCGCGCGATGGCATGGGGGCTTCGATCTGGGGATGTTTCGACGCTGCATCAGGGGAAGCAGAAGCGGTCATGCGGCCGATTCTAGATCTCGGAACGCAGCTCGCGATATCCTGTTGCACCATGAAAAATCTCAAGATCGGAATCCTAGGTACAGGGGACGTGGGCCGGGCGCTAGGGAACGGCTTCGTCTCGTTGGGTTGTCAGGTGATGATGGGCTCGCGCGAGGCGGGCAACGAAAAGAGCGCGGCCTGGGCCAAGTCGGCAGGTGAGCTGGCTTCAACCGGGACCTTTGCGCAGGCGGCGCAGTTCGCCGACATCGTCGTTCTGGCGACGCTGTGGGGCGGCACCGAGAACGCGCTTCGGCTGGCCGGATCCGAGAACGTGGCCGGCAAGATCCTCATCGACACCACCAACCCGCTGAGCTTTGGACCGCAGGGCCCGTCGCTGGCCGTCGGTCACACCGATTCAGGCGGCGAGCAGGTGCAGCGCTGGGTGCCGGGAGCCAAGGTCGTCAAGGCCTGGAACATCGTCGGCAATCCGCACATGTTTCAGCCCAGCTTCCCCGGCGGTCCGCCCGATATGTTCATCGCTGGCAACGACGCGGCAGCCAAGGAAAAGGTCACCGAGATCCTCAGGGCCTTTGGCTGGGACGTAAACGATCTCGGCGGCATCGACATGTCGCGCTACCTGGAGCCGCTGGCGATGGTGTGGATCATGCACTACTTCCGCACCCGCACGGGCAACCACGCCTTCAAGCTCTTGCGCAAGTAGCACGGCAGCGCTCCGTCGAAAGTGGCCTGCGCTGCGCGGCCTTTCTTCGCCGCGTGGGTCGCGAGATTGAGCGGCAACTTTCGCATTGACCCTGGCCGCTGCCGCGGGCTTTGCTTGCGCGCATGCTGCCTCGCTTTTCATACCGCTTGCTTGTCCTTGCGCGCTCCATCGGCTGCTCTCTGGCCCTGCTTCTGGCGGGCTCCTCGTGTGCCACTGCCGAGACGCTGACCTATGGCCCCTTTCTCGCGCGTGGCCTGACGCCTGATTCGATGATCGTTCGCTGGGGCACCAAGGGCCTGACCGATCCCACGACCGTTCGTGTGCGCAAAAAAGGCGAGGCGGCTTTTGCGATGCAGGCCGGTGTGCCCGCCCGCGATCACGAGCTCGTCTTGCGCGGCCTTACGCCCGGCAGCATGTACGAATACTCCGTCGAGAGTGGCACGCTGCGAAGCCCCACCTATGGCTTTGCGACGTGTCCCGCCATCGGCGACAACCTGCCTCTGGACCTGGTCTTTTATGGCGACAGCCGCGACGGAGCCAGCGCGCACGCACGCCTGCTGGACGAAGTTCGCAAGCGCGCCCCGGACATGGTGTTTGAGAGCGGCGATATCGTGCCCTCGGGGCAATATCGCCAGTATCTCGACGAGTTTTTTCCGTCGACAAAGGGCCTGTTCGCCAGCATTCCGTTTATGGCCGCTCCAGGGAACCACGACGCCGACAGCCCATACCTAGGCAACTATGGCGCCATCTTTCCCAGCCCGCGGCCGTCGGATGCGCCGTGGACGCCGTACTATTCGGTGGCATGCGGGCGTAGCGTGTTCATCGCCTTGGATTCGAACGCGGTGCTGGATAGCAAGCAGAACAACTTCTTGCAGCAGACCCTCAGCCAAGCCAGTCAGAGCCCCGCGGTACTTCACGTCTTCGTCTGGTTTCACCATGCGGCGTATTCGCCAGGCAGCCATGGTGATGCGCGCGATGTGATCGCTCGTTGGGTGCCGCTTTTCAACGATCCGCGGAACAAGGTAACGGCGGTGTTCGCGGGGCACGATCACGTCTATGCCCGCATGCGCGACCCCGCAAGCGAGGTGCTGTACATCGTCTCGGGAGGAGCCGGGGCGCCGCTGTACAGCGACGGGCGAACCAGCCGCGCAGCCACGGTTGTATCGAAGTCGGCGTATAACTTCGTTTCGCTGCGCGTCGTCGATCGCACGGTCTCTGGTGTGGCGTATAGCGACGTCGGGATTGAGCTCGATCGCTTCACGCTCACCAAGCTCGACGGCGATCCTGCCCCGACCGACATGGGGACGACCGATGCCCAGCCTGGGGTCCACGATCCCTTGGATCCGGTGCCGCATGCGGGTGGGGAAGGCGGCTGTTCGTTCCTCGGCAATGACGCAAGGGCGCGGGCCCAGCGAGCCAGCACGCCGCTGATCCTCGTCGTCTCGCTGCTGGCGCTGGTCTGTTCCGCCTTGTTCCGTCGGCGCCCGCGGAAACGCTAGGGCCGCTTCTGCGACCCAGCGCGGCAGGGTCGTGCAAAATGTAGACTTCATGCCTACATGGTGGTATTCAAACCCATCATGTGCGCAGATGTCGTAAAGACCGAGCAAGGGGCCCAACCAAGCCAGCGCCTGGGGGGCCGTGTCGCGGTCGTGACCGGTGGCGGACGAGGCCTTGGACGAGTGGCGGCCTGCGCGCTCGCGGCGGCAGGGGCCAAGGTGGCGATCCTCGGTCGACAGCGCGAGAGCTTGGAAGAGACGGCGGCCCAGATCCGCACCGCGGGCGGCATCGCGCTGGCGGTGCCGGCCGATGTGACGCAGGAAGCGGACCTGCAGGCAGCCGCGGCCGTTGTCAAGGCGCAGCTAGGCGACTGCCAAATCCTGGTCAACAATGCCGGTGCGGCGATGGTTCGGCCGTTTCTTGAGACGGACACCGCGTCGCTGCGCAGCTTGCTCGATGTGAACTTGGTGGGCGCGCTGCTGACTGCGCGGATCTTCGGTGCGCAGATGACCGAGCGTCGCTGGGGGCGCTTGATCAACATGGCCTCGATCGCTGGAATGGTCGGAGAGCCAAACCTGGCCGTCTATTCGGCGAGCAAAGGCGCCCTGATCGCGCTGACCAAGGCCCTGGCTATCGAGTGGGCGCGCTATGGCGTGACGGTGAATGCGCTGGCGCCGGGATACTTTCGCACCGACCTCAACGCGCAGGCGTTCGACAATCCAGAAATCGAAGGCCGCTTGCTCAAGAAAATTCCACTGCGCCGCGCGGGAGAACCCGCCGAACTTGCACCACTTCTTGTATACTTGGCCTCGGAAGATTCGGCTTTTATGACCGGCTCGGTGCTCGTCATCGACGGTGGACAGGTGGCACGCTAGTGGCGAATCTGCTCGTCCTGATGGAGTTCAACCGCGGCGCGCTGCTGCCCGTGTCGCTCGAAGCGCTGGGCCAAGCGCGACGGGTGGGGAGTGCGATCGGCCTTACGGTCTATGCACTGGTGCCTTTGCCGTCGGAGCCAGCGAAGGGGGACAGCGACATCACGGCTCGCTGTGGTCGTTTCGGCGCGGACAAAGTGCTGCTTCTGACGGGAGACCGCCTGTTTTCCGAGCAGGAGATGCGGTACGAGAACTATGCGGACGCCGTGGTCGCGGCTTGTTCTATGGTTCCGCCACGTCTGCTTTTCGTCGGGGATACGCCCGCCGCCCGCGACTTGGCGCCTCGGCTGGCATCGCGCTTGGGGGCTGCCTATTTGCCTGCGGGTACTGCGCTCGCCGAGGACGGGACGCTGCAGATCTGCGACCAGCAGGGCCGCCACCTCGATCTGAGCGTCGAACTCGACGTCACCGAAGACCAGCCGCCGCTGACCATCCCCGTCGTGATGACCGTGCCGGCCGGCCGTCATCGCATGGCCTGGGGCCTGCACGATGCAGAGCTGCTGATCGTTCCCTCCGACGAAGAAAACGCGCAGACCATCCCCAACTTGGCCAACCTAGAGCGCTATCGCGGCTTCGCCCAAGAGGCGTTTGAGCCGCTATCGCCGATGCAGCGCATGGCCCATCAAGGTAGAGCTAGCTCGTCGGGAGACGACGTATCCGTGCCGCTGTGGTACGTGACGCACGATACGCGTGCGTCGGATGCCACGACGGCGCAGTGGCTAGTCCATATCGGGCCCGTCGTAAATCCAGGGGCAAACTATCAGCTTGTGGTGCCGGCTGTAGCCGTCGAGGACAGCTTGCGGGCTCTGCAGGAACGCCTTGCTTCGTCGGAGCCGGTGATTCCACTGAGCTCGCCAGGGCCCCAGCCGCCCCCACGCGTGGAAGAAGAGCACACGCTGGCGATGTCCAGCGACGAAGTGCTCGCTGCCGCCGAGGAAGAAGAACACACGGCCGATGCCAGCGAGCAAGATCCATGGGATTTCACCGAGGACACGCTGAGCGGCGATGAGGCCACGACGGCGCGAATTCGCAGCGCAGTCGGTGATGTCAAGCTTGTGACGTCCACACAGGCCAGCTCGCCGACGCTGTCGCAGTTTTCAGTCGACGATGCAGAAGGCGCAAGCAAGCGGACTGGTCCAGCAAGCCGCGAGAAGAACCCGGCAACAACAGCGGCGGGGGCAGCCATGTGGGAAGGCGTGTCAAGCCTGCCTGGGGCCGATGGCTTTGCCGGTGGCGAGGACGATCCAGCGTTTGAGTTCGTCAGCGCGGATACGGCTCCGGTTCCGATTCAAGCACCGACGGGGGCCATGCAGAAGAAGGAGGGCCGATGAGCGTTCTTGCGCTACTCGGCCTGGCGGATCAGGCGGTGGTACGTCTGGCCACGCGACTTGGCGAGACAACGGCCGTGCAGATCGCCGCCGCATCCCCGTCGGCAGAGACCCTGGACCTGCTGGCAAAATACGGCGTGTCGCGCGTGATTCATATTTGGGATCCTGCCCTGTTGACCGCCTTAGAGAGCAGCCAAGAGCAAGAGCTGATCTACGTGGCGGTGCTCACGAGCTTGGTCCGTCACGTGGATGTGACGACCCTGGTGGTGGGCGATGCCAGTCATGCGTGGCTAGGACCGGCGCTGGCCGAAGACTTGGATCTACCCCACGTGACCGGTGTTCTCGATGCCGTGCCGGTTGAGCTCGGTAAGAGCGGCGCGGGCGATGTGCTGGTTCAGCGTCTGTGCCTGCAGGGGGTGCAGAGGCTACGAGGGCCGGGACGCAGTGTGCTGGCTGTGCTGCCATATGGGCCGTTGCCACAGCTTGCGCTGCCCTCGACCTCGAATGGAAACAGCGCAGCACGTGCGGTGGCCCCGTCGGTGGAGCGCTGGAGCCTAGAGAAGCTGGGTCTGCACCCAGAGGATCTTCCGCGCTCGCTGCTGAAGCTCCTGCAGCCCGAGAGGTGCAGCGTGTTTCCGAGTCGCGAGTTCGAGCGCATCGAGGACTTGGCCGTGCGCCTGCGTCAGGATGGCCTCGCCCCTCCCGAAAGCCTGCGGTCAGGCGCCGATGCCGACGACGTTCAGCCGGCCGATGATCTTGTGATAGACGGGGGAGACTGATGGGACGCCCCCGCCACGCGCCACGTCCAGAAACGGGCTCGGCTGCGCACCCTGCATCGACGGCTCAGGCTCTTGCGCTGTCGACGGGCCATGCGACGCAGGTCGCAAGCGATCTGTCGCTGCTCTTGCGGGCGCATGCCTTCGCACTGGGAGGAGAAGGGGCTGCGCTGTCCCGCGTGGCTGCCAACCTGCAAGCGTTTGGCGGACAGATCGACGACGAGGCGGCAGCATGGATTGGCATGGGTGTGCCTCCCGCTGAGCGGCCAGCGATCTGCTTGGGCGATCAGCCGGGTGTGCTGGGGCCTCATAGCTTTGGGTTTCTGAACAACATCGAGGGAATTGCCCCCCTCGCCGCGCCGCTTTCCGAGCGGCCGCGTCGCGGGGCCGTGGCCTGGGTTGTTCCACGTCGCGAGGCGCTGCCCGAGGTGGTGCCGCTGCTCTGCAGTCGCGGCTTGGCGGCCTCGTGGCTGATCTCGGTCGGCGATGGCGATCCGGCCGAGGTCATGCGCTTTTTGGCACGTGACCCAGCGACGCGAGCTGTCCTGTTAGCAGTTGGGCGAGGGCTGCGGCCGCAGTCACTGCTGCCCGTGCTGAGCGAGAAGCCCGCGGTGTTGTTTGAGCTTCCGATGACGCCAGCGCGGGATCGGGCCCTGCTGCGCGCTGTCGCTCGACGGACGCGCGCCACGATCACGACCGACTTAGAAGAGTGGCTGGCCCATGCGGCCCTGTTTGATGCGGCAGCCGCGGTTGAACCGGGCTTGCAGAGCAGTTCTTTTCGTCGGGCGAAGGCCGCGGTGGTCGTGGTGGGTGGTGGGGCCGACTTCGTCGCGGCCGAGGTTCAGCGGGTGCGCAGCACGACCCCCATCCAGCTGCACGCCGTCGAGCCAACCGACAATGCCGCCGAGACGGGAGAGAGCCTGCGTGCGGCGCTGGTCAAGGCACAGCGCGATGTGCCAACCGTACTTCTGTGTGGCCCGCCCGATCTGCTCGCGGAGCAGCAACCTGCTCTGACTGGGCTGGGCTCGCTTCTGTGCGTCGATCCAAGCCAGCCAGAACGCTTGCGAGCGCTGCTGCGCGCACTCAGCGTGACGCTGCGTCCGCAGCCAGCCACTCAAGACAAGCCTCTGGTCGTTCGAGCCGAGCCAGAGCGACTGCACGGCGTCCTTGCGACGCTGCCCCCGCCGCTTTATGTCGGTGGAGCCATGGTGCGCGAAGAGGTTCTTGGCGACCATGATCTGAAGCGCTTGCTGGCCGCGTATGGCATCCGCGTGACACGGCAGGCGCCCGCCAACACCGGGACCGCGGTGCTTCGCATCGCCAGCAAGCTGGATTTTCCCGTCGAGCTAATCGCCAATGTGCCACCGCAGGCGGATGTACAGGCCTTGGTAACGGCGGAAGCCAGCGCGCGGGCGCTTTGCAAGACCCAGGCAGAGCTAAAGCGTCAAGCCGCGCTGTTCTTGGCAAACAGCCCCCATGTTCTTTTGCGCGAGGTGCTGCCATCCGCCGTGACCTTGCGGATCAGCGCGGCCGTAGAGCGCGGCGTGGGCCCGGTCCTGCGGCTTGGCAAAGACGAGGCCGCCCTGCTGCCGCTTGGCAAGGCAGAAGCACAGGCTTTAGCGGCTGAGCTCTGTACGCAGCACGACGTCGACTGTGCGGATGGGCTGGGCGCACTGCTGTCTCGGATTGCGGCGTGCGTGACCGAGCACGCGCTGACGCTGGACTTGCTGGTGCAGCTTCTCGACGAGCCGGTCGTTTCACTCGCGGCGGGTGTCTTGGTTCGTGCGTCGGAAAAGGCGTAGCAGCGCCGGCCTGGGGATCGTGGCCTAGTGGCTGCCGACGTGAAGCATCATCCAGACGCCGAGCAGGATGAGGCCAAGCCCCATCAGCCAGAACAGAACCAAGATCGGCCAGTACAGCCAGCGCAGCCGTCGGACCTGTTGCTGTAGCTCGTCGACGGTCGGGGCAAGGGCCCGCACTTGCAGGGCCAGCTCGCTCGTCGCTGGTGCCATGTACTTAAGCTGCTCGCGGACTTCGCCAACCATGGGGGCGATCGCGGATGCTAGCTGCGGCTGTGCCATCTGAAAGTTGGTGGCCTGCGAGCTTAGCGGCGAAACGCTGGACGAAGGCGGAGTCGCCATCTGCGTCGTCGAGAACGGCGATGGTTGCTGCTGGGTCGATTCGGGAGCCAAGCGCGAAGGGGCTGGCGTAAGCCCGCGGCCATGCGCGCGAAGCTCGCGAGGTAGCTGTGGATCGAGCCACTCGGCCACAAGGTGCGAGCTGACGAAGCGGCCAGTCTGCATGGCCAGCGAAAAGAGCGCGGTCCCTAGCTCGGCAGCCGTCGCGGGACGCAGCTTGCGATCGATTTCAAGGACGCGCGACAAGATCTGCGTCATGCCGGGCGGGGCGTCCGGGCGCACGCTCGAAAGAGGCGGCACCTTCTGCGTCAGCATCGAGGCCAGGGCGGTCGCGTCGCCTTCACGCTCAAACAAGGGCTTGCCGCTGCACAGCTCGTACATCACAACCCCCAGGGCAAACAGGTCCGCCCGGCGGTCGATGGGCTGGTCCGAGAGGGCTTCCGGGGCGATGTAGCCGACTCGCCCCTTGATTCGTCCGGCTGATGTGACCGACAGGCGGTTCTTGGCGCGTGCGACTCCGAAGTCGATGATCTTGACGATGCCGTCGACCGAGATGAGGAGGTTGCTGGGCGAGATATCGCGATGCACGACGTTAAGAGGCGCCCCTCCGAGATCGCGCATCTCGTGGGCGGCCTGCAAGCCCGCACAGACCTGCGCGCCGATCGCAGCCACGAGGTCGACGGGGAACTGCTGGCCTCGTTGCTCGACGCGACGCATCAAGCTCTGCAGGGACAGACCGCGCACCCATTCCATCACCAGATAAGGCAGGCCGTCCTGTTCGTCGATGTCATAGATCTGCACGACGTTGGGATGGTTGACCTGCGCGATGATGCGTGCCTCGTCGAGGAACATGAAGATCACGTCCTCGCGGTCTCGCAGGTCCTGCCGGATCTGCTTGATGACGACTTGGCGATCAAAGCCGCCCATGCCGCTTTGCCGGCACAGGTACACATCGGCCATGCCGCCGCTGCCCAGGCGGCAGACGACTTTGTAGCGACCGATGTAGGCCGGGATCTCGGGCTCGCTGGTGGGCTGACTGGCGTAAAGAACCCGCTGGCTGTTCTCGGTGCTGTCGCCGCCTTCGTCAAAGTCGTCGGTCGCGCGGGATGACTCGGTGCTGCCACCGGGCCCGCCTGCTGCGCCTTCGATTTCGCCGAGCTTTGAGCTGCCCTGGGCCTCAGCCATGGGGATGCACCTACCTTCTCTCAGAGTAGACCAAAAAAGGCCCGCTCAACTAGAGAAGTGTGCGTTATTTCGCATAATTTTCGATGTTTAACGGAATGAAGAGGAGAAAGAGAGATCACATCTCTTGCGCAGCGGGTGAGTCAGCATCGAGCAAGGCCAAGAGGCCACGCAGGCCATCGCGCAGCAAAAGAAGGTCCGTGCGATCGACGCAGCCCGAGCCCACCTGGCTGCCTTGCTCAAGCCGGAACGCGGCCGGGCTGGGTGTCACCGTCGAGCTGCTCAGGGGGCGGGGCCGCTCGACGGCAAGAAGGATGGTCGGCAGGTGACGCTGCAGGCTGCCCATACCGAGCGTTCCCAGCCCACGTCGCGCCCGCTTGCCTGGCGTCTCGGTCGGCGTGCCGAACTCGCTTTTCGCAGGGGGCGATGCCGTGCCGTGCGAGGAGGGCTGCGCCGAGGATTCATTCGCAGCCGGCTCTGGTCTTACTGCGCTCACACCTTTTCCCGTCGCTGCTGCTTTCTTAGTGCGGACTGGCGAGGTCTTTCGCGCGATGGGCTGAGGGCGGCGTGCCGACGCTTTCGCAGGGGCGCGGGTGGTGCCTTTTGGGGATGGCTTGGGTTGCGCGGGGCGCTGGACGCGTTTCATTGGGGCTCGCAAGGCTGAGCCGCCCAGCGACGGCAGGGCGGGGTGACTAGCTGTTCAGTGCGTTCTTTAGGACTTGGCTGGGCTTAAAGGTCAAGACGCGACGGGCGCTGATCGTGATCTCGTCGCCGGTCTGCGGGTTTCGGCCAATGCGCGATTTCTTGTCTCGCACGACGAAGTTACCGAACCCAGAGAGCTTGATCTTTTCGCCCTCTTCGAGGGTGACCTTGATAATGTCAAACACGGCCTCGACGATCTGAGCGGCGTCCTTCTTTGAGAAGCCACCCACCCGTTCATAGACATTCTCGATGATATCGGCCTTTGTCATCGTCCGGCGATCCTGCATAGAAAGCCTGCCCCCTGTCAGAAAAAAGTAAGCTAACATCCAGATTATTTGCGCTGTCCGACGAAGTCAAAAACTTTGTGCCTAGATATATGTGATTTGGAAAACAAGTATCGTGTGTGATTTCAGAGGCCTCGCACACAGAGGGTGAGATAGAAATCCGCATCGAACACAGCCTGAAGGCGGACGCTATCATAAGCCACGAAAACTGTGAATTTCATTATAATCGACGCGAATGCGCAGGCTCTTTTACGTGGTGTCTCTGCTGGCCTGCCTGGGGGCTCTGGGGGCGTCGGCCTACGCTGCGCCGCTCGAAGCAAAAAGACGCCCACCCCGCGACGTGGCTCGGCTGTCGTACGTCAGTCCCGCGGTGCGGACGCAGGTGCTCGGCCAGCGAGAGTGGTTCGAAGCGCTTCCCGACCAGCCCGCCGAGCGCAATACGCGTGTGCTGACCGGCAGCCAAGGGGGGGCCGAGATCGCTATTGGCGAGCAGCTTCGCATCCAGATCGACGCAGAGAGCTTGCTGTTCGTCCGCAAGCTGCCGCGCGGGGCGCGAGGTCCCGGTGAAATCCAGCTGCAGCGGGGCAGCCTGCAGGCCGACATCATCGACAGTCAACGCATCGGCCCGCTTTTGATCCGCACTCCGGCCGGCGACGTGCGCCTGCGCGGAGCCAACGTGCGCATTGCCTGCGACGCCCAAGGGCAGACCGCCATCGCCGTGCATCAAGGCCAGGTGTCGCTGAAGGCCGGGCGAAACCAATTGACGCTGATCGCGGGCATGGGAACGGTCCTGCGGCCAGGCGACGACGATATTCGCATTCGCCAGCTACCGCCGGCCCCGACATGGCTCGACGGAGGTGACAACGGCCGCGCACGCATCGCGCTATCGATGGGAAGCCTGCGCGGAGCGGCTCGTCAGGCCGAGCTGACCTTGAACTTCACCTCGGTGCCTGGAGCGGTGCGCTATCGCGTCGAGATCGGAAGCGATCCACAGCTTCATGACCGACGACATCAGGGGGAGGTTTCAACCTCGCCGATGCGAACCGAGCTGCTGCCGGGTCTTTACTATGCGCGGGTCGCGGCCATGGATGGCGAGCTGCTTTCGGGGATGCCGAGCACCATCCAGACGCTGTACTTGGTGGCGGTGCGCAGCAATGCTGCCGTCGCGCTAGTACCGTCGTCGGATCACGGCGGATCCGGCAGCATGCTGCAGCTTACGCGAGCGCAGCCGGCCATTTTGAAGATCGATGCGGGCGTGCTGCCCTTGACGATGGAGATCGATGGCCAGCGCCACGAGACCTGCCGCGGCGAGTGTGTCTATAACCTGGGTCCTGGCAAGCACCGCTTTGCCTTGTCGCTAAATGACAGTCAGGCTCAGGTCGCGCTCGCGATCTCGGGTGGGCCGACCGCCCAAGCCGAGCCGGCAGACGCTGGCCCGACGGTACCCGAGCGAGTCGAAGCACTCGACACCGGGCCTGCACTGTGGGCGCCTGGACTGCCGATGCGGACCCTAGAGCCGCGGACTCGGCTGTATGCGCTGGCTGGAATCGGCGCACAGGTCCCGTCGCACAGCCTGGACGTTGTCCGCCTGGATCTGGGGGGCGAGTGGGCGTTCCTGCGGCATCGCTTGTCTGTCGACGTGAACGTGCCGCTGCTCTACTTCATCGACTTTTTGTCCGCCGCCAACACGCCGCGTAGCGGGCCGGCCCTTGGGGACATTTTTCTGGGAGCACGCGCCTTGGCTGCGCAGGCTCTCGACGGACGGCTGCACTTCGGCGTGCTGCTGCGATTGCAGCTACCCAGCGGAACCTATGAGCGAGGAGCGGCAGCGCTGCGTCCGGTCGTCATCGATCCGGCGCTGGCGCTATCGCTGCGGCTGGGGCGCTTCGGCTTGCTGACCACGCAGGGCATCACCGCCTCACTCAACATTCCGCAAGCCGAGCTGCGCTGGAGTATGGGCTATGCCGCGCAGCTTCAGATCTCGCGCTTTGCGCTGGTGGCGCAGATCGAGGCGGCTGTGGCGCTGTATGGCGCTTCGACGCATGCGGTAGCGGCGGGCGGTGGCCTGCGGGTGCGTCTGGATCCAGCGGGCCATTTCCGTCTGCTGGCTGCGGCACGGGGGGCCTTGGGCGAGCCAAGCCAAGCGACCTTTGGCCGCTACTCGGCGCAGCTAGGCATCGAGTGGGTTCGCTTCTGACCGCGAGCGTCTCGACGGCGACAGGGTCATGCGCTGCGATGTCAGGCTGGCGATCGCGCAAGGCAGCTAGGGCGCCGGGGATGGCGCAGGGTCGGCGCAGCAGCGGAAGCCTGTTGAGTAGTCGTGGTAGCTCTTTGCATGCGCCACCGTACGGTACAAGCAGCCGGCGCCATTGATCTTGGCGTCGACGAAGAAGCCACCACGAAAGACCCCGTTGCCGCTGGGCGTGGTGGCGTCGACCCACTCGTGCAGGTTGCCGTGCAGGTCATAGACGTGGTCGCTGCTTTTGCACTCGGGGAACGAGCCGGCCGGCGCGACGGTGTTGGGCAAGCTCACGCAGCACGGGTCGTTCATGTTCTTGCTGGTAAAGACTCCGCCGCCCGGACCAAAGCAGTCATGGACGGGATTCGTCGAGCGCCCCTCGTTGCAGGCGCCTTTCTTGTAGGTGTTGCCATACGGATAGGTGAAGCGGCTTCGACCCTGGCAGGCTGCCAGCCACTCGGGCTGCGTACACAAGCGCTTGCCGGCGAGCTTGCACGCGGCCTGCGCTTGCGTGCCGCTGATATAGGCTTGCGGCTTCTGCCCCGGTCGGATGATCGCGCGAACGGTCAGGCCATCGACGACGCGATCAAACGGCCAAGGCTCGCTTGTGCCATCGGGACGCAGGCGCTCGACCGCCGCCTCATATCGATCAACGCAGACAGAGCTTCGCGTCTCGGGCACCGCGACAAGCGCCATGTGTTCTGGGCAGATCGCGATCGGGCGTAAAGCCAGGTCCGCAGCGAAGCCGCCGTCGGTGTCCCCTTCCTCTGCAATCAGTGGCTCGGGTGCGTCGGTTTGTTCACAGGCTCCCAGCAGCAACATGCCGAGAAGCCACGGGCACAGCAAACGTGAGCCCGTCCCAAAAACAGAGCGATTTTTCTCGCTGGCTGAGCCTCTCTTCTTCGTCTGCATGCGCGCACGATATCACTGCGCAGCGGGTACCGAGGCTCGCGCCCAAGCACCGCGACCCTGCTGGCTCCAACTCCTGGCTTGAATTGCCAGGCCAGATCCTCGACACTTTGCGCCATGCGTGACGTCGTCATTCTCTCAGGCGTGCGGACGCCGTTTGGCCGTGGAGTCAAAGGCTCGCTCAAAGACACTCGCCCCGATGACCTAGCCATCTCGGTGGTGCAGGAAGCGCTTCGCCGCTCGCAGGTGGCAGCAGACCTCGTTGAAGACGTGGTCCTGGGCTGTGCCTTTCCCGAAGGGGAACAGGGCATGAATGTGGCCCGCGTGGTGGCCATGGGCGCTGGGCTTCCCGCCGATGTTCCCGCCATGACCATCAACCGCTTCTGTTCGTCGGGCGTGCAGTCGATCGCGATCGTTGCTGACCGCATCGCCGTCGGACAGATCGACGTCGGCATTGCCGGCGGCCTGGAATCGATGTCGATGGTGCCGATGAGCGGCGCCAAGCCCTCGCTGAACCCGCGCTTGGTCGAGAGCCAGCCGGATCTGTTCACGCCGATGGGCATCACCGCTGAAAACGTCGCGCGCAAGTTCGGCATCAGTCGCAGTGAGCAGGACGAGTTCGCCTATCGCAGTCACCAAAAGGCGATTGCGGCGCAGCAGGCCGGCTATTTCAACGATGAGATCCTGCCGATCGAGACCTCGATCTTCGACGAGTCTGGAAAAGCCAAGAGCGTACGCCTGGATCGCGACGAGCTGCCACGCGCCGATACCGACCCGGCCAAGCTTGCAATGCTGAAGCCCGCGTTTGATCCGACGGGCAGCGTGACGCCAGGCAACTCGTCGCCGCTGACCGATGGCGCCGCCGCGGTTGTTCTAGCGTCAAAAGATCATGCCGAAGGCCGCAAGGCGCTGGGGTATTTCCGCAGCTTTGCCGTCGCAGGTGTGCCACCAGATATCATGGGCATCGGTCCGGTGCCGGCGATCCGCAAGCTGCTGAAAAAGACCGGCCTGTCCATCGCCGACATCGACATCTTCGAGATCAACGAAGCCTTCGCCAGCCAAGCCGTGTACTGCGCCAAAGAGCTAGGCGTGCCAGGGGATCGTCTGAACATCCACGGTGGCGGCATCGCCATCGGCCATCCCCTGGGAGCCACGGGCGCTCGTATGACGCTTACCGCCCTGCGCGCTCTGGCCAAGACCGGTGGTCGCTACGGCATCATCTCCATGTGCATCGGCGGCGGCATGGGGGCTGCGGCGCTCGTCGAGCGCGCCTAGTCGGCTGCGCAAGCCTGTGGCTAGGCCGCGCTGCTGCGGGCAGGCACAACCGGCGCCGCATGCGTGACCGTTCCCGCCGTTCCTGCCTGTTCCGCCTCATTCAGCAGCAGATCGCTCTCTAAGATATCGACGACCGCGGCCAAAAGGTCACCGGCTGTCTTGCCGTCGATCGCGAGGTGATCCAAAGCCAAGGTCAGCCACACGCTGGGCCGAACCACCGGCTGTCCATCAACGGCCAGCACGCGGTCCGCGATGCGGCCAAAGCCAATGGCCGTGCTGCTGTACATGGTCAGGGCATAGACCTGATCAATCTGCGGCATGCAGGTGATCTGGATCGTCCCGACGAGCTTGCGACGAAACCAGAACATTCGCTGCAGCCAGCGCAGGATAAAACGCCGCACCGCGCCAAAGGGAATCACCCAGCCCGTGCGCATCATGCCTTCAAGATCGCGCACTTCTTTTTCGCGTGTCGTGGGGACGGCTTGGCTCAGAAACTGGGACAGGTCGGCGAGGCTCTGTTCGTCGGCACGGGGAATGACCAGCACGGGCGCATAGTTCGTGCGACCGGCCACGGACAGCCCAATGTCGATGGTGGCTGGGCTCAAGCGACGATAGCCAGCGACGAGCTTATGCGCCTGCGGCACACGGCGCAGTCCCAGGGCAACCGCTCGCACAAAGATCTGTGTGTACGTCGCAGGCAAGCCGCGCTGACGCAGGATCTGCAGCGTCTGCTTGATGCGCGTTGCATCGCAGAGCTTGGTAACCATGCCGCGCGGCGCCGGGATCACTGAAAACCCGTCGAAGAACCAGCGCTCGCCATGGGGCAGCGAGGTGATCTGGTCGGTCTCGGGCAGGCGTGGTGCCAGGGAATGATCGGCGGGTTCGTGCATGGTGCTAGCCAACGTGCTGTCGCCTGGGAACCGCCATGTCTGCCGAGCCTTCGTCCACGTCAGAAGGCGTCCGCGCCGGAGGCGAGACCCCCGCAGGGAGCTTGGGCAGGGACAGTGGATTGCCCGTCTGCACAAAGTGATCGATGTGCAGCGCGGCGGCCCGAGGCGCTTCGTACTCGGCGATGCGTCCGCTTAGGCGGCGAGCGGACTGCGTGAAGCTCTTGGTGTGCAGGATCTGTTCGATGGCGGCGCGCAGACGCTCTGCACAGTAGTCGCGCCGGGCCATTCTCAGGCCAGCCCCCAGGGCCTCGACGCGCTGCAAGTTGACCTCTTGATCGAACAGCGTGGGGATGCCCAGCACCGGAACACCGTTGGTCAGCGCTTGATACACGGTGCCATTTCCGCCATGCGTGATCGCGACGTGCGACACGCTCATCAAGGAATCGCCGTCGGCAAGCTCTTCGATAAAGACGTTGTCGTACTTGCGATACAGGTCGACGGGCAGGCCCGCCGTGGTGATCAGCACTTGATACGAAGTGCCGCCGAAGACCTTGGCTGCCTCGGTAAAAAACTGCGTGTCCCCTGTGCTGCCCATGGTGAAGTACAGCGTCGGGCGACTGCGATCCAGGCGAGGCAGCCAGATCGGCCGCGGCAGCGCTGCGCGGAACATGATCGGGCCGACGTAGCGAAAGTCCGCCTCGCTGCGCTCGTCGATGGGGAAGTACTCGGGCAAGTCGGCGAGCAGTGTGATGTCGCCCTCGACAAGCTCATACATCGTGAGCAGGGGCGCAAGCTTCAGGCGGCTGCGGATGCGATCGAAGCCGCGCGCCCAGTGACGGATGATCAGCTTCTTTAGGTGCGGGAACAGCGCATCCGCCACGGTGTGACCCAAGACGCGCTCGGTAATGTGGCCTTCGGGTACGTGGATGCGCTCGGCGAAGCGGCTGGTCCATGCGGCGTTGGTCAGGCCCACACAGGGAACGCCCATGCCGGCCGCGCTGGTCGAAAGCGACAGCCGCATGTCGCCAACGACGACGTCGGGCTTCAAGGTGGAAATGGCGGCCATGTCTGACTCGACCGATTTCTCTGCGCACTCGCGCCACCAGGACAGGTTCACCAGGCCCGCGCGACGGGCCAAGCCCAGCGTGACCTCGCGATCTTCGGTGTAGACAGGGTAGACCTCGAAGCCTGCTTCGCGCATCAGCCGGGTGTACGGTCCGGTTGAGCAGAAGACGACCTCATATCCAAGGCGGTGCAGCGCACGTCCGACCTCTAGGACACGGGTGGCGTGGGCCAGGAATCCGCCGTCAGCGAACAGGGCGACTTTGCGGCGGGAGGAACGAGACATCGAAGACTCCATAGGACGATGAGCTATGCAACCTTCGCA
Organism: Myxococcales bacterium; assembly: GCA_016794505.1. Lineage (GTDB taxonomy): Bacteria > Myxococcota_A > Polyangia > Palsa-1104 > JAEUJZ01 > JAEUJZ01. The sequence continues at coordinate 195,018 of JAEUJZ010000020.1, forward strand.
CCGACCTTGGCAGCAGCTAAGCGGACAGGGGTACAGACACACGCGAGATGCTGAGCGGCGGGAAGATAGATGCGAGAGAAGAGGAGGCGCTGAAACTTCTCAGCCAGAGGGGTGGGGAAATCCCCCCCACCTGTTGACCGCAGCAGCCAGAGCGAAGCCAAAACCGAGGCTGCTGCCAGGGGACGGGGTGGGTGCACCTGGATTCGAACCAGGGACCTCAGCCTTATCAGGGCTGCGCTCTAACCAACTGAGCTATGCACCCGTCGGAGGAAATGCTAGCTACCACGCTCGATCGCGCAGTGTCAAAGAAAAATCTTGGGGCGGATCAGAGCCGGGGCGAATGGCTACTGCATGGGCAGGAAGATGCGGCCGTAGGAGCTGCCGGGGAGCTGCGGGCTGTTCGGATAATGGCAGGCGTTGCAGTCGACGGTGGTGGGTGCGCCGTTTTCGTCAACCCCGACGAGCTTGATCATCTGTGCTTGTCGGCCGGGGTTTGCGCGCGTGCCTTCAAAGATGCGGATCTTCATGGGCGATACAAAGCGCCGCGTCGAATAGAAGTTGCCCGACTCGTTGGTCTTCAGCAGACCGCCGTCCTGAAGCTCATCGACACGGTACAGCCCCTTGGGATCGTCTTTGGCGTACACAATCTCGACGGTGATGCCGGGCAAGCCGCCGCTGTTGCACGGTCCGTCCTTGCTGCCATAGATCGTGCCTGAAATCGTCCATGGCGAGTTCGCTGCTTGGCCGCCGGCACGATGGCACGCGCCGCACACGCGACCTGGCAGCATGGATGCGCTCGCCTGCTTCTGCGCCGAGAGAGGCTCTTCCCCTTCGCAGCTCACGGTGGCGGCGGGAATCAGCTCTAGGCCGGTGGGATCGCTGCAAGCAGACAGGCCAAGGACGAGCAGAGCAGAGCCAACGCTGTGGAACAGGCCTCGACGCGACGTCATCGCGATATCTCCTCTATAGGGTCTGACTACGTGGGCAAGACAGAGCCTGTCCCATCATACTGCCGAAGCTGGGCCGCCGAACAGAGAGAGTTTCAGCGAGATCACGTGCGCGCGGCGCGGCGCCTGTGGGATGGCGAACCGACTTATTGCGGCCCCAGCGCGGCGTCTAGGTCGGCTTGCAGATCGGCGATGTCTTCGATGCCCACCGACAGACGCAGCAGGCCGGGGGCGATGCCAAAGCGAGCCAGCTCTTTGGGGGACAGCGAGCGGCTCCACGTCGCGGCGGGATACATGATCAGCGACTCGACATCACCCAGCGAAGCCACCCGTCGCAGCAGGCGCACACGTTCGAAGGCGCGCCGGGCTGCCTCGGGAGTCTTCAGCGTAAAAGCCAGCATGGCGCCGGGACGATCGAGCAGCGTCTTAGCCAGCGCGTGATCGGGATGGCTGGGCAGGCCCGGATAGATCACCTCGCGAACCCCCAGGCGCTCGGCGTTTTCAGACAAAAACGACGCCAGAGCGCTGGCATTTTCGATCTGCCTTTGCAGACGGACATCCAGCGTGCGCAGGCTGCGCTGCAAGAGCCACGCAGCAAACGGATCCAGCACGCTGCCGTGTAGCTGGCGATGGGCGCGGACGCGTTCCAGCACGTCGGGACGGCCTGCCACCACGCCCGCACACAGATCGCCATGGCCACCCAAGAACTTCGTCGCTGAGTGGACGACCACGTGCGCCCCAAGGGTCAGCGGCCGGCACAGAAGCGGTGTGGCCAGCGTCGCATCGACGAGCAGTGTGGCGCCGTGTTGATTGGCCAGCGCCGCCAAGGCTGGCAGATCGGGCACGCGCAGCCGCGGGTTGGTCAGCACTTCGCAATAGATGAGCGCGACTGGCTCGCGATCCGCGATGGCGGCGACGGCGGCGGTGTCTGGAACTTCTAGCTCGTGCAGCGTCATCAGGCCGCGGTTGGCCAGCGCGCACAGAAGCGATCGCGCCGCGCTGTAGATCGGTGAAGCCATGACGACCAGCGGCGGCCGATCTCGGCTGTGTACGCGTCGATCGTCGAGCACGGCCATGACCGCTGCCTCGATCGCCGCCATTCCCGACGACAAAAGCGTTGCCTCGACCTGCAGATCCGCCGGGCCACCACGGGCTTCAAGCTGCGCGAGCACGCGTGCCGCCGCTTCTTCATTGGGGGCGCCATGACGCACATACAAGTGGCGCTGCCCGACGACAGCCTGCTCAAGCGCGGCCAGATCGGTCAGCTCGTACCCGACGCTTTGATAAAGCGGTGGCACGTTGGGCATGGGCGCAGACGTATCGGCGCCCGCCATGCCCGAAGACAGAAGCAAGGTCGAGGGAGCCAGCGAAGAAAGAGGCGGCGACTTCATGCACGTATTGTGCAGTCAGCGCAGCCTGTGCGATGCGGGAATGTGAACGAGACGTGGAGGGGAGTGCTGCGAGGAGACCCGCCGTGACTAGCGGGCCGAGTTCATGCCGCGGCGTTTCATCTCGCGACGGCGGCGCTTGCGCGCTTCGCGCATCTTGCGCTTGCGCTTGACGCTGGGCTTCTCATAGAAGCGGCGGCGCTTGACCTCTTGCAGGATGCCTTCCTTCGACATCTTCTGCTTGAGGATCTTCATGGCCTTTTCCAGGTTGTCCCGGACTTCGACCTCAAGTGGTTTTCCGATCATGTGAGCGCACACCTCCTTCCTTCCCAGCATTTGGCGACCGGCCTTGGCGCATGCGGCGCAGGGGATCACCAGAAGGAAACGGAAGGTTGTAAATAGCCGGTTTGTCGAGGCGAAGTCAACGACCCAATTGCGCGGTGCCCGACTTTTGCCGACTGCCAGGGCCTACCAGGGATGCGGGCGACCGTCGTAGTTCAGGAAGTGACCGTTGTCGGCGAGGCTCAGGCCGTCGATCAGCGTGCGAAGCGCTTGCACCGCGTCGGTCACGGGCAGCGGCGCACTCGGCCCGCCCATGTCGGTCTGCACCCAGCCAGGGTGTACGACGACGGTGATCAGGTCCGGTGATTCGTGCGAGATGCAGCGCGTATACATGTTCAGCGCGGCCTTGCTGGCGGCGTAAAGTGGCGAGCGTCCGCCCGTATTCCACGAGAACGATCCCACCTGCGAGCTGATCTGCACCAAGCGCGGTCGGCTGCCCTTGCGCAGAAGGCCCAAAAACGCCTGTCCGATCAGCACGGGCGCGACGGCGTTGGTGTGCAGCGTTTCGAGCATGACCGCGCGGGTATAGCCGCCCAAGCTCTGCCCACGCAGGTTCATGCCGGCGTTGTTGATCAGAACATCCAAGCCATCCACCTGCGCCCGCACCGCCGCGACCGCCGCCGGCAGGTGTTCTTCGTTGGTCACATCCAGCGTGATCAGCGACACCTGCTTTGGGTGTTTTTCGGCAAGCCGCAAAAGCTCGCCCTGATGTGGCGTTCGTGCGGCGGCAAACACGCGCGCTCCGGCGGCGACATATTGCTTGCTTAGCTCCAGCCCCATGCCGCGGCTGGCCCCGGTGATCAAAATGCGTGGAGTCATTCTTTGGTCGTACCTGACTGAGAACACAGGGCAAGTTTCTCGCTGTCCACACGGCCGCCATCGACGAGCAGAAAGACTGAGCCGTTGTGCGACAATGCTCGGACAGCGCGCCGGGCATTTCTTACCGCCGCTGCCTGTTGGGGGAACGGACGATGTCACCTGCGCCGCAACCTACTCTGCCCCGTACCTGCCTGCGATTCCTCGCAGGACACCGCGTTCGTCTGCCGCTGCGTTCGCTTTGGGCCGGGGTTTTGCGCGGCGTGTTCGTCGGCATCGTGGGCGCGGTCCTTTCTGGCTGCGTCTTTTTTCAGCTGCGCGACGAGCTTGCCCGAACCCAAAAAGGCTTGGCCGAGACCAACGTCGAGCTGCGCAGTGCCGGCGGGGCCATCAGCGAAGCCAATCGCATGCTGTCCGGCCAGACGGTGCCGGCGATGGCCGGGACCACGGCCGCGATTCGCGAGACCAAGTCCAGCCTCGACGGAGCCGCTGCGCTGCGCGAGCCCATGCTGGCCATGAACCAAGAGCTTGTCGCCATGCGGGTTGAGATGGCGGCGCTGAAAACGCAGATGGAAAAGACCGCGGCTCTGGGGCCGGCGATGTCTCGCTTAAGCGATCTGCGCGAGCCGATGGTGCGCCTGGCCAGCCTGGAACAGGCGATGTCGCGCGTGGCCGAGCTGCGCGAGCCGATGGCCGGCCTGCAGGGACTGAAGGACCCGATGGAGCAAGTCGCCAAGCTGCAGCAGCCACTGACCACCACGGGCCAGCTTGTGCCGCCGATGCAGGATCTGTCCGCGCAGCTTCGCAGCGTCGGGGCGGTGCCCGAGCGATCCGCCTTTTGGTTGCTTGCCCTCGCCGCGGGGCTGTTCGGCTTTGTCAGCCTGTCGACGGCGGCCGGCGTGTATCTGGGTCTGCGCCTGGCCCGCCGCCGAGACGAGCGCTAACCGCGCGTTGAAGGAATCAATCAATGATTCGTATGTACATATAATTTATTGCGATTTTTATGTTGCTTTATATTCTCGCGATTGATTTGTTTTCTGTTTCAGTCTTCATTGCCCATTCCTTCAGCAAATCCGCGGGCGCGCGTCGGGCGGGCTAGCCGCGCAGGCGAGCCACGACCGCATCGAACAGGCTGTGCTCTGCGCTTGATTCGCCTAGCGCAGCGGGCGGGCTTGGACGCGCTGAACCAGCACAGCCACAGTCGCCCCCGCACGAACCAGAGCATGCACCTGCGCCTCGCTGCGCAGGCTGGGGACCGCCGCGACCACTTGGGCATGCGTTGCACAGTGTGCAGGGCTCGGGCGGGCGCGGAATGCCCAGCGTCTGCGCCAGAGCTTGCAGCTTTTGCACCTCAGACGGGGGCAACGGAGCGACGGGGCCGATGGCTCGCGCGGCCTGCGTGATCTTGGCCGCATGCTCGATGGCTTCCATGCGATGCCAGGCTTCGTCGAGCGTCCGCCCCAGGGTCAGCGCACCGTGCCGATCCAGCACCACCGCATTCGCCTGCCGCAGGTACGGCTGCAGCACGCGAGGCACCTCGTCCGTCGTCGGGGTCGAGTACGGCGCCGTCAGGATCGGACCGATCAGCAAGCAGGTCTCGGACAGCACGCACTGCGACAGCGTGACGCCAGCCAAGGCCAGGGCCACGGTCATCGGCGGATGCGCATGCACAACCGCGTGGATGTCTGGACGCTCGGCGTAACACTGCTCATGCATCAAGAACTCGGAAGACGGCTTGTGCTGGCCCTTGATCCGTCGACCGTGGAGATCCGTCACGATCAGATCGTCGGGCTTCATCAAGCCTTTGTGAAAACCGGATGGCGTCACCAGCACGCGCTCGCTGTCCAGCTTGACCGAGACATTGCCATCGCCCGCGGCGATCAGACCCCGCTCGTACAGCCGCCGACAGATGTCGACGACCTGCTGCCGAGCCGCTGGCTCTGAGAGGCCCGCGCCGCGCGGCGGCACTCTGCGCGATTCAACCATGCGGCAAGGCGTACTCTCCATCGCGTGCGCTGTAAAGAACCTGCAGCACGGGCGCGACACAGAGTGACAGGTCAGCGGCGTCTGGCATAGGCTTTGGGGCTGTGTCGAGCGACTCTTTGCCCATGCTTCCCAGCGCGTTCGGCGCCTCTTCCTTTGCATCCAGCGCGGCAGACTTTCGCGCCCTGACCACGCCGCGTTACCAAGGGGATGGGGCGTACGTCATCGATATTCCCGACACCTGGCAGCAAGGACGCGGTGCCTTTGGCGGCTTGATCCTGGCCATGTTGGTGCGCGCCATTCGCAGTCACGAGCCCGATCGCGAAAGAGCCCTGCGCTCGCTGACGGCCGCTCTGACCGGTCCCGTGCAGCCAGGCGTGGCGCAGATCCGCGTCGACGTGCTGCGCAATGGCAGCGGCGTGTCCACGCTGTCGGCGCAGCTTGTCCAAGCGAACGAAGTCCTAGCGCATGTCGTCGCCATCTTGGGTCGCACCCGCGTCCGTGATCGCGATCGCATGCTGCTTACACCGCCAAGCCTTGGCTCGTGGCGCGACGTGCCAGTGGCCCCGATTCGCGCGCCCTTCGCCCCGGTCTTCACACAGCACTGCGAGTTTCGCCCCGTCGAAGGGATCCCGTTTTCAGGCCAGACCGGCAATCCCCAGGTTCTGGGCTGGGTCCGCTTGCTGGGTCTGGGTTCCGGCTGGGAAGAAGCCGATGTCGTGGCCACCGCCGATATCTATTGGCCCGCGCTGCTGGTCACCGAGTCGGCGCCACGGCCGATGGTGACGGCGGCGTTCAGTCTGCAGCTTCTGCATCCCCCGCAGCAGCTATCCCGTGAGGCGCCGCTGTTTTATCGCGCAAGTACACGTGCCGCCCGCGATGGTTTCGTCGTCGAGCAGCGCGAGCTATGGAGCGAAGACGGCGCGCTGGTGGCGCTGAACGAACAGACCATGGTGCTGGTCAAATAGCGCCGCCGATCAGTCGCGCTGCAGCGCTCGCAACGACAGACGCAGCACGTCTTCCAGCGAGGGCAGCGCTGCGGTCCCGGCCGTCGAGCTGGCCGAAAGATCCTGCGTGACCTTGTCGACCGCGCGCTCGGCATCGGCCGGCTTGTACCCCAGGTTGGTCAGCGCCCCGACGACATCGGCGAACCGCGCGCTGCCTGCAGCCGACTTACCCGGAAGGACACCGGCCTTGCCGTCGGTGCGTGTGCCAGCGCTCGGACGATGGAACTTGTCGCGCAGCTCCATCACCAGGCGCTCGGCGGTCTTTTTGCCGATGCCGGGAATGCGCTGCAGACGCGCTACTTCGCCACGCACGATGGCGTCGGCAAGCTCTTGCGGTCCCAGACCTGACAGCGCGGCCAAAGCCAGCTTGGGCCCGACGCCCGACACCGACAAGCAGCGCTCGAACACCTGCTTTTCATCGAGCGTCGCAAAGCCATACAGGTTCAGTGCGTCCTCGCGCACCAGCAGATAGGTGTGAAGCCGCGCCGCTTGCCCCGCAGGCGGCAGGGCCTGCAGCGTGGTCAGCGAGACGAACACATGAAAGCCGACTCCGCCCACATCCAACACGACCGAGTCGAGCCCTTTGTCACTCAACGTCCCTTGCAGTTGTGCGATCACGCGGCGGTTATATCAGGGCCACAGCGCGCGACCAAAATAAGCACACGGATGGATTTACCGCTGCCCGTGATCTCGATAATCTCGACGGCCTGTAACGTCCGATCCCGGCGAACGCGTCGACGCCGAAACGGCCCGGCGAGCCACGCCGCGTGCGGCCAAACCACGCGAGGAACCACGATGAAGCTTGTCAAAGAACACCGCATCAACCTGCCGGCCAGCCGCTATCTTGAGCTGGCCTTCGATCCCAGCTTTGAAAAGCGCATCAGCATCGAAGGCATGGGCAATCAGGCCTGCGAGATGCTCAGTCGCGCCGTCGACGGGCCGACCTGGAGCATGCACACGCGCGTCACTCCGCCCGACAACATGCCTGGCTTTATCAAAAAGCTGGTGGGCGGTGGTTTTTGGATGGAAGACCGCCGCTCGCATCCCAAGGGCGCCATGGAAGCCTCGGGCGAGCTTGTGCCCAGCGCGCTGCGCGACAAGGTCAAGATGAGCTACAAGCTGCGCTTGCTAGCCGACGGAGATCAGGCCTGTCGCCGCATCATGGACTGGGAGATCGAAGTGAAGATCTTCGGCATCGGTGGCCAAGTGGAAAAGTTCATCGCGAGCGAGATCGAAAAGGGCTTGGATGCCTCGGCGCGGTTCTTCAACCAGCACGGCAGCCAGCACAGCAGCGCCTCGTAGCTTCGCCGTGGTGAAGCTACGGCCACCGACGCCGGGCGACGCTGCCTAACGCGACTGGTTGCGCAGGATCACGACCTTGCTTGCCGACTGACTGATCACCGCCAAGTCCAGCTTGCCGTCGCCATCGATATCCGCCGCGCTGAACGCGCTCGGTGCGATGGAAAGCGGAATGCGCTGGCTGCTGTTGCCGCTGACGAATGTGCCGTCGCCCTGCCCTGGCAGAACCACCAAGCTGCCCTTGCTGCCGCCGTTTAAGACGATCAGATCGGTGCGGCCATCACCGTTCAGGTCTTCCGCGAGTGCCATCGCCGGATACTGCGCCGTCGGATAGCTCTGAGCGCTGCCGAACGCCCCCGCCGACTGACCCGGCAGCACCGAGACACCGCCTGTGTTTTCACACACCGCCGTCAGATCCAAGAACCCGTCTTTGTTGAAGTCAAACAGGCTGACTCCCGTCGGGCCGCTGCCCACCATCAGCGCCGGCCCGGCCATCATCAGCGTGCCGCCGACGCTGGTAAATACCTGCACTGTGTTGTCTTGGTAGCTGCTCACCGCAACATCCGCGCGGCCATCTTTGTTGATGTCTCCTACGGCAATTCCCGCCGGCAGCGCCGGAGCAGCCACCGTCACAGGCGCGTCCCACATCGCCCCGCCCTTATTCATCAACACACTCAGCGAATTTCCCCCGCGATTCCCCACCACCACATCCAAAAGCCCGTCGCTGTTGAGATCCCCCGTAGCGATGGCGAAGGGGCTTTGGCCGACTTGGGTGGTGGCGGTTAGGGTGAACAGGTTGGGGCCGCTCATGCCGGTGTTGCGCAGGGTGTACATCCGGCTGGCCGAGCCAGCAGCGATCAGCACATCGGGGCGGCTGTCTCCGTCGACGTCTCTTGCCGTCAGCGCTTCGGGAGGGCTGGGCAGATCGATGCGCTGGATGGATGCGAACAGGCCGCCTGGCTGACCGATAAACAGGCTCAGGCTGCTTTCTGCCGCGTTGGCGGTCAGCAGATCGACGCGCTGATCCCCGTCGAGATCGGCCAGGATCACGGCCTTGGGGGCCCCTCCCGTGCTGAGGACCGTCGTGTCGTCGAAGCCGATCTGTCCGTAATAGTATGAGAACAAGTCCGCCCGACTTGCTTCTGCACCGGTAGCCGATGAGACAGTCACCGTTACGTTGCCAACCTGGCTGCTCGCCGGCAGGACCGCAGTGATCTCAGAGGCCGAGACGACCTTGATGTTTTCACCCAACACACCATTCCAGCGCACCAGCGCATCTTTGGAAAAGTTGGCGCCGCGCAGGGTGATGCTCTCGCCGCCCGTGGTGGGCCCGACGGCAGGCTGAATCGCGTGCAGCTCGGGCTTGGGCTCGGATGGATCTGCACTCGCCGCGCCACCGGCCACCTGTGCGCAGCCAGCCCCTAAAAAAACCAACACCAATCCCAGTGCTCGCCTTGCCATTTTGCTTTCTCCTTGCATCACCGCGGCCGACGCAGCGACGGTCATTCTCTGGATGCGGTCTTTTTGACCACTTCGCGCGAAAACGCCGCATGGTCCGCGGCTACTTGCTGGGCATAGCTCAGCGCCACCTGACGCACGCGGGCGCGAAAGGCTTCCTGGTTGTTTCCGACGCGCTGAAGAAGCTCTGCCTCAAAGTGAATGGGCACCAGAGCCGCACTGGTGTCGCGATCGGCCCGCGCATGCGCGATGGCTAGAACCGCGCCCCAGACCTCGGCCAGCTTGAGCACACGCGTCGGTGACGAGAGCTCGGTCACATCCAGCGTGCCGCGGGCCGGCGTCCGCTCGCGCACGCTGAAGCGCGTGCCAAACAACAGAAGCGATCCCAGGTGCTCATCCGGCTGCGAGGCCAGCGCACGAGCCGCCAGCACCGTGCGCATCGCCTGGTCGCCGTTCGTCGCGGCCAAGATCTGATTGCGCACATCCAGGTCAATGAACGGCCAAGGCGACGGCGCCGCCTGCGCTTTGAGATCGAGAACGCGATCGTCATCTTCGCTCGACGTCGATCCCTCGATCAGGACGTAGTAACGCGCCATGCCCAGTGAACCCATGCCACCACGCAGGCGCTGCGCGACGCTCTTGACGACGAAATACCCCGACCGGCTGCGCAGAGGCTCGGAAAGTGTCGCGACATACCGCGGCAGGCTCGACGTGATCGCGGCAGCAACCGGGGCTTCAACCGGCAGAATGTCGGGGTGATAGAAATCGAAAACCCGACGCCCGCTGGCCTTGGATGTCAGCTTGTCGAGCATGCGCAAGCGCACAGCCTTGCGCTTGGTCTCGACCAGAAAATCGCTGAGCGGGCTCGGCGTGTTGGTGGCGGTAAACGTGCGCGCAAGCTCCAAGTCGTTGTCGCGTACACTGGCCACGGTGTTCAGATAGCTGCCGCTGAGCGCGTTGAGGATGTTCTCTTCATCACTCGACGAAAACCCGCCGCGCTCACGCAGCAGCAAGATCAAGCTGGCCGCCAGGCGCCACAGATCGAGCTGATAGTCCCCGATGACGGCATCATCAAAGTCATCGAGTCCGTACACGATGTCATCGCTGCTTGTCGTGATGGCGTTGATGTTTTCGACGTGGCAGTCGCCGTGCAGCCAGATGCGCGTCTGCTTGCTGGCGCCGAAGTCGCGCAAAAGCGGTGAGCTCGCGAGATCCGCCCAGAAAAGATAGTTGGTCGCGCGAAAGAAGCTGATCACCGATTCGCTCATCTGCGCAAACTTGTCGGCGCGACGGGCGACAGGCATGGTCGCGTTCCGAGCATCGATTTGCTCAAGAACCCACTCGCTGCGCGAGCGAGCCTTGGGCGGCGTGGGCTTGGAACGGGCAGGCGTCGGAAGAGCACTGCTTGTCGTGCGACCCTGGGCAGCGCTGATGTGCAGCGGGCCGATCATACTGACCAGCAGCATCCCCAGAAGGAACAACGCCAGAGCGCGACCGCAGAAACAGCGAGCCCGGCGAAAATAGAAGAGCAGCGTCATCGAGAGTCGGCGACCGACAAACACACTCCTTTTGATGGTAACGCGCCGACCCCGTCGGAAGGGAGCGCGATCACCGACCCCGGCAACGAAGCGTGCAAGCCAGTGAAACGCTTGGGAAAAGCGCAGAGCGCCCGCCTATACAGAAACCAAGAAAATCCATGCTTTCTGGTAAATTGCCGCGCATGGTGACATCCAAAACCCGTCGTCCGTCGGGAACGCGACGCAAAAACGATCCGCATGCCATCGCGTCCAAGCCCACGCCAGCGGACGCACGGCCCACAAGCAAGGCGGCGGCGCCAAAGAAGCGCAAGCCGATGACTCTGAGCACGCGTCAGCGCGCGTACTTGCGCGGCCTGGGGCATCACCTGCAGCCAGTGGTGATGCTCGGCAAAGAAGGAATCAGCGCTGGGCTTTTGCAGGCCTTGGACACCGCGCTGGATCAGCACGAGCTTGTGAAGCTGCGGCTGTCTGAAAACGCGCCCGGCGAGCGACACGAGCTGGCGACAGGCTTGGCCGAGCAGAGCGTTTCAGCCCTGGTGCAGGTGCTGGGACGCATCGTGCTGCTGTATCGTCGGCGCCCCGAGGCTCTGCGCAGTCCGCGTCCTGCGATCGAGCTACCGGCCGATCCCGCGTAGTCAGCGCTGGATCGCTGCCGCTGCATCCGCTGTCTTCCGCCGCGATTCTCGACGCAGACGCAGCCTAAGGTCTTTCGACGAGCGTGTACTGCGCGAACAAGTTGGTATCGAGATCGACGGCTCGTGCGGCAAGCTCGGGGCGATCCCAGCCGAGTGCTTTGCCCAGACTGCGCACGCCGGGAGTATCGCTGCGATCGAAGTCACGCACGCGAAAACCAGCGGCTTGCCACTGCGCCTGCGTAAACGGGCTGCGGCAATCGGCATACGGGTTGTATGGCTGCCCGATGGGCGCAGGCGCCGGACACAGGTTGTAAACCAGCAGCTTGCCGCCTGGCTTGAGCAGCGAAAAAAGCCGCCGCAGATAGTCTTCATCCGACATGCCCAGCGAGCGCTGTGTCTTGGGATCGGTGGCTTCTGACGGGTGGATCGTGCCGCGCAAGAGCACGCCGCGACTGAACACCAGATCGAAGCCTCCGCCGACGGCGGCAAAGCTGGCTGCGTCGCCGAGCAGGCTGCCCAAAAGCACCTGCACACGGCCCGCCACATCGCGGCCATAGATCGGCACGGTCCCCTGATCACCGGGCTGGCTGTACAGCGCGAGCTGTCCGGGATCCGAAAGCAGGCTGACGGCATCAGCCCCCGCCCCGGCGAGAATTCTCGTCGGGCCGATGCTGCGCCCGTGCAGATCCAAGACGCGCCGCCCGATCAGTGCGCTGCGCTCGCCACCGTCTTGCGCAGCAATCTCCAAAAGATGCGCATAGAAAATGGGCGACTCGCTGGGGGTCGGATTCGCACCGAAGTAATACTCCCACTCATCGACGCTGCGGTCGCCTACGCGACGCGGAACCAGGGCCGAAAGATGTGGCACGGCGGACAGAAAGTCCTGTGCAAAGCGGCTCTTGTACATCGCTTGTACGGTCTGGGCCTCGCGGTTCATCGCCGCGACAGCAGCCCCCAGCGTCGACGGTGGCGAGCCCTGTGTCGTCGGCTGCACCTCGGGCCCATGGACGCAGCCCGATAGAAGCCCGGCGCATGTGGCGCAAGCAAGCGCTGCCGACAGCACACGACAGCGCGCCCGGTGCGCCCAGCGTGAACCATCGGGCAAACCGTCCAACGACGTGCTGGAACGCTCAGCCGGGGTAGGTCCGTGTACACGCAGTCTTTTTCGCATGATGGATAGTGTTTCGCAGTCGCCACCAGCCCGTCAATCGCTGCGCAGCGACGATTGAATTTGCCCCTGAAGTGAGCGATAGTGCGAAAGAAGTACTCTCGGCACGTCGCATGTCCAGCTTCCAAGAGCGCCACCGCAAAGAGGAAGATCCGTTTGCGCAAGAGGCGCCCCAGAAAGAGGACGCGCTGCTGCACGCCCACGCCATGCGCGAGCGCGAAGAGGAAGATGCGCGCCAAGCGGCTCTGGCTCTGAACGTGCTCGCGGCTGCGAAGGAAGCGGCTCCACATGTGCAGGCAGAGCTGCCGCAGGATGGCCAGCTTTCGCAGGAATCGGCAGAGCGCTTGTTCCAGCACTACGTCGAAAAGAACGAAGAGGAAGACGGCGAAGAGGAAGAGACGCAGACCACGGCTCAGCCGGATGTGCGGCAGCGCTCGCGCGAGGTGTGGCGTCGATCGTCCCAGGACGTCACCGACATGATCCAAGAGGGCATGGACGGTGACTTCGTGGCCGATTCGATGATCGTGGCCGCGGATCTCGACACCCATCCAGCAGGTGGGCAGGACGATGCGTGGCGCGACGATGGCATCGACAACTGGACCGGTCGCAGGCGACGACGCGGCGACAAAGGTCCGCCCGCCGATCCGCTGGCCCCGTCGGAAGCGCAGCCTGCTGAAGAACGCACGCAGAACAAGGAGTCACGATGAGCGCACGCGTTGGAGGACTGATCGCAGGGCGCGGGCGACTCAGCGGCGAGCGCTTCTTTTTGCCGAGCGAGCTGCGCGGTGAGCTGATCAGTCGTTCGCCCATCGACAGCGAAGACGTGCTGGGGCGCTTTCCATTTGGTGTCGAAGACATTCAGGAAGCGGTGATCGCAGCGGCTCGCGCGGCTCGCCCATGGGGGCAAGAGACCGTCGGCGTGCGCGTGCGTGCGTTGGCCGGTATCCGCACCGAGCTATCGCGCGCTGCGCCGGATCTTTCGCTGTGCCTTGTGCGCGAGACCGGACGTCCCACCTGGGAATGTCAGCGCGAAGTGCAGGGCTTGATCGGTCGCCTGGATCAGCTATCGAGCCTCGCCGAAAGTGTCCTTGCGGACCGCGTTCCCGAGGGACTTCCCGGCCGCGTGCGCAGCCTGCCCTTGGGGGTCGTGGCCGTGATCAGCCCGGCCATGCTGCCGTTGGCCACTGCCCACACGCATATCATTGCTGCCTTGCTGGCTGGCAACAGCGTTGTGTGGAAGCCGAGCCCACTGTGCCCGGCAGCGGCGCAGCGCTATGCCGAGATCGTCTTTCGTGCCGGCCTTCCCGCGGGCGTGTTCAACATGATCCAAGGCGATGACGCCGTCGGATATGAGCTGGCCACGCACCCGCAAGTGGACGGCATCGTGTTCACCGGGCGCAGCGAAAACGGCCATCGACTGCGGCGGGCGCTGGGTGATCGCTACGACGTTCAGCTGGTGCTGCACATGTCGGCCAAGAACGCCGCCATCGTGCTCGAAGATGCAGATCTGCCCAGCGCTGCCTATGAAGTCGCCACATCCGCGATGCTGTCGAGCGGCCAGCGCTGCACTGCAACGTCGCGCGTCCTGGTTCACGAAGCGGTGGCGGCCGAGTTCAGCGATCTTCTGTTGTCGACGCTGGATACACTTCGCGTTGGCCCGCCTGTGATCGCTGGTGCCGCGGGACTGCCACCAGGGCAAGCCGAGCCCTTCATGGGGCCGATGCTTTCCCTTGCGCGCATGGAATCGTTTCTTGCCGCCTGTGCGCAGGCGAGCACGCAGGGTGCAGAAGCGCTGCGGCCGGCACAGCGCGTGGCGACAGCGCGAGCAAATGGGGCATTTGTCAGCCCAAGCTTGCACCTGATTCGTCAACGTCAGCCCGGCGCCGCGTATCAAAGAAACGAGCACTTGGGTCCAGACTTGGCGCTTTATCCCGTGGTTGACATCGACGATGCGCTGCAGCTCTGCGACAGCGGGCCGTATGGGCTGTGTGCATCGTTGTTTACGGCCTCGCCGCTGCGCTGGAAGCGCTTTTCGGAAGAAGTGCGCGCCGGCTCGCTGTTCTGGAATCGCGGTACTGCAGCGCCATCGGGGCGCTTGCCGTTTGGAGGCGAAAAAAGCAGTGGCCACGGCGGTCGCGGTGGTGCCGACGCCATCGTGGCTCTGCGGCGCCAGGTCTCGCTGCTGGGACGCCAACGCGAGACGCCCGAGCGCCTGCCCGGAAGCGAGATCCATTCCTCTGCCCATTCTCATCGACGTGAACAGAACGAAGGGTCCACATGAGCGGTCCTGCATCCCCCCCGGTCCACGAGGTTGAGCGACAGCTAGCCGAGCAGTGGCTGAATGCTGAGCTGAACCGCATCTGGTTGGTTGCCGAGCGCTGCCTGCGACAGTATCAGCGCGCCCAGCTTCGGCCGCTGCCCGACAACCCCGCGCTGGCTGAGATCGAAGGCATCTTTACGGCCCGCCGCAGCGCCCGCGGTACCAACAGCACCGGGCCGCTGGACGAAGCCGAGATCGGGCAGTCGCTGAGTGAAGCCGAAGCCATGGTGCAGGGCCTGCGCCGCAGCGCGCCGATCGGACGCATGGCAGAAAACCTGCGCCTGACGCCGCTTGAGGTCGAGACCTTGGTGGTGTCACTCGCGCCGCATATCGATGCTCCGCTGAGCGATGTGTTTGCGCTTCTGCGCGGCTCGCCCGCGCGACGCGGCGTCGACTTGGCGCTGGTGTCGCAGCTTTATCAGCTCAAGCGCAGTGATCGCCTGGCGCTGCTGGATGCCATCGATCCCGAACGGCCGCTGCTTTTGTGGCGCATGATCCAGGTGTTGCCGCCGGACTCGTTCGAGTCGTATAGCTCGATGAACTATCGCGCGCTGATGCCGACCTTCGATGTGTTGTCGGTGCTGACCGGGCGCGGCGACTTGGCCCCGGCGCTGGCCCGCTGCGCCGAGCTACGGCGGACCGAGGCGAACCTTTCCGGCATGGCGTTGGATGAAGGAGCAGCGCAGCGCATCGGCAAGCTGTGCGAAGCCGCAGCGCATGGACGCAGCTTGGGCCATGTCTCACAGATGCCGTGGCTTCTGTTCTGGGGACCGCGTGGCATCGGCAAGCGCGAGGTTGCGGCGCGCATCGCTGCGTACGCCGGACGACAGCTCTTGGCCTTTGATCCCAACCGCGTCGAACAAGGTGCGCTGGACGATCTTCTGCGTCGTGCCGAGCGCGAGGCGCTTCTGCGCGGTGCCGTGCTGTACCTCGGCCCGCTGCGCGCCGATCTTTTGGCCGATAACGCACGCGAGCTCATGAAGCGCATCATCGATTACCCATCGCTTGTGATTCTGGGTGTCGAGTCGATGCAGCCACCGCGCTTTAAGGTCGAGCACTCGCTGCAAGAGGTTGAGCTTTCACTGCCCAGCGAGCCGACGCGTCGCAAGCTGTGGGAAGTCGCGCTGCCCGCTGCTCGCCGCGGAGCCGATCTGGAAATCGACAGCCTGGCGCGTGCCTTTCACCTGACACCGGGCGAGATCCAAGAGACGGGTCGCGAAGCCGTCGAGCTTGCCGAGCTGAATCAAAGCGGCGTCATCTCGCACGACGAAGTGCGACGCGGCATCGATCGCCGCCTGCGCAACGAACTGGGCGACATGGCCCGTCGCATCCAGGTTGTCGCCAAGTGGGAAGATCTGGTGTTGCCGCCTGATGATATGGATCGCATTCGCGAGTTCATCAGCCGCAGCAAGCACGCGACGCGCGTCTATTCCGACTGGGGCTTTGGCCAGCGCCTGGGATATGGCAAGGGCATGATCGCGCTGTTCTCAGGACCGCCAGGCACCGGCAAGACCATGCTCGCCGGCATCATCGCGCAAGAGCTGGATCTCGACATCTATCAAGTCGATCTGGCGCAGGTGGTCAGCAAGTGGGTCGGCGAGACGGAAAAGCAGCTCTCGCGCGTCTTCGATCAGGCCGAGCGCGCCCACGCCGTGCTGCTGTTTGACGAAGCCGACTCGCTGTTCGCCAAGCGCACCGAGGTCAAGACCAGCAACGATCGCTACGGCAACCTCGCCGTCAACTACTTGCTGCAGCGCTTGGAGCACTACAGCGGCGTGGTGGTGATGACGACCAACAAAGAAGCGTCGCTGGATGAAGCGCTGCAGCGTCGCTTGACCCTGCACCTGCACCTGCAGGTTCCCGAGCCGCCCGAGCGCGAGCGGCTGTGGCGCTCGATGCTGCCGACCAAGGCTCCATCGGCGCGCAACATCAACTTCAAAGCGCTGGCCAACGACTACGAGATCTCGGGCGGCTACATCAAGAACGTCGCGCTGCGAGCGGCGTTCTTGGCGGCGCAAGATGGCATGTCGATCCACATGGGTCTTTTGCGTCGCGCGGCGGCCTTAGAGCTTGAAGACATGGGCCGCCTGGTGTCGCGCGGTGGACGAAAAGACGTGGCCGGCTTGCCCGATGCCGCGCCGGGACCGGAATCGCAGACACGCACAGGCAGCGACTTCAGCGAATGATCCATTCCTGCTTCGCGGCCGATCCCGCGCGGCTGCGACACTCCGTCTAGTACACGCCGGGGATCATTCTCCAGGGTACTTTCCGTCGATACTCATCCCAGTCAGCGCCATAGCGCGCGGCGCAGTGACGATCGTCGCGCCGCTCGCGATGGATCAGCAGGACCGAAAAATAAATGAAATAGAAGTACGGCAGCACGTGCCCAAACTTGCACGTCAAGCACCAGGCCAAGCCCATCATCAAGTCCCCGGTGTAGTTCAAGTGACGCGCGATGCCCCAGAAGCCGGATGTCAGAAGCTGCGTGCCGCGGGCGGTGCGAATGAACGTCGGGCGCTTGCCCCAGATCGGCGCGGTAGGGCTCTGGCGAAAGCGATGCTTCTGCAGGTTTGCGCTGCGGAATATGAAGTATCCCGCCGCGTTCAGAGCGACGATGCCAACCGTCGCTGGCAAGGGCAGCTCATGCGCGTGGCGAACCAGGTACTGCGCCTGCAAAGAAAACGTAAACGGCACCCACACCAAGCAGCCCCACGACAGCATGAAGCCGAAGCGCTCGTGACGAATGTCCCACGTCGACAGGATCGCTTCTTCGTGCAGGAAGTAATCGGCGACGTAAAAGAAGTGAAAGATGCAGACCAGAAACATCGGCGCGCTGATGCGTCCGTGCAGCTCAAGCTGCTGCGCTGCCAGCGATAGATCGATCAGCACCCACAAGATCAGGCCGGGGCGCGACTCGCAAAAGAACTTGAGATCCAGCGATCCCAGGCGTGGGTTCAGAACAACCCCCGTGAAGAAGTCGTGAAAGAAGCCGCCGCGACGTTCTGCGCTCGGGGCCGTTTTGTGCAGCGAAGGAAAGACGTACAGGTACAGCGCAAAGATCAGCGAGCCAATGTTGGCAACGCTCAAAATGGCGCCCAGCTCGTCGGCAAGCAGCGTCGCCGGAATCACGCGTCGCCAGATCAGAACCAGCACCACAAGCAGGGTCAGCCACCAGGAAAACCAGCCGTTCAGGCGGTACTTGAGCCGCGTTCCATCATCGAGCGGCGCCCCCGGAAACCAGCGTCCCGGCGCGAACAGCTGCAGAAAAAGCTGCGCGCCCACCCAGATCGAATAGATCGCGGCAGCCTTCCAGGTCGGCAGGGGCACTTCGCGCAGAAGCTCGCCAAGCTGGGTGCGCGACGTTGGAAACACCAGAGCGCCCCCGTGATAGCGCATGCAGATCCACAGGTAATAGACGACGGCGGGCAGCGCGACGAGGCCAAGCGCGAACTCTAGGCCCAGCCCGGCGCGACGGGCGCTAGCTGAGGCTTCATTGTGAGCGGCAGAAGAGGACATGTGCAGGGACTCTCCAGACGATTTGGCGCGCGGCTTTACAGCGTGCGGCGAAGAAGCGAGCGCAGCGTCAGTTGGCTGTAACGCAGCAAGGTCTTGCCCAAGATCGCGGCATCCATGGCGCGAAACACCGAGTCTCCAAGCGCCGTCGGCAGGCTGGTGAAGATCGGCCCGCGAGCGTACTCAAGCATCCAGGTGTCGGGCTGAATGCGCACGGCTTTGGTGACGCCTGGCGGCAGATGCACAAGCTCGCCCACCTGCGAAAGCTTGGCGACGCTGGGATCGCGATCGGTGTACGTCGTAAACGATCCGCGCAGCATGACGTCCCAGATGTCGATGCGAAAGCGACCGGAAAAGCCTTCGGTGCCGATCGGCGTGCCATAGATCAGCACGTACTCGCTCAGCGACGCATGCAAGACGCACATCACGCCGGTTAGACCGCCAGCCAAGTTGAACATCCAGTCGGTGCGGGTGTCGATGTGGCCGGGATAGGCAGCGGCTAGCTCGTCGACAACGGTGGAACACATGGCATCGAACGGCAGACCGATTGCGCGGCTGCCAATTTCGTGCAGTCGATGCGGATCGAAGATGTAGCCCATGCAGGTGACCTCGCGCAGGATTCAAGCGGCGACGCAAAGCAGACAGCATGCGGAGACGCCAAAGACCTGTCAACGCGCGATCCCGCACAGTGCGACTCGGCTCTTTCGGATGGCTTGCGCAGACGCGCCCCATGGCTGGTTCACGTCGCGCTAACATCAGGACATGCTTGCCGATTCAACCCGTGGAGCTGCAGGCGCGCAGCGAGTGCCGACGGCGCTGTGGCAAGGGCTGTTCTTTTGCGGGCTGGCCTTGGTTCTGCCCTGGCTGGTCTCGGCGGGTTACGCGGGGCTAAGCGATGTCACACAGGCGCTTTGGACCACACTTCCGACGGCGGGCCATGCGACCCCGTCGCTGCTTTGGGCGGGACAGAAGACGGCCTGGATGTGGCTGGTCCAGGTTCTTGCTGGGCTTGCCGGCTGTGCCGCGGCGCTGCTGTTCATCGCATGGCGCGTGCTGCGCAGCCTGAACCAGGCGGCAGGACTGGCACCGAGTCGCCCGGTTCTTTCGTCTTTGCTGAGCGTGCTTCTGTGGGCGTTGGCCGTCGCTCTGCTGTCATCGCTTTGGCTGGGCTTGTGTGCCTGGCCCAGCGAGACCTATGGCGTTTCTGTGCGCGGCGGACTGCAGGCGCTGCTCTTTGTGCATGGGCTCACGCGTCTGCTGCACGCTGCGCTTTCGCTGTGGCCTGTGGCCTAGAAAAAGACGCGCGACGTCGGGCGACCGGATTGTTAGCTGCCGTCGAACACAGCCAAGCTCACGCGATCGTGCGCGAGGTCCAGGCCAAGGACGCGAGCGATCTCTTGCTGGGCGTTTGACAGCGCCGCTTTGTCGGCGATCTGGTCCCTTGCATGATGGGCGAGCAGCAGCGCATTTAAGCGGGCATCTCCGGTGCTGGCTGCCGCTGATCGCAGAAAGCGCGCCCCATGTCCCGATAGCGCAGGCGTTAGCTGTTTCTTGGTTTCTGCAGCCAGCGATACCAGCGCCTTGCCCACAAGATCCGTATCGAGAGGAAAGCGCAGTGGATGCGGCGCAATATACAGGTCAGGCGCCCCCGGCACGCGGTGCTCGCTGCGCTGGAAGTCTTCGTGCCAGGCATCGGCCGCGATCGGCTTTTCATAAAGTGGCGGCACAAGGCCAAGCTCGATCATGCGCAGGCTGGCATCGACACGCGCGATGCGGCGAAAGAACTGTTCCGCGTACGCATACTCGGCCTGCACCGGCTGTTCAAGCAGCGGAGGCGTCTGAGCCAGCGCCGCCCGTGTCTGGGTAAGCTCGGTCGCCACGCGGTCGCGCTCGGCCGCGACATTCGCCAGATCATGCTGAGCGCGTCGCGCATCGCGCTCGGCCTGATCGTGAGCGCTGTCTAGCTCGCGCACGGCGTGGTCGCTGCCGCGCTGCTGGCGCAGCTGATCGGCGGTGGCGGTGGCGCGCGTGCGCTCTTGCCGCGCGTCCTGCAGGTCGCCGCGCAGGCTGCTGATCTGACTACGCAGGCGAGCCCGCTCGGCTTCCAAGGGGCGGCGCTGATTGGGGTCCGGGGTCTGCGCGATGCGGCTCTCAAGCTGCGCCAGCTGATATTCGGCATCGCTTAGCTGGCGCTGCACACGCGACACGCGGCGCGAGGCTTCATCGGCACGCGCCTCGGCATCGCGGAAACGCTGCTCGGTCTCGGCGTGGGCCACGCGGGCGCGCTGCTCGGCTCGGGCCAGGCGATGCTCTTGCCTTGCGGCCTGCGCGGCATTCTGACCAGCCATCGCCACCGACCCATCGAGCTGCTGCAGCGCGAGTGACAGCTCGTCGCTGTGCTGCACAAGCTGGTGATAGCGCGGGTTGGGCACTTGATCGATGCGCACCACATACGTCTGTCGGCGCGTCTCGACGCGTCCGGGCTGCGTCACGACGGTCGGCAAACCCAGGCGCAGCGCGATGGTGGCAAGCGGCTTTTGCTCTTCGGGATTGCCGCTTGTGAGATCGACGCGCCCCGGTGAAGAAAACGTCGAGATCGCAGCCTGCAACGTGGGCAGGAAGCGCTCGACCAACAGCGGATCTCCGTCGACACGCAGGGCCACGGGATAGCGCAGCTCGGGCTCTAGAATCGGCAGCACATCCGGCGATAAGAGCTGCAGTCCACTCGCCACAAGGGCTGGCGCATCCCCCCGGACCGAGCGCAGCGTTATCGCCTGTTCCTGCAGCAAAAGCGCCGTCTTGTAGTGGGCCCAGGCAAGGCCAAGCAGGCGGGGTCGCTGAGCTCGCTCAGCGGCCAGCTTCTGTCGTTGAACCAGCATGAACAAGACATCGCTGCCCCGCTTGCGGAATGACTCGCTGCGCGTCCCGTCGCTGGGGTTGCCGGTGCTCGACCACAGCTCGGCGGCGCGGGCAAGCGCAGGAACCGCGACGCTGTATCGCCGTGCTTGCAGAGCTTCTTTGGCGGTCTTGTCGATCGTTGTCGAAAACGCCTCGCGAGCATGGCCCAGATGGATCTGCGCAGCCTGGTTGCCACCATCTAGGCGCACCGCTTCCGTCAGCGAGGCCAGCGCGGCTTCGTGCTGCTGTTCTTGCAACTGACGCTGCCCCTGTTCGTCAAGCTGCTGACTGCGCAGCATGTCGCTGGCCTGCCGGGCAAAGACCGGGATTTCGGGAAACGTGGGCGCAAGCGGCAGCAAGCCCTGCAGCGTATTCGCCGCCGTCTGCAGATCGCGCCGCGAGAGCAGCGCTGCCTTGGCCGACTCAAGCTGCGCCGCGGCCTGTTCGCGGTGGGCCGTCAGCTTGCCGTGCAGCGAGCGCGCATCGACGTGGTCCGGCAGATCGGTGAGCACAAGCTCGCAGCGCTGTAGGGCGCGGTTCAGATCGCCGCTGTTGCCAAGCTGTGCCGCCTCGGCAAGCCACGCCGCAGCACGTGCCTCGCGGGCGAGTGTCAGCTTTTGCTGATATTCCGCTTTGCCCGGTCGGTGCTGCGCGGCTTGCCGGTATTCGCTGACCGCAGACTCGAAGTCGCGGCGGGCCATGGCTTCGTCGCCGCGCTGCGCGGCATAGTACGCGGCACAGCCCACCTGCTGCAGCGCAAGCGCCAAGGCCCAGAGCCGCAGTGACCCAGCCAGCCATGCAGGGCTGCGCAGAGTCGTCGCCCCTTGTTTGACGCCTTGCTTCCTGTCTCGCGTGTCTCGCGTGTCTCGCGTGTCCGCTTCGGTGGTCCGTCTCACGTATCCGCCTCGTTGACTTCACATTGCGCGTCGATCTTGCCGACTGAGGACACAAAGCAATTTTCCCCAGGGCTCGTCTAGCGATAATACGATGGCATGTTTGACGATCGGCGTCTGACGCTATTCCTGCTTCGCTTGGTGCTGTATATCGGCCTCATTGTCCTGACCTGGAGCGTCCTTTCGTATCTCTCGCTGGCCTTGGCTCCCGTCGGTGTAGGCATTGTTGTCGCCTTCCTTTTGGATCCGTCGGTTCGCGCGCTAGAGCGTCGCCGCGTGCCGCGCTGGCTGGCCGTTGGCGGCATGGTGCTGATCTTCTTGGGCTTTCTTACGCTCATTGCGACGACGCTGCCGTATCTGGTCAGTCGCGAGCTGGATCACTTTGCAGAGCAGATCCCGGCGTACAAAAAGCTCCTCGATACCAAGCTGCTGCCGCTTCTTGGCAAGGTGTTTAAGACGCGGGCGCAAAACGTCAACGACTATGTCCGTCTGTTGTCCGACCGGATCGGCGACTGGGCACGCGGGGCAGCGGGACAGATCTCCGTCGCGGTGGGCTCGGCGCTTTTGAGCGTCGCGGGCTTCTTTAAGTACCTGATCACGGTGCTCTTGGTGCCGATCTTCGCCGTGTCGTTCTTGATGGACATGCCCAGCATGAAGGATGCGCTGCGGCCGCTGGTGCCGCCGCGCCATCAGCAGGCGGTAAGCGACATCCTGCAAGACATCTACGTCGCGCTAGGTGGCTGGCTGCGCGGTCAGCTAACGGTGATGACCATCCAGGCCGCGCTGTACTCGATCGGACTTTCGCTCACCGACATCCCGCTGGCCATCGTCATCGGCTGCACCGCAGGCTTTTTGGCCTTTGTGCCGTACGTCGGGGTCAGCATTGGCTTGCTGGCGGCGCTGACCGTTGCCTTCCTGGAAGCCTCGACGAACGGCCTGCGCCCGATCATCGGTGTGCTGATCACCTTTGGCGCGGTGCAGCTTCTCGATGCTTTTTTTATTACGCCCCGCGCCGTCGGTGGACGCATCGGTCTTTCGGCGGTGGGCGTCATCTTCGCACTCAGCTTGGGCGGCACGCTGCTCGGCTATGTCGGCCTGCTTTTGGCGGTGCCGCTGGCCGCGGTGTTCAAGACCTTGTTGCCGCGGGTGATCGACGCCTACACTGCCACGGCGTTTTACCGCGCACCGCTACCGGCCGGCGCTGTATCGGCGGACGCGACCTCAGACCCCCCCAGTGACGCTGCGACGAACGCAGGCGAGACAGAGAGACACCCGCAATGAGCGAAAAACCCCCCTTTACCGATCTGCAGATCCACGATGAGCACGCGGTGCGCTGTCTGACGCTCAATCGACCGCAGTCGAAAAATGGCCTGACGATCGAGCTTGTGGCGGCCCTCAAGCAGGCCGTCCTCGACGCGGGCGAAGAAGGCAGCGTGCGCGCCGTGCTGATCACCGGCAGCGGCGGATCGTTCTGTTCAGGCCTGGATCTAAAAGCTGCGGTCGAGATGGTGCAGGCGATGCACAGCCAGGACGCGGGCTCTGCGACGGTCAGCAACGAAGATCGCATGCGCAACTATTTCCATGGGCTGATCCGCGCGGTGCGGGGCATCAGCAAGCCGGTGGTGGCCTTTGTCGACGGCCCGGCCGCCGGTTTTGGCTGCGATCTGGCGCTGGCCTGTGACCTGCGCATCGGCACCGTCCACGCCAGCTTTGCCGAGCTATTTGTCCGTCGTGGCTTGATGCCGGATGGCGGCTCGACGTACATGCTGCCGCGCTTGATCGGCGTCGGCCGGGCGCTGGAAATGATGATGCTTGGCGACAAGATCCCTTCCGAAGAAGCGCTGCGCATCGGCCTTTTGAACGCGGTTCTGGAAGACAGCGGCGCGGCGCTGCAGTACGCGCAGCGCTTGGCTGCTGGTCCGCCGCTGGTCCTGCGCGAGATCAAGCGCGCGGTCTATGACGCGCTCGATGGCAGCCTGGATCAGGCGCTGGAAGGCGAGGTGCGCGGCCAGATGAAGCTGCTTCGCACCGCCGACTTTGCCGAGGGCATGAACGCGTTTTTCAACAAGCGCCCGCCGCACTTCTCTGGCCACTAGGTCAAACGATCGTCCGGTCGGTGGCTGGCTCGATCCTAGTCAAAGACCAGGACGTTTTCGCGGCCGTACATCGTGATCGCTTGATCGATATGCGAAAGCGCGCGGTCGCGACGCGAAAGCAGCGCCGCTTGTTCTTCGTCGGTAAGCAGCGGCTGCTGGCTGCCGTCCGCGCGACTCCAGACCATCGCGGCGGCCAGCGCATCGGCGCGCAGCCCTTCCAGCGCTTGCACCAGACGCAGCGAGAACTTTTGCACGCGGTGTAGATAGAACCAGCACCGCGTATGCCCCTCGGGATCGGCCTGGAAGCCAAAGGCATTGTCCATGAAATAAAGCGTCTTCCCGTCGGGTGCGCCGAGCAGATTGCCGCCGGAAAAGCGATCCGAGTTGTTCTGCAGCAAGTCAAAGATCAGCAGCGACGAAAGCTGCGACATCAGCAGCGTCTTTTCCGGTGGGATCGATCCGCCCTGCCCCAGCCACTCGGTCCAGCGATGGATGCCGGCTGTCGTGTCCAAGCGCAGATCCGCGACGCGCGGGATCCAATACGAAAAGGCCCCCAGCGTCTTTCCATGTTCGTCGAAGACCGTCTCGCGCTCGATGCGGGGACGCGATGGCAGCGACGCCGGGTCCAGCTTTTCAAAGAGCTCGTCGCGATGCACGGTGCGCATCACCACGGGCGAGACCAAGTTCAGGCCCAGCAGGCGGCTTAACACATAGGCGGCGGCTTCCTTGCGCGGCACGGTCTGTGGGTTGCTTTGGATCGGCTTAAATGCCGCGCGACTTCCGTCGGAAAACTCGATGCGCAGCGAGATCGAGCTGCCACCGCGATTCTTCTTGATCGATCGGATCTGCCCGCTTTGCATGCGCTGTCGCAGGCGCTCGCTCGACATGCCTAAAAAGGTCTCGCGCTCGTCGGATGCGGGGGCGCGTTCCACCTGTGCAGTCCGTGCGGCAGGGGCAGCGATCGAGTACAAGGCAGGCGGCGTACTCGCAGCGGCTTGGGCCGTGCCGGGTTCGAGCTGAAGGCCAGCTTGATACCCCAGCCATCCCAGCGCCCCGGAAAACATCACAAGCTGGGCGCAAAGCCAGCGCAGGCGGGTTGCCGCGGCGGCAGCGGCCATCCTCTCCTCGAAACGGAAGCGCGGCGCGGGCTCTCCCGCCGCTGTGATCTCGATGGACGAGCGCTCAGCGCTTGCCGGATCGTCAACAGTCGCAGTCGTCAGAGGGAGGTAGGACACAGTCACGACGCAGGCAAGCTAGCACGCGCGATCGATCAAGTGGTTAGGAAAGTAAAGAAAAAAATTTGCCTTTTGCCGCCTGTGTCCAGTGGGCATGCTGGTCGCTTGATGTCGCCGCTGATTCCTCTGCGCTATCTCGTCGATCGCTGGCAGCAGCCACGCAGTCGCGCCGACGAAGTACGAGCCCTGCGGCAGCGTCTTTTGCAGCAGCCGAGCGCTCACGCCGTCAGCGAAACCGAGGCGGCTTTGGCGCGCGAACTTCTGCAGCTTCGCCTGCAGCTCTCGCAGGCTATCGGCGCCGTCGAGTCGTGCAAGACCTGCGCGATCGGTCATCCTCCCCCGCACGGTCATTTTGCCGGGGGACACTGCTGCGGCCTTACGACCGAAGATGCCTTTAACGACGACGAGCTTGCGGCGCTGCGTCAGGCCGGAACGACGCCGGGTCGCCTGCGCCCGCCCCCCGCGGGAAGCGATCACGCCGGCTGCGCATTTCGCGGCGCACTGGGCTGCTCGCTGGCCACAGCGGATCGCCCGAACCTGTGCCTGCGCTATCTGTGTCCTGATCTGCAGCGCGAAGTCAGCGCCCGCGGCGATCTCGATCGCATCGAAGCCATCGGTACGCGCATGGAGGCCGCCTATCTGCAGTTCATCACCGTCCGGCGGCAGCGCCTGGATGCCGAAGAAGATCGCGCGCTGCGAAGCGGGCCAACCCAGCCATGATTTCTGGCCGACATGGCACCGGCCGCTTTCCGTTATTTTCCGAGAGGAAAGCGGATCGAGCTTGACGCTGTCGTCGACAGTATCTATTCGTGTAAGCCTTGCCGCTAACCACACCAAACACAGCAAGCCTGCCCGGTCTGAACAGCCCGTGGTCGCTGCCGCGGTCACCGGACCTCGCGCAGCCGGCGTTGCCCAGCGCGCCGATCGAGCGGGCTGCTTCTGCGATCGCGACGGTGGCCCGGCATCATATTGCGGCGCTGGATGCGCGCTTTCCCAGCGCTCTGCACGGCTGTGTGCCCGAGCTTTTCGCAGCCGGCGATCTCGCAACCTGGGACGCGCTGCTTGCGGCCTGTGGTCCCGCTGCGCCAAGCCCCGCTGCCCGCCCACTGCGCGTCACCATCGTGGGCTCGCGAGCAGCCTCGGATGTCGGCTTGCGCCGCGCCCATGAGCTGGGTCAAGCGCTGGCGAAGCAGGGCGCTGTGGTCCTTTCCGGTGGAGCCTTGGGCATCGATGCGGCTGCGCATCAGGGGGCTCTTTCCGGCGATGGGCAGAGCTGGGCGGTGCTCGGAAGCGGGCTTGACTGCTTGTACCCACGGCGTCACCTGCCCTTGTTCGCTCAGCTTGTGCAGCGCGGCCTGCTTCTGTCGTCGTTTCCGCGTTCGGCACCACCGCGAGCGCAGCACTTTCCCAAGCGCAATCAGGTGATGGCTGCGCTGTGCGATGTCGTGGTTGTGATCGAGGCCGCGCTGTCGTCGGGGACGCGCTATACCGCGAACGCCGCCGCGCGCCTCGGGCGTCCGGTGCTGTGCTTTCCGAGCTCGCCAGGAACCATGGCCCTGGTGCAAGGCGGCGCCCACGCGGTCCACAGCATCGCCGATGCACTCGATCAGCTACGCGATCTGTCGGCTGGGTCGCGTCCGCTTTTGACCCGCGCGCGTCCCGCCTCACCCGCCACCGTGCCGCCGCGGCCCACGCAACCAGAATGCGAGGGTCCGGCGCTATCTCGTGAAGCGGCTCGGGTGCTTTCGCTGCTATCGCAACCCCAGGTCGCGTCGCAGGGGTGCGATGTCAGCGAGCTTTCCGCCTTGTCGGGTCTGCCCGTCGCCGCCTGCGCCGCAGCGGTGATCGAACTTGAGCTGTTTGGATGTTGTTCTCGTCTACCGGGTGGCCGCTATATGGGGCGGGCCTCGCTCTAACTTGAGGAACTATGGCAAGCGCCAAGAAAACTACGAAGACCGTATCGAAAAAGACTGCTGAGGCGGAAGCCGAGCCGAAGAAGCCGGCGGCCAAGGGCAAGACCTCGGCCGCGACAAAAAAAGCGAGCGCCAGCAAAGCGAGCGCTGAAAAGGCCAGCCCCAAAAAGAAGAGCGCAGCCAAGACGCGCAGCAGCAAGACCGCCGCGGCGTCTGCGGAAAAGACAGCCAGCAACGCCTCAAGCAAGTCGAGCACCAAGGGTGGTGGCGATACGGCGCTGGTCATCGTCGAGTCTCCGGCCAAGGCGCGCACCATCAAGAAATACTTGGGCGGCAAGGTCGAGGTCATGGCCTCGGTCGGTCACATCAAAGACCTGCCAAAGTCGAAGATCGGCGTCGATATCGAGCACGACTTCCAGCCCGAGTACGTGCCGATTCGCGGCAAGGGCAAGATCCTTACCGATCTTAAGAAAGCGGCGCGCAACGCCGACCGTGTGTACCTGGCGCCTGACCCCGATCGCGAAGGGGAAGCCATCGCCTGGCACATCTATGAAGAGATCCGCGACGCCAACGATGACATCAAGCGCGTCAAGTTCAACGAGATCACCAAGCGCGGCATCACCGAAGCGATCGCGCACCCGACGGATCTGAACCGCAACATGTTCGATGCGCAGCAGGCGCGACGCATCCTCGATCGACTGGTCGGCTATCAGATCTCGCCGATCTTGTGGACCAAGGTACGGCGCGGTCTTTCGGCCGGTCGCGTGCAGTCGGTCGCCGTGCGCTTGGTCGTCGAGCGCGAGGCCGAGATCTCCGCCTTCAAGAGCGAAGAGTACTGGACCGTCGAGGTGCAGGTCGAAGGCAAGGTCAAGCCAGCCTTTACCCTGCGCCTGGGCCGCGTCGATGGACAGAAGCCCGATCGCCTGCCAGAAGCCGATGCCCGCCAGATCGCTGCGCTGGCGATGAAGCAGCCGCTGTCCGTCAGCAGCATCGAGGCCAAAGTCCGGCGCAAGATGCCGTCGGCGCCATTTATCACCAGCAAGCTGCAGCAAGAAGCGGTGCGCAAGCTGCGCTTCACCGCCAAGCGCACGATGGGCATCGCCCAGCGCTTGTATGAAGGCGTCGAGCTCGGCTCAGAAGGCCTGGTCGGCTTGATCACGTACATGCGTACCGACTCGACGCGCGTTAGCCCCGATGCGCTGACCGAGGTGCGCGGCTTCATCAGCCAGCGCTATGGCGCCGCCTCGCTGCCCGAGGAGCCAAACGTCTATAAGTCGAAGCAGTCGAACGTGCAGGACGCGCACGAAGCGATTCGCCCGACGAGCATGAAGTACGATCCCGAGACGGTGCGCCGCCTGCTTTTGGAAGAAGCAGCCAAGCACCCCGACAAGGAAAAAGACATCGCCGATCAGATCAAGCTGTATCAGCTGATCTGGAACCGCTTTGTCGCGTCGCAGATGACGCCGGCCGTGTACGACCAGACCACGGTGCTGGTCGACCTGCGCGACGGCAACCGCAGCTTTGAGCTGCGCGCAACCGGCCAGGTTCTGCGCCTGCCGGGCTTCACCGCCGTATACAGCGAGTCGCAGGACGAAGACCGTCGCTCCGACGAGGCCGCAGACGGTGATGGCGATGGCGTACGCTTGCCACCGCTGGAAAAGGGCGAAGCGCTGCGGGCGCTCAATGCCTTGCCGGAACAGCACTTCACGCAGCCGCCTCCGCGCTTTACGGAAGCCTCGCTGATCAAAGAACTGGAAGAGCGTGGCATTGGCCGTCCGTCGACCTATGCCGCGATCTTGTCGACGGTGCAGGACCGCGGCTATGTCGAAAAGAAGGAAGGTCGCTTCTTCCCGACGCTGCTCGGCACGCGCATCAACGAGCTTCTCGTCGCCAGCTTCCCGCAGATCGTCAGCGTCGACTTCACCGCCAAGATGGAGAGCGATCTCGACTTCGTCGAAGAGGGCCAAGAAAACTGGCTGGCCCTGCTCAAGCGCTTCTATGGCCCGTTCAAGGAACACCTCGATCGCGCCCTGGTCGAGATGAAAGACTGGAAGCGCATCGAGATCCCGACGGAGATCGCCTGCGAAAAGTGCGGCAAGCCGCTGGTCATCAAGTGGGGACGAAACGGCGAGTTCCTGGCCTGCAGCGGCTATCCCGCCTGCAAGAACACCAAGGAATTTGTGCGCGACCAAGACGGCAAGATCGCGCCCAAGCCCGAGCCAACCACCGACGAAAAGTGCGCCACCTGCGGCGCCGAGATGGTCTATCGCCGCGGGCGCTTCGGCGAGTTCTGGGCGTGCTCGCGCTATCCCGAGTGCCGCACGACACGCCCGGTCAGCTTGGGCATCGCGTGTCCCAAGCCCGGCTGCGGCGGCTTCTTGACCGAGAAGCGCTCGCGTCGCGGGTCGCCGTTTTATGGCTGCTCGAACTACAGCAGCAAGGGCTGCGACTTCGTGTCCTGGGATCGCCCCGTCAAAGAGCCCTGCCCCGACTGCGGCACGCCGTTCCTTCTGCAGAAACAGACGCGGCAAGGCCCCAAGCTGCGCTGCTCGGTCTGCAGCTATGCCACCGAGGTCGATAGCGACGACTCGCCCGAGCTCCCCGGCGAAGAGGCCGAAGAGGGCGCCGCCTAGCCGCCGCCGGATGTTGGCGATGGGAACGTGCCCAAGTCCCCCGCGGCAGCTTTTTTCTGCCGTCAGGGACTTGGGGAAGTCCCTTTTTCGATAAATTTCCGCCCGAGGGGACTTGGGGAAGTCCCTTTTTCAATAAATTTCCGCCCGAGGGGACTTGGGAAAGTCCCTTTTTCAATAAATTTCCGCCCGAGGGGACTTGGGAAAGTCCCTTCTTTCAATAAATTTCTGCCCGAGGGGACTTGGGGAAGTCCCTTTTTCAATAAATTTCTGCCCGAGGGGACGTGAGGATGTCCCTGACCGCCATTCGCCGCTCACCGCAGGGACCCTGTCAGAACGGACGGCTCCATAAGGCGATACAGTCGGAAGGTCCGACGAGATGCCGGGTCATTGCGTCACGGGGGTGGCGCACTTATGATCCATTCCATTACAAACTGCGGGGCGGCCACTGCTGCCTCGTACAACCCGCGGAGGACTCAATGGGGATTCTTGATTACGTCAAAAGCAGCGTTCGCGAGCTTGCCATCGCTCGCCCCGACGCCAACAAGGGCGCTATCGTTTACAAGCACCCGGATCCAACGATCCCCACCAAGGCACAGTTGACCGTCGGCACCGACGAAGAGGCCCTATTTTTCAAGGACGGCGCGTTCGTCGGCAAGATCGGTCCAGGGCGGCACACGCTGGAGACCTCGAACTGGCCGTTCCTCAGCAACCTGATCGACCGCTTTACCGGCGGCAACGTCTTTAAGGCCGAGGTCTGGTTCATCACCACGCGCGAAGTCGCCGGCTTCAAGTTCGGCGGTCGCGTCGGCGACGTCGAAGATCCCAAGAGCGGCCTCGCCATCGGCACCATGGTTCACGGCGACTACTCGATCCAGGTCACGGACTCGACGCAGGTGATCCAGTTCTTTGGTCAGCGCTCGTGGGCCGGCGATGAAGAGTTCATCGGCTGGTTCCGCTCGCAGCTTCTAAAGACCATCCGCGACCGCATCGCGCAGCTTCTGGTCGTAAAGAAAGTGGCGCTGCTCGACGTCACAAGCGGCGCACTGACCGAAGAGATCGAGTCGGAAGTGATTGAGGCGGTGAACAACACGCACCTCAAGAACTACGGCATGCGGATCGTGCGCCTGGGCAACTTCGTCGTCTCGATCAAGGAAGAGGACGAAGCGACGCTGAAGAACCTGTACAAAGATCAGGCGCAGCTTCGCATGGCGGGCAGCAACATGCAGAACATGGCGGCGTTCCAGCAGCTGGCTGCGGGCAAGGCCATGATGTCAGCCGGCGAAGGCATGGCCAAGGGCGGCGGCGGCGGCGGCGACAACCCCATGGTGACCGGCGCGGGCCTGGGCATGGGCATGGCGATGGCCAACATGTTCAGCCAAATGAACAACCCGCACGCGCATGCAGCGCAGGCCCCGGCTCCGGCGCAAGCCCCGGCACAGGCTCCGGCTCAGGCCGCGGCCCCGACGCTGGAAGAGCGCTTAAAGAAGCTGAAGGGTCTCAAAGATGCGGGCCTGCTCGACGATGCCGAGTACCAGGCCAAGCGCGCTGAGATCCTCAAAGATCTGTAAGCGCTTCGCCCGTTCCGAAAGCGGCTGAGTCCGCTTTTCGCCTGATCTTCGTCCGCTTCGTCCTCGCCACTCGCTAGGCTGCCTCGTCGCCCGCTGCGCCTGCCGCGCGGACGCGCCCTCGATACACCTGCTTGCCCGCGCTGTTTCGATGTCGATATCATCGGGGCCCATGAGGACGATCGGCCTGCTCATCCTAAACGCGCTGCAGTGGACGTTGTTCGCGCTGTGGTCGTTCTTTTGGATGAGCGCCGCGATTCTGTATGGCCTGTTTGTGCGCAACGATCCGCACACGCCGCTTTCGTGGGCGCGACGCTACTGGGGGGCGGGGCTGGTTCATTTCGCCCGCGCGACGCTGGTCAAGCACCCCGGCTTTGAGCCCGAGCCCGGCAAGCCGTACTTCTTTGCGATGAATCATCAGAGCCTGTTCGACATCGTCGCAGCGTTCGTCTGCATTCCGGTGAACCTGCGCTTCGTCGCAAAAAAGAGCCTGCGCCTGATCCCCTTTTTGGGCTGGTACATGCTGGTCACGCGCATGGTCTTTATCGATCGCAAGAACCGCGAAGACGCCAAGCGCAGCCTCGAAGAGGCCTGCGAAAAGATCAAGACCGGCATCAGCATCCTGACGTTTCCCGAAGGCACACGCTCGGCCGATGGCCGCATCCTGCCGCTGAAAAAGGGTCTGTTCATCATGGCCATTCAAGCCGGCGTGCCGATCGTCCCGGTTGCCATCGAGGGCGCGCAGAACCTGCTGCAGCGCGACACGCTGCGCATTCAGCCGTGTCGCATCGATCTGGTGATTGGCAAGCCGATTCCGACGGCCGGCTTGACCATGGACGACCGCGACCTGCTGATGCAGCGCGTGCGCGATGCGCTGATCG
Organism: Myxococcales bacterium; assembly: GCA_016794505.1. Classification (GTDB taxonomy): domain Bacteria; phylum Myxococcota_A; class Polyangia; order Palsa-1104; family JAEUJZ01; genus JAEUJZ01. The sequence goes on from JAEUJZ010000020.1 coordinate 227,546, forward strand.
AGCTGCACATGTCGATCGGCGGCAAAGGCGGAGATCGTCACGCCCCCGAAGACCGCAGCGCGTCAGAATCGCTGCCAGGGCTGGGCTTTTCGCGCGATGCGGACGAGGCCGCAGTGCCAGCGGCCTCTGCGATCGAGCCGTAGTCAGAGACGCTTCGGCGAGCAGGTGAATGAAGCGGCTCATGGATCGAGCCGCACCCAGAAGCCGAGAGCTGGCACGCGGCGGCTGAGGCAGTTGGCGGTGCGGACCGTGGGGCGTGGTCCCCTCGCGCGCTGTGCCGCACAACGCGCTGGCTTGCTGCAGATCGCCCAGGTTCGCGATTGGGGGCTTCTCGCGCTCGTTTATCCGTAATAAAATTCGTGATTCCGAAAACATAAACTTCGGCCTCTATAGGACCTGGCCGAGGGAAGGAATCGCGAATGGCGCGGGCGCTCAGCTTCCGGCATGGCAAAAACGAGCTGGCCTTCGGTCTTCAGAAAGTCGACCGCAAGAAGCTCTATGGATATGTAGAAACCGAGGCTCTCGACGGTGCGGGACGACCGTGTGAGCTGTCGATCTTGGCCAGCGATGGGCGCACTCTGGTCGGTCGCGGCGGCAGCGCCCTTTTGATGCTGGATGCCGATGGCCAGTACGCGCCGCGTGGCGAGCTTCGCCCCGTGCGCGAAACGGGCGAGGCCGTCCACCGCGTTCCCTCGTCGTTCGATGCGCCGATCGCCCTGGACGCGCGGGCCAGCGTCGATGCGTTTCTGAGCCACAACATCAAGTCGGTCTATGCGCTGCAGCCACCAATGGGCGCCACCGAGCTTTTGCAGGAGCTTCGGCAGGGCTTCATCTACACCTTCCCGTTCAGCTATCGCGGCGGCCTGGATCCCGATGTCGGCTTCTTGCTCGCCAATGCCGACGGTGCGCCGTTTCTTTTGCTCGGCAAGCCCACCCAATTTCAGTTCGTGTCGCTCGCCCAGATCGTCGAGGCCGAAGAGGACAGCGCGCCCGAAGCCGACGACGACAGCGACGACATGGACTTTTCGATGATGTAGGAGGCGGCGATGGGAAGCATTCATCTCAGCAACAGCAAGGGCCGCGATGCCATGGTGGCGACGCGGCACATCACATCGGCGCTGCGCCTGCGCTGGGTCGACAAGGCCGGCCGCCAAGCGAGCAACACCCGCGTCCTGTGCGCGCCCATCGACTGTGAGCTCGCGGCGCTGCAAACGCGACTGGGCTCTGACGCGGCACGCCTGTCGGACGCGCTCGTCGGCGGCGATCCCGAGGTCGACATCGAGCGCACCGGAGCGTTTCTGCGCGACACCTCGCGCGTGTACATCGATCCCGATCAGCGTATGGTCACCGCCGTCGCCGAGTGGGAGCGCGTCTATGCCGCCGACGGCAGCCAGAAAGAGCGCCGCCCCGCCCAAGTCGCCGAGCCCAACGTCGGCACCGAGACGCCGCTGCGCTGGTCGGGAAAGCTGATGAAGAAGTCCGAGGTCTGGAACCGCTTCGTCTTCGCCGCCAAGCTGCAGGTCGTCCACATAAACGGCCTGACGTACGACTTCCTGTTTGAAATCGCCCGCGAGCTTGAGCTCAAAGACAGCCTTCTCCTCGTCGGTGGTGGTGCCAAGGCGAACCAGCCGCTGATCTTTCAGCGCGGCGGCACGCCGTACCGCGGCTTCCTGGAAGGCCGCACGCGTGGCGACAGCTACTGCCTGCTTCTGCACCTCGCCAACCTCGAACTCAAGACGCCGGTTTCAGCCGACGCCCCCAGCAAGTAGGAGCCGCGCATGGCCACCACATCCCCCTCATCCAAGCTGGCTTGCCCGGCCTTCGTCGACCCCGCCCGCGTCGAGTGGAAGCTCAGCGGCTATGGCGTCGCGCACGGCAGCGCGCTGCGCGAGATCGATCCCTGGCTGCGGGCACAAGACTATCGCCGCATGGTGTCGGCACGCATGCAGGCGCTCGACAGCCGCGAGCTGCGCAGCCATTTGCCTGCCGGCGAATACCTGCTGTCGCGCAAGTACGACGGCGAATTCACCGTCTTAATCTATCGCGACGGCGAAGCAGCCAGCGTGAACCCCGGCGGCACCGTGCGCATCGGCCTGCCCTGGTTGAACGAAGCGGCTCGTCGCCTGCGCGAGCGTGGCGTCAAGAACGCGCTGATTGCCGGTGAGCTGGTCTATCTGGCTTCCGGGCACAGCCCCGCCGCCCCGCGCGAGCGCGTACACGACGTCAGCCGGGCCGCGCGTCAGCCAAGCGGTCCCGAGGATCTCGATCGCCTGCACTTCGTCGCCTTCGACCTTCTTGAAATCGACGGTGCCGCGCCGCCCAGCCGCTATGCCGATGGGATCGCGCGCTTGCAGACGTGGTTTGCGCAAGGCGAGCGCATCCACACCATCCAGACCGTCGTCGTCAAGACCGCCGAAGAGATCGATCCGCACTTCGCGCGCCTGGTCACGCAAGAGGGCAGCGAAGGCCTGGTGCTGCGCAGCGACAGCGCCGGCCGCTTCAAGATCAAGCCGCGACACAGCATCGACGCCGTCGTCATCGGCTTCAGCGAGGCCGGCCAGTCCGGCGACGCGAGCCGCAAGGGCATGCTGCACGATCTCTTGCTGGCACTGCTGCGCCCCGATGGCAGCCTGCACATCTTGGGACACGTCGGCACCGGCTTTTCCGATGAAGAGCGGCGCTCGCTGCTCAGCGATCTCAAGGATCGCGTCGTCGACAGCGAGTATCGCGAGCCCGCCGACAGCCACGTCGCCTATCAGATGGTGCGGCCGGAATGGGTGGTTGAGATCTCGTGCTTGGACTTCATCAGTCAGACCACACGCGGCGCCAGCATCGATCGCATGACGTTGAATTGGGATGCAGCGCGCGGGTGCTATACCCCGCTGCGCCGCTTGCCACTGGTCGCCATGCTGTCCCCGGTCTTTGTCCGGCGGCGCGATGACAAGCGGCTGGATGGACAGGACCTGCGCCTGTCGCAGGTGACCGATCTTGTCGAGGTTGCTAAGACCGACGTCAACGCGCGCCAGCTGACGCTGCCCAAGAGCACGCTCTTGCGACGCGAGGTCTATACCAAGACGCTCAAGGGTCAGACGCTGGTCCGCAAGCTGCTCTTGTGGCAGACCAACAAGCAGGACAGCGGCGATTTCCCCGCCTTTGTCCTGCACCTGACCGACTTCAGCCCGACGCGAAAGACGCCGCTTGAGCGTGAAGTGCGCGTGTCCAGCTCGCGCGAGCAGATCGATCTTCTGTGGACCGAGCTTTACGAACAGAACATCGTCAAGGGCTGGAACCGCGTCAGCTAGCCTGCCGCCCCCGCGATCCTGCATGCGCGGGCCCGCGCGAATCTGCGACGAAAACGAGACTACTTCTTGTTGCCGAAGTGCTTCATGACCTTGGTGTTGTCGGCCGCATCCAGGTAACGGAATGCGTTCTTCAGCATGAAGCCGCGGCCGTCGTCAAAGGTCACGACGACGTCGACCTCGGTATTCTTGTCACCGGCCGGCGACGTCACCTTGATCGCACCGCTGTGTTCCATCACGACATTGGTGGCGGATTTTTGGCCAAAGCGCACGGTAGCCCCGCCGCGGCCGACGGGCAGGTTGCGGCCCTTGATCAGGATCTCTTCCCCGCCCATGTACGTCCCTTGCGGCGGCTCAAGCTCGGTGATCCTAGTTTCGTTGGAACAGTGAACCGTGGCCAAGGACAGCGAAACGGTGACACCAACCAGCCAACTGCGAAGCTGCATCATGGGGTGCTCCAAAGCAAATCTTCCCAAGCACGGTATCAGAGCGAGATTCGCCGAACAAGCACCTCGCCTCGGGCAGGGCCCTGAAACGCTGCCCAAACGAACGCCGCGGCGGCTGGCCGCGCGTCCCGTAATGTCTTCGATTGTTGCGCGCTAGCAAACGGCGAGCGGAGGCGGGGGATGCGGAGGCGGGTGGCCGGCGTGCGCTAGAACCAAAGCAGCGCGCCGAGGTTGACCTTGTAGCCGCTGCTGCTGGCCGCGATGGGACCGCCCTCGACGCCCTGGTAGTACAGCCCCGCTGGGCTGCTGTCGTCGAGAACCATGCCCACCGCACGGACATCGCCAAACAGCGCCAGCCGCTTGAAGCGAAGCTCGACGCCACCACCGACGTGGCCGATCAGCTCCCAGAACTGCTGGCTTAGCTGATTCGGCGAGCCCTGATACAGGCCAATATCGTCGGCCATCAGGCCAAAGCCGGCCACGGCATAGATGTTGAAGTGGTTGTCCGGCCGGTTCTGGAACAGATAGAACATCGGCGACACGGTGAACGGGTACGACGTGCGAGTGAAGGCACCCTTGCCAATCTCGGCGCGCAGCGCATCCAGACCCAGTTCAAAGCCGAAGCGGCCCTGGCTGCGGAAGCGCACTGTCAGGCCCGCGCCCCACAGGTTGACGTCCTCGCCGAATACCTGCTGGCTGCTGATGCCCAGCATCGATCCACGCAGACCGATCGCAACCGAGGGTCCGCGCGGCGGGGGCAGAGGACGCGCCGTACGCAGCGGACGGGGCGCAAGCACACGCGGCTGCGGCGCATACGGCTGAACGAATACGCGCGGCGCTGGCGGTGCGTAGACCGGCGGCGCATAGACCGGCGGTGCGTAGACCGGCGGTGCGTACATCGGCGGCGCATACATCGGCTGCGACCCAGCCGGTGGCGCCGGGATGATCCAGACGGGGCCGTTGTAATAGACCGGCCCAGGGACCATGCCCATTCCCGGCGGTGGAGCCGCAGGATACGGCACCATCGGCACCGGAGGCGCCACCGAGACCGGCGGCGCAGCGACGGGCGCTGGCGCGACAGGCACAGCGACGGTCGGCGGAGGCGGCAGAGACGGTGCGACCGACGAGGGTGAGCTCGTGGTGGTCGTCACCGTGGTGGTCGACTGCGTCACGACGGTGGGCGCAGCGCTGTCCTCGGCAGCGGCGATCGGCTCTTCAGCAGATGCCACGCCGGTCAGCAGCGAGAGCCCGCTGAACAGCGTGAGAGCGGCAGGACGGTTGCCAAACAAAGACCGCATGGGGCCTCCTTGAACCTTGAGCGACTAGTGACATCTAGAGTACCGAGGTATGGGGGCCCTTTCAACCGCCGTGCAAGACCATCGCGCAACGCCAGCCAAGCAGCCCCGGATTGCCCTTTGATTTCGTCCGACTAGCGCACTGCCACTCCTCGACGATAGACGCGCTGAATCAGCGGATCGCCCAGGCGCTGACAGACTTCGCGTGGACTGTCGGCGTCCCACACGACCACATCACCGCGGGCTCCGGCTCGCAGAACGCCAGCATCGCTACACCCCAAGGACTGCGCCGCATGGCGAGTCACAGCCAGCCAAGCCTCTGCTGAAGACAAGCCCATCTGGGTACAAGCGAGCGACATCATCAGCGGCAGGTTCTGTGTATACGAGCTGCCCGGATTGCAGTCGCTGCCGAGCGCAACGCGAACGCCGGCACGAAGCAGTCGACGGGCATCGGGAACACGCAAGCGCAAGGTAAGCACAGCCCCAGGCAAAAGGTGCGCCACTCCGCCTGCGTGAGCCAGCGCAGCGATGCCTGCCTCGTCGATCTCTTCGATGTGCTCGACAGAGCGGGCGCCCAGACGAGCCGCATGCTCTGCGATGCCGGTGTATGTGAACTGCTCGGCGTGGCAGCGCAGGGCCAAGCCGTGTTGCTGACCGGCTTGCAGGATCTGCATGGCTTCGTTGCGCGTAAACGCCCCAGCGTCGCAGTACACATCGATCGAGGTCGCACCCAGCGCTTTGGCCTGCGGCACCGCGGCACACAGACTGCGCACGAACTGCTGACGCTCGCTCGTATCGGCGCCGCCCAGCTCAGGCGGCGGGACGTGACACAGAAACGTTGGCGCCACATCTACGTCGCCTTCTTCTTGCGCGTGCCGAATGATGCGCAGCAAGCGCAGCTCTGCCTCGGGATACAGGCCATAGCCGGTCTTGACTTCACAGGTCGTAACCCCCCGCTGCAGTGCATAGCGCAGACGCTTGCGCAGGCTCTGCAGCAAGACCTCATCGCTGGCCTGCGTCGTCGCACGAACGGTCGACAAGATGCCGCCACCGCGGGCTTGAATCTCTTGGTAGCTCGCGCCGCAGTTGCGCAGATCGAATTCTTCGCTGCGATCCCCCGCCCAGATCAGATGAGTGTGGGGATCGATCAGACCCGGTGTCACCAGCCGTCCGCCGACGCTCTCTTGTCGAACCGGATCGGGAAGCGAGTGCAGCGTCGGTGCGTCGCTGCGTGGTCCAGCGTACCGGACGGTACCGTCGCAGATCACCAGGCAGGCGTTGGATACCACCCGCGCGCTCTGCTCTGCGCGCTTCACCGCCGCGGCATCTGCGCCCGGCCCGTGACTCTGCGTCCGATCAACGGCATCCGGCCCGTCCAGCGTCAGAAGCTGGCCAATCTCGGTCAAAACAAGCGTGCCCATGCGGCGCAGCTTAGCGGGAAAGCTCACCGACTGGCAGCTCGACGGAAAAGCGCGTGCCATGAGCTGGATAGGTCGCGCTCTTCGGCCAGATCGGACTCTCGACGCGCAGCTGTCCGCCATGCCGCGTGACGATCTCAAGCGCCAAGGCCAAGCCCAGACCCGTGCCGCCGCGCTTCGTCGTAAAAAACGGCTCAAAGATCTGCTGCTGGTGTGCGGTCGAGATCCCCGGACCCGTATCGATGATGTCGATACGCGCCCACTGCGCGGGGCCCGAGGTGCCTTCTCCTTCGCGGAACAGCGCTCGCGTGCGCACGGTCAGACAGGCTCGCGGCTCGCGGCGGCTGGTTTCCTCGTCGGGCTCTGCCGCGCTCACCTTTTGCATGGCTTCGCTGGCATTGCGGATCAAGTTCAGCACCGCTTGCCGTAGCTGTCCCTCGTCGACCTGCGCCACGGGCATGCTGTCGTCCAGATCGAGCTGGACAGCCACCCCGCGAGAGCGCAGATCTTCACCGGCAAACTGCAGCAGGCTGCGCAAAAGATCGTTCAGATCCGTGCGCTCAAGCCGTGGGGCCGGCAGGCGGGCAAAGCGCAGATACTGTTCGGTGATCTGCGTCAGCCGATCGACCTCTTTGACGATCGCCTGCGCCAGCTTCTGTGCTTCGCCATCGCGCTCGGCAAACTCATCGGCCAAGAGCTCGGCATTCAAGCCGATCGCTGTCAGCGGGTTTCGCACTTCATGCGTGATCTGTGCCGCCATTTTGCCCACTGCGGCCAGCTGTTCGGATCGGCGCAGCCGCTGCTCGCGCTCGGCCAAGGCCGCAGCCATCACGCGAAACTCGCGCGCTAGCTGTCCCACTTCATCGAGCGCGGTCTCGGCGGGATCCGTCGCCGAAGCGGACTCACCCAGCGTCCGAGCCTTGCCCGCCACCGCCGGAGCCTGCGCACTAGGCCAGCTCTGCCAGATCTGATAGTTGCCACGTGCGACTTCCTTGGCGCTATCCGCCAGTCGCCGCAGCGGACGCAGCGTGGTCTGCACCAAAAGCAGCACCAAAAAGCCAATGATCGCCGCCGAGACGGCAAGCCCAATGGTCACCCACACGGCTCGCTTCTCGTGGCGTTCGCCGATGCTGACCACTTCGACGACTTTGTTGGTCAGCGTGCTTGAAAGCTGTTCCAGAAGCTGCGTCGCGTGATCTTCCATGCTGCGAACCGCGGGAGTGCCCGGCTCAAGGCTGTCGGTCGCGGTATAAATCTGCTCTAACTGCGCCAGCTCATCGTCGACGCCCGCCAGAAACTGCGCGTCTTTCTGCGGCAGTGTGCGCCGCAGATCCGTCACGTGCTGACGGGCGCCCTGCAAGCGAATCTTTCGCCGCTTGCGATCGGCGGTCACCGCGGCCAGTGTGCCAGGGCTGCTGTCTGGCTCGGCCACTCGTCGCTGCAAGTTGGCCTGCAGCGTCTGCTGATCTTGCAGCTGCAGCCGCAGCGCAGAATAGCCCAGCGCCACCAAGCGCAGCTGTTGTCCCAGCGTGCGCACTGCCCAGGCGGCATACAGCGTCGCTCCGCCCGAGGACAAAAGCACCAAGACAAAGCCCAAAAGGATCTTGCTGCGAATCGAAAGCCCGGCGACTACCCGCCGCGTATTGCCGCTGTTTTCCGTCGCTGGACGGCCCAGGCTAGGCAGGTCGGAGCTCTGCTCTTCCGCGCCTTGCACGGTTTACATCTCCTGCCATGGCAGAAAAAGTCGGACCTTGCTGTCTGCGCGAGTCTGCATGTCGTGTGTGCCCGGACCGATCGCGGAAGTCGCTGGAACTTTACGAGGACTGCGGTCGATTCGTCTATAATCGGACTTCAGTGCCTCGTGGGTGGGGCGACCCCAGAGGGGGGGCATGACAGCGTGGGATTGCTGCGGTTTCTTGACGGCGCCGAGGCGTCGCCGATGAGGGGAAGAGGTCAGCGCGCAGCTTGGCAGGCGTTGGTCATACCGGCGCTCTCGATGGCGCTGGGCGGCAGCCTGAACCAGCCTGAGTCTGCCGTGGCCGAGGTCCGTCAGCAAGGCGAGGCGGTCACGGTCAGCGACGCCAGCGGCGGCGAGCTGCCACTTTTGATCCGCGTGCGCGTGGCCGCAGATGGCGGCTCGGAAGCGCCGATCGCGATGCCAGCCACGCGCGTCTTTCCAGTGACCAGCTGGCGCCGCGAGGGCGAGGCCTTGGTCAGCGAAGTCGCCGTGGGCACCGCTGGTCTTGTGGTCAAGCTGCGCTGGCAGCAGAGCGCGGAAGGCCACTACTCGATGCATGCCGAAGCGCGCAGCGCGGCTCCGCTGTGGCTTGGGCTGCTTACCGTCGAGCTAGAGCTGCCCGAGAGCAGCGCCAAGGTGGCTTCGCGCGACCTATCCAGCAAGTCTTTGGGCCGCAGCGTCGCCATGTCGCAGCTCGATCCAAAGTGGCTGACGATCTATCCATACGCCGGCCCCGAGCTCAGCACGCGTGAAGCCGGCGGCCGACGTGGCAAGAAAGAGCCGCTGACCGCCTGGACGCTGATCGTAGAAGACGAGCTGGATGGCCTGCGGGCGCTGCGCGAAGGGCCGCGGCTCTTGGCCCGCATCGACCTGTTTTCGACGGAAGCACGGCCGTTTTCGCGCTTTACCGCCTGCACCGATAACTGGCGCGCCCCCAACCATCGGCAGTCGCTGCCCGTGCGTCAGATGCTAGGCCCCGACGAAGAGCCGCTGCGCGCCGACTTGGCGCTGCACAGCGGCGCGGCGGTTCCGCTGTTCAAAGCGCGATATCCCGACGGTCGTCAGGCTGCGCTGGTCATCACCGATCACGCCGATCAGACGGCGGCGGCCACCTTGCGAGCGCTGGCCGGTGGTACGTCCAACATGTCCTCGTCGCTGTGGGGCACAGGTGGACTGCTCGGCAGCAGGCTGTCGATCACCAAAGCGCTGTGGGCATCAAGCGGCGAGCCGGCTCCACCGCCGCTGCTGAAGCATGAAGCCACGCCGATCAACGTCTCGGGGCCGGGCCGCTCGTCGCGGACCATCCAGACCTTCCGCAGCCGCTATGGTCGACCGCAAGTCGATTCCACAGGTGGAGGCCGCCCGCAGCTCGACGATCCCGACGTGGTCGAGCTGGCCGATCGCATGACACGCAGCGGCTGGGAGATCTCACCGCACTCGGCAACGCCGCTGCGCGACGATCGCGAGCGCACGTCCAGCGCGCTCGAAATGTTTCAGCGCTTCCATGCCCGCACCTGGATCGATCACCAGCCCTATACCAACTGCGAAGCGCTGGTGAACCAGGGCTATCAGAATGGGCCGTTTGGCATCGTCGATCTTCTGCACAAGTTCGGTTACAGCTACGCGTGGTCGGGCATCGATGTGCCTGCGGGCTCGTTGAACCTGCTCTCGCCGCGTCGCAGCGATCGCTATGCACCGGTTCTGTGGCCCGCTGGTCGGCTGGCCTCTGGCACGCCCGGTGGCCTGTGGCTGTTTAGCTCGATGATGATGTACGTCGACGGGAACCGCTTCTTTCAGCTGTACAACAAGCGAGCGTTGGATCAGCTGGAACGCGAACGCGGCCTGCACATCGCGCACACCTATCTGGAAGCGTTTCACCCGCCGAGCAGCCCACTGCGCGGTCGCAACCTGATGCTGCCGGGCAAGCGCTCAGGCGAGATTGTCCTGCATCCACGCTTGCAGCAGCTGTTTGCCGATTTGGCCCTGCGCGTCGAGCGCGGCTCGCTGTGGGTCCCGACGCTCAGCCAGCTTGGCGATCACTTCCGGGCCATGGCCGGCGTCGATGTGCGGCTGCTTCCCGACGGCAGCGCGACGCTGCGAGCCAGTCAGGCGCTGACCGGCGCCACCTTTGTCGTGCCGCGCGGCGGACTCAAGGTTCTGGTCGATGGCCAGGCGCCTAAAGGCCTGCGCAGTGGCCGCAAGGACACGACGTTCTGGGTCGATCTGCCCGAGGGACGCGAGCTGCGCGTGACGCTCAGCGACGCGCAGGGCAACCCGGTTCACTTCCTGCGACCGGCCGACGGCAAGTCTCTTTTGGCGCAGGCTCGGCGCTAGGCCGACGAAGCCGCTCGAAGCCACCGAATCGGCGTGCCTAATCGACGGCGCGGCTAGCTCGCGGGCGACGCGCTCGCAAGCCGCGCCGCCAAGCGACGCAGCAAGACTTCGGTCTTGGCGTCTTCGATCTCGCCGCGATCACACTGCGCAATCGCTTCAGGCAGCGATACAAAGCGCTGGCGGCTGCCTTCTTCCATCGGCGAGCCATCGCCCTCAGGCAGCGCCGCGTCGACGTGGCCGACCTCGGCACTCGCCAGATAGCAGCACTCGGGGGACATTCCCGGCGACAGGAAGACGCGACCCAGCAGGCAGATCTGGGACGGCTCGACGCGCAGTCCGGCCTCTTCCCAGGCTTCCAGCGCCGCACGCTGGCGAATGCCGGCTTCGCCCACATCGCCGTCTTCCAAGATGCCCGCGACGACTTCGGTCAGGTGCAGATAGGGCGCTGGGTCGGGCTGGGCCAAGCGCTCTTCGGATCGACCAAAGCGCAGCGTCGGACGCAGGCCCCGTCGCAGCAGCACCTCGACATTGCCGCGCAGGCTGCGCCGCCACAAGACCACGGCCACCGCGTCGGTGCCATGGCGCGGGCGATCGCTGAATTCACAGAAGTACGCATTCGAGCGCGTGCCGTCGGCTCGCAGGTTCTGCAGGTGTACGCGGCGGAAGCGCAGGTACTTGCCGCCATCGTGTTCCTCGCTGTGCAAGAGCTCGATGTCGACGATCTCGCTGCTGCTGACGGGCCCATGGCCGTGTCCTTGCTGGCTCATAAACGCAGTGTATCGCGACGGCGGCAGCGCGACGGCACGATCACGGCCGTTGACGCGACGGTTGGCTCAGCAAGGCGGCGGCGGCCCGCTGCACATCCGGGGATGGATCGCGCGTCGCAAGCGCGGTGAGAAGCTCTAGCACGCCAGGGAATGCCAGCGAGCGCCCAAGCACACCGACGATATCCAGCCGGACACCCGCGTCGCGATCAGACTGCGCAGCCTGCCGCAGCGGCCCCAAGAAAATCAGCAGCGAACGAAAGCTGGCGGCAAACACCGCGCTGCGCCGCACGAGCTCGACAGGATCCTGCAGCAGCGTCGACGCGATCAGGCCATCGACGCGATCGTCGGGGATAAAGCGCAGCGCGGTCACGGCGGCCGAGCGCAGCTCGATATCCGTCGCTGAAAGAGCAGTCTGCAGCGCGGACAGCGCACGCGCATCCCCGGCATTGCCCAGCGCTTGAATGTACAGCAGCTGTTCCTCGACGGTGGCAGCGGCCTGCAGCTTGGCCAAGAGCTCATCGACGGCCTGCTCGGCCTCCGCCACGTGGCCCTCTTTGCGCTGCGCCAGCGCCGCGTTGCCCTGCGCCAAGGCAGCCGTTCCTCGCACATCGGGATCGCGATCGGAAGACAGCTTGCTTAGCGCTGTCGTCGTCGCATCGGTTGGATGATCCCCCAAGCCAAGCATGGCCACGGCATTGCTGCGCACATCGGGCGAAAGCGAATCGGACTCGGCCAGCGCCACCAAGCTCGCCTGCGCAGGACTGCTGCCGGCTGCGCCCAGCGCGCCCAAGAGCGTGCGCGCCGTCGCTGCTTCGGCCCCGGACACGATCGTCTGACGCGCCTTCTGCGCCGTCGTCGGATCCAGCCGCACCAGCGCCGCAAGCTGCGACAAAAGCTCGGCCCGCCGCGCACCGTCGTCGGACTTGGCCAAGGCATCCAGGCGCGCCAACAGATCGCCATAGCTCGCGCCGCGCACGGCTTGCAGATCGCTGCGCCGATCGCTCTCAGCGTCGAGATCGGCCTGCCCCATGGCCACCACGTCATAGTCCGATCCCATGGCTCGCTGCGCCCGCGCGCTGGCATCGGCGATCTGCGTCGCCTGGACGAAGCGCAGCGAAAACTGGCTCTGCGACGACACCTGCGGCATGTCGGGCCCAGGATCGACATCGAGCGCCTCGCTTCCCGACAGCGACACGACACGTGCAGCTTCGTCTGCGTCGGGATCTAGCTCGAAATGCACCTGCAGCGAGCCGGTCAGTCGCCCCAGACTGGCCACCGGCAGCAGGCCTTGCGCGGCGGCCACCTGCGTATAGCGCAGACGCTGCTTGTCACAGGTGCGACGGCTGCTGCCCAGGACATACCGCGCTTCGTACTCGCCGGTTGCATCTAGCTCGCGCGCGGTCCAGGTCGACGAAGCCGTCGTGTGTACCGTCGGAGAATCGCCCGCCCGCACATACTGCAAGCTGGCCACCAGCGCCTTGAGCAGGCCGCGTGAAAATGGCGTGTGGCCGGCGGGCAGACGCAGAGCGCGAAGCTGTCCGCTTACGCTCTGCTGCAGGAAAAACGGCGTCGCGAGCAGCGTCCGCAGCCGAGCCGTCTCCTCCGTGGCACCGCTTGTCGTCGCATCACCGAGCGCGATCTGCGGCTCGCTAAGCTGCGCTTCCAAAAGGACGCCGAACGCATCGACGCGCACCACCGCGACCTGCCACGTGCCAGAGATGGAAATGCGATAGCGATCCTGCGAGGGAGCGCTTGGATCTCTGCGCTCGTCGCCCTTGGTCTTGGCGGCAAAGCGCAGGGTCCGTTCACTGAGCAAGGTATAGGCGCGCTTCTGCCCAACGTCCCAGCGCAGCGCAGACGGACTGCCCGACGAAGCGGTCACACCGACGGAGCTTTGGCGTGATAACGCGGGCGAGGAAGGCGGGCTGTTTGCGGGGGAAGACGAAGAACGCAGAGCGTGCCGCTGCACCCACAGCAAGACGCAGAGCAGCGTCGCAACAAGCGCGACAAAGAAGATGCGGCGGCTGCGCACGGCTTACAGGAACTTGATGCAGCCCGACTCGTGACCGAGGGCGAAGGTGCGGGTCGTGCCGCTCCAGTCGGCGATCTTGCGCTCGTACTTCTTGCCCAGCGCCTTGGCAAAGACGTTCAGGCGGCCGGACAGATAGTTCAGGGCGAGATCGCTGTCGAGCTTGTACTGCACACCCGGAGCAGTCGTCAGGTGCAGCGAGCCCACCGTCGGAACGCTGGCTTCGATCAGAGTCAGGCGACCTTCGACACCGGCCTCGGCCACCCAGGCATCGACGCCAGCGGTGGCCGTGACGAACGCCTTGGCGCTGGGGCGCAGCGTCGCGTCGACGGCCAGAATGCCCAGATCGCTGTCAAACGTGATGCCTGCCGAGCCGGCGGCGTTGGCCTTCACTTTGACGGGAATCGGGCCGACCCAGAAGCGCTTGCTGGCTGAAAAGAACGACACATCCCAGCTCTTGGCGAAGTTCAGCTTCACGCCCGATCCCGACGATGTACCCGTCGAGCGGCTGTGGTGGAAGATGTTCTTGCCCAGCACAAAGACATCGACGTTTTCGCTGACCGAGGCACCGAGCACGGCGGCCTTGGCGCTGGCATCGGCCTTGACGATGTTCTTGGTGTCGCCGAACAGGTTGGCATCGGCGGTTAGATCGCCGGCCACTTCCAGACCGTCTCGCTTGCCGACCAAAGACGCCTTGACGGCATACGCCGCACCGAAGTCTTCATCGCCAAAGCTGTCGCTCTTGGACCAGGCTTTGCGAATCTCGGCAGCCGGTGTGCCGCAGGTCGCAACCTGGGCATGAGCCGAGCCCGCGCCAAACAGCACAAGCGATGCAAACAGGGCGGAAAGCGATGTGCGAAGGAAAGCTCTCTGCATGGCATGTCTCCCGTCTGTGGTGTGGGGCCAACATGCCATCACGCCAAATCACGCGTGGCCCGTTGGCGACCGTGTTCGAGTGGCGGAACATAACAAAAGCCATCGCAGAAGTGCGCGCCAACCTGCACGTCATCCAGCGCTTCGAACCACAGATGCAAACAATTTGCATCTGCACTGGCGGGCCTTGTCAGGGCGTCGGCTCGTCGAGGAAGTCGCGGATCAAGGTCGCCACCGCGGTGGGCTGGTGGCGGTGCAGCATGTGTCCAGAGTCAGGTACACGCGCGACGCGGGCCGTTTGGAAGTGGCGCAGGTATTCGTTCTGCAGCGCTTCGCTGGCCTGGAACTCGCTGGCATCGGCCAGCACGTGCAGCGTCGAGCACGTGATTCGACGCCAGAAGCTCGACGCCACATCAAGCAGGAAGGGATACGGCCCCGGCGTCATATGCAAGGGATCGTGCTTGAACTGGCGCGTGCCATCGGGAAGCGGTCGCGTGCCGCGCTCGGCCAGAAACAGCGCAAGCTCGGGATGCAAGCGCCCGTCGTGAAGCTGCAGGCGGCGGGCCGCGTCTTCCAGGTCGGCGAGCGGTCGTTGGGCTTTTTTGCGAACGCGCTCCCAGGCGGCCAGCCAGCTACGCACGCGCTCGGGGATGCTGTCGAGCGTGTTCTGGGCAGGCGGCAGGATCAAGCTGTCGAGGGTGATCAGGCGCTCGACGTGCTCAGGAAACGCCCCGGCATAGTACGCCGCCAGCGAGCCCCCCATCGAGTGTCCGACGAGCGAGACGCGCTCGCAGCCAAGCTGGGCGATCAAGTCATGCAGATCCGCCAGATAGTCCATGAAGTGGTAATAGCCACCCGCTCCGACGCGATCGCTGTCGCCGTGGCCGCGCAGATCGGGCGCGATCACGCGATAGCGATCGAGAAGCCCGGTGTCGACCAGCACCTGCCACGTCCAGCTTGAGTCCAGAAAGCCGTGCAGGGCGATCACCGTCGGAACGGCCGAGCCATTCGCCGGCTCTTCTTGCGCACGCCACTCAAGCAGGTGATAGCGCAGCCCCGTCCCCAACAGGCGCTGGCTCTCGATCGGCAGCCGCTCTAGCATCAGCCCGACGATCCTGTGCCTCGGGTGCCGGCGTCTCCGCCGCGCAGAATGACGTGATCAGCGACGCGTTCGCGTTCGTCCTCTTCACCGCGTCCCTTGGTCGACAGCTCTCGCTCGTCGTCGTTTTCCTGCGAGTCCTTGGTTCGACGCAATGCAGAGTCACGCACGAGATCAGACATGATGGGCACCTGAGTAGATAGGTTCCCAAAGAACTTGCTCACAGTCGCATCGGGGGTCAAGGAGTTTGCTCACGATGTTGCGCATCCAGCGCGGCCCGAACCGAGCGAAAGGCCGCTGCGAAAAGGCCCCTGTCGGCGGCCGCGGGGATGTTCCCCCGCCGGGCGAGCAAAGCGTTTAGAATATGGCTTCTTGATGCCAGGATGGGTCGCACGCCACAGGCTGCGTCGCTGCAGTCTGATACGTGGGTTCGCGAAAGCGGACCTGTGTGGTTTTTGTGTCGACGCTTCCATCGATTGCTGTGTTGAGCGCCGTGGCCAAAGAACCTGAAAAGCTGTGCCTGGCCTGCCCCGGCAGCTATCCCGCGGCGTATTCCACCTGCCCGCGCTGTCAGCTTCCGCTGGTCTTCCAGCACGTTGGCAAGCAGTGGTGCATCGACTCGCTGATCGGCCGCGGCGGCATGGGTGCGGTCTTTGCCGCTCGCCACGTCGATGACCGACGCAAGCGAGCCGCCGTCAAAGTGTTGGTGCCGATTGCCGGGGAAGGCAAGGCCGAGCGCGCCGATCGCATGGCCCGCTTCCAGCGCGAAGCGGCGGCCATGGAACGTCTGACGCACCCCAACGTCGTGCAGATCTATGACTTCGTACGCGAGCGCGACGGATCGCTGTACCTGGCGATGGAGTTTCTGGAAGGGCCTTCGCTGGCGAAGATCCTTAAACAGCGCGGCAGTCTGTCGATGCGCGAAGCGGTCGATTTCTGTCTGCCGGTTCTGTCGGCGCTAGAAGCGGCGCACAAGGTCGGCGTCATTCACCGCGATCTCAAGCCCGACAACATCGTCCTTGCGACGGTGCAAGACGGAAAAAGCCAGGTCGAGCGCATCAAAGTCGTCGACTTCGGCGTCGCGCGCCTCAAAGGCGACTCGGTCACCGATGCGGGGCAGGCACTGGGTACGCCTGTGTACATGGCGCCCGAGCAAGCCCAGGGTGGCGATATCGACGAGCGCGTCGATGTCTATGGCGTGGGCGCCGTGCTGTATGAGCTTCTGACCGGACGCCCGCCGTTTATTCCCCCCGAAGCGCCCAACCCCAATCTGGCTGTGCTGGCGCTGATCATGACCACCGATCCCGAGCCGCTGCGCAGCCGCAATCCCGAGATCTCGCGCTCGCTGGAATCGGTGGTGCTGCGCGCCATGTGCCGCGACCGCGAGCAGCGCTTTCGCAGCGCCAGCGAGTTTGCTTCGGCCCTTGAAGCGGCGCTGGCCCAACCCAACGAGGTCGCTTGGACGCGCCCGGCCGAGCTACCGGCTCTGCAGCTTCCGTCGGCGGTGGCGGCGGCGATGACCACTCCGGTGGTACGCGTGCCCAAGGCGCTGCGCATCAGCCTGCCCCCCGTCGCACGCAACTCGGGGGTGAGTGTGGTCGCGCCGTCGTCGCGATCGTCGCCGGGTGTGCCTCCGGTGCAGCGACCGGGTGCGTCGAGCAGTAGCGCAGCCGTGCGTCATGTGATGGCGCCGCCCAGTCCCCCACCTGGCAGCGCCAGCGCCAGCGCCAGCGCCAGCAACCTGCGCGCGGGCACCTCGCTTGCGTACAAGCTGCTGATCGCCAGCGTGTACTTGGTGCTGGTCGGCGTGCTTTTGGTGCTCTTACTGGTCGACCGAGCAAGCTGCCGGTAGCTCGACGCCCAGCGCCTCACGCTCGGCGGATGCCAAGACCTCTTTGGCCAAAGCGGCTCGCGCTTGCAAGCGACACTGCCCCGCCAAGTCAGCCAGAGCCTGCGCAGGAACCGTGCCCTGCACGCGTGCTTGTTCCACCAAGAAGATCGCATCCAGCTCGCCGAACGCGCGATCGACATCGCTGTTCATCACCAGATAGTCGTACTGGCTGTACTGGCGCAGCTCTTCCCTGGCTTTGTGCAGGCGCTGCTCGACGATCGTCGCAGCGTCGGTACCGCGCCCGCGTAGGCGCTCGGCGAGCACCGCAAAGGACGGCGGCAGAATAAA
Source organism: Myxococcales bacterium (assembly GCA_016794505.1). Taxonomy (GTDB): domain Bacteria; phylum Myxococcota_A; class Polyangia; order Palsa-1104; family JAEUJZ01; genus JAEUJZ01. The sequence continues at coordinate 245,023 of JAEUJZ010000020.1, forward strand.
CACCAAGCGCGCTTCGATGGGGAATCGTGCCGCCAGCTTGGCAGCCCCTTGATAGTCGACATCCAGCAGCACCTGCTGCCCTGCATCCAGCGCGCTGCCGACGGCACTTAAGGCGGTGCCATAGCGCCGACCATGCACCCAGCACCACTCGGCGAACGCATCTGCCGCGATCATGCGATCGAATTCTTCGTCGCTGACAAAGTAGTAATCGATGCCATTCTGTTCACCACGACGCTGGGGCCGGGTGGTGTACGAGACCGAAAACCGCAGCTCGGCGTGCGTCTTTAGCAGCCGTCGCGACAGCGTGGTCTTGCCCGCCCCCGACGGAGAAGAGACCACAAGCAAGAGCCCTGGCCGCGCGCTATGTTCTGCCGATTTCTGCTCTGCATCGCCGCTGCTGCGTTCCTGCGACATGGTGCTTCCTCTTGTCACGCTATTCTGCCTGCGCACGAGTCAAACGCTCCAGCGAGCTGCTCGCGCTATGCGCCACCGAAGAATCTGCGGCGCCGTCTTCCTGCCCGCCTCGTTCAAGCCGTTCTGCGACGGTCTCGGTGGCCAGTGCGGACAGCACGACGTGGTGCGAATCCAGGATGAGGATCGAGCGGGTCCGGCGCCCTTGCGTGCCATCGATCAGCCGACCTGCGTTGCGCGCTTCTTCTTTGAAGCGCTTCATCGGGGCCGAGTCTGGACTGATGATGGCGACCACCCGCTCAGCGACGACTGCATTGCCGTATCCAACGTTGACTAAGCGCACCACAGCTCCTGGACGAAGCGAGTCCGCTTCGATCCCGCAGCGGCCCCGTCGATACAGCGAAACAGCGTCCGAACTTCACTCGACATTCTGAATCTGCTCGCGCAGTCGCTCTAGCTCGGCCTTGATGGCGACCACGCGGCCCGCCACGTCCGCCGATTGCGACTTGGATCCGATGGTGTTCACTTCGCGCCCCATCTCTTGCGTGAGAAATTCCAAGTGCCGACCGATGACCCCGTCGGTTTGGCACAGGCGCTTAAACTCCGCGAAGTGCGTGCGCAGGCGCGTGATTTCTTCGCTGACATCCAGGCGGTCGGCCAGCAGCGCCACTTCCTGAGCCAAGCGCTGACCGTCGACGGGCGTGCTGCTATCCAACAGGCGCGCGAGGCGCTCGTTCAGCTTTCGCCGCTGCGTGTCCGGGGCGGCTTCCGCGAGTCCCGCCACTTCATCGATCAGCCGCGTCACGATCTGCAGGCGACGCAACAGATCGGCCGCAAGCGCCGCGCCTTCGCGCTGCCGGCTCGCCAGAAGCTCGCTCGTTGCGTGCTCTAGGGCCGCTTCCAGCTCGCGAAAGCGGCCCTCGCTGTCGACGGACTCGTCGCCCAGCGACAGCACGCCCGGCTGCGCAGCGACGTACTCGGTCCAGCCACGTACGTCTAGCGTCCGTTCGGTTCCACCCGGCAGGCTGCGCTGGATCTCAACGAGCGCCTGGCCGTACGCAGCGGCCAGCCCACGGTTGACTTGCACCACCGGCCGCGCGCTGGGCTCATCGCCTATCTCGCCCCGTGTCTCGACGCGAATGCTGCCGATCAAGCTGCCGCGGTGGATGCGCTTGCGCAGCGCTTGCCCCACAAGCTGTTCCAAAAGCGAGTCGTTCCACTGCGGCGGCAAGCGCAGCTTGAGCTCGATGAAGCGGTGATTGAAGCTGCGCAGCTCGACGACGTACTTGCGACGGCCCTGCGCGGTCGGAACATCCAGGCTGGCACTGCCGAAGCCGGTCATGCTGCGCATGGTGTCCTGCCTTTTGCTGATCCCAGCGATGAACACGAGCCGCGGCGACTGCAGTGGCGTTTTTGCACGTGAGGCCGGGCCCAGCTCGACCCAACAGACCCACAACCACCAGAGACGAAAAAGAGCGCCATGCCGCGCGGACTATAGCCGACCCACCCCCCGCCGTTCAATGCGCAGGCGCACGGTCACGGTGCCTCAAGGTCCGGTCTGACCACACGCGGCGGTTTTTTTGACCCGTCGCGCGCTCGCCCCCATCCTGCTTGCAGAATCCTCTAACAGCGGAAAAGGGAAGAAGAAATCTCAGATGGCAGCAGCTCAGTTCGTCGTTGAGGGGGGGTATCCGCTCTCGGGTTCGATCCGGCCGTCGGGCAACAAGAATGCCGCGCTGCCCGTGATCGCTGCCGCGCTGCTCACCGACCAGCCGGTGACCTTGCACAACGTGCCGCGGATCCGCGATGTCGAGACGCTGGTTGATCTCGTCCGCTCGGTCGGAGCCGCTGCAACCTGGGACGCAAGCGACGCCAACACGCTGCATATTCACGCCAAGAACGTCCGCGCCGCCTCGCTGGATCCCGTGCTGTGCGCCCGCATTCGGGCGTCGATCCTTTTGGCTGCTCCGCTTTTGGCTCGCTGCGGCGAAGTCGCCCTGCCGCCTCCCGGCGGAGACGTCATCGGCCGCCGCCGCGTCGACACGCACTTTCTGGCCTTTGAGCAGCTTGGCGCCCGCTATGACCTGGGCGAGCGCTTCGTCTTGCGCGCCAGCACGCTGCATGGTGCTGACATCTTCCTCGACGAGCCGAGCGTCACCGGCACCGAGAATGCGCTGTGCGCCGCCGCCGCGGCCCAGGGCACGACCATCCTGCGCAACGCCGCTTGCGAGCCCCACGTGCAAGATCTCGTGCGCTTTCTGCAGGTCATCGGCGTGCAGATCGAAGGGGTCGGCAGCAACCTGCTCACGGTTCACGGCCTGGGCAAAAGCGGGCGCAGCTTTGGCGGAGGCAGCTTTCGCATCGGCCCCGATCACATCGAGATCGGCAGCTTCATCGGCCTGGCCGCCGTCACGCGATCGGCGCTGCGCGTCAGCGATCTGCGACGGCAGGACATCGACAACCTGCGCGCCATTCGCATGGGCTTCGACCGCCTGGGCATCCACTGCGGCGTCGAGACCCATGGCGAGACCAGCGACCTCGTCATCGCCGCCGAGCAGTCGCGCAGCATCAAGCCCGACTTGGGCGGTCAGATTCCCAAGCTGGAAGATCAGCCCTGGCCCGCCTTCCCCGCCGACTTGATGTCGATCGCCATTGTCACCGCCACGCAGTGCGATGGCGTGATCTTGGTCCACGAAAAGATGTTCGAGTCGCGCATGTTCTTCGTCGACAAGCTGGTCGGCATGGGCGCCCGCATCATCCTGTGCGATCCGCATCGCGCCATCGTGTACGGTCCGACTCAGCTTCGCGCTGGCACCGTCGAGTCTCCCGACATTCGCGCGGGCATGGCCATGCTGCTTGCCGCCTTGGCCGCCCGTGGCACCAGCACCATCAACAACGTCGGTCAGATCGAGCGCGGCTACGAGCGCATCGCCACCCGCCTGCGCAGCCTGGGCGCCCGCATCGAAACCGGACAAGACCGCGCAGCCAAAAGCTAAAAAGACCCGATAGAATCTCTAAATCGACAGATCGTTATATTGGTATTTAATTTTGATTTATAACTGACTGCTTATTTTTCAATTAGGCTGCAGCCAGCGTCACCAGCGAGCCTGCTAACCGCACCGCCTGCTTCACCAAGGAAAGCAGTGCTGCGACGTTTTGTAAGCTAGTGATTAGGTTGCGGATCTGCTGATTGGCCGCCGTCAAATCAGCATAGATATCGCGCACCACCTGATTGCCATCTTCCAGCGAGGACGCCACGCCACGCCAGTACGCATCGCGGGCCGCTGCGTGCAGGTTGCGCAAGAGCTGGCGCTCGGCGGGATCGGTGCAGTGCTCATAGATCGCGTCGAAGTTCTCTTCGAGCAGAAAGTACGTCGCCTCGACTTCGGCCAGATACTTGGCCTGGTTTTCAGCACGCGATGGCATGGCTTCACCCTTTCGTCGTCACAGCGTCGGGGTTGCTGTCGGGGTCGGGGTACACGTGGTGATGTTCACCGAGCGCAAGAGCGGCACCAAGTACTGCGAGATATGCCGCAGATCGATGGCCTGTCCCGCCTCTAAGATGGCGTGCTGGCGTGACAAGAGCAGCAGAAGCTCGCTCTGTTGTGTATAGCGCGCCTCTTCCTCGGCCAGCAGGCGGCGGCTGCGCTCGTCGAGGACGGCGACCAAGCCATCGCTTAACGCCTGCTGCTGATCGGCCGGCAGCTTGTCGCGCCCACTGACAAACGCATACGGGTCCCAGTCCAGACCAAAGGCCGACAGGTGGGGCGCAAACAGTGCCGACGGCGACAGGCTGGCATAGCGGGTCAGAAGCAGCCGCGCCAGCGACTTCTGCCCGTGCAGCGCCGTCTTTTGCACCGATAGGTACACGCTCTTTTCGCGCCGCCACAGCGTCTGAATGCGATCGAGTGCCTGGCGGATGCGCGTGCTGGCCAGAATCAAGCTGCGATCCTGCGAGATGCGCGTCCGGCGCGGCGGCGGCGGCTCGCTGGGCTGGGCCGCGGGCGGGCTGGTCTGCAGATCGTCTTCGGGACAGCTCGATCCGGGCGACGCATCGGGCAGGTGCTCATAGCGATCGATGTCGAGCATCAGCTCGTCATAGATCGGCGCTGCTTCGTCGCCGTATTCAAACTGGGCCAGCGCCGTAAAGCGGTCGTACAGCAGCACAAGCTTGCGCAGCATCAGCACACGCAAGCGCAGCCCGCGCTGCACTGCGCGAATGCTGCACAGCGCCTGCGGCGACATGGCTTCGCGTCCCGACAGCTTCGACTGCAGCGCCTGCCCCTCGACATAGGTCGAGAGAGAGCGGCGCGTACCCTCCAGTGAATCGATCATCGCGCGGGCCGTCAGCTGACCTTCGCCCGACAGCCGCACCGCGCTGCCGGTGTTAATCGTCGTGCAGCCCGAAAGCAACCACACCCAAAGCAGGCTCGTTGCCACGAGCATCGCGCGCAGGATCGAGCGCATCATCCATCGCCTCGCTTGCTGGGACCCTGGGGCACCGGACTGCCGTCGCGGTCTTTCTCCAGCGTATGCGAGGAATCGGCAAGCTGCGGCGAGTCCCAGGGATAGGCCTCGCGATGGTCGGCCGGCAGCGTCGGTGCCTTGGGTCGCACCAAGATCGGCCCCGGCTTGGGGGGCGAGGGCTCGTCGGTCTCCCAGTGCGGATAGTCGCCGACCGAGCTTCCTTCCAGCGCGCCTTCGCCATAGTCGATGTAGTCCTGCTCATCGTCGATGAGCTTGCCGATGGCCAAGTCATCGATGAAGGTCAGGATCTTTTGCACCATCGACTGCGTGAAGCCACGCTCGTTGCTGACGACGGCAAAGCCAAGCTGCGCCGCTTGCCAGCTGTCAGGATCTCCGACCTCGGCGATGGCGCAGTTGAACTTCTGCGTGACGCGATCTTTGATGCGCCGCAGCACTGACCGCTTGTCTTTTAGGGACTGACTCTCCTCGATGAGGAGGCTGACACGACAGACGCCGACAACCATGGGTGGGGTGGGCTGTTCTGACGGAACAGCGACGGGTTAGTCGAGGGTGGCGGCGATTTCTTCGACCTCGAAGCACTCGATGACGTCGCCGACCTTGACGTCCTGATATCCCTCGACGGTCATGCCGCACTCGTAGCCCTGCTGCACTTCGCGCACGTCATCCTTGAAGCGACGCAGCGAGCCGAGCTTGCCGGTATAGACCAGCACCGAGTCGCGAATGACGCGGGCCTGCGCACTGCGCTTGATCATGCCTTCCGAGACGAAACAGCCCAGGACCGAGCCGATCTTGGGGATGCTGAACAGCTCGCGAACTTCCGCTTTGCCCAGCGTCTTGTCGCGCTTGACCGGCGCCAGCAAGCCGGCCATGGCCTGCTTCACCTCGTCGATGGCGTCGTAGATGATGTCGTACAGCTTGATATCGACGCCCTCTTGCTCGGCCAGCGAGGATGCCTTGCCCGCAGGACGCACATGGAAGCCGATGATGATGGCGTTGCCGGCCTTGGCCAAGTTGACGTCGGTCTCGGTAATGCCACCGACGGCGGCCTGGATCACCGTGACCTTGACCTTGTCGGTCGACAGCTTCGACAGCGCACTGCCGAGCGCTTCCACCGAGCCCTGCACGTCGGCCTTGAGGATGATCTTGAGCTCTTTGAGGCCCGCCTTCATCGCGTCCATCAGCTTGTCCAGCGAGACCGGACCGGCCTTGGCGCGTTCCTTTTCGATGCGACGGTTGCGACGGTGCTCGACCAGTTCCTTGGCGGCGCGCTCGTCGTTGACGACGTTCATCACTTCGCCGGCCCTGGGCACACCCGAAAGACCCAGGACTTCGGCCGGCGTTGCCGGGCCCGCCTGCTGCAGCTGACGGCCCTTGTCGTCGACCATGGCGCGGACCTTACCCAGCTCTTCGCCGACGACCACGCTGTCGCCAATGCGCAGCGTGCCTTCTTCGACGAGCAGCGTCGACACCGGGCCGCGCTTGGGATCCATGCGCGCTTCGACCACCGTGCCTCTGGCCGGCTTGTTCGGGTTGGCCTTGAGCTCCAGGATCTCGGACTGCAGCGCCAACATTTCAAGCAGCTTGTCGACGCCAGCCTTGGTTCGAGCCGACACATCGCAATAGATCGTGTCGCCGCCCCACTCTTCTGGTGTCAGGCCGTGGCTCGAAAGCTGCTGACGAATACGATCAGGCTGCGCCCCCGGCTTGTCGACCTTGTTCACCGCGACGATGATCGGCACCTTGGCATCGCGCGCGTGGTTCAGTGCTTCCAGGGTCTGCGGCATCACTCCGTCGTCGGCGGCGACCACCAGCACGACGATGTCCGTGACCTGAGCACCGCGGGCACGCATCTCGGTAAACGCCTCGTGACCCGGAGTATCCAAGAACACGACATCGCCGTTCTTCGTCGAGACCTTGTATGCACCGATGTGCTGCGTGATACCGCCCGCTTCACCCGCTGCCACGTTGGCATTGCGAATCGCGTCGAGCAGCGAGGTCTTGCCGTGATCGACGTGACCCATGATGGTCACAACCGGTGCTCGTGGGCGCAGATCCTCGGGCTTGTCCGCCGTTTCGTTGACGACCATCTCCTCTTGGAAGGCCGTCGACTCAACACGCCACTCGAACTCTGCCGACACAAGCTGCGCCGTGTCGAAGTCGATCGGGCTGTTGATCATGACGTTGCGGACACCTAGCTCCCAGATCTTCTTGAGAACGTCCGTGGCCTTGGCGCCCATCTGCCGCGCAAACTCGGCGACGACGATGGTCTCACCCATCTTGACGACGCGCTTGTGCTCGGCAGCGGTGGTGATCTGTGTCTGCTTGGGCTTGCGACCGGGGACCGGCTTCTGTTTTTGCTGCTTCTGAGCCGGCGTCACCTTCGGGCTCATCGCGCGCAGGCGCTCGCCCGAGATCTCTTGCCGCGGTCCACGACCCACTGAATCGTCGCTGCGCCAGGTCGCGCGTGGGCTCTCACTGCTGGGCGGCTTGGCAACCACAGGCGGAGCCGGAGGCCGCAGCGCAGCCAAATCAATGACGCGCCCTGTCGGACCTAGTCCTTCGTTCTGACGACGCGTCTGCGCCGTGACAAACACGCGCTGATCCGCTGCGCTCCCCCCCTGCTTGCCGACTGGTGTCGAGGCGCTGGCAGCAGCCACCGGAGGAGCGACTGGCCGCTCGGCCGCTGGGGCGGGCGGGGTCGGCTGACTGGGCAGCGGCCCTTCCGACGGTACGACAGGCGCCTTGGCCAAGGCTGCTGGAGCGGCCTCTGCAGCCGGGGCCACAGCGGGCTCGACTTTGGGAGCCGGAGCCGGAGCACGCTCTGCGACCGCAGAAGCCGTCGCTGCGGGCTCGACCAATACCGGTGCGGCTGCGGGCTTGGCAGGTCCCTTGGCTGCGGGCTTCGCCGCGGGCTTCGCCGCCGGCACGACCGCATCGACGGACGCGGTCTTGTCGTCTTCGCTCTTGGCCGCAGCGGATGCCTGGGCAGGTGGAGCCTCGACCGGCTTAGCCGGATGCTCGACCCCCTCGGGCTTCAGCGCTGGCGTCACTGGAGCCTCGACCGGTGCGGCAGCCTTTATTAGAGGTGCTGGCTCTTTCGCCGCAGCCACCACAGCAGGAGGCGGCGCGACAGGAACCGCAGGCTTATCCGCCCCTGTAGTCGGCTTGGCCGCAGCCGACGTTTCCGCCACTGGGCTTGCCTTGCGAACCACCGCCGTCGGCGCCTGGGCTGCCTCCGCTGCGGCAGGCTTTGTGGCGACGACCGGCGACGCTGCTGGCACCGCCACACGACGAACCACGACGGTCGCAGCGGGAGTCGGCGCTGCCGCTGACGCCGTCGCAGCCGGACGAGAGACAGCAGGTGCCGTTGAACTCGTCGCTGCGGGACGAACGATGACCGTAGGAGCGGCGGGCGGCGGAGCGGCAGGAGGAGGCGGCGGCGCTGCATTCTGTCCTTGCGGACGCAGCATGGTGCCGTCTTTGGATCGGCGACGGATGACGGTGTCGTTGACCCGCTCTTGGACCGTGTTTTCTTGACGCTCTTTGGCGAGCGCACGACGAACCCGCTCGACGTCTTCCTCGGAAAGGCGCGACATGTGGTTCTTTGCGTCGATGCCCAAAGACTGGATCTTGGCGACCAAGTCTTTGTTGGCCATGCCGAGATCCTTGGCCAGCTCATAGATGGCCTTCTTGGCCTGGGTGCCTCCCGGCGTGCCGGTTCCCATGCTCTCCGTGTTCATGAATTGTCCCGCTTGAGTTGGTGTTGCATACCATGGGCGGCGGGTGCCGTCATTGCTTCTTGCAAAAGGTCTGGGCTTACCTGCAGGTTCCGACGCAGCGCACGCTGAAATCCGCCGCGCAGCGCCGCGCTAAGACAGCTTCGCTGCGGATGTACATACACACCGCGGCCGGGCTTTCGACGATCTGGGTCGGCGCAAAGCTGCCCGGCCGAGTCGATCACCGCACGCAGCAGCGACGCTTGATCGACAACAGCCCGACAGCCAGCGCAGGTGCGCCGCGGCACGTGCTGAGAGCGGCCCTTTGGGACCGTGGATGTCGTCGGTGTATGGGGCAGAGTTTTCTGCATGCAGTCGTCCTGTGGCCGATGCGAGCCGAGGCCTGGCTTAGCGACTCCGAGACAGCAAGCGTCGCACCTGCCGCTTCAGCTCACGCGCTTCGTCCAGCGTCAGATCGGCGGCATCCGCCAAGCGCTCTTCGTCTTCTTCGTCCATCGCCGAAAGCGAGCTGTAACCGGCCTCTTTCAGACGCTGGGCCACATCTGGATCCAGGCCCGCCAGGGGGTTTGCTGCGCCGCGCGCTGGCGCCGCTGCACGCGGGGGAACCGGTGCCGGAGCCGGCGCTGGAGCCGCTGCGCGAACCGCAGGCTTGGGCTCCGCTGCTGGGGCCGGCGTCGGGGCCATCACCGGCAGGGGCTCATCGCCGCGCTTGCGTCGCTCTTCGTTGACAAACTGCAGCGCCGCTTCCTTCAGGCGCTGCGCACCGGCTTCGCCACCGACGCCAGGAACATTCTTGAGCTCGTCGATTCGCGCCTCGGCCACGTCCTGCGCCGATCGCCAGCCCAGCTTAAACAGTGTGCTCGACAGCTCTTCCGACGAGCCAGGAAGCTCGGCCAGAACGCGGCGCTCGATCTGCTCTAGCTCGCGGACTTTGCTCTCGGCGTGAATGTCGATGCGCCAGCCGGTTAGCTGGGAAGCCAAGCGCACATTCTGGCCCTTCTTGCCGATCGCCAGGCTGAGCTTGTCGTCGGGGACGATCAGCTCCATCGTGTGGTTTTCGGCATCGATGACCACGCGCGAGACCTCGGCCGGCGCGATCGCGTTGCAGACAAAGCGGGCTGGATCGTCGCTGTAGGGGACGATGTCGATCTTCTCGCCGCGCAGCTCTTGCACCACGGCCTGCACGCGCGAGCCTTTGATACCGACGCAAGCGCCCACCGGATCGACGTCGCGATCGCGCGAGCTGACGGCGATCTTGCTGCGCGAGCCGGGCTCACGCGCTGACGACTCGATGCGCACGATCTTTTCGTAGATCTCAGAGACTTCCTGCTCGAACAGCTTCTCAAGCAGGCCCTTGTGGGCGCGCGAAAGGACGATCTGCGGACCGCGGGCGTTCTTTTCGATGTCGACGACAAATGCGACCAAGCGATCGCCGACGCGATAGTTTTCGCGCTGGACTTGCTCGCGCACCGGCAGGATGGCTTCGGTTTTGCCGAGGTCGACGATGATGTTGCCGCGCTCGAAGCGACGGACGATGCCAGTGATCAGCTCACCCTTGCGGTCGCGGTATTCATTGAATGTGTTGTCGCGCTCGGCCTCGCGGATGCGCTGAATGATGACCTGCTTGGCGGTCTGCGCCGCGATGCGGCCAAAGCGCTTGACGGTGTCGTGCAGGTCCAAAAGGTCGCCGTACTTCGACTCTTGCTCTGATGCGCGATCGGCGTCCCCTTCCGCGTAAAAGATCTGAAACAAAAGCTCATCGCCGACTTCGGCGCGCAGGCCCTGGCGCGCTGCATCATCGCGTGGGATGTCACGCCCTTTGACACCGGCCTGCTCGGTGACGATGCAGACCTGAAAAAGGTCGACTTGGCCCGTCTCCTCGTTGAACTGCGCCTCTAGCTCTCGTTCGAGACCGAAGACCTTTTTGGCCGCGGTCAAGATGGCCTGCTCAAGGGCCTGGGTGAGGACCTTTTTATCGATCCCCTTATCCTTGCCAACCTGTTCGAGCACCATCGCGAGGTTCGGTTGCATCGCTTCTTCCTTTTCCGTTCCCAATCCCTTCAGGCGTTGAAGGCAAAGAGCAGGTTTGCTTTTTCCATTTCGGCAGTGTGAAGCGCGACCTTGCCGACGCCATCGGCTTGCATATGGACCAGCTCACCGTCGACGGCTTCGATGACTCCAGAGAACATCCGCCGCGGTCCGACCTTGCTGTCAGGCGGTGGAGCAGCGACCGAGCCAAGGCTGGACTTCGTTGCGTCGGGTCGCATGCGCACCTTGGCGCGCTGACCGATGAAGCGCAGGAAGTCGACGCCGCGCTTGAGCGGTCGGTCCACCCCTGGCGAGCTGATTTCAAGCTGATAGCGACCCGGCACCGCGTCGTGGACATCCAGAAGCGCAGACACCTCGCGCGAGACGCGGACGCAGTCGCTGTGCGAGACATGCCCTTGCCCGATAGGGCGGTCGATGGTGATGCGCAGCACCGCCCCCCCTTTGCCGGCCCCACGACTCCACGAAAGGTCGACATACTCATAGCCCTGGCCTTCCACCGCCGGACGGATGAGTTGTTCGAGGGCTTGTAGCTCCGTGGGTTTCATGTCTACGTTCGCTGCGTCTTTTCCGGGTTCGTCTTCAGTTGTCCAACCGTTAGCCCAAAAAAAAAGTGGGACCGGGAGGGCCCACTTTGAGTGGCTTCCTACCAAATGTAATGTCGCCTAATACCATCTTCTCGGCACGATAGGCAAGAGATTCCTGAGGCCCCACCCGAGGACTAAGCGGCCCTTGGCGCACATAAAAACGCGGCCTTCAGCGTCGGGAAATAAGGCTTGGTTGTTGCCCCTTTTTCACCGACTCGCAGGGTCCCAGCCCGATCCGGTCCAGCCGGTCCGAGAACCCGGCTTCCCATTGCCTGTGGGGATTCGCGTTGCGCGGAATGGGCGGGACGCGCTAACAACGCGGGCCATGAAGCGCGACAACGCTCTGCGTCATAGCAATCGAGTGCAGGCAAGCCTGCGGCTCGCGAAGGGCTGGCGCAAATGCTGCGCCTTGTCCGCCTTATGTCGCGGTAGGCGGCCAGCCGTACGCATGCTGGGGCGCAGCGGGGGCTAAGACATGGCTTGTTCAACTTGTAAGACCGGCTGCGCCACCGACGAAGGCGGCTGCGGTCCGCGAAAGGCGCAGCAAAAGGCGCGGCTCGACGCGCTGATCGCCCAAAAATACCCGCAGATGCGCTGGGGTCAGCCCGAGGTTCACGATCTGGACGAAGCAGGGGTTGGTCCCGCCGAGATTCTGACGCTGGCGCACGAGCTATCGACGGTGAACAAGACGCCCTGCTATATCGTGCCCGGCGGTGAAGACGATCTATGCCACTTCATATATGTCCTGTGTCTGGGGCGCGAGCCGTCGCTGATTGAGCTGCGCGATGAAGCCCAACGTGGAAAGCGACCGTCGCTGTGGTTGGAAAGCGAGCACCTGCGCGAGCGCTATCTGCGCCTGTGCCTGTCGTCACTGACCCGCGCCGCCTGCGTGCAGGAAGTCGCGCTAGAGCTAGACCTGGACAGCGACATGACCCCCGACGCTGTCGAGCCACTGGCCCAGCTTCGCGAGGTACCGATGCCCGGTGTCTTTACGCCGGCCCTGCTCAAGCGGCTGCAGCGCACCGTCGATCTTCTGCAGGCGCACGACATCGAACACGTGGATATGGGGCTGCTGGATGTCGACGCCACGGCCTTTGGCCTGCATCCCGGCGAATATCCCGATCGCTTCGGCGTACCTCCGTCGCTGTTGAACTATTTTTTCTATGCTCAGCCGGTTCAGATGACGACGGTAAGCTGGCTGCCCACCGATGTGCGGCGCAGCGCCCAAAGCTGAATCCCAACCTGCGGCGCCTTGGCCCGAAGCGTCGAGAGCAGGCGCCGGCCTAGGCTGTTTTCTCCGTCGGGATCTGTAGGGGGCGAGTCCTGCAGTAGACCAATCAGCTGCCGCCCGCCCGGCAGATCCGCATCGAGAGCAAAGCGCGCCAGCAGCGACGAGAGGATCTGCGGATGCAAGCTGCCGCCAACATCGTCGAGGATGGCACAGGGAGGTGTCCCGTGTTCGCCGGCTCCATAAAAGAGCGGCGCGAGATGCAGCAGGCGGCGCGCTGTCGCAGGCAGCTCATCGATGGCTAGCTCTGCGCGCCCACCTTGGGGGCCGGCAATGGTCTGCGTCAGTCGCACTCGCTCGATGTCGACAAATGGGCCGCGGGCCGCCGGCTGCGCGATCAGCTCGCCCTCCGGCGTCTCGGCAAAGCTGTCGGGAAAGCGGGTCAGCTCGGTGGTGACCTCGTCGAGCTCTTCCGGGCTTTGGAAATAGCTCGACGGCACTGGCTCGCGCTGCAGGGCCAGACCCACGATGCCCAAGTCCGCGACGGACAGATGCTCTGTCAAAAAATCGAGCAAGGCCGGGTCGCGAGCCGCACGGGCCGCCAAGCCGACGAACTTCGCCTCGGGCAGAAGAAGCTGCAAGCGATCACGCAGCCACATCCCCAGCGGCACAAACAAGGGCAGACCGCGACGCAGACCTTCGTTCAAGAGCGGCTGCTCGGCCCGTGTGCTCTGCGCAAGCAAGCGCAGGCGGCTGCCCTCCGCAGGCGATAGCTCTCCCGGCTCGACGAGCGGAGGTCGCCCCGGCTCGCCGGCTCGACGGCTAAACAAAGAGCGCGTCTCGACGGGACCTGCGGCTGGGGCGGCGCGAACAGACAGGCGCTCATGCAGGATCTGCTGCGGGTCGAACGAGAGCTCATACTCCCAAGTCGCCGCTTCGATCTGCACTTCGATGGCTAGCCGCGTCGGGCCCGGTGGCAAAAAGCGATGCGCGGCGCAAGGCAGCGGGGCCCGCGGTCCGGCCAAGGTCAGGTTGCGCAGCAGGCCCAAGGCGCGCAGCAGCGCCGACTTACCCGACGCACCCGCGCCCGAAATGAGCACGATTCGCGGGGGCTCGACCGAGGCCGATGCACCCGATTGTTCCGTCGCTGAGCTGGGACGCAGATCCAGCGTAAGCGGTGAGCCAAAGCACAGATAGTTCGAAACGGAGAAGCAACGCAGCATGGGCCCGGCAGTCTCGCATCGTGCCCAGTTTCAGGGTCAAGCGAAATGCGCGCAGCCAGCCGACTCACGCGCGCTCTGTCGCTGGGACCGCAAACAGTGATAGCGTGTTCGCCATGGATGACTCTGGGCAGAATCGCGGACAGTCGCTGCGGCAGCAGATCGAGACCTCGCTTGGCCACGGCTTGGCGCTGGGCAAGCAGCTTCTGGCCGAGGCCACGCACCGCGCCCGCACGCTGGAAGAAGACCTGCGGGCCCGTCGCGAAGTCGACGTCGAAGGCATGGTGGCCGGACTACGCGCCCGCCTGTCCGATCAGCTGAGCTTGGAGCCGCTGCCGCTTGATTCCGACCTTGCCGAAAAGCGCGCGGCCTTGGGCTTGGGCAGCATTCGCACACAGGCCTTTCGCACCGACAAGCTGCGCAAGATCGTCCTTTCACACGTCGCTGTGCCGACGGTGCTTGAGGGCCTGGCACTGACACTGCTGCCGCAGACCGATCTGGATGCGCCGTGCTTTGCGTCGGATCTGATGGCGCTGCCGTGGCGCATCTCGGTCAATGCCGATGTCTATGGCCAAGACTGGCAGACGCGCGAGGCGCTGAAGTCGGCGCGCACGACGTTCTTTCGCCTAGGCAGCGGTCCTGGACCTGCGTGGTCGGCGAAGCTGGGCTCGGCGCATGGCCTGCATGCCAAGCTGCGCCCGCGGCAAGTCGAAGAAGGCTTCGCCGCGCTGTCGCAGGGCTTGGCCGCGTACCTTAGCGAGCTTGCCGACGCGCCGCCCGGTCGCTCGCAGACGCCGCAAGAGCAGTTCTTTTGGGCCTTCCATCAAAACGGCCCGCGCACCCGCGCTCCGCTGCGCAAGCTCTTCGGGGAAGACTGGGTCGAGCGCTATTCGCGCCTGCTGTTTGAATAGCCGCTATTCCGCGAGCGCCTGCGCGAGCTTTTTTGCAAGCTGTTCCGTCAGGTCCTGCGCGATCTCTTGGCTGGGGCGCTCTTGAAAGTGCGGCGCGATCTGCGCCACGGGGCTGCGCGCGACGACGGCCAGCGTGCGCAACACCTGCCCATTGCCGCGAGCCAGAAGCGCCGCGATGCGTACGCTGATATGGGCAGCGCTCTTCGCATTCTCAGCCGGCTCGTAGTCATAACCCACCATGGCGATCGGCGCGATGTATGGCGCACCGCTGACGCTCGGCGGCAAGCGCAGCGTGATCTCATCGGCGAGAGCCAATTCGAACATGCGGCACTCATTCGGCGCACCCGGACGGGGCGGATCGCGCGTGGCCGAGATCTGCGCCCGCTCTCCCGCCCAGCGACCGGTGGCCAAAAACAAGTTCAGCGTCGTCAGCACAAGCTCTCGCGTCGTCGTATATGACTCGCGGGCGACGGCTTCGCTTTGGCCGTTTTTGCCCATGTCGCGCACATAGGCCGAAGGGATGTCATCGCGCGAACAGTGAATGACGGGATAGCCCTGAAATACCGCCTCTGCTGGCCACGTCACTCGGGGCGACGTCTTGCGCACTGCATCGCTGCCCGCGCTCTTGCATCCGATGTTCGGCAGGCCCAAGCAGCCCAGCGCAAGGCAGAAAAAAAGCCGCGTCTGCAAGGCCCCACCCGACCAGGCAACCACTCGCTGCATCATCGCATCAGTATCATGCAGAGCCGGTCTCGATGGCAGATGGAAGAGCAGGCAGGATCGTTGCGATCGCGGCTCGCAGCAGCGTCTCGACCTGCTCGGGCGTGCCGGCTCCGTCGATAAAGCGGCAGTCCCGGCCGCGCGCTGCCAAGGCTTCCGCCTCGCGGGCATAGGCCGCTGCGACCCGCTCTTGCACGGGCAGATCGTCATAGATCTCTTTTGCGCTGGCCCGCTTGGCCCGGCGATCGGCGGCGATGGCCACCGGCACTTGCACAAACAGCGTCAGATCGGGCTCATGCAAGCCGCTGCCACCATGGTTGGCTTGCCACACCAGATCGCGCGGCACGCCGGCTGAAGTCTGATAGGCCAGCGATGAAAGAACATAGCGATCGCTAATCACGATGGCGCCGCGCTCTAGCTGCGGGCGGATCTCGCGAGCGATGTGATCGCGGCGATCGGCGGCAAACAAAAGCGCCATGGCCTCAGGATCAAACGGCTCGGCCTGCGCCGAAAGCAGGCGACGAATCAGTGTGCCGACCGGGCCCGACGTTGGCTCGGCGGTGCAATGAACGACGTAGCCTTGTTCCGCAAGCCATGCTGCCAAGCGCTCGCGCTGCGTCGTCGTTCCGGCGCCATCGATGCCTTCCAAGACGATGAAGCGGCCGGGGTACGGAAATCGCGGCTCGCGAAGGGACGAACCAGACTCGCTCACATCCGATGCAACGAGCACGGGCACCATGGCGCGGCAGCATCGCCACAGCCCCGCAGCCGGTCAAGTCCGTTGCAAAGGAAAAAATAGACGGGGGGGATGCCTGCGATAAGCTCGATCGCCTGGCCAACCTCGACGAGACGCGGCCTACAGACCGGGCCTCTTGCGATGGGGCCGACCGGGCCGCGCCGTCTTCCTCTTTCCCCCATTTTTTATCGCCATGACAGCGGAACAAGCCCTGGCTTCTTCAGACAAGAAACTCACGCGCAGCATGAGCGTGATCGATGCGGCGGCGCTCTTGGTCGGCAGCATGATCGGCTCGGGCATTTTCATTGCTCCGTCGCTGATGGCGCGCAACATTGCCGCTCCAGGCGTGTACCTGGGCCTGTGGCTCTTGGCGGGCGTGTACACGCTGCTCGGGGCGCTGTCCTTTGCCGAGCTTGCCGCGATGATGCCGGAAGCCGGCGGTCCGTATGTCTATCTGCGTCGCGCGCTGGGACCGCTGCCTGGTTTTTTGTACGGCTGGACGCTGCTGTTCGTGATTCAGTCGGGCTTCATCGCCGCCGTCGCCATCGCCTTTGCCAAGTACCTGGGTGTGTTCTTTCCGGCAATTGGCGAAAGTCACGTCTTGGCCTCGCTGCCCTTGGGACCGCTGGGGATTGTGAACATCAGCACAGCGACGGTGGTGGCGCTTCTGACCATTGTCGTTCTGACCTATATCAACATGCGCGGCGTCGAAGCCGGAGCCCGCGTGCAGACAGCCTTCACCGGCCTAAAGCTGCTGGCGCTGTGGGCCTTGGTGGCGGCTGGCCTGATCTTCGGTGGCTCGACGGGCGGCAGCAGCGCGAACTTTTCGCCGCTGTTTTCGGCCTCGGTGCCCAGCACGGCCACGCATCCACTGTTCTTGGGAGCGCTGGGTGTCGCGGCCAGCAAGGCGCTGTTCTGTTACGACGCATGGAGCACGGTCACCTTTGCCGCATCCGAGATCCGCGAGCCGCAGCGCAGCCTGCCCCGCGCCTTGGTTCTGGGCACGCTGGTGACGACGCTGACCTATGTCGGGGCAGCCGCCGTGTATCTGTATCTGTTCCCGCTGCCGACGATGGCCGCGATTCCCGAAAATCGCGTCGCGGCCCAAGCGGCCCGCCTGCTGTCCGGCGGCGAGACCGGCGCCAAGCTCATCGCCGCGGCCATCTTGGTATCCACCTTTGGCTGCATCAACGGCATGATCCTCGGCGGAGCGCGAGTGCTGTACGCCATGGCGGGAGATGGCCTGTTCTTTCGCGGTGCGGCACGGCTGAACCACAAGCGGGCTCCCAGCACCGCGCTCTTGATGTTGGCGCTGTGGTCAGCGGCTCTGACGGTGTCGGGTCGCTATGACGACCTGCTCACGTACACGACGTTTGCATCGCTTTTGTTCGGGGCGCTGACTGCCGCCTGCGTGCCGATCCTGCGGCGCAAGCAAGCCGCGGCCGAGCGACCCTATCGCACGCTGGGTTATCCCGCGACGACGATTTTGTTCATCGCGGTGGCGCTGTTCTTCGTCGTGTACATCGTGCAAGGCGACAAAAAGAGCGCGATCTACGGACTTGCGATCGTGCTTCTGGGCTGGCCGGTGTATCGCCTGTTTCGCCGCGCGCAGTAAGTGATGCCGCGCCTCGTTCACGGCTGCGTTCGTCGTGTTGTCGCCATCGCATGGGGGCTGTGCTTTTTTGCGGCGCTCGCGCAGACGTCGGGTGTCGCGGCGCAGACCGCGGTCGCACAGGCTCTGCAGCGCTCTCAGAACCCCTGGCGCGGCGAGCCACCGCGAGCTGAACCACCGCGAAATGAACCGCCGCGAAATGAGCCGATCGTCCGCGGTGAATTCGTACGCTCGCGTCGGGGAGAGCTGGTCCTAGGCGAGCGCCCGTTTCGTTTTTTGGGCGCCAACATCGATCCGCTGCACGGCGATGTGAATCGCTTTCGCATCCAGGATCTGATCACCGCGCTCGCCGACGATGGTCTGACCGTGGCGCGCGTCTGGGCCTTGGGTGAAGGCATGGAAGACGCCGACGGCTGGCTGCGCAGATTTCAGCTCTTTCGCGCCGGGCCGTATGGCTTCATCGAAGACAGTTATCTGCTTCTCGATCGCGTGCTGGCCATCGCGCGACTGCATGGCATTCGCGTCTTTTTGACCTTGTCGAACAACTGGTCTGACTATGGCGGGGCGCCGATGTATCTGCGCTGGACCGGCGCCGCAAACTGGGGCCTGCATCAAGAGGCGTTTTATTCGCACCCGCGCACGCGCGAGTTCTTTCGCGCCGGCCTGCTGAAGCTGCTTCTGCGTCGCAACACCGTCACCGGCATCCGTTATGTCGACGACCCCACGATCTTTGGCTGGGAGCTGATGAACGAGTCGCAGATCTTCAGCGAGACCGGACAGCGGGCCCGCATCGCCTGGATCCGCGAGATGGCGGCGCTCATCCGCGAGCACGACAAGAACCACCTGATCTCGGCCGGTGCCTTGGGCTATACGCTGCGACGCGAGCGCGCCGAGTGGCTGCGCGTTCAGCAGCTTCCTGAAGTCGACCTCTGCGACAGCCACATCTATCCCGAAAGCATCGAGGGCTTTACCGGCGGCCGGGGCGAAAAGCGCGTCTGGGATCTGCTGGACGACCGCGCGGCGCTGTGTCGCTTTGTCGTAAAGAAGCCCCCCATCATCGGCGAGTTCGGCTTTCGCACCGACGGAACCAAGCAGCTACACGGCCGCTCCCGCGCGAGCTGGTTTACCCGCTTTTTGCGCCAGCACTTTCGCAACCGCGGCAGCGGCGCCTTGGTCTGGTTGTACGAGCCGTATCAGTTGTGGGGCAACAAGGTCCGCGACTTCGGCATCCACATCGATCACCCCGACACCAGCGACGTACGCCAGGCGCTTTCGACCCTGGCTGCCGAGCTGCGGCGCGGCGGCCCCGAGGTCTTTGGTCCCGAAAATCCACGGCTGCTTTCCGCGCAGCACAGCGGCCTTCAGACGCAGCTTCTATACGATCCCATCCTGGAAAAAGCCGGACCGCAGAGCCAGCCGCACGCAAGCTGGTCGCGTCCCGATCCCGGCTCGGCGCTCTTGGCCATTCCGCCGACTGCGTTTTTCCGCGCCGCCTGGGAACGCGAGGGCGTCTGGACGGACGGCAAGGCCTCGCATGTCTATGGCGCGGACTATGGCGAGTGGACGTATCGCTTTGCCGCGCCGCCGCTGACCGCAGACGACATCGTGCTCGCCGTCGAGCTTGAGCTGCGTATCTCGTCCGAGTGGCCGGTCACGCCCGCCCCCAAAGATGGCGGCTCGCTGGTGCAGGTGTGGATCGATGGCGCGCTCGTGGGCTCGCTCGCGGCGCCTCCTGACGATGGCAGCGGCGAGAGGCGGCAGCTTGTCTTGACCGCGGATGCGCTGCGCCTGCAGCTTGCCCGCGGCGTTCATACCCTGCAGCTTCGCGTGCCGCAGAGCGCACAAGCGCGCGGCCTGTGCATCTATTTCGACTACCGCGATGAAGAACCGCCCCCGCCAGGCGAGTTCACACCGATTCTCGTGCGGTACCGTCTGAAATCGGGCCTCTACACTCCGCGGACAACTTCCCGTACATTGAAAGCTCCCCAAGGAGTCAAACACCCATGATCACGATCTGTGGCTTTCCGATCAGCAACTACTACAACAAGGTCCGCTTGGCCGCGGCGGAAAAGGGCATCGAGTACAAGGACGATGCCTCGGTGTTCCCCTCGCAGGATGCGGCGCTTCTGGCCCGCTCGCCGATGGGCAAGATTCCGTTTCTTGAGACCGAGCACGGCCTGATCTGTGAGTCCCAGGTCATCTGCGAGTACCTCGAAGATCGCTTCCCCGAAAAGTCGCTGTATCCCGCCGATCCATACGCTCGCGCCAAGGTTCGCGAGCTGATCCAGGTGCTTGAGCTTCACATCGAGCTGGTCGCCCGTCGTCTGCTGGGTGCGGCGCTGTTCGGAGCCAGCGCATCGGACGAGACCAAGGCCGAGGTCAAGCGCGATCTCGACAAGGGCCTGCGCGCCGTTACCCACCTGGCCAAGTTCAGCCCGTACCTGGCCGGCAATGAGTTCACGCTGGCCGACTGCTGCGCCGCCGTTCACTTCCCGCTGATCTCGCTCGTCACCAAGATCATCTATGGCGAAGACATCCTGGTCGGCATCCCGCAGGTCGAAGGCTACATGAAGCTCCTCGGCGAGCGCCCCACCGTGCAGAAGATCTGGGCCGAGCGCGACGCCACCTTCCAGGCGGTCATGGCCTCGCGCAAGAAGTCGAGCTAGGTCCCATCGCGACCCTCGCTTCGTTCCTTGCGAGCTCGCCGTTTCCACCGCGGGGGCCCCTGCCCCAGGTGAGCGAGGGCGAGCTTGCCGAGCTTCACATCGCGGCCCAAGGCTCGCCGGGGCAGGTGGTGTGGCCGGGGCTGTTTCCGCGGCCCAGGGCCAAGCTCGCGCGGCTGCTTCTCGCCTCGACCGGAGTCTTTGACGCCGCGGCGCTGATCCAGACCGCGAGCGCGCAGTATGGCGGCGATACCCGGCGTGGCTCCAAGACCTCGCGCCGCTATGACGCGCACGATGCCGTGTGCTGCGCGCTGGTGCATCCGGCGATCGCGATGGAAGCCCGCGCCGCGCTGCTCGTCCGCCTGCTGCCGGCGCCACGCGGTCGACGGGGCTGGCGCTCGCGCAAAAAGACCTGGGCCATCCTGCGCTGGGCTGCGCAGCACGGCTATGTCGATCCCTCGCACCTGCCCAGCGCGCTCGCCGCCTGCCTCTCGCTGCCGCCGCCGGGACGCGAGCCGTCTCGGCCGTTGCCACCACAGCCCCGCGGCCATGACGGCGCCCTCGCCTGCTTTGCCGCCGTCTGGCCGCGCTTTGCGTCCCATCTGTTTCGCGAGCGCAGGCGCGCTGCCTGGCTTGACTACCCCGGCATCGCCGAGCTTGGCCATCGTCACTTCGCGGCGTTCCAAAGCGGCTGCCGCGCGCCCTTTGTGCCGGGCGTCTTCGCGGCCATCGAGCACGTGCTCACCCACGGAGACGACCCCGCGCAAAACCTGGTCGTGGTCGGTCTGTTTGAAGCCGCGCAAGGCGATGCCTATCGCGCGGGCGATATCGGCGATCGCTATGAAGCCACCCTCGGGAAAAATGCCCGCCGCGCCTGGGCCGATCTGATCGAAGGCTGGACAGGCCCCGGCATTCGCGACCTGGCAGCATGGCGCAATAAAGCCGCGCCCTAATCGAGCGCAACGCGCGCCGCCTCAGCGCTCGGGGTTGTAGCGATAGCCGATGCCGCGCACCGTTTCGATCAAGGCGGGCGTCTCGGGGTTTGCTTCGATCTTGCTGCGCAAGCGCAGCACAAAGTTGTCGATCGTGCGCAGCGTGCAGTGCTCGCCCCAGACCCGCTCCATGATCTGCTCGCGGCTTAGCACCTGCCCCGGATGCCCCATAAACAGATGCAGCAGATCGAACTCTTTTGCCGTGGTCTCGACCTCTTCACCCGCCACCAACAGGCGCCGACCTGCCAGATCGATCTGGATGCGTCCCCCGGTTTTTCCCGTCGCAGCCGGTTGCCTGCGCTGTCGCTTGCCGCGCCGCAGCCCCACCCGCACGCGCGCCAAAAGCTCGGCCAGACCAAACGGCTTGGTGATGTAGTCATCCGCGCCCAAGGACAGCGCCAGCACCTTGTCGCCTTCTTGATCCTTGGCCGACAGCACGACGATCGGCAGGTCCTGATCGCGCAGGCGAAGCTCGCGAATGACATCCAGCCCCGAAAGCCGCGGCAGCATCAGATCGACCAGCACCAGATCCGGCAGCCCCGCGGCTTGGTTGCATAGCTGCAGCGCCTCTTCTCCGTCTTCGGCCGCCAAGACCTGATAGCCCTCAAGCTGCAGGTTGATCTGCAGCGCCTTGCGGATGCTCGGATCGTCTTCCACCACCAAGACGCGATCGCTGCTGGTCATCGCGCTCGCTCCCGCGCTTTGCGTGTGCTGCGCGTCATCTCGATCGGCAGGTGAATCGAAAACGTCGCGCCATGTCCCGGCTCGCTGTCGACCGATGTGATGCCGCCATGCGCCGCAACGATGTGATAGACCATCGACAGCCCCAGCCCCGTGCCCGGCGGCTGCATCGCGACTTCCGGTCGCGTCAGGCGATAGAACTTTTCAAACACCCGCCGCTGTTCCGTCTTGGGAATGCCGGGCCCGTTGTCGCTGACCGAAAACACCACGTGCCCCGCGCGGCGCACGCAGCGTAGCTGAATGATCTTCTGCGGCCCCGTGTACTTGTAGGCGTTCTGCAGCAGGTTCAAAAGCGCCTCGGTCACCGCCTCCACATCGACCTCGATCGTCGGCAGGTCCGGCTGCACTTCCGTCGTCAGCTTCACGTCGTCCATCACAAGCTGCAGCTTGAACGCCGAAAGCGCGTCCTCGACGATGCGCGAGGGCGCCTCTTCCGCCATGC
The DNA here is from genome assembly GCA_016794505.1 of Myxococcales bacterium. GTDB lineage: Bacteria > Myxococcota_A > Polyangia > Palsa-1104 > JAEUJZ01 > JAEUJZ01. The sequence goes on from JAEUJZ010000020.1 coordinate 267,557, forward strand.
GATAGCTGCGCTTGCCCGCTTCCATACGCGCCCAGCCCAGCAAGCGATCGATCATCGCCGACAGCCGCGTCGTCTCGGTCACCAAGATATCCAGCGCCTGCTGGATCTTTTCCGGGTCGGTCAGCCGTCCGCTCTGCAGCGCCTCGACAAACAGCCGGATGCTGGTCAACGGAGTCCGCAGATCGTGCGACACCTTGCTGACAAACTCGGTCTGAAGCTGCGCCACCGACGACTCGCGTCGCACATAAAGCACCGTCGCCGCCACCCCCACCACCAGCGTCACCGTCAGTCCCAGCGTCAGCACGCCAAAGATAAAGTCGCGCGTCGCATGCCCCAGCACCAAGATCAGCACGCCCACCGTCAAAAGCAGAGCGCTCGGCACAAAGGCAAACAGCGCAATCAAGATCATCAGCTTGCGCAGCTTGCTCCGCAGAATGTCGTGCGTCTTTCCCATCCACGCGCGAGCCTATCACGCCCCCACGCCCCCCTCAGCCGCTCCCGCTCTTCACCACGCCGCTCCCGCCCTTCCCCCGACCGCTCCCGCCCTTCCCCCGACCGCTCCCGCACTTCCCCCGACCGCTCCCGCACTTCCCCCGACCACTCCCGCACTTCACCGACCCGCTCACGCACTTCGAGCCGCGCTCCCGCACTTCACCGACCCGCTCACGCACTTCGAGCCGCGCTCCCGCACTTCACCCGACCGCTCACGCACTTCACCGACCCGCTCCCGCACTTCACCGACCCGCTCACGCACTTCACCGACCCGCTCACGCACTTCACCGACCCGCTCCCGCACTTCACCCGACCGCTCACGCACGTTGGTCCCTCGGCGGCTGCGTCCATGTCGAGCCGATCCCACCACATGCCACCATCAGCCCGTTGCTATTGGCCATATTTTCTACGTGATTCCTCGATGAGTTTCGAGATGAAGTCAAGTTGTTTCATCAATTCTTGATAGCTATTCTGGGCGCTAATTCGACGAAGCTCAATGCGAGCCTGACCACCAGGATCCGTGACATGCTCGATATTTACCGCTTGATTGTGAACGGGTTCATCTGCGAGATGCTGCGCGGCATCTCGGATGTTCCGATTCTGGCTCTTTTTTAATTTCTCGACTTCTGGATTCTTGACCTGCTTGATAAATTTGGATAATTCGTCAACCATCATCTTCATATCAAGGTTGCCCTTTTCGACTCCTTCCTTAATTTCCGCAAGAGCTCCCAGATACATCTGTGCAGTGTCGGCTTCATTCGTATTTTGTTCTATCATCCACGGCGCATTCTGCCTATCCTGATCTTTGAAGAAACCCTGCCATTCATTGTATCCTGTTTCGAGTGTATGTAAGAGATCGATCAGCATCACTGGGCTGCCGCCAACCGAGCTCGCCACATCGACAGAGATATGGCCACCACCGATCTTTGGATCTGGCTTAAGACCAAGTTTCTGTGCGACTCCAAAAATATGCTTCTCAATGATATCCTTTTGCTCAGGTTGGCTCAGCTCCGTGATAGATGAGGGCATCGTCTGGGTCTCGAAGCAGCCGTCATCGAGATCGAGGATCCAGTACCAAACAAGGGGATTGCTATTTGCGTTGTTGCTGTTGTTGCTATTGCGGTGATATTCAAATCTTGCCGCATTGATATTGCCGCTTTGGTCTTTTCCTACAACGTCCGTAATGTTTACGTTCAGGTTAGGAATTTGGCACAAATTTACATCGCTCTTCCATGCTTTAAGTAATCTATTGGCCTCGTCTTGATACGGTTTCTGCGGATCATCCTTAGATTCATCTTTATTTGCAATGACTTCGTTTAATCTTAGCTTCGCAATGAGTCTGTTGTCTTCGTACTTTTTGTTGTTTGTTTTCTGTTTGTGCTCATCCGTAAATGTGAACTCAGTACCAAATTTTATGTTTTCGACTGAAACAACCTGTGCACGCATCGTCGCTTCTTCCATCTGGTTCAGGACGCGGATGACCTCTTTCGCATTTAAAGCGTCTTGTCTTTCTTTCCAGACTTTATATGAATTTCCTAGATCGTTCACAAGAAATAAATTGCTTATATATTTACTATTGGCATTATTGCCATTTGCCAGAGATTTATATTTATTCATAATGACTCTTCCGTTTGTTGTTATGTAGTTATTGGCATTGATTATGTTCTTATCGTCGAAATTCGGGTCAAAAAAGCCCTGGACCGGACTGGTGGCAGGCAGGTCAAGCTGTCGTGGTCGCAAGGCGGTCGGACTCATCCTGCCCGCGCCGTGTCGACCCAGGGTGGCGGCACGGTCCCCCATGGTCTCCGCTTCGCTCTCAAGTCGCCGGTCCTGGTTCATGCCGATCCCCTGCATTTCCATCGTAATGGGCACCCGGCGCTGCTTCTGCTGAATGACGTGCCAGGCCTCATGTGGAAGGTGGCGCTCGGCCCCTTTTGCCACGAAGATGTCACGCCCCTGCGTATAGGCCGCCGCGCCAAGCTCCGCCGGCCGTGCCGAACCATAGTGGACCCGCACATCGGAAGCCGAGATCCCTGATAGCTGCTCGATCCCAGCCTGAAGACCCGCTGGCAGACGGCCTGTGGCCGACGCACTGGGCAGGATATTCATCGCCTTGAAACGAGGCATTGCCAGCTGAACGTCAGCCGCTGGCGATGTGGCGGGCACGCTCTCTGAGCTCATCCGCTGCACGGGCGCTTCTTCTGGCTGGCGAGAGGGCCGCCCTGGCTGGCGAGAGACGAAACAGCGCGTAATCGACATAGAACAAAATATATCAACCACCGTGACCCTTACGATCGAACTAATTCGAATGCCGGATGGTTACATGTAGGTGCATCAAAGATCGATGTTGACCATGAGGTCCGCTGGTCTCCGAGAGGGTGGCGGGTATTCGAATGTACGATGAGGATCTTGTCTGCATACCGTACGCCTAGCGAACGACGCCAATCCGTTTCTCAACGCTCGCTGCCAATAAACCCTCCACGAGCGATGCTGCTATCCATCTATTCTGGATACAGGATCAAATCACATATTTCATCGAATCACACTAGACAGCAACGTCATGTAATCACTCCGTATCATATAGAAATAAGTGTCTTCGACAAAAAGTAGTATGGATCAACCCAAGCGCTACCCCATACCCATTTCTTACGCTCGCTTCGCCCCCGCCTCGCGCGCATCTAGCTCTGCCTGCACGCGATCCAGCAAAGTCTGCAGCCACTGCCGCTCTGCGGCCTCGGTGGGCAGCCAGCGATTCGCGCCACTGCTGATCAGGCACATCGGTAACTCTCGCTGATTTAGGAAGCGCTGACCGTCGATTATGACCTGCTCAAACCAACTTGCAGCGTACTCCTGAATGACTTCCTTTGTGATCTCGGCATCGGTCTTGCCGTTGGGGTCCCAAAAGAGTGCAAGCAGGGTTGAAAGGGCGCTGTATTCCGCTGAGAAGCAGCTTAACTCATCGAAGGTAGGATGTAAGGACATAAAATCTTCCACCTGAATCAGGTTTCAGGACGATTTGGGCGATGTTGCTCGATCGAGCCGTGGACACACCACGATCGAGTGCAATCCCTAGGCTCGTCTCCTCTTTGAATAGGATTTCGAGGGCCGTTATCGGTCGCTTGAGCCACTGTTCAATGGCTGCTTGATTCCTTTCGAGCGCGGTTGAAATAGCCCGTTCCGCCGTCGCTTCATCCCGAAATGAAGACGCGGTCTTCAAGTGCGGCTCATCCTCCAATCGCTGCCGAAGCTGCTCTTCCGTCTTCCCGACGTGCCGCTGCAGGATATGTCCGCCGCGTTCTTCGTTCTCGCGAAGCGAAAAGCGGCGCGGGCCGGGCAGCTTGTTTGGGGGCTGCGCGTGTTCGGCTGCGTCGCGTCCGCCGCCCCTTAAAACCAGTGCGCCGCTTCCTCCGCCGGCACGAGCGGGCAATTCAACAGCCCATTCTCCTCGATAAACCGCTTGAAGTGCTCGTCGACCAGCACCTCGCCGAAGCCGCGCACCGTGCAGATGTTTTCGCGTGGTTCTTCTTCCAGCACAATCCGCTCCCAGCCCTTGGAATTCCCGCCTTCGCGGCACACCTCGCAGCGCGGCGACGACGGCTCCAGCCACTGCTCCCCCGAGGCCACCGAGTCAAACGCCGCCTGCGAGGGCTGCGCCACGACGCGGAAGTACGCGGGCGGTGCGTCCTTGAAGCGCTTGCCACGCCGCACCACCTTCACGATCTCTACCGGCTCAAATCCTTCCAAACCAATCAATCCCGACTTCAGCCACAGATCTTTGAAGCGCTCGCTGATCAGGATGTCGCCACCGGGACCAAAGGCCATGTCGCCGAAGCGTTTGCCCCAGGTCGCTAGCTCGGCGCGGAACGGTGGCGCCCAGGGTCGCATGCTCACCGGACCGCCGCAGGCCGGGCAGCGTCGCGCCGGCAAGGTATTAAATGGGTCGCCCTGGATGAAATCCGTCGTGGCCGCATAGCTGGGGTCGGTATGCTTCAGCAGATAGATCTTCTTCATTTCAACTGCTCTCTCTGGATGGCTTCAAACCCGTTGGGGAAGCGCTGCTTCAGCTCGGGACGCTCATATAGCGAGCGTAGATACGCCTCGAACTCCTCCGGTGTCGCCTGTTTTTTTCGCTGTAGCCACTGCTCGATCTCATCATCGAGTTCGCGGTGCCAGCTTTGGTACCCGCGGTGGGCATCGCCATCTCCCGCCCGCAAGACCCAGCGTGGATCCCGCGGCTGATACCGACCTTGTAAGAGTTCATGTTTCTCCAAGGCTCGATGCACCCGCCGCGAGATCGCGTGATGCACCTGCCCTGGCTTAAGCGGCGGATCGATGTGTTCTGCGAGGCTTGGCTTGGTGCGCAGCGGTCCTTTTCCGCCCACTTTTCCGATCAGCGACAGGATCTGCATCGACGACTGCGCTTCCGGGTTGCACGTGATCTCGCGATAGATCTGCATCCCGAGCACGGCGGCACGCCCGCCGAAGTCATCGTTCGCAACGACGGAAGCCCAGCCTGCATCAATGCCCTGCGGAATCGGATCGAGCTTCCCTTCGCACAGCTTCGGATCCGGCTCATGTCGCATCAAGCCGTCGACGTAGTCGAGGACGGCTTTGTGCAAGCGCGCAGTCAGCGGAATCTCCGCGACTTTCGTTCCGTCGTTGATGCGCAGCGATGTGCCGTGTTCCCACAGGTGCGTGCCGACGGGCAGACGGCCGCCGCTATCGAGAAGGATCATGTTTGGGTTCTGCGGGTCTGGTTTTCCGATGCAGAACCATTTGTATGAAGCTTGGCGCGGTGTCGGATCGGTCCAGACGCAGCCGTCCTCGCGCAGGATGGGATCGATGGCGCCGAGGAGCGTCCAGATCCAGGCGGGGGTTTCTTTCGGTTCGGCGGCTTTCTTTTCGGCCCATGGGTTGCGGACGTGCGGGCCCCACGAGAATGGGAGGTTGCTCAGCTTGGGGGGGTCGATGTATGGGGCGAGGGGAGAAGGATGTCTTGCGCTGTGGAGGAGGGCGCGGCCTCGCGCGGAGGGGCGCTTGACAGCGCCGGGGGATGCGAGAGGAAAACCG
>JAEUJZ010000073.1 GCA_016794505.1 Myxococcales bacterium
CCACTGCTCGACGTTGGAAAGGTAGATGGTGTGCAGCTTGATGCCGGCGGCTTGGGCGGAGGCGCCGATGGCGATGACGGTGCGCTCGCCGTGCAGATCGCCGACGCGTGAGACGACGCGGCGCTCGCTCATCAGTCGATGGATGTGCTGGTACAGCGTCGGATCCGAAAGCCACGTTGCGGGCGCGCCGCGCCACTTGTACTCGCGCTCGACGGCGACGTGGTTCAAAAGATAGCCGCGATAGCGCAGATAGACGGGCCACAGGCGCGCCGCCTCGGCCGCATCCCAGCGCGAGCGCAGCGCGGCCTGGACATCGGCATCACGTCGCCCGGTGAGCAGCGTCGACAAGTCCGCCGCCGTCGGAGCAATCGGGATCAGCGCGGCATAGATGCGGTGCCAGTCGATGACGTCTCCGTCGATGTCGACCAGCCACATGACATCGGCGCGAGCCACCGCCGCCAGCGTGTAGTTCTGGTCGGCCCCGACGCCCAGATAGCCACCGCCGATGCCGCGCAGCGCCGAAAAGAACAGGTCGTGACGACGCTCGTTCGACTTCAGAAAGTGCAGACGGACGTTGTACGGCTTCTCGTTCGGCGGCGCTTCCAAGTGTGCCCGCGCCACCGGGGACAAGAGCGCCAGCGCCCCTTCGGCATGCGCCCTATGCAGCGCCGAAGCCGAGCCACAGGCCGCCACCATGGCCAAGGCCCAGAGCCAGCGCTTTGCCCCCGCCGCGAGCGTGCGCCCGTCGGCTGTCCGCTTGATTCGCCCCCTCATGCCGATCGCAAACAATCGAATGCAGAAAAATTATGTAATAAAAATCACTATTAATTGCATGTTTGTTTTTCCTCGTCGCTGCCATCGCGGACCGCGTTACCCTCGCGCGCCGTTTACGCAGGACGCTTTGCGATGTCTGAACCATCCTCCTCGTTGCTGTCGCGCTCGGTCGCGGCGCGCTACATCGACCCGCTGAGCCACATCTGGCTGACCGCCGCAACAGAGCTTGGGCTTACCGTTCGTCGCAGCCCGCACGGCTATGCCACCACCGACGGCCAAGGCCACCTGAGCATCGCCCCCGACAGCGAGCTAGATGCCGACGACTGCCTGGCGCAGATCATCTTGCACGAGCTCTGTCATGCGCTGGTGCAGGGACCCCGCAGCTTTGCCCTGCCCGACTGGGGCCTGTGCAACGACATGGACGAGGCCGAAAAGCGCGGCGACTTCCTTCGCGAATACGCCTGCCTGCGCGTGCAGGCGGCCCTGTTGCGGCCACACGGGCTGCGTCGCTTGCTGGGCCCGACGACGGACTTTCGCACCTATTACGACGCGCTGGGCCCTGACCCGCTGACCGACGGACCGTATGACCCATCGCAGGGACTGGCGCGCGAGGCGCTGGCCCAGGCCATGCGACCGCCGTTTCGTCGCCCGCTGCAGACGGCACTGCGCGCCACCGCGGACATTCACGTCGCCCTCTCGCGAAGCCTGGCCAGCGACGGAAAAGTCTATGATGCCGAGCAAGCTCTGGGGTTGCCTGCGGCACCACTGCCGACGCTGTGGCGGCTAAGCCCTGCCCCGGCACGTCACCCAAGCGGCCTACCGATGAGCGATGGCATCTTTGCCGCTCCGACGGGAACCACGTGCGAGACCTGCGCCTATGCCACGGCGCCTCTGCGCGGACGCGGCTCGTGGCGCTGCCAGCTCAGCTCGGACTCTGACGAGCCGGGGCGCCCCATTCCGGCGGACGCCGCAGCCTGCGCCCTGCATCGCGACCACCTGGACTGTCAGCGCTGCGGTGCGTGCTGCCGTCACGCCTATGACTTGGTCGAGATCTCGCGGCGCGAGCCAGTCACCGTACGCCACCCGCACCTCGTCGAGCAGAAGGGCAAGCTGCTGCAGCTTCGTCGCAACCCCGAGCTACAGCGCTGCGCGGCGCTGGCCGGCCCCAAAGAAGGCCCCTACGGCTGTACGATCTATGGCGATCGGCCAAACACATGTCGCGAGTTCACTGCCGGCAGCTCTTCTTGCGTGAACGCCCGTCGCCGCGTCGGGCTGGAATGTGGGCCCAGCACATGACGCGCTCGGGCCTTTTGGCGCTGCTTTTTGGGCTTGCGACGCTGCCGGCGCCGGCTGTGGCGGGGCCGAATGCGCCCCTTGTGCGCGTGCCGGTACCCACGCCCCGCGACGAGCGCATTGTGTCGCTGGGTCCAGCCCAGGTGCGCGAGCTTGCCGGCGAGGCCACGATGCGGGATGCCCAGGTGGCTGGCGCGGCATCGCCCCTTCGCCCGCTGACGACGGGAATGACGCTCTCGGCCGGTGCATGGCTGCGCACATCGAGCCAGCCCGCAAGCCGCGTCGAGCTGCGCTTTGCCGACGGCAGCCTGCTGCGTCTGGGCCCCGACACCGAGGTGTCGATCGTGGCCGCGCAGCGCCAGATCCTGCTGCACCGCGGCCGTGTGCTGGTCGTCGCCGATCGCATGGTCGGTGGCATCGCCGTCCTAACCGCGACGCGCGCCTTTCTTCCCGAGGGCACGACCTATCTGGTCGAAGCTCTGCCCGCATCAGGCAGCGCTCCTGGCGTGAAAAACCCAGGGCTTATGCTGCGCGTCCTGGAAGGCGCCGTCTGCGCCTGCGCCGTCGAGACCTCGTCCCCCAGCGCCGCCCCCGGCAAGCCCCTTCTGCGACCGCAGCCGCGGCCGACGCGCGAGCAGATCGTGCTGCCAGGCGAAGCCTGGACGACCCAGCCCCCCCGCATGCCAAGCCCGCCGTCGCGGAGTCGCTCGCCGATGGCCATCGATCTGGCGATGACGCTGCGCAGCGATCCGCTGCTGGTGGCATTTTCGTCGCCGCTTCCGACGCTGGCCAAGATCAACGAGCTCGCCGAGCAGCAGCGACGCAGGATTCTTTCGGGGCGCAATGCCCGGCTGCGCCGCGAGATTTATTGGAAGCGCCCACCCCGCGCGCCGCTGCGGCTGCCGGCCTTTTTCGCCGAGCCAAACAGCGTCACCGTGACCTACGAATAGAAGCTTCCAGCGACGGCGCACTCGCCACGCTTTGTCTGGTTTCCCCGCGCAGCGCTGCTTAGTCCCTGGCCGAGTGCGGAAAGCGATCGCGGAAGTGCCAGCGCAGCCACTTTTCAAGCTCGACGATCAAAAGCGCAGCCAGGGCCACAGCCGCGATGCGCAGCCAGGCCCCGACGCTGATCGGCGTCGTATGAAACAGGCGATTCATCAGCGGCGCATACGTGAACAAGAGCTGAGCGACCAGCATCCCCACGATGCCGGGCCAGATCCAGCGGTTGCTGAACAGCCCGATGTGCGTCGGCGGATGCAGCAGCGATCGACAGCTCAGCAGATACGCGGCCTCGACCGCGACGATGACGTTGATGACGATCGTGCGCGCAGCCGACAGACTGGCGCCATGCAGCTGCTGCTCTGATAAGAACAGCCCAAAGGCTCCGGCCAGCGTGATCAGTGCGACCAGGCCGGTCCGCATGAACATCGGAAACGTCAAGATCGGTCGGTTGGGAGGCCGCGGCGGTCGCTGCATCAGGCCGGGCTCTTTTGGTTCGAAGACCAGCGTCAACCCCAGGAACAGCGAGGTCGCCATGTTCACCCACAAAAGCTGCACCGGCAGAACGGGCAGCGCGGTGCCCAAGACGATCGCGGCGATCATCACCAGCGCTTCGCTGGTATTCGTGGGCAGGGTCCAGATGATGAACTTGGTGAGGTTGTCGAAGACCCCGCGTCCCTCTTCCACGGCGGCTTGAATCGTCGCGAAGTTGTCGTCGAGAAGCTGCATGGCCGCGGCCCCTTTTGCGACGTCGGTGCCACTGCGGCCCATGGCGATGCCGATGTCGGCCTGACGCAGCGCAGGTGCATCGTTCACGCCGTCCCCCGTCATGGCCACGATGTGTCCGCGCGCTTGCAGAGCCTTGACCAGCGCGAGCTTCTGCTCGGGCGCGACCCGCGCAAACACCGCGGTCTTTTCGACCCGCTCAGGAAGCTCGCTGGCAGAGATGCTCTCAAGCATGCGGCCGGTGCAGACGCTCAAGGTTTCAGATGGAAGCGGGGACTGAATCGCGAGCTTTTCAGCGACGGCGCGTGCGGTGAGCGGATGATCACCCGTGATCATCTTGACCTGGATGCCCGCCTGCTGACACGCCTGCACCGCGAGCATGGCTTCCTGCCGCGGCGGATCGAGCATGCCCTGCAGCCCCAAAAAGACGAGGCCCGTACGCACGTGCGCATGCGACAAGCTCGCATCGTGATCGGTTTCCCGTCCGGCAAAGGCCAGCACACGCAGCCCGCGGCTCGCCATCTCCTCTGCCACCTGACGAATGACCTCGGGCTCGATGGGCCCGAGCGATCCGTCGGGGAGCATGCAGTGCGTGCAGCGCTCCAAGGCTCGCTCGACCGCGCCTTTCCAATAGATCATGTGCGTGTCGCGGTGCGCGTGACGCGTGGCCATGAACTGATGCTCGGACTCAAACGGCACGCTATCGACGCGCGGGTGTGCGCTGTGCAGATCCGCAAGCGCAAGTCCCGCTTTTTGCGCCACCACCAAGAGCGCAGCCTCCGTTGGATCTCCGTCGACATGCCAGCCCTCGGGCCGGCGCGTGATCGTCGAGTCATTGGCCAGCGCGCCGGCTTTCAAGCACGCAAGAAGCGCGTGCTGCGCAGACACCTCAACGGGCTGCCCGGACCTGCGCAGCTCGCCTTGCAGATCGTACCCAGATCCCGACACATCAAACCGCTGACCGCCCGCGAAGATCTGCTGCACCGTCATCTGATTCTGGGTCAGCGTCCCCGTCTTGTCCGAGCAGATCACGGTGGTGCTGCCCAAGGTCTCGACGGCCGGCAGCTTGCGGATGATCGCCTGGCGCCGCGCCATGCGCGCCACACCCACGGCCAGCGTGATGGTCACGGCGGCCGGCAGGCCCTCGGGGATGGCACCGACGGCGATCGCCACCGCGGCCATCAGCATCTGCGAGATGGGATGACCGCGCAGCACGCCCATCACAAAGGCCAGCACCGACAGCGCCAAGATGATCCACAAGAGCAGCTGACTGAACGCGGCGATCTTGCGCGTAAGCGGCGTCGCCAGATCGGTGGTGCCGATCAGAAGTCCCGCGATTCGCCCCGTTTCCGTCTGATCGCCCGTGGCCCAGACCACGCCCGTGGCTTGGCCATACGTGACATGGGTTCCGGCATAGGCGCTGTTGCGCCGCTCGGCCAAGACGGCATCCTGCGGCAGCGGTTCCTTGTGCTTGTCGACGGGGACGGACTCGCCAGTCAGCGGCGACTCATCGACGCGCAAGCTGCGCACTTCGATCAGGCGCAGATCCGCTGGCACCTGATCGCCCGACTGCAAAAGCACGATATCGCCGGGCACCAGCGTTTCGGCTGCTATGCGCAGGCGCTGTCCACCGCGGCGTACCGTCGCCTCGGTCGCAACCAGTCGGCTCAGCGCAGCCAGCGCGTGCTCGGCGCGCTGCTCTTGGATGAAGCCGATGATCGCGTTGAGCAGCACCACGCCCAAAATCACGCCGCCATCGACCCACTCGCGCAGCAGAAAGGTCGCGGCCCCTGCAAACAGCAGGATGTAGACCAGCGGCTGACGAAACTGCGACAGGAAGCGCACAAGCGCGCTCGGTCCCTGAGCGCTGCGAATGCGATTGGGCCCGAAGCGCAGAAGCCGACGCTGCGCCTCTTCCTCGCTGAGTCCGATGGCGGCATCCACTTCCAGAAGAAGCAAGGCGGCCTGCGCTTCCAGGTGGTGATAGCTCGCCTGCTCGGGACCGCGTCGATGCTCGTGCTTTTTCTTCATGGGACTCCGTCTCGCTTGGCCGCGACCACATCCGCGTCGATCACGCGCGTACGATCTGTATCGCATCGTCACGCGCCAGATCGGCCCGCTACCTATCTAGCTGCCAGCGCCGTAGATCGTGCAAGCGGGTGTCATCAGCGACGGGCAAGATCGCGCGCTGTCGAGCCAACCCACGCAGCGGGCTGCCCGGTTCAAAACCCCGCGAAGCCGGGCCTACCGCCCTCGTCGCAGCGAACCGCCGAGCGCAGGCTGCTCGCGCAAGAGGTCTACTGCGGCGATGCGGGCTTGGTCGCGATGCGAGCGGTGACGACGTACTGATCGGGCAGATCGACCTTGGCAAGCTCAGCGAAAAGGCCCGCGGCTTTGAGGTCCGCCATGATCTGCTCGGGACCAAGCTTGTGCTTGCGAGGCGGGCCGCGCGGGCTATCGAGCTTGAAGTCGACGATGAACAGCGCGCCTAAAGGACGCAGCGCCGCCGCCAGCTTTTTGGCAAAGGCCGGACGCTGCGGCACGTGATGCCACACATCGACGATCAGCACGCGATCGGCGCTGCTCGGTTCCAGGGCTGGATCGTCGGCGGTGCTCTGTCGCGCTTCGACGTTCTTTAGGCCCTCGCGCACGGCGCGTTCCTTCATGTGGCGGACCATGTCGGCTTCAATGTCGACGGCCAGCACCTTTCCCTTGTCACCAACGGCGCGCGACAAATACGGTAGGAAATAGCCGGTTCCGGCGCCCAGATCGACGACGGTCTTGCCGGTGATATCGCCCAGCGCCGCGACGATCTGCGCTGGCTTCTGCCAGGCCTCTCGCTCGGGGCCTTCAAAGCGCTGAACCCAGTCGGCGGCTTTTTCAAAGCGATGCGGCATGCCGCCATGGGCATGGTGGTGCCCGCCCGTTTCAACGGCCGGCCCATGCCCAGCGGCTGGACCTTTGCCATGGCCCCCGGCGTGGCCCGGCGGATCGGCTGGCTTCGGCGAGGTCTTGGCGCCGGCTCCCTGAGCAGGCGGCGCGGGAGGAGGCTCGGCAGCGACCGGCGAACCAATCAACAGAAGCGCGCTCAGTGCGGCGTGGACGGGGTGCAGACGGGAAGGCATGAACCGACTCCTTAGCTGCGGGGAAATAGGCGCTCGATCAAGCTTTGGCGCTGCGCGGGAAGCGGCGCTTCGACGCTCAGTCGCGCACCACCAGCGACGGGAACCGCGCGGGCATCCAGCTTGGGCAAGCGGACGCGATCGGCGTGCAAAAAGTACCCCTGCAGATCGGCGGCGGCCAACGTCGACGCGGGCGGCGCGCCGTATAGCTCATCCCCGAGCAGCGGCAGACCGACACAGGACAGGTGAGCCCGCACCTGATGCCGTCGCCCCGTCGCTGTATGCGCTCGCAGCAAGGCCACGCCGTCACCGCGCCGCAGCACCGTAAAGCGCGTCTGTGCGTCGAGCGCGTCGGGGTGATAGACCTGCTCGGGCGTCTCGGCCGCGATGACGCGGCGGTGGCGATCGGTGCCTGGGGCCGGCAGCAGTGGCTGCGTCACTTCAAACTCGTCCTGCGCTGGCTCGCCACAGACCACGGCGAGATAGGTCTTTTCAACCTGGCCCTCGCGAAACAGGGTGCGCACCGCATGCCACGCTGCGCTGCTGCGCGCCGCGATGACCGCGCCGCTTGTGTACGTGTCCAAGCGATGGCAGACGCCGCCTTCGCGCGCTTCTGGGCTGGCCTGGGCACACTCGGGAAAGCGGGCCACCAAGGCCGAGGCCAGCGTGCCGCGCTCGCCCGGTCGCAGCGGGTGGGTGGCGCAGCCGGGAAGCTTGTTGACGACGACAATCAGCGCGTCCTGATACAGCACCGAAAGCGCAAGCTCAGGCTGCGGCACAGGCGGCGTGCCGCGCGGGTCGCTGGCGGGCTGCGCAAGCTGAACGCGCTGGCCAGGCTGCACCATGGCGCCCTTGCGGCCAACGCGGCCGTCGATGCGCACCTGGCCTTCCTCGATCAGGCGCACGACAGCGGCGCGCGACAGCCCCGTGTGGCGGACCAGGTACTGATCGAGTCGCATGATTTCTTCGTGAGCAGCGACGGTGAATTGGGTCTCAGTCATGGGGGTTCCGAAGGGGAAAAAGGGACCAGGGAAGACGACACATGCTTGGCCGCGGGGCCGTGTTGCGCATCAGATCAGGGAAAGCAGGGTCGCCTGAACGCGCGCTCCGACGGGAAGAGGACTGTTTCCAGGCGGAATGTGCAAGAGCGCCTGTACGCCCAGCATCGAGCGCAGCATGCCCGAGCCCTGCCAAGCGAGCGGCGTGGCCCACAGCGTATCGCTGGTCGAGGGCGTCCCAGACAACGCCGGATCGCTGCGGCGCTCGACGCGGGCGCGCGTGAAGTGCAGGCGGCTGCGATCGGGCTCGATGGGCTGGGCCAGCGTCACCCAGGCGCGCGGACGCTGCACCGCGGACTCGGGCAGGCCACACAGGCGGCGTAGGGCCGGGCGCACGAACAGCTCAAAGCTGACCATCGACGAGGCGGGGTTGCCGGGCAGGCCGAACCACAGCACGCGTCGGAACCTAGGTTCTGTTCCTTGGTTAATATACGAAAACGTCAGCGGCTTCCCCGGCTTCATCGCCACGCGGGAAAACTGCTCGACGGCACCCAGCTCGGCCAGCACATCGCGCACATAGTCGAACTGGCCCACCGAGACGCCTCCTGACGAGACGACCACATCGGCCATGAGCGCCTCGGCAAAGGCAGCCCGCATGGCGGCTGGATCGTCTTTGACGATGGGCAAAAGGCGCGGCTCGCCGCCGGCTTCGCGGATCTGCGCGGCCAGCGCGTGCGAGTTGCTGTTGGTGATCTGGCCAGGTCCCGGCGCGACGTCGGCTGGCACCAGCTCATCGCCCGTCGACAGCACGGTCACCTGTGGTCGGCGATGGACCTCGATCAGCGTGCGGCCGACGGCAGAAAAGACGCCCACCTCGCCGGGGCCGACGGGCGTGCCGGGGGACAGCAGAAGATCGCCGGGTCGGATGTCCTCGCCCGCGCGACGGATGTGCTGACCGGGCCGAGCCGGGCTGCGAAAACGGACGAAGCCGTCGGCTTCCTCGGACTCTTCGCGCATGATGACGGCGTCGGCGCCTTCGGGTACAGGGGCGCCGGTCATGATGCGCAAACAAGTTCCCGGCAAAAGCGGCTGGCTCGCAGGATGCCCGGCTGCGACGGTGCCCCGAACCGGAAGCGGCAATCCCACGACGACATCGGCGGCGCGCAGGGCATAGCCATCCATGGCCGAGTTGTCCCAGGGCGGCAGCATGCGACCGGCGTGAAGCGGCGCAGCCAAGATGCGCGGCACCGTCGACGACGTAAGCTCGTGCAGATCGACCAGCTCGCTGCCCAGGGGGGCAGCCTGCAAAAGGATGGTGGCCAAGGCCTGCTCGGGAGAGAGCAAGACATCGTGCGCGGCGAGCGGCTTCATGGCGGGTGCCTCACGTTCGATAGGGTGTAAACCCCACTCCTCAAGTCATGGTGCGCTGGGCGGACCGATGGGCGTCGACGCTCAGCTCGGCAAAAGCAGGCCGACCAGGCGCGGCAGGGCATCGGCGAGCTCGGGCGAAAGATCCGGCGAGAGCTCACCCAGGCTCTTGGCCAGCGTCGACAGCGTGTCGCGCAGCAGGCGCTGGGTGGCGGGTGTCCACAGCGTGGCGAATTCCGCTTCGCCAAACGAGCGCGAATAAATGCGCTCGCGCAGGCTGTCGACGATCTGCGCGACCACGGCTGGCCGTGGCTGCGCCGGCCCTAAGACCGCCGCCTCATCGACGAGAGCCGCGCGCAGCGGCACAAGATCGCGCCGCGACAGCGGCACCAAGGCCGGCGGACGCATAAGAAGCAGGTTGCCAAGCAGCGTGCCCACAAGATCGACCAGCAGCACGGCATCGCGGCCAGGGCAGGTCTTGCCCAGCGTCTCGACGACGTGGTCGCGCCGCAGGCCCAGGCCGGTGCTTAGAAGCTGGCTCAGGCTGGAAAGCTCGCCAAGCAGCGCCGTCGCCCGTCCCAGATCGCGCAGGCTGGCAAATGGGCGGGTCGCGGTCGATGTCGGCTCTGGCGGATCGCCGTCGAGCCACAGGCTGTACAGCGGGCGAACAGCCAGCAAGGCCGCAAGCGGCTGTGCCCAGCGCGCAGGCAGGCTCTGCACGCGCAGCGTCAGGGCGAGCACCTCGGCGGGCGTGCTGACTCGGCTGGCATCGGTCGGCGTCGCCGCGGGCCGCGTCAAAATACCGTCGCTGCTGGCCAGCAGCAAAAGCGCGAGCTTGCGCGGCTGCACCGTCAGGCTGTACCCGACGCGGAACAAGTGCAAAAGCGAGACCTCGCGCAACACATCGGCAGCCCGACGGATGTCGACGGCAAGCGACTCGTTCTCGGCCGCGGCTGGCGACTCGGCCACCGTGGGTCCACTGGCTGCGCCTTGGCCCATCTTGCTGGCAGGCAGCAGGCGAAGCTCAAGCCCCAGCGAGATGTATCCGACGGTGCGGCGCAAGGTCAGACGCAGCGCATCGACATCGCCTAGCTCGACGCGATCGGCCGAGAGCACGCGGTTGCCCAGCACCATCAGGTGCTGCACCAAAAGCGCCCGCTCGGGCTCGCTTAGGTGGGCGACGGCGCGAGCAAACGTGCTGTCGTCTTCGCCCAGGCCGGGCACGGTGCGCAGAAGCGCCCCCGACACGGTGTCGCTGCCCGGCAGCACGTGAACAGCAGCCGGTGGAGACGCCCGCAGCGCGGCAGCCAACGGCTCTAGTTCCGACGGTGGCGCTGGCTTGTGCGGGTCGAGCAGCAGATACACTTTCAGCGCTTCGTAGTACTCGATGTACCCCAGATCGGCCATGCGAGCGCTGCGGAAGCGATATGCGTTCTCGGCGGTCTCGGGCCCGACGTCGTACCCGGCGCTCTGGACGATGGCCCGCGCTAGCTCGGCATTGCCGCGGTACAGCGCATCCAGCAAGCGCTGGATCTGCCCGATGGCGTCGCTGGGGTCGCCGGCACTGGGCTCGGATGCCGGCCCGGCAGCCAGCGCGGGCTCTTTGTCTTCGTCTGGAAGAGCGGCCGAAGGCGGCAGGATGTCGACGCGGAACATGCGATCCGGCGTGTCAAAAAACACGCCCTCGGGCTGATCCGGCGGCTCTTCGTTTTTATAGATGTCATAGACGCGGATGCACGGCCCAAGCAGGGTCGTCCACAGCTCAGGATCCAGGCCCTCAGCGACGACAGAGAGCTTGCTTGGACCCAGCTCAGCCAAGGCCAAAAGCCAGGGCAGAACGCGCGCCGGATCCAGCCGATCGCGCTCCCAGCCGTCCATATCCAAGAACGCCTGCACCTGCTCGGTCGAGCACAGGGAAAGCACATCCAGCGCGTCGGCCAAGCCCAGGGCGCGAACGAACAGATACAGCGGCTGCACGGGCGCCGACCGCACCAGGCGAGCCGCGTCGGGACGCTCAAGAAGGTGATCCAGAACCTGCTGCGGATCCGGGCTCTGCGCCAGCCACTCGCCGCCGCTGGCATAAAGCGGCGTGATCGCCTTGGCCGGTTCCGTGGATGAAGCAGACGCCGGGCGCGACGCCGGACCGCGAGACGCGTGGCGCGAGGCAGAAGAGGAAGGCGGAGCAGGTCGCTTCGGCATGGCAGGCAGACTTAGTAGCGCAGCGTCGAGCGCACGTCGCGGATGGTCTCGTCGAGCGTCTCGCCGGGATCGCGGCAGGAAAAGCCCAGCTCCGCGCGGGCCAGCGACGAGTCGCAGTACCAAAAGACCTGTCCCAGCTCGAACGAGACGCGATCGACGGGCGAGGTCTCGCCGCGGTGCTGATAGACATGGTCGACGGCGCGGGTGATGCGGTTCAGCCACGAATTCCAGCCGGCGGGCACGCGCAGCCAGGGGCCTTCGACTTTGGCGATGCGCCCCAGGCGCCCGAGGAATTCGGCAAAGGTCCAGTTCGGCCCGCCCAGCAGATAGCGCGCCCCCGGCCGCCCCTTGTGCATCGCGGCCACGCAGGCTCGGGCGGCGTCGCGCACATCGACGAACGAAAGGCCTCCCGATGGAATCGCGGCGATCTCGCCACACAGGAACTTGCGCACATCTTCCGTCGAGGATCCACGGCGATCACCGGGTCCCAAAAGCAGGCTGGGGTTTACGCAGACGATCTCAAGCCCTAGGCGCGCCCCCAGATCCAGGGCCAGCTTTTCCTGATAGATCTTCGACAGGTAATACGGCCAGTTCCCCACGAGCTCGACGGGATAGGGCCAGGTCTCGTCGGGAATCGGTGCAGCTTCGCGGCTGACCGCGATCGTTCCCGACGTGCTGGCCAGAACCACGCGGCGCACCCCTGCCCGCTTGGCGGCGTACAAAAGGTGGCGCGTGCCCTCGACGTGCAGGCGCATCATGTCCTGCGCCTTGTGCGGATCGCGCGACACCAGGCCGGCCAGGTGATAGACCTGACGACAGCCGTCGAGCGCAGCCAAAAGATCGTCGGACACCACGTCCTCTGTCGCACCGCGAGCCGGGGCCGCATCCGTTCCCGCCGCCAAGGACGCAGGCAAGACATCGCCGCTGTACTGGGACACGCCCAGCTCTTTCAGCGTCGGCGTTGGCTTGCGCACCAGCACTCGAACCGACTGTCCGTTTTGCCGCAACGCGCGCAGCACATGCTCGCCCAAAAAGCCGGTTCCACCGGTTACAAGAACAGGATGGTGTCCGTCGGTGTTTGCGGTCTCTTGGATGGTCTGTGCGCTCATGCCGGTTCCCAGTGCGGGCGCGCAGCATAGCAAGCGTCGTCGCAGGGGCAAGACGCTTTTGTGGCGCAGCCCGACGATCGCCCCGGCAGGCTGCTCATGTCGACGTGGGAAGCTGGCTTGGCGAGCCGCGTTTTGCGATATCGTCGTGTCGCAGGCGGAAAGGTCGATACGCAGATGGCAGTCCGGTCGTTTTTCTTTGGTTTCGTGACAGCAGCCGCGCTCGCAGCAGGTGGGTATTACTACTATCTGCAGAAGCCAGATGCCGATCCCTGTCGCGTCTGCAGCACCGGCACCAAGTGCGCCGCGGGGCTGTGTGTGGTCGCGGTCACGCCGCCGCAGCCCGTACCGAAAAAGCGTGTCTTTCGGCGGGGCTCGACGGGAACGGCCGGCGCAGTGGCGACCACCGGCAGCGGTACCGGCAGCCCACCGCCCTTGCCGGGCATCGAAGGTCCCAGCGAACCCGCGCAGCAAAGCGAGCCGCCGCCGCCGCCACCGCCGCCCCTGCGACCGGAAGAAAAGCGCCTGATCGCCGTCGGGGACAAGCTGACCGGCACCGAGGTCCTAAACCTTGCCGAAGCGAACAACGGTGCCGAGCGCGAGCTTTCGCAAGAAGACATCGACGCCGTGTTCCGCCCCAAGCAGGGCGCGATCATCGGCTGCATCGACGACGCCCGCGGCGAAGCGCAGCTAGATGGCCAGATTACCGTCGCCTTTCGCATCCGCAGAAGCGGCGATGTGGCCGGCGTGCGCGTCGAGGCACCGGCCTATCTGATCAACCACGGCCTGCTCGACTGCTGTCGCCGCATCGTGTCTGGTCTGCGCTTCCCGCTGTCGACCAAGGCGCAGATCGTCACGTATCCGTTCTCGCTGCACTGACGGCGCTGCACCGGGCAGACAGCAGGCGGGCCTTGCGACTATCCTGGGTCTATGTTCCACGCTGCGATGATGTGTTCTCGCTTGGGCCGGTGCGGTGCGCTGCTGCTTTCGGGGGCGCTGGGCTGTGGCGCCCAGCTTTCCCGTGTGGGAAGCCCGGTCCAAACCGCCGCGGGGCCGCCGCGCATCGACCGACTGACCGACCTGGGCAGCCTGCCCTTACCGACGCAGGGACCGCTGCCCGAGCGACAGGCCGACGGGCTGTTGACGCCGGGCGAGTGGGTCGCTGTCCGCGGCCAGAACCTGGCGGGCTCGCTCGACGCCCGACTGGCCGGGCGCCCGCTGCGGATCGGTGGCTATCTGGCCGACGGTGGCGTGCTCTTGCAGGTGCCGCGCGGGCTGCCTGTGGGCCAGCAGGTGCTGTCGATCGACAACGGCCAAGGTCGAGCCGAGACGCCCGTGCAGACCGCGAGCTATGTCATCGCGGCAGATGCCGAAGGCAGCCACGTGGCATTCCGTCGCCTGCAGCTTGAAACCGACGATAAAGGCCCGCGACTGGGGCTCGCCGACGCAGCCAGCTTGAGCCACTCGCGCGCTCGCTTCTTGGCGCTGTCACCCGACGGAGGAATTCTGTACGCGCTGTCCGAGGCAACCGCGGCTGGCCCGGCAGCGGCAGCAGCGAATCCCCGCGATCCGGCGGCTCGATCGGCGAGCGCAAGCAGCGTCAGCCAGGCATCCCTTTTGGTTGTGCAGATGGGGGCGAAACAAGGGCCTGCTGCCGTCGCCAGCCTGCCGCTTGTGCTGCCCGGTGAGCCCACGGCGATCCGCATGAGCCCGCAGGGCATTCTGGCCATTGCGACCGCGCGTGCGGTCACGCTGCTTGCCACGGCCGAGACACCGCTTTCGCCGCGCATCCTGCAGACGCTGGGCCTGGTGAGCGAGCCCGAGCCGCGGGCGCTGACCGCCGGGGCCTTTCTGAACGGCGGACGGACCTTGGCCTTGCTAGAGGCCTATGGCAACGACGTGTATTTCGTCGATCTGGCGACGCCGACCGCCCCGCAGCCGCGCGGCATGCTGAACCTGTCTGGCGCCGTGGGCGAGCCGTATTCGATCGACCTGGCCGAGACTCCCGACGGCGCGTCGCTGTGGGTGCTGCAGGGACCGAACTTCCGCCTGGCCGGCAAGCGGCTGCGCGACGGGCTGAAGGGAGCCTGGGGCGCTGCGACGACGCTGCAGTGGAAGCGAGCCGGACGTGCGCTGGGCGGCGTGGTGGCGCCAGATCGCGGCGCTTCGCACGCTCGGCTCTTGCGGCTGGTCGTGGGGCCCCAGGGCGCGGATCTGGCCGACGAGATCGCGCTGCCGCCAGCGCTTTTGCCACTTTCCATGACCGCGACGGCAGACGCAGTTCATATAAGTGTATTGCATGGAGAAAATCCGTTCCAAAACGTAGAAGCATCCCTGACCGGCATCGAGCGTCTGTTTTCGGCGCTGCGCAGCACGGTGCAGGTCGGGCAGGTCTTGCGCGTCGACGCACACAGCGGGCAGAGCCAGGTGCAGACGCAGGGGCTGGCGATGTACGGCGAGCTTGCGACCCTGCCCGGCGGAGGGCTGCTCATCGGCACGCTGCGCCTGGGGCCGGGGTATCTGCCACCGCGGCTGACGCTGGACTTTGGCTTTGAGATCGGCGGCGGCCCGTTTTCCAAGCACCGCGAAGTCGCAAACACTGCCCTGGGCCTCGGTGATGCGGTGCAGCGCTTGGTGCCGCCCTATCGCATCGATCGCATCGCGGCGCAGTAGTTCAGGGGCAAGGCCACGGCTCCTTCGTCGGGTCCCGTCGCGCGCTGCCCAGCACCGCAGCGACGAGGATGAACGCCGTTAGCGGCGCAGCAACAGAAAGACGAAGAACAGCACGCTGGCCAAAAAGAAGCCGGCGGCAGCAGCCAAGCCAATGCGCAGCGTCGACACATTGCCGCTGCCGTCTTTCTGCCGCACAAACATCGAGGTCAGGATCGATCGCGGCTCGCCGCCTGCAGGCGCCAGCGAGGCCGTCGCTGCCAAGGCCAGAGCCGGGGCCGGATTGGCGATTGGCCCGCTCGGGCTCATCATGCTGGGGTTCGGCGTCGGGACGTTGTGTTCTTCCAAGATCACGCCCAGGCGTGTCGCGACATCGGCCATGGTCGGCCGATCCCCCTGCGTCTTTTTCAGCATGTCTTCGATCAGCGCGACGAATGCCGACGGTGTCTCGGGGCGGCGCTCTTTCAGCGGCGGTGGCGACTCGTACAGGTGCGCAGCGCGCAGCTTGTCGCTGCTCTGCGCGACGAAGGGCGCGGTACCGCTCAGCGTCTCGAACAGCACCACGCCCAGCGAATAGACATCGGCTTTTCCGTCGACGCGCGCCGCTCCCAGCCACTGCTCGGGCGCCATGTATTCCGGCGTTCCCAAGGCCACACCGTCGCGCGTGCTGACAGGCTGCGCGCCTTCTTCCTGATGCTCGGCTTGAAGCTTCGCCAAGCCAAAGTCGAGGATCTTGACGCGCTGCCCACCCGGCACCGTGTCGTCGCGCAGCAGCATGATGTTGTCGGGCTTGAGATCGCGGTGGATGATCTTTTTGCGATGCGCCGCCGACAGCCCCGTCGCGATCTGCCAGCCCAGCCGCGCCACTTGCAGCGGCTCTAACAGGCCGAAGTGACGGCGCAGCGACTCGCCCTCTAGAAACTCCATGATCAGAAAGGGCATGCCGTCGGGGAACTGGCCGTGGTCGTGGATGGCGACCATCGACGAGTGACGGATCAGGTTGGCGGCCAAGGCTTCGTTAAAGAAGCGCTTCACCAGATCCGGGCTCTTGCACCAGTCGGGATGCAGGACCTTGATAGCGACGCGGCGCTGCAGCGTCTGGTGAACGGCTTCATAGACCTCGCCCATGCCCCCCGTGCCGATGCGACGGACGATGCGATGGTTGCGAACGACTTGACCTTCTTGCAGAAGCGGCGGCATGCGTGCGACTCGCCGAGGATCTGCGGGACCGGGCGGGCATCCCAGGGCGGCGATGCGGCCATTCTGCCACAGTCCATCCGGCCTGGATCTTTACGCTGCGGAAGCCGGCGATGTGACAGCGGGATCAAGCTGAGCGCGCACGACCGCCACGGGTGCATCCACGCCGCGCACCGACAGCAAAAAGCGCGGGCCGATGCGCAGCCCGACGAGAGAAGGATCGGTTGGACGCTTGGCCAGCGCCTCGCCCAAGCTGGCCGGCAGCACGATGTCGCCGGGGTGGGCCTCGCGCAAAAGACGCAGACACAGTCCCAAGGTGGCGCCGAAATAATCAATCAAGTCGCTGCCCGCCGGAGTCACCACCTGCGCCGCACCGCCATAGATGCCGATGCGCAGGCCCACACCCGCCGCCGCGTCATGGCAGGCACGCAGCCGAACCAAGGCCAGCTGAGCTTCCGCGGCCACCTGTACGGCGGTCTCGGCGTCGGCAAAGGCGGCGAGCAGGCCATCGCGCTCGCGCCGCACAACAGTGCCGACGGGCTCGACGATGGGCGCCCCTTCTTCCGACGACGAATCGGGCTGACTGCGCGGGCGCTCGATCAGCGATCGCAGAAGCTCAAAGTGTTCTTCGCTGAAGCGAAAGGCGTCGAGATCGCCGGCCTTCTGCTGAAGCTCGACCAGCCCGACTAGCTCGGTGTGCAGAAGCACAACCTGCGGCACGGCAAACAGGCGCCCCACGGGCAGAAGCTGCGCCTGCGGACCGCTGCGCAGCAAGCGCCGAAACAGCGGGCGCAGGGTCACACTGTGGGCATCGCACAAAGGCCGCGGCGCATCGCTGCGCAGGATGGCAAGGTGCCGCGGCGTGGTCGATTCGTGGCGAATGTGCAAGGTGCCGCCCATCGCGACTTCGATCTGGGCTGGTTGGATCGCGTCTCCGACGCTGGCTTGGGCTGCGCTCTGCCCCAGCGTGCTGACGTTCAAGCGCGCCCGCAGACCGCCGCGGACAAACAGCTCATAGTCGCCCGGAGCCCGCGGCACCGAGACCGCACACTGGCTGGCCGCCGGCAAAAGGATCTGCGCTTCGATGTGCGGCGTCTCGGCTGGACCCCCGACGGCAAAGGCCACCGCTTTGTCCGCGCCATAGTGCGCCACCTGCGGTCGCAGATCACGCGATACCGCGAAGCTGACTTCGACGCGATCGGCCAAGCTGGCTTCGATCGAAAGCTCGCAGCGTGGACAGGTGGCCGTCGCTGGCAGGCTCGCCAAGCTGGCAACGCGCGCCGCGGGTCGACGACAGCTTGGACAGATGACATCCCAGTGCAGCGTAAACAGGCCGTGTGCCGCACCCGCTATAAAGGCGTCGAGCAGCGCCCCGCGCGCCGCTCCCCAGGCATCGGCCAGGGCGTATGGATGCAGCGTGTCGTCATCGAGATCGTCGAGTAACGCGACGTGCTCAAGCAGACGATCGAGCAGCCGGGAAGAAGACTCGGAGAGCGCGCCGCGCGCCGCGCTGGCTCCGGCAGTCAGCTTTTTTGCATCAAGCGCGGTAACCCGCCGCAGCAGCCCGCCGCCCCGCGACAGATCGGTTGCGATCCGCGATAGCGTCCACAGCCAGCGACGCATGCAGATCTCACCGAACAGTCGCAGCAGCGGTCGAAGCGTCGTGCTGCGCGGCGCAAGGACTAGCTCGATGGCAAGGCGCGTTCCTTGGTGCAGGGCCGAGAGCGCAAGATGCGTCTCGATGCGGCGCAGCGGCCCCCGCGGATACTCGCGGCGCAGCACCAGCCGCTCGGCGGTCTGCCACTCGACCGGAAGCTCCCAGAACCCCAGCCCCCCCCACGCGCGCTCGGAGAACATCTCGAAACGAGCGGCGCTATCGGGCTGGTTCAAAAGAGGCCGGTACGTGAGTGGGACTTGACCGAGCGCGCGGTGCAACCGCGACGTATCCGCGAGAGCCGACCACAGCGCCTGCGGTGCCGCTGCGTGTTCAAGCTGCCGTTTGAGCGTGATGGGCTCCATCAACCAAGGTCTGCTCTTGCCCTAGTCCCCTAGACCGACGCGGTGAAGCGATCAGCCTAGTTAGGCGCCTCTATTTTATCGCGGATTGAGCAGCTTGCGGGGGCAGAGATCGACAAAAAAACCGCGCGAATTCGCGGACTTGCAGTTGCGGGCAGCGGACGTGGGGCGGGCAGGTTTAGGGGGGGGCGGGGCGATAGCGCGGGGAAAGCGGCGGCTCTTGGCTTTTTACGTCCTCGATCGTCTCGCCACGGCGCAATAGCTCGATGCTGCCGTCGCTGCCGAGCATGACCACGGCCGGGCGAAGCTGACTAAACTGCATCCACTGGGTGACGTTGTATGCGCCAACTGGCTGGATCACGACGCGGTGTCCGGGAGCCAAAGGCGGCAGCGGCAGACCGACGCGCAGCGTGTCGATGTTCATGCACAGCGGGCCGTACAAGGACGTCTCTTCGATGGGACCTGCCACCGGCTGCGCGGGCGTCACGCGATGGCGATACCAGTGCGCGGTGTAAAGGATGTTCAGTCCCGCATCCAACACCAGGCCGCGGCTGCCCAGACTGCCTGCGACCCCAGCGCTGCTGGGCTGCGTGCGACGGCCGACGACCGTGGCGATCAGCGAGCCGCTGTCATCGACCAAGTGGCGACCGCTTTCGAGCAGTAGCTGTGGCCAGTCGTCGATGCCACCGCCTAAACGATCGCCCAAGGACTCGCCTAGCTCTTCACAAAGGGCGCTGGCAAACGGCGTGATGTCGGGGCCCTCGGCCGAGCTGTCGGATTCATTGAACGCGCCGGTCAGCACGTTGCTCGACGGAAAACCGCCCCCCAGGTTGATGCTCGACAGGCGATATCCGCACAGCGACTCGGCGGCCAAGAACAGCTCGCACAGGCGGGCCGTGGCTTCGCGATAGGCCTTGGGTTCGCTGATGAACGTGCCCAAGTGACAGTGCAGACCCGAGAGGCGCAGCTTGCCGTGTACGGCGATGCGCAAGATCGCGTCCAGCACCTCGCCAGAATCCAGGCTGAAGCCGAAGCGCTCCCACGCGGCGCCAGACAGAGCCGGGACCTGCATGTTGACGCGCAGCCCGATGGCAAGCGGCGGCAACGACCGATCGCGGACCAGATCTTCGATCACGTTCAGCTCGTCGAAGTGGTCGACTTGAATGAACGCACCGTCGGCGATCGCCTGCGACAGCCAGGCTCGGCTCTTGTGCGCGCCGTTGCACACGATGCGCGATCCCGGCAGGCCCAAGCGTCGCGCCATGGCGTATTCCAGATCGGACACCACCTCGGCATCCCAGCCCTCTTGATGCAGCACGCCGCAGATCGCGTCGAGATAGTTGGTCTTGTACGACCAGCCAAAGCGCGTCCGCGGATAGCGGCTGGCAAAGGCCTTTCGAAACGCACGGGCTCGCGCTCGCAAGCGCCGCTCGCTGAACACAAACAGCGGCGAGCCAAAGCGAGCCACCAGATCTTCGATCGCGATGCCATCGATCTGATCGATGTAGTGATGCTGCGCACCGTCGCTGGGCAGGCGATTCCCGACCGCCATGTGATGACGCGTGATCTGCGGCGCTTGGTACGGCAAGCGCGCAGCCTGGCCACTTGGGGCCAACGAAAGCGGGTGCAGCTCATCTGGCTGCGGCAGAAGCTGCAGCGGATTTCCCGGCTGCGTGTCGCGCTCGCGAGGGCGCACGGGCCCCTCGGGCAGGCGCAGCATGCCGTCGAGAATCGGCGCGATCTGCACGGTCTGCGGCAAAAGCGCCGGGTCGCTGGCAGCGGGCAGCAGCTGGCCTTCGCGGCTGCGCAGCTCGAACTCGCCGCGCTGCACCATGGCTTCATAGATCGCAAGCTCACAGGGCAGATCGATCGATCGCCGCAGCTGCAGAACGCCCGCGCGATAGCTTTCAAACGGCGTGACCGGCTCGCCCATCGCCAAGCGCACCACGGCAGCCGGCAGGTTTTGCCCAGCCACGGCGGCTAAGTGAATCCAGGCCGGGAAGCGCGGGTTGATCTCGATCAGATACAGCTCGCCGCTGTCGCGATGGCGCATCAGCTCCAGCTCGAGCGGTCCTGACCAGCACAGGCCGGACACGATGCGCTGCGCGACGCGGATCAGCTCGGGATCGTCGATGGTCAGGGCGCCCCAGGCCTTACCGCGATCGTCTAGCTGCAGCTTCTTCATCGGCACCACACCGACGAGCTGCCAGGCCTCATCGGCAAGAGCCACGACGTCGAATTCGGTGCCAGGAATGAACTCTTGCAGCACCACTGGATAGCCCCAGCGACCTGCGTGATCCGCGACGGCCGATGCCATGTGTTCGAGGCTGTGGACAACGGTGGCACCGTGCAGGTTGCCCTTGACGACAAAAGGCAGGCGCAGCTTGCGGCTCTTTTGATACGCCTCGGCCACGCTCTTGACTGCGATCGAGCGCGGCACCTGGACGCCCGACAGCGTGCTCACCACTTCTAGATCGGTCTTGCTGCGACGCGAAAACGCCGCGGCGCTCGGCAAGAGCAGGCGAATGCCCAGCTTGCGCAGCTCGGGCAAAAGCTGGATGTAATGGCCCAGCTCGGAATCCAGCGTCGGAATGATGACGTCGATCCGCTCGCGAGCGTGGATGTAGCGCAGCCGGGCCAGCAGCGCCGTCGGCCCCTGTCCGGGATACGGCAAAAGATAACTGGCGTCGAGAAGCTGCGGGTCATAGCTCGCGGGATCCAGCGGATCGTACGAAAAGCCAACGATGCGCAGGCGCTCAGCGCTGTGGCCAGCGACGGCAGCGGATCCCGCGTGGGCATCGTCCCGTCGCAGACACTGCAAGACAGGCAGACCAGGAGCCAGCGTGCCGACCACCGCCAAGCCCGAGACCGCGACACACAAGGTGCGCATCGAGGCGCTCATGACGCGTCCTCCTCTTCATCGGGATCGAAGGACGTGCCGGGCGAGGCGCCGGGTGTGCTGCGGGCCGAGGACGCCGCGTGATCGCGCGGCAGCTCAAGCAGACCGACGTCGAACAAGCGCGCTAAGAACAGCTGAGCATCGCGCTGCGCCTGCAGATCCGCGACGGCAAAGCGCGCCACGAGCACGCGCCACGCATCGATCGGCGGCACGCCGCGCAGAAGCGCCTGCAGCAGGCAGCTCGCAGTTTCGTTGAGCGAAAACGTCTCGCCATCGCGAGCGTTGAGCAGAAAGCCCGACGCACTCAGCTGCAGGCGAGGAACCAGGCGAGCGCCCATAAAGCGCGTCGGCAACGTCCGACTGGCAGGTGTCGTCATGTCCGTGGATTCTTCCGCGCAGCCGCCCGACGTAAGAACCGGGGCGACTGCTTCGTATCTAGGCTTAGGAACAGGCGTTTCCGATGTTATCAGCACGCCACCGAGGCTGTCTGCCCATTTTTCCCGGCCCGGCCAAAACACAAGGCCAACACAGAACGCAACGAAAGGCGGCATGGGCGGCCCCGTCCTGCGTGATATCATCGGGTGGGCACTCAAGAATTCGGGAGAAGGAAGCACATGCGACGCATGCAAAATGGTCTCGGGCTGCGCTGGGCGCTGTCCTCGCTGATGGCAACTGGCGCGGCGGCTGGCCTTTCGGTGTTTCTATCGACAGGCGCTGGCACAGGCTGCTCGTTCTATCTGCCTGAGCGGACGGTCTGCACTGGGGATGCCGGCTGCAAGCCGACGGACATGGGCGCGACGGTCGACATGGCCAAGGACCCTAGCGATCCGTCGGGCATGGGCCCGTACAGGGTGGCCTCGCTTTCGGCACCGATGGCACCTGCAGGGATCAGCAAGCTCAGCCTGATTGGTCCCAGCGACGACGGAACTTCGCTTTCAAGCAAAGAGAGCACCTATCCCCTGGTGCTGATGGCGCCGCCTGAGTTCGGCGATCCAGCACTGATGCGGCCCTATGCCGATCGCTTGGCCAGCCATGGCTTTTTGGTCGCGCTGTTCCAGTCGATGAACGAGACCAACCACGTCGCCTATCGCGATGCGGAAAAGCAGCTTCTGGATACCTTCATCGCCAATGCGACGCAGCAGCGCATCGACCCGCAGCGCCTGGGCCTGGTCGGCTACCAGCTCAGCGGCAAGATCGCAGCATCGCTCGCAGCCAACGACACGCGCATTGGTGGACTGTTCCTGATCGATCCGGTGGACTCGTTCGCGGCCAGCGGTCCGATTGATGGCATCGATGCGCTGTCCAAGGTGACGCTGGCTGGCGGCGCGACGGTGGCTCTGCTGGGGACGGCGCTTGCAACCACCGGCAACCCACCCTGCGTGCAGCAGTCACCACGCCTGCCCAGCTATCAGGATTTCTACAGTGCGGCGCGCGCACCGGCCGTCGGCATCAGCTTCGGTGGCGCCAACCTCGCGGACTTCATCGAGGGCTACTACGACACGGCCTGCTACAACGACTCGACGGCGCCGCGCACGCGCACGCAAGACCTGGGCAAGAAGTTCATGACCGCGTACTTTCAGTGGTCGCTCAAGGCGCGGGCCCGCTCGCGCGAGTACCTGCTCGGCAACGACTTCAACGCCGATCAGCAGGCGGCGATGCTGACGCGGCTCAGCAAGTAAGCTCAGCGCGCCGTCGCGCGTGGACTGCGAGCGCTCTGCGCGGGCGGCTCTAAGACAGCTTGCCGGGATAGGGCCTGCCGTCCTTGTGTACGAAGCCCCCAGGCGGCGCCCGCAGATCGATGTCGGGATACTCGCAGACATCCTCTTCATCGTTGCTGCCGACTTCCAAAATCACCGCCATCTCCGTCGAGCGGTTCTGCAAGTGATGGCCGTTGGGCTCGCCGTGCGGAAAGCCGGCGCAGTCGCCAGCGCGCAGGATCTCTTCACCACCATCTGTGACCAGGACCACCTCGCCCTGGACGACAAAGACGAACTCATCTTCTCGGCTGTGATAGTGACGCTGGCTGCTCCACTGGCCGGGCGCAAGGCGCAGCAGGTTGACGCCGAAGTGCGACAGCCCCGCCGCCAGACCCAGCCGCACGCGCTCGCGCTTTTGACACGGCCCGTCGAACGGCGGCGGATACTGCGTGCCGAAGCGGGTCGGCGCCTGCCCTAGATCGATCGTTTTCTTGTTCATCACTGGTCTCCGTTCTTTCGTTCGCAAGAAGGCTTCGTTCGAGGCAAAACGAGCGCGCGACGTCATCCCTGCAAGCTGGCAGCCGTCGCTGCGGCCACAAATGCGGCGGCGCGCAGCCCGGCAGCATCAGAGGATGGCGACAACAACGCGCGGATGCAGGCGACGCGAGCGCCAGCGGCTGCACAGGCAGCGACGCGCTCAACACGGTCGATGCCGCCGAGCGCAAAGACCGGTACGGGCAGCGACCGCGCGGCCTGTGCCAAGACATGCAATCCCAGGGGCTGAACGCCGCCCTTTTCGATGGGCAATTCGGGCTTTGAAGGGGTTGGCCAGATGGGGCTTAAGGTGACGGCGTCGGCCCCGGCTTGGGCCAACAGCCGCGCTTCGGCAAGCGAGTGCGCGGCGGCGCAGATCAGCAGGCGCTCACCGAGCCAGCGCCGCACGATCTGGGGCGGCAGGCCTTGGCCTGGCAGGTGAACGCCATCCGCCTCGACGGCGAGCGCAACATCGAGCCGATCGTTGATCAGAAGCGGGGCGCCATAGCGCCAGGTCAGCGCTCGCAGCGAGCGCGCCCGCTCCAGCAGCGCAGCCGTCGGCAGTGTGCGATTGCGAAGCTGCAGCGCGAGCGCGCCCGCCGGGACCGCGGAAAGCACGCAAGCAAGCAGCGCCTCAAGCGTGGTGGGCGATGCCATCGCTGCCGCCGTCGCTAGGCCCGCGTCGCTTTGCACCGCTGCCGAGCCTGTCGACAGGGACCACGCAGGCTCGCCGGGCACGCCCATGCCGTCGGTGATCACAAGTACCCGCGAGGACAAAGACCGCGCGCTGCGCTGCGGCGATTCAAGAAGGGGCGCCCCGAACAACGCGTCACTCGATGTCATAGGGCGAGACCGGGGGCAGGCCGCTGCCGACCCCAGCCAAGAGCCCGCTCTGCGGCGAAGACGCCGTCGCGTACAGCTTGCGGGCGATGCGACCGGCGCGGAAGGCTTTGCGTCCAGCCTCGACCGCTTGGCGCATGGCCTCGGCCATCAGCACGGCGTCTTTGGCTCCGGCGATTGCGGTGTTCATCAGCACCGCGTCGCAGCCTAGCTCCATCGCCACGGCCGCATCGGACGCGGTCCCAACGCCGGCATCGACGATCACCGGCACCTTCACGGTTTCCAAAATGATGCGCAGGTTGTACGGGTTGCGAATGCCCAGACCCGATCCGATCGGCGCCGCCAAGGGCATCACCGCGGCGCAGCCGATATCGGCCAAGCGCTGACAGGCGATGGGATCATCCGTGATGTACGGCAGGACGACGAAGCCTTCTTTGACCAAGACGCGCGCTGCGGCCAGCGTCTGTTCGACGTCGGGAAACAGCGTGCGCGGATCGCCGATGACTTCCAGCTTGACGAAGTCGGTCATGCCGAGCTCGCGAGCCAGACGACAGACGCGGATGGCGTCTTCGGCGCTGTAGCAGCCAGCGGTGTTGGGCAACAGTTGATAGCGGCTGCGATCGAGGGCGGATAGCAGGTTGGGCTTTCCGGCGGAAAACTCGATGCGGCGCAGCGCAACGGTGACGATCTCGGCGCCAGAGACGGAAAGCGCGCGGTTCATCTCGTCGAAGTCGCGGTACTTGCCGGTGCCGACGATCAAGCGCGAGCGATAGCGCTTGCCGGCCAAGACAAAGTCATCGCTGGGCGAAACCGCATCGTGGGAAGTGACAGACGCAGCGGCATTGGACGTGGGGGCAGAAGACGTGATCATCGTGTCCTCTCTGTGAGTGTCCTCTCTGTGGGTAACGTCCTCGTGGATGACATCCCTGTGGATGACATCCCTGTGGGTGACATCCCTGTGGGCAGTCCCTGGTCCTCCCAAATCAAGCGGGGGGACAAGCGGGGCACTGTAGTCGCGCCGAAAAAAAGTGGCTAGCCCCCGCCGACCTGGACAGGCAGGTCCGAGCCACGGAATCGACAAAGCGGCTGGACCACCTCGCCAAAAGTTCGCGTGGTCGACGGCTTGTCCTTCGCAGGCGCGGTCGATACACTGCCGGCCCGGCGCACACCACGCGAGCTTCAGACGGCAGATCATGCACACTACGCCCAATCCGACCCCGACCTCGTCCGACCCTGCAGGCCTCCCTCCATCTGGCAGCGAGCCAACCCCGACGCACGTCGGCCAGGCTGCGGGATCTGTCGACAGCCCGGTGCTGCACATGCCGCTTGTCGACGTGGGCGAGACGCTGACGGGCAAGCGCATCCTGTTTATCGGGGGCACCGGCTTCGTCGGCAAGGTCGCGATGTCGATGCTGCTGTGTCGCTATCCTGGACTCGGCAAGCTGTTCGCACTGGTGCGGCCGGGCTCGGGCTATACGGCAGAGACGCGCTTCTTTCAGAAGATCGCGCGCTCGCGCCCATTTGACCCGGTGACGCAGCGCTTTGGCGATGCAACGCTGAGCTTTCTGCGCGAAAAAGTGACGCCGCTGGCCGGCGATGTGTCGCGACCGCAGGTTGGGCTCAGCGACGCGGATGTCGCGCTGTTGACGAAAGACGGGCCGCTCGATCTGATCATCAACTGCGCTGGCCTGGTGTCGTTCAACCCTTCTTTGGAATCGGCGCTGCGCATCAACGTGTACGGCGTGCGCTATGTGCTTGAGCTTGCGCGCAAGACCGGAGCCAAGGTCGTGCATGTGTCGACCTGCTTCGTCGCTGGCCGGCGCGAAGGCGAGGTCTGGGAAGACGAGCCGCTGCCTGGCTATTTCCCGCGCCGACCGGGTCATGGTCGCAGCCAAAGCGCTGGATCCGCGCTGCGCACGGGCGACTTCGACCCCGTCGCCGAGATCGCCGACACCGAGCGCCTGATCGAAGAGACGCGCCGCCTGGCCGAAGATCGCGCGCACATGTCGCTGTTCCGCGAGCGCGGGGCCGAGCGCCTGCGCGATGAAGGCCGTGATCCCGACGACGAAAAGCACCTGAAGGCCGCTATCCAGCGCGAGCGCAAGATGTGGACCGCCGAAAAGCTCACCGACCTGGGCATGGAGCGCGCGGCCCACTGGGGCTGGACCAACACGTACACGTACACCAAGTCGATCGGCGATCAGTTGTGCTCGCTTGCAGCGACGGGAAAAGACGGCGGGCCGCCGGTTCGTATCGCGATCGTGCGACCGGCCATCGTGGAATCGGCGGTGTCGTACCCATTCCCCGGCTGGAACGAAGGCTTCAACACGACGGCGCCGCTGGTGTTCATGGTCTTGCGCGGGCACATGCAGATCCCGGCGGCCAAGGGCACCGTGCTCGATCTGATTCCCGTCGACTTGGTCGCCTCGGCACTGATCGCGGCCTGCGCGGCGACGCTGCGCTCGGAAAACGAGCTTGTGTATCACCTGGGCAGCAGCGATTCGAGCCCCTTTCGCATGCCGCGCGCCGTCGAGCTAACTGGCCTGTATCGCCGCAGCCACTTCCGCCAAAAGGCCAAAGCGACCAGCGGGCCCGACGCACTTTTGCATACGCTGCGCGCTCGCATGGAGTCGATCCCCGTCAGCAAAGAGCGCTATCGACGCGCCAGCCTGCCGCTTCTGCGCGGCTTTGCCGAGACGGCCAGTCGCCTGATCGATGACACGCTAGAAAAGTCCTGGGGACTGCCGCGTCTGACGGCACTTGCCGAGCGCGCCAAGCAAAAGCTCGACGACACGGCGCAGCTTGCCAAGCAAGGCGAAGCCATCTTCGACCTGTTCATGCCGTTTGTGTACGACAACGCGCCGATCTTCCGTTGCGACCATACGCGGGCGCTGTTTGCGTCGCTGACTCCGCACGATCGCGGTCTTTTGCGCTGGGATCCTGAAAACATCAACTGGCGCGAGTACTTTCTAAAAGTCCACTTGCCAGGCCTGGAAAAGTGGATTTTCCCGTCGCTGGATGAAGAATTCCAAGCCCGGCCGCGCACCGTGTACACGTACCGCGATCTCATCGAGATGCTTGAGACAGCGGCCAAGACCCATCGCAGCCGCACGGCGCTGCGCATGCTGCCTTCGCACAGCGCAGATGGCGAGACGGTGCAGCACGGCCAGCGCTTTACCTATCGCGATCTGCTCGACCGCGCCTCGCACGTCGCAAGCACGCTGCGCCGCATGGGTCTTACCGTCGGTGGCAAGGTCCTTCTGATCAGCGAAAACCGACCCGAGTGGGTCATCACCTATTTCGGCATTTTGAAGGCCGGCGGCGTTGCCGTGCCGGTCGATCGCGAAGCGACGCTCGACGAAGTGCTGAACATCGCGCGCCATGCCGCACCGTTTGCCTGCGTCGTTTCCGACAAGGTGCAAGAGCGCATCCACATCCACGCCGCCCTAAAAGAGCGCGCCGCGGAAGCCACAGCGAGTGAGGCCGCGACGCTGAGCCAGATCAAGGTCCTGGGCTTAAGCGAGCTTGTTGCCTGGACCGGGCTGTTCTCGCTGGCGGCTCTGCCGCCGCTGCCGCCGCTGGTCTTGACCGGCCGCGCCGACGAGATGGCTTCGCTGATTTTCACATCGGGCACGACGGGCCGACCCAAGGGCGTGATGCTGTCACACCGCAACTTCACGTCGCTTCTAAGCAAGCTGGCGGGGGTCTTCGATCTCGATCAGCACGACGGTCTTTTGTCGGTGCTGCCGCTGCACCACACGTTTGAATTCACCGCGGGCATGCTGATGCCGCTTATGCGCGGCGCTCAGATCAGCTATCTGCCCGAGGTCAATGCCGACACCTTGGCGGATGCATTTTCCGACGCACACGTCACGGGCATGGTCGGGGTTCCGGCGCTGTATCAGACGCTGTATCGCCGCATCACGCGCCAGATCAGCGACCGCATGCCTGACACGCTGTCACCGTGGGTGCTGCGCCTGCTCGATCGTTTGCTGGATGCGACGCGCTGGCTGCGCGAACGCAGTCAGAAGCTGTTCGGGTTTGATCCCAACCTGCCGCGCTGGATCTTCTATCCCATCCACCGTCGCTTCGGCGGCAAGCTGCGCCTCTTGATCTCGGGCGGATCGGCGCTGCCCGTCGAGACCATGCGCCAGTTCCGCGGCCTGGGCTTCAACCTGTACGAAGGCTATGGCATGACGGAATCGGCGCCGGTTCTGACGGTGACGCGGCCCGGTCAAAAGCTGGTGCTCGGCAGCGTCGGCGAGCCTCTTCCCGGCATTGACGTCCGCATCCACGAGCCCGACGCAAGCGGTGTTGGCGAGATCGTTGCCTCGGGCCCCAACGTCATGCTCGGGTACTACGACGACCCTGGCGCAACGGCCGACACGATCAAAAGTGGCTTCCTGCACACGGGCGATCTCGGCCGCATCGACGAAAAGGGCAACGTCTTTATCGTCGGTCGCAAAAAGGAAGTCATCATCGGCCTCAATGGCGAAAACGTCTATCCCGATGAGCTGGAAGATCGCTATCGCGAGCTTTCGCTGATCAGAGAGCTTTCGATCGTCGGCATCGCCGAGTCGCTGCTGAAGTCGGACGACGCAACGACAAGCTCGACGGAAAAAGGCGAGACTGTGGCTTGCTTGGTGGTGCCCGCGTACGACCACAGCGATGCGCAGGGCCTGTCGCGTGAAGCGGTGCGCGACAAGATCCGCGATCACTTCCGTGACGTGTCGTCGAAGCTGCCTGTGCCCAAGCGCGTGAAGATCCTTCACTTCACCGATATCGAGCTGCCCAAGACCAGCACCCGCAAGGTCAAGCGCAAGCTGATCGTCGACGAGATCCGCCGTCTTGAGCGCGTGCGTCGCCAAGCCAGCGGGCAAAGCAGCGGACAGCCGGGCAGCACAGCGACGCATGGTGGCGACTGGCTTACCAGCCTGCTCGCCTCGATCTCCGGCCGCACGCACGCCGAGATCAGCGAGACCGCAACCCTGCAAGAGCTGGGACTCGACTCGCTGTCGTTTGCCGAGCTCGCAACCGGCCTAGAGGCCGCATCGGTCAACCTGCCTGATCAGGTCGATCTGGCCAGCTTGTCCAGCGTCGCCGACCTGCGCAAACAGATCGCCAGTTGGGGCCGTCGTCAGAAAGACACGACCCCCACCAAGCCCACGCGCAGCGACGACGGCAGGCGCCGCCGTTCGTCGGTGATCGTCGAAAGCACCAGCGATCGCATCTATCTTCCCGACTGGCTGGTCAGCTTGGGCAACCGCGGACTCAACGCCGGGCAGCGAGCGCTGTACGAGCGCATGTTCAACACCCGCGTCACCGGCCGCGCCTATCTGCCGCCGGCCAGCCGCTTCGTCGTCGTCGCCAACCACTGCAGCCACTTGGACATGGGCCTGGTCAAGCACGCTCTTGGGGACTGGGGCGAGCGCCTGGTGGCCTTGGCGGCCAAGGACTACTTCTTCGACGATCCGCTCAAGCGCGTGTACTTCGAAAACTTCACCAGCCTGGTGCCGATGGAGCGCCACGGCAGCCTGCGCGAGTCGCTGCGCATCGCCGCCCGCGTCATCGAGCAGGGCCACATCTTGCTGATCTTCCCCGAGGGTACGCGCAGTCCGACGGGGCTGATGCAGCCGTTTAAGTCCTCGATCGGTTACTTGGCGCTGCACCATCAGATCGATGTGCTGCCGATGTATCTGGCCGGTACCTATGAAGCGATGCCGCGGGGCAGCGTGTTGCCGCAGCGCAAAGAGATCGCGGCGCACATCGGGCCGCTGATTTCGCACCGCGCCCTGGCCACCGCCGCCGCCAAGGTGCCACGCAGCGAGCAAAACCGCGAAGCGACTCGCATCGTCGAGCGCGCCGTGCGCAAGCTGGCGCCTTCCGGCCCCGATCGCGACACACCCGTGCCCGAATACGACCCAGAAGCCGCTGCCCGCGACGCGTAACCGCTGCATAATGGACGGCATGCGAAGTCGCTGGACCCGGCATGCACTGTGCGCGCTGGCCGCGGCCTGCTGGATGGGATCTTCCGTCGAGGCAGGTCAGGTCGAGCCGGGGATCATGCGCCTGCCGCCTTCGACTTCCGAGCTGCGCACCAGCGAGCGCTTTGAAAAGATCGTGCAGGAAGCGCGTGAGCTGCACGCGTCGGCTCTGCGCATTCGCCGTCGAGAAAACCCCGAGCGCATCTCGCTTCTGCAGCGCTCGATCACGTTGCTGAGCCGCGCGCTTTTGCTGCACGAGCACCATGTCGAGACGCGCGTGCTGCTCGGCAGCTGGCTGGCCCACACCGAGCTTGGTGATGTGGCGCTCAAGCAGGCCGAAGTCGAGCTCTTGCGAGCGCGCCGCGACGATGTTTCGCGCGCCTATGACTGCGAGATCGCAGGCATCCTGGGCGTCGTCTATTCGCACCTGCAGCGCCCGAGCGATGCCGTCGCAGAATACGATCGAGCCCTGCGTCTTTTGCCAGGCGAGCCCGAGCTGGTCCACCTGTCGCGCCGTCGGCAAGAAGCGATGATCCTCGGCAACTCGGCCGAGGCGCTGATGGCGATGGGCAAGCTCGACGAAGCGATTCGTCGCTATGCCCTGGCCGAATCGATCGATCGCAGCGAGCAGGCGACGCTGCACGCGCTGGGCTTGGCCATCGCCTATGACCGCGACGGACAGGTGCAAAAAAGCCGCGATGCCGTCGCCCGCGCACTGGGCGCCGATCCCGGTCTGCGCCTGTTCCAAAGCGATGATGTGTTCTTCATTCCCGAGGGAGATCGTCACTATTACTGGGGCCTGATCAACGAAGCGCAGGAACGTCGCGATGAAGCGCTGCGCTCGTTTCGCGCATTCCTCGATGAGCTACCGCACAGCCGCTATGCCGCTCGGGCCCGCAGCCACATCGAAGACCTAAAACGTCAGCCCGGCCTGAGCATCGCCGAGCTCATGCGGGCACAGGTGCTGCTGGCACCGCCGCAGTTTCCCGCCGAGGCAATGAGCGGAAGTGGCACGCCACGCAAACACCGCAGCGAAGCCGAAATCCAGCGCATCACCACAGAGCGCGTCTTTGATCTGCGTCACTGCTATGCCCGCGCGCTGCAACGAACCCCCAAGCTGCGCGGCGATTTGCTGCTGGGCATGATGCTCGATCGCAGCGGTGCCGTGGTCTTGGTACAGACGATTGAAAGCACTCTGGGCGTCGGCGGTGGTGAGCTTCCGGCGCGATCAGAGTCCAACATCGTGCCGGTCGAAGCGCGCTACCTTTTGAGCTGCGTGCAAGGTGCGGTGCAGCGCTGGCGCTTTTCACCCGCCGATCCCGACAACGTCGACGCCGACGAGCTAGCCCTGCCTATGCGCTTTACGACCGGACTGTGAGCCCGCGATGCACCGTCGACGCAGCGACCCGGCGATCCGACTCTCTGTGGTCTTGACGATGGCGCTGGGCGCAGCGTGTGTCGAGCCGGCAGCCAGGGCGCAGACGCCCGCGCGCACGGTCACCTGCGGCGGCTTGTGGGGCTGCGCGCCCGCGAAAGAAGGTGAGCGCGCAGAGACCGATACGCCTCGACGATCCCAGTACGATCGCTTGCTGGGCAGCGCGCGGCGCTCGCTTTTGTCGCTGCGCAGCACGTCCATCAACGCGACGACCGAGCTGATCAAAGACACGACCCAGCAGCTTCGCGATGCCATCCAGCTTCTGCCCGACGAGCCAGAGGCGCACAGCCTGCTGGGCCAGCTTTATCTTGAGCGCGGCCACCGGGTCGCTGCAGCCCTAGCCCTGCGTCACGCCGAAGAGCTCTACGCACACGCAGGCTCATCGGTGGTGGACACGCCTCTGCCCGCCCCACCGCTTGAGCACGTCGATCCAGCGTTGGCCCTTTCGCTCGCGCTGTTGCAGGCCCAGGAAGGCGATCTTTCAGGGGCTCTGCTGCGGTATCAGCGCCTGTTCGATCACGCGGCTCACAGCCCGCGCCTGCTGTACCGCATGGCCGATGTGTGGATGGCCCTGGGCCACCTGGACGACGCAA
This sequence comes from Myxococcales bacterium, assembly GCA_016794505.1. GTDB lineage: Bacteria > Myxococcota_A > Polyangia > Palsa-1104 > JAEUJZ01 > JAEUJZ01. The sequence continues at coordinate 32,451 of JAEUJZ010000073.1, forward strand.
CCGCGCTGTATGAGCGCGCCTGCGCGATGCCACGCGGCCCCGATGTTCCGACGGTTGATATCGCGCGAGCCTGCCTGGGGTATATCGTGGCGCTCGATCGAGGTGAGCGCGCCATTCCCGCCGCGCTGTGGCGCAAAGCACGCACCGCGGATCGCGGACCGCGCGCCATGGACTTGCTCGACTTCCCCAGCCAGGGGGAACGCGATTATCACCGCGCCCTGCTTTTCCCCGTCGGATGCGAGAGGCGAGCGAGCCTTCTGCGCTACCTGCGAGACGCCGCGCCGGACACTCCCCACAGCTACATCCGGCGGGCCGATTCTCAGCTCTTGCGTGGACGCGAGCTTAGCTGCCCAGCGCTGCCCTAGATCCGCCCCCGCCGCATTCGTCGGCCTGCACAAAACCCTGCACTTGCAACGGATTGTTGCCGCCCGATGCCTTGGCCCTACGCGAAAAAAAGTGCAGGGCCAGCAGCCCGGCCGGATCACCGAATGCGCTAATCCGATGAGGCAGGCTCGCCCGCTGCGCTCGGCAAAGCAGGACTTGCAGCAGCCGGGACAGGCGCCGGGGATGGTGTCGCGGTCTCTTTCGCTTCTTCGCGCACGACCTTTGGCTCACGCGGCTGTCGGCTCTCTTCCCGACGTTCGCGTCGCTCCTCGCGACCGCGCCCATCCTCACGACCGCGCTCGCGGTTTTCGTCTCGGCCGCGGTTTTCGTCTCGGCCGCGGTTTTCGTCTCGGCCACGGTTTTCGTCTCGGCCACGGTTTTCGTCTCGGCCGCGGTTTTCGTCTCGGCCGCGGTTTTCGTCTCGGCCGCGGTTTTCATCTCGGCCGCGAGTGTCGCCCCGTCCATCGGCAGCGCGATCTTCGCGCGGACCTCTGGCGCCACCGCCTCGTCCATCAGAGCCACCGCTCATCGATGCACCGCGGATCTCGAAGTGCTCCATGTGAAAGCGGTCGCGTGGACGAATCTGAATCTTCTTCTGCAGCCGCTTTTCCAGGTCTTCGAGAAACTCGTGATCCGACGTCGCCAATAGCTCAGCGATCTCGGGGTGTACGCTGACCACCAGCGTATCGTCGGCGTGCAGGTGGCCTTCGCGACGGATCTGCCGCAGCACTTCATAGCAGACCGTTGCCTTCGACTTCAGATAGCCTTTGCCGTCACAGTAAAAGCACGGCTCAGTCTGCATGCGGCCCAGCGATTCGCGCGTGCGCTTGCGCGTCATCTCGACCAAGCCAAGCTCTGAGATCTTGGTGACGTTGGTCTTGGCGCGATCCGGGCGCACCGCCTCGGCAAAAGCCTTCATCACCTTGTCTTGGTTCGACTCTCGATCCATGTCGATGAAGTCGATGATGATGATGCCGCCGATGTTGCGCAGACGAAGCTGATCCGCGACCTCTTTGCAGGCTTCCAGATTGGTCTTCGTGATCGTCTCTTCCAGGTTGCGCTTGCCGACGAAGCGCCCGGTGTTGACGTCGATGGCAGTCAGCGCCTCGCCTTGGTCGATGACCAGCGAGCCACCGGACTTCAGAAAGACCTTGCGTTCGAGCGCGCGGTCTAGCTCCATCTCGATGCCGTACGCGTCGAAGATCGGCTCGCCTTTGTCATAGAGCTCGATCTTGGAAACGTACTCAGGCATGAACGCGCCGGTAAACTTCAGCAGGCGCTCATATTCCGCTTTGCTGTCGATGATCAGCTTGTCGATATCGCCGGTAAACAGGTCGCGCACCGTGCGCAGAAGCAGATCGAGATCGTTGTAGATCAGCGACGGAGCTTTGGCGGTCTCAGACTTCTTGAGGACGGAATTCCACAGCTTGATGAGGAATTCCATGTCGGCGCGAAGCTCGGCCTCCAGCACGCCCTCAGCGACGGTCCGCACAATGAAGCCGGTGCCAGGAGGCCGCATCGAATCGACGATGCCGCGCAGACGCTTGCGCTCTTTTTCCGAGCCAATGCGCCGCGAGATACCGACGTGATCGACGGTCGGCATGAATACCAAGTTGCGCCCTGGCAGCGAGATGTACGAAGTCGCCCGCGAGCCCTTGGTACCAATCGGCGCCTTGGCCACTTGCAAGAGGATCTCTTGGTTAGGCCGCAGCAGATCTTCGATGCGAGAGTCACGGTTGCTGCGCTCTTCACCGTCTCGCTCGCGCTCTCGTTCACGATCCCCGCGACGCTCGCGCGATTCGTCTTCTTCGTCGACGAACAGGTCTTTTACATCTTCGGGCGAGCCGCGCACATCCGCGACGTACAAGAAGGCGGCCTTATCGGTGCCGATGTCCACGAAGGCCGCCTGCATGCCGGGAAGAACCCGCAGGACCTTGCCTTTGTAGATATTGCCGACGATGCCGCGCTCGCGACGGCGCTCGATATAGATCTCTACGACCTGACCGTTCTCGACCAGGGCGACGCGGGTCTCAGGTCCATCCGCGTTGATAACAAGCAGGTTCGGCACGGTTCCTCATGCCTATGAAAAAAGTAGCGCGTTGTGCAGGCAGGGCTGGCATTCATGTCACCCTGATGGGCCCGACCAATCTGTCTGCACAGGTCGACGCATGTTAGGAAGATTTCTCCGCGTACCATGCGAGCCTGTCCTTTTCAAGCGCTTCCATCGGCACTTGCCTGGCTGTCGTGAGAGAAACGCGGCCAGCCCGGCTCGCACGAACGCCGCGATGAGCCCCGGCAAAGCTGCCCATGCGTACGGATTTGCAGAGCCGACCGCCGCATGATCTGCGGTCTTTTAGCCTGGCACATGCATTGCTGTAGTCCCTATGCAACAACCTGGCTTGGCTTAGTTTCGCTGCGCGGGTCTCTCTTAAATCTCTTATGAGACGCAAGCGGCTGTCTCGTAGCACACGGCGCTACTCTTAAATCCGCCGCTGTGTTTCGAACAAAGTAAACGGGCTGTGATGGCTATGACCGTCACGGCCCGTTTGCTTTTTGGCCCGCGTGCTGGTGGATTTTTGCCAGGCCCAGACGAAGATGCGGCGGGGCGCTCTGTTGACGGCGACGCCTGTGGGTTGATAGCGTGCCTGTATGAACTCGGCTTCGATGGAAATGAGTGGCAGTGCCCAGAGTCGCACTGCAACCTCGCAGGCTCAGCTAGATCGATCCCTGGCCCTGCTCAGCGAAAAGGCCCCGGCGTTCGTCAAGCTCAGCGCCAGCGAGCGTGCCGCCTTGCTACGGGCCTGCATGCCGCACCTGCGCCGCGTCGCACGAGGCTGGGTCGAAGCCGCCTGCAAGGCCAAGGGCCACGACATCAACAGCCCCGCCGCAAGTGAAGAGTGGCTCGGCGGTCCCATGGTCACGATGCGCGCCCTGCGCCTGTTCGTCGCGGCACTGGAAGAGATTCACCGCCTGGGCAAGCCACAGCTTCCCGCGGGCGCCTTCCGCACGGGCTGGGACGGCCGCACCGAAGTTCAAGTCTTCCCCTATGAGTCGATCGACAAGGCGATGTTCGGCGGCTTTGGCTGCAACCTGCGCATCCAGCGCGGCTTGACCGAGCTCACGGTTCGCGAGCGGCAAGCCTCGCACTACAGCAACAAGAACGCGCACCCCGGCATCAGCTTGATTCTCGGAGCCGGCAACGTCGCCTCGATCCCACCGACCGATGCCCTGCACAAGCTGATCGTCGAGGGCAAGGTCTGCATGGTGAAGCTCAACCCGGTCAACGAGTACCTCGGGCCGTTCTATGAGCAAGCCTTTTTGCCGCTCGTCGAGCGCGGTTACCTGCAGTTCTGCTACGGCGGCGCGGACGTGGGCTCGTACCTTTCGTATCACCCGTTGATCGAGGACGTCCACATCACGGGCTCGGATCGCACGCACGACTTGATCGTCTGGGGCCCGCCGGGACCCGAGCGCGAGCGGCGCATGGCCAGCGACGATCCACTGCTGAAAAAGCAGATCACCAGCGAGCTCGGCTGCGTGACTCCGGTCATGGTTGTGCCGGGCGAGTACAGCCCCAGCGAGCTGCGCTTCGTGGCCGAGAACGTCGCATCGCAGATCGTCAACAACGCCTCGTTCAACTGCAATGCCGCCAAAGTGTTGGTGCTGTCCGAAGGTTGGTCGCAGCGAGAGGCCTTCATGACGCATCTTCGCGACATCTTGTCGACGATCCCGACGCGGCTCGCCTATTACCCTGGTGCCAACGATCGCTACGAGACGCTGACCAAGGGGCGGACGCAGATCCAGCGCCTGGGACAGCAAGAGCCCAACAAGCTGCCCTGGACAATCATCCGCGGGCTCGATGCGGGGACCAAGGATCCGCTGTGGAGCACTGAGCCGTTCTGCAGCATCCTCAGCGAGGTTGCGCTGCCCGAGCGAGATCCGGCGGCGTTCTTGCGCGCGGCAGCCAAGTTCAGCAACGACACGCTGTGGGGCACGCTGAGCTGCAGCCTCATCATCCACCCCCGCACCGAGCAGAGCAGCGAAGTGCGCAACACGCTCGATGTCGTCGTCGACGAGCTGCGCTATGGCGTGGTGGCCATCAACCACTGGCCAGCCGTCGCCTATGGCGCGATGACCCCGCCCTGGGGCGGCCACGTAAGCGGCACGCTGAAAGACGTGCAGAGCGGCATCGGCTTCGTCCACAACACGCCGATGATCGAGGGCATCGAAAAGGCGGTTCTGCGCGGACCGCTGACCGTGTTCCCCAAGCCGCCCTGGTTCGTCACCAACCGCCGCTCGCATCGCGTCGCCGAAAAGATGGTCGACTTCGAGCTAGAGCCCAGCTTCCTCAAGCTGCCTTCGATCCTCGTCGACGCCCTCCGCGGTTAGCCAGCCGCGCCCATGCTGCGAATCATCGCGGGAGACCTCGGTGGCCGACGGCTCCGCGCCCCGACGGGGCATAAGACCCGGCCCACTGCTGACCGCGTACGCGAGGCGCTGTTCAACATCTTGGGCCCGCCCCCCGAGGCTGCATCGGTCTTGGATCTGTATGCCGGCAGCGGCGCTCTCGGCATCGAGGCACTGTCGCGGGGCGCCCGTCACGCCGTCTTTATCGACGCAGATGCACGCGCGTGCCGCCAGATCAGTGACAACCTGCGCAGCCTCGGCCTTGCGGCGCGTGGCACGGTCCTATGCGGCCGCGTCCTGTCGCTTTTGCCCCAGCTAGCGAGCAAGCCGTGGGGCCCATTTTCATGGCTCTTTGCGGACCCGCCGTACGCCAGCGACGAGTCGACACAGCTTCTGGCTCTGCTTGCTTCTCACGCGCGGCTCGCCGACGAGGCCGTCTTGGTGCTTGAGCGAGCGGCTCGCGATGCCGACGCGCTGGCCCAGGCCGCGCCCGCTGTTCAGTCGCTGCTTACGCTGACCGATCGTCGCCGTTACGGCGATACAGGCCTGCTGTTTTTTTCCAAGATGCCGTCTTCGGCGCAGCCCACGGAGGGGCCATGACCGCTCGCCTTGCCGTCTATCCGGGATCGTTTGATCCCATCACCAATGGCCATCTCGACATCTTGCAGCGCTCGCTGCGGCTGTTCGATCGCGTGATCATCGCGCTTGCCGACAACGTGCGGAAGCGTCCGCTGTTCTCGGTCGAAGAGCGGCGCAGTCAGATCCTCGATGCCGCTGCCTCGTCGCTGCCGCCCGCCGATGCCAGCCGCTTGGAAGTCGATTCGTTGAGCGGTCTTTTGATTCATTACGTGCAGAAGCGCGGCGCCCACTGTGTCGTTCGCGGCCTGCGCGCCGTCGCCGACTTTGAGTTCGAGTTCCAGCTAGCGCACATGAATCACCGCCTGGCACCCAGCGTCGAGACGGTCTTTCTGATGACTGCGGAAGAACACTTCTATGTCAGCTCGTCGCTGATTAAAGAAGTGGCGCAGTTTGGTGGCGATGTATCGAGCATGGTCCCGCCCATCGTCGCCGAGGCCTTGAAGCGACGCCTCGGGCAGCCGCTTAAGATCGCCGGCCCCAACGGCCCAGCCGGGCGCGAGGACACAGGGAAATGAGTGAAGCAAAAGCACGTCCGTCGCTCTTGCGTCGGATCGGAGTGGGCCTGGCGACTCTGGTCCTGGTGCTGCTGGTTGCTGGCTTCAGCGCCTGCGCTCTGCTTAGCAAGCCCCGCCCCGACGGAGAAACGGGTCCACGTGCCGATGCTCTAGCGCGCTCGATCGAGACGGTCATCAACAAAGAGGCGTGGGCGCGAACCGGCGCCGTGCGCTGGTACTTTGGCGGCCGCAACCGTCACGTGTGGGATCGAACGCGCATGCTGTCTCGCGTCGAGTGGGGCGGCGACAAGCGCGTACTTCTGAACCTGACGACCAAAAACGGCCTGGCCTTCGTCGGTGACAAGCAGGTCAGCGGATCACAGGAACAGAAGCTTTTGGCCAAAGCCTATGCCCACTGGATCAACGACTCGTTCTGGCTGAACCCGCTGGTCAAGCTGTTCGACGACGGCGTCGAGCGCAAACTGGTGCAAGAGCCCGATGGGACACAGGCGCTCTTGATCACGTATGGCGGCGGTGGGCTGACTCCGGGCGATGCGTACTTGTGGCTGCTCGACGGAAATGGCCGACCGCGCGCGTGGCGCATGTGGGTGTCCATTCTGCCGATCAAAGGCATCGAGTCTTCGTGGGCGGGCTGGATCGCGCTGCCGACGGGAGCCTGGGTCGCAAGCGAGCACCGCACGCCGCTTTTTACGCTGCAGCTCTCGGACATTGCTGGCGCCAGCACGCTGGCCGAGCTTGAGCCGGGTGCCGATCCCTTCGCGGCCTTGGTGCAGAGCGGCCGCTAGAGCGGCGTTTTGCTCGTCGTACGGTGGCGCGTACGGCCTAGCTCGTCGCGCATGGTGTGGCATCGACTGCGACGACCACGACGAACCTAGGGCACCGGAAACACGCTGTAGATATGCCAGGTGCCGTTCGACTCGCGCCGCATCGTCACGTCCAGGTTGCCGCTGCCGTCTTTGTGTTCATACCGGACATGGACTTTGGCCGGGCGACTAAAATAGCCACCGCTCGTCGAGCCGCGCCGCGTGATCTTGCTGCCTGGAAACGTCGGCGCGTAGTGCAAAAGCGGGACGATCATGTTGTCGCAGCTCATCGGATCCTGACGCTCGGCCACGGCCAAGACACAGGCACTGCCCGTCCGACGCGTCGAGCGCTTGTCCAAGGCATCGGCCAGCATCTGCACCACCTGAACCTGACCTGGATCGTCGCGGCTGCAGCCCAGCTCAGGCAGCGCAAAAAGCGGCAGCAGACCCCACAACAAACGAGCAGACCCAGAAAAGCGGTGTGACGGCGACGGCATGAAGCACCGCGCCGAGTATATCACGGCGAAACCAGGGGCTATTGCGCGGGCTGGCTCAGTCGCGCGGCGCCTCGGCGAACAGCGCGCCAAGCTCGACCGCGACGGCGGCGGCGACCTGCGCATTGGCCAAGACCAGAGCCCGGTTGGCCAAGATGCTGCGGTTCTCGGTCTCTTTGGCGATTGCCGACAGAAGAAACGGCGTCACCTGCTTGCCAGAGATGTGCGCCGCTTCCGCGCTGTGCAGAGCCGAGGCAATTGCGCGCTCGATCAGCCCATCGTCGAGCGCCGCCGGTTCGGGAATGGGGTTGCACAAAAGCAGGCCGCGGAATGGATGCAGCGCAAAGTGCGCATGCAACACCGCCGCCGCTTGCGCCGGGTTGTCGACGCGATGAGGCAAGGTCAAGCCACTGCGTCGCGAATAAAACGCCGGCAGCTCACTTGTGCCATACCCGATGACGGGCACGCCCAAGGTCTCCAAGTACTCTAGCGTGCGCGGCAGATCGAGGATGGCCTTGGCACCCGCCGACACCACGCACACCGGCTCGCTGGCCAGCGTCGTCAGATCGGACGAGACATCCCACGCGTCGCCGCGATGCACCCCCCCAATGCCACCTGTGGCAAAGACGCGGACGCCGGCCCGCGCTGCCGCATATACCGTCGCCGAGACCGTCGTGGCGCCGTCTCCCCCCGATGCCATAAGCGGTCCCAGATCGGCAGCCGCCACTTTCACGAAATGACCGCGAGCGATGGCTTCAATCTGCGAGCGCTCAAGGCCAACGCACAGCGTGCCGCCGATCAAAGCCACCGTCGCAGGAATCGCGCCTGCAGTGCGGATGACCTGCTCGACCTCAAGGGCTAGCTCGACATTGTCAGGCCAGGGCAAGCCGTGTGCGATCAGCGTCGATTCCAAGGCCACCACAGGCACGCCGCGGCTCTGCGCGCTCGCGACTTCTTCGCTGACTTGCAGGCGGTACGGCTCGGGCGGAATGCTCTTGGGTACACGCTGGGAAGCCGCGACCTGAGCCAGCGAACGACCGGTCATCATCAGTTTTTCTCCCGCTGCGGCAGCGACTGCCGAAGCTCGATCAGCTCATCGCGCGAGATCTCGTAGCGCACCGCGCAGTAGTTGCAGGTCACTTCCGCTTTGCCCTCGGCGATCAGCTCGTCCAGGTCGGTCAGCGACATGCCGCGCAGCATCGCCGCGATGCGCCCCCGATCGCAGCGACACTGAAAGCGCAGCGGTCGCTGGTCGATGAATTCCAGGCTGCTCTCGTACGGGCCGGCGATGAAGCGCGCCAGATCCTGCGCCGAGCGCGGACGCGTCTTGCACATGTCGAAAAAATCTCCTGAGCGCAGCATGTGCTGCACCTCGCGCAGGTGCAGCTTCGTCTCGGGAGGGCTGTCGGGCATGCTCTGCACCAGCACACCGCCTGCGCACACGATCTGGCCCGCTGGGTCCATGATCAGCTCGCAGCCCAGCGCCGACGGAATCTGCTCTGAGTTGCGCAGATACGCCTCGACATCTTCGTCGACCTCGGCGGTGACAAACGACACCTGTCCTTCGTAGCGATCGCGCACGCCGATATCGCGCACCACATGCACGACCCCGTCGCGCCCCAGAAACGGAGCCAAGCGCTGCCGCTTGCTCATGTCAGCGCCCAGACCGGCCTGCGGCGCATGGGGAAAGCCGCGCACCAGCCCATCGCCATACGCATCGACGGTCAGGCCGCGCAGAGGACCGTTGGCCTGAATCTGGATCGTGACGCGCTCTTCCGTCTTGGTCAGCGTCGCCAGCAGCACCCCAGCCACGAGCCCGCGCCCCAGAGCGCAGGCGGCCGCTGGACTCGCATGGTGACGAAGCGCCGCGTCCTGGCACAGGTCGGTACACAAGGCCACGACCAGCCGCAGATTCAGGGCGCGGATCGTGCCTCGGAACAGGTGATCCCCCAGTGCTGGCTGAATCAACACAGAAGAAAAAGCGGGCTCATCAGGCGGCGAGGCCTGGGCTGATTCCGCGGCGAGCGAGGCGGGTTCCGAGTTCGACATGCAGAGGACTTCCTGACGAAGCGAGACCTTCGCGACGAGTACAAGCGCGTTCGTTGCGTCTTGTGCAGATCCCGACGCGAAAAACGGCGCACCATAGCAACTTTCGCCCGCCCGCGCACGATACCTGCTGTCACCATGATGCGATCTAACTTCCCAACGTTCTCTGCCTCGCTTTCTCTGACTCGCTCGCCGACTTCGGCAGCCCAAGCGGCGCTTTCTTCGGACGTGCCAGCGACGGCAATGCAGCCCGTCGACCTGATGATGCCCGCGGCCCGGCGCCCGGTTCGCTACAACAGCGCGGCGGCCTATTCCCCGCCCTGCGCTGAGGACTCGGGCGCAGCGCGTCCCCTGGCCGGTCTGTCTCTGCCTCCCGATCCGGCGACGCCGCTTCTGCAGCCGCGCTCCTGTGAGCTGCCGCAGGCCTTTGTGTTGTGCTCGCAGAATGGCGGGGCCCGTGTGCTCAAGGCGCCCATCCACATCGGCCGCGACCCGGACAACGACTGGGTCTTATCGGACACCCACGCCTCGCGTCGTCATGTCAGCCTTCGGCCGCTCAGCGATGGTGTGCTCATCCGTGATCTCGGCTCGCGCAATGGCACGTTCATAAATGGCGTACGCGTCGTCGAAGGCGTGCTGCGCCCGAGCGGTCGCCTGATCGTTGGACAGACCGAGTTTCGCCTGACCCTGCCCAGCGACGACACGGGGTCCGATGAGCTCATCGGCCAGAGCCGCGCCATGCAGCAGGTGCGTGCGCAGGTGCAGCGCTTCGCGAAAAGCGGCATGCCGGTGCTGATCTTGGGTGAAAGCGGCACCGGCAAAGAGCTGGTCGCGCGTGCCCTGCACCGTCACAGCGGCCGCCAAGGCCCACTGGTCGTGGTGAACTGTGGCGCTCTTCCCCGCGAGCTGATCGAAAGCGAGCTCTTTGGCCACGAGCGCGGCGCGTTTACCGGTGCCCAAAAGCGACACATCGGCTGCTTTGGCGAAGCGCACGGCGGGACTCTGTTTCTCGACGAGATCGGCGAGCTGCCCTTGGATCTGCAGCCCCGCCTGCTGCGCGCCCTGGAAAACCGCAAGATCCGCGCCGTCGGTGCGACAAAAGAAGTCGACGTCGACGTACGCATCGTCGCCGCCACGCACCGCAATCTAGAGCACGCCGTGCAGGAGGGCCGCTTTCGCGCCGACCTTTACTATCGACTGTGCGGCTTTGAGATCCTGATTCCGGCGCTGCGCGAGCGCCCCGAGGACATCCCGCTGTTGCTGCGCCACTTTTTGACGCAAGCCGAGAGCGACGGCCTGCCCGCCGTGGAAATCCCAAAAGACACCGACCTGGCCTTGCTGGCGCGCGATCCCTGGCCGGGCAACGTGCGCGAGCTTCGAGCGGCCGTGCTGCGTGCGGTTCACCTGAGTGGACCTCAGCTCACCGCGCAAGACATCGTGCCGCTGTCCCGCCGCAACAACACGTCGTGTCCCAGTCCAGCAAGCCCGCATGCTGCGTTGGGATCGCCGTCCGTGCCACTCGCAGCGCTGTCTCAGAGCATGCCGGCGGGCCTGGCCTTCGCCGACATCGAGCGACAGGCCTTCCTGCTCGCGCTGTCCCAGGCAGGCGGCAGCGGTCGTGCTGCCGCGGAGCTTCTATGCGTGCCCAAGTCCACGCTCTACGACAAGCTCCGTCGCTTGGGCATCCGCACCGGCCGAACCAAAGGCACGCGAGATGCTCTGGTCAACCCGGTTCGCGCGGACTCGCTGGCCCCGACCTAGACCTCAACCGTCAGGCCCTCACGGGCTGCGATCAGCTCGATGCTGCGACCCCCTTCGGTGTCCAGCAGCGACCGGCAGCGGCGCCAGCACTCGTCGACCTGATCGTCGGTGTAGTCCTGGTCGTAGTGAAACATGGCCAAGCGCCGAACCCCCGCCCGCAGGGCCGCTGTGGCTGCATCGGCGAAGCTGGCATAGCCGCGCCCGATGCGACGAATGCGATCCTCGGGTGTGTAGGTCGCGTCGTGAATCAGCAGATCGGCTCCGCGGTACAGCTCGATCGCTGCGTCGCTGGGGCCGTTTGGAGGATAGCCAACATCGGGGGCATACACGACGACACGCCCGTGCTGTTCAATGCGATACGCCAAGCACGTTGCGTGGCCATGGGGGTTGCGGCAAGCCGAGATCGTCACGTGCTCATGGCTGTGCTTCTGCCCATCGCCGCTGATCGGCATCAGGTCGAAGCTGGCACCGAGGTTCTTCATGGTCTGCAGCGGCGAGAAGTGCGGATTGACCTGCCCTTCCAAGATGCTCTCTAGCATCGTCGAGCTGCGCGCCTGCCCAAACACGGTGAAGCGATTGCCCGGAATGAAGACGGGAGCAAAAAACGGAAACCCTTGGATGTGATCCCAGTGCGCGTGCGACAGCAGCATCGCGGCTTTGCCCTGACCGCGACCAAAGGCTCCACGCAGAAGCTGCTTGCCCAGGGCGACGATTCCCGTGCCGCTGTCGAGAATCAGCAGGTCCTCTTCCAAGGTCTGGATCGAGACACAGCTGGTGTTGCCGCCATACCGCACAGTCTCGGGGCCGGGTGACGGAATCGAGCCGCGAACCCCCCAAAATGTGACCTTCACGGCGTCACCTTCGGCGGCGGGACCACAGGAAACGGTCCGCTTGGCTCCAGCGTCGGCAGCTCCTGGCTGGGCTCGGGCGCGGTGACGAAACGCGGTGGCTTCGATGAGATGGTCGTTCCGCTGCGCACGGGCACAGACGGCGCCGGCAGGATCTCACCCACGCCCGAGCGCGTGAGATCGAGCTCCATCCCCTCATACGCCGCATAGATGGCAAGCGGATTGCCGTTGCTGACCAGCTGCGCGCGATGACGCGCCAAGAGCTCGTCGAGCTGCTCGTCTGTGCGCTCGGGGGCGTGGTGAAACAGCATCAGCGCCTTGGCGCCGGCATCGCGGGCGATCTCGATCGCATCTTCGGGGCAGCTGTGGCCCCAGTGCGGACGCTGCGCGTATTCGGCGGGCGTGAACTGCGTGTCGTAAATCACCAGCTGCGCCCCTTCGCACAGACGCACGACGCCATCGCGCATCGATTTGAGCTTGGCCGCGTCGTCGGGGTGCAGCGGATCGCCCGGCTTGGGCGGCTGACGAATGAACTGACGCTCGATCAGGATGTCGCGGAACGGCGCCGTGTCGGTCACGTACGCGATGGAAGCTCCGTCATAGTCGAGGCGAAACGCAATGGCGATCCACGGATGGTTCAGGCGCGTGCAGCGCACCTGCACCGGACCGATGTTGAAGCGCGCATCGTCTGATAGCTCGGTGAATTCGAGATCCGCCGCCGCCGCCTCAAATGGGACTGGGAAATAGGGATTGTCCGACTGCAGCGCAAACACCGTCCGCAGGTGCGTGTCGTCGCGCTGCCGGGCATAGACATGAAAGCGATTCCCCGTCTGATACAGCGGCGCGAAGAACGGCAGCCCCTGGATATGATCCCAGTGCGTGTGGCTCACCAGAAGATGCGCGGTGCCGGCCCCCTCGCCGAACTCACCCTGCATCATCTCTTTGCCCAGGCGACGCAGACCGGTGCCGGCATCCAAGATCAAGCGCGGAGCTTCAGGATGACTGTCATCCGCACAGCGAACTTCGACACAGCTCGTGTTGCCGCCATAGCGAGCGGTGTGGCTGCCTGGGACGGGAAACGAGCCGCGCACTCCCCAAAAACGAAGCTTCATGAGCCGCTCCGTCCGTCCCTGCGCCCCCCTGCGCTAGCGAAATCGAGGGGCGCCACGCTGCCCAGGTCACAGACCTGTGCCCTGGCCCAGACGATCGAAAGCAGAGAGGGGAGCGTCATAATCTGGCCAAAAACTACATAAATCGTACCACGATACGCAGAAGCAAATCCACATCTGCGCCTTCGGCGGTGCGTCGTGGTTTTGAGGCGGAATTTCGCCCCCCTTGAGCCCCTCGGCCAAGCGCACCGGCAGCGACCGCCGAACGGGCTGGCCTTGGTGGGCTTAGCTCGATCCGAACGGAGCGTAGTAGATCGGCGAGGTCCAAGCGCGCTCTTGAATCGTTCGCGGTACCGTCGGGTCGCCGCATGCCATGGGGCGCTGCGCGGCGGGCAGCGCATTGCAGGTGTAGGCATTCCAGCGACAGCTTGGGTTTTCAAGGACGCGCACGTAGTAGAACGCGGGACGCTGCGCATCAAAGCTGTCGTCATGCCAGACCGCGCACAGCGAGTCGGCACCTTCACCGCGTGGCTCACAAGTGGACTCGTCGACGCCTGCACCGTTCTTGCGGTCCCCCGCGACGTCGAACACACGGTAATGCGGCGCTCCGTCGGGGCCCAGCCAGCCTTTGACGATCTGCAGCGCCTGCAGCTTGCCACCGGCCCGCCGGCCATCGCCCGGATCGCGCAGCGCCGACACCACAAAGCGGGGCCCGGCCGCACGCTCAGTCACAGGCGCACTGGGCAGGACCGATCCCATGGGCACGCCCTGCGCGTAGCCCTTGCGCACAAGCTCGGGATCGCGACACAGAGCGGCATCGTGGCCGGTGTCCGCCCCCCAGCCACTGCCCCAGCCGCCAAAGAAACGAACGGCGATGCGGGGCCCGCTGGTACCCATCACTTCTCGTCGACGCATGGCATCAAACAGGCTGGGCCGGCTGTTTTCTTCCGCCCAGATACCGACCAAGCCGCCAGGGCTGAATTCGATGCCGCCCGGCGTCAGCCCCCCCGACGAGAGCTGTTTTTCAGCGGTGTCATCGTCGGCCCCGCGCTGGCCTATGAACGCGTCTTCCGAGACGGCGCCGGGCGTGGCGTTGTGCGTATCGGTGCTGGCGATAAGCCCCAGGCGCAGTGGGTTTTCGCCGATGCGCGCCTCTTCGCGCAAGCCGTCGAGGAGCGCATAGCGCACAAAGTCGCGCTGCGCCATGCAGCCCGCCCGCATCGTGCCACCCGTACCCGTCGAGTCGCCGCAATCGACCACCTTGCGACGGGGTTTCTCAAAATCACAGGCCTCGTCTGGCGCCCCCAGCGGCCCGGCGAGCGCATTTAGGCACTCGGAGTCGCCTTTGTGTTGATAGATCTCGACGAGCGGCTCCATCTTCGCGCGCACCTGTGCCTGCTGCCGCTGCTCGTCGAGCGTGCTGCCCTCTGGGTATTCCAGGCGGAACATGCGGCCGTTGCTCTCGTTGGGGTTGTGAGGAATGGCCAAGACATCGCAGCCAGTGCCCGCATCACGGCAGGTCGCGGCCAGCTCACGCCATAATCCCTCGACGGTGGGCTGCTCGAACGTCGAGATGGGCGATGGCACGCGGTCGGTGCGAAAGAGGATGTTGCGGTGCATGGTCGACAGCCCTGGTGCCGCGCTGTACTCATAGGCGACAAACGACGTGAAGCGACATGCCGCGCTGCGGTCGTACGCGCGCTCGGCGGCCTGCTGCGTGCGCTGCCAAACCTGGCCAGCCCTGCGAGCACAGACGCTGCCGTCTTCGCGGCAGATCTCGCGATCACGCTGCGGGTCACCGAAGGCCAAGGTCAGGCCGATCTTGGCGATGGCGGGACCGCCGCCTTGTCGATACGCCCGGCAGCCTGCGCTGTCGTACGTCTCGGATCCAGGCAGCGTGCAGGCTTCCACTTCCCCCAGAAACTCGGAGTGATCGGTCACCGCGACGAAATCAAGCGGCCGACGAAGCTGGATGCGCTGCGTGCCTTCACCGTCGGGCCCAAGCGGCGGCAAGCGCAGCTCCGTGCCTTGTGCAAAGCGGTACGCGTCGTCGGGTGTGTGCTTGACGTCAAACGCATGAGCATCAAACGAGTACCCAGTGTGTACATGCAGATCGCCGAAGAACAGACGACGCAGGGGATCGGCCGCCGCGCAGGGCTCGCGCGGCTCGACATAGGGCACAGGCGGCGCCGGCTCGGCGGTACAGGCCAGCAGCAGCAGTGACGCAGCCAGAAAACAAAGCCGCATACCGGAACGACACAACGACAAGGCCTGCGTCAAGGAAGTCATCTACATCACCCGTGGCGGAAGAACACATCCCAAAGTCGGCTGAGGGTCAAGGCTGCTGCGGCGCAGCCGATGACATACGCCGGAACCGCTCGCAGCCACCCGCGACGCCCAACACCGGCATGGCGTCGATAGAGCATCCAGGGCAGAAGCCACAGCAGCACCCAGGCAAGCTGGCCCGCTTCGACGCCAAGGTTGAACGACACAAGCGCAAGCCCGCGCTGAGCGCTGGGCAGACCCGCCTCGGCCAGCGCGCTCGCAAAGCCCAGCCCGTGCAGCAAGCCAAAGGCACAGGCCATGCCTGCTGCTGATCTCATCGCCTGGACTGGTGAAGTGTGAGTCGAAGGTGAGCGCACCATCGACTGCAAGGGGCCCGGCTGCGCCAGTGCCTGCAGCCGCTCGCGCGCGACAAACACGATGCTGAGCGCGATCAGGATCTCAACCGGCGCAGTCGGAATGCGCAGCAGATCCAGAGCCGCGGCGGCCAGGGTCATGCTGTGCCCCAGCGTGAAGGCGCTTATGCTCCACAACAAGCTGCGCAGCGACGAGACAAGCAGCATCAGGGCCAGCAAGAACAGGACGTGATCAGCCCCCTGCGGCACGCCCACGATGTGCTGTACACCCAAGCGCAGATAGCGGACAAACACACTGCGCCGCGATGACTGCGCCGGGTCCTCTTTCGTCGGAAGCTGCAGGCGATCTTGCTCAGGTTGAGCTCGCAAAAGGGCGCTGGTCTCGCTTCCGTCGCGCCACTTGATGACGACGATCAGCTCGGCTCGCTCGGCAAGCTCACGACGAACCGCCGGGTTTGCTTCGACCGTCAGAGCGTGGCCGCGCAGCCCCAGCGAAGCCCCCGCAGCGTCGCGATCACAGACAAGCTCGGCGGGTCGGCTGTGACAGTGCTCAGGAAAGCGCACGCGCAGCGGCTGCTCGCGGTCGCTCGCGTCTTCTTCTGCGTCGGATGGATTGAGCGGAGAGCGCAACGACAGCAGGTATCGCTCGGGCGCGACCTCGACCAAAAGCAGGACCGTGGGCAGCAGGCCGTGGGCCCTCACAGTGCCGCCGCATAGCACAAGCAGCAAGACCGCGAACACAGCCCGTGGTGCAGAACCGAGACCGCGGCTTTGTCGCTGCGCGCTCACGGCACCGCGATGTCGTAGCCCTGCCGCAGCCCACGCAGAAGGCGCAGGCGCGTGCGACGGCGAAGCTCGTCGTTTAGGTCCTGCGCGACGCGAGCCTTCATCGCCGAGAGCGGCGGCAAGACCGCCGGCAGAAGCGCCGTTGTGCGCACAATGTGCAGTCCATAGCTCGATGCGATCGGCTGCGACAGCGTATCGACCGGCAAGGCAAACACCGCACGAGCGAACGGCAGACCGAACACACTGGCTAGTTCGCTCTCGGTTTGCTCTACGAAGCGGGCTCCGCGCACGAAGGGATCGCCCAGCTTCGCCGGATCGGCCCCCGAACGGGCTGCGAGCCGCAGCGCCTCGGCACGAGCGACCGCGGCGGCTTCGCCTTTTTCATCCCGCGCGACAAAGACATGCCACAGCGAGACACGCGCAGGCTGACGATAACGCTCGGCGTGGCTCTGGTAATACGCCTCTAGCTCGGCTTCGCTCGGCGCGGCATCTTGCCCATTGGCCAGCGCATCGAGCACGAAGTCCATCTTCTGGATCAGGCGACGACGAATGATGACGTCCCCGCGATCGAGGTGACGCACAAGCGCCTCGCGATACAGCACTTCGCTATCGAGGTACGCATCGACGATCTGTTGCTGCTCGCTATCACTTGGAGCACGGCCGGTACGGCGCCCAAAGTCGGTGAGCAGCCCGGCTTTTTCTTCTGCCGACACACGAATGCGCGTACGCGGGCTTGGCTGCAGCAGGTGATGCGCAAAAAGCAGCAGCGCACCGACCAGAAAGAACTGCAAGAGCGGTGCCCGCAGAAACCACAAGGCCCAGCGCCGATCAGACGAACAGGTTCGAGATCGAGTCGCCGTGGTGGATGCGCTTGATCGCCTCGCCAAGCAGGCGGGCCACCGAAAGGACCTTGATCTTGCCGCAGGCCTGCGCCGCCGCCGAGAGCGGGATGGTGTCGGTGATGATCACTTCTGAGATCACCGATGCGCTGATGCGATCGATGGCTGGCCCCGAAAGGACGCCATGCGTGGCACAGCAGACCACCGACTTCGCCCCTTGATCCAAGACGACCTTGGCGGCCGCGGTGGCGGTGCCTGCTGTATCGATCAGATCGTCGATGATCACCGCGTGCTTGCCGCGCACATCGCCGATGACGTTCATGACTTCCGAGATATTGGGGGCCGGGCGACGCTTGTCGATGATGGCCATCGCCGACTCAAGTCGCTTGGCGAATGCGCGAGCGCGCTCAACACCACCCGCGTCGGGCGAGACCACGACCGCGTTGTCGCCATACAGGCCCTGAGAGCGCAGACAGTCGATGAACACCGGCATCGCATACAGGTGATCGACGGGAATGTTGAAAAAGCCCTGGATCTGTCCAGCGTGCAGATCGATCGAGACCACTCGGTCCACGCCGGCCGCGGTGATCAAGTCGGCAACCAGCTTGGCCGAGATCGGTGTACGCGGCTTGACCTTGCGATCCTGCCGCGCATACCCGAAGTACGGGATGATGGCGATGATCGATCCCGCCGAGGCTCGCTTGAGCGCATCGACCATCACCAAAAGCTCCATCAGGTTCTGGTTGACGGGCGGACAGGTCGGCTGCACCACAAAGCAGTTCACACCACGGACGTTTTCGCGGATCTCGACAAAGATCTCGCCATCAGAAAACGTGCTGACCACGGCCTCACCAGGCCGAACCTCAATCGCTTTGCAGATGCCGTTGGCGTGATCGCGGTTGGCGTTGCCGGAAAAGATCGACAGAGACTTCAGCATGAAGCGGGGTGGTTGGGGCGGTAGGATTCGAACCTACGAATGCGGGTTCCAAAGACCCGTGACTTACCGCTTGTCGACGCCCCAAAAAAGGTGCGAACGCTCTATCACTCAGCGGGCGCGGCTGTCAACGCTGAATCCTCGCCTCCGCCGCAGTACACCGAAAGTCGCAGCGCTTGCTTGTCGGCTGCGCCTCTGCGACCCTTTGCCGCATGTCGACCTCTTCGCCTCTGCCGGCCGCTGCAAGCCCCGATAAGCCCGAACGCCGTCGCGTGCGCGCTCCGGTTCCTGAGCAGGTCGATGTCGCCATCATCGGCAGCGGTATCGGCGGGCTGATGGCCGGTGCGGGCTTGGCCAAGCAAGGCCTGCGCGTGGCGATCTTTGAAGCCCACTATGTCTCGGGCGGCTGTGCCACGCAGTTCCGTCGCCGCGGAGCCGATGGCGTCTATCACTTCGACGTCGGCCTGCACTACATCGGCGACTGTCAGCCGGGTGGACGCCTGCCCAGCTTGCTCGCTGAAGTCGGCGTAAGCGGTGTCCACGGCATCGACTTCGTGGCCATGGATCAAGACGGCTTCGACACGCTGGTCTTCCCCGATCTGCGGTTCCGCATCCCAGCCAATCTTGAGCTGTATCGCGATCGCTTGCTTGCGCTGTTCCCGCGCGAGCGACGCGGCATCGATCGCTACATGAGCCTTTTGCGCGCCGTGATGTACGTCAGCAACAAGTCCGGCGGAGGCACACCGGGGCTGCGGACGCTGCTGGGTCTGGGCACAGATGCCTTCGTCTTGGCCCAGAATCGCGAGGCGACGATTGGCTGGTTTCTGGACACCTGCACGCGCGATCCCTGGCTGCGCGCGATTTTCTTGGGTCAGAACGGCGACTATGGCGTCCCGCCCAGCGAGGCCAGCGCCTTTTTGCACATGGGCCTGTGCGCGCACTATTTCAATGGCGCGTTCTATCCGCGTGGCGGTGGCCAGGTCATCGCGGATCAGCTGACTTCTGCCATCGAGCGCTTCGGTGGCAGCGTCCACCTGCGCCATCCCGTCGAGCGCGTGCTGATCGAAAACGGCCGCGCGGTGGGTCTGCGCCTAGAACCCAAGACCCCCGATGAGCCAGGCCAGACGGTGCGCGCCCGCGTCGTGCTGTCGAACGCCGACTTGCTTCTGACCCTGAACCGCTTGGTCGGTCGCGAGCACTTGCCGGGCGACTGGCAGAGCCGCATGGACTCGTATCACATGGCCGATGCCATCTTCATCACCTTCCTCGGCGTGCGCGGCGACATGGCACGGCGCGGCATGCGGGCAACGAACTACTGGCAGTTTGATGACTACGACTTTGATGCGTTCTATCGCGCTGGCAGGCAGCCGGACGCCGATGGCCTAATGCAGGCACGCGGCTGTTACATCACCAGCGCCACGCTGAAAGATCCCGAGTCCGCTCTGCATCACGCCCCGTCTGGCATCAGCAATGTCGAAGTCATGACCGTTGTGCCCGGATCGCCGTCGCTGTGGGGAGCAACCAGCGGCGATGCTGAGACCTGGCGCTATCGCCACAACGAGCGCTACCAGCACATCAAGCACTCGCTGGAAGAGCAGATGATCGCGCGTCTGGAGCATCTGTTCCCCGGCAGCGCCAAGGACGTGGTCTATCGCGAGTCAGCGACTCCGCTTTCGCACTCGCGCTTTACCCGCGCGACCGATGGCACCGGATATGGTCTGGCCGCTACCCCCGAGCAGTTTCTGGCCGGTCGCCCCGGCACGCGCGGCCCGGTCCCCGGCTTGTATCTGACCGGCGCATCGACGCGCTCGGGCCACGGCATCATGGGGGCTATGCTCGGTGGCAAGCAGGCCTGCCGACGTATCCTGCGTGATCTGTCCGCTGCTGGTGAAACGAAGTACGCGATGGAAAAGGGCTAGCGATTGCCCCAGGGAGAGCGGCCGAGAAGAACCAGATAGAGCTGGTGGGCATCGACGATACGCACGGTCATGCCGCCGAACGTGACCTGCTCGCCGACTTTGATCGGCACCGGATTCGAGCCGGTCACGCGAACTCCATCGACGACGGTGCCATTGTGCGAGTTCAGGTCGATGACGACCCAGCTGCCGTTCGGCTCGCGTCGGATGTGCGCATGCAGCTTGGACACCGACGGGTTGCGCAACACGACATCGCAGTTGCGGGCCCGACCGACCGAGATGCGATCGGAGTACGGATTGGTTGGCGCCTTGATCAGCTTGACGACACGCAGCTCGCTGGTCGGCTTCTTCCGCGCTGCATCGCGAGACACGAGCTGCGTCGCAAACGATGAAGCTCCCACCGGATCGACGGTCTCGTAATACAGCAAGAAGAGGTGCGGGAAGCGAGCAGCGAACTCGTCTACGCTGAGTTTATTGGCTAGCTCGGTGAGTTCGCTGATTTCCATGCCGACTGAAATCGTACCACGCGCGCAAATTCCAAAGGAACAGCAATCTTTCCCCGTCCATACCGACCACGCGGTGCGGCGTGCGGCGGCACGGGCGACGGCTTCAGGCGCTTGGTTAGCGAGTCGGCGAGGGCTTTTCGGGGTTCACCCAGTTGCCCCCCCAGCGTCGAAACAGATCCTGGGAAAACGCTTCCCATTCGGCGCGTGTGCGCGACGCCGGGAACGGCTCGGGCGGGATCAGCGTGTCATCGCCACCGACGATCTTGATGCCCTCGGGCGTAATCTGGCCCATGCGGAAGGGCCGCCAGGTGTGCTGGTTGCTGGGATCGACACGGACCATGCCGCCGGGCCCATCGAAGAACTGATTGCGCAAAGCATGGCGAATCGCAGGGACCTCGGTCGAGCCGGCTTGCTCGACGGCCTGCGCCCACAAATACACGCTGCTGTACGCGGCTTCCATGGCCGCGCTGACCACGCGATAGTCGCCGTACTTCTTGCGGAAGCGCTCGATGAAGTGCTGGTTTTGTTCGCGCGGCAGCGCTTGCAGATAGCTGGCCGCAACGTAGTCGCCGTTGACGTCGATGTCCGCGATCTGGGCCAGCTCGTTTTCGCCCATGGTGAACGACACCGTGGGGGCTTGCTTAGGCGTGATGCCCGCGGCGCGAAGCTCGCTCAAGAAATCGAGGTTGCTCGACCCGATCAGCGAGTTGAAGATCAGATCCGGCTTGGCCGCGACGATCTTTTTGATCTCGGCCGCGAACGTCTTTTGTCCTAGCAGGGCAAAGCTCTCGCCGACAAAGCGCGGACGTTCGCGATCTTTTCCACCCTCTTTGCCTGAAGACGCGGCCAGCGTGGAAAGCGTATCGCGAATGATCTCGGCGGCTGTGTGCGAAAACATGCCGTCGGTGCCCATGAAATAAATGCGCTCGGCTTTGCGATTCGCAAGGCACCAGCGCAGGGCCGGCACGACAAGCTGGTTGGGAACCGGACCGCAATAGATGATGTTGAGTGAGTCTTCCAGACCCTCGTCGCGCGCCGGGAACATCAGCAGGTTGCCCGTCTTTTCGACGACGGGGCGCATGCTGTGACGATTGCTGCTCGACCAACCCCCAAACAACGTGACGACTTTCTTTTCAACGATCAGCCGCTCGGCTTCGCGGGCGAACACCACGTTGTCGGACCTGCCGTCGGCGACGATCGCCTCTAGCTGACGACCGAGCACGCCCCCGCGCTCGTTGATCTCGCCAATCGCCAGCAGCGTGGCATCAATCACGGGCCGGGCACTGATCGACAGCGTGCCGGCCTGCGAGTTGATCACGCCGACGCGAATCGGCTCGCGCTGCTGCGTTGCGGTCTGCGGGTTGGTCTGCGGCTTGTTGCCGTTGTTGCTGGGATCCAGCGGCGGCACAGGTGGCTTGCGCGTGCTGCGATAGAAGGCCGCAAAGCTTGCCCCAGCGACGATCAGGCCCGCGCCACCAATCAGCCAGTTGCGGCGGCTGGTGTCTGCGGTCACCGTGGCCGGACGTGGCGTCGCAGAAGCGGCCCGCGGTGGGCTCTTGCCGCTGTCGGTTGCCTGCGTGGCATTGGTCGTGGTGCCGCCCGGCTTGGTGATGCCATCGGGGCGCGGCTTGGGATTGGCCGCCCGCGTACGCTGCGGCGCGGACAGCTTGCCGACCACCAAAAAGCTGAAGGTTGGCCGCTCAGCACCGACGATGGCGGCTTCAAGCGCCAAGCGCATCTCTTCCGCGTTCTGATAGCGATCGGCAGGTCTCTTAGCCATCGCTTTGCGGACGATCTGCACCACTGCTTCCGGTACATCGGGGGCCAGCCGTCGCGGATCAGGAATCGGCGCCTTGACGTGCGCCATCATGATCTGCGGCACGCTGCCTGTCGTATACGGCGGGTTGCCGGTGAGCAGCGCATAGAAGCTGGCGCCCAGCGAATAAATATCGGTCCGCCCGTCGAGCGGCTGCGCACTCGCCTGCTCGGGGCTCATGTAAAGCGGCGTGCCGACGACGACGCCCGACTTGGTCAGGCTGGTCTCTTCAAACAGCTCTTTTACCAAGCCAAAGTCGGCGAGCTTTACCGTGCCTGCAGGCGACACCAAGATGTTGTCCGGCTTGATGTCGCGATGGATCAGGCCTGCGTGGTGTGCGGCGGACAGCGCGCTGCAGCACTGCGCCACAACGTTGCAGGCTTCGACCCAGTTCATGCGGCCGCGACGCTTGATGTAATGGCCGGCACTGCCTGGGTTTAGAAGCTCCATCGCGATGTAATAGGCATCGTGCTCATAGCCGATGTCATAGATCGCGATGATGTTGGGGTGGTTCAGTCGGCCAGCGACCTGCGCCTCATTGATGAAGCGCTCGACGGCAACTGCCTGCTCCTTGCGCGCTTCGGGCAGAAACTTGATGGCCACGTGGCGGTTCAGCGTCGTGTCTTCGGCTTCATAAACCGTCGCCATGCCGCCCGTGCCGATAAGGCGCGTGACGGTGTACTTGCCAAAGCGCTGACCCAGACGTGGATCGCCACCGCCTGCATCTCCGGCATTCGCAGGGGATGCAGACTCCGCGCCTTTCTTCGGATCACCGGGGACAGACACTACTTACATCATCAGGATCTCGCCCCGGCGGATCAACAGTTTCATGCATCCGCACGGGTCTTTGACGGGGCTCAGCGCTGACCCGCCGCGGGTGGCCGCGTCCCTGGCCTATGGCCTTGCCCCGGTCTTTGCCCGAAAACCCGAGGCAAAAGCGCTTTTCGACACACCCCCCTTGCGCTATACGTAGCCGCCTTATGAGCAAGGACGACGATGAGTTCAGCCACGACCTCGACGAGAGGCAGGAACAGCTAGAGCAGCGACTGCGACAGCAGATCGACGCCCTGGCCACCGACTTCGCCGATCTAGGTCCCGATCTGCGCTGGACCCTGGTGCGTGGCCTGATCCACCAGGCCATCCACTTCGCCGCCGAGCGAGAAGACATCGAGTTCTGCGCCATCGCGACCTACCTGGGCGACATGATCGGACATGCGCACGAGCTTATGCACGACAACGAGCCGACCCAGGCCCCTCGCGAAAAGCTGGTGCATTGAGCCTTACGGGTGTCGCCGCTGCCCACTCAGAACGAAAGTGGCATGCCCCAGGTGAAGTGGATACGCCCTGGGAAGTGAGCATATGCCGGCTCGTGCTTCCAGCGATCGCTCTGCAGAAGCGCCGACTGCCCTGGCAGCGTCAGCGGATAGGCATAGTCGAGCGAGATCGGGCCAAGCGGCGTCAGCAAGCGCAAGAGCGACAAGCCGACGCTAAAGCGGAAGTCATTCCAGCGTAGCTGGTCCCAGCCATCAAAGACCGCACCGGTATCCACGAACAAGGCCCCGACCCAGGGCCAGGGCAGCTTCTGGGTGATGGCGAACTCCCACTCGATCTGCGACAGGATGCGCACGTTGCCGCCCTGAGGCACCACGCGATAGCCCAGGTCGCTGTACAGCGAGCCGACGGGTGCCCGCACTTCTTCCGCGCGAAGCGCGTCGTTGTCGTAGCCGCGTGTCGTGGTATCGCCCCCGGCAAAGAAGCGCTCGACGACCGGCAAGGCGGGTCGCAGAAGCGGAATGCCATAGTTCACGCGCAGGTTGAGCTTGATGTTGAAGCGCCGCATGCCGGGGTATGGCCAGCCATCTTCCGTGCGCAGCACCGGCCCATGCGGCTTGAGCAGCAGCGCCTGGAAGGCCAGCGCGATGAAGCTCCCGTTGCCGTCAAACGAGTTCGGTTCCAGCGAACAGCACAGCGAGCCGGTGATCTGTCCCGACACCAGAAAGCCGCTATACGGCATGACCGGGTTGATGGGGACCGGCCGGTTGCGCAGACGCAGGCCCGGCGCTTCCAGACCTTCGCGCCGTTCCCACACAATGCCCGCCGACAGCTTCAACGACTGCGTCTGATCTCCGTTGCTGGGAAGCGATGTCGTGCCCTCAGCGCGATACAGCGGGACTTGGATCTGGCTAAAGTTCAGCTCAAGCCGCGTGAACAAGCGCACCGTCGGCTGCAGCAGACGCCCCTGATCATCCGCCGATGTATAGAACGCCCGTGTCAGCTCGGCATTGGCGCCATAGAAATTGACCAGACCGACGCTGTAGCGGTTCTCATTGCGCCAAAAACCGCTCAAGTCCAGGCGCAGAAAGCGGCTCCACAAGCGCGGCTGCGCGATGCGCAGAAGCAGCGACTGAACCCGGACACCAAACTCACCGCGAACCTCGACTTCCGTGCCAACACCCAGCACGTTGCGCCAGGTGTAGCTGGCCGTGCCGTAAAACGGGTTATCCGTCGAGACACCGACCGCCACGTTGAGCTCTCCTACGCTGTCGTAGCGCTCGCTGATCTCGATCAAGATCGGGATCGGGTTGCGGTTCAGCTTCCAGCCCTTCTGGCGGGCCTCCAGACGGAACTCATCGGTCTCGCCAGGGTTTGGCGTGATGCGCACCGAGTTAAAGATCTGCCGCGACAGCAGGTTCTGCTGTGCCTCCATCAGCTTCTGAAAGTCATACGGGTCGCCGGGACGGAACGGCAGGTCGCTGCGGATCAGACTCTCACGTGTGACGAAGTTGCCGCGGATCAAGACCGGTCCGAAAAAAACCGGCTCGCCCTCTTCGATGCGCCAGTGCATGACGACGCGATCGTGGGCTTCGTTCCATGTTGACTGCGCTGCATCGATCGCGGCATATGGGCGCCCCACCGACGAAAACAAGCGCACCAGGCTCTGCTTGTCTTGCTCCAGCGCTTCCAGCGTATAGGGCTTCTCGGTCGACATCGAAAGGACTTTGCGCACCTGAGCTTCGCTCTGGCTATGCGCTCCAACGAACTCGACCTCGACGGCATCGACGACTTCGCGGCGACCTTCGTGAATCGAAAAGCGCACCACCAAGTCGGCATCAGGTCGCTTGATATCGACCGCCGAATCCAAGCCCAAAAGCGGCGCGCTTTCGAGTGCGCTGTGCGACCGCGCCACATAGGCGGTGACGCGAGGCTGCGGATAGCCTTCGCGGCGATAAAACTCCTCCAGCCGACGCACGTCCTGCTCAAGCTGGATCGCCGAGGCAAAGCCGCCCTGTCCCAGACCGATCGCGCCCAGCCGGGGATAGCGCCGCGTCGTGATCAGCTCGGACAGCCGCGCATCGCTGTAGTGCAGCGACGAGGACGAGTCGTCCGAAACGAATTCCAGCTCGCGGACCTTGAACTGCGGACCTTCATAGATCTGAAACTCGACCTGCATCGGATCGGACGTGCGATCACGCCAGCGCCACGTAACCCGCGCATCGAAGAAGCCACGCTGCTGATACAGGCGAAAGATATTGCGAGCACTCTCGTCGAGCTCATTGGCGCTCGCGTAGTTGTCGCGAAAGATCGTGACCGCGGCGCGCAGATCGTCGGTCTTGATGCGTCGGCTGCCAGGAAACAAAAGGGCGATGCGACGGCGCTCTTCGATGGCCAGATCCAAGTCGACCCGACGCTGACGCGGATCGGGATGCACCTCGCGCTTGGTCAGCCGCACCCCGACGTAGCCCTGCGACTGGTAGTAGTCGATCAGTCGCTTGAAGTCGTCGTTGAGCCGCTCGGTGCTGGTTCGCCCGACCCACAGACAGCAGTGATCGAAAAAGTCGGCCAGTTGCTCGCGCGATAGCAACGAGAAGCCGGTGGCGCGGATCTCGCCGATGTTGTACCGCAGCCGCAAAAAGCCCGCGTTCAGACGAACGCGCACGTACACGTCGACCAAGCCCGGCTGTTCGGGGGGCCAGCTCAGCTCGATCAGCACCGCAGCGCCGTAGTAGCCTCGACGCTGCAGAAAGCTCACCAGCTCTTGTTCTTGCTTGCTGATCTCGGCGGCCAGCGCATCGCCCTCGGGCAGGCGATAGCCAGTCCGCCAGGTCATATACGACAAGATGTCGACGGAAAAGATCGGCCAGTTGCCCTGAACATAGATGCGTCGAACGACGCGCAAGGGGGTCAAGTGAACGATCAGCTCGTACTGCGGCGACTTGGCTGATGAGCCAAGCGCCGTTTCGAGCGGACGCAGCTCGGTTCGCACTTGATAGCCCGTCGCCTCGATGTCGTTTCGCAGGCGGGCCTGCGTTGCTTCATCCCAGCGCGCCGGCAGACGCAGATCCAAGAACTTCTCTAGATCCTCGACGCGGTCTGTGCGCTGCAAAGTCCCCCGCAGCGAGACCTTGCCCAAGACGGGGGCTTCCTCCGCTGCGCGCAAAGGGGCCGGTGCGGCAGTCGGCGGGGACGGTGTGGCCGAGGGACCGACATCGGCGAGACCCCGGCCATCATCGATCGTGTCCTGGGCTCTTGCCGGCCGCGCAAACACACAGATCCACGTGACAGCCGCCACAAGAGCTGCGAAGCTCAAGCACGGGGTGAGCACACGTCGCAGAGGCAGGGACCTAATCCTTGCTCGCTGCTTTTGAACTATGATAGAAGCCACAGGCAATTTGGCTCGCTCAGTATAGGAGATTTTTCGTATGGCCGATCGACGCGAAAACTCGCTGCTTTTCTCCCTGAACGAGCTCAAAGAGCTCGAAGTTCAGCGTCAAGAGGAGGAGGCGGAGAGCAAGCGCGCTGCCGAAGAGGCGGCGCGTCGCGCTATTGAGGACGCGGAACGCCGCAAGCGCGAAGAGGAAGAGGCCAAGATCCGCGCAGTGCAAGATGCCGAGCGCAAGGAACGTGAGCGCAAAGAGCAGCTTGCCCGTGAAGAAAGGATGCGCATCGAAGAGGCCGAGCGGAAAGCCCGCGTCGAGGCCGAGGCGCGCATCGAAGAAGCGCGGTTGATCAAAGAGACGCAGGAGCGCATCAAGAAGGCCCTGCCCTACAAGCTCATCGGCATAGTCGGTGGTGCCATCTTGCTGATCGCCGCCATCATCGCCGGCTTGGTCATCAAGAAGTACATCGACGAGCAGAACGCCGAAGCCGCGCAGCTTGCGGCACAGCGCAAGGCCGAAAAAGAGAAGGAAGAAAAAGCGGAGCGCGAGCTGCTTGAAAAGCAGCAGGCAGCGCAAAAACAGCTGCAGGATCTGCAGACCAAGCTGACCGCCACCATCGGCGACATCGAAAAGAAGAAGCTCGAAGAGGAAGAGAAGCGCAAGGCCAAGTCTTCCGGCGGGGGCGGCGGTGGCAAGAAGAAGGAAGGCAAGAGCGACAGCAAGCCTGACAAGCCGTCGGGCGGTGGCGGCGACGACATCCTGTAGTCTCCCTGCAAGCATCGGCATGCAAAGCCCTCACGGCCGCGCTCGCTACAAAACCTGCATATTTTCCTTGCCTCCATTCCGCTGCGTGTGAGAATTACGACCCGTCGCGGCAAGATTGCGAAGCCTTCTTCCCGACGTATGGCGGCATAGCCAAGTGGTAAGGCAGAGGTCTGCAAAACCTTCATTCCCCGGTTCAAATCCGGGTGCCGCCTCATAAGACGAGGAGAAAGTCGAAACGGCTTTCTCCTCGTCGCGTTTTGGGGCCCTGCGTGCGTGGCGTTCGTTGTCTGTGGTGCCTACGGAAAGGCTGTGCGCGGCCTCGCGAACAGACCACGGTGAGCAGGGGGATGGGTTGTGGTGGGGAAGAACAAGCCCAGCGATGGGGCGTTCACAACATCCGCAGCGCAGCGCGCCGGGACAAAGAGGCGGGATGCAGGGGGACCTTACTTGGTCATGATGCCGATGGTCTTGACGCCAGCACCGCGGCAAATGTCCATCACCTTGACGACATCGCCATAGGTCGCGTTGTCGTCGGGGTTAAAGAACATCAGCTTCTTGTTGCGATTCGACATCAGCGTGCGGACTTTGTCCGGCAGCCCTTCGAGCGCGATGGCTTCGCCGTTGATGGCCACGCGGCCATCTTCACCGACCGTGGCCACCAGCTGATCGCTGGCCGGCGGCGTCTCGACGTTGTCCGGCGCCTTCGGCGGAATGTCGAGGCTGGTCTGGTTGAGGAGCTTCGGCACCAAGACCATAAACACGATCAGCAAAACGAGAACAACGTCGATAAGCGGGGTGACGTTGATGTCCGAGCGTACGCCGCTACCACCGGCAGAAAAGGCCATGGTCGGTTACTCCTGCTTCAGTTCTTCGGAGCCGAGCGCCACGCTGGGGACGCCGGCCTCGTGGATCTTCTGCATCACGGCGCGCACCGCAGAGTAGTTCAAGCGCTTGTCGGCCTTGATGTGGATCTCGCGATTGCCGCTGCCCTTGCGCATCTCTTTGACCACCAGCTCGCCCAGGTTTTCCTCCGAGGCTTTCTCGGAGCCGACGAACATGCGCGAGCCCGCGCACTCCCAGTGAATGGCGCCCATCTTGCCGCCATCGCAGGTCACCGAGACGACCACCTGCTCACCGGAGTCGCTCTTTTTGTCGTGGTGCGTCGTGATCGGCTGCTCAACCGGCATACCGCGCGTGATCATCGGCGTGACCACCATGAAGATGATCAAGAGCACGAGCACGACGTCCACCAGCGGCGTGACGTTGATGTCCGAGCGAATCGACCCCGACTTCACCTTGAGGTGGCGTCGTTCGTGGATCTTCTTCTTTTTGCGCCGCTTGGGCGGCGTGGTTCCCTCTTGCGTGGACAGCGTGGACATCAGGCCCTCACTCTGGTCGCGGCGAACAGCGCAGGATGCACGTCACGTCGCTACGCAGCCTAGCGACCCTCGCGCAGCACGTACGACAGAAGTTCTGAGCTGGTCTCATCCATATCGACCACAAAGCTGTCGATGCGGCTGGTGAAGTAGTTGAACACGAACACGGCCGGGATGGCGATGAGCAGACCGAATGCGGTCGTCACGAGTGCTTCGCCGATGCCGCCAGCGACCGCTGCGATACCACCAGCACCGCTGACCTTCATGGTGGCAAAGACGTTGATGATGCCGACGACCGTGCCGAACAGACCGACGAAGGGAGCCGTCGAGGCAACGGTGGCCAAGCCCGACAGGCCCTTCTTCAGGTTGGCGATCTCGCGCTCTTTCACGCGGTCGATGGCGCGGTTGACAGCGTCGACGAGGTCGAAGTCACCGACATCGCTCGACCCGCCATCGGTCTTCTGCGCCTTCTGGCCCAGCATGTACTCCTTGAGGGCGGCCTCGATGACGATGGCGATCGGCCCCTGCGGCTTGATCTGCGACAGGCTCAGTGCCGCCTTCAGATCGTGGTCACGCAGCTTGGCGGCCAGGCCTGGGACGAACTCTTGCGAGCGCTTGTCCGCACGCGAGAACGTGACGAGCCGCTCGATTAGCACGGCAAGCTGATACACGCCCATCAGCGCGAGGAGGATGATGACGGCTTTGCCTGGAACAGACGTTTGCGTCCAGAGGCTGACTAAGTTGAAATCCATTTTTCTTCCTCGTGACCCGTTGGTTTGCGGTTTTCGTCGGTTATTCGATGTGGAACTCGAAGAACTGAATGAAGCAGAGCGGAATGGCCTGCGGCTTGTAACGCCAGGTTCGCACCGTCGAAATGATCGTGTCGTCGGCACCAGGAATGCCCTGCACGACATCGACGGAGCTAATGTTGCCGCTCTGCGCGATACAGACCTTGTAGGAACCCGTGACCGTGCTGCCGCGGCGCTGTGCCTTGACAACATCCGGCAGGCGCGGGTTCTCTTGGCTGATCGCGTCCTTCTTGATCATGATCGCCGGCACCACCTTGGGCTTCGGCGGTGGCTTCGGCTCTTCCTTGGGTGGCGGCGGCGGTGGTGAGCCCACGACACCACCTGGCACGCCGCCTTCGACACCGCCCTCGACGCCTTCCGACGAGCCCCCGGTGTCTTTTTCTTCCGGTGGATCGGGATCCGTCTTGGGTTGGATAAACTTCGGCACTTCCGTCGGCTGCACCACAGGCTTTGGGGTCTTGGGCGGCGTCACCGGCTTCTTGGCGGCGGCCTTCGGCGGTGGCGGTGGCGGCGGCGGCGGCGGCGTGGTCGCGATGAACTGCACCGTCAGCGGCGGAGGCTGCACTTCATCGACATGGATGAAGGAGTAGATGATGAAAAAGATGATCAGCGCCGCCTCGACGATCGTAGAGACGACGAAGGCAGCGTAGAGGAGCGGTCGTTTGCGCTTTTTTTCTTCTACATACCTATCAAACATTGCCTACTCCTCCGCGGGCTGCTCGTCGTCGTCAGCAGGGGCTGGCGCCGCCGGCCGCGGGGGGCTCGGAGGCGGTGGGGCGGCCGGCGCAGCAGCCGGCGCAGGCGCAGCGGCTGCAGGAGCCTTGCTCTTGGGTTCCGACTTGGCCGGCTTCGGGGTCGGGGCAGCGGCCGGGGCCGCAGGCGCTGCCGCTTTGGCCGCTGGAGCGGGCGCCGCAGGCGCTGCCACTTTGGCGGCCGGAGCCAGGGCCGCAGGCGCTGCTGCCTTGGCTGGTGGGGCTGGGGCTGCAGGCGCTACCGGAGCCGGAGCCACTGCCGGAACTGGAGCGGCCGCCGGAGCCACGGCGCCCGGCGCAGTACCAGGAACCGGTGGAACCGTTCCGTCGGGAAGCGGCATACCAGGATAACTGGCCGGCACACAGGGCGCGGTTAAGGGCGGCGGGGGCTCAGGTGGCTTCTTGCTCTTTTTGGCATTGGGATCCGGGGGCGGCGGCGGAGGCGGACAGGCAGCCGGTATCTTGGTCTCGACGGAGTTCACCGCCTCGACGCTCTGGCTGGTCTGCCAGATCTTGATGTCGGGCTCGGCCGGCGCACCACCATCTGGGTTCGCAGCCGGAGCCGAAGTGGGAGTCGCCGCCGCGCCAGTCGCCGCTTTCTGCATGGCCAGCGCCAGCCGAACGAGTCCCGTGGCCTGATTCAGGTCGGCGCGCTTAAAGTCATCGTTCGCCGCGGCATAGGACCGCTCGCGCAAGAGCAGGTTGGCATAGATGACCGGCGTCGGAGCCTGCGGTGACAGCGCGATCGCTTTCTTCAGAAAGTCGATGCCTTCGTTGGCCTTTTGGAAGCGCCACTCGGGCGACTTCGTCAGGTTGCCCTTGCGCTGCTCCAGCGGCGTGCGGCACTGGCTGTCGGCACACAGCTCATCCCAGTTGGTGATGGCCAAAGCGACAAAGCCATCGGTGTCCTTGGGGTTGGCTTGCACGCGACGCACCAACCACTTGCGCGCGTCTTCGTTCTTGCCGACGCTCTTTGCAATGTTGCCGAGGATGGTCAGCGCTTCTAGGTCGGGGTTCTCGCGATTGACCTGCTTGTCAAAGAACTGCACGGCATCCTCATAGCGCCGCGCATCGACAAAGGTCTGCAGCAGGTAGTCCCGAGCCCGCTGCTTCTGTTCTGGCTTCAAGTCCGGCATTTCCATGTACTGCTTGAAGGACTTGATGGCCAGCTCGGCCGCATCCGCGCCTTCTTTGCTGCGCGGATTCTGTTGATACAACTGCAGGTGCGTAAAGCCGCGGTTCAAGATGATCGGAGGAACCGTGGGGTCGATGTCAGCGGCCTGCCGAAACAGCTCCGCCGCGGCCTTGATGTCCCCGTCCCGATACTTCTCGACGCCTTTTTGCGCGCGGGCACGCGCCCGCAGCGTATCGCAGCTCACCTGGCCCAGCGCAAGCCCCGCCACGGCGACAGGCCAGGCAAGCCTCCAGGCAACAGAACCGAGGACACGTTGGACGCCCATGATGCGGCGCACACTAACAACTTATTCCCAGCGCTCGCAACGATTTTTCTAGGGCGCGCGGTCACTTGGTGCGCAGTTGTTGCGCGCCGCGCAGACCCACGCGGACGCCGGCAAACTTTAGCTGGCCGATTGACACACGCCCGGCTGCGGCAGTAAAAAGACCCGCTTTTTGTTGGCTGGTTGGGCGCGAAGCCGCCCATTGTCAGACGGAATTCAGACGAGGCACCGATGGCTCAAACGTACGATACGGCGGACCTGCGCAAAGGGCTCAAGATCATGGTCGATGGAGCCCCCTACATCGTGGTGGAGGCGCAGTTCGTCAAGCCCGGCAAGGGTCAGGCGTTCACGCGCACCAAGATGAAGAACCTGCTCACCGGGGGCGTGATCGAGCGCAACATCCGGTCCGGCGAAAAAATGGACGGCGCCAACGTCGAAGATCGTCCGTTTCAGTTTCTTTATAAGGAAGGCGACGAGGCCTTCGTGTTCATGGACGAGCAGACGTATGACCAGGTCAGCGTCCCTGGAGACGTCGTCGACGAAGAGTGGCGCTTCCTCAAAGAAAACCTCAGCGTCACGCTGACCTTCTACAACGATCGCCCGATCTCGGTGACCCTGCCCAACCACGTTCAGCTCAAAGTCATCGAGACCGAGCCGGGCGTGCGCGGCGACACCGCCACCGGGGCCAGCAAGCCCGCCAAGCTTGAGACCGGGGCCAGTATCCAGGTGCCGCTGTTCGTCAACGAAGGCGACGTCCTCAAGATCGACACGCGCGAAGGCTCCTACCTCGAACGCACGGCCCGCGCTTAGCAGCGCTTCGTCTTCACCGTGCATACCAACCGCTGCGCACGACCCACTCGTGGCGGGCTTGCCGGTTGCGGCCCCAGCCTTCTTTCTCCTCGACGGAAAAGATCCTTCTTACACACCTTCTTCGGCTCTTCTTCTGACGTGCAGCGCTCGCGCTGAGCCACGCCGTGTCCACATCGCATTCACACGCTGAGCTATACACCCACGCGCTCGCCGACTATCTGGCCCAGAAAGAGCCGCGGTCGCAGCCGGCCGCGCTGTGTGGACGCATTGCGCTGATCGTCGAGGCGAAGGCCGCCCCGCCGCGCGTCCTGTTCGACGATGGACAAGCTGCCTGTTTCCTTGTCGGGCCAGCTCTTTCCGCTGTGGATCTGCGGCTCGGCGACTTCGTGCGCGTCGTGCCCCAGGCCGTGTCGTTGGCGCCCGACGAGACCCCGCCCTGCCTGCACATCGCGGCGCTCGAAGTCTTGGCCCGTCCGACGGATGGCGCGCAGTTCCTACGCCCCACCGACGACTGGTACCGGCTGCAGAAAAACGGCCGACGCCGCGTACAGCTTCTTGCGGCCCGCGCCTCGCTTCTTTCAGCCGTGCGCCGCTTCTTTGCCGAGCGCGACTTCATCGAGATCGAGGCTCCGCTCCTCGTCCCGTCGCCCGGCCTAGAGCTTCACCTCGCTGCCTTTGCCACCCAGCCCGGCGGGCGCTACCTCATCACGTCGCCCGAATACCAGTGCAAGCGCCTGCTCGCAGGCGGCCTGCGCCGCATCTTTTCGTTGGGCAAGGTGTTCCGCGCAGGCGAAGCCGGACCGCACCACAATCCCGAGTTCACCATGCTGGAGTGGTACCGCGCCTATTCCGGCTGGCAGGCCGTTGCCCACGACGTCGCTGCGCTGTGTGCCGGCTTGGCGGCGCTGCGTCCTGGTGGCGATGGTACTCCGCGCATATTCCGCGGCGAGCAGGTCATCGATCTCAGCCTGCCCTGGCCCATGCTGTCGGTCCGCGCGGCCATGGCCCGCCACGCAGGTGTCACACTGCGCGGCGATGAGTCGCTCGACGAGCTAGCCCTGGCCGTCACCTCTGCCGGCCACGCCCTGCCGCCGCCCGGCCAGAGCCCGCTTACCTGGGATGAGCTGTTCTTTCACATCTTTTTGGATCACGTCGAGCCCAAGCTGTTCGCGCCCGAGACCACCACCGGTCCCCTGCGTCCCGTGATCTTGCACGACTGGCCGCTGCCTCTGTGCGCGCTTGCCCGCCCCTGTCCCGAAGATCCCGCCGTCGTCGAGCGCTTCGAGGCCTATGTCGCGGGCCTTGAGCTGTGCAATGGCTTCGGTGAGCTGTGCGACCCCGCCGAGCAGCGCCGCCGCCTGCAGCACGATGCCGACGAGCGCGCCCGCCGCGGCCTGCCCGTCTATCCGCTGGATGAGCGCTTCCTGCAGGCGCTCTCTTCCGGGATGCCGCCCTCGTCCGGTGTGGCGCTGGGCCTAGACCGCTTGCTGATGCTGCTTTCAGGAGCCGAACACATCCGCGATGTCCTGCCGTTTGCCGCCGACGAACTGTAAGCGCCCATGGCTTCCCATGGCTTCCTAGTCTTCTCGTGCGACTTGTGCGAGCCTGTACCCGAACCCTTGGCTTCGGCTTCTGACCGAAAGGAACCCCGCATGAACCGCTCTGTCTTGTTTGCTGTGCCGATGCTGGCTGCGCTGCTCGGCTTTTCTTCGCTGGGCTGCAACCGCACCGCCACCCGCGGCCCCAGTGCCGGCGAGCCCACCACCGTCGAGGGCACCATCGTCGTCGCCATGGTCGGCAAGAAGCCCATCACCATGGGCGAGATCGATCAGCTAGCCGCCAAAGAGCTGTACGAAGCGCGCGAAAAAGCTCTCGACAACCTGATCACCGACCGCGTGCTCGGTCAGGCCGCCGCCGGGCAGAGCGTCGAGGATTTCCTGCGCAAGCTCGTCGAGGCCCGCGTCCCGCTGGTCTCGGAAGCCGAGGCCAAGAAGTTCTTCGAAGACAACAAAGAGCGCCTGGGCCCGCTGGGTCAGAAGCCCTTTGAAGAGGTGCGCGACATCGTCATCCAGGGCGTCACGGGCGAAAAGCGCCGCGAGGCCGTCGGGACCGTCATCGCCGAGCTCAAGGAAAAGGCCGGGGTTCAGGTCCTTCTGCGTCCGCCGCGTATCAGCGTCGCCGCCACCGGCCCCGCCAAGGGCCCCGCCACCGCCAAGGTCACCATCGTCGAGTTTTCAGACTTCCAGTGCCCCTTCTGTTCCAAAGGCAAGAAGGTCATCGACGAGGTCGTCAAGCTCTACGGCGACAAGGTGCGCGTCGTGTTCCGCGATTTCCCGCTCGACTTCCACGACAAGGCCCAGAAGGCTGCCGAAGCCGGTCTTTGCGCCAACGATCAGGGCAAGTTTTGGGAAATGCACGACTGGATGTTCGACAACCAGCAGACCCTCGATGTCGACACCCTCAAGGCCGCGGCGCGCAAGCTGGGTCTCGACGGTGCCAAGTTCGATCAGTGCTTGACCTCGAACCAGCACGAAGCCGACGTCAAGCGCAACATGGCCGACGGTCGCAAGGCAGGGGTCAGCGGCACCCCGGCCTTCTTCATCAACGGCGTCATGCTGTCCGGCGCCCTGCCGATCGAGCGCTTCAAGAGCGAGATCGATCGCGCCCTCAAAGACTAAGCCCCACGCGTCGCCCCGCCGTCAGCCATGGCCGCGGTCTCTGCCTCGGACACCTCGGATCTAAAGGCCCAGCTCAAGACCAGCCAGCGCCTGTACAAGGACCAGCGCTATCCCGCGGCTCTTTCCACCCTCGCCCGTCTGCTCGAACACGTCGACGCCCCCTCAGACCTGTATGACCGCGGCGTCAAGCTGCTTCTCGACATCGTCGATGACCCTCGCGTCGCTGCCAGCCTGCCGGTCGACTCGACGCGACAGCGAGCCATGAGCCAGCTTCTGCGCGCGGCCTTTTTCGCCCGCCTGTACCTCGCGCGCTCCGACGATCTGCAGGCACTTGCCGACGATCGTCGCTTCGGCGAGAAGCTGCCGTTGCTTTCCGCGCTCTTTCTGGCCAGTCGCGATGGGCAGCCGGGTCCCCCAAAGAACACGTACGCGTTCCGGGCCGCCCAGATCTTTTTGGCGCACGGTCGCCTGGTGCGCGCTGCTGCCGCCTTTGCACGGGCCGGAGACCGCGCGGCCGCCGACCGCTGCTATGAGCAGCTTGTGTCCTCGCCCGCCACCGCAGGCCGACCGTCGCTGGGGGCGTATGAGCGAGCGCTCATTCACTTTCAGCTCGCGGTCCATTTGCTCGTCGACTGGGACGCCGACCATGAGCTTGTTGTGTACCGCGGCGACGCAAACGCCGTCGAGATCCACCGCCACGCGGTCGCAGCGCAAGCGATCTTGGAACAGCTTGCCGATGACTTCGAAGCGCGCATGCAGCCCGAGCGCGCCATCGACGTGTACTGCATGCTCATCGCGCTGGGTCGCGCCCTCGGTCGCTTCGAGCACGTCGCCGAAGGCTTCGTCGGCTGCCTGCGCCTGCTCAAGCAGGAGCGCCTGATCACCGCGACCCTGCACGCGTACGAGGACTTTCTTGCCTATTGCACCGAGCGCACCCGCGAGCACGCTCTGGCTGGTCAGCAGGCCCGCGAGGCGGCCGAGTTCCTGGATGCCTGCGGTCTGCCCTGGGGCGATCACTACCGCGCCCGCGCCGCCGAGTACTTCGAGCAAGCCACCGAGGATCCCAGACTCGACGCCAGTCGCCGCGAGAGCCTGCTATTGCACGCGCTTTCTCTGTGGAACGGCCTGGGCGCAGCGCGCAAAGCGCAGGCCGTTTTGGCCCGCTTGGCCAACGAAGCTCCGACAGAACGCACGACGCTAGCGGCCCACGCCGGAAACGAGGGCGGCCGCCGCGCCCGTTATCAGCGCCTGGCCAACGACTATGAACAGGTGCTGGGCCCCCTGCACACGCCCCCCGCAGGCAGCACTGCGTCATCGTCCCAGGCTGCCGCTGCCGCGTACGATCCCAGCCCGTGGCACGAGGCGCCGCCGTCCCTTGCCGACCGCACGGGCGAGCTTCCCGTCTGGAATCTCGACCTGTACGAGTGGGAAGATGGCGGAGACCCCACGATCGTCGCTGCCGCTCTGCTGTGCGAGAGCAAGCGACCTCTTTTGTGTCGCCGCTACGCCCTGCGCATTGGCTTGCTGAACGCCCTTGGGCCGCCGTGGACGGATCTGCACGATCCGCTGCAGGCTCGACTGCAGCAAGTCGACGCGCTGAGCGGGCTTTTGACCTATGAAGCGCTGCGCCCGCTGGAAGTGATCTATGAAGCGGCCAGCCTTTCGGGCCCCTTTCCGACGCCGTCCCGCGAAAATGACCCGGCCTGGCAGACGTCGCTTGTCGCCGTCGATCCCAGCGATCCGGCCGCCGCCCGCGCCCTCTTGCTGGCGCCGCAGCCGCCCGATCCCAGCGCGCCCAATGCGGCGTTCACCATCGACGGCTTGCTGCATCCGCACGCCCGCGCCGCACTTCGCCGTCGGATCGTCTTGGGCTTGTCGCGCCTGCCGTATCGTCGCGCTCTTCAGTGTGTGCTGCGTGGCCTCACCGATCCCGATGTCTCCGTCTTTGCGGCCAGCTTGGACGCGCTTTCCCACGGCCGATACATCGGCAGCGTCAGCTTGCTGTGCCGTCTTTTGCAGGACCCCAAAGCCTGCGGCCTCGGCGGTTCACAGCTGCCCGCGGCCAGCCTGCTCGACATTCGCCGCGTCGCTCTCGTCGCGTTGAGCCGCACCCGCGATCTGCGCGCCTATACCGTTCTCCTCGACGTCTACCGCAGCGAGCCCGAGCCTCTGCGCAGCGAGGCCTTCCACCTCCTCCGCTATGCCCTGGCCTCGGACGCCAACCTCGTCCGTCCCCTGCTTCTTCGCGCCGCCGCATCGAACACCCCCGACACCCAAGCCCTGCGCACGCTGGTCGGGGAATAGGCCCTGGACAGGCTGGGCCTGTGCCGCGGGCTCGGTCGCGTTCGCCCCCAGAAGCCCCGGACTTCAGACGGAAATTCGGCGCATGAAGAATCGTTGATTCGCCGGTTCCGGTTTGTTAAGGTCCGCCCCGCTCATCCTTTTCGGGCTTTGGAAATGGCTCAGACAACGCTGCGAACGTACACCTTTCTCGACGCACTTCAGCCGCAGCTAGCCAGCTTTATGGGCAAGACGGCCAAAGGCTTTCTGCCCGTGCCGCACATGGCTTCGCTGTTCGTCGAGATCGCTCCAGGCATTGCGATCAACCGTGTCACCGACGTGGCGCTTAAGGCCACCAAGGTCACGCCCGCCATCCAGGTGGTCGAGCGCGCGTACGGCCTGCTTGAAGTCCACGACTTCGATCAGGGCGAGGTCCGCTCGGCGGGCGCGGCGATCTTGAACCACCTGGGCGTCAAAGAAGAAGACCGCTACAAGCCGCGCGTCTTGACCAACCAGATCATCCGCGCGGTCGAGCCGTACCAGGCGCAGATCATCAACCGCAACTCGGCGGGCATGATGATCCTGCCCGGTCAGTCGCTGTTCATCCTTGAGACCGAGCCCGCGGGCTATGTCGCCTTTGCCGCCAACGAAGCGGAAAAAGCCGCGCGTGTGTTTCTGGTCTCGGTGACGCCGTTTGGCGCGTTCGGCCGCTTGTACATGTCGGGGCCAGAGGCCGAGATCGACGCAGCGGCAGCGGCAGCAACGGCGGCTCTGGACTCGGTTACGGGCCGCGAATTCGGCAAGTTCGTCGACAAATAGTCGACCTCGCAGTTCCCTAACGCAACGAACCTGACTCGGAAACAGAGGAAAGCAAAATGGCGGACGCACTTGGAATGATCGAAACGAAGGGCTTTGTCGGCATGGTCGAAGCAGCCGATGCCATGGTCAAGGCCGCTCGCGTCGAGCTTGTGGGCTATGAAAAGATCGGCGGCGGCTATGTCACCGCCATCGTCCGTGGCGATGTCGCGGCGGTCAAAGCAGCGACGGAAGCGGGGCAGCGCGCCGCCGAGCGCGTAGGCGAGCTTGTGTCGGTCCACGTCATTCCGCGTCCGCACCAGAACATCGATCAGGTGCTGCCGCTGGGCCGCAGCTCCGACGCCAAGAAGGACTAAGCCGCCATGGTCCTTGGGCTGGTGGTGGGCACCGTCGTCTCGACTCGAAAAGAGGTCGAGCTAGAGAGCCTGAAGTTCCTGCTGGTCAAGCCCTGCGACGAGAGCGGGGCGCCGACCACGGCCCAGCCTGTGGTGGCCATCGACGCGGTGGGGGCCGGCGTGGGCGAGGTTGTGATGTACGCATCCGGCTCGTCGGCGCGACAGACCAAGGTCACCAAAGACCGTCCGGTCGACGCGACCATCATGGCCATCGTCGACACCATCGAGCGCGACGGTCACGTCCGCTATCAAAAGTAGCCGCCCATGCAGCTAGACGAACAGCGCATCCAAGACATCGTCGACAAGGTGCTGTCACGCCTGGGGGCGGCGCCACGACCGACTCCCGCTGAAGCGGTGCTGCGAGCCGCCGCTCCGGGGGCTCCGTCGACGGGTACAGGCTTTGTACCGGCCCATCTGCGCGGCGCAGCAAGCGCCGGCAAGCCCGGTGCTGCAGGTAGAAACCCTGATGTACGCCTGCCCAAGGCGCATCACGGCCTGTTTGCCGACGTCGACTCGGCGGTGGCCGCAGCAGGAAAAGCGTTCGAGCAGTACCAGAGCACACCGCTTTCGGCGCGCGAAAAGATCATCGCCGCGATGCGCAAGGTGACGCTCGATAACCTGCGCCCCATGTCGGAATACGCCGTCGAAGAGACGGGCCTTGGGCGCGTCGAGGACAAGGTCAAAAAGAATGAGCTCTGCGCCGTAAAGACGCCGGGGCCCGAGATCCTGCGGCCCCTCGCATTTACCGGCGACTATGGACTGACCGTCTTGGATCGCGCCGCTTTTGGTGTCATCGGTTCGATCACTCCGACGACCAACGCCACCGAGACGATCATCAACAACGGCATCGGCATGCTGGCCGGCGGCAATGCCGTCGTGTTCAACACCCACCCGTATGCCTGGCGTACCTGCAGCTGGTTCGTGCATCTGCTGAACGAGGCCATCGTCGCTGCGGGCGGTCCGCGCAACCTGCTTTGCACGATCACCGAGCCGACGATCGAAAGCGCCCAGGCCCTGATGAAGCACAAGGGCGTGCGGCTTCTCGCCGTCACGGGGGGGGGGCCCGTCGTCAAAGCCGCGATGCAGTCCGGCAAGCGAACGATCGGCGCCGGGCCTGGCAACCCACCGGCTGTCGTCGATGAGACCGCACGGATCGACGTCGCGGCGCGCGGCATCATCGAAGGCGCGTCCATCGACAACAACATCGTCTGCGTCGCTGAAAAAGAGATCTGCGCCGTCGCCAAGATCACCGATGCGCTCAAGGCCGAGCTCGCTCGCTTGGGCTGCTGCATCTTGAACGACCGCCAAGTGAGCGCGCTGGAAAAGGTCATCCTGACCGACGGTGGCGCTCACACCAACAAGGACTGGGTGGGCAAGAACGCCAACGTCATCGGCAAGGCCATCGGCCTGAGCCTGCCCGACGAGTGCCGCCTGTTGATTGGCGAAGTGCCAGAAGAGCATCCCTTCGTTCAGCACGAGCTTCTGATGCCGGTCTTGGGCCTGGTGCGCTACCCCGATGTCGCGGCCGCGATTGCCGGCGCCGTTCGCTGCGAGCACGGCTTTGGTCACACGGGTGTCATGTACTCGACGAATGTCGAGGCGCTGTCGGCGATGGCGCGCACCATCAACTGCAGCATCTTCGTCAAAAACGGCAGCAGCCTGGCAGGCCTGGGCTATCGCGGCGAGGGCTATACCAGCTTTACGATCGCGTCCCCGACCGGCGAGGGCATGACGACCGCGCTGTCGTTTACGCGCGAGCGCCGCTGCACCATGAAGGACGCGTTCCGCTTCGTGTAAGCGAGGCGAACGACGACAGGCACAGCCCCGCCCATGGGACCTCTGCGACGCGCACAAGGCCAGAGCATCGAGGTCGTGGGCCCGGCGCTGGGCTTGATCGAGTCGCAGTCGATTGCTCGCGGGATTACCGTCGCTGATGTCATGGTGAAGCGAGCGCAGGTGTCCCTGCTTCTGAACCGTCCGGTGTCGCCCGGCAAGCACCTGTGCCTGTGCTGCGGCGACGTCGCCGAGGTGCAAGAGGCCATGGACGTCGGGCGCACCCAGGCTGGCACCAAGCTGTGCGACGAGCTGTTCCTGGCGCAGGTCCACACCGAGGTCATCGCCGCGCTGTCGCGCACGCAGCCGGCTGCGCCCCCGGACGATCGCTCGCTGGGTGTCCTAGAGACCTATAGCGCCGCCGCCACGCTGCTCGCCGCCGATGGAGCCTGCAAGGCCGCCGAGGTGACGCTCTTTGAGCTTCGTCTGTGCGACGGCATCGGTGGCAAGGCCTTTGCCATCTTTCTGGGCGAGCAGGACATGGTCGAAGCCGCACTCGCGGCTGGCGAGGCGCTGCTCTCGCCCGGCCTGTTCTTGGGCAGCGAGCTGATCCCCCGCCCCCACCCCGACATGCTCGCCGCGCTCTCCGCGCAGTAAGCGCCGAGCGGCCGGTTGACAGCAGGGCGGCAAGCGTTCGTAGATGGGCGAATGCGCGCCCAATCCTTGCTGCGAAGTGCTCGCTCGCTTCTTGTCTGCGTTCTTGCGGTCTCGTCGGTGGGGATGCTCGGCTGCAGCGCCGAGCGGCTGCTTGAACCCGACTCGCCCGAGTACCGCACGACGGCGTGCAGCCAAGACAGCGACTGCCGAAGCGGCCGGCGCTGCATCGGCGGGGGCTGCGTGATCGACTATGGCGACTGCACGACCGACGACGACTGCCAGGACGACACGTACTGCGCTTGCCCACCGGACATCAAAAGCGAGCGCTGCGCCTGCGTGCCCTGGGGTCAGCCGCCGCGACCGCGCTATGACGAAACATGCCAAGGCGCGGTCTTTTCACCGTCAGAGTTCCTGCCGCCAAAGCTCAAGTGCCAGTGGCCACCGGCCGGCATGACGGCGCCGGTATACAAAGACGTGATGACGACGCCATTGGTCATTGACCTCGACGGCGACCGCGCGCCCGAGATCGTCTTTGCGGCGGGGACCGTGGGGCCGACGCACTTGATCGCGATCTCGGGCCGCGACTGTTCGGTGCTGTGGGACAAGACGACCAAGCTCAGCGGCTGCACCAGCATCGCGGCGGCCGATCTCGACGGCGACGGCAAGGTCGAGATCGTCGGCCTGGCGCCAGGCCTTACCGTGTTCAATCACCAGGGCGACGTGCTGGCCAGTCGGCTAGAGCCAGGCAGCGGGCCGTGCTTCCGCGACTATCCGCCGGCCATCGCCAACCTCGACGGCAAGGGCCCGCCCGAGATCGTCGCCGGGGCGGGCGTGTTCCGCTATGTCGCAACACCGACGCCGCAGGTCGAGATGCTGTGGAACTACAACATCCTCGAAGAGGGCTCTTGGGGCACCATCGCCATCCCGGTGGACCTCGACGGCGACGGCATCCTGGAAGTGGTCAGCGGGCACAACGTCTTTGACGGCATCAGCGGCGCCAACAAGACCAAGCCCTTGACCAAGGATCTCGTCGGTGGATACCCAGCGATCGGCGACTTCAACGCCGACGGGCACCCCGACATCGTGCTGGTGTCCTCGCGAAACGGCGATCAAAAGGTGTCGGTCTTCGACTATTTCAACAACCGCTTCCTGATGCCGCCGACCGCGGCGAAAGATGGCTGGGGCGGACCTCCGACGGTGGCGGACTTTGACGGCGACGGCAAGCCAGAATTCGCGACCGCCAGCCGGACCTTTTATTACGTCTATAGCCCCGACTGCCTGCAGAGCCCGACGCCGGCCAAGTGCAAAGGCACCGACGACGGCGTGCTGTGGCAGTCGGCGACAGAAGACGAGTCCTCGGGCTCGACGGGATCGTCGGTCTTTGACTTCAACGGCGACGGCATCGCCGAGGTCGTGTACCGCGACGAGTGCTGGCTGCGCGTGTACAACGGCCCCGACGGCACCAAGCGGTTCGCCGCGCCGGTCACTTCGGGCACGGTGCAAGAAGAGCCAGTGATCGCCGACACCGACGGCGACGGCCACGCCGAGATCGTCGTGGTATCGGACACCGCGCAGAACAACCGCTGCAAGGGCTCGCGCTCTGCGATGGAGCTTGGCATCAAGCACCCCGGCGCCACCTTCGGCGTACACGTCTATCAAGACCCGCAGAACCGCTTTATGCCGTCGCGCAAGATCTGGAACCAGCACGCCTACCACATCACCCACATCGACGACGACGGCCGCGTGCCGCAGAAGCAGCAGGACAACTGGCGTAGCTACAACAACTTTCGCCAGAACGTGCAGGGCCAGGGCATGAGCACGCCGCCTTTGCCCGATGCGACGGGCAAGGTCGGTCTGCCGCCGGATGTCGGCGACTGCACGACGCTGTTCCGCTTGTCCGGTCAGCTTTGCAACCGCGGAGTGGCGCCGCTTTTTCCCGGCCTGCCCTCGACGTTTTATCTGGGCGATCCGCGCAAGCCAGGAGCGCGCGGGCTGTGTACGGCAACGCTCGAACAGACGACGTATGCCGGCGAGTGTCGACCGATCGCCTGCGACTGGCGCAGCCCGTCTTCGCCGCCCTATGACCTGTGGCTGCGGGTGAACGACGACGGAAAAGGCGGACGACCACAGCCGCAGTGCAAAGCCGGAAACGACCTGGCCCATCTGCCGATCGCCTCCTGCCCCAGCCAACCTGGTTAGGCGTTTGCTGCGGGATTCGGCAAACAACACGCCGACCAAAAATGGCTCCCTCGCAAGTTTAATAATTAAATTATAATTGCGTTATAAATTTATATTTTATCTATTATTGACACAGAAATTAATCCCACCCAAAAACCTCTTCCGCTTCGCACTGCGCTCAGCTTGGGGTCTACTGCGACGGAATACGCGCGGTGCGGCGCTTATTCAAAAGGGATAAGCGGATCACTCGCCACAAGGCTATTAATATAAGCAAAGCGATGATAAATGGACCGAAGAACAGGCCCAAAATTCCGCTGGTCAGGAACACATACGCAAAGAAGCCGCTGTCGGATCGAGCGAGATGTATGTCGTACTGCCAGACCGCCACGAAAAGCACCAGGGGCAGCAGTCCCAGTCCCAGGAACAGCCACGCCCAAAGGCGGCGATTGCGCTGCCGCTTGTGACTGGCCGCGAGCAGGAGGCATATGTCGTTGCTGAGATCCTCGCTGAAGTGCTGCGCCGTCGAATCGGCATAGCGAAGCTGGTCGCCGACGAGAACGGTGCCGTGCGCTCGCCACTGCTTGGCCCAGCCCTCTAGCTCTTCCATGGCGGCGCGACGCGCCAGATCGCTGCGCAGCCAGTCATGCAGCCGCGGCCACTTGCGGATGAGCGCTTCGTGCGCCACCTCGACCACCTGCTGCGCCCCCTCGCCGCCCAGCACCAAGAGCCGCGCCTGCACCAGCTGCGACAGCACGCGATCAAAGCAGGCCGCGCTCTGCGCATCCTGCGGCCGCAGATCCGAGCAGGTCATGCGCTGCCGCGTCGCCAGCGCCGATTCTTGATCGAGCTTCATGC
Organism: Myxococcales bacterium; assembly: GCA_016794505.1. Classification (GTDB taxonomy): domain Bacteria; phylum Myxococcota_A; class Polyangia; order Palsa-1104; family JAEUJZ01; genus JAEUJZ01. The sequence continues at coordinate 77,152 of JAEUJZ010000073.1, forward strand.
TGACCAGCCGCACCAACAGGCGCTGCGCTGCGCGCTGCTCGGCTTCGTTCCACGTCGCAAACAGCGCGTCCGCCCGCCCCTTGAGCGCACCGGCCACACCGCCAATTTCGTCGTAGGCCTGCTGACGCAAAAGGCGCCCCCGGCGGCGCTGCCACAGGATGTCGAGCGTGTCTTGCAGAAGCGGCAGAGCGCCTGGCTCGGCACCGATGTCGTCGAGGATCCGCGATAAGAGGCCCTCTTCCAGCTTCATGCCGACGCGGCGCAGCGGCTCTTCGATGGCCGCCTGCAGGTCGTCGGGACCCATCTGCGCGATGAACACGCGATGCGCCCCGTCATACGCGATGCGATCGAAGCGCAGGCCGCAGCGTTCGATATAGATCTCGCCGCACTGGCCCAGAAAGTCGACGCGCAGCGTCAGCACCACATCGATCGGCGGCGAGGCCGCGCTGGCCAGCTGAAACAGGCGATTGACGAACGACTGCCGCGTCGCTGCGTCTCGCACCTGCGTGAAGACCTCTTCGAACTGATCGACCACGAGCAGCAGCGGTCCTTCAGCCCCGGCCGCTGCCTCGGCATCGGCAGCGCGCAGCGCAGCGTCGAGCGCAGCGTGTGGATCGCCAGCCGGTCGCAGGTACTGAAAGCGGAAGCCGCCGTTTGCTTTGTCTTGCAGCCGAGGCACGGCACCGGCCAGCACCAGCGAGGACTTGCCGCTGCCCGAGCTTCCTGCGACCACCAAGAGCCGCGGCTTTTCGGCACGACGCAGCGCCGAAAGATCCGCAACGATCTCGTCGATCTCGCGCGTGCGGCCGAAAAAAAATCGGCGATGTCGGGGCTGAAACGCCAGCAGGCCACGAAACGGGCGAATCCGCAGCGGGCGACCGTCCTCGCCATCTGCGGCCCGCGCGTAAAGCTGCACGCTGGCCCAGTCCAGGTGCCGCGGATCCTGCAGCAGCCCGGAACGCGCGCTCAAAAACGCCGTCTCTGTCGATGCCAGACCGTCGACAAGCTGCGCATAGAACGCCTGTGTGAACTGCACCGAGCCAGCGACCGACAGCGGATAGCGCGACGCGATCACCTGCGCGATGCCTGCGCGATGCAGCGTCTGAGCGACGCTGCCCAGGTGATTGCCCAAGGCGCCGCTGTTGCCGCTGTCACACGCCGACAAAAGAACCAGACGCAGCGTCGAGGCATGCGGTCCAAGCAGCTGACGCAGACGCCCGGCGTCGAGCACCACGCCACCGTCGCCAGGTTGCTCTCCATCGAGCGTCAAGCCAAAGGTCGATGCTGACTCGCCCCCATGGCAAAGCAGGTGCAGGATCGCCACCGGCCGCCCCGCCTGCTGCGCCCGCTGCAGCGCCTCGGCCAGGCGACCACAGCTGGCGTTGGCAAGGACATCGCTCTCGACATCGAAGGGCAAAGACCCGGCCTGCCAGGCGCTCTCGATCGCTGCGAGGTGATCGGACGCTGGCACGGCGCCCCCGGCCGCCGACCACGCGACGAGGATCCGGCCCGTGGCGTCGCTGGCTGCTGGCTCGGCGCTGCTGGCGGTATCCGGCCACTCATAGCGAATCAAGACCTCGGGTAGCTCGGCGATGTGCTGGCCACTCGACTTGATCGTCAGAAGCTCCCACGGCAGGGCGTACAGCTCGGCCGCAGCGGCCCGAAGGGTCAGAATCACGCGCCGTCCCGTCGTGGTCGCAGCGACGATCTGCGCTTCCTTTTCCGCCCAGTCCGTTGCCGCAAGGAAGTGGCGCAGCGTCTCACCCATTCGCGACAGGGTGGCTGGCTCGCAGCCGGGCTGGCGCAGCGCGTTTAGATCGGCGAGCAGCGCCTCGTTCCAGGAAAGCGTCGCGCTCTCGAAGCGTCCGCTGGCACTTCGCACCAGGTACTGCTGCGGCGCGAAGCGGAAGCCAAAGGGATCTCCCGCGTTCTCGGCACGTACGAATTCCACAAGGATGTGAAGCGGCTCGATCGAACCCATACCGGACTGCCCCCAGAATCCGCGTCGAGACAACTCGCTGAAACGAGTCCAGATCGTGCCCCGCCCAGCGGCACAGAGCAAGGCCTTTGCCCGCAGGCCCCGCGCAAGATTCCTGGGATCGCGCCGACCCGCCAAACCGCCGCGATCTGGAATGACCACGCGCTGCCCGGCCGCCGCGGATCATGCCGGCAACGAAGCGACGCAACCCGCGCGCGGGTGTGCCGATAAGTCGGCGTGCGTCCTGCATTTTTTGTCGGGTCGGTCCTGCAGCACGGTCTTGCGCTGGGGCTGCGCGGGCTTGCCGCCTGTGGCGAGCTTCTGTTTCCACGCGGCTGTGCCGCCTGCGATGGCGAGCTCTCTGCCACCGACGCGGTGTTCTGCCCGGCCTGCGCCGCGACGCTGCAGCCGCTTGTGCCCGATCAGATCTGCGGGCGCTGCGCCATGCCGCTTTCCGAACAGGCGACGCTGCGTCGACTGCGTCTGGGTCCGGCGGTGCTTGCGACCTGCGAGACCTGCGCGGCGTGGCCCGCCGGCTTGCAGTCGCTGCACGCACCGTTTGAGTACGGCGGCGCGCTCTCCGAGGCGATCATCGCGTGCAAGTGGCAGGCGCGCTTCGATCGCATAAGGCCCCTTTCGCGGCTGCTTGTGCCGTCGCTGCAGTCGGTGATCGAGCGCTGCGATGTCGTGATCCCGGTGCCCCTGCACGGCCAGCGTCTGCGGCAGCGTGGGTTCAACCAAGCCGCGCTGCTCTCGCACGCCGCGCTGCACGAGCTTGCGCCCCACCAGCGACGCGATCTGCGCCCCGACTGGCTGCAGCGCATCCGCCCCGATGCTCCGGCCCGACACGCCACCCTCGCCGAGCGGCAGCGACGTACACACGGCGCGTTTGCCGTGCCCAGCCAGGCTCACCTGCACGGCCTGCGCGTGCTCTTGGTGGATGATGTGGTGACAACGGGCGCGACGATCACAGCCTGCGCCCAGGCGCTGTGTCAGGCTGGCGCCAGATCCGTCGACGCGGTGGCCCTTTCGCGCGTGGTCACGCTGCGTGGGCCGGACCGATAACGCCGGAAAGCAGCACGTCGATCTCGCGCAGGGCACGGTCTGCAGCCTCGCCAGGCAGGCTGCTCAGCGAGGCGCGCAGCGCCGACAGAGCACGAAGCTGCGAGAACAGCTGAACGTCAGAAAGCTCGGCGGCCCCGCGCAGAAGATCGCGGATGCGGGCTAGCTCGCGCAGGATGTCTTCGATGCGTGTCGCCACCTGCGGCCCAGCCGCGCGACGCTGGCGCGGGCCATCGACGATCGGGCGCACGATGGCATCCAGCGTCTCGGCCTGTTCCGGGCTGTTCCAGGCATGACGCAGCACAAACAGATCGCCGGCATCTGGCTCGCTGCGCCCGTCGAGAAACGCCGATGCCACAGCCAGCTTAAGCAGGCGCACGGCCCGCCGATCCGAAAGCGCGATGCCTTCGCCGCGGATCTGAAAGACCAGGTCGCGATAGGTCGCAAGCAGGGCCTCGGGAGGACGCAGCGTCCGACGCAGCGCCGCCTGCAGGCTGCGTAGCTCGTCGGCAGACAGCAGCGGCTCACTGGGTGGAGACGGCTGCTGTTCCATGTCCAGGCCGCGCTGCAAAAGGTCGTGAAAGTGATACCCCTGCACGTTCTGACACGACACACGCAGAACAAAGCGATCGAGCAGTGCTTCCAAGCTGTCGTCGCTGGGAAGCTCGTTGCTGGCGGCAAACAGCGCCAGCAGCGGCACGTCGATGCGCTCGGATCCGATGTGCAGGCGGCGTTCGTTCAGCAGGGACAGCAGGCTGTTTAGGATCGCCGAGTTGGCCTTGAAGATCTCGTCGAGAAACACCACCTCGGCCGTCGGCAGAAGGCGCTCGCCGCGGCGACGATAAATGCCCTCACGGAACGCCTGAACATCCAGCGGCCCCAGCAGCTCGCTGGGCTCGGAAAAGCGCGTCAGCAGGTATTCGAAATAGCGCGCCGAGATGAGCTGCGAAAAGCGGGTGACCAGCGCGCTCTTGGCCGTGCCCGGCGGCCCCACGATCAGCAGGTGCTCACCCGCCACCGCCGAAAGCAGCATCAACTGAATGACTTCCTGCTTGTCGACGAACTGCTGTTCAAGCACGCGGCCGATCTGCGCCAGGCGCAGGATCAGCGGCGCGATGCGCGGGCTGCCGAGAGCATCCGATAGAGCGCTAGCCATGCCCTATTGTGCCGATGTCGCGAGCGCCCGCGTCAAGAGCCGATGCAGCGACGCAAGCTGTTCCGCGGGCAGCACCGACCGACAGCGCTGCGCATGGGCCTGCGCTCGCTCGTACAGGGCGCGCTCGTCACGGGCAGGGTCCGCTTGCGCGATGACCGCTGGTGCTGGCCGCCCCGCGGGCGCCAACTGCGACAGGCAATAAAACAGCGCAAACCACGGCGCGCTGTCCTCGGACAGGTCGAGCCTCGGCGGCGGCAGAAGCGGCAGCGCGATATAGGCCAGCCAGTGCAGCTGGCTCAAAAAACCCAGCCAGCCAATCGCCGCTGGGCGCAGCGCTGCATCGTCGGCCGCCTGCTGCAAAAGCACGACGAGCGGGCCCGAAAGCGCCGCAGCCACCGCGGGTACGCCCAGGCTCAGATAGCGATGACTCAGGCCACGGGCCAACCCTGGCCGCAGCAAAAGCGGCGCCTGCTGCGCGAGAAGCTGCGCGTGGGCTTCGTGCGAGATCGCTTCGCGCGGGCGCGGCGACCACAGCGCAGTCAGCGGGCTGCACGCAAGCAGCGCCTGCAGCGCGGCGGCCCCCTGGCCATCGACGACCCCCGGCAGCTCGGTCCAGCACAGCACGGAAAGGGTCAGCGCGTCTTGGTTGGCTGCGGCAGCAGATGCAAGTTTCTTGCGTGTAAGTCCGCGCTGAACCGTCTCGTCAAACAGGGTCTTCCGTCGCAGATCAAGCCGCGTCAGGCGAAACAGCGGCTCGATCAGCGCGTGTCGATGCAAGATCGTTGCATCTTCTGCTTGCCCTTCGGTGGACCAAGCCAGGCTCAGCGCAGCCGCCTCGGCGCAGACGATGACTTCGCGCAGGACGCCATCGCGGGTCGCGCTGGACAGGCGCTGCGCTTCGGGTCGAGCCAAAAACAACAGATCGTGCAGCGCAGCGAGTGCCGAGAGCGCCCCGGCATCGTCGGCCAACGACGGCAGCGGCGGCGGCAGGATCCCCTGGGCCAGCAAGCGCTGCACACAGGCCTTGGCGACATCCTGGGCCAGCGGATCCTCGACAAGGCTCGGCGCCGCTTGCAGCACGTGCTGTGTTCCCTGCCAACCGAGCGGCCGAGCGATCGCGACGTCGGCGCCGCGCAGAAGCGGTCGCACAAAGTCGCGCAGAAAGGACGCAGCCAGCGTGTACGACATGGGGGCTCACAGCGACGCGTCATCGTCGGGCAGCGGGCTTCGCGAAGAGGAACCGCGGCCAGGCTCGCGCCCTGATGTGGCGGGTGCGGTGGGGGATGTTGCCGCGGGCAAGGCAACCGGCTCGCGCAGGCTCAGAAGCGGGCCCCCGACAAGCGGCCACAGCCAACCCAGCGAGGGATAGATCGCCTGCGGCGGCGCTGGCTCGGCGACGGACAGAGCCTGAAGCTCGGCCAAGGGCAGGGCGTGCAGGCGCGCGACGATCAGGCTGCTGAGCTCGACCAGCGCGTCCGCAGGGAGCTCGATCCGCGCGATCGCTCGACGCGCATCCAAGCTGGGCAGACCCGCGGCGTGGTCGGATGCGGCCGGCGCGCCGGGCTGCAAAAGCAGCCAGCTGTCCTCAGACGAGCTCAGCGCTCGGCGCAGCGCCGACGGAGGCAGGCGGGGCAGCACGCAGTGTCCAAGCGGCACCAAGATCTTGCGCGCCGCTTCATAAAACAGCTCGCCAAGCGGCAGGTGCGAGACATCGCCCAGGATCAAAAGCCCACCGTCGAGCGCCACCGCGCGCAGGCTGGCCAGCGCCGACGGGGGCAAGCGATAGGCAAGCCGCGAAAGCTGCGCAAGCTGCGACCACGGCACCAGCGCCGCAGCCGGCGAACAGTCGAAGGTCCGCTGACGCACCAGACCCAGCTCGACGCGGGCCAGCTGCGACAGGTCTTTGGGCAAGCTCGACGCGGCGGGCGCGTGGCGATCGGGCGCGACGTGATGACTCAGCGGGCGCGGCTCGTTCTTGCCTGGGGCCGTCGGCTCCATGTTGCGGAATGGCTCGCCCGTTGGCTCGCCGAGGGCCTCGCTGGGCTGGACGATGAAGCGCGACGCGACAAACGGGCTTGCAGGCAGGGAGAGCAGACCGAGCGGCTCTGCCAAAAACAGGTGGCGCTGCCCGTCGGAAAATAAAGGCGAAAGCGACTGCAGGTTCAGCGGGTGGCTGTGGCCTAGCTCAACGGCGCTGCGCTCGGACTGCGGCAGCAAGAAGTGCAGACCGGGCAAGCCCAGCAGGGCCCCGGCGGCACGGGCCAGTGAACCGGGCACCTGCAGCAGCGTGTACCGCGCGTCGGCGGACTGGGTCGGATCGGGCAAGGCAACGCCCACTTCGATCTGGCGCAGCCACAGATAGCGCAAAAGACGCGGCAGCAGCGGCGACGGCACAAGCAGCCACAGCGGCTCGCGAACATCGTGCGAGTGCAGCGCGGCCTTGAGCCCGCCGATCGCAGGCAAAAGGCGCTGCTGGCAGATCAGCCGCGACAGAACCAGCTCGGCGACACGGCGATAAAGCTGCGTCGCAAGCGGGGTATAAAAAACGTACTCTCCGTCGCTGCCTGCGTGAATCGCCTGCGCGTCATAGCCATAGGGGGCCTGCGCATCGCGATAGCGTACGAAGTGACGTCCGCTGCCCACCAAGAGCTGTCCGCCACAAAATGCCGCAGACCGCGCGAAGCGATCGAGCCCGCGCGAGTCGGCCAAGCGAACGAACACAGCATAGGCCTGCCCACCGATGGAACTGCGCAGCTCTTCGGCTCGCAGCGACGGAAAAAGCTCGCCAAGCGCGGTCTCGCCGGAAGCGATGCGCAAAAGCGAGAGCAGCTGGTCAAGGCTGTGCAGCACGATCGCCGCTTCGTGACCGATGACGATGCCGCGCGCATCTTGCGTGAGTCCAGGCACGACAAACGCCCGGCCAGATCGCCCCGCAGCGACGGGCTCTAGCACGGCATCAGCCCTTGCCGCCAAGCAGTCGACAGGCCCAGGCGGCGCGCTCGCGCTGCGGCGTCGCTTGCCCAAGCTGTTCATACGCGCGCAAAAGGCCGCAGTGCGTGCTGGGATCAAAGGGATTGGTGGCGATGGCTGCTTCCAGAAGCGGGATCGCGCGACGGGCATCGCCCTTTTTCAGCCAGGCACTGCCGAGGGCGGCGTTGATGCCAGGAAGCTCTGCGTAAAGCTCACGCGCCGGCTCTAGCGCGTCGATGGCGCGATCCGGCTCGTCCAAGGTCAGGTAGGTGCGCCCCAGCTTCAGCGCCACCAAAGGATGACTGCCGCCGAGAAGCGCCTGCGCTTTTTCGTACTCGATGGCCGCCGCTGAGTATCGCCCGCGGGCCCGCAAAAGACCCGCCACGCGAATCAAGCCACGCGCCTTGGGATCCTGAATCTCGCCGCTGTCTTCTTCTTCGACGGCGTGTACGTCCTTCTGCCGATCGCCTGGGGCCTTGCTGGCCGGTGGACGCCCTTTGCGAAAGTGCAGCCGCGACGAAAACAGGCTGCCCTTGCTGCGCAGCTTGCGACCGCGCAGCCAGCCTTTCCACGAGCGCTCGAACTGCGCGAACGAGCCACCGTACGCGACGGCGATCGCCTGCTCGTCGCTGCGCCCCAACGATAGCTCGCGCACGATGCGCCGTAGGCCTGGCCAGCCAAGCTTGCCGTGCAAAAACTCGACGGCGGTATAGACCTCGGCAAAGGCCAGCGCCGTGTCCTCTTGCGAAGGCAGCTTGGCCATCGAGGGCGACATCTGGGCAAACGTGATCAAGCGGCCTTTGGAAAGCGCATTCGAAAGCAGGTTTTCCATCTGCGGTGTCAGCCCGCCACCCGACGGAGCCCGCCAGCGGCGCTCTTGAAACTTGGCCAAGCCCTCGTGCAGCCAGATCGGCACGGTATTTCGCGATACGCGGCTGACGATGTAGTGCGTGTATTCGTGCGTCAGCGTGTCGATCCAGGGATAGCCGCGCACCAGGGCCCGCGGCGACACGATCATTAAGCGATTCCACTTACACAGCGCGATGGTGCCGCTCGTCTCGATCTCTTTGATCGTCAGCGTCGAGACGCGCGACAGATCGACGATGTCTTCATAGATCTCAACCCGCACCGGGCCGACCGGCTGGGCCAGGCTGGGCTCGGCGATGTCGGCGAAGTCTTCTCCGAGAGCGGCCCAGGCTTTTTCCAGCGCCTCAGCAGCATAGGGCACCAGCACTTCGTCGCGGCCACGGCGATAGCGGATCAGGAAGTGCCCACCGGCCGAGCGCTGTTCGGCAAAGCCGCGCGTCACATCGGCGGTGGACGCCGCAAGCTCAGCCAGTCCGCGCACGTCGGCGGCTTCAGCCGGCGGCAGGTGCAGGGCCAGGACGGCAGCCCGCAGCAGCTTGGCCGCTCCGTCGTAGTCGCCTTGGTGAAACAGAAGCTGAGCGCGCACCAGATCGACTTCGGGATCGCTCTTGTTCTGACCCACGACGGTCGCAAGCTGCGCCGCCGCCTCTTCGACACGCCACTCAGAAAGCAGCCGCTGCACCAGCACCAGTGCGTCGGTCTTGCCGCGCACCGCCTGGCCCGCCCCTGCAAGCAGAAGCGAACACAGAACAAGGCTCAGCAGCCCATAAAGCCGCACGCTGCGTCGACGCCACCACCGCAGTCGCGAGCGTCGCAAAGGGAAAGCATTCGCCGCCATCAGCGTATGAGCTCCTCGTAGTACTGCTTAACCTGATCGCGGTACTCGGCAGGCGCCTCGCGCTTGGCGGCATCCAAGATGTCCTGCCGAAATTCCTTGGGTGCGCGGTAGTCTTCGGCGCCAGGGATCTTGACCGGCTCGCGGTCGCTTCGGCTGCCCGCACCGTCGCTGCGTGGGCGACGCGCCTGCTGCACCTGGCGCTGCAGTTGTCCCAGCTGATCCAGCGCCTGTCCCTGGGCAGACACCGCCCCGCGTGGTGCCAGCCGCCCCAGCTCGCCTTCGGACTGCTGCATATGACCCTGCGCCTTGCGCAAGAGCTCACCGGCTTGCTGCGCCAGTCTCTCCATCGCGGGCGCTTCTTCTTTTAGCTGCTGGCCGCGCTTGCCGACATCGCGCCCCAGCTCGCCACTGCGCTTGCGTAGAGCCTCTTGCTCGGCGCGCAGCTCGGTCATCTGTCGACGCTCTTGTGGCGACAGCAGGTCTTCCGGCTGCGGCAGCGCTTTTCCGATCTCGGCTTCGATCTCGGCGGCCAAGTTGCGCGCTTGCTCGGCCTTGGCGCGCGAGCGACCGATGCGCACGCGCTGCCCCCAGCGCGAGGCCTGTTCCTCGCTGCGCAGCTCGCCCTCGATGCGCTCCAGAGTCTGCCCGGCTTCTTCCGCCATGGCCCGCGCTTCGTCGAGATCGCCCTGCTCTACCATGCGCGAAAGATCGTCCAAGCGGCGCTGGGCTTTTTCCATCTCGTCGCTGCCCCACGGCCCAAGCGGCGCGACATCGACCTCAGCGATCAGCTTGCGCAGGCGCGCCACTTCCGGCAGCAGCTTGCGCGACAGAGCCTCGGCGCGATCGCGCACCATCTGACGAGCGCGAGCACTGGCGTGCTGCTTTAGCTCCTCGGTGCGGCGCTTGAGCAGCTCTTCGTCATGCACAAGATCGCTGATGCGATTCTCTAGCTCGGCCAGGGCTTTTTCTTCGGCGGTGAAGCGCTCTCTTCGGTAGCCGCGCAGGCCCTGTTCCATGCCTTTGATCAGGCCGTCTAGGACCTGCGACATGTGCTCGAATTCGGCGGCGGCGCGCTCAATGTCGCCTTTCTGCAAGAGATCGCGCATGCGATCCAGCCGCGCCTGCATGTCGTTCTGACCGAGCGCTTCGCGGTTCAAGAACTCGTCGGGAACTTCCTGCCCCAGGCGCTGCGCACGCTCGGCCAGCTCGGCCAAGCGGCGCTCAAAGGCCCGCAGCTCGCGCTCGATTTCGCGACGCAGCGCTTCGCTGGGTGTCCGCTTGTAATCGGCCAGAAGCTGCCGCATGCGCTCGCGCAGCGACGACATCTCGTCCCCAATCGCCAGCAGCTCCTCCATGCGCTGACGACCGATGAGGTCGTCGATCAGCAGCGTATCGCGCTCTAGCTCAACGACGTGGCGCTCATTCAGGCCGCTTACTTCTTTGCCCGAAAGCGCCTTGCGATAGGCCGCGGCGGGGCCTTGCGTGCGACGGCTGCGCAGCTCACTGAGCAGGGCTTCCTCTTCTTGCGTCAGCTTGCCCAAGCGGCGACCGATCTCTTGCAGTGTCGACCGCAGATCCTTGCTGCCGTTGTTCGCGCTGTCCGACGGACCTTGCGCGATGCGCCCCAGCTGAACCAAGAGCGCTTCCGACTTGCGATGCACGCTCTGCAAGCGTTCCCAGGCATCCAAGAGCGGCTCACGCGGGTCTGCCCCAGGCGCTTGCGCAGCTGGACTCGTGGCCGACGCGCTCGCTGTCGTGGGCAGAGCTTTTCCCCAGTCCAGGCGATCCCCCAGAAGCTGGATGGCTTGTTCGCGCAGCTGTTCCTGACTGGCGAGCAATGCATCGGCTTTTTCGCGCGGGCTGAGCACGTGCAGAACATACGAGCGCGAGCGGCCGACGTTGGGCCCGCTTACGGTGTCCAGATCGCGCGCTTCCATGAAATAGACGACGGTGGTGCCTGGCGACAGATCGATCTCGCTGAGATCCCATTCCATCTTGGCAGCCACGTTGCGTACGGGAGCGGCGCGGGTTGCATCCGATTTCTTGCTGCTGTCGACGGCGCTGCGCACACGCTTGCGGCGCTCGCCACCAGTTCCGATCTTGTAGACCAGATCGACGTCGCCCAAGCCCAGGTCGTCTTCCGCGCTGTAGCCAAGCTCGATCCGACGCACGGATGTGACTTCCAGCTCATCGGCGGGAGCAAACAGCTCGACGCGCGGTGGCTGATCGCGCTCGATGTCGATGCGATGCGAGTCGCGCTCTCGCACGCGGTCTTGATAGCCGCGCTCGATGATGAAGTGATACGAGCCGCTCTGCTGCGCCGTAAACGTCGCGATCAACAGCGGATGATGCGGTCCTTCGACGCGCGGAGGCGGTCGCACGATCTGCACCGGCACCGTCTGCTTTTTGCCTTCAAGCTGCAGCACCGCGTGGGCGCGCTCGGCGGGAATCAGGACACGGGCCTCAATGCGCACCTCGGTACCTGGCAGCACCGTGATATCGCCCGACGAGCTGGGCACGACCCGCGGCGGCAAGGCGGTATAGCGCGGATAGTTCAAGAGCAGGCGCAGATCTCCCAGCAGCGGACCGTCGCTGACCGCCGTGGGATTCGGCGGTGGCGACTGCACAAGCAAGCGCGCCCCTTGAACCATGGCCCCCAGGCGCAGCACGAACAAAAAGACGACGCCACCTGCGCACAGCGCCACACGCAACAGGGGACGCCAGTCGACCAGTCGACGCAGGTCCAAGGTGGCAGCGGCGGCGGCGGTGCGCTGGGCAAGCTCGGCCACCAAGCTCGGCGAGCAGCCAGGCGGCGGGGACTGCTGCAGCTCGACAACCGACAAAAGATCCGACTGCAGATCAGGAACCATGGCGCCGATATAGCGAGCGATGTCGTGATCGCTGGGTGGCACGCGCCACGAAAAATGAAACAGCACCGCCGCCGCACCCAGCACCGAAAGCAGCCACACCACCGAGACGGGCAGCCACACCGCCGACGGCCCAAGAAGAATGGCGGCGGTGCTGAGCCCGCCCAAGCTCACCAGCGAGGCCGTGAGCCAAATCAGCGATTTTCGCGCCAGATCTCGTCGCTGCAGCCGGCTGCGCACCCGCCGAAAAAAGCCCGAAAGCGGCGATGCGTCGACTCGTTCAAGCGACGGCCGCGACGGTCCGGGAGTGTCTTTATCGCTGTCTGTGCTGAAGTCCATGCCTTGAGGCTGCGATCGATCCGTCGCTGCTGTGCCCAAACGTAGAGCCGAATCTGCGGCGCAACCCACGACGGATGTCGGGTCGAGCCTGAGCGCTATGCACAGGTATTATTCCCCGACTGGCCAATTCGGCGAAAGATCCTGCGCGCCGGATGTGCGGCAAATTTACATGGGATGCATCGCGGGGTTCTGGCACCCACCGACCAGGCGCTGGCGACGCGCTGCAGAGGAGGCCACAGCGAGGCAAATGCCGTCGTCTTGTCGCCGAACTTCTGATATGGACCTGCCATCAAACCTGATAACGTAGGTTCACACTGTTCGTGTGAATGACCAACCACGGACTCCGTCTGTTGCTGTCAGCGATTACGCAAGAGATGGGGCCAGACATGGCGGACCTTGACGGCCAAAGCCACCGAGCCAAGCAAGCAAGCAACCTCCGAGAGCGCGGGACCTGCGTCTGCGGCGACGGCGGACAAGGCGGCTTTGCGTCAGGACGAGGCCGCCCTGATCGAGCGCATCCGTCGTGGCGATCGGGCAGCCTTTCGTGTGCTGGTCGACCGGTACCAGCGACGAGTGTACTCGCTGGCCTTGGGCTTTGTGCGCGATCCCGACGAGGCGCGCGATATCTCGCAGGAGGCCTTTCTGAAGGTGTACCGCCACTTGGACACCTTCCATGGGCAGTCCAACTTTTACACCTGGCTGTATCGCATAACGGTCAACCTGTGCATCGATCTGCGACGCAAGGCGGGGCGCGGCAACCAGTCGGAATTCGACGAGCGCATCGCACACGAGGAAGCAGGCAGCCCAGCCGATGCGCTGTCGCCGGGTCGCCTGCGCTTCGATCCAGCGAAGGCCTTGCACAACCGCGAGCTTCGCGAACGCTTGCAGGCCGCACTCGAACAGCTCAGCGAGACGCACCGCTCGGTGCTGTTGCTGCGCGAGATCGAGGGCCTGTCCTACAAAGAAATTGCCGAAGTCCTCGACTGTCCCGAGGGCACCGTGATGAGTCGACTGTTTCATGCACGACGGCTGATGCAGCAGATGCTGCTCGATTTCACCGAGCCTGGCTCACCTAAGGAGGCGGCCAAATCGGCCTGACACCCACATGGCATCGCGTGATCAACTGCTCAGCAGACTGCACGACAACGAACTTCCAGCGGCCGAAGCAGACGCGCTGCGCGCCGAGCTTTCACCCGAAGAACAGCAGAAGCTTGTGGCGCTTTCGGACGTGGATGCTGCGCTCAAGAATGCCCTTTTGCCGACGGAAACCGAGCTGGCTGGGCTGGACCTTTGGGCCGGACTTTCCGACAAGCTCGACGCGGCAAACGCAGCGCCCGCAGCTCAGGTCATCGCCCTTGAATCGGCGCGCAGTCGGCGGCGTCGATCGATTGGCATCACCGCGATCTTCAGCACGCTGGCGGCCGCCGCTGGCCTTTTGCTCTTGCTGCGGGCGAAGCCGGCCATCAGCAACCGCTGTGACATCGAAGAGCTGGAAGTTGCTGGCGAGAACGCCACCGTCATTCACATCCCCGACGAGCACGGCCGCGAGACGGCGCTCATCTGGTTTGACCACCAAGAGACCGATCAATGGGAAAGTTTGTGAAGTCCTCGATCCCCGCCCGCTTCGTGCGCACCGGTCTGGCTGCCTCGGCCTGCGCTGGCTTCCTCGGCCTTTTGAAGCTGTCGGCCGTGTCTGCCCAGCCTGCGCCCGCGGCTCCAGCGGCTGCTTCTGCCAAGGCAGACGAAGGCAAAGAGTCGGCCCGCTGTCTGGTGCGCAGCATCCATGCCCTCCACGAAGGCAGCGCTTTCGACGCGCAGCTTGAGCCCCTCAAAGCGCAGCTCAAAAACCCGCCGCTTTCCGCGTGGAAGAGCTTCCGTCAGCTCGACAAGCAAGAGCTGAACTTGCCGCAAAAAGAGCCAGGGAACTTTTCCTTTCCCGGCGACCATCGCGGCACGCTGCAGTTCTTGGAAAAGGTAGAAAAGGACGGCAAGCTGCGCCTGCGCCTACGGCTAGAGCTCTTCGACGGATCGGCCAAGCTGCTTTCCACCACCGTGCTGATCGACAATGGCGGCACCTTGCTGCAAGCCGGCACAAAACACCAAGGCGGCATGCTGGTCCTGGGCTTTACCTGCCAGATCAACAAGCAGCCCAACAAGCCCTAGCGGATCTGGGGTTTTTCGCCCTGCTTCGCTCGCTCGCCCCCTCCTGTCGTCTCCCATCGCCCAGCATTTCGAGTAGGATCAAGTCACTTTCGGAGGAGCCATGCGCACCTGGATACCACGCTTCCTTTTGGCCGCCTGTCTGCTCGGACCGGCCTGCAGCAGCGGACCCAAATACAAGATCGATGACATGCTTCTGGCCGACGTCGCCGTGTCGGAAAAGCAGGGCATGTTGTCGGCGCAGAACGAGATCAACCAAGCCAAAGAAGAGCTCAACAAGGCGCAGTCGGATCTGGCCACTGCCGAGCGCGACGTCTCGGTTGCCGACAGCGAGCTGGGCCAAGCCAAGCTAGAGGTCAGCAAAGCGAAAGCCGACCTAGAGCTCGCCAACGGCAGCAAGGATCTGAACCGCATCAACCAGGCCAAGGGCAAGCTGACCGAGGTCGAGCTAGCGCGCGATGTCGCCGACGCCAAGTACGACTGGCAGAAGCAACGTCGCCGCCATGCCAAAGCACTGATCGAGGCCGCGGAAGAACACATCAACTCCGCGTCGTCGCGCTATGAGCAGGAAAAAGCGCGCCTAGCCGCCGCCAAGGGTAAGCAGCCCGATCCCAAGTTCAACGTCGGTGAGTTCGATCAGCAGGCCAACGACGCCCGCGGCAAGTGGGACAGTGCGCGAGCCTATGCCGACAAACAAAACACCGAGGCACTGCAGCTTGAGCAGCAGTACAACCAGCTGAACCAAAAGCTGGCGATGCAGCGCGGCATGAACAACGCCCAGAGCAACCCGCCCAGCGGACAGCAGGCCTACCCGCCGCCCAGCGGACAGCCTTCGTATCCGCCCCCCGGTGGACAGCAGGCCTACCCGCCGCCCAGCGGACAGCCTTCGTATCCGCCCCCCGGCGGACAGCAGGCCTACCCGCCGCCCAGCGGACAGCCTTCGTATCCGCCCCCCGGCGGACAGGGCGGCTATCCACCGCCTGGGCAGCCGATGTACCAGCCGCCTCCGACGTAGCTCCAGCGCCTTTCCTTACTTCTCGGACGCTCTCGCAGACGTCGCGTTCTCTGTGCCGTCCACCAAGGCGCGACGCACATCCTCGTGCGTGTCGAAGTCGCGCAGGATCTCTTCATCATCGACCGGTAGCAAGCAGGGCGGATGACGCGTCCGCAGAGCGCGCAGGCCTAGCTCGACGGGAAGCTGCAGCGTTTCGGCAAACAGCGCCCGCGGCAACCACAGCGGATGCCCGCCACGACCGCCATAGGTCGGCACGACAAGACCCGGCTGCGTGGCTGCCACCTCGACGATGCGCTGCAGAGTCTGGGCCTGCACCCGCGGAATATCGACCGGCCAGATCAAAGCCCCCGAAAGCTGCGACACCTGCGGCAAGAGCAGGGCCAGAGCGCACTGCACCGACGAGAGCATCCCGAGCTCTGGGTGGGCGTTCCAGGCGATCCGCAGGCCAGGGAGATCCATGCCAAAGCCGGTGGCAGCCAGTTCCTTGCAGATGTCTTCGCCGTGCGGCGCCGCCAGCGTAACGACGATCTGTGCAGCGGGCAGCGCCTGGGCTTTTTCGACGACCCACTGCAGAAACGATCGCCCGTCGAGCCGCAGCAGCGCCTTAGGCTGGCCCATGCGCCGCGACGCCCCCGCCGACAGCACGATCACCGCAGCGCTCACGTCGCTTCGTGATCCTTTCCGTTCAGTTGACACGACGACACCGCACGCATGGGATGGGCGGCGGCCTCTTTCCGACGGGCTGCGCGCACTCGCACTAGCTCAGCGGCGATGGCCAGCGCGATCTCTTCCGGGGTCTCGGCGCCGATGTCGAGTCCGATCGGTGCAAACACGCGATCCAGGCGCTCGGAAGGGGCGCCCTTGTTGATCAAGCGCTGACGAAACATACGCACCTTGCGCTCGGAACCGATCAGGCCCAGGTACGCAAGGTCATACGGCAAGAGCGCTTCCAAGAGCGCTTGATCGACTTGATGGTCGCGGGTCACGATGACGACATAGCAGCGTCGGTCCAGCGGCAGATCGCGCCAGTCGCGCGGGTCAAAGCTGTCGACAATGCGCGCTGCCTGCGGAAAGCGCTCTGGGTTGCCCAGCTCTTCCAGGTCTTCGACGAGGATGGGGACAAAGCCAAGCGGCACAGCCAGCGGCACCAGGGCCTGCGCGATGTGGCCCCCGCCGCAGATGACAAGAAACGGAGCAGGAATCATCGGCTCTACCAAGACTTCCATCTCACCGCCGCAGCACATGCCCAGCTCACGCGTCAGGTGATAGCGCAAGGTGGTCGCGGCTGCGGCTTCGCCTTGGCCCAGCAGCGCTCGCGCCGCGTCGAGAATCTGTTTTTCGACGCGGCCACCACCGATGGTTCCCCACTGCTCGTGTTCGCTGACCAGCATGCGCGCAGCCCGCTTCCGTGGGGTCGATCCGGCCGTGCGCACGACGGTGCAAAGCACACACGCTCGGCCTTGCTGACGCAGCGAAACCAGCTGCTGAAACAACACGCCATCCGCATCCATGACCGCGCCCGCCTGTGCTCGATGTTGCTGCATGGCATCCGACTCTCGGCAGAGCACACAGACGGGTCGCGGCCCAGAGGCTTACAGCTTGCCGTCCGATCCCAGGCTTGAGATGCGCAGAAGCTCGCCGTGCAGGCGCTCGCTCTCGCTGATTGCGTCGTTCAAGCGCTGCTCAAGATCCGACGAGCGCGACTTGGCTTCATCGCGCTCACGCGTCATCTGATCCAGCGCTTCCCCCATGCGAACGGCTCGGGCGCGCTCACGTAGGGCCGTAGCGACGGCATCATCGCCATGCTGATCGCGACGGGCCGCCTCATCCAGGAGCTCGCTGATGCGGCGACGCGCGGCTTGCAGCTCTCCGCTCAGTCTCGCCAGCTCTTCGCTGGGTGGCGTCTGCTGTTCCAGCGCCGTCAGCTTGCGATCGCGATCCAAGAGCTCGGCGCGCAGGACTTCCACTTCCCGCTCGCGCTCGCTCAAGCGCACCCGCAAGGTACGTGCGCGCTCGGCGCGGGCCGCGGCTTCACGCTCGACCTCGGCCAGCAGGCGACCCAGCGCGTCTCGCTCGGCGGTGCGCTCGGCCAGCAGGCGCTCGCGCTGCTGCAGATCTTGCTGCAGCTGCAGAGGCGACACACCCACGCTACCGGCGCGGCTGATCTGCTCGCGAGCGCTGCGCAGCTCTTCTTCCAAGCCATCGCCGCGGCGCTTCTCACGCTCGACACGGCTCTGCGCTTCAGCCAGCGAGGTCTCAAGCAACCCGACGGCCTTCCGCAGCTCGCCAGCGCGCACCTGCGCTTCGTCGGCATTCTGCTGCGCTGCGTGTCGGGCCGATCGTTCGCTGTTCAGCGCATGCTGCACCTGTTCGAGCTGCGCATGCAGACGCTCATCCACGATGGCCGTCGTCGCCCCGACACCCGGTCGACGCAGCGACTCAATCTCTTGCTTGAGCGAGCCGATCTGCGCCGAAAGCCCCTCGCGCTCGGCTCGCAGATCTTTGACCTGCTGCAGCGCATCCTTGCGCTCGATCTCGGTGCGAGCCAGCTCCTCGCGTAGCTGCACCGCCTTCTTCGTCGCGTCTTCCATCGCACGCGTCAGCTCGACCGAGGCCAGCTTGCGTGCATCGCGCAGCTTGCGCACGGTGTCTTCGCGCACTTCGGCGGCAGCCTGCTCTGCCTCGGAGCGAGCCTTCATGTGCTTCCAGGTCTCGCGCTCGGCATCGCTCAGCTTGTCCTTCAGCCGCTCGTTTTCTGCCACCAGCTCAGTCACCCGCTGGCGCAAGGCAACGGCGTCTTCCGTCTTGCCCGCATGCACCGGAGTATGAGCACCAAACTGCCCATGCAGTGCCTGCGGTGCCGTCGGTAGATCGCCCACCAGAACCGGCACGCCAGCCTCGCTGTCACGGGCTGTGCTCGCCCGCTCGCGGCTGCGCTCTAGCTCGCTGTGCGCTTGCGCAAGAGCGTGTGTGCGCTGCTCTAGCTCGGCCTGCATCTGCTGCAGTCTCGTCTGAGCGGCCAAGAGCTCATTGCGCGCCTCAGCCAGCGCGACATCGCGATCGGAAAGGGATCGCTCGGCGGCCACTTTTTCGCTGCGCAGCTTGCCGATCTCGGCTCGCTCAGCGTCGAGGGTTTGCTGCGCCCGCAGAAGCTCACTCTTCTGCAGCGAAAGGGCGTGCTCGGCCTGCTCGATGGCATCGCGGCCCATCAGGACTTCGCGGCGAGCCGCTTCGATCTCGCGCTGCCGCGTCTCTAGCTCGATGCTGAGCTGCTTGTCCCCCGCGATCTGCGCTAGCTCACCTCGCGCCCGCAGAAGCTGCCCATCCAGCTCAGCCAGCTTCTGTCGCGCCTGCCGTTCGCGTCGCTGCGCTTCGTCGGTCAAGCGCTCGGCCGCGCCGAGCTTTTCTTGGATGCGCGGCAAGTCACGCAGCTGCTCTTCCAGCTCGGACACAAACGCGTCGCGCTCTTCTAGCTGCGTCCGCAGCTCGCGCATCTGGCGCTCGTGCAGCACCGCAGCCTTGGCGGCCTCGGCATCGCTGCGATCGCGCTGGCGCAGGCGCTCGCTCAGCTCGCCGCGCTGGGACTCGCTGGAACGCAGCGCAACCTGGGACTCTTCGTGCTTCTGGCGTACACCGCCCAGCTCGTGACGCAGCGACTCGACCTCGCCGGCCGCGACGCGCAGGCGATCTTCCAAGGCCCGCGCCGCCTTCTGCGCCGTCTGGGCTTCGATCTTCTGCTGCTCTTGTTCGGCACGCAGCGCATCCAGCCGCGCTTTCAGCCGATCGCGCTCGGCCGCGACTTCCGGGTCGGCCACGCGCTCGACGATCTTTTCACCGGGCGGCAGCTCGGGCAGATCCAGAGCTTGCGGCGACAGCTTGATGAGCTGGTACGGCAGTCCCCCCGCCGGCACGGCGCCACACAGCGCGACGTACTCTTCTGCTCCGTCGGGAGGAGCCAACGTATCGTCGAAGACCAGCGGCGGCTCGCTCGCGCCATAAGGCATCAAGGCCGAGCCGAGGAACGCGCTCTGTCCGAGCATGGTCACCGGGCCGAAGCCCGCCTGCGTCAGCCCGTCGAGCAGATCGAAGTAGCCCAGCGCATCCGGCAGCGCGGTCTTATCGGTGGCTTCTCGGCTGCGGGCCGAGACCACCACATGGCCATTTTTGGCGACGACGCTGCGCAGCTCCGTCAGAAACGCCGACGTAAACAGATCCGGTGTCGCGCGCAGAAAGACAACGTCGAACTCACTTTGGCCCGTCTGAGCCCGCAGCCCGCGCACCAGGTCGGCACGGCTGACGCTGCGCACGGTCACACCGTCGCCGGGCTTCAGCACCGAGCCGCGATCCGCGCCATCGGTCTGCAGAACCAGCACACTGCGAGCGCCATGCTGGCTCAGTAGAGCGCCGCCTTCGGCATCCCCTCCGATGTCCAAGACACGACGAATGCGCACCAGCGGAGCCGCATACAGATAGCGCGCCAAGCGTCGGTGGCGAGGGCGCAAGCTCACCGTGGTGACGTCCGGGGAAGCGCCGCCAGCGGCGGAGCGGGTCGAGGCACTGCCCGATCCAGAACCAGATCCAGAAAGAGATCCACCGACGTGGCTGGCCGAGGCAGAAGGGGAAGCAGGCGAACTAACAGATGGGCTGGTGTGCTGAGACATTAGAGGTAGCTCGATCTAAAGCGGAGGTCATGTGTATCACAATCCGCTTCAAGGTGGCGATTTCACGGCGGATTCGGGCGCGCGGGATCCGCGACGATCGGCGGCGAATCGGTCGGGCCGCCCGAATAAGCCCGCTCGACGCGCGGCGACGCAGCGCCTGCGCTGGATGGCAGCTGAATGCAGAAGCAGGTGCCCGACGAGGCTTGCTCAAGACGAATCTGCCCACCGTGGTCCTCGACGATCTCACGCACAAAGGCCAAGCCCAAGCCCGTGCCCTGCGCTTTGGTCGTGAAAAACGGCGCCCAGATCTTGTCGTGCAGCTCGGCTGGAATGCCTGGCCCGTCGTCGCGGACCCACAGCGTGATGCCTCCTTTTTGCGGATCGGGCGCCGCCGCGATCTCGACGTGCTTTTTCGCTGGATGTGTCGCGTCACTGGCCGCCGCACAGGCCTGCACCGCGTTCTGCGTCAGGTTCAAAAGGGCCCGACGAAGCTGGTTGGCGTCGACATGCACGACCTGCGAGCTCAGCGCGCTGTCTTCGCCCGATGCTGCCAGAAGCTCGACCGAGACATGGGCCGGAGCCAAGGCCGCTGCACTGTCGCGCACCTCGGCCAGAAGCTCGACCAGGCGCACGGGCGCAAGCTGCGGCCGTGGCCGACGAGCGTATTCCAAAAAGTCGTTCACCACCGCCTGCAGATGACGCAGCTCTTTTTGGACGCGCTGGACATAGCCTCTGGCCGCGGGCAGATCGGGTCCTGGCCCCGACGGAGACTGACCGGGTTCACGCTCGCCTGCTTGCGCGAGCTCTTCGGCCAGCAGGCCGGCAAAAAGCTCCATGCCGCCGAGAGGATTGCGGACTTCGTGCGCGATCCCCGCCAACATCATGCGCAGCCGCTCGTCGCGAAGCAGCAGATCCTTGCGCATCACGTCGAGCGCACGCGCTAGCTCGGCCACTTCATCGCCGCCGGACCCGCCCTGCGCCGCCAGCGGACCCGGCTGCCAGACCGACTGATCCAAGACCCCGGCCCCCATGCGACGAGCGTCCTCGCGCAGACGACGCAGCGGCCGCGTGATGCGCAGGCCAAGACCGACGGCCAAAAGAACCAGCAGCACCGCCCCGAGCAATCCGACGCCGAGCAGCGTCTTGCGCAGGCCCAAAAGGTCGCTGTACAGGGCCGCGCTGCCGTCGACACCCAAGGCAAAGCGAACGGCGGCGCTGGCATCCGCGGGACGAACCGGCGCGAAGCCTGACTTGTACAGCGCACCATCCTTGCCGCGGAACAGCACAGACGAGACCGCGCCAGCCTCGCTGCTTGTTGCGCCAAACACGCGACGCAGCTCGACCTGGCTGGTCTGCAAGCTGTAGTCGCGGCTGCCGATCGGCAGATCGCCGCTGTCCACGCGCGCAGTTCCGTCGCTGGCAAACAAGTAAACACGAGCCACGCCCGCGGCATCACGTACCTCGACGAGCTTGCGACGCAGGTTGCGATAGGTGCGACTGTTTTCGTCTCCTTCAGCCAAGATGGCGACGCTGTCTTCGCTGATCTGCGCGGCGGTCACCGACGCCAATGCGGCCAAGCGGCGTCCCAGCTCTGCTTCGAGCGCACGCGCCGCGGCGATATGACCCAGCACGGCGAACCCAGCAAAGGTGAGCAGCGCAGGCAGCAAGATGGCCAAAAGGAGCTTGGCGAGCAGCGAGGCGCGCAACATGGGCGGGCAGTATGGCACGACATCGCCGACGAGAAGCAGGCCCAAGCTCGTGATATATTTGGGACCGTGCCGATTCCGAAGCGACCGTCTGCAAAGCCCGCCCAAGCGTCCAAACAAGCCAAGAAGCCAAACCGCAGCGCAGGCCGCAAGCCGGCTGCCCAGCACGGCAAGCCCACAGAGAAACCAGAAGCGGCCGTACCCGCGGTGAAGGCGAAAACGCCAAGCCCGCCGGCCAGCAAGCCGGCGACCGCCACCGCCACCGCCACCGCGACGATCGAGCCGACGGCATCGCGACCCGAAAACCGCGAGCAAACCCCGACGGACACAGCGCTGCCGACGACGATGCTGCCGACGCGCGTGGCCGAGCTATTCCGATTGAACGAGGCCGAGCTTCGCGTGCTGCAGGCTCTCCTGCACAGCTCGACGGAAAAAACGGTCTTCGCCCTCGCCGCTGAGCTTGTGTTGCCGCTGCCGCAGCTTCTGTCGCTGTTGGCGCCAGAAGGCGTGCTGCGCGGCCGGGCCTTGGTAGAGCTGTCCGATGCAGCGGCACTGGGCTGGGCTTTGCCCTCGGATGTCGTGCATGCCGGGCGCGGACTTGCGCTGACGCTGACGACCGCGCGCCAGGCAAGCCACGGTGTCGACGAGCGCACGCTGTTTTTGGCCACTCTCCCAGGGCTGTCGTATCTGCCGGCGCCCGCGGTTGAAACGCCCTGGGTACACGATCGGGTCCCGACCGCGGGTGCCGAGCGCTGGTCGGAAAAGCTGCCCGCGACCCTCGTCGACTTGCTGCGCGAACACGGGACTGCGCCACAGCCCGCGCTGCTGAACCTGGGCGGACTGCAGGGCGAACAGCTCATCGCGCTGGCTCAGGTGGCGCGACAGCGACATCAGCGCCCCGTGGTTACGCTGGACGGCAGCGCACTCGCCGGCTGGCCACAGCCCCTCGTCGCGCAAGCCCTGCGCCGTCTGCGACGAGACACCGATCTGCGGGGCGCGATCCTGTTGCTGCACGACGTGCGTGCGCTCGGCAGCGCCTGGCGAGCTGCCTTGCTGCCGCGTCCTTCTGGACAGACGGCGCCGCTTTTCGTCGCAAGCGACTTGCCTGCGCTGCCTCTTGGAGCGCTCCCCAGCGGACTGCGTGACGAAGCCGCGTGGAATGTGGTCTCGGTGACGCTGCGGCCACAGCCGCTGCCCAGCCCTGCGGCTCAAACGGCGCCAGCCATCTCGGCAGCACCGGGTGCCGATGCCAGCGACGAAAACGAAGATCCAGCAGTGGCGGCGAGCCGACAAGAAGCCCGCCGGCAAGCAGCCATCGATGCGGCGCGAGCGATGGGACGACCAATTCCCAAAGAGCTGCTGACGCCGACCCCGGTGGCCAAGCCGACCCCGACGACGACGGCACCGACAGCGACGGCGACGGCGCGCCCATCGACGACGCCCGAAGCCGCCGCGCCGCCGTCGACACCGCCAGCCAGCAAGCCGGCAGCGAGCCCGCCGCCAAGCCCCGCCGTGGATGCGGCAGCGCGACGAGCCATGAATCCCCGCTTGGCCGCAGCGCTCGCCGCCGCGGGACTGCCCCCGCCTGGGTCCGACGCATACACCAACTCGGAATACGCCCAGCGACGGGCCGCGGCACGAGCTGCAGCCGCCGCAGAGCGTGAGGCAGCTCTGACCCCAGCGAGTGTCCCGGCGGCGACGACCCATGCTTCGGCCCCGGCAGAAGTGGCTGCGGTCGCGGTGGCGGCCCCAGCGACGACACAGGACAGCCCGGCGGACGTGACGACGACGCAGTCAACGCCCGCGCAGACCGCTGCACCGGCACAAGCCGAGGAAGGCGCGCCCCTGCCCATGGAAGCCGAAGCGCCGCTTGAAGAGCTGATTCGTGTGGCCCGCACGACACCGAACAGCGCGCAGCGCGTCGAGCTTCTGCGCAAGCTGACCGGCGCCCGTCACTCGGCAGTGATCCAGCTGTTCCGCACCTTTGTCAGCAGCCCGCATCCCGGCGTGCGCGAAGCGGCCGAAGGCGGCATGAGCTCGCTTTTTGGCCCCAACTGGAACCGCAGCCGCAACATTGCGCCGCCTACACAGCCCCCTCGCACCGACGACGGCGGGCGTGGACCTGGCGGCGCATTCTAAGCTCGACGCCGTCTCAGGTTCCGCAAAGACGGGCCTAGCTGGCTGGCTTCTGCGAGACGATGACGCAGTGAATCGTTCCCTGGTCGCGCGGATGAATGGCGGTGATCTGAAACCCCGCCTCGGCCAGCATGTGCTTGTACAGCGACAGCGGCTTGTACACGTTCAGCCCGAAGTCGTCATACGGCAGATAGCTGTGTTCCCAGGCGATGGCGAGATCGGGATTCTGGTCGGCGAGCGGCTCGCAGATCACCAGACGTCCACCCGGCGCAAGCGAGCGGAAGGCCTTGCGCAGAAGCGCCCGGCACAGCTCGGGCGGCCAGTCGGCCAGCACGCGCGAGAACATCACCATGTCATAGCCTTGCGGCAGGTCGTCGAAGCGGAAGTCACCAGGGATGCCCAGCACGCGATCACTGGCCCCAAGCCGCGCTGCCGTTTCGCGGAGCATGTCAATGGGCGTCGGCAGGTTGAACACCGTGATGTGGATCTGCGGAAAGTCGCGCCACAGTTCCATGGCCATGGTGCCGTCGCCGCCGCCGACATCGAGAAGCTGATGCACGCTGCCGAAGTCGACGTGCCGTCGCAGTACAGACAGGGTCACCAGCGCCGTGTTGCGCATCCACTCGTGCAGCAGCGCAATGTCGGCGGGCGCCGTCGGTGGATAGCGAACCGCGTACTCAACCGGCACGCCGCGCAGCGTCGAGTACAGCGCATGCGCCATCGACGCGCGGTAGTAACGCAGGAACTCGCGATAGAAATAGCTGGCGTGATTGCCCGCCGAAAACATGCGCGCCACGGCCGGTCCCAAGCGGAAGCGTCGCGTGTGTGCATCGCGCTCGCCGTCATCGGATGCGGGCACGTCGGCGACCAGAAGGCCCGTCAAGGTCAGCGCATGCAGCCACTTGCGCCCGCGATGCCGATCCAAGTGCAGCCAGGTGAGGATCTCTTCGCTGGTGCGCGGCCCCGACTGCAAAAGCGACGGCAGATCGAAGTCGAGAAGGGACGTAAACAGCACATAGCGCGCCCCACCCGCGAGGATCTGATAGAAGCTGTCCTCGACATCACCCGGCGAAAGGGTCGCGCCGCTGCCATCGACTACGGCATTTCCCACGATGACACTGCCCGCCGGATGGTGTGCATGCAGCCAGGCGTGCTGGTGCCCTGGGTCCTGCGTCCAGGCCACCACGGGCGCTGACACCGACGCCGACCCACTGTCGGCGCCGCGCTCAAGGGCGACCGTCTGATCCGCCTGCCGTGCAGCCGGGTCGTTCTCTGTCGACGGGTTCTCTATGAAAGGGGCAGAGGCTTGGCTCGGGTCTGAAGACACCGGGGTATTTTAACGCAAGACTTTGCCCAATGGACAAAAGCCCGCGGCCTGCACCAGATTGTTCCCCCATGCGTGCGCTGGCCTCGCAGGACCGCGATGAACAACCGCGTTCGCCTGCGTCTGAACATTCCTCTTCTGCACTGTCCCCTCTGCCGATCGATGCGCTGCTGCCCGAGATCGCGGCGACACTTTCGGCACAGGCAACGCGACCGGCCCTGGTGCTGGAAGCTCCACCGGGCGCAGGCAAGACGACGCGCGTCCCCTGGCTGATCCTGGATCAGATCGTCGGTGACGCAGGAGACGTCGTAGTCCTAGAGCCGCGGCGCCTGGCCGCCCATGTCTCGGCAGCCCGCGTCGCGGAAGAGCGCGGCGAGGCGCTGGGTGGGCGCGTCGGTGTGCAGATGCGCTTTCAGAGCATCGTCGGGCCAAAGACCCGTCTGCGCTATGTCACCGAGGGTGTCCTACTGCGTCAACTGCAGCGCGATCCGCAGCTTGCCGGCGTGTCCGCCGTTGTTCTCGACGAGCTTCACGAACGACACCTGGCGACGGATTTGGCCTTGGCGCTCTTGCGCCGACTGCAGCTGGGCCCGCGTCCCGATCTGATCCTGCTGGCCATGTCGGCGACGCTGCACGGCGAGCGAGTGGCTGAGTATCTGGGCGGCTGTCCTGTGCTGCGCGCCTCGGGCCGCGTGTTTCCGGTCGAGATCAGCTATCAGCCGGGCGAGCCGGACGAGCCGCTGTGGCTGAAAGTACGCGCCGCGCTGCGCGCGGTCTTGGCCCACGACAGCCAAGCGGAAGGCGACGGTGGCGACGTGCTGGTGTTCTTGCCAGGCGCCGCCGAGATCCGCCGCTGTCAGGACGAGCTGGCCGAGCTCGCGCAGCAGCGCGACCTGGATGTGCTGCCGCTGCACGGTGACCTGCCCTTCGACGATCAGCGCCGTGCCGTGGCTCCGCGCAGTCGCGCGGGTGGAGCCGCGCGCAGACGCAAGGTCATCTTGGCCACCAACGTCGCCGAGACCTCGCTGACCATCGACGGCGTGACGGTGGTGATCGACAGCGGCCTAGCCCGCGTCGCCGGACATAACCCATGGTCTGGCTTGCCGACGCTGCGCCTGCAGCCCATCTGTCGCGCCCAAGCGACGCAGCGCGCCGGTCGCGCTGGACGCACTGCGCCGGGACGCTGCCTGCGTCTGTACAGCCGCGTCGACCACGACAACCGCCCGGAATTCGAAGTGCCCGAGATCCGCCGCAGCGATCTGGCCGAGATGCTGCTTATGCTCGCGGCCACCGACGACAAAGACGGGACTGGCAGCGGGCTGCGTCCCGAGCAGCTGCCCTTTATCGATCCGCCACCGGAAAGCGCTCTCGACAGCGCGCACAAGCTGCTGCGGCGGTTGGGCGCGACGGCCGACGACGGTCGTTTGACCGCGCTGGGACGAAAAATGAGCGAGCTGCCGCTGCATCCGCGTCTGGCCCGTCTGGTCCTTGCCGCCGCCGATCGCGGGCTGCTTTCCGACGGTGCCACCCTGGCTGCCTTGCTGTCCGAGCGCGATCTGCGTCTGGGTCGATCAAGCCTGACGTCACGCAGCAGCGCCCATGCTCCGTCGAGCCTGCGCGCTGACACCATCGGCCCTTCGGATCTTCTACACCTTCTGGATCTGCAGCAAGAAGCCGAGGCGCGGCGCTTCGATCGATCGGCCCTGTCGCGCATCGGGCGCCACGGGATCGATGCCGACGTCGCGATCCGCGTCGATCGGGCGCGTCGACAGATCGCGCAGGCTGCTCCTCGCTCGCCCGGTTCCGCGTCGCCCGCTCTGCGCAGTGGCTCGCCGCAGCACGAACAGGCGCTGCTGCAGGCGATCGTGTGCGCCTATCCCGATCGCGTGGCGCGTCGTCGGGGCAAGCCAGGCCCCATTGCCAGTGAAGAGACCATCGAGCTCTCGTTGGCCGCGGGCGGCGCCGCTGTTCTGTCCGCGGGCAGCATCGTGCGCAGCGACGAGCTCTTGGTCATCGTCGACGTCGAGGATCGCAGCGGCGGCACCGTAGGACGCGCGGCGACACCGGCCTCGCCCGCAGGCAGCCCCACGGTGGCTGGCGGCAAGACCGTCGTCCGACTGGCCAGCGCGGTCAAACCCGACTGGCTGCTGGATCTGCCGGCAGCGCCGCTTTCAGAATCAGAAGACCTTGCATGGAATGACGCCGCAGAGCGGGTCGATGTCGTGCGCAAGCTGCTCTATGAACAGCTGGTTCTCGACGAAGATCGTCGCCCAGCAAGCGGGCAAAGCGCAGCAGAGGTAGCCATCCTGGCGCAGCAAGTCCATGCCGCGCAGTTCGCCCCGTTTTCCGATGGAGAAGCCCTGCCCGCCTTGCTTGCCAAGCTCGCCACCGTCAAGGCGCACGCTCCCGAGCTGGGCATCGCGCCCCCGTCGGACGCGCAGCTTGCCGAAGCCACACGGCAGCTGTGCCAGGGTCATAACAGCTTTGCCGATCTGCGATCGCTCTCGCTGATCGATGGCGTCTTGCATCTTTTGGAACAGGCGCGCCGAAAAGAGGCCGGCACGTCGGTCGACGAGCGCCCTCTGCGAGCCGAGCTAGCGCGCTTGGCCCCCGATTCCATGGTGCTGCCCGGTGGTCGCCGCCTTCGCATTCACTACGAAGCCGATCGCCCGCCCTGGGTGGCGTCGCGGCTGCAGGACTTCTTTGGCCTGCGCGAAGGACCGCGCATCTTCGGGGGTCGCGTGCCGCTGGTGCTGCAGCTTTTGGCGCCCAACCAAAGGCCCGTGCAAGTCACCACCGACCTCGCTGGCTTTTGGCAGCGTCATTACCCGGCGCTGCGACGAGAGCTGGGCCGCCGTTATCCCCGCCACGCTTGGCCGGAAGATCCGCTTTTGCCCACGGAATAACTGGGCGCTTCAGACGCCGATGTACAGGCGGTTGCCGAAGTTCGGCTCTAAGTTCGCCTCGAAGATCTTCTGCGCCGCGCTGTCGATGTCATAGGCGACGCGACGGAACTCAAAGACGCGGCTCTGATCGTCATAGATGCAGTAACTGGCGCGGTTGTCATAGTCGCGCGGCTGCCCGACGGAGCCGACCGAGATGATGTACTTGTAGCCAGGGCGAATCTCGAACTTCTGCGCCACCACTTCGTGAACTTCGTGGCGCGACAGCGCAAAGGCTTTGCACAGATGCGAGTGGCCGACGAAGGTCACGTCCGACAGCTGATCCCAAAACGGCAGGCAGCGCGCCGCCTGTTCCGTCGAGAAAATGTACTCAAACTCTTCCAAGTTGATCGGCGAGCCGTGGCAGAAGCAAATGTGACCCTCGCGCCGCTCGTACGGCAGGCTCTTGAGCCACACCATGTTTTCCTGCGTCAGGATCGACGCGTGATAGTCCAGCGCCTGCCGCGCCGCGTCGTAGTAATAGGAATAATCCATGCGTCCTGCCACGGCCGCATCGTGGTTGCCGAGGATGCAGAACGCGGCGTGCTTGCGCACCAGATCGCAGCAGCCATTGGGGTCTGCCCCATAGCCGACTGTGTCACCGAGGCACACGAGCTTATCCACGCGGGCCATGGCGAAACAGTCGAGGACTGCTTCAAGAGCTTCCAAGTTAGCGTGGGTGTCAGAGAAGAGACCGATCCGCATGCCAGGCACCTAGTTTACTGCGGAAATCAGGCGGGCGGCAATCGAGTCGGCGATGGATCTGCTTTTTCGTCGTCGTTTGTTCCGGGCGCCGTCCCACTCCCAGCCGGCCAAGGACTGCGAGGGGCCAGAGACGCTGGCAGCGATTCGGGCCGCGCATAGACCCGCAGCGCTCGTACCACGTGGCTGACGCTGGCGGCGCTTTCGATCACGGCGGCCAGCCAGGCATCGATCTCGCTCAGCGTCGCCACGTCCGATCGTGGGCTGCCATCATCGCGTTTCTCGATGGAAGAACCACATCCGCCGAGCGCATCCATGGCCGATGGGATCCCGCCCGCGGGCGCGGTCTGAGCCATCGCTGAAAGCTGCGCAAAGCCCTGAGCCACACGCGGCGGCAAGGACGTCAGCACGGCCATCGGCTCGTCGATCGAGCAAGCGACATCGCTTCCGATTCGCCCGACGGTGGCTAGCTTCTCGTTGCGCAGGATCTCGCTGCGCGTGGACTCTAGACGCTGCAGCAAGGCCGCTAGCTCGCTATTGCGTCGCTCTAGCTCGGCGGTGCGCCGGGCAACTTCCGATTCGAGCTGCAGGTTCAGCTCGGTACTCGATCGCAGACGCTCGACCAGCGAGCCGCGCAGATCTTCATAGATCACCGCAAGCTGCTGCACGGGCGCGATGGCGGCGATGCTCTGCGGAATCGGGCGATGCCACTGCCCTTGAATGAGCCGCGTCGTCGCGCGTACCAACGAACGCAAGGGACGCACCCAGGTCACAAGCATGGCCAGAACAACGCTTGCAAACGTCAGACAAGCAGCCAGGGCCAGCGCCACAACAGGGGCCCGTGTCAAAGTCCACACCGTCGCTGCGGGCCCTCCCTGCGTGGCGCCGTGGGCACCCAGAGGCGGCGGGGTTTTGAGCAACCACAGGCCGCCCACCACCACGATCAGCGAAAGCCACGCGGCAATCAGCGCCAAGACGCCAGCGATGCTTGCGGCGGTCGGCAGCGAGATCAGCGATAGCTGGTCGCTGGTCTCGTCTTCAGTCCGCCCAAGCCCATCGATAGCACCTGTGGATTCACAGGGATCGCCCCACGTTGGGCTCGCTGGCTGCGCACGCGGCAGGATCGGCTGTGGGCTCGCTTCCGCGTCCGCCTTCCGATCCGAATTCCGACCCATCGTCACGTCCGTTCCCGGCCCTGCCACGTGGAAGATGGCGTCGCAGGCGCTTTCAGTTTATAAGTCTTTTTCATGGAGATAGAGAACGTGGCACCCATCATCCATACCCAAGAGCAACAGTCACCTAGGAATCATCGTAGGCTGGGCTGGGCCGCCGGCCTGCTCGCCGGCCTTCTTTTGGTATCGGGCCCAACCGAGGCGCAGGCTCAGTCGTGTATGCCGACCTTTGCCAATGCGTTTTCGCGCCTGCGCTTGCTTGAGTCCAAGGCCACTTCGCAAGCAGTCGCCGATTCCGAAGTGATGGCGCTGTTTGGACCCCGCCCGCAGGCCTGTGAAGAGAGCGCGTATCGCGTGTTCATGGAGACCTTTGCCGCATTCGCCAAAGAGGCCATGCGCGCAGCCCCCGCGTCCCGCGACAAGCTGCTGCGGCTGGCCATCGCGGCGGTTCGCCAGGCCCCCAGCAAGGTGCCCGCCTCGGATCTCGACAGCTCGGTGCGCAAGTACCGCCAAGTGAAGTCGGACCTGAGCGCCACAGCCGACGATGTCGGCTTCGCCAAGACGCCGCTTCTGCAGCAGCTTCTGGATGTGCTGATGTCGCTCGGATCCCCCACAGCAGCGGTCGCGATGGTGGCAGTGCCCACGGTCCAGCCCGACTCAACGCCGACGCCGACGCCGTCTGGCACAGGCAGCGGTGGCGTGCAGCAGATCCGCGTGCCGACGCAGCCTTTGCCACCGTGGGCCGTGATCAAGGTGTATGAGATGCGCGACCTGATCCGCGCCCAAGATCTGCCCGGCATCCAGCTTCGCCTGCAAGAGATCATCAACTGGATGGAAACGAGCACACGCGACCAGCAGTAGTCGACGGCGGCAAGTCCCCCCCCGCGCGCTCTTCCGGCTGCGCCACGACGCAACGGATCACGCAGCCGCGGACCCGCCCTGGTTCGCTCGGCCCTGTTCCTGCCGCATCACCAGCCCGCCCCATGGCTCGCGCCGCGGTATAGTCCGCCCCATGAGCCATCAACCGATACACGTCGCGACCTCGTCGACCCCCGCTTTGGACGCCATTGTCTTGGCGGCGGGCCAAGGCACTCGCATGCGCTCAAAGCGCATCAAGGTGCTGCATTCCCTGGCCGGCAAGCCCATGCTGGAACACACGCTGCGTCTATTGCCGTCGCTGGGCGTACGCAGCACAGTCTTGGTGCTGGGGCATCAAGCGCAGGCGGTTCGCGACATGCTTGAACAGCGTCACCTGAGCTTAAAAGAGCTGCGCTTCGCCATCCAGGCCGAGCAGCGCGGCACTGCCGACGCCGTGCGCTGCGCCTTGCCCGAGCTACCCAGCGCGTCTGTGGACACGCCAAGCCAGGTGCTGATTCTGTATGGCGATACACCGCTTCTGACCGTCGAGCGCCTGCAGATGCTGTGTACGGCAGCGCAGTCGTGTGGGCTGGCTCTGCTTTCGACGCGGCTCAGCGATCCCAGCGGATACGGCCGCATCGTCCGCGGGGCCGACGGTCAGCCGCAGAGCATCGTCGAAGATCGCGACTGCACCGACGCTCAGCGACGCATTCAAGAAGTCAACGCCGGCATGTACGTCGTGGAAAGTCAGTTCCTGCGCCACGCGCTGTCCAAGGTCCAAGCCGACAACGCGCAGCGCGAGTTCTATCTGACCGATCTTCTAAAGCACGCCGTCGCCGAAGGAATTGGCGTGGCCGTGGTCGATGCGCCCGCCGAAGAAGTGATGGGCATCAACGATCGCGTCGATCTTTCGCAGGCCGAAGCCGCTCTGCGTCGCCGCATCAACCAGGGTCATATGCGCCGTGGCGTCACGCTGCGCGATCCGACGAACACGTACATCGATGTCGACGTGACCATCGGATCGGATAGCGAGCTAGGTCCCGGCGTGGTCCTGCGTGGAGCCTGCCGCATCGGCGCCGGCTGCGTCATCGACGTCGGCTGCGTGCTGACCAACGTCGTCTTGGCCGACGGTGCGCACATCAAGCCGTACACCATTGCCAGCGACAGCGAGCTAGGCGCAAACGTGCAGATCGGCCCGTTTTCCCACCTGCGTCCCGAAACCGTCGTCGCGGACGGCGCCCACATCGGCAACTTCGTCGAGCTAAAAAAGACGCGCATGGGCCCCGGCAGCAAGGCCAACCACTTGGCGTACCTCGGCGACGCCGAGATCGGCGCCCAAGTCAACATCGGCTGCGGCACCATCACCTGCAACTACGATGGCGTGTCCAAGCACAAGACGATCATCGAAGACGAGGTGTTTATCGGCTCGGACACCCAGCTTGTGGCACCCGTGCGCGTCGGACGGGGAGCCATCGTCGCCGCTGGCACCACCGTGACCCGCGATGTACCGCCGGGCTCGCTGACGCTAAGCCGCGTGCCGCAGGTCGACAAGCCCGACTACGCCGAAGCCCTGCGCACTCGCCTGCGTCGCAGCAAAGGCCACTAGGCGCTGAAGT
Organism: Myxococcales bacterium; assembly: GCA_016794505.1. Lineage (GTDB taxonomy): Bacteria > Myxococcota_A > Polyangia > Palsa-1104 > JAEUJZ01 > JAEUJZ01. The sequence continues at coordinate 109,521 of JAEUJZ010000073.1, forward strand.
AATCAGCCAATGATTCAACATAAATAAAATTTATTGCGTTTTATTGTATTGCTTTATACCGATGTAGGTGTGTTATCTTCTGTTCCTGTATTTATTGCCTGTTACTCCAACAGACCACTCGCCCTTACTTGGGCAGCGCGACGACGTCGGACTCGGGCACGAGGACCTTGGTGGCGCGTGGCGAGACGCGAACGCGCAGGGTGCCAGCCGGCGAGACTTCGTAGCGCGTCTCTTGTGTCGTGTCATAGGGGTCCGCGAGCACGTCAACCAGCTTTGTCCCCGTCGGGAAGGGCACGATCATGGCCGCGGTGCCAAAGGCCGTCTCGCTGGTCTGGTCGTTGTGGACGTTGGTGACCACCACGGCTGTCTTGCTGCCGCCCGCTGGATCGGCGTGCGTGCGCGAAAACGCCAGGATGCCGCTGTCGCCTTCGACGCCCGTGTGATCCGTCGACCACAGCACGCGCAGATCGCCGCGTCGCAGCGGAGCATAGGCGCGTCGGACCTGGCTCAAGTGAGCCAGCCACTTGAAGGTCTCTCCGTCGGTGCGATAGCCCGATGCGCCCATGTTTTCGCGCTGGGTACCCGCGGCACCGCGATAAATATTTTCCAGCACGGTGTCGAACAAGCGCTCGCGATTTGCCGGATCGTTGCCGCCGGAAAAGTCCTGTTCTGTGCCGTAGTAGATGCAGGGTATGCCGTCCTGCGTCAGCATCAGCGACAGCGCGTTGTGCAGCTTGCGACGGGCGCTGTCCGCCGTGGTGTAACAGGAATCAACCGGCGAGGCATAGCGCGCGACGTCGTGGTTATCGAGGAAGTTCACGAGCAAGCGCGACGGCGGAATCGGTGCGCCCTTGGTGTCGGTCGGACCGAGCGCGATGCCGGACTGGTTGTAAATCGGCTTGCCGACCGCCGGATCTGCAAGCGGCGCCCCGTCGAGCGTGCGGAAGCGGTCGCTGCGATTTGCGCCATGCACACGCGCCGTCATCGGCTCGAAGCGCAGACGATCGTTCCACAGCGCCTCGACTTTTTTCGTCGGAGCGCCGCACTTCACGACATCGGTATAGACCTGGAACTTCTGTGAAAAATAAAAGACCGAGTCGATTTCGTCGTTGTATGTGAACTCGCCAAGCAGACTGTCATCGCCGTCGAAGGCCTCGCCGAACATGAACCAGTTCTTCTTGGGCGTGGTCAACGGCTCGACGCCATACGGGATCGCCTCGCCGTGGGCATAGCGACGGATGGCCGGGCTGAATTCTTGCCAGAACTCGTGCTCGACGTGCTTGAGCGTGTCGATGCGGAAGCCGTCGAAGTCGTACTGGCGGATCATGCGCGCAAACGCCGCGATCAGGCCCTTGCGCACGTCGGTACGTCGTGTGTCGAGATCCTTCAAGCCCCCAGGAAAGTCGCCCGTCGTAAGCTGTTCCCAGCGGTCATAGTTGGTGACGCGCCCGCGGCGGTTATAGACACCGGGCCGCGCGAAATCGAGGACTTCTTCGTCCTTTTCGCCGAAGCGAATCGGGTCGGGAATCATGCGGTTGATCTCGGGGATGTACAGGAAGCGAATGTGGGCGCTTCCCGACGGACCCAAGCCGTTTTGTCCCTGAACGCCGCGACGATCGAAGTCGGGATCGTATTCGTCGGCGCGCGTCAGCCGGGCCAGCGGATCGGTGGCATCCAGCGAGCTTGAGCCGGTGACGATCTCGTCGGGCTGGCCGTTGCCGTTGATGTCGTAATAGAAGAGCTGACCGACGTGGTTGGCGACGATGTCGAGGATGACTTTCATGCCGCGAGCGTGGGCCTTGTCGACAAGCTCACGCAGCTTGGCCGGCGTGCCGAAGTGCGGGTTGACCTTGGTAAATGACTGCGTCCAGTACCCGTGATAGCCGTCGAAGCCCGCGTCATAGTCGATGTTCTTGACGTTCGGCGAGATCCACAGCGCGGTGACGCCCAGATCCGACAAGTAATCGAGGCGCTCGATCAGCCCCTGCCAGTCGCCGCCCTGATAGCGCCCGAGGGCGCTGGGCAGCACGCGGTGGTCGTTGTTGATGTCGCCGTTGGCGAAGCGGTCGACGATCACTTGATAGATGATCTCGTCACGCCAGTCGCCGCCGTTCATCACCGCGGTGGTGGGCTTGCTGACTTCGTAGTCTTCAGCGCAGCCAAGCGGCGAAAGCAGCGCGCTGGCCAAAAGCAAGGACATCGTCGAGCGACGACGGGATCGGGACGAAAAGAAGGCTCGGCAGCTCACCGCGGCAACCTAGCGCAAGGCCCGCAGCGGGCAAAGCGATTTGGTGAAGCGCGGAAAAGCGAGCGTCCACGGGGGGCCGTGTGTCCGGCGGAACCGGGCTGGACGCAGGGATCAGCGAGGGGAGCTGCGAGGCGCGGTGGGACGAGGTTTACTGCTTCTTGCCCGAAAACGGCGTCGTGATTTCGATGGAGGCTCCGACCACGCCCACGGCGGTGGGCTTGCCCTGAGCGTCGACGGCGCCGGCCCACAGACAGCCGCCGGCATAGCCGGTCTTGATGCTGCCGTTGGTCATGTCGCTGGCGGTCCACAGCGAGCCGACTTTGGCTGTCTCAAGCCCAGCCGTCGCTGCCGACAGGCCCAAGAGCACGCAGTTCACGCCGTTTGTGGCAATGCCGCCGCCGAGCAAAAGATCGAACTTGCTGCCGTCTTCGCTGATCAGGCCAAAGGCATCCGCGGACGAGGTCGTCACCGTGCCATTGCACACCGGCTTGCAGTCGGGGTTGGTGGTGCCGGCTCCACACTCCGCCGGCTTGGCAGCGACGGTTGCGCCGCTGCACGACTGCGTCGGAATGCGCACCCACATGCGGTGCTGATACGTCTGGTCACGCTGATCGATGCGAACGCTCGTCGGCCAGACTTCGCTGGGGCAGACCACTTCGGGCTTGCTGCAGTCGACGTTGAACGCATACGGCGCGCCCTGGTGCATCACGCTGAAGCTACCGCCGCCCAGCGGCAGGCTCTGCACGTACACCGAAGTGCCGATGGTGACCTTCACGTCCATGGTCGTGCCGTATGAGATCGCCCAGGTCCCGCTGACGTTGGGGGCCGGCGACTTCGACGAGAACGATCCGCCGCAGCCGCCCGACTCGCCGTTTGCCCCCATCAAAAAGGGCAACAGGCACAGGCCAAGACTGCCAGCCAGCGTCGAGGACTTCGCTACGATTCGTCCCAGGTTCTGCGTCATCGTTTTCATGGAGAGCCTCCGTTCCTATTGCGTGCTGCGTTAAGGGAATAAGTGCCTGCTTGCAGGCGCCCCCATCCTAGTTCAGGGGCCTATCCATGTGGCGACTCTTTGCTGGGGAAGCGGCCGGCAGCGATCAAAAGCTCAAGCCGAGCTTGTCGCGTGGCGTCTTCCGCCTGGGTGGCCGCGGTCGCCGCGTCGCGGGCTCGCCGCTCGGCATCGATGACAGCGAGGTTGTTGCTGATGCCGGCGCGATAGGCCCGCATCGAAAGCAGGCTGGCTTCTTCGCTGCGCTGTGCGGCCCGCTGCGCCGCGGCCTGAGCCACGCTGGCCGACAGCAGCGTCGAAAGCGCGCTGCGCACATCCGACCGCGCTTGCAGCTGGGCGATCTGCTGGTTGGTCTTGATCTGGCGGTGCAGCACCCAGCGCTCGCTGCGGATGCCATAGCGCAGGCCTCCGTCGAACAGCGACCAGCTGAAGTCAAAGCGAGCCTGCCACCCGAGCTGCGGCTGAACGATCGACGGTGGATCCTGGAAAAACGGCGCGAAGCTCACCGATAGCTGCGGCAAGAAATCGGTCCAGCCGTGCCGAATCACCCGCGCGCTGGCCCAGGCCCGCGCCTGCCACAGTCGCAGATCGCTGCGAAAATGCGCCAGCTCGTCGAGGGGACTGGTGTGCCCGCTCTCGCTGGCTTGACGGAGCTCATCGGCAAGCTGGTCGGCCGCCTGCAGCGACGGCGCATCGCGACAGTCCACCGACTGATCCGCCGCCAGCAGCACACCGAGTGCCTCCCGACTGCGCACAAGCGCCGCCTGCGACAGAGCACGCTGACTGCGCGTCAGCTCAAGCTCGCTCTCGGCGCGCACGGCATCCAGGCGATTTCCGACGCCGCCGCCTAAGCGCTGGCTGGCGTATTCGAAGTGCGCCAAAGCGGTCTTTTCCGCGCGCTCGCTGACATCGACCAAGCGGCTCTGCGCGATCACCGACAGGCAGGCCCGCGCCGCAGAGACAGCCACCAGCCGACGCACATCCATCTGACTGATCTCGGCGACGCGTCGGTTGTCCTGCGCGTGCAGAAAGCTGGCCCAGCGCGCCGGGGCCAGAATCGGCAGCGACACCGTCACATTGCCTGAGGTCTGGTTGGCGCCCGCCACCAAGCGCTGCATGTCGCCGCTGCCCAAGATGCGGTCGTTGTCCAAGCGCGTGTAGTTCAGCGACATGTTCAGCGTCGGCAGCGACGCGGCCCGTGCCTGCTGCAAAAGAGCCTGAGCGCGCTCGATCTCAAGCTGCGCGGTGCGCAAGCTCAGGTTGCGCGACAGAGCCAGCGACACGGCTTGCTCAAACGAAAGCACCGTCCGCTCGGCCCCGCTTGTGGCCCAGGCCGCACTCGCGCTGACCCCCAACCAAAGACCACAGAGCAGCGCCAAGCCACCGCGCCGCCCGCGCCGAATACGTCCCCCAAGCCCCCCCATCGACCACCGATCCGTCTGGGATCGCTGCACAAAAAAAGCGCCCAACTTCATGACCGGCCATGGTCTACGAAGTTGCGGCGGCGGTCCATGAAGCTGTGCGAACGAATCGATCGCTAGATCGATCGCTGGCTCGACTGCGGCGCGACTTGCGACTCGATTTGCGGCTTGACCTGCGGTCCGTCGCATCCGGCAAGCGGCTACCCAGATTCTGGCGCAGCCAGACCAAAGCCGTCGACGATCGCCACGACGGCGGCATCGATCGGCGTGGTCGTCGCAGGCGGCGAACCCGAGCCAGGCTGGAGCTCGGCCTGATGCGGCTGCGCAGCCACGCGAGCGGCATGGCCAAAGGCGACGATGACATCATCGCCCACGCCGGCATCGAGCAGATCGACGCAGACCACGGCTTCATGAGCGGCGCTGCCCGGCGGACCCGGCAGCGGCGGCGGCGACTTGTGCTGCGTGAGCAAGTCGCCCAGGTGATACGGCTGCACAACAAGCAGCTTGTGCCCGGAAAGCTGCGGCCACTTGACCGTGGACCAGACGGTGCCAATGACTTTGCCGACGAACATGCGCTCAGCCTGCCTTGCGGGGGAAATGGGGGGAGGGGCGGGACGTGCCAGCGTCTGGGCCGGTAGCGGATTCTTCACCCGACGGCGACGGCGGATCCACCAGCAGAGCCACCGCCGCGTCGCACAGCAAATGACGATTGTTCGGGCCAGGGGCGAGTACATTGCGAGCACCCGAGCCATACGCGACCAGCACGTCTTGTCCGACGCGGGCATCGAGTGTGTCGATAGCCACCGTCAGCGATTCCCAAGCCAGCGCGGCCACGTCCCTGGCTGATTCGCGGCCTGGCGGTGATTCAGCATCGACGGCGGCGTTCGCGTCTGACCCGCTCGCGGTGACGACCAGCTTCAGGCTACGCCCGGCCAGATCCGCGACGCGACGGCTCGCCCAGATCTCTCCGATGACACATCCTCGCTTCATCGTGGACCTCGCGCGGGGTCGGACGCTGAAGCCGCATCAGACCGGGCCGCAACCAGCGACTGCAGCGGGCGCTGCCCTGTTCCCTGTACATCGACTCGATCGACGATCGCCATGACTGCCGCCTCGACGGGAAACCACGCCGCGTGGGCATATCCCGGAACCCCAGGGGCTGGGGCAGAAGCGGCGGTCGAATCGCCAAGGGACTGACGAGCCGGCTCGCCCAAACAGACGACGACATCTTCCCCTGGTCCGGCGCCAAGGCGGTCGACGGCAACCAAGTGCTCGACGGGAAAGGGCGGCTCGTACCAGAAGTGCGGCTGGATCAAGAGCAGCTTCAGCCCCGACAGGCCGGCATCGCGGCGACTCGCCCAGACCTCGCCCAGCACGCGCCCAAGAATCATGGGGCGCGCTCCAGGCCAGAGAGGCGCAGCCCCGACGCTGCGGCAAGCTCGGCCCCATCCAAGATGGCGACAACGATGTCTTTTTCAGCGACCGTCTCGCCCAGCGTCAGGTCGCGAACTCGCGAGCCATGGGCATACAGCACCCACTCGCCCGGCCCAGCCCCCAGCGCATCGACGGCACAGACCGTCCCCCCGTCGAGAGTCTGCAGCCGCACGATCTTGCAACCGTGCAGCCCGTCGGCGTGACGAGCCCCCCAGACCGGGTCGATGACCTGTGCGATGCGCATGACAGACGACGCGGTCGCCCCGCCGCAAGATACACCTCTTCCGTCACGGGCCGTGCAGCGTTGGGTGCAAGCAGACAGAAACGAGGAGAGAGCGAGGCGGACGGCCTTAGGCGGACTTCTTCTGCGACGTACGTGGGGCCGACTTCGCTTGGCTCTGGTGAGCGGCGCGCTTGGCGGCCTTTTCCAGCGACGAGACCTGATCGAACAGCTTGCCAACCGACAGCGTCGACAGCTTGCTGCGATAGTCCTTGTCCTTGCTGGCGCGGCGCAGATCGAGGATCGCGTCGACCAGCTTGTCCTTGCTGCCCCAGCGCTCGCTGACCGTCTTGCCCACCGAGTGCAGGCGCAGGAGCTTGCTGTTGGATGCGACGAGCAGGCGGTTGCGGAGGGCGTCCTTGTCTTCGCCTTCGTCGGCGGGGCGCTCAATGACGGATGCAGGCAGCTTGATCAAGGCATCGACCAGCTTCTCCTTCGAACCAAACTGCTCCTTGACCTGTGCCAGCGGCGACTTCTTCATTTCTTCAGACTCCTGTAAGTGGCTGGGATCTTTATCATTGGTCTGGCGTGCTTCACAAGATCTCACTCGCTCTGGCCCGCTCGCGCGGGGGAACGCGGGGCGACCGCGGTGAAGCCGACCCGGCGAAGGCGTATGGCAGCGGCAGCGAGCGGGCTTATGGACGCTTGGTCGGCTCCGTCGCGGCGCTGTACATGGCCAAGAGCGCATCGCGAAGCGCACGGTCTTTGACGTGTGCCACTTCGCTGGCCACCGACAGATCCCATGGCCGACGCGGCGGTGGACGCTCGACGGTGCGCGGAACGAAGTGGGTCCAGTCGCTGTACGCCGGCAGCGCTTTGACGGGCCCGACGCGAAAGACCAAGCGCTCGACCGCGGCCAAAGGTCGCTGCCGACGACGACGCGCCGGGGCTGCCGCGTCCGCCTTCTCGCTCGAAACCTCGGCCACCGTCGAGCGAGCCGCTGCCTGCTGCCGAAGCTTTAGGTTGACCTGTTCCAACAGCATGTCTTTGACATAGACCAGCTCGCTGGCCACGGCCGATGAGGACACGCGAACCGTCAGCGTCCCGGCGACAAGCTGCTCGGCGCGGGCCTGCGGCTCTAAGCGCGGCAGCAGGCGATGCAAGGACACGGCAAACGCCCGACACGCAAGCTGAGCGTGCAGCACCTCGGCAATGCCCAAGCGCTCGGCCGCTTTGTCGACCAGACCCCAGCCGCGCTCGGGACGACTGCGCGTGCGGCGACGGCGCAGGGTGGCCCGTCCCAAGCTGCGCTGCGGGCTGCGTGGCTGCGTAGGCGCTCGCGGGCTCATGCATCCAGCTCTGGGCAAAGCTCGCGCAGTCGCGCATGCGCCGCGTCGACGGCCGGACCGTGAGTCTGCGGCATCTGCTCCTGTGGATCGGCGCGCAGATCAAACAGCAGCCGACGCTCTTCGTCGTATCTTTCGCAGATATACTTGATATTTCCCTCGGAAAATCCCAGGACCGCCTGCCCTTCCAAGCGACGCGGCGTCTGATACCCCATGCGCGAGCTATGGAAGCGCAGCGGACGCGTCGGCAAGAGATCGGGCGGACACGCACGCTCTGTCGAGCCCACCCCAGCTTGCTGCGCGTCGCGGAGGATCGGCGACAGGTCGATGGCGCCCGCTGGGCAGTCCTGCGTCGAGACCGAAGCCAGCGACAGAAGCGTCGGCATCAAGTCCTGCAGCTGAACCCGCGCGCTGCTGCGTCGCGGCCCGACGATGCGCGAGTCGACGATGAGCAGCGGAATGCGCAGCAGCTCTTCATACAGCGTCGCAAAGTGGGCGGTCGAGGCATGGCCAACGTGGCCGTGTTCCAAGAGCTCGTCGCCGTGGTCGGCCGTGATCACTATCGTCGTGTTGTCGCGCTGGCCCGTCTCGTCGAGCGTCGCCAGCACGCGCGCCAAGAAGTCATCCATTTGGCGGACGTTGGCGGCGTACAGACGCTGCACCACCTCGCGATCTTCGGGCTGCAGGCGGTGCTCGTGGCGGGGCACGACGAACAGCGTGCCCACCGAGTCACGCACGCGCGCCGGAAGCTGATCTTCGTTCACGTCGAACAGCCGTCGATAGGCAGCCGCGGGCCAGTAGGGCAAATGCACGTACTTATAGTGATGCCACGCAAACCACGGCGATGACCGCGTCGAGGAAAGCTGACGCAGCGCCTGCAGCAGCAGATCATCGTCGGGGCCCGTCGGATAGCCTGGCGCCTGGCTCGCGTCATAGCCCAGGTTCTGGTAATTGCCGACGCGGTTTAGATAGCAAAGGTTGGGCACGCGATAGCCCGCCTGCGCCAGCAAGCCGGGCAGCGTTGGTCGATGGGGACGCGGGACGGACCACTCGTACCAGACGCCATGCGCGAGCGCGTCTTCGCCCGTAAGCAGCGAGACGATGCCCGGCGAGGTCCACGGCCCGCTGGTGTACGCCTGATCGAAGCGCAGCGTGTGCGAGGCCAGCGACTGCAGGGTCGGCGAGAGCAGCACGCCGCGATACGAGTCGACGAAGTCCGCTCGCCAGGCATCGATGGTCAGAAGCAGCAGGTTGCGCGTCGGTTCGGCAGTCATTCGATACGCCCTATCACAGGAAGCAAAGCGCCGCTACGGTACGCCACGCAGGTGGGCGCTGGCGACGGAAAAACGCCGCACGACCTCGCCATAGCCAGCCAGCGTGCCCAGGTCGACGATGTCGCCGGCAAGCAGCGTTCCATAAAGCCCACCGCGCTGCGCCAAGTCATTGAGCGCCGCCAAGAACCCCGCGTCGCACAGAGCCGCTCGATCGTCGCTGCGGCAGTGGCGATGCAGGGCAGCGTTCCAGGCCGGCGTCTGCACTTGACCAAACGTCGTCAGAAGCTCGTCAGGACGACCCTGCGCAGGCGCCAGAGCCACGATCGGAAGAGGCGTCGATAAGGGAATCTGTTCTTTGGCCGCATCCGCCCAGGGCGGCCCCAGGCGCACCGACAGCGTCGATCCCGGCCGATCATCCCGCCGTGCGCGACGCAGCCCAAACACGGCAGCCCCGGTCTTTTGGTGTGCCGCGACCAGGTGCGTAAGCGCGGTCTGATCAGGCAGGTGCAGAAGATCGGGAAACAGCACGGCCACAGCGAACGACGGCGCGGCTGCGCCCAGCGCTTCGAGGCCCCTCTCGACGGCATCGAGCACGCCCAAAGGCTGCGGCTGATCGACGATGCGCACGCGCAGCCGCTGCCACAGGCGGGCCAAGGCCAGCGTCTGCGGCGACGGCGCAGACAGAGACGACGTGGGCGCATCGAGAGCCGCCGCGAGCGCCAGCGAAAGAGCGCGCAAGCCGGGCTTGTGGGGGCTCGACACCACAACAAGGTCGCTCAGACCCGCCGCTGCCGCTTCCAGCAGGCAGGCGGTCAGCGCGGGATACAGGCCGATGGGCAGAAGCTCTTTGGGACAGCCCAAAGAAAGCGGCGACAGACGAGTGCCCAGACCCGCCGCCGGCACGATCGCAGAAACAACCGGGGCTGTAGCCAGGCTCGAAAAAGGGGGAACGTGCTCAGCCATCGACGTGCTCTGATCCTTAGGCCGCGGGCTTTACATCCGAACGCAGCGACGGAGTGGCGACCAACCCGCTGGCCGCAGCACTGCTTTCGCGCAGCACGCGTGAAGACAGCGCCAACGCCACGAGCAAGAACAGACCGCCTTCCAGCCAGCGCATGAGCAAAAGCGCGCTCATCCCCAAGACCAGCGCAGCGGCAAAGGCACAGGTGTATAGACCGCTCGCCGCTTCACGCAGCGATCGGGCATGTCGCATTGGCTCGCTCGCTGCGTCGGCCACGTCGCCGGCCACCGGTCCCCAAAGACCAGGCGGTCGCGCCCGGCGATAGAACGAGGCCAGCGTCTCGGGCCGCTCGGCAGGGGTCAAAAGCGTCACCAGCAGCGTGAGCGAAAGACCCAGCCCGAACAGCACCAAGAACGCCTGCCAGTACGGCTGATCTTTGAAGGCCGGCACGCCGAGCAGCGGCACCCCGAACCACACGAAGTACGCCAGCGGAAAGCCCATCACAAAGCTCACAAGCTCGCCGTAGATGTTCAGGCGCCACCACAGCCAGCGCAGCAGGCTGACCGGCAGCACGAACAGCAACACCACCGAGTTCATGAAGTTGATCCAGGCGGCGTCGATCTGTTCCATGAGCAGCCAGGCCCACAGGTTGCCGACCACCGCGACGAGCAGCGTGAACAGGCGAGCGGCCCAGACCTGCTCGCGCGGGGATGCGCTGGCGGCCGGGCGGATGGCGCGCAGATAGACATCGTTGAGCAGCGTCGAGGCTCCAAAGTTCAGGAGCCCGGCCAGCGTCGAGGTGTAGCCGGCGATGATGCCTATAAGCAAAAATCCATATAGCCCCGCGGGAGCGTGGCGACGGACCAGCGTCGCCCACTGATCGGTGTCTGTGGGGACTACTGAGGCCGTCGGTGTCGTCGGTAATAGCGCCACGGCGCACAAGCCGATCAAGGCCAAGGGCAGCGTGCGCACGGCCAGCGACAGCACGGTATTGAATAGCTGACCGAGGGCGGCATGACGTTCGTCGCGAGCGGCCAGGGTCTTTTGCACGGCAGGCTGCTGATGGTTGGCCGCCGACCACAGGCCAAACAGGGCCAGCGCGAAAAGCGACATCGGGTCCAGGGCGAACTCGCCGAAGCGCGCGGCATCGACAGCCGGCGACGGAGGATAGGGGCTTAAAAAGGCCGCTCCACGCACGCGCTCGACGGTGGCGAGGACGGCAGGCAGGCCGCCTGCGACGTGCAGAAGCAGAGCAGCCAAGGCAAAGCGCCCCGCCATGACCAGCGCGAACTGCAGCAGATCCATATAGGCGACGGCCCACAGCCCCGAAAGCAGCGTATAGGCCAGGGTCAGGCCTCCGAACACCAGCAGAAGCAGCGACGGAGACCAGCCGAGAAGCGGCGACAGGCTCTGGGCGAAGCCGCGCAGGACATAGCCGATGAGGATGGCCTGCCCGCACAGCACGCCGTACAGCGCCGAGAACACGCGAAAGCCGCGGGCCGGAGCACCGCCGTATCGGACCTCGAACAAGTGGCCGGGGCTGGCGAGGTGCAGGCGTCGGAAATAGCGGGCCCAGAACACCGCCAAGGGCAGGCTGAAGATCGCGGCGACCCAATAAAAGCGGTGAAAACCAATGAAGCCGGCGACGAAAAAGATGTGAACCCAGAACGCGTCGGCACCGTCGCCCGTGGCCACGTCGGCGATGCCGATCAGCCACCACGGCAGCCTGCGGTCGGCCAAGGCGTACCCTTCGCCGCTCTCGCTGCGTCGGGCGGTCCGACGCCAGCCAATCCACACCGCGAGCGCGACGCAGCACAGAAGGTACGCGGCGATCGCTGCGACGTCGGCGCCGTGCAAGCGGACCGGGCCGCCCAAAGGACCTTCCAACATGCGCGGCACTGTATGGTAGGCGACTGCGCGACAGAAGGTGGAATGCAGCTATGCGATATGCATTACAATGATTCTTGCGTGAGTTTGGTAGAGCCGCCCCACGAAGGCATCCCGACGCGGCCTGAGCTGCGTCGCCTGCTTGATGCGCTGCTACCGGGTGATAGCGACCTGAATGGGTTCGTGTACGACCACTACCCGGCCGTGCTGGCCAACTACCACCCAGGGCTGGATCGCGTCGCCAAGCTGGATCTGCTTCTGGATCACGCCGAGCCGGCCGATCTGGTTCGCCGCCTGCGCGAGCGCGGACTGCACGGACGCACACGCCGCGCCAGCGAGGTCTTTAACTGGAGCGGCGAGCGCCATCGCAACGCCGAAGTCTTTGGCCGCCAACCGGTGCTGGAAATCCTGGCGCAGGCCATAGGCCACGGTGGCTGGGTGGTGCTAAGCGGCCGAATCGGCGTCGGCAAGACGGCTCTTTTGGTCCAGCTTCTCAATGCGCTGGAAGAACACCGCGGTCGCCCCGTGCCGCACCACTTCCTGCGCCACACCGTCGCAGACTCGGCTCGGCCTGGCGTCGTGTTGCGAGCGCTTTCGGCGCAGATTGAGGCGCTGTTTCCGCACCTGGTCGATCACGACGCCCCTCCCGAGCTGCGCTTGGTGCAGCTGTTGTCGCGTGTGTCGCGGCAGGGCCTGGAAAATGGCGACGACCTGATCCTGATTGTTGACGGTCTCGACGAGGTCGAAGCCGAGGGCCTGTCCAACCCGCTGCCGCGGTTCTTGCCGCCTGAGCTGCCACCGGGCGTGACCTTGGTCTGCTCGATTGATCCGAGCTACCCGCACTACACCTGGCTGATGGATCACGCCGAGCAGCAGCTGGGCGGCCACATCGACCTCGACGGCAATGTCGGCCGGGCCTCGACAGAGTCGGCTTGTCGCGCCTTGGTGCTGCGTCACGCCCCCCTCTTGGGACTAAGCGACGGTCAGTGCGAGCACGTGGCGCTGGCGGCGGCGGGAAACCTGCTGTGCGCCACCAAGCTCCTCGAAGTCCTGCACAGCCAACGAGCGCAAAACGTCCCCATCGAGCGCGCCTTGCGCGACATGTCGATCGGCCTCGACTCGCTGTTGGCTCGCCTGTGGCATGGGCTGTCGAACGAGGCGCGAGCGGCGCTGGGCCTTTTGTGCGCTGCACGGCAAGCGCTGCCACTCTCGCTGCTTGACGATCTGCTTGGGCTCGATGAGGGCGAGACGGCTCATCACATGGTCGCGGCCCAGCCGTTTTTGCAGTTCGAATCGGCAGCGGCGCTAGGCCTGGCCTCACTGACGGGTGAGTGCGTCAGCTTCGCGCACAGCGCGCTGCGCAGCTTCGTCATTTCGGTCTTGGGCCCGACGGCCGTTCACCAAAGTCAGCGCCTGCTAGGCGCCTCGCTGTGCAGCTGGCCGCCGCTTGAGGACAACCTGTACGCGTTCCGTCGCAGCTATGCCCTGCGGCACGCCATCACGCAGCACATCGACTCGGACTCGGAATCGCATGCCTCGCAGGTGATCTCGAACATCGACTTTCTGGTCGCTCGCTGCCAAGAGCACGGTAGCGCCGCCCTGGCCGAGGATCTAGAACACGCCGCAGCGCGAAGCGGCCAGCCTGAGACGGCACGGACCTTTTCCGATCTGGGGCAAGCGCTGCGCATCGGTGCCCACTGGCTGGGGTACGACCCAGGTGCCTTGCCGGGGCTGCTTTACAACTTGCTGCGCTGCGCCAACTGGACCGCCTCGACGATCGAGCGGGTGCTGAACTTCCCGCCGATGCGGCTGCGTTTCCGCTTGGTCCATCCGCTGCAGCGCCGCGATACCAGCGTGCATACGTTCGCCGGCCACTGGGACTCGGTGGTGGCGTGCGAGCTGACTCCCGACGGAAAGCGGCTGCTATCCGTGGGTCTGGATCACACGCTGCGGCTGTGGGATCTGAACAGCGGCGCGCAGCTTATGCACTTTTATGGCCACGCGGGTGCGCCGACGGCTCTGGCCCTGACTCCCGACGGGCAGAACCTGCTTTATCCGACGTCGGATCACTCGCTGTGCATCTATGACCTAAGCACCGGAGCACAGCTGCGGCGTCTGCGCGGTCACAGCGCGGCCATCACTGCCTGCGTCTTGCATCCCGACGGGAAACGCGCCTTGACCGCCGCCCGCGACCACAAGCTAAAGCTGTGGAACCTGCAGACCGGCGAAGAGCTGCTGACGCTGTCTGGGCATACCGGCGCCATCACCGCCTGCCTGATCAGCCGCGACGGCAAGCGAGCGATCTCAGCCGGCTGGGATCACAGCGTGCGCGTCTGGGATCTATCGAGTGGCAAGCTGCTTCACGCGCTGCATGGACACCAGGGCGCCGTGAGCAGCCTGCATCTTTTGCCCGATGACCAACACGTGGTGTCGGCGTCGTGGGATCACACGCTGATCGTGTGGCAGCTCTCGGCGGGCATGCGGCGCGTACAGCTCTCGGGCCATAGCGCACCGATCAATGCCGTCGTTGCTAGCAGCGATGGCCGCTTCTTGGTCTCGGTCTCAGACGATCGCACGCTTAAGGTCTGGGACGCCGAGACCGGCAAAGAGCTGCGCACGCTCATCGGCCACCACGCCGGCATCAAGGGCTGCGTGCTTCTGCCCGACGGCCGATCGGTGATCTCGGTCTCGGAAGACTGGACGCTGCGGCAGTGGGATATGGCGACGGGCGCGCCGCTGCGCATCTTCGACGGTCACTTGGCCCCGGCCTTGTCTTGCGCCCTTACCCGCGACGGCAGGCAGCTGATCTCGGCGTCAGAAGACAAGACGCTCAAGCTGTGGGATCTCAGCCCGAACTATGACAGCGGGCGATCCGACGGACACATCGGCGCGGTCACCGCCTGTTTCCTTGGCGAAAACGGCGGCATGCTGGTCACCGCGTCGGAAGACCAGACGATTAAGCAGTGGGATCCATACACGGGCGCGGTGCAGCGAACCCTGATCGGCCACAGTGAAGCGGTCACGGCCTGCGCTCTGTTCCCTGACGGCCGGCGCTTCGTATCGACGTCTCCCGACGGAACAACCGTGGTCTGGGACCTGCCGCTGGGCAGCGAAGTTTTGCGCATCGTCAACAGCGCACAAGCGCGAAAAGATCGCATCAGCCAGCCCAGCGGCGCACTGCTCGCGATTCCATCCGATGACCACATGATCGAGCTTTGGGGCATGCCGCTCGACAGCCCGCGCCGCGCCGAAAGCTCGATGGTCGGCCGCATCCGCACCTGCGCCGTGACGCGCGACAGTCGCTATCTGATCACCGGAGCCGGCGATCGCTTGCTGCGCCTGTGGGATCTCAACACCGGGGCCGAGCTTTTGCGCTTCACCGGACACACGGGCGCCGTCAACTCGTGCGCGCTGTTTCCCGACGGGAAACGCCTGCTTTCAGCATCGAGCGATCGCCTGCTCATCGTGTGGCAACTAGAGACCGGAAACGAGCAGCTACGACTTTCGGGACACACGGGAGCGGTGAATACATGCACCATCTCTTCCGACGGAAAACGCGCGCTGTCGGGCGGCTATGACAAGACGCTACGGCTGTGGGAT
This sequence comes from Myxococcales bacterium, assembly GCA_016794505.1. Taxonomy (GTDB): domain Bacteria; phylum Myxococcota_A; class Polyangia; order Palsa-1104; family JAEUJZ01; genus JAEUJZ01. The sequence goes on from JAEUJZ010000073.1 coordinate 124,921, forward strand.
GTAAACGGCGGCAACGAGATCATTCGCTTGGTCGGACACTCGGCCCCGGTCACGGCCTGCTTGATCACCGACGACGGACGTCGCGCGATCTCGGCCTCGCTGGACTATACGCTGCGCATCTGGGACCTGATGTCCGGCATGTGCATCGAAACGATCTATGGCAGCAGCGCCTATCTGTGCTTGGCAAACGCGGGAGACTGGCTGGTTGCCGGCGATCAAGCAGGCAATGTGTGGATCCTGCGCGACCAGATCATGACCACACCCAGCACCGAGGCGCGCCTGACGCGACAGTCGCTGATGGAATCGGTGCGCAAGTTCCTAAGCCGCAGCAGCAGCACCAGCCACAGCAGTACCAGCCAGCGCTAGTCCGTCTGGCTCGCGCTGATCCAACGGAACGCAGAGCCGCGCGGGACGCACGAAGCGGGAAGCAGAGCCCCCTTTTTCTGACTAGTGCAGCACCTGACCCGCGTTTTCGTCGTCGAGTGCGGCACTTGATTCGGCGCGCTGTTGCTGCAAATCCAGCACCAGATCGACGATGTGCGACAGCGTCTCGAAGCGCCCCGTGAACGAATAATAGTACTCGGCACTGACGGGAGCGGCTCGCGACAGCGCTTCGCTCAGCGAGGCCTGCAGGCTGCGCGTGCCGGGCCGCAGCGCGATGCCATCGTCTTCTGCGTGTTCGTCCGCGAGAGCCGGGTTCAGCTTGGCCAGCGCCGTGGCAGCCATGCCAATGGGATCGAAGCGCAGCGGCACTGCATCCAAGTCGACACGCCAAAAAAGCGGCGAGGCAGCCGGGTCGCTTTCGCTTTCTTCGTCGGGGATGGGCAGGGCCAGCCAGCGTCCACCGAAGCGAGCGATGGCCAGATCGCCCAGATAGACGCCCAGCGCATAGGCCACAAGCCGCAGAGCGGCGATGTGCTGCGGCGGGTCGCTGCGCAGCCGATCCACGTAGTAGTCGATAAAGGCCAGCGATTCCTCGCTGCCATCCAACGCGCAGCCGGTCGCGCGCTGCACATAGTTGCAGGCGGCGCGGCGAAGCTCGGCGAGCGTATCGCTGGGGACGGTGCGAATCGAAACCGGGGACGACGAAGAGGGGCGGCTGGGCACGGCTACCTCGGGCGTGGGGATGCGTATGCGACGAACAACCGGCGAGGCAGTGTGCCAGAAATCACTGCGTGCGGTTGAGGAAGATCGAGACCGAGTGGTTCGCCAGGTGCGTGACGGCGATGTCCGGCTTGCTGTCGCCGTCGAGGTTGGTGACGACCATGGCCCAGGGCTGCGCGTCGGTGTTGAGCTTCTGCGCAGGATCGAAGCTGCCGTCGCCGCGGCCAAGAAGGATCCATAGCTGGTTCCGCCCCGAGTTCGCGACGATCAGGTCGAGCTTGCCGTCCTGGTTCATGTCGGCAGTGGCCACCGCCGTGGGCTTTTCACCGACGGAAAGCGTGCTAACAGAGGCAAACGTGCCGTCGTTTTGTCCGTTGAGCACGCTCAGCGAGTTGCCATCGAAGTTGGCCGCAACCAGATCGGTGCGTCCGTCCCCTGTCAGCTCTGCGGCGGCCAGCGCGATCGGTCGCAGGCCCACCGATGCCGTCTTGATCGGGGTGATTAGCGACCCCGGCGTGCTGGAGGCCAGCAGCACACCGACCTGCTGCATCGCGTACTGCGACAACACGACATCATCCCGCCCATCGCTGTTGAGATCCGCCAGCAGCAAGGCGCTCGGCTCGCCCGATACGCCATAGCTGGTCTGGGTGGGCGCGAACGAGACCGCAGGGGACACGCTGTTGTTGGTCAGCACGACGAGCTTGTTGGCAGAACGGACCGTCGCGGCGACATCGGGCTTGCCATCGCCATCGAAGTCTTTGACCGCCACGGCCGAGACGGTGCCACCCACCGCGAAGTTATCGCTGGCCATGAACGCTCCGTTCCCGATGCCGCGCAGGACGCTGACTTCCTGACTGCTGGCGTTGCCGCAGCCCAGGACGACGTCGCGCCGTCCGTCTCCGTTCACATCGGAAATGGCCAGCGCGTTGGGCAAGGCGGGCGTGGCATAGGGGCCGCCGCTTTGGTTGAAGTCCAAGTTGTGCAGCAAGACCGACAGCGTTCCGTCGATGTTGTTGGCGACTAAGAGCTCCTTGCCTCCGTCGCCGTTTACGTCGTCGGCGGCGATGGCAATCGGGCTGCGACCGACCGAGCGCGTGCTGGCCGGAGCGAACTGCACCACCGACCGGACATACGAAAATAGACTGTCGGATGACGCCCGGCCTCCGTCGGTGTTTTCGACCGAGACGGCCACCGGACCGATCGCGCCTTGCCCAGGGGGCAGCGTCACCTGGATTTCGACATTCGACTTGACGACGACGTTTTGCGCCGCGGTGCCGCCGAACTGGACGCGAGCGCCCTCGCGAAAGTCGGTGCCCGAGAGCGTGATCGTGGTACCGCCAGACAGCGGCCCAAGCTCTGGCGTGATCAGGACCAGCGTCGGCTTTGAGATCGTCGACATATTCCCCGGCTGGTTGGGATCGCCGGGGTTGCCAGTGCCGCAGCTTGCGGAAAGGCCGGCAACGAATCCAGCAAGCAGCAAGCTGGCTCGCCAAGAGGCCAGGCCCAGGGGCGGCCGGGCGCGAGAACCCGAGTGAGATCCAGAGCGAAAAGGCTGCAAAGCCACAGAGCGAGAGATCGTAGGCATCCGTCATCCTCCATATGTGCGCCTGCGTTAAGAAAAGGCCGATGGCGCATTGCGTCAAGTAGGATACACACGCGCAGCGCTGCGCTTGTATTCCTTGCCCCGACTCTGAGTATTATGGCTGCCCCGTCGCTGTATCGCCGCTGCCCGACCGAGGATTTCCATGTCTGATGTGCAAAAAGACTGGCTTTGTGACCCAACGATTCCAGAGCCCATCCGAACCGCGCTGCAGAGCGGTGCGCGCCTTGAGCGCATCGAGCTCGACAGCGAGGGGCACTTTTGGCATGAGGGCGAGCGCATCGCCGACGCGCGCATCAGCGAGCTCTTCCATCGATCGATCCAGCGCACGCCGGGCGGCAGCTATCTGCTGGTGGTCGCGCCCTTCAGCTATCCGCTGGTGGTTCACGACGTGCCACACTGGGTGACCGCGCTGGCGCTAGAGCCGTCTGATTCGCCTTCCGCCCCCCCGCGGGTGTGCATCCGCCTGAGCGACGGCAGCGAGGAGGAGCTGGCCCTTGACACGCTGCGTTACGAGCCGGGCCGCGGCTTTACCTGTTGGGTCAAGGGCGGAACGATGCCCGCGCGGTTTACGCGGCCGTGCTATTACGCTCTCGCTGAATACGTGACGGAAGCAGACGAGGACTGTGCCGGACCTCAGAGCCCCTCGGACGGCTCTAGCGCCGCGGAAAAACCCGGTCGCCTGACCCTGGTGCTCGGAGCTGCGCGCAGGCCCATTCCCGTCGCAGCCGGCCGCGAGCACACGGGCCTTAAGGATGCGGACAGGGCCCGGTCGAGCCGAGACTAAGGCGGCTCGATGGCAGCAGGGCGCGGTCCGAACGGGCGGGCCGGCGCGGTGTCCGGGGCTGCGTCGGGGTCTGCGCGCAGCGTGATCTGCAGCGTCACGGGGCTGCCTGCGGTCAGCTGAACGTCGCGATACGCCGTGAAATAGCCAGGGGCAAAGACCTCGACCCGGTGGCTTCCAACCGGCACGCCAAGGGCAACACTTCCGTCGGTGCGTGGCACCAGAAGCGGGCGTTCATCCAGCACCACAGAAGCGGTCTTGGGCGTCAGCTGAAGCACCAACTGCCCCAGCGGCTTGCTGCGGCTGTCCGTCGGCGTAGGGCCTGAACGACAAGCCGAACCCAGGCCGAAAAGGCACAGGCTGACGGCGATGCAAAACGACACGAACGAACAAGACAGGCGAAGGCTCATGGCAGCTTTTCCGACTCGCTAACGTCGCTGGGGTCGCTGGGCTGGGCTGCACTGGGCACCGCATCGCTGGCCACGCAGACGACGCGAAGCTCGCCGGCATGGACAGGCGCCACTTGCACGCGCAGTCCAGGGATGGGGGTTCGGCCGAGTGTGGCGCCCAACGACTCGACAGAGGCGCTGGTCTGCAACACAAGCTGCGCGACGCTGTCTTCGCTGTGTTCCCCACGCGCTGGAATGTAAAACCGACGTGGCTCGACGCGGGTGACGCCCGGCAGCGACGAAAGCACCAGCGCAAGCTGCTGATACGCGCGGAACGAGCCCAGGTTCTCGACGCGGACCAGCACAGTCGGGCTGCCGCGAAAAAGCGGACCCGAGCGACTGAGCAGCGCGCCAAGTCCGCTCAGCGCGGCCTGCCTGGCTCCTTCGCTTTCGCTGGCTGTCGGATCGGGGCCAAAGCCGGTGGTCTCGGTCGCTTCCTGCAGCGGCTCTTGCCCGACGCGGAACAGGCGCCACTCGCTGTGCCCGCGCGAGCCGTACTGCTGCGGCTGTGTGCCGCGGATCGGCACGGCCTTTTCGGCGCTCAACGACAGCGACACGATCGCCGCGGCCCCGCGCAGCGTGCTCTGATCCGGGGTCTCTTGACACGGCGCGGACGCCAGAATCTCGACGGAGCTTCCGGTGTCTTGGAGCTGTGCGCGAGCCGCTTCCAGGACACTTTTGGCAAGGTCCGTGCTCTGCGTCGAGCACAGATACACGCTGCGCTGTGCGGGGGCCGGGCTCGCCGCTCCCAAGAGCTCGCGCTGCAGCCGCGGCAGATCGATCTGCGCTTCCAGCCGAAGCTGAAACTGACCCGCCACGGTGCCCTCTTGCAGCACGCGATAGGTGGTCACGAAGTCGCGGGCGCGACCAGACACCAGATACACCCGGCTGCGGGCCTCGGGCATGACCTCGGTGACGGCCTGTTCGAGCGCACGCGTCAGGGCCTCGGTCAGAGCCACGCCGCGGGCTTTGACGACATCCGCTTCGCCTTGCAGCGGCACCAGGGCGGTACCGGGAAATGTCGTCGGCTGGGCCTGCGCGGGCCGTGCGCCTTTTTGTCCCAGAGTCCAAGGCAAAGCCAAGACCGCTGCCAGTCCCAACCAGCGCAGCCACGGCGCGTCTGCAAAGCGAGGCGAGTGCATCATGTGTTTTCTACGTATCCGGGCGTTCCGATGGCGTGGGGCTCGCGTCCTGAGCGACCCCTGCGTCTGGAGCGCTGGAGCCCGCTGCAGCGGCCTTGGCGGCAGGTGGCGTAGCGACGAGCGGCAGGCTCAAGCGCAGGACGACGCTGCCATTGCTGCCGTATTCGACAAAGCGCAGCTCAGCGCTGCGGATGTCGAGGGCAGCAGGCCCCGAAGGTCCCAGGCGAGCGGCAAGCCGTGCGTCGCTGCGCAGCGCGGTCAGGGCACGGCGCAGGCGCTCTTCGGCGCGTGTACGGGCCAGGCGCTCGGCTTTTAGGCGCGCGACATCCACCGAGGCGGCATACAGATCGGCCGCGGCGCTGGCGCTGGCTTCCAACACACCGCGCTGCCAGTCGACGGTGACCCCTGGCACGCCCGGCACGCTGGCGATCGCGGCTTGGCTGGCCGACGCGCGGACCGGTTTTTCGGCTGCTCGCTCGCCCGCCTGGCTGCTCGATGACAGCCACAGCAAAAGACACCAGCCGGCCAGGCAGGACCGCGCGGCATATGCAGCGCTGTTTGGGCTGCAAACCACGGACGCAGGCATGTGCGGCAACACGGGCATTCGAGGCGAGCCTAAGATCAGCGTCTGTGTTCTGTCCAGCTTTGGCCTAGTGCAGCAGCGAACGGGCGATGATCAGCTTCTGCACTTCGCTGGTGCCTTCGTAGATGCGCAGGGCGCGCACGTCGCGATACAGGCGCTCGATGACGCTGCCGAAAACCAGGCCGCTGCCGCCGTGTAGCTGCAGCGCTCCGTCGACGACGCGCTGGGCCATTTCGGTCGCGAACAGCTTGGCCATGGCGCTCTCGGGACCCGCTGGCTCGGCGGGGGACGCGGCGTGATCGAGAGTGTGCGCAGCGTGCTGCACCAAGAGCGAGGCCGCGCGCAGCTCGGTCGCCATTTCCGCTAGGCGAAGCTGCGTCGCTTGAAAGTTGGCAAGCGGCTGCCCGAACTGCTGTCGCCGTCGGACGTGCGCGATCGCTTCGTGAAGCGCCCGCGCCGCCATGCCCACTGCCGCCGCACCCACCGTCGGACGGAAGCGCGCCAGCGTACCCAGGGCCAGGCTCATCCCTTGGCCTTCGTCGCCAATGCGGGCGCTTTCGGGCAGGATCACGCCCCGCAGGATGACGCGACCGATCGGATGATCGTCGCACAAAAGCCGCATCGACTGAGTCTCTACACCGACGGTGGCAGCGGGCAGCAAGAACGCGGACAAGCCGCGCTTGGGATGCTCTGCCGTGCGGGCATACAGCACGTAATGCGTCGCCAGGCCTGCGTTCGAGATAAAGACCTTCTCTCCATCGATGCGGTAGCTGCCATCGGCTTGCTTTTGTGCCGATGTGCAGATGCCAGACAGGTCACTGCCAGCCTCTGGCTCGGTCAAGGCCAGGGCCGAGATGGCTTGCCCTTGGGCGACGCGCGGCAAATAGTCCCGTCGCTGCTGTGGGCTGCCGGCCTGCACGACGGCGTGGCTGCCCAAGCCCTGCATGACGAACATCAGGTCGTATAGCGGCGAGCGATACGCAAGAGCGGCGCGCAGCAAGCACAGCACGCGAATCGACAGCTCGCGACCTGGGGCCGCATCGACGGCGGGGACGCAGTGCGTAAGCAGACCCGCCTGCGCGAGCTGGGCCAGGATGGTCTGCGGACTTGGCTCAGGATCGGCGATGGCCAGGCTCGCCACGGTCTCTAACAGCGCGTGCTGTGCGGCGCTGGATTCGAGCACCAGCGACGGCAGCAATGTCTGCAAGCGCGTCAGCAGGGCAGCTTCCGAAGCGGGCATGACTTAGCGTCCTGTAAAGCGCGGCTCACGCTTTTCGATGAACGCGTGATAGGCCTCGCGGAAGTCGTGCGTCTGCATGCAGATCTGCTGCGCCTGTGCCTCGGCTTCGAGCGCTTGGGCCAGGCTCATATTCGCCTCTTGGCTGAGCATGGTCTTGGTCATGCCGTGCGCAAACGTCGGGCCGCTCGCTAGCTTGCGCGCCAGAGCCAGGGCCTCGCTGCGTGCGGTTGCAGCGTCGGGCGTGACGCGGTGAACCAGGCCGATTTCTAAAGCGCGCGGGGCCACGACCGGCTCGCCGAGCATGAGGATCTCGGTGGCGCGACCCAGACCGACGACCTGCGGCAACAGCCAGCCTGCGCCCATGTCGGCGCCGCACAGGCCCACGCGGTTGAACAGAAACGCGATCTTGGAGGTCTCGGCCGCGACGCGAAAGTCACAGGCCAGCGCGATGACGGCACCCGCCCCGGCGGCCACGCCGTTGATCGCGGCGACGACGGGCTTGGGCAGGCTGCGCAGGTTGCCGATCAGCTCGCCGGTCATGCGCGTAAACGCCAAAAGCTCGTGGGCCGGCAGCTTGAGAAGCGGCCCGATGATGTCATGCACGCTGCCGCCGCTGCAGAAGCCGCGCCCCTCGCCGGTCAGCACCAAGGCGCGCACCTTCGACTCGTGGCGCAAGGCCAGCAGAAAGTCGGTCAGCTCGCGATACACGGCAAAGGTCAGCGAGTTCAGCGTGTCGGGGCGATCGAGGACGATGGTAGCGACGCCCTCTTCTTCGACGGGAGCAAGGTAGCGAAAGGTCTTTGGGGCCAGCATGGACTCTCGGTCTCTTTTGGGTTCGCTCGACGGGGTGCTTTCCATGGGTAGATATCCATGGAAATACTAGGAACTTCGACTAGCCGAGGCCCATCGCTTCCAGCTGGTCTTCGCTGAGTCCAAAGAAGTGCCCAGCCTCGTGGACCAGCGTGACGCGCACTTCCTGCTCGACGTCTTCTGGGCCATAGGCGATGCGCTCGATGTTGCGCTGAAACAAAAAGATGGCTTCCAGGTGCGGCGCACCGCCCATCTGGCCTTGCTCACCGAACGGGACGCCCGAAAAGAAGCCGAGCATGCGCGGATCGCTGCCGTCTTTGACCATGTCTTGTGACGGATAGTCGCTGGCGACGATGGGCACGTTCTTCATGCGGCGGCGCAGATCTTCGGGCAGCTCGTCGAGCGCCGTCGCGCACAGCTTGCGGAACGCGTCCTCGGACAGCGCCCACGGGGGTCGCTCTTCCTTGAGGTCGATCGTCCGCACTTTTTGGAAGTACTCGATCATGCGCGGGCGCTGGCCGCGGTGCTCGGCGCACAGGCCCAGACCATGCAGCGCGTCGACGTTTTCGGGTTCTTTTTCGTGGGCGCGCTTGAACTGACGCTCGGCCTCGTCGATGCGCTGCAGATCCAACAGCAAGCGCCCGGCGCGCACGTGATAGCGCGTCTCGGGCAGATCCACCTCGGGAATCTCGCGCAGAGTGGTCAGTGCGGCCCGCTCGCGACCCAGGTTGATCTCGGCTTCGGCTTGCAAGAGCAGAGCGTCGAGATACTCGTCTTCTTCCTCGGCGACTTCTTTAGCGCGGCGACACAGCTCCAGGCCTTTTTCATCTTCGCCCAGCTCCCAGATGTAAAGCTCCGCCGCGCAGAGCAGCGGCTCGACGTACTCGGGGTCGCCATCGCTGGCCTGTTCATAATGCAAAAGCGCCTGCTCGGGCTTGCCTTCCAAGCTCTCGACCATGCCCAAAAGCACCAGCACTTCGGGTGTCTCGGGATACTGGCCCATCAGCCGATCGGCGATGGCACGCGCCGCAGCGATCTCGCCGTTTTCGATGTGCTGCCAGCCGCGCTCTAGCTCTTGGCTCACAGCTTCCAGCTCGGCATCGTCGGCGATTCCGCTCAGCTCTAGATCTTCCAGCGTCGACGGTGGGCCGCCTTGGTTGGACGTGTCTTCTCCAGGCCTGCTGCCACCTGGCTTGCCGCCTTTCGCCGATGCTGCACCGTTCCCGCCGCTATCGCCCGCACCGCCCTTTTTCGCCATCGCTGTGTCTCCTGATTCTGCGTCCCTTGCTTGCGCTGCCGTCTACGTCAAAACGGCGCCCATCATGCCCGGAATCGTTCCGCCAGCACAACTGCAGACCTTGTGAACCGCGACAAGCGGGCACGCTTCAGCCGAGCCGTCTGAGCCCAGCCAAGAGTCCGTGGTCACACAGCGCCTGGGACGCTTCATCGTGCCGCGCAAGCTCGGCGCAACGTGTGTTCTGGCTCTGACACATGTGCGCCTCGCAAGCCTGCGTAGGGCGCCGGCCCTGGCCTGCCTATTAGGCCAGCCAATCCAACCTGCCAGACCCGCTCGCACTGGTCGGACGCTTGACGACGTCCGCGGATTGGCGTCTCATATACTTGCCTCGAACTATCTAACATGACTCCCCGTCTTCCTAAGCTGCTTGTCTTGTTGTGGTCTTGCCTCGACGCAGCACGCGGTGCCTCTGGCGCAGCATGTGGAGCCCGTGGAAGACGACCTGAGAGCGATGCCTAATATGCGTGGCCCATGTCTGTAGCGACGACGGCGATCAGCAAGACCTGCCCCGACTGCAAGAAGACCTATCCCTGGCAGGAACAGCACGTCTGTGAGGCAAAGCCTGCCGCGGATGGCGGTGGCGTCGTCGATCCTCTGGTCGGTGCGGTGCTGGGCGAGCGCTATCGCATCGACAGCTTCCTTTCCAGCGGCGGCATGGGTGTGGTGTACAAAGGCCGCCACGTCGTCCTCGACAAGCCCGTCGCAGTGAAGCTCCTGCGCGAGTCGCAAGATCCGGTGGCGCAGCAGCGCTTCTTGCTGGAAGCCAAATCGGCTTGCCACATCGGGCACGAGCACATCGTCGACATCAACGACTTCGGCGTGCTTGAAGACGGCCGCCCGTATCTGGTCATGGAATTCTTGCAGGGGCAGTCGCTTGAGACGCTCTTGCAGAAACAGGGCTCGCTGCCCTGGAGCCGCGTCTGTCGCATCGGTGAACAGATCGCCCGCGGCCTGCAGGCCGTGCATGAAAAAGGAATCATGCACCGCGACCTCAAGCCGGGGAACATCTTCCTGCTCGACCGCGCCAAGCGGGACTTCGTGAAGATCCTCGACTTTGGCATCGCCAAGGTGATGGCCGGCACGCGCGAGACGTTGTCCGACGGTGGCAAGCCGCTGGTCGCCAACATGCGACAGACGACGCAGGGCACGGTGCTGGGCACGCCCGAGTATCTGTCGCCCGAGCAAGCCGCTGGTGAACCGATCGACGCCCGCGTCGATATCTATGCCCTGGGCTGCATCTTGTACGAGATGCTGACTGGCAGCGTGCCCTTCCGCGGCAATGGGCCGATGTCGACGCTGATGAAGCACCTGACCGAGAAGGTCGTGCCGCCGCGCAAGCGTCGTACGGATCTGACGATTCCCGAGTCGCTGGAAAAGATCGTCCTTAAGGCGATGGCGCGGGAAAAGACCGATCGCTACGCCACGATGGAAGAGCTAGCGACGGCGCTGCAGGGCGAAATCGAGAGCTCAAGCACGTTCCAAGGCGACCAGTCGATCCCGTCGATGCAAGTGCCCATCACCGTCGGAGGAGAGAGCAAGGCCGATGGCGCGCTGGCCTATGCTCCGACGACGGCTGCGGCGGTGGTGAGTCGACCCAAGACCTCGCGCCAGAACCTGATTCGCGGTGGGCTCTTGGCCGCGTCGGCGCTGGCTCTGATCATCGTCTTGTTTGCGCTGTACACCCTGCGCGCATCCAATCGCCAGCCGGTTTCGGACCCCAGCAAGGTGACGACGGCCGGAACCGGCCCAAGTACACCGACTCCGCCCGATGCCAAAGAACCCTCGATGATGCCGAAGCCCGACGCAGACGGCGACGACGGAAAGAAAATGGGCGGCGGCAAGCCGGCCAAGGGCGATGACAAAAAAGGCAAGGGCAGCGACGAAAAGGGCAAGTCGTCGAAGTCCAAGACGACCCGCACCAAAAGCAAGGGCAAGACGGGCGGAGGCGAGCCGTTTTAGTCGCGAGCTAGTCGCTCTCGCCGCCGGTCAGGCGCAGAATCAGGCCGTCTAGCTCGTCCAGCGAGTGATAGTGGATCTCGACGGTGCCGCTGGTCTTGCTGGCCTGGTTGAGCTGCACGCGCGTACCGAGCGCCCGCTGCAAGCGCTCTTCGACATCGCGGACGCCGGGCGACTTTTCTTTGGGCGCAGCATCGGCTGCCTCGCTCTTGCTTGACCCGCGCTTTGCGTCGGCGGCTTGGCCTTTTTGCAGGCGGCGCACCAGCTCTTCGGTCTGTCGTACCGAGAGCCCCTTGCCGACCACTTGCGCGGCGCTCGACTCGACGGCGGCGACCGAGTCCAGCCCCAAAAGGGCGCGGGCATGGCCCATCGACAGCTGACCTGCAATGACAAGCTCGCGCGCTTTGCCCGGCAGCTTCAGCAAGCGCAGCGAGTTGGCTACCGTCGCGCGGTCCTTGCCGACACGACGCGCCAGCTCTTCTTGCGTATAGCCAAATTCCTCAGAGAGCCGACGATACGCTTCGGCTTCCTCCATCGGGTTTAGGTCTTCGCGCTGCAGGTTTTCGACCAGTGCAAGCTCGAACGCGCTGGCCGCGCTGACGTCTTTGACGACCACTGGTACGTCGCGTAGACCCGCCTTTTGCGCGGCTCGCCAGCGTCGCTCGCCCGCGATCAGAGCAAACGAGATCCCCGGCGCGGGCTTGGGATCGTCGGCCGTCAAGACTCGCACGACCAGCGGCTGCACCAGGCCCTGCGCGCGGATCGACTCGGCCAGCTCGTTGAGTCGTTCCTCGTCGAAGCGCTGACGAGGATTGTCGCGCGATGGAGCAATCTCTTCGATCGGGCACAGGAAAAAATCGCTGCGCGCTGGGCTGCCGTTTGGGCGCACCGGATATGCATGCACAGCGACGCCGCCGTCCGAGCCTGCGGTTCCTGTCGCGGTGCTTGAAGGGGCGGTGGCAGCCGGGATCAAAGCCCCCAGCCCGCGCCCTAGCGCTTTGCGTTTGTCGGTTGCCATGGTTGTCACAACGCCTTGCTGCTCGCCTGACCGGCGACCTTTGCGGCTTCAGCACTGGCTGCGGCACGCGCCTTGGCGGCTCGTCGCTGCAGGAACTCTTGTGCTAGCTGGGTATAGGCCTGCGCCCCGCGCGACGCGCTGTCGTACAGCGTGATCGGCAGGCCGTGCGAAGGCGCCTCGGACAAGCGCACGTTGCGCGGGATGACCGTGCGATAAACGCGGCTGCCGAAGTGACCGCGCACCTCGCCTTCGACTTGCTGCATCAGGTTGGTGCGACCGTCGACCATGGTCAGCACGATGCCCTCAAGCTCCAGCGTCGGATTCCACACGGCGCGTACGCGCTCGATGGTGCTGCACAAATACGACAGCCCTTCGAGTGCGTAGTACTCGCACTGCATGGGGATGAGGACCTGATCCGCTGCCACAAGCGCATTGATGGTAAGCAGACCCAAAGACGGAGGGCAGTCGAGGATGATGTAGTCGTAGCGCTCGCGCACAGCCTCTAGCGCCTCGCGCAGGCGCCACTCTCGACGGTCTTCGGCGACTAGCTCGACTTCGGCGCCGGCCAGGTCCGCGGTTGCGGGGACCAGCCACAAGGTTGGAATCGCCGAGAGCTGCGTCAGCTCACGCAGCGACACCTTGTCGATGAGCGCTTGATACAGCCCTTGCTCGACGGTGCCGCGGGGAAAGCCCAGGCCCGATGTGGCGTTGCCCTGCGGGTCGCAGTCAACCACCAGGACCTTCTGGCCGCTCTGTTCATCGGCGAGCGCGGCCGAGAGGTTCACTGCGCTCGTGGTCTTGCCCACGCCGCCTTTTTGGTTCGCTATCGCGATGACATTTCCCATGGATGGTCGGGTCTGCTGGGGGTGTGCGGATGGATCGGGTCCCGGCACGGGGGCTCGAAGTCTTCGGAATGGGACGCCTGCGTGAAACAAGACGACATATCCAAAGCGGGCTTAAGATACTGGCGAGAAAACGAGTCGACCGAAAAAAATAAAGGCAGACGACTAAAAAAACATATGAGCAAGGCTTGGCCAGGCGCGCGATCCAGACTTAAGTTGCCTGCCATGCCTGCAGGGCGCGCAATCGACCATGCCCTGCAGTCCGTTTGAAGTCTGAAGCCTGCCCAACGAGTGAAGGAGCACCTAGATGACCAAGCCGAAAGCGGGAACCCCAGAGGTCTCTGGCCCCGTCGAGATTCCCGACGTCTTGTCGATCCTGCCGCTGCGGAATTCGGTGCTGTTCCCCGGCGCCATCATTCCCATCGACGTCGGCCGTCGCAAGAGCGTGCGCCTCGTGGAAGAGGCCATCGCCAAGGAGCGACCGCTGATCGGCATCCTGACGCAGCGCGATGCCCGGACGGAAGATCCCAACGAGACCGACCTGTACAGCGTCGGCTGCGCCGCCCGCATCCTCAAGGTCATCAAGCTGGCGAAAGACAACTTTTCGGTCATCTTGCAGGGGGTCTCGCGCATTCGCGTGCAGGCGTATGACAGCAACGATCCGTTCTTGCTGGCGCGCGTCGCGTCGGTGCCCGAGAGCGCTGGGGCCGATGTCGAGCTGGAAGCGCTGGGCCTGAACTTGAAAGACATCGCCAAGCGCGTCATCAAGCTGATGCCCGAGCTGCCGAAAGAGGCGATGTCGCTCGTCGACACCATCACCGACACCGGCCAGCTGGCGGATGTCATCACCAGCAACCTCGACATTCCCGTCGAGGAAAAGCAGGACGTGCTGGAGACGTTCGATCACAAAGCGCGCACGCGCAAGGTGCTGCAGTTCCTGACGCGCCAGCTTGAGATCCTCAAAGTTCGCGAAAAGATCAACACGCAAGTGCAAGAAGAGATGGGCCGCAACCAGCGCGAGTACGTGCTGCGGCAACAGCTCAAGGCCATCAAGGAAGAGCTGGGTGAGCTCGACGATGGGGGCAGCGACTTCGAGGAGTTCAAGACCAAGATCGCCGAAGCCAAGATGCCGCCGGATGTCGAAAAGGTGGCGCTCAAGCAGTACGACCGCTTGAAGTCGATGCAGCCCTCGTCCGCTGAATACACGGTGACGCGCACCTATCTCGAATGGCTGGTCGAGATGCCGTGGGCGGTCAGCACCGAGGACAAGATCGACATCGGCGAGGCACGCACCATCCTCAACGCCGACCACTACGACCTGGAAAAGGTCAAAAAGCGCATCCTCGAATACTTGGCGGTGCGCAAGCTGAAAGCCGACAAGAAGGGGCCGATCCTGTGCTTGGTGGGCCCGCCTGGCGTCGGCAAGACCTCGCTCGGCAAGTCGATCGCCAAGGCCGTTGGACGCAAGTTCGTGCGTGTCTCTTTAGGCGGCGTGCGCGACGAGGCCGAGATCCGTGGTCACCGCCGCACGTACGTCGGCTCGCTGCCCGGTCGCATCATCCAGGGCATCAAGCGCGCTGGCACCAATAACCCGGTGTTCGTGCTCGACGAGATCGACAAGCTTGGACACGACTTCCGCGGCGACCCGTCTTCGGCGCTCTTGGAAGTCTTGGATCCCGAGCAGAACAACACGTTCTCGGATCACTATCTGGAAGTGCCGTTCGATCTGTCGCGCGTGATGTTTATCGCGACGGCAAACATCCTCGACCCGATCCCAGCGGCGCTGCGTGACCGTCTGGAGATCTTGGAGATCCCCGGCTATACGCGCAGCGAAAAGCTGATGATCGCGCGCCAGTTCTTGATCCCCAAACAGATCGAAGAACACGGCATGACCAACGCGCAGATCACCTTTGACGATCCCGCCGTCGGTGAGGTCATCGACAGCTATACCAGGGAAGCCGGCGTGCGCAGCCTTGAGCGCGAGATCGGCAGCGTCTGCCGTGGCGTGGCCGTCAAGGTGGCCGAAGGCGAGACCAAAGATCAGGTGCAGATCACGGCCGAAAAGGTCTCGGACTTTCTGGGACCGCAGAAGTTCATCAGCGAAGTCGCCGAGCGCACTGCAGTGCCAGGAGTGGCGACGGGCTTGGCATGGACGGCGGTCGGTGGCGACATCCTGTTCATCGAAGCGACGCGCATGCCCGGCAAGAGCAGCCTGATGCTGACCGGCCAGCTTGGCGACGTGATGAAGGAATCGGCGCAGGCGGCGACCTCGTTCGTGCGGGCCCGCGCCAAGTCCTACGGCATCGACGAGCACTTCTTGGAGAAGGCAGATCTGCATATCCACGTACCAGCGGGCGCGATCTCGAAAGACGGTCCGTCGGCAGGTGTCACGATGTTCGTCGCGCTGACCTCGATGTTGACCAACATCCCGGTGCGACCCGACGTCGCGATGACGGGCGAGATCACGCTGCGCGGCAACGTGCTTCCCGTCGGCGGCATCAAGGAAAAGCTGCTCGCCGCTCACCGCGCTGGCATCAAGCGCGTCATCCTGCCCGAGCGCAACCAGAAGGACATCGTCGACGTGCCCGACGAGGTGAAGAAGGATCTTGAGATCTTCTTCGTCACGCGCATGGAAGAGATCCTGCCCTTTGTCTTGACGGCTCCCCTGCCTGCCTCCCCGGCTGCCACGCTGCCCCCCAGCAGCGAACCGTCGGCGCCATCTCCGCCGACACCTGCGTAGCCTCCGACGGGCGCCCATGCGGCGCATTGTCCTCGGGTAGACATCCCTAACCTGAATTTCCTATGTCGCAGCGTGCGGTGCGATAATCGGCGTCATGGCCGGCACGCAGAGCGACACCATCTTGCACGAAGGCGAAGTCTTCGTCGGCCGCTACCGGACGGTGCGCGAGCTTGGACAGGGCGGCTTCGGCGCGGTCTATGAAGCCGAAGACATCCGGCTGCGACGCCGCGTGGCCATCAAGCTCTTGCATCCGGCCATCGCCAAAGACAAGAAAGCCAAAGCCCGCTTCAAGCGGGAAGCGCTGGCCGCCGCTCGCATCGATCACCCGGCGGTCGTGCAGGTCCTGGAACAAGGCGAGACTCCCGACGGCACGCTGTATATCGTCATGGAGTACGTCGACGGGGTCACGCTGCTTGCTGAGCTTCGCCGAGCGCACAAGCAGGGCGTTCGCTTGGGCGCAACCCAAGCGCGGGTCATCGGCTGGCAGACCGCGCGCGTGCTGGCTCGCACCCACGAGCGCGGCATTTTTCATCGCGACCTCAAGCCCGCCAACCTGATGCTGATCACAGACGAGTCGGTGATCGGCGGGCTGCGCGTCAAGATCCTCGACTTCGGTATCGCCAAGCTGCGGCCAGGAGCCAGCAGCGACGGCGCGCAGGCTTCGTTGGGCCTGGAAGAAGACGAGGTCGTCGCCACATCGATGGGCGATCAGCAGCCGGGGACCTTTGCCTATATGGCGCCCGAGCAGTTTGGCACCTACAAGGGCTATACCGGCAACGAAGGGCTGCTCGATGTCTATGCGCTGGGCGTGATCCTGTATCAGGTGCTGGCGGGGCGGCTGCCGCTTTACAGCCCCGATCCGATCCAGATGATGGGGCTGGCCATCTCGCGTGAGCCCGAGCCCTTGTCGTCGATCGATGCCAGCGTGCCCGCGGATCTGGCGCAGCTCGTCCACCGCATGCTGACCAAGGACCTGACCCAGCGGCCGAGCATGAGCGCGGTCTGCGATGCCTTGGGACAGCAGCTCGGTTTCGCTCGCGCGGCACCCGACAACATGCACATTCGCGGGACCACCGAGCATGCGCTCGTGGCTTCCGACGCTGGCCCGTCGGTTGGCCCCGCTGCCCCCATCAGCGCGGCAAGCGGCGATGAAGCGGCGCTGGCTGTGACCGCTGATGCCCCCCCAGAAGGGACAACCCCACTGGGCACTGCAGCGACGGCAGGGGCATCGCCCACGACGGACAGCTCGGCCGATGCGGCGCGGGCGCAGCCACGTCTGTCTTCGGTGCCATCGGTCGGCAACCGCGCAACACAGCCGCAGATCATCGACGATCGGCCCCCCGTCGAGCCCTTGTCGGGCGGCGGACAGCAGATTACCAACCCGGCCTCGAAGGCACAGCGACAGCAACAACAAAAGAAGTTCGCGGTGATCGGGATCGCCGCGGCGGCGCTGTGCGCGCTGATCTTGACCAGCAGTCCGTGGCGCTGGTTCGCTGCGCGCCCCACACCGTCTGCGCCCTCGTTGCCTGTGCCGGAGCCCGGAAGAGGCGAGCCGACCGTCCCGCTCCGCAGGGATCCCCCGACCGCGCCCGACAAGCCCGCGCTTCCCAGCAGCGATGCGAGCGGCGGGCCGACCGCATCCCCGACGGTGACGACACCTGAGCGCCTCCCCGTGCCGACGGCCCCGACCAAGCCCACGCAGGGGACGGAAAAGGCGACGCTGTCAGGCCCTGGCAAAACCGACGCCGATCCGCACAAGCACAAGACGATGCGCTGTTCGGTGCCCAAAGAGAGCTGCCTTGAGACGTCGTTCAAGTCGGCAAGCGATCGGCAAGCCGTCGTCGCGGCGCTGCGCGAGGCCGAGCTACGCCTGTGCAGCGGAGAGCGCCTGAGCTTCGATCTGCGCGCCGGCCAGCCCACGCTCATCCTGGTTCCTGCGCGACTGCAGGCCGAGTCGCGTGATGCCCTGCGCGCGGCCCTGCTGGGGCGCTTTCACCGCGCTACGATCTCGGGCTCTGTTTCGATTCAGTGCAAATGATGCGACACACACCCTGCTTCCTGCCGCCCACTCGTCGTGACCTGCTGCGCAGCTTAGCTGCCGCGGCCTTGGGAACCGCCCTGCCTGCTGGCTGCGCCCCCGAGGGATATCTGGTGCTGCAGCAGCAAGTCCGCCAGCTTACGCAAGACAACAACAAGCTGCGCGAAGACTTCGAGACGCTGCGCGCCAAGCAAGATATGGACAGCATGCGCATCTGGGGCAAGGTCAACTGCAACAACGACCAAGTCCGCGACTTTATCCATCGCTGTGAAAACGGCGAGAGCGCCAACTGCTCGACGGATGCCTGGGGCAGCGCCATCGCGTTTATGACAACGCAGCCGTACATGCACATGTACCTGCGCCCCAAAGAAGGCCTGCGCGGCATGGTCCACTTTCGCCAAGGCCAGATCCTTTCGCTGATCGAGTCGCACAACATCTTCCCGACGACGAAGTTCCTGATCATGGTCCAGCCGCCGACGGAAGTAGCCAAGCAAGTGGATGACGCGCTAGAAGCCGGAAACGATCTGCGCCAGCACCTGTTTCTGACCTTGCGCTTGCCGCGCAATGTGAAGGTCATCGGCCCGCAGCTGATCCCGTGCAAGGTCAAAGCCGACGCGATCACCAGTCAGTTCAGTCGGCACCTTTTGCGACCGCGCCAGGGCGAGCCCGGTGATAACGAGCCACGGACGCGCGTATGGCTCTTTCGAACCGACTGCGGAGCGACATGATGCACACGCGATCTCTGGCGCTATCTCGACGGAAATTCGCAGCCTCTTTGCTGGCGGCCATGGGCGGCGTTGGCAGCGCAGGCACGGTGCTAGTGCCGGCCCGCTCCATCGCAGCGACCGACCCGGCCGGCGAGCGCACGGCCGATCCGCAGCGGCTATTTCAGGTCGAACGACGGCTGCTCAACGTTGCCATTCCCATCGAGCTTCTGACGCAGCTGGCCATCTGGGACGAGCGCAGCCGCGACTTTCGCAAGGCGCAGCGCAGCGAGGCCTTGGGCGGAGCCGTGCCGCTTCTGATCCTTCACCTGTGGGCCGACTGGTGTGCGCCCTGCCGCGCGGAATTTCCGCTTCTGCGCGAACTAGAAGCCCAGCTGGCCCGCGACCGCAGCGGCGCGATCCGCCTGTGCTGCGTCGCCCAGATTCCCCATGGCGAAGGCATGTACGCCGTCGTCAAAGAGCAGCGCGAGCGCATGCCGCGCGGCCCGCACTACCAAGATACGGGCGAGCGCATCGATCGCCTGCTGCGCACCCGCTTCGCCAGCGAGTCTCTGCCCTTGCCGCTGACGCTCATCCTCGATCGGGATGCTGTTGCGCCCGAGTCGCGGCGCATCATCCGGTACGCTGTGGCCGGCTCGCTGCGTCCGCGCACGCGCGAGCTGTTCCAAGCCCTCGACACCCTAAGCGCCTTGCTGACGCAGGGCTAAGCCTTGGCCCTTGACCTCTCTCTCAACGGAATCGAACGGACATGTCACGCATCTACTCCTTCCTTCTCGCGTCGCTGATCGTGCTTTCGCCCTCGTTTGCCTCGGCCCAAAAGATCCTGATCTGGGGCATCCAAGAGGGCTGCGAGACGCTGGCCGAGATGGACAAGATCCTGCTCAAGCACCTCAAGCGGCAGTCCCAAGACGCAGAGCTTTTGTTCCCCAAGCCCTCGTCCTGCGTCGGGGAAGCCTGCGCCAAGCTCGTGCGCGCAAGCTGCGCCACAGCGGCGGCGCCGCGTCCCAGCCTGCAGACCGGTAAGCTCGTCGGTGGACGCATCTATCGCACCAGCAGCCGCACGACGTCCCGCTTTCGGGTGTGGCTGCACGACCTCGCCAGCGGACAGACCGCGTACCGCGACACCTACTGCCAGGACTGCAACCTGATCTATGCCCTGCCGCAGGCCGTCGATGCGCTCTTGGACAAGCCCGCCTGGCAGAGCGGTCCCCCCAGCTCGACCCCGCTGTACTGCCAAGCAGGGCAGGCCGCACCGCGGACCGGCGCAGCCGCACGTCCCCCGGTGTCACGCTATCTGGTGAGCGTAAGCGGCGAGGGCAAGTCGCAAAAGGCGGTGCTCACCGGCATCAAGCCGCTGATGCGACAGACGCTCTTGCCCGTCGACTACATCAAAGAGCTGCGCAGCGGCGATGACGCTGAGCTTCGCCGCTTGGTCGGCCCGCAGCGTGATGCGCAGGTGCTGGGTGTTGAAGTGAACCGCGACGGTGGCGCGACGCTGTGGCTATACGACGCCGCCACGGAAAAAACCCAGAGCGCACCCGTCGACTGTCCGGGCTGCGAGGCCGACGATCTCTTGCGCAAGATCGACAACGCGCTGTCGCCGCTGCTTGCCACCTGCTTTTCGGGAAACTGCGCCAGCGCCCAAAGCAAGCCCTATCCCGAAGAGGCCTGCACCCCGATCGTCGAGCCCAGCTGCAGCGACTCGGATGGGCCAGGAGCCAGCGGAAGCGCGCGTCGCCACATCGACCCGTCGACCGCCACCGTGATCAAAGCCGGGCTGTGGGGCCTGTTCGGCGTCGGCGCTGCCACCAGCCTAGCGCTGTTTATTGCCAATGAGACCTCGGCCGGCGTCGTTGTATCCGGCGGCCACGAGCACTACCAGACCTTGACCCGCCCGGCCTGGGCCGTCGCCGGCATGTCGCTGGCGGTGCTGGGCATCGCCATCCCCACGACCCTGGTCGTACAGCGGGCACAGCGGGCCTCGGGCACAAGCGGCAGCGGTGGCCGCGAAGCCGCTCTGGTCTGCCCAGCCGAGTGATTCCCGCCCGTTCCTTCCCTCTTTAGACTGGAGACCCCATGCGACGCGTCTACTTTGCCCTGGTTCTGACCCTTCACGCCGCTGGCTGCGGCATGTTCAAAGACTTCGAAAGCGCCCCCGGAGAGATCCAAACCACCGACGCAAGCTCCTGCCCTGCGCCCCCAGACCTCGCTTCCCCTTCCCCTAAGTGCGCCGCCGCCAAAGGACTCCCAGGAGAGCCTCTCCTCTGCCTCGACTTCAAAGATGTCTCCAGTACCTCCATGCTCCAGGGCTGGGACTTCTCCTGTACTGGCGGCGCAAGCTGGACCACTGCCGGCGGTAAGCTCCAGGTCAATAACTTCAAAGACTTCAGCTCCACCTGCTCCTTCTCCCTCCCTCCACTCCCTCCCGCTGACTTCCAAAAATTCTCCGCATTCTCTCTCGCTGTCCTCCACAAAGTCGACCTCAACAGCAACCAACAAAAAGCA
>JAEUJZ010000085.1 GCA_016794505.1 Myxococcales bacterium
CGCGCTTCCGTCGGTACGACGTGCCGCGCCTGTCCACCTGTCTCGCCCAGCTTGGCTTCCAAACCATCGAGACGATGCGGTACGGACTGCACGGCGCAAAGAACTCAGCCGTGCTGATCCTGCGAAGAACCGAGCCGGGCCCGACTGCCTAATAAACAGGCCTTTGCCCGACGCGGTGCTTAACGCGGGAAGAGGTGGGACGGATGGGGCGTGCTTATTCTGTCGCGATGGTGCCGCTAGCAAACTCCTGCGCCTGAACTGGCGGACCGACGCTGTAGAAGCGCAGCTCTGATAGCTGGAAAAGGCTGGCTGCCGCGAAGCCGTAGCAAGAGCCGTCGGCACGCCTATAGTACGCAGTAGAAGGTACAGCGATCTCGACGGTGTTTGCGATGCGTGTTCGCCCGCCGCAGGTGTCAGAAAACTTGATGTACCGAACCGCATCTTCGCAGAGATTGCTGAACGCGAGTCGCTCAGTGCAAGCGCTGTCCTTGAAGATGCTGCGAGTTTGATAGCTGTACTGGAACATCTCGGGTGGTTTCAGTGTCGCTGTGCGAGTGGGTAGGCAGCGCGTTTTGCCGTCTTCTGCTTCAGAGAACTGGCACTCGATATTCAGCTTGGAATCGTAGAGGCCGACGGCAATTTGGCTGCCATCGTCGCCGTTGACGAAGCGACTACGAAGCGACTACGAAGCCGCGTCCCTGTCTTGATCTCACTGCCCGTCATGGCCATCGGCGGCTTCTTGTCCTCGGGTGGCTTGCGATCCTCGTTGAGGCCAGGATCGTCGGTGGGATTGGCGCAGGCTGCGAGGAAAACGAGGAGCGAAAACGAAAGAACACGCATGCAAACCTCCGGTAAAGGACGGCCACTATATGAATCTAAGAATGGGAAGAAAAGAGGCTGTGCAAGCGAGCGGGACCAAGCGGGCCCTTGACGCTCGCCCGCTGCGGACGGTGCGCGCCGCTAGCGCGGGAAGAGGCGGGTGAGGGGGATTTCTGCGAGGTCGAAGGGGGCGAAGCGGGGTGCGTCTTCGTCGGCGGCCTCGCCGATGGTGACGTAGTGGCTATTGGCGAGTTTTAGAGCGGTGAGCGTTCGGCGCTCGTAGTCGAGCAGCCAATAGAAGGGGATGCCGGACTCGGCGTAGTAGCGTCGCTTTTCGACGGCGTCATAGCGGCGCTTCTCGGGCGAGATGATTTCACAGACCCAGTCCGGGCGCAGGTCAGGGACGCCTGTGGGCGGTTCCGGCATGCGCTCGATTCGCCAGCCTGTGAGGTCCGGGCGAAAGCGGCGCTTGAGCTGCGGGAAGTCGACTTCGGTGTCGATGACAAACCACCAGCCGCCGGGACGCCCTTTGCCTTCGGGGCCGTCGTAACCATCTAACAGGGCGGACATGCGAGCCTGAGCGTACCCATGCTGTCCTACGGGCATCGCTCGCTCGATGATCTGCCCGTCGACGAACTCGTGCCAACGATCTGCGGCGGGGATGGCCAAGAAGTCGGCCATGGTGGCGGGCGGTCGCTGGCGTGGAGTCTGAGCGGAAAGCGCCATAGCCGCAGGCTAGCGCGGTTATCCGCCCAATTCCAGAGGGAAGCCAGAGGGGGTCAGTCTTCGACCCGACTGAGGACGTAGCGTGCGCCGCGCTGGGTCGTGTACTCGCGGTTCTTGGGCAGCTCGGCGCGCGGCTTCTTGGGCGAGCTGCGCGAGCGCTTGGTTTTCTTCGGCCGGGCTGGCTGGGTCTTGGTGGTTCGCGTTCGGCGCGCGGCCGAGCTGCTGCGCTTCTTCTTGCCGCCGGGTTTGGTGCGGCGCGCTCGTTTGGGGCGCTTCATGCCGCCGCCGTCTTCTGCGTAGCGCTCGGGGTCGTCGTCTTTCCACATCGAGAGCTGTGAGGCCATGGGTTCCTTCCGTGTGTCACGAAACGCGCGGTCGCGGTTCGGGCAAGGTATCGGTCCAGTCGATCTTGAAGCGCGTCTTCTTGCCGCTGAGCTTTTGGCTCTTGCCGGGCCAGGCCGTCGCGATGTCGAGCGGCTCGTGACCGGGCTCGCGGATCTGCTTGTTGTCGCCAAGAAAGTTCCCCCCCGTATCGACCAGGCGGAGAACATCGGCGGGAAGGGCCTCGATGTGGATGCGGGCTCCATAGGGGACCGCGCGACCCTCGATCATGAGATCGGATGCAACCGGGATGTTTGCCCACGGTTCCATGGGCGTTGTACGTGTGTTCCATGAGTGCTAGGCTGCGCGCCCCTGCGCGCAGATCCCGCAGACTGCGCGCGGGCTCAAGAAAGGTGCGCGCGTGGCTGATCTCCCTCTTAAAGAAGTTGCACTCGGCGCGTGGCGAGCCGTCCGCACAATGGCTCGCCCAGACTGGCCGCTGTTGCTGGCTCTCTTTGCTGGCCTATCCTGCGGTCTCGCCATGCCAACCACTGGGCAACTTGTCGCGGACTGCATTGAGCAGATCGCCCGTGAGCACCCTGCGGCGACGTGGCTCCCATATACCGCTTGGAGCCCTATCATGCTGATTGGGTGTGCGGTTATTGCTGTTATGCTCTACCTGCTAATTAGGGGCTATCGCGAGGCAGGCATAAGGCGCGGGCGCGTTATGGGGGCCTATGTGACATTCACGTCTCAGGCTGGTGTCACAACGGCGCAGCGAGAGACATGCGAGGTGGTTGTTGCGCCGCGCATGATCATCAATAAACGTAACCCGCCCCCCTCGCACATTTACGTTTGCGCGCCAAGTACCGATCGACGGGTCAAAATCGAATGGGAACCTGATAAGCAGGTCTACCGCGGGACATGCGACGAACTGGACTTCCACGACGACATCATCGCCGCGATGTCCACCTCCCAGGCTGGGAATCGTGCCGTAGTGAACTTCCCTGGCAGGCACTTCGTCGAGGTTAATATTATGAACACCGACGGCGAGATCGACTGTCGCGCGATTGCCGTTTGCACGGGGTTTCGCCTGCATCAAGACCCGGTGCGCGATGAACTGGCTACGGCATAGAGAGTCGAGAACTGACTATGCTTATCTCTTCTCGCTGGCAAAGAGAAGTGCCCGTTTGATGACTTCATGAAATGGCAGCATTAACGGATTCTTCCAGTATTCAATCGGGTTTCCGATTTGCTCATGTGCATCCCAAAGTAACTTATACTGAGAATACCTCACCATCGCGTGTTCCTGGTTGGCTGCTCTGTTTTTAATTATTTCAAGATACGGATTAAGGTATGGGAGCACCGCTTCGTCGGGGTTGGTATCGATGCCATCATATTTATTATTCTCAGATAAATATAAATCCCCAAGCAGATCTAAAAGCAGAAACGCTCTCATAATATTCTGGGGAGTGCAAAAATCTTTGGTCTCAAGTACATGCAGTGCAAGATGTCGATTAAAATTTGAGAACGACGGTCCGGTTGACGTAGACTTATAAAGATGATCTTCGATTATTGCCGAACATGTCTTCGCCCAGCAGTCCGCAAAAAACGGCGTGGATAGTAATGGATTACGTACCGGCGTGTCGCGCACGAATTTGCTAATTTCCATAAAGGTCATCTTCTTTTGATGCCTGGGCCTATTGGCCCATCGTAACATGATTCCCTCAATAACCGGCAATATGGTCATAAACGCCGCTGCGTAGTTGTCGCGAAGGCAGGCAAAATAGGCTGCCTCTATTAGATACGCAAATTCTTGAAAAAGTGGCACCTTATTGTACCTCTTTAGAAGAAGCCTGGCTCTGTACCGCGGATCCAAGACAATCCGAAACAGATAATTCTCAAGCTCGCGTATTTGGCTAGATCGCAAATGTTCTTCAATGACACGAAGATTCATCCCGCTGGCTCCATGTGGCAAGGCCAAAGCGTACTGCGCTAGGCTTTGATTGATTTGCAGATACGGCAACTCATCATGCCCTTTGCGCGAATTGCGATATACCTCCCTGTATTCGGCCGCAATATCCTGCCTGACCGTTAGCCAAAACTCATCTGAAATTTGGTACTTCTCTTTCAATTGATGCGGATACATCCAGCGTGGATGACCATGGAGATGGCCCGCCAATTCTCGTGCTGCGACTTGGCGCGGAGTACCATCTGATTCCCTCCCAATCGTGACGAGTTTATCCATGACTTAGGAGTTCGCGCGCGAATCGTCGCGCCATCCTTCCAGCGCCGCCCCCTCGCCATACGCAAGCCATCCCGGCGAGACTCCGAGTGAGCGAGCAAGTATCTCGATCGTGGTGATTTGCGGCATGCGACCAGCGGACTCAATCGCGACAATGGTTGAGTATTGGCAACCTGACGCGGCGGCAAGCGCACGCAAGGTGAGTCCTCTTCGTTCGCGAGCCAGCCGAAAGCGACGGCTCAGCCCGGTAGAGAGTGGGACATCGTTGGGTGCCTTGCTGGTCACTGTGGCGCTGTATCACCGATCTTGAGTCTGAATTGAGACTCAAAAACTTGCCGTGAGTCTGAATTGAGACTCAACATGGCGTCCTCATCCATGAGGGAGAGAGCCATGAACCGTGTCGCGAGCAAGCCCCAGCCCCGCAGCAAGACCCCACGCATCGTCGCCAAGTTGGACCTAGCCGACGACCTACAGCGCGAACTACACGCCTTCTTTCAGCGCATGCACACCGGACGCTGGCCCACCCTGCGAGCGCTGGCAGTGAGACAGCAGAAGGACGGGACGATCGTAGAAGCCGCCGAATGGGTGCGCGAGAGACGCGACCGCTTCGCCGTCGTCGAGTGGTCTACGCGTGGAGGGCTACTTGCTTGGCGATACAAGCCTATGAGAACGGCGAAAGCGGCATTGTCCGCGCTGAGCGTGAATTAAAAATTAATTCAGACACACCCACCTAAAATCGTGCCTTGCCGCATATCGCCTGTTGCACTTTGGTGGATAGGCGTTATGCTCCTGCCCATGGGTTCGATTTACGATCTTCTTGAGCAATATCCCGACGAGAAGGCGTGCGAGCGCTACTTCATTGAGAAGCGCTGGCCCAACGGCGTGTACTGCCCGAAGTCCGACTGCGAATCGAGTGACGTGTACGACTGCCACTCGGCGCGTCGGCTGAAAATGTGGAAGTGCCGCAAGTGCCAGCACAAGTTCACCGTGACCTCGGGAACGGTCATGGCGGGAACCAAGTTGCCGTTGCGCAAGTGGATGATCGCCTATCACGAGATGGGCAGTGCGAAGAAGGGGATCTCGTCGCGGCATCTAGCGCGCAAACTGAGTATCGGTCTGCGCCCGGCGTGGCACTTGGGGCACCGCATCCGCGCGACGATGGCGGACGACTCGCAGTTATTCTCAGGCACCG
This sequence comes from Myxococcales bacterium, assembly GCA_016794505.1. GTDB lineage: Bacteria > Myxococcota_A > Polyangia > Palsa-1104 > JAEUJZ01 > JAEUJZ01. Next base: position 5,304 of record JAEUJZ010000085.1, read on the forward strand.
TCGAGAGCGACGAAGCGTACCTCGGAGGGCGGCGCAGACGGCATGGGCGGGGATACCGAGGGAACAAGGTCGCGGTGCAGACCATCATCAAGCGCGGGCAGGCGACGACTCGACGAGACCGCGACCTTGCGCGGGGGCATGAGTACAGCAAGGCTCAGACGGTCGTGCTGAATCCGACGGACAGCGTAGACGGTCGCACGGTCGGGGCGAAGCTGCGCAAGCACACGATTCCAAACAAGACTGTGCTCATGACTGACGAGAGCCCGATTTATGACGCGGTCGGGGATGTCTTCCGCGAGCACCACACCGTCACGCACAAGGCTCAGCAGTACGTGAAGCAGGAAGACGACGGGCATCTAGCGCATACGAACACAGCGGAAGGCTACTTCGGCAATTTCAAGCGGCAGGTGGACGGCACGCATCATCACATCAGCAAGCGCCACGCGCAGCGCTATGCCGAAGAACACGACCACAAGTACAACCATCGCAACAAGGACGACACCGCGATTGCCGAAGCGGCCATCGCGAACATGGAAGGCAAGCGCGTGAAGTTGTTCAAGTCGAAGGCCAGCGGCGGTGACTCGCTACTGCCCTACGCCCACGACGAACACCCCGACCACGGAACGGCTCGCGGCGCGCACGCAGCGCCACGTCGGGCCATCCGAGCCAAGCGGACCAAACGGAGGTAAACCCAAAGATGAATGACACCGACTTCCGACAGCAACTTGAACAAGATGCGATTCACGCTTCCTTTGGCAACACTGCCAAGGCAGATCTGCCAAAGATGTTTGATGGCATATCATCGGAGCGGATCAAGTTTGTCCGCACGCACATGGCATATGCCGCCCTTGACGCCTACCTGATGATGGCGGTCGATATTTACGGACGCAAGGGTACGATGATTGCCATGCAGCGCAGAATGTCAGATTTGCGTGTTACTCGCGGGTCGCAAGTGGTTGTATGCACTCACTACTTGGATATAGCCTGCATCGGTTTCCAATTCAATGGAATCAACCCGGATGCCCCTACACATACCGCCATACCAGACACCGGATTCCCGTCATGGGCTGCCGCTTGGAAACCAGCCGGAACGGAAATGTTGCTTAAACACGACCAAACCGAAATGCAGGCCAAGGTGAGGGAAATCACGAAGTTCCTGCTGGCTGCGGGCTAGTACCCCTATGGAACGGTGGGCAAACATCCCGGATGCAACGCTGGCGTAGGGATATCGCGCGCGGTCGCTTCGGTGCTGCTCAAGCGTGATGAGAGGCTGCCTACGCCTGTCACGTGGGCCGCCTTCGCGTCGCAAGACCGCGGTTCCAGCGCTGGCTGGGGCATCGGGATGGTACTCGGTGAGACGCCCCAGAGACCAGGTCGAATCGACCCTGGGAGCCTGAGTGCTTGCAGTGGCCCTTCTTCCGAGGAACAAGATGGCTCCGACGGATGCGAGAGCCCACAAGGCTGAACGCGGAGCCGCCATCGCTAGCTTCCGGGCTGGATGTCCAAGCGCAGACGTACGTTTGACCCGGCTGCCGCGTCTTCCAGTGCGGTGCCGACGTGGTCCGCATGTACGTCGGATGCAGTTCGAACGCGCACTGCGTATGCGCCTGCAGAGACCAGCGCATCGTCGGCGCGAATGCTGCCAACGGCCACAGCCGAAGCGGCGCCGCGTAGCTGCAGAGGCGCCATGCGCCCAGGAATGGCCGGGCCCGTCATGTTGGCTGGATACAGACCGCAGAGCAGGGGATCGGCATCGCGGCTGGGCACCGCGGACCACTTGAGAAACTCAGCCGAGACGCTGCCGCCGGGAGCTTCCTGCGTCTGAATTCGCTGGAGTGCTGTGATGGCCTGACGACTGCGCGGCCAAACAAGCTCCGTGGTTCCGGCCACGACGGTGGTCTGATACCGCCTCGGGAACGGCTGTTCCGACAGAGTGGCCCAGAAGGAAACGACGAGAGGCGCGCGTACAGGTACCGAGAACACGATGCGAATCCGGCCACAGGTTCCTGCGGGAAGCGAGACGCGGTCCATATCCAGGGGCAATTCCCCGGAGACTGCCGGGCCGAGTGCGTGCGGTTCCTCGCGAGCCGAGCACAGGACGCCGGGCGCAATGGGTCCGTCCTTGACGAAAACGAGCTGGGACATGGTTACACCGTCGCGTCTGGGTAGACGCGGAAGAAGTCATGACCGAAGAGGTCGTTTTCCACGGTCGGGCTGAGCAGACCGACGGTCATTCGATCGGGCGTGATTGCGCCGTACACCTTTCCGATGGCTCGCCACGACACACCGTCCGAGGACACAAAGCCCGTGTAGTCCAGCGCGTCTTTCAAGATGCCGACGAAGCGAACCGGCAGAGAAGTCTGCAGGATGCCAGCGCTTTGACCCACGCCGCCTTCGTTGATGGATAGTTCCAGCTCGGTCAGCTCGGTCCCGATGCGCAGGACTCGGACAAAGACCATGTTGTCGCCGTCGATTGGAGCAATCGGCGGTGAGGCGCTTGTTTCGCCCCAGCCGCAGACCCAGCCTCGGCCACCCACGGGATCGGTGTTGTGATCGAGGCTGATACTCCAGACAACGAACGCCTTCGGCGGGGCGACCTGGTGCAGCGCCTTGGTAAAGAATCCGACGTTGCTGTCGGCCGGGGGCTGAATCTGGATCCAGCTCGGTCGTTTGGCGCCTTCAAGTCGCCATTCTTGCGGCGGCAGCGTGAAGCTCGCTCCTCGGTCGGCCGATGAAGGAGAAGGCGACCACTGGACCCGTTGCCACTTGGCAAGGAATCCGTCGGTGCCATCCTCGAACTCATCGTCATCGGGGGACGGATTCGCAGGTCGTGCAGGAAAGCAGCAGACTTCGCCGCGGTCCTGACCATGCGGCGCAGTCGACGAAGACAGCGAGGCCAGTTTCTTTGCCTGCTCGTCGGTCATCAGCCCAGCTTTGTGCCCGGTGCCTGCGAGCGGTACCGGATCGGCACCGTCCCCCGCATGCGTGAGACCGTGCGCGACCGGAACAGACGGCGACGTCTTCGGCTTCGGCCAGATCTGAACGTTCGGGACTTCAAAAAAGAACTTCATCGGGTTCTCCGAAGTGCTTCGGCGCCGAAGTACAAGGCGGCGAGCGCCACGACGCCTTTGAACGCGCTGCTCAGCGCGTCGCCAAGCGCACGCCCGGCTTCTGCGGCCGTGTCTGCCGCTGGCTTGAGGACGTCGCGCCCCAGTTCGATCGCGGCATCGCGTGCGCCTTCGCCCGGCAGGGCGAGCAGATACCAGGTGTCTGTCGGCCCGAACTTGGCCTCTTCTGCGATGTGCTGAATCGCCAAGCGTGACGTGGTCCACGCCGAGACGAAGCGCGTCTTCTTGTCGTCTTCTTTGGCCTCTTGGTCTCCCAGGGCGAGGGACTCTTCGGCCATCTGAATTTGCTTGGCGTCTGGTTCCCACCGCTTCGCGTTCACCCAGCGCTGGGAAGCGCTGGCGTACCAAGGGACGTCCGCGGCTTTTTCCCACGCCGCACGTGCTCGCACGATCTGAGCAGCGGCGAGCGCGCGAAGCTCCGAAACAGGCAGAGCGCGAAGACGCTGGATTTCGCTCTTCGGGGCAATCGATACCGCTTGCGCCCGTGGCATCGTCGACGCATTTATGGGCAGCCAGCTCGGGTCACGGTGCCTGGGCGGTGGTGCGGCGGGCCCAGCGGATGAGCTGCCGCCTCTGAAGCCAGGTGACCAGCCGATGCCGGATGAGGAGGTAGGCGAAGAGCAGCGGCAAGGCACAGCACACGCCGCAGACGAGCAGGAGCATCCCAGGGAGGCCGAGCCACCTTGGTAGCTTGGCGATCCGCTGCAGGATGAGGAGAGCGAGCCGCTGCATGACACGCTAGCCGCCTCCTCTGGCTTCCAGGAGGACTGGAAACAGACTCGGCGGGAGTTTGACCCCTCGCACGTACAGCGCGGACGCGAGCAGCTCTGGCGTGAGGTTCGCGCGCAGGCACATGCCGTTCATGACGTAGTAAGTGGGCGGCCCAGCGATGAAGATTTCCGCTTGGTAGAGATCGCGAAGCCCACAGCCCAAGGCTTCTTCGATGAACTTCTGGCCGCCACACTCGATCTCGGATGAGTAGATGCGTGAGCCGCAGGCGGAGTCCGTGAAGTAGATCGTCGGCTGGACTCTCTCGACGGGTACGCAGTGATAGCGCGCGTCCGATAGAACCGCCCGCTGACATTCGCGGCTCGCCTTCACATCGAACAGACCCCTGGGGCTGCGCAGACCGCCCGCGCTCGTCGTGTACAGGATCTGGATGTCGGTTCCGCTTGCCACTCCGTCTTTCACGACGCCCAGAGGTACCGCCATATCGGGCACGCCTGACATGTCACCAGGCGGCCCATTTGTCGACGGCGGACTGTCGCAGGCAACGATCAGCACGCAGAAGGCGAGGATTGAACGGCGGAACATGGGGACTCCTTGCGGGAGAGACGAGACCAGCGGTCAGGCCAGAGGAAGAACGATTAGGCGTGCAGCTCGTCGATGCGCACGCAGACGTCGTATGTCGTGCTTGCGGCGAGTGCGTCCTGTCCGTTCCAGATCCGGTACCCGGTGATGTCCGAGCCGCTAATCACCGGCTCAGCGGCAAAGTTGGCAGAGCTGGCGAGGGAGGTCTCGCCCGCGATCAGGATCAATGGGGGGCGCCCGCTCTTTAGCGGCGTGGGGAACGTGAACGTGGCCAGTGCTGCGCCAACGCCGGGAGGTGCCGCGTTGGTGATGAACCGTAACCGGTGCTGCTTGATTCGGTTTGGTTCGCTCATCCGCTGGCGCAGCTCGCAGCTCGACAGGCCCACGTTGACGGATGACAGGTTCGCGTTCGTCAGTTCCTGGGCTTCGAATTCGGACATACCGATTCCGTCACCAAACACCGTCCACGGAGCACCCGAGCTGGGCAGGGTTCCCGCGGCAGAGACAGGGCCATCCAGTCGGTACAGCACGCCCTTGTACCGTACGACTTGGCCGTCGTAGTACGGCTTGGTCGACAGGTACTCCTCGGGTGCAGTGTTGCCGGAGGTCAGCTTGCGATAACGGGGCGAGCCAGGGGTGGCCGGAGTCGCCGCCTCAACCGACGGGATGACGCCAGCCGGCACGTCGCTCACTGCTTCGTATAGGGCGCCGTTGAAGCTGACCAGAGCACCCGCCGCATAGGGTACAAGGGCGCTCCACAGCAAGACTTTGGCGGAGCTTGTGCCGCCGCTGGAAGAGGACGAAACCGAGACGTTATTTACGGACAGAAAAGCCATGGTTCTTTCCTTGTGTCTCGTGGGCTTGCGAGCCCACTACCTGGGAGGGGCGCCCGGAATGCCACCCCCGCTGGAACCAGCCACTGGCACATCTCGGCAGCGCTCCACGGGGATAACGGGCGGGATGCCCAACGGGTTAAAAACGGGGATCCACTCGCACACTCGACGCGTACGAGGAGGAGCCGGCGCCGGAGGCGGCGAGCTCGGCAAGGGAAGCGACGGCGGAGCCGGCGGAGCGGTCGGAGCGCTTGGCGCGGGCCGAGCGGCGGCTTGTGCTGCCGCGAGAAGATAGTCTTCCCATGCCGCTGTCAGGGCCAACGGGTCTCCGGTATACGGCAGATCGGGATTGATTCCATACGTGCGGAAGAAGCGATCCCGCACTGCTTCGACAGATGCAGAAGCCATGGTCCTGCGCTTTCTTACAGCCCGCCGCTCGGCGTGGCTGAGGTCCTGATGCCACTCGGTCCGGTCGCAGTTGGGGCGATGGGCTGCCCCGGCCTGGGCGGAGCGAACCAGCCCCCTGGCTGTGCTTGTGGCTGTACGAGCAGAGTCCCAGATGGATTGCCAGACGGGGCGGGATGGCTTGATCCGTAGCCGACCACTGGCTCGACGGATTCGCCGGATCCTCTGGCGTAGAGAAAGTTCTCCCACAGCCCGACTAGAGTCGGAATGTCGTACTGCGGCGGTGCCGGTGCATCTGGGTTGATGCGGTAGTACGCGAAGAACTGGTCTCGAATCTGCTCGACTGCCGGGGATGCCATGTTCGCCCTGCCTGTTTTTTCTGATGCGGTTTCGGACGGGTGAGCGCTACGCGACGATGATTTCGCCCGCGTCGTTCACGAACACGGCCTGCGCACGGCGATAGCCTGCAGGGTTGCCGCCCGATTGCAGGATCTGCCGAGCCGTCGGCGCGCTGAGTGAAGTGGGGGCGGCCGGTTGAGTGATGACCGTGGTCGACGTGGCAGGGGTCATCAGGTTGCTGAACAGCGCCCACTCGGCATCGCTTGGCTTGAAGAAGGTCAGCAGCGTCTCGACGAGCTGGTTCACCAGGCTCATCCAGAGCGCCTGCAGCTTGCCTTCTTCGCCGCTTGCCTTCAGTTGCTTGCTAAGGGCCTCGTTCGTGTAGACCGGGGCACCCGTAGCCGCGTCCACAGCTTCGGGCATGCCGCGGATGTAGAAGATTGCAGCCGTGAGGATGTTTGCGAGGGCGCGAATGAAGACCGCGATTTTTTCGTATCGGTCTTTGCGATCCTGCGCTAGCGCCTGCATCAGCTGCGGGTTGATGCCGCGGCCGCCCATCATGGCCGCAAGAAAAAGAAGACTCGAACCCATGGTCACGCTCCTTGTTGCGTTTGCCGACGCAGCGCTTGGTTTTCCTGCGTCAGCCGGTTGACTTCTTGAAGCAAGGCCCTTGTGTCCAGAGCCTCGGGATTGCTGTTTGCGGGCAGCACAACAACCTTCGGGCGAACCGATTCGGCTGGCGGAGCCCCAGGGAAAGGGAAGCCAGAGGGGGCAATGCCCTGCGTCTGGACAACGACGCGCGATGCGCCAACTGCGCGCTGCGCTTTCTCTTCTTTCCACTTCTGAAACTGGCGTTTCTGCTCGTCTGTACGTGCCCAATCGGGCAGCGCGTCGCCTTCCAACTTCGCGATCTCGTCCGCGACTCCGCCCGCGCCAAAGACGCGTAAAACTTTGTCCCCGACGAAGTGGAACACTCCGAGCACATCGTTGTACCACTCGCCTTGTGCCAGGGCGGCGGACAGCCCAAGCGCGGAACGCCCGGTGCGGATGGGGGGCTGAAGAACCAGCGGAACGGGAAGCGCCCGTGATCCAAGATCCCGCCATGCGGGGAAGACATGGCGCTGGCCATGGACCAGGGCATCAAAAACGAAGATCTCGACGGGCCAGCGCTGCCGGATGGCGACGCCTACGAAATGGGCCGTCGCCTCCCAGCAGTTCATACCGGACTCGGGCCAAATTTCAGAGCGCTGCGCAGGCACGCACCCGACCTCTTGTCGCCCGGATCCAGCGTCGAGAACGACGCGCTGCGAGCGAAGCCACTGGATCAGGCCGTTGGGGTCGGTGAACCTGGCAGACTCCGCTCTCTCGGCGATCCGCTCGGCAAAACGCAGCAGGCCGCCTAAGCACGTATCGGGCTGCGCGCTGCGCTGCACCAGGTACACGACCGGCCCTTTGCCGCCGCCTCCTGCGGAGCAGACGAGTTCTCCCGATTGGGAGCGCTCGCGCGAGCATCGATACGCGCTCGTGCTGTGCTGCCTCGCGGTCATTCGCTATCCACGCGCGAATGCGTCGACCACGCCATACATGGCGTTGCGCATGCCGCTGTACATGCGATTGCGCTCGTCGTCGCTGAAATCGCGGCCGATGCAGCCGGATAGCTCCCGCTCGATGAGTGGGAACTGCTCGTTCATGATGCCATCCATGAGCGGCTTGTTCTCGTACAGCGCTTGCGCGAACTGGCGAGCATCTTCGTACTCGACACCTTGCGCTCGCTGCGTCACCACTTGCACCCATCGCGCATCCCTGCCTGGCTCTCCACCAGGTGGGTACGGGATGTCGACGTTGGCCTTGTACAGCTTGCCGTCGAATTTCACGACTTCGCCGGCCTTGTAGCTGGTCTCTTTTCGCCACTTGCCGATGCCAAGCCAGTCCTTGAGCAGGCCCCACAGGTCATTGCCAACAAAACCGGCCATGCCAGCCGCCAGCTCGCGAGCGATAGAGTCGGTCGTGCTGCTGCCTGCGAAGTACATGCGAACCGCGACGCTCACCGCGAACACTCCGACCGTGCCCGCCGGGGCATACGTCGGGAACGCTTGCGCGATCATTCCGCGAACGCGCCCGGCAGCAAAACCGCCCGCCGCATTCGCGGAGCTTGTTAGGATCGCGCCTTGAACAGAGTTGTTCTTCGGACTTCGGGCCCCAATTTCATCAAACGCGTCCATTTAGTTCGCCAGTCCTTTCGCCTTTTGCATGAGCCCCATCGCGGCCGTGCCGAATGTGGCCAGCTTGGTAAGGTCATCCAGCGCGCCGCCGCCCTCTTGACGGTCTTTGAGCATCCGAAGAACGGCATCCGTTGCCTTGTCGGCGCGCTGGTTTTCGTGCCCGAGCTGCTTCTCGACGAGTGCCAAGAACGGGGCGTGTTGCGCTTGCGCGGATGCGAGCGCAATGCCTTTCCCCATCTCGGCAATCGACGGCATGACCTGGGTCAGAACCTCTTTGACCGCGCTCGCTAGGTTCTGCTCGTGCGCCATCGTGCGCTCTAAGGCGCTGCGCGCCAGAGCACAGGTTTCTTTCACGACCGCCAAGAGCGCGTGTTCGACAGGCGTCGACTTGTCTGGAGACGCATCGCCCTTCCAGAACTCCCAGGCTTCGCTAGTTACGCGGCTGGTGATGCCGGTGTCTGGGTCGAGTGTGGCCGGAGCCCCATGCTGGTCTTGAAAACAGACCGAGAGCTTGAAGCGCCAGACACCATCCTGCGGCGCCTGAATCGTCTTCGCGCGAACTTGCGCGGACAAGTACTCCCAGAGGGGTGCGTCGTTCGACACGTGGTCGGCAATCACGTCTTCCGTGATGAAGACACCGTCTTGCTCGACCGGCCCGCGGTAAAGCAGCCGACGCTGGCCCCGGCCAAAGATCGGCCGGACCTCTACTTGCGTCGCACCAGGCGGGATGGGGATTCCGTACAGCGTGGGCACGTGATAAACAATGCACAGCGCAGAAGCGGTGTAGGAGATCCGCAACCTTTCCTTTCTTGTTCCCGAGGCTGTTGCATCTTGCGTGTGTAACGGCTCGGCCCAGGAAGGAACATGCCCATTAAGCGCCGATGCGTGTACTGCGGGAAGGCGTTCCCGCGCTATTCCCGAGCGGACCGCGTGTTCTGCTCTGCAGAATGCCGGGTCAGAAAGTACCGACTGATCAAGCGGTTCTTTCAGGGGGCAAAATGCAGCTCTGGCCTCACCAAATAGAGGCCATCGAAGTCTGCGAGCGTGCGCAGCGCGAAAAGCGCTCGCGTGTGCTGGTGCAGGTTCCGCCCGGCACGGGCAAGACGGAGATCGCGGCGCGCGTGGCGCTGTCGTGGGTGCAGGCGCGGCCGTTTGGTCGGGCGGTGGTCTGCGTGTCGTCGGGTCCGGTGCTTGAGCAGTTTGCGCGCCGCCTTCGATCGAGCACGCGGCTTCCCATCGGCATCGAGCGCGCCGAGCTGCGCGCCGTGCGCTCGTGCCGCTTGGTCATCGCGACGCAGCAGAGCTTATGGGGTCGGCTCGCGAGCTATGACCCGGACACGCTCTTGATTTATGACGAGTGTCATCACGGCAACCTCGACGCGCCCGAGAACCTGCGGCTCGCGCAGCGCTTCCAGCACGTCGTCGGTCTGTCCGCGACACCGTGGTCAAGCGGCTGCGTAAATCTCTTCGCCGAGTCCGATCGCGTCACGCTGCCGCTGTGGCAGGCGCAGCGCGAAGCCCTGCTCGCGCCGCATGAGATTCTGCCGTGGGTGCCGCCTGCGGGGCCGCTTGGCCTGGTGTTCTGCGCCAGCAACCGCGCGTGCGAAGCCGCGAGCCGGAATCATGCCCTGTCGTCGTGGGTCGGCGTGCAGATTCCCGAGCGCGAGAGGCAGATGCGCCTGCAGCACTGGAAGAGCGGAGCCATCCGCGTCCTGTACGCGAACCGCATGCTGCTCGAAGGCTTCGACGAGCCACGATGCCCGCACGTGTGGCTGGACAAGGAAACGGACAGTCCGATCCTGCTGGTCCAGATGGCCGGCCGCGCGCTGCGGTACCGGCCGGGCAAGGTGGCGCGCCTGTACTGCGCGAGCGAAGCCCTCCAAGAGCAGCTCCGCGCAGCCCTGCAGCGCTGCAATGCACCGCATCTTCGATTGGTCTGATCACGCCTCTCCTGATTTCCCCCGGATTACTCGCCTATTTCAAAAAGTGAAATCCTCAGCGACGGGGGATTTCCAGCGGGCAGGAGAAGAAAGCATCCCCTTCCCCTGGCTTCCCTCCCCCGAAGGGGGAACGGAAGCCCCTGAAAATCCGCGTGTCGCTGGTTCGATTCCGGCTCTGAGCACCGACGGGGGATGCAGACAGAAGCGCATGGGGTGGGCTTCGGTTTGCGTGTCGCGAAGGACATTAGGGGACATTAAGGGACATTAAGGGACATTAAGGG
>JAEUJZ010000102.1 GCA_016794505.1 Myxococcales bacterium
TAAAACCTCCTGGGCCGATGGTACTGCAGGGGACAACCCTGTGGGAGAGTAGGTCGCCGCCAAGAATCCCCTTAAAAGCCCACTCTCCGGAGTGGGCTTTTTTCTTTTCTCCTTCCCTCTTCCTTCCCTTCCTTCGCTATCCTTGAGCTTCTCTCATGGGTCCTTCTTGGCGCGCCGAACTTCGGCCCCATCTCCTCTCCCTCTCCCCCTCTGCCTGGAACTCGCTCCTTGAGCCCGACGACCAGCCTCTCCTTTCCTGGGAGTTCCTCGAAGCGCTCGAGCGCACTGGCTGTGTGGGGGAAGGCACAAACTGGCATCCCATGCATATTTTGCTTTGGCGTAGCCAGCCAGAGCGTGCATCTGCATCAGACAATCTGGTTGCTGCCGCTCCCTGTTACTTGAAGCACGACAGCGATGGAGAATGGGTGTTCGATCTCGACTGGGCAATGTTCGCAGAGAGCCTGGGTCGCGCATACTTTCCGAAACTCGTCGTCTCGGTTCCATTCAGCCCAGTGACAGGGGGGCGCCTGCTTATTTCCGCTCAGCTGACTCAGGAAGAGCGACGGGAGGTGCGTCAGGCACTTCTTCAAGCCCTTCGCCAAGTCGTGCAGGCAGCCGGGCTGTCATCGGCGCATGTCCTATTTCCGCGCATGGACGATGGCTTGGCCACAGAGCTCCGCGACCAAGGTTTCCTGCTACGCCGTCAAGAGCAGTACCACTTCTTGAACAAGAACTACGGGGGCTTTGACGATTTCCTAGGCCAGCTGAGAGGCCATCGGAGGACCTCTATCCGTCGAGAAAGGCGAGCTCTCTATAATGCTGGCGTGCGCGTCTGTACGTATCGTGGACTCGATCTCCAAGGCGGCTTTGATCAGACGCAGTTGGACGCCATGTTCGACATGTACCACGCGACTTCGGTCCGCTATACAGGGGGCGCACCCTATCTAAACCGAGCGTTCTTTCAGCTTTGCGCGGAAAGACTCGGCAATCGCTTGGAATTAGTTCTTGCGCATGGGCCAGACGGCAAACTGATGGCCGGAGCCTGGAACTTGCGAGGAGATACTCGCCTGTTTGGCCGCTATTGGGGTGTTGCGCCGGATTCCGACGTTCCATTTCTGCATTTCGAGGTTTGCTACTATCACTCGATTGAGCGCTGCATTGCAGAAGGCATGAGAGTGTTCGAGCCTGGGCACGGTGGGGAACACAAATTACTGCGTGGATTCACCCCGGTATATACTCATAGCGCGCATTATCTGAGAGAATCAGCCCTTCGACAGCCCATCGCCATGTTCTTGCGCGACGAAACACGGTGGGTCCATGCTTCGTTTGCGGCCGCGAGTCTTCGGTGTCCCATCCGGCTGCCCAAAGAGCAGCAGGATGACCGCAGCCAGCCCGACGTACATCTGCCCCGGTCTGGGGATTCGCCCTGGGAGCTTGATCCAGGCATTAGTCAGTCCGTAGGGAAGAAAACAGAGGGTGCGTAGCTCGGCCACATGATCTTTTCCCGTCGCCATCTGACGCGTGCCCACTCATCCATCGGCGATGGCAGCACCCACATTAGGCCGGTCCTGGAGCAGCCGTTCAGCTATGTGGAGCGGCGCGCGGAAAGACTAATGGTTTGACGCGGTAGCGGTGGACGTGATACTCAATCATAGCGGACATCTTACAGAGCGCTGACCGAAGGATCTTAGAGACAGACAATAGATCCGGCTTGTCTGAACCGCTCGGCGTCGGGACGAAAATGAAGCGCGGACTGCTCTGCCGGCTTCATGATCCATGCCATGAGGCGCTGTGTGGCCAGCCGCAAGGACAGGCTGCTCAAGTCGGGAGTCAGGGAGAAACGGACGAAATGCCCAAGCAAATCCTGCTCGTCGAGGACAGTGTCACCATGCAGAAGGTGGTGCAGATCACCTTCGCCCGTGAGGACTACCAGATCGTTGCTACTACCAACGTCGATGATGCCCTGGCTAAGTGCCGTGAGCAGAAACCAGACATTGTGCTGGCCGATGCGAGCTTGCCTGGCAAGACGGGCTATGAGCTGGCAACGAGCCTGCGTGCAGATGCAGGCCTAAAAGATGTCCCGGTGCTCCTCATGACGGGCCACTTCAATCCATACGACGAGCCCCGCGCGCAAAAGTCGGGAATCGACGCGCACATTGTCAAACCGTTCGATACTCAGTCCCTTATTGACAAAGTTGCGACCCTCGTCAAAGGGCGCACCTTTGGTGCAACGGTGCCTGCCTCTGTGCCCGCGAAGCCGGTACCCGAAGCGGTGCCACCGGTAGTCAAGCCAGTCGTAGCAGCCTCGGCGCCTGAGCAGCGCTCTACGATGATGGGCATGGCGCCAAACGCGCCAGCTGCAGCAGCGCCACGGCCTGCGCCTGTGCCCGCGGGCAGTGCCCGCAATGCCGCGAGTCAGCCGGGTTCTCCACTTGTGTCCGCGAGTCCGTCACCCACTACGGAAGGAAGCCGTATGCCCGAGCCCGTCCGCACGAGTGCCTCGCCTGCTGGCATCCCGAGCCAAGTGCCCCAGATGCCGCGTCCGTCGCTGATTCCGCGTGCGCCTGTTCCCGCCCCTATCTTGGCAGCCTTAGAACGCATCGCTGCGCGAGGCGCAGAATACGATGCCATTGCCAAGCTCAGCGCCGAAGCGATCCAGCAGATCGTGTGGGAAATCGTTCCCGAGCTCGCCGAGGTCATAATCCGTGCGGAAGTGGACCGTCTGGCCAAGGAACGAAAGGCCTAGACTTCGAGCCTGCGAGAGGTCCCAGCAGCACGCTGCCACTACCGAGCGCTGCGAAGGCCTGAGGTTGAGATCCTCGTTGTGTTACGCGCATCGCAGCGGGAGACGTGCCCAGCACAGGCCCAACCAAAGATTGACACGCAGGTTCTCTCAAGTAGACTGACAACTCTCTCAAAATGAGAGACAAACCCTGTTAGTGCCACGTGCAGCAGCACCGCCACCAGTTGCTGCCTGCAAGCGTTTCGCCGAACGGCAGAGTTAGCGAGACATGTTTTTCAAGACCACCGAGGTAGACACATGCAACATCGCCTGATAGTCCCGATGGTGTGTGGCCTTGCGGCGTTTTCTGGATCCGCACATGCTGCCCCCGTCACACTCGACAAGAGCCAGGCTGTCGCCGAAGCCCGGCGTGATCTTGGTACCGGCGTCTGCGGTACCGCGATCAACTACAAGAACATGCGCCTCAACGAGATTACCGAGGCGGTGGAGCTGCTGAACGCACCGAAGAGCGATATGCGCATTGTCGGGCGCACGTCGGTTCTCTTCGACAACATCAACTTCCGCAACAACTACGCAGGCTCCTCTGGTGAGTTTACGGCTCCCGATGCGTTCGACACGTACCTGCCGTACAGCAGTGCGCCGATGTCGATGCCGCAGGGCAATGATGCCAACATCGCGTTCCGTCTGCGTGGCTACTTGAATGTCACCAGCACCAACGGCGGCCAGCCCGTCGCCCTGGGCTTGAACTGCAACGATGCGTGCTCTCTGCGCATCGGCAAGAACAAGACCGAGCTTGTGCGCGCCGACGAGGACGATGCCGTTCTGACGGGTACGCGCGTGCGTCAGGTGATCTTTAAGGACACCGGCCTGTATCCCATCGAGCTTGTGTACTTCCAGAACGCCAACGAGGGCTTCCTGGAGTGGGCGCGCACCAGCATGCCTGCCAGCGGCGAGGGCAGCAGCGATGGGCCTCCCGCAGGCGATGCCATCACCACGTTCGACAAGTCGCGCTGGAAGATCGTCACGGCAACAGACCTCTTCAGCTCGCTCACCGGCAGCAACCCATCCTGCCAAGAGTGTGGCGCCGCCGGTATGGACTGCACAGGTGGCAGCTATTGCGGAGACGGTCTATGCCAGCCCTGCAACGTGCCTGATCACTGCGGGCCAAGCTGCGTAGCCTGCCCCGCAAATGCTCGTCTGTGCCAGAACGATAAGTGCGTGCAGTGTACCTCGGACGCGATGTGCCCTGCGGGTCAAGCCTGCACCAACGGTATGTGCGGTTCGCCGACTCCTTGCACCAGCGATACAGAATGTCTCGGCAGTGGCAAGGTCTGTGATCCGAAGACACGTACCTGCACCCAGCCGCCGATGGCCTGCACGGTCGACGGGCAGTGTCCAGCTGGGCAGATCTGCCAGGATGGATTCTGCCGAGTGAAGCCGATTTCTTGCGGCAGCGACTCCGCCTGTCCGATGGGGCAGTTCTGTGATACCGGCAAGGGCATCTGCCAAGAGAAGAACCGCTTCTTGTATGAGGGAGGCTTGGCTGGCTGCAGCACAGCGGGCTCGCACGAAGGCGGCAGCCATGCCGGCACCTTGGCTCTCTTTGCGCTGTCGCTGCTAGGCCTGGGCCTGATTGCTCGCCGTCGTAGCAACGATCTGCGCACCAGGTCGCGCGGCATACTGGCGCTTGTTCCGCTTTTTTTTTGCGTGACGGGAAGTGACGCGCACGCCCAAGTCCAAGCCCCAGCACAAAGTATCTCCCTGAATGCACAGCAGTTTCGACCCGCCATCGGTCCCGAGAACATCTTCACCGTAGAAGGCACGCGAACCCCTGGAAAGTGGGTTCCAATGGCCAATGTCTGGTTCGAATACGCGCGCATGCCTCTGACCGTATTCGATACGGCGACCAAGATGCGCAGCCCCGTTGTGCCGGACATGCTGACCGTTCATCTGACGGGCGGCATCGGCCTGACGCGCTGGCTGTCCTTGGGGGTGGACCTGCCTATCGTCGTTTTTCAGACAGGGGAGCGCCCCATCGGTGTATCGGGCGATCTAAAGCAGGATCTCAGCTCAGCAGGCATCGGTGACCTCCGTGTCGTCGGCAAAGTGCGCATCCTCGACAACAGCGAGGGCGGATTCGGCCTAGCCTTTGTGCCGCAGGTAACCATTCCCACCGGCTCGGGTAACGAGTTTCGTGGTGACGACGCAGGTGGTATCGAGCCGCGCTTCGCGCTCGACTACAAGACCAAGAAGGGCTTCATCGTTGCGCTCAACCTGGGCGTCATGATTCGTACGTCGGACCAGGAATGGCGGAACGTTCGTGTTTCTCACCAGGCTCGCTATGGTCTCGGAGCGTACCTGCCCTTGCCCATGGGCTTTGGCGCGCTCGCTGAGCTAAATGGCGCCACCAGTTTCCTGAACAGCGAGAGCATCTATAGCCCCCTTGAAGGCTACATCGGCGGTCGCTGGGTTCATCGCAACACAGGCATCACCGTGAACCTGGGCGGAGGTCCGGGCCTTTCGCCCTCGGCGACTACCGCGCAGGCTCGTGTGTTCGCCAGCATTGGTTACCTGCCCATCGCGCAGAAGAAAGCGGAGCCGATCAAGCCGCTGCCGCCGGTTGTGGATCTGGATCCCGACCGCGATGGTGTGATTGGCACCAATGACAAGTGTCCGACGATCTGGGGCCCAGCCGAAAACCAGGGCTGCCCCGAGGTCGACACCGACAAGGATGGCCTGCTCGACAAGGAAGACAAGTGCCCGCTTGAGCCAGGTCCGAAGGAAAACCAGGGCTGCCCCGACACCGATCGCGACAAGGATGGCCTGTTTGATCGCCTCGACAGCTGCCCCGATCAGCCCGGACCGGTTGAGAACAATGGCTGCCCGCTGGCCGACTCCGACAAGGACGGCATTGTCGACCGCGATGACAAGTGCCCATACGAGCCTGGCGTCAAGGAACACAATGGCTGCCCGGCGCCGCGGAAGTACATCAACGTCACGGAGAACAAGATCGAGCTGCTGCAGAAGATCCTGTTCGCGACGAACAAGGCGGACATCAAGCCGGCTTCGTTCGACCTGCTGAACGAAGTGGTCGATGTCATGAAGCGCCGTGAGAAGATGCGTGTCCACATCGAGGGTCACACGGACATCCGCGGTACGCTGCAGTGGAACATGAAGCTGTCGCAGATGCGCGCTGAGTCAGTGAAGCAGTACCTGATTCAGAAGGGTGTCGCGGCGGACCGCTTGACCTCCGATGGCTATGGCCCGACGCGGCCGGTGCCAGGCTGCGAGAACCTCAAGACGACGGTCTGCTTCGACAAGAACCGCCGCACCGAGTTCATGATCGTCCAGCAGTAAGTCGCGCGCGATGCGGGAGGGTCCCGCGTCGCATCGTGCCCACCGTTCCCCTCAATCTCGCAAGATCAAACCCCCAGCAGGCCTCGTCGGTCGGCTGGGGGTTTCTATTTGCTCAGCTGACTCGCCCCCGAAGTTAGGTCCGCTTGACCCGCCCCCGAAGCTAGGTCCGCTTGTTGTGTGGGTCCTGCACCAAGCATTGACTGACGTGCGCGGACCCTTATGGATCCGAGTCGCTGGGGCCCAAGGGCACCGCAAGGCGAAGCGGTCGAGGTGAGCTGCTTTGGTGCGGAGCTAACTTCGGGGGCGGGTCAGGACGACTGCCAGCGGGCTAGTAGGCCGCAGCGGAATCCGCCGCTGATTTCTGAGGCGGGGTAGGCTTCGCGCGAGCCGGGGCGGCGCGTTTGCTGCGAAGCGCATCGCGCGGCGCCGGAGCTGCCACGGCGGTTCCCTGCGGCGATTCCATCGGCTGTGCGAGCATCTGGCGTTCCGCATTCTGCGGGGTGGCGGGAATGCCTTGGGGACTGCAGCTGCGCTGCCACTGCGCACGCGCTTCCACCAGCCCGCGGGTCGCCGGAAAGGACTGCTCGACTCGTACGAGCGCGGCGTTCGCTTCAGCGCAGCGACCTTGCCGCAGCAGATCTTGTACGGCTGTCAGCAGAGGCAAGCCGCTGCCACGATCGACGTTGTTTGTCTGCGCAGCCGGCGTCGCTTGCACATTCTGTGCGTAGCTAGGCCCAGCGTTTGTCTCGCGCGAGCGCAGGCTGTTGGTGCGCGCGTTGTTTCGGCTCTCGTCTTCTGCTGCAGATTTATCGCTCGGCTCGGCTTGAGCGAGTCGCTCGGGTTCCTGCGGTGCCGTCGGAGCCGGTGCGCCCTGAACGGCTGCTTGGCCAGCGCCTCCTGGCATGGCACCCAGCTCTTGATTCGCCAGTTCTTCGATGATGCGCTGGTTGCGTCGGGCCTGCGTCTGAGCCACGCCCGCTCGCACGCCACCCTCTGCGTCTCCGCCAGACGGTGCCGCGACGGGCGGAGGCGCCGCATATCTGCCTGATGCTGCTGGCGCTGAGTCCTTCCTTCCGTCGTCCATGGGACGGCTTGGCAGCTCTGCGCTCTCGGTCCGCGTGGAAGCAGACTTTGCGGGGGGCGGGAAGGGGTCATTCAGAGCCATCAGCTGGCCGTCGAGCGAGGCTTTGCCCTTGTTCTTTGCTTGCGCTGGCGTCGCCGGTCTGTCTGGTTGAGGCGGGCTCACCGGGGCCTTGCGCTCTGGTTCCCGAGCCAGCGTATCGCTTGCAGCGTTGCGGGACAGCTGAGCCCAGACGGTAGGCTCCTCAGCCTTGGGCTGCGCGCGGTCGCTCTTTTTCGCGGCTACATGTGGTGCGTCTACGGTCGTTGGCAAGGCCGCGGGTGCTGCCTCGCTTGGCAGTGCCACAGGCTGACTCGGCGCCGACGCCGGAGCCTTGGCAAGGCCGCTCTCTGCGGGCTGCTGTGGCGCTGGAGCCTGCGTCTTGAAGACCACCCAGAACAGCGCCGCTGCCGCCGCGGCAAAGATACCGGCAGCAGGGTTTGCAAAGATACGGCGGAGAGACCGAGGCTGGAAAGCCAGCAGCTTGCCTCCGCCTTCCTTGGTTGGGTCGCTTTGCTGGTTCGCAGCGACGTGCTGCGCGGCCTGTTGCATCAGCAAGGCCGTCATCCGCTGCGCCGATTCTGCGGACTGCTCGGGGCGTGGAAGCTCGGCAAACACGCGGCGTACGCGTCGGTGGCCCTCAAGCTCCTCGCGCAGGGTCGCGTTGTTCGCTAGCTCTGCCTCGACCTGTGTGCGCGCTTCGGCATCCAGCTCTCCGTAGAGATAGTCGAGCAACCGCTCTTCGTTTCGCTGTGGTTGCGTCATGGGAGTGCCCGTGCCATGTCTTGGTACTCATCGAGGGAGGCGCGCAGCTTTTCTAAAGCATAACGCATTCGACTCTTGACCGTGTTCTCTGAGATGCCGATGACATCGGCGATTTCTTTGAACGACAGATCTGCCGATTCGCGCATCAAGAACACTTCGCGTTGGTCCTCGGGGAGCTCGTCGATAGCGTGCTCCAATCGGGCTCGCAGCTCACGGCTGACCGCCTCACGATCAACGGCCAGTCCCTTATCGGCCGTGCGGTCAAGAAGGCTGTGTCCTTCTTCGTCTTGTGCGTCGAGGCTCTGCGTCTTTCGGTGCTTGCGTCGCCGACTGGCGTCGATGCACAGGTTGCGAGCGAGCGTGAACAGCCACGTCGTAAACTTGGACCGTGGCTCGTACGTGGCTGCCTGCTTGACGACGCGCAGGAACGTCTCCTGCGTCAGATCCTCGGCCTGCGCCGAGTTGTACGTCCCGACCGAGCGCAGCACAAAGTCATAGACGCTCTGGCGGTGTCGCTGCAGCAGGATTTCAAAGGCCCGGACATCGCCGGCCCGGAAGCGCAACATCAGCGATTCGCTGGCGTCCGTGTACACCAAAGACCTCAGAATCCACGAGGCGGTTCGAGCCCGATATGGTATCTCACACGCGTACACGTACAAAGCCTTTTCCTCTGCGATTCGTTTGCAGCTGCGGCCTCAATCCATGGACATTCAAGCCGGCACAAGGACGGCCTGCCTTCGTCGATCAACGCACGATGCGGGCGCTCGGTCTGAGTGCGGCGGCGGTCGCGAGGGCGGCACATGAGCCGCGAGGCTGGCCCTTCTTTGCGGCACGACGCTGCCGTGCAGCGTAGCTCCACCCGACCCGGCGCAGAGTCGGGCGCTGTGGCAACGCACCTGGCTCCCGCCTCTGGGTTGCCGATCGCTGAGGTCGCCGGGTGTCCTCTGGTCGCTGAGCTTTCGTCGGGGGGCCACGCTGTCGTCTATCGCGCCTGGCAGCCCTTGCTCCGTCGCTATGTCGCCATCAAGGCTCTGACCAGCGAGGCGCAGGCCGATCCGGCTCTGCTCCATGGGTTTCTGCGCGAAGCACGCCTATTGGCTCGCTTTGCTCATCCCAACCTGCCCCAGGTTCATGATCTGGTCTCGGCGCATGGCGGCTGGTTTCTAATTCTGGAGCTCTGCATCGGCCTGGATCTGCTCGATGTGCTGGAACAGCAGCCATGCCTGCCAGAGGCGTTTGCGCTCGCCATCTTTTCGCAAGCAGCGCGGGCCTTGGCTCATGTCCATGCGCACGGTGTTGTCCATGGCGATATCAAGCCGGCCAACTTGATCCTGACCCGCCAGGGGTTGGTGAAGTTGGTCGACTTCGGACTTTCGCGGCAGGCAGGGGACCCGGCTACATCCCCGTCGCGGACGACGCCGGCATATCGCAGCCCCGAACAGGAACAAGGGTCCGATGGCTTCCTGGATGCGCGATCGGATCAGTACGCGCTGGCTCTTGTGCTGCAACAGATGCTGACAGGACAAAAGAGCCGCCGCCTGCTGTCGTCCGCCGCAGGTGCGTCCATTCCCGCAGCCGTGCAGAGCCTGCTTGCGCGCTGTCTTCGCGAGGTTCCCGACGAGCGCTATGCCAGCATGGAGGACGTTGTGGCCGCCTGTGAGTCGCTGACTGGGCCCGCCGCTTTGCGACGCGAGAGAGAGCAGGTGCAGGCCCTCGTGACGCTGCTGCAACAGCCGACAGCACACGCACCGTAGGTCCAGTGGGTCGGCCTTTATCGGGCAAAATCCGCAGCTTGGCCGGAAAATCGCTGTGATAGAGTGGGAACTTGTGACTCGTTCTTTAAGTCCGTTGGGCGGACGAAAGGACCTGCCCAGCCGACGGACGCCGCGCTTGCCCGAGCCGGGCTGGCTGCGGCGTTTTTGGGGGCGCGCTCTGGCCGGCCTGGTGCTGCTGGTGCTCGCGGCGGTGGTGCTGGTTCCGCTGGCAGGTGCCTACGTCGTCGAGCGGATGATCATTCCGCGCTTGGCCGCACGCTACGGCGTCGAGCTTCGACTGGCTGAGGCGCGCATCCGCCCGACGCGGGTCTTGCTTCGCGGCCTGATTGTGCGCGTGCCTGGCCGGGCTGATCCCTTGACCTGTCCGCGCGCCGAAGTCCACTTTCGCCCCCTGTCCCTGCTGCGAGGCCAGGTCGAGGTCACCGAGGTCGTCATCGATCGTCCGCTGATCCAGCTGGTTCGCGGGGGGGACGAAGACAATGTCTCGGATCTGCTGAACCGCCTGCGTGCTCCATCGACGGCGCAGAATGAGCCGGGATCGCGTCGACGGCTGAGCGGGCCGCAGACCTTGGTTCTGCAGTCGGCCGAGGTGGATGTCCACGACGAGCTAGGCAGCGTGCATATCGGCGGCGTGGATGCTCGCATTGCCCGCAGCGGGGCCAGCCAGGTGACGCTGCATGACAGCGGTGCTGAGGTTGCCGGCGGAGCCAGCGCTCGTGCCACTCGTGTCATCGTGCGCTGGACGAGTACGGGCCGCTTCATCCCTCCCGGACTGCCTGAGATCGAAGTATTCGGGGCGGCTATCGTACCGTGGCGTCGCTTGGCCATGACGGGCATCAGCGGCACCATCCGTCCCGACGCGGCGGAGCCAACGCGAGCTGTCATCGCCCTTTCGGGGGGCTATGGCGGCGTGGATCGCGAGCTATGGCAGGCCCGTGGCTGGGTTCGCCCCGACGGAAACGGCAGCCTGCGCAGCCAGCGCGGCGCCGAAGCCGAGCTGTCCTTGCTCGCGCAGCGGTTTCGTTTGTCGTCGCTGGAGCCGATTCTTAAAGACACACCGATCATCGACGCCGACCAGACCGAGGTCGATGCCAGCCTAGAGCTGAAGTTCGCGCAGCGGGCACTCGACTTCAATGGCTCGTTCCACATGGCGGGCCTGTCCATCTATACCCCGCGGCTGGTGGCCGAACCCGTGCGCGATCTGGGCTTCGACGTCAGTGCGCGCGGCCGAATTGATCTGAAGGCGCGGCGTTTCCGTCTGGAAAAGGCCAGCGTCAGCTGGAACGGCGCAACGGCCGAGCTAGATGGTGAAGCAGAAGCCCAGCCCGCCGGTCGCGAGCCTGTGAGTGCAGCGCAGGCCCCGGCGGCGCTTCCGGCTGGTCCTGCGACGGGAACCGGCACCGCAACCCCGCCCGCAGCCGCCACAGGCCGGGGCTGGCGCGAGCGCTGGCGTACCGTCAACTTGCACCTCAGCGTGCCGCCGATCGCGTGCCAGGCGCTTCTTGACTCGCTGCCCGACGCGATTGTGCCCCGCATCCGCGACTTCAAGCTGGGTGGAACGTTTACGACGGATGTTCGCCTGTTCGTCGACTTCGCCAAGCTGATGAAGCTGCCGCCGGCTCGCGATCCCAACACGCTTGAAGAAGAAGAAGGCGGCGACGCCTCGCCTCCGCCGCCGCCGGCTGTGACCAAGCCCAAGGCTGTACGCAACGGAGCAAATGGTGCGCCTGGGGTCGCCGCCAAGGATCCCAAAGATGATCCGGTCCAGCTAAGTGGCAAGGTCGGCATCGACGGCTGCAAGGTGTTAGAGGCACCCAAAGAGATGCTCGCTTCGCGCTTGCTTGCGCCGTTTGAGCACTCGGTCTTGATCGAAGCGGATCGTGAGCTGCGCTTTGTCATCGGCGACGAGAATCCCGACTTTGTGACCTATGACCAGATCTCGCCGCACCTGATCAACTCGATCATGACCACCGAGGACAACGGCTTTCTGCGGCATCGCGGATTCATCCTGCCGGAGTTCCGCAGCGCGCTGCAGTCGAACCTAGAGCGCGGCTATTTCCGTCTGGGTGCGTCGTCGATCACCATGCAGATGGTCAAGAACGTGCTCCTGTCGCGCGAAAAGACGCTGTCGCGAAAGCTGCAAGAGCTGTTCTTGACGTGGTATCTCGAAAACTACCTCACCGACGATGCAGAGATGCTCAAAGCCATCATCAAAGGCATGTCGCCCAGTCAGTTTTGGCTGACCAAGCTGCAGAAAAATGCCGCGGCCGCCAAAGAGGCAGCCGCCGCAGCAGCGGTGGCGGCAGGGCAGCTCATCGCCAGCGATCCAGCGACGGGGGGGACACCTGGGGCTCCGGTGACGGCGGCGCAGGCCTATAGCCCACTTCGCGATATCAACCCGATCAAGCGTCGCATTCTAGAGATCTACTTCAACGCCATCGAGTTCGGTCCGTACCTGTATGGCATCGGCAAAGCGGCGCGGCATTACTTCGGCAAGCCGGCCAAGGACTTGACGCCCCGCGAGGCGGCCTGGTTTTCGTCGATCCTGCCGAATCCCAAGCGCCGCTACATCCACTTCTGCAAGGGGGCTCCCGACGAGAAGTGGGAAAAGTACATCGATCGCATCGTGCGCCGGAATCATGAACGAGGTCGCTTGACCGACGAGGAATTCGCGGTGGCGATGCAGGATCGTTTGATCTTTGACCGCGCCGAAGCACTGCCGGAAAAAGACTGCGTTGCGCTGATCACGCGCTTGACCGAGCAGGCCCCACCTGCGATTCCAGGGCTGACCATGGCGACGGGCGGATCGACGCCAGTCCCGGCTCCGCTGCCGCCCCCGCCGCCGATGAGGTTGCCGCCGCCCCCGCCGTGGGCAGAAGACGAAGTCCACACGCGCAAGAAGACTCCATAACCCACAAGGACTGCATGCAGAAGCATTTCGTCCTCGACACCAACGTCCTTTTGCACGACCCGCTGGGGATGTTCCAGTTCGCCGACAACATCGTCGTCATTCCCATCGTCGTTCTGGAAGAAGTCGATCAGTTCAAAAAAGAGCTCTCGGATCGCGGCCGCAGCGCCCGCGAGGTCTGCCGCAGGCTCGACGAGCTGCGCGAGCAAGGGCACTTGGCCGATGGCGTGCCGCTGAAAAATGGCGGCCTGCTGAAGGTCGCGATTGCCACGGCCGATCTGCCGACGACGCTGTCGAACATGCGGCCTGGCCACAGCGCCGACAACATGATCCTGGCGACGGCGCTGCGCGTGCGCGACAGCAACCCCGGCACGCCCACGATCCTGGTGACCAAAGACGTCAACCTGCGGATTCGCGCCGACGCCCTGGGGCTTTCGGCCGTCGACTACGACGTCGAGCGCATCACGATTGAAGAGCTCTACTCAGGCTGTGCTGACATCACCGTGGGCAGCGACGTCATCAACGCGTTCTATCAAGAAGGGCGCCTGTCGCTCGATGCGCTGAAGACGGCGGCGGCAGACTATCCGCGTGCCGTGTACATGAACGAGTACTTGCTCTTGCGCAGCCGCGATAACCCGTCGCAGACGGCGCTGGGGCGGGCCGATACGGCGCAGAACACTCTTCTGCCCACGCGCAAGCTGCGCGAAGGCGTATGGGGCGTGCGACCGCGCAACAAAGAACAGCACTGCTTGCTGGATCTGTTGCTGAACGACGACATCAAGCTGGTGACGCTCGTCGGAAAAGCCGGCACCGGAAAGACGCTTCTGGCCATCGCGGCGGGCCTGCAAAAGGTCACGGAAGAGCGCGTCTATCACAAGCTGCTCGTGTCTCGTCCGATCTTTCCGCTGGGTCGCGACATCGGCTTTCTGCCCGGCACCGTCGAAGAAAAGCTGAACCCATGGATGCAGCCGATCTATGACAACGTCGAGTTTCTGCTGAACCTGTCGCAGCCTAGCGGCAACGGCCAGCGCGATCGACGGCAGGGGCAGTCGCATCAAGACTTGGTCGACATGGGGCTGATGGCCATCGAGCCGCTGACGTACATCCGCGGTCGCTCGATCCCCAATCAGTTCATGATTGTCGACGAGGCGCAGAACCTGACCCCGCACGAGGTCAAGACGATCATCACCCGCGTCGGCGACAACACCAAGATCGTCCTCACGGGCGACCCGTATCAGATCGACAACCCCTATGTCGATGCCAGCAACAACGGCCTGACGACCGTGGTCGAGCGCTTCAAAGGTCGCGCCTTGGCCGGCACGATCACGCTGGTCAAGGGCGAGCGCTCACCGCTGGCCGAGCTTGCGTCCAACCTCTTGTAGCGTCGCCTCGTAACGCCCGTTTCTCCTTCGTTCCCGACGGTTCTGCTGCGCGCTGTTGCCTGCTGGCGCTTTGATCCGCTCGCCGGCATTGCGCCATCTTGTTCTCCATCCACGCTTGGTCCATAGTGCGCGCGTCGCGGTTTCTGGCGTCGCTGTGTCGCGATCCACCGCGCAGGTTTTTCGCACGGACCAACCCATCCCTCTTCATCACAAGGAAGCGCCCCGATGAGCCATCGCACGTCCTTGACCTTTGCCGAGTCTCTCGAATCCACCCTTTCGCGCTTGAGCGAGCGCCAGCGCAGCCTGCTTGCGACATCGGGCACGTTGGCTGGCGTGCTTGGCTTCACCGGGCCCGCGCTGACGGGCTGCGATCCGGCACCGGCCGACGAAGCCGCGGCGCGTACACAGGACGTCATCGCCAACGGACAGACCGACTGGGCCCAGCGCATGGGTGTGCGCGACCGCAACATGGTTCGCTACTACCGCGAGTTTTGGCGCGAGTTTTCCGGCAGCGGTCGCTATGGCTATAGCGGCGTCACGGTCTTTATCAAGCTGCGTGTGCAGCCTGTCGCAGGTGCCGATCTTTCGTACAAAAAAGTCGGCGTCGTCTATCGCGAGGTCGGCAACCCCACTCCGGTGACCGTCCCAGGGTACTACTTCGCGCGCATGCCGGATGGCGCCGAAGAGTGGCACGTGCCCGTGACCAGCCGCTTGCGCCAAGGCACGTTTACGCTCAACGCCTGGTACGAAGACGGCAAATACGGCCGCTGGTACGACGACAACAACGGCGAGCTTTACGCGATCAGCTGGAACGGCGAGTCGGGAGACTTCGTCACCGTGCGTCCCGACTACGCAGCCACCAGCGCCAAGTTCACGACGACCGGCGTCAAGGGACCGCTTGCCTTTTCGATCATCGATCTCGATTACGACAAAGATCTGCGTCTTGAGTGGTCCACCGATGACTGGAAGACCAAGACGATCTTTGGCATGGGCAGCCCCGGTGAAAAGAACAAGCTGCGCTGGGAAAGCAACCAGGGCATCGACTTTGATCGCTGGGTGATCGACCTCGACATTCCCGGCAGCTTTGCCAGTTTTCGCTATCGCTTGGTGTACAAGCACGGCGTGGTGGCGGGGGCCGATCCGGTGGAATTCGTCGGTGGCGGCAGCGCGGGATACTTCATGCCCAAGACCTAAGCGGTCGCGCAGATGTGAAAAAAGGCGCGGGCCCGGCTGATGTGGATCGCCACCGATCTTCACGCGCACACCCACTTTTCCGACGGGGTTTATCGCCCGGAAGACGTCGTGCGGGATCGCGCGGGCGCGGGGCTTTCGCTGATCGCGATCAGCGATCACGACATGCTGGCTGGCGTAAGACGGGCGGCTGCGGCCGCGCAGCAAGCGGGCCTGTGTCTGGTTCCAGCGATGGAGGCGACGGCGTTTTTTCACTTCGGGCAGAGCCACGCCGAGCAGGTCCACATCCTCGCTTATTTCCCGCCGCGCATGCTGCTGGGCGAGCGCTTGGAGCAGACGTTTTTATATCGCCGTGGACTGCGCGTGCAGAGCCGCTGGCGTGACTTCATCTGCACCTGGATCGACGAGCTTCAGGCAGACGATCGGCGCGCTCTGTGCGCCTCTGATCCGCGCGATCCCGCCGATGTGCCCTTGCTCTTGCGGTCCGCGGCAACCTTTCCGGGACTGCAGATCCTCATCCATCGCATCGTCGCGCGCCGGCCGCAGATTTTCCGTCACTTCATCCGCAGCCACGTTCGCTTCTGGGAAGAAGATCGCGCATTGTTCGGCTGGGCCCCCGAGGATCTGATCGATGCCATTCGCGCCGATGGAGGCATTGATGTCGTCGCCCATCCCGCACGCTATCGCGACAAAGAACGGCTGGCGCGTGTGCTGCTGGGCGCAAGTGGAGTCGAGGCCTATACCTCGCGCCATCGTCCAGACTGGGCTGCGCAGTTTCGTCAATTCGCCGAGTCGCACGGCAAGCTGTGGACGGCATCCACCGACGATCATCAGAAGCCGGGCACACCCTATGCGCCGCCGCCCAGCCCGATGCCGGCGGCGTTCGTCGAGCGCTTGCTCGATCAGCCCCTTTCGGCGTTTCCCGCGCTGCGAGTGCATGCCCAGCCGCCGACCGCTCTCTGTGAGGAGCCGACCCCGTGAGCGGGCCACCCAGCGTCGCGCGGCGTCGTGGTGAGCCCGATCGTCCGGTTGCGTTTCACTTTCGCTCGCCGCCGCAGCACGCGCTTCCCGTCGAGCTGTATGGAGACTTTCGCCACTGGTTTGTGCCGCATGACATGGCGCAGCAGCCAAGTCCGCCTGGCGCCGCGCCGCAGTTTTCGACGACGCTTTCCTTGCCGCCGGGCGTGTACGCGTACAAGTTCCGCACGCTCGATGGACGCTGGCACTTGGATGCGGACAACCCGCGCACGCGCACCGTGGTCTCGGGTCTGCGCAACAGCCTGTTGGTAATCGAGGGCAGCGACGAGCCGGTGTTGCATGCGCCACGCGCGCCGTTTCTGTTTCGGACCAGCGATGGGCGCCTGTGGCTGCGCGCCGGGCTGCGTCGCGGCCACGGCGAGACGCTGTCTTTGCACACCGTTGATGGCGATGGCCAGCTACAGGTCAGCGCGCTTCGCCGCATGCCTCTTGCCGACGAGGTCGAGCACCTGTTTTTTGAAGGCCCGCTTTCGTTTTCGGCGCAGCACGTCGACTATCTGTTTGCTCTTCAGGACGGTCGTCGCATCGGTCGGTCAGGCTGCGGGCAGGCGCTGCGGATTTCTGAACCCCAGCTTCCGCCTGTGCCGCCAAGCTGGTGGCAGCAGGCCGTCGTCTATACGATCTTCGTCGATCGCTTTCGTCGTCGTGATGCCGTCTGGCCCGTCGCGCCGCGCGACGAAAAAGTGCGCCTGGGCGGTGACTTGTGGGGCGTGCGCGATGCGCTTCCATACCTGCAGGATCTCGGAGTCAACGTGCTGCACTTGACGCCGATCGCACAGTCGCCATCCGCGCATCGCTACGATGCCGAAAATCCCTTGGCCATCGATCCCGCCTTGGGTGGCGAGCCCGCGCTGCACGCTCTTTTGGAAGCGGCACAACAGCGCGGCATGCGGCTCTTGGCCGATCTGGTTCACACGCATGTGCATCGTCACTTCCTGCCGTTTTGCGATGTTCGCCTGCGTGGGCGCGCTTCGCCGTTCGCCGACTGGTTCCACATCCTGCGGCACCCCTTTTCCGACGAGGGCGATGCCGGACCGGATCCTGGCTATGCCCACTATCAGAAGGGTCAGTGGCATGAGCCGCTGTTGCGGCACGATCAGCCGGTGGTCATCGACTATCTGTGTCGTGTCGCGCAGCACTACATACAGCGAGGCTTTTCTGGGCTGCGCATCGATGCCGCATCCGATGCTCCACCTGTTTTGCTGCGACGATTGCGACAGGCCGTGGGGCCAAACGCGCTGCTTCTGGGGGAAGTGACCACCGACAACCCGGCCACGTTTGCCCCCTGGCTGCTGCATGCAGCGACGGACTTTGCAGCGCAGCGGGCGCTGCTTGGCTGGCTGGGGGCTGGTGAATCGGGCGACATGGCGAGTCGATCCACGCCCGAGATCACGCAGGCTGCGGCCTGTGCCCTTGCGCGAGCGGCTGTTGCGCGGGGTGCTCCCGAGTCGGCGGTGATCTTTTCGGCCACGCACGATCAGCCGCGCGTGCTGTCGCGCATCGGCGATCCGCAGCGAGCCCGCTTGGCGCTGGTCCTTGTCCTGTTGCAAGCGCCTGTGCCCGCGCTCTTGTACGGCGACGAGATCGGTCTGCATGCGCAGGCGTCCGCGCAGGCTGATCCGGCGAGCCATCCGGCGGCGCGGGACTTCGACGATGCCTGGCCGGATCGCCTGCCATTTCCTTGGCAGCCTACCGGCTCTTGCCCATGGCCCGACGAGACGACGCGACAGCTTGTCCGCGATCTGCTGCGACTGCGGCGCAGCTTGCCCGCGCTGCACCGAGGTCACGAAGAGTTTTTCACCGTACACGATGCGCCGGATGTGCTGGCCTTTCGTCGACGCGCCGGGGATGAAATTGTCGAGATCTATGCACGCCCAGGTGAAGTCGCGTCGCCGTCCCACGCTGCGCATGCGCAGGATCCAGGTGCGTTCGATCTCTGCCTGTCGCTGCGCTTGTCCGCCGATGCGCCGTCGGGGGCGACCTTGCTTTTGACCTGCGGGCAGGCAGTGCTTCGGGGCTCCGCTGGCGGCGATGCAAGCGACGCAGCAGCCCCGCGGCTGCTTCTTTCACCGTGGAGCGCTGCAGTCATCGCGCGCCACGCCGCACCCACGGCAAGCGCGCTGTGGGATCGCCTTGCGGTCGAAAATCGCGCCGTGGTCGAGACGGCATTTCGGCATGGGGCAACGCAGGGGCTGTTTCTGCCTGCGCACCTGTACGTGACGATCACCGAGCGCTGCAACCTGCGCTGCCAGCACTGCATCACCGATGCGCCAGCGCGCACGCAAGAGGGCCGCGCACGCACGCTTCAGCCATGGCTGGTCGATGCGCTGTCGCCGGCCTTCACAGCCGCAGACTACGTTGCCTTTGTTCACGGCGGCGAGAGCCTGCTTGCGCCGATCTTTTTCGATGTGCTGTCACGCATCCAGCAGGCTCGCAGCGGTCGGCCTTGCTCGATCCACCTGCTGTCGAACGGCATGCTGCTCTCGGAATCCATCGCTCATCGCTTGATCGATCGAGGCCTGACCAGCCTGTCGATCTCGCTGGATGGTGGCCGTGCAGCGACCAACGATGCCTTGCGCATCGGGGCTGATTTCGAGCGCATCCTGCACAACCTGGAAGCCGTACTCGACGTGCGGGCGCGACGCAGCGCGGATCTGCGCGTGGGCGTCTCGGTCGTGCTGACGCGCGACAACCAGCACGAGCTGGGTGTGCTGGCCGAGCGCTTGGCCAGCCTGGGCATCGACTGGCTGAAGCTCGAAGAGATGCATCCCGTCAACTTGATCTCCGCAGAGCAGCTTGTCGATCCGCGGACGCGCTCGGCGTATGAGCTGCGCGGCGAGCTGCGGCGCATCCTCAAGGGGCGTGTCGTGTTCGTGGATCACTTGCAGGACGAGGGCCGCTGCCCCTGCGCGCTCTCGGAAGAACACATGGGCCGCGCGCTTGCCAACCTGGATGCAACGTCACGCGCGCAGTCTGTCGCGGATCCAGATTGTGCGGCGTGTGCATTCCGCTTCGCGGATGACTTCGCCAATCGCGCCCACTTTCATTCGTGTCGCAGCGACTGGGAACAGGCCTGCATCGATCCCGACGGTGTGGTGCATCCAGTCAGCTATGACCAGCCAGCCGTCGGCAGCCTCGCAGAGGCTTCGCTGTGGGAGCTGTGGCAGGGGCAAGCGATGCAGCAGCGTCGCGCCGAAGCCCTCGCGCGCGTTCCTGCGGTGCGTCGCAGCGGCTGCACGCGATAGCTGCGCAGGTTGCGCTCTGCACGACCCATCGCGGCTTAGCGTGTCGACAAATTCGCCGGCCGGCCGAGCCACTTGAGCATGTAGTACGGCTTCTGCGCTTTTTCGGGAAAGCGCCAGTATTTATAGACCGCAGTCCAGCCGCCGAGCAGAAAGTAGGCGAGCAAGAGGCGCGCACCCAGACCGCGCAAGCGATCGGCGCGCGGCGGATCCTTGCGCACGCGAGCCCAGGCCATCCCGACGGCCACGCTGATCGTCATGACCACTGCACAGAGGATCGCGGTGACGGCCGGGCCCTGCGCCTGCGCAGCGATGTCGAAAGCGCGCTCGACCGGACCGGCACGCAGCACGGCATAGATGAAAAACAAGTGGAACAGATAGACCAAGAGCGACTCGCTCGACAGCGTCGCCATGATCTGCGAGCGCAGGCCCAGCCGCGACAACACGCCAAGCCCAGAGCCCAGCAAGCACACCCAGCCTGCGCGCTCGGCAAAGCTGGGAAGCGTTGTGTTGTGCAGCGCACCCAGAAGCTCGACGGGATAGCCGTGCTCGGCGAGCCAGGTATCGGCGACGCTACGTCCCCACACGATGGCCGGCAGCGCACCCAGTGCAAGCGAAAGCAAGAACGCGACTTCGCTCTGTCGTGCCTGCGGCGCGGCTGGTTTTCCGTCGGAAACGGCGTCTTGCGAAGCACTTGCCGGTGCGGGCAAGGCGATGCGCGCATGGAAGTACCACGTGCCCAGCGCTGTGCCCAAGGCCGGAAACGCCAGCCAAGGCAGCAGCGGAAACAGCGACGCCACACCGTCGGGACCAGGCGGTAAAGGCAGGCCGCTTATCAGCCCCGCGAACGGGATGGGCAAGGCCGCGGCAAGACCCGATGCCCACACCTGCGACGACCCCAGCAAGACCAGAAGCGCCATGAGCAGCGACGCCACACCGAGCCGAAACGGCGTGCGCAACAGGCGCGCCAGCCCATGCAAGATCAGCAGCGAGTACACGACGCACTGCAAGACATCGATCTGGAACAGACCGCGGTACTTGCGATCGGTGGCGAGCAGTGTCCAGTCAACCAGCGAAAGCCCTGGCGCGTGCAGAAGGTATGCGCACAGCAGGATGAAGCCCAGGCGACGCAGCGTATGCGAGCCAAACGGGCGCAAGCGACCGTCGGGGGCAAAGGTCGAAAGGACCAGCGAAAAGCCCGCGCACAGAAGAAAGCTTGGCGCGACCAAGCCGTTTAGAAAGTTCAGGCGCGGTGGCGGCACAAGCGGCGGCGGACCCAGCCACGTGTTGACGACGTGGACTTCGATCATCACCAGCACGGCCCAGCCGCGAAGCTGATCGATCCAGTCGCAGCGCGTCGTCGGAGTTCGATCGCCGTATGCCGTCTTCTGCGCAGCGCGTAGCCGCTCGGCAAGGTTCATAGGCCCACGCTATCAGATCTGTCGACGGCTGGTTTTAGGACACAAGGTAGCCGGGGCGTGCGCTGTGCTCAGCCGTTTTTGCGTCCGGTGTCGAGCTTGCTTTTCACTTCGCGCAGGATGCGGCGATGCAGAGTGGCTTCATGCGTCGCAAGAAAGGCACGCAGCGCCGCTTCGTCGTGCGGTGCGATCTCGCGCAGAGCCCAAGACAGCGCTTTTACGACGAAGTCATCGCGGTCCGCGGCCAAGCGAGTACACAGTCGCAGCGTCCGCGGTACATCGCCTGTGCCCCCCCGCGACTTCATGTTGAGGGGCACGGTGCAGACCAGGGCCAAGCGCCGCACAAAGCGATCCTGGGACTTGGACCACGCATCGATGTACGCATCCTTGAGCTGACCTCGTCGCCAGGCCGGTCCCGCCACCGACATGGCAAACGAATCGACGGAAGCCCAGTTGTCCAGGCCGTGACGCAGGTGCTCGATGTCGTCGGCGGTCAGGGCCAGTGCCGTGGCTTTGTGAAATTCCAGAAGCTCGTACGCGACCTGGCGACCTTCCATGCTGCCGTCTGCGATGAGCGCTTGGGCCAGGGCCAAAACGTCCGCTGGCTCGTCGTCTTTGTGCTCTTTGGCGAGCGCCTTGGCAATCGTGCGCAGCGCTGGAACCGCGACCCCAAGGACCCGCATCGCCGTCGGGAAATACGTGACGGCAACCCGCTTGCGCTCTTCGCTTGAGCTGGCTTGCAAGGCCGCCAGGATCTGCGCCACCTGCGCTTGAAGCGGCGGCTGCGTCGCATTTTTTTTCGTCGTTGTCGTCGCTGTGGATCGAGATCGATGGGTGCTGGGTGCGGTGCTGGTCATGGGGATGTCTCGCTGAGATCGTCGACCGAGGAAGCCTGTGCAGTCGGTGAGCCGCGAACAGCGCGTGAAGCGATGCCAAGGCCAACGGGTGCTGCGATGCTGCACACAGACTTGGCAAGCAAACTCAACTTTGTCCTCGGTATGGGCGATGCAATTGCGCTGTTCTCTGCGCAAAAAAAGCATATTGTCGCCGCTCCAGTGAACCCATAAGGAGGAGTCATGTTCAAGAAGCTCGCAATCACCCTCGGCATCGCTATCGCTCTGGTCTGCGCCGTCATCGCCAGTCGGCCGGACACATTCAAGCTAGAGCGCAGTGCCACCGTGGATGCGCCCGCGGATGTTGTCTATGGCATGGTCGCCGATTTTCATGGCTGGCAAGCGTGGTCGCCGTGGGACGCGCTCGATCCCGGTATGAAGAAGACGTACGAAGGCAGTGGCAAAGGCGCGACGTATCACTGGGCCGGCAACAAAGATGTGGGCGAAGGCCAGATGACGATTGTCGATCTGAAGCCAAACGAGCGCATCGACATCAAGCTGGACTTCATCAAGCCCTGGGAATCGACGAATCAGACGCAGTTTGTGTTTCAGGCAGCAGGGGACAAGACCACGGTCACGTGGCATATGAACGGCTCGGTGGGCTTCGTCGAAAAAGCCATGGGCTTGCTCAAGAGCTGGGATGAGATGATCGGCCCTGACTTTGAAAAAGGCTTGGCCAAGCTGAAGAGCGGGGCCGAGGCAGAACAGCAGAAGCGGGTCGCGGCTGCCAAGGCTGCGGAAGAAGCCGCGCGCAAGGCTGCGGAAGAAGCCGCCAAGGCTGCTGCCGCTACCGCCGCGGTCGCTGCTGCACCGCCCGCACCGGCAAGCCCGGCCAAGAACTAGGCCGTCAAAGCTGCTACGATCTTGCGCAGCCCGCCGTCTGTTTTGCGGGCACACCGAGAGGAAAGTCGATGTGGTTTCTCGATCCGCGCAAGCTCGTCCTGCCCACCAAAGAACAGGCGCTGCCCGGCCGCCGTGAGCGCATGCCCGGCGCCGACGCCACAGCCCGCCACTTCGTACACAAAAACCCCATCGTGCCGCCCTTTCCAGCGGGCATCGAGCAAGCGATGTTCGGCATGGGCTGTTTCTGGGGAGCCGAGAAACAGTTCTGGCTGACGTCCGGGGTTTTCTCGACGGCGGTTGGCTATGCCGCGGGCCATACGCCGAACCCCACGTACGAAGAAGTCTGCTCGGGCATGACCGGCCACAACGAGGTCGTCTTGGTTGCGTATGATCCCAAGCGCGTCGCATTCGACACGCTGCTCAAGGTCTTTTGGGAAGGCCATGACCCGACGGAGGGCATGCGCCAAGGCAACGACGTCGGCACGCAGTACCGATCGGGCATCTACTGCTTCACCAAGGCACAGCTTCAGGCGGCACGGGCCAGTGCTGAGGTCTATGGTCGGCTGCTGGCGCAGAGCGGCTACGGCCCGATTACCACCGAGATCCTCGACGCGCCTGAGTTCTTTTACGCCGAGAAGTACCATCAGCAGTATCTTGCCAAGAACCCCGATGGTTACTGCGGCCACGGCGGAACCGGTGTGGCCTGCCCGATCGGCGCGTTCGGCAGGCGCGGCTGACTGCGCCGCGTCGCGGTGTCAGGCGGGCGTGCTTTAGCGTCCCACGCGAAGCTGCACGCGGAAGGGGCGGGGGCGATCGTTTTCGTCGGCGGGAAGCTCGCTGGCCAGCACGCGCTCGGGTGCGATGCCGCCTTGGATCAGGTATTCGCGGATGGCGATCAGGCGCGCATCGGTCCCCGGACCGCTCGCCGCTTCGATGCGTAGCTGCAGGATCTCGGGATGGTGAATCAAAAGATCGATGACCTCGGCGAGCTCGCGCTGACTGGCCGGCGACAGCAGCGAGCCACGGGCGTCGGCGACAAACTGCAGCGGCTCGGCCAGCAGGATCTCGTCGGGCGAGAGCGCGACACGTGGCGTTCGCGAGCGCGAAATCAGGTGCAGCGTCAGCGCTCGGTCCTCACCAGGGGATAGAGCCAGGACCTGTTCCCGCGACAAGAAGCCCAGCGCATCAATGCGCAGACGCCACACGCCGGCACTGACCTTGGCGGAAACCGCGGCGGTGCCACTGCTCGCGTCGAGAGGCACGCGCTGGCCAGGGCGAAACAGCGCCGCAGAGGCCGTTGCGATGGGCTGATCGCTCTCATCGCGGATCGAAAGAGCAAGGCGGGCGGGCAGCGAACGTACGCTGGCGTCTAGCTCGATCTCGGTGAACACCTCGGCCGCAGGGCGCAGAAGCAGCGTGGTGCGCGTCGTCTGGTGATCGCTGCGGCTGGCTTCTAGTTCCAAGGTCCCGGCGGGCAGTGGGCCGCTTTCAAATTCGCCGCGGGCGTTGGCTAGAAGCGCGTTCTGGGCCACGCCGACGAAGCGGACAATGGCGCCCGGCAGCGGCGCGCGAGTGGCGCGATCGCGAACCACGCCGCGAACCAGGCCCGTGGCCACGCGGGGGTCTGTGCTCGACGGCGGCACTGTCGCGTTGCCGCCTGCCGTCGCCGACGCGGCTCGTGTGTCGACCAAGTCAAAGGCAAAGCTCAGGGCGCCGAAGCCAGCGATCTGCGGCAGCTTGGCGCCCATGATGTAGCCCCAGCTTGACAGCGCGATCTGCATTCCCAGATCCAGCGTCACCAGCCAGGGCAAGAGCGCTCGCATGCCCAGCGACAGGGTCTGCCCGACCCGTTCTTCCGACGCCGCGACCACCGAGCTTGGCACCTGGGACATCAGCTGGGCGCGCAGCACGGCGTCGCCGGGCCCGGTGACCAGCGACAGCGCATACACGGCAAAGGGCTCAAGCCAGGTGTCTTTGGCCAAGGCAAAGCGCAGATCGGCGCCCAGGCCCAGCTCGACGCGGGGCTGGTTGATGTCATACGCCGAGTTGTACACCAGCCGCGTCGCTAGGCAGGCCGTGGCGCCCTGTGCCATGCAGTCGAGCGCGCTGACCACTTCGCCGCTGCGATCGTGCAGATAGCCGACGCGCAAAGACACGCGCAGAGGCAGCGCCCGCAGGCGCGGCAGGCGATCCAGCTCAAACCCGACCAGGGCATCGATACCGCCGTCGATACTGGCCATATTCGGACCAAAATCATACGGCCCGCTGTGGACGCGCAAAGACGGCTGCAGCGCCAGATGCACGAAGCGAGCGACCGGGCTGTGCAGCTTGATACCCAGCGCCGAGCGGCCCAGAGCCAGCGTCGGACGCGCGTCGCTGGCTTCTTGCGTTGTCGGGCGCTGGTTGCGGCTGGATCGCGTGCCGATCTGCACCCAGGTCTCGATGTGCGAGCCCAGCGTCGCTGCGATTTGCACCGCGCCACCTAGCTGCTGATTGCGGTCATCGCTGAGCACGTGGCCGTACTGCACAAAGCCCTGCAGCCACAGCGCCGTGCGCAGCTGCCAGGGGCAGCCGGGGTTGGCCTGCGGCAGATCGAACAGACCCGCTCCGCCGTGACGCGATGCGCCCTGGCTTTGTCGACAGCCCAGGCCATCGCTCGTCGTGGACTGCGCCCGGACCACCGCCGTGCTCGACAAAAAACCAGCCAGCACGACAAGCCAAGCCAGCCCACGCCGCCGTGCGCGCAAGACACCCTTCTGCGAAGCGAATGCAGCCAAGAGCACTGCGCCGTTACATATCACGACGCAGCGTCACAGTGGGGGGCGAGAAGGTAAGGGGGTGGAAAGAGGGACGCGATGGACCGTGCAGCGGGGCTACTTGCTGTCGCCCTTGACGCCGGTCGGCCCGCTGCCGTTGAAGGTGCTGACAATCAGGCCTTTGTCTTCCTCATACGGATTGCAAGGGCGGAGCGTTCGCTCTTTGCCTTTCGAGTCCACGCACTTGCCGCCAAAACCTAACTCTGGATGCCGCTGCTTGCTTAGACACATCGCTCCCGTCGGCAGCCAGCGCGCTTCGAATGTCCACGCTTCTTCGCGCAGCTGAACTGGTGGCTCCAGATAGTCGAAGATGTCCAGCACGGTGCCATCAAGAGTCCACGGCTTGCCGTCTCCACAGTAGTCGGCGCGCAGCATGCGAGTGCATGCTTGATGGTGATCCTTCAGAGAGACTTGCGAGCAGTTCTTCTTTTTGCCATCTCGTCTGCAGGTAGACGCCGATGCCCACGGGCGATAGCCCGTGTGGACGCACTTCGCGATGACTCCGTCGACACAAGCGAATGTGGCGCTGCTGTCAGAGTCCTCGCGATTGCCCGTTGTTTCGTCCCATGACGAGCCCAGTAGGAAGATGCCAGGCTCAGCGGCACCTGTTCGGGTACTCACGCAGACCGGCTGGTATGCGGGATCGGTGTTCGACTTGTATGAAAGCTGATACTCCCATACATCGGGAAACGCAGTGTCCTGCTTGGCGCTTTCAATCTTGATGGAATACGAGCTTGGCTGCCCTTGGCTGATTTGAACCGTGACCGTAATGCCAGCCACATCCTGGCCAGACAATATCTGATCACTGCCCAAGATTT
The DNA here is from genome assembly GCA_016794505.1 of Myxococcales bacterium. Classification (GTDB taxonomy): domain Bacteria; phylum Myxococcota_A; class Polyangia; order Palsa-1104; family JAEUJZ01; genus JAEUJZ01. Next base: position 26,310 of record JAEUJZ010000102.1, read on the forward strand.
TTGCCTTGAGTTGGCTTCCGTCCCAGGCAATATATTCAAGCTTAGATCCGTTGAGGGTCAAACCGTTGAGGGTTAATCCGTTGAGGGTCAAACCGTTAAGGGTCAAACCGTTAAGGGTCAAACCGTTTTGACTTGGACCATTCAAGGTCAAGCCATTTAGAGTTAATCCGTTGAGCCGCAGCCCGTTGAGTCGTAGCCCATTGAGTCGCAGCCCATTGAGCCGGAAACCATTAACAGTCATGGTGGCTCGATTGAGCGAGCGGACTTCTTCATCGGCTGGAGTCTGAAGGCAGGCACCTAATAACAAGCTAGAGCATATCAGCGAGGCAATGCGCCGTGGTTTCCACATATTGTCCTCCTGTGTGGGCATGCCGCATATCGATTCCTACAACCCTATCACTCCCCAAACACGCAGACTCACCAGGGTTGAGATATAAGAATATAGAGCCATTGGCGTTGTCGCACAACGATTATTTTCTGAATTCAGTGAAACGGTATATCGTTGTGAAATGATTTGAGATTTTTATATTGTTGACGTTGGTTAAATACTCAAATGAGAGCCTATGTGCTCAACATGGTAAATAATTTGAGCATGCCAAAGCAGAGACTCCTCAGTAGAGGAAGAAATAAGGAGAAACGATAATTTTCTGATGAAGAAGCTACGTGCGTGAGGGTGTTAGGCTGATGCAGATGCGCATACCCGTACTCGGCTCTTTGAATGCAGGACTGACAACCGATCGATTGGTAAGCCGCAGGACGGGCGATCCAAAGAAGAAGCTGCCTCCACGAGCTACTGTCTCGCTTGGATCTACGCTGGAGGTAACCCATTCAAATGCGTTTCCTGCCATATCATGGAGGCCAAATGGGCTTTCGCTAACGGGATGCGAGCCGACTTCGTCAAGGCCCACGCTGGCAGGATCTTTGGCATAGGTCTCATCAAAGTTTGCATCATCATTTAGAAGCACTGAGCCATGCGGGTAGTCGCGGCTATCGGCGCCGCGGCCGGCACGTTCCCATTCATACTCTGTGCAGAGTCGAGCACCGGGCAGGCGGCCCGAGGTATTCAGCCATTTTGCGTATTCCTCTGCATCGGATTTAGCAATACCGGTAGCTGGCATGCGTAGCCAATTGACATTTTGGCGAATCTTTCGATTCTTGTAGGAAATTTTCTCATTAGCAACGGCAGTATATACCTCACTGCCCGGTTGAATGGTTAATACCCAAGAGCCATTAGGGTGCAGATTGAGTTCAACTCTGCCTGAAACCGCGCCAGAATCGGATTTTTGTCGTCGCTTTTCACGTTCAGGAAGCGGTAATGCGTTCAAATATTCAATCCACTCAGCAAAGGTTACTTCATTGCGCGAAATCAAATATGCTGGTAGCCAAATTTTATGTATAGGGGCCGTGCCAAGAAAACTCTTTCGGAAAGCATCATTTTCGTCAGAACCAAAGAGAAATGCGCCAGGTGGTATATATATATATCCTGCTGGAATATCTCGCAACTTTGGCAGCTCGAAGGAAACAGATATGGATTCAGAGCGATGAGCTAATATCGGATACCTGACAACGGCATACCCTGGATGTCGAATTGTCAAGATATAGGATCCAGGTGAGAGCTTTGTATGTGTATGCGTTGAACCGATTGATTGTTCGGGGAGTAGTTCAAGAGATTTTCTTTTTGTTTCAACATATCGCGCAGCCGTAACTTGAGCACCGTTGGGATTAATCTGGAGATTTATTTCGGTCGGAGTATTCCATTTGTCTTGCCGTTTATGTTCAATATCATATAATTTCATTCGAGCCAATAGATCGCGAACTTTGGTCGAATTGTTCTCGTTTTCGGCTGCAATAGCACGATCAAAGAGCACGTCTGCCAGACGGTCTTTGATATCTTGCCGAGTTGGGTCTAGCGTGAGCCCCGCTTCTAGTGTTTGACTGGCCAGTGCGTATAAATCATCGATTTCAGGTGTTTTTTCTTGAACCTGAGCCCAAATTGCTTCTGCTTCATCGCGCTTAGCCGCATCAAAGGCGGAAAATGCTTGTTGTCTTACAATCTGCAATTCTTGGCTAAGCTGCTGTGCTCGTTGGCGTGCTTTTTGACTTTCTGCTAGTTGGATATTCACCTTTTCGCGCAGATCATGTCGCTGCTTGACCTGGTACCCGACGTACAAAAGCAGGGCGGCCAGGGGCGCGAGGAGGGCGAGGGCGCGGCGGAGCTGTTGTTTGCGGCGCAGGGCGTGGCGGGATGCATCGAGAAACTGCGCTTCGCGGGCGCCGATGTCGACGGCTTCTAAGATCGCGACTTCGGCAAGCTGCTTGGGGCCCCATAGCGCGTCGCGGTGCTTGGTCAGGCGCTGCCACTCGGCGGCGGCGGCTTCCAGGCGCTGACGGACGGCGCGGCTCTCGCGGTGTTCGTCCAGCCACTTGCGCAGCGCTTCCCAGCCTTTAAGCAGGGCTTCGTGCGCCACTTCATACGAGACGCCTTCGCCCGTGTCGCGCGCCACCAGCAGGCGGGCCTTGACCAAGGCATCCAGCGCCGGGGCTGCCACCGGGGTGCGCACCAGCTCGTCATGGCTGCGCCGGGCTCGGGTTCCTTCGACGGTAACCAGCGCCATAAGCAGGCGCCGCGCTTCGATGCGCTGCTCGTCAGGCAGGCTGAGCATCACCTGATCGGCGTGGCGAGCCAGTGCGCCCGAGACCCCGCCGATGGCGTCCAGAGCGCGCTGCGTGATGACCGAGCCCTGGCGCACTTCCCAAAGCTCGGTCAGCGCGAACTGCAGAAGCGGCAGGCCGCCGTCGGTGCGCGCCGTCTCGTTGGCCAGTGCATCGACGAGCTCGTCGTTTTCAAAGTGGACGCCCTTGGTCGCGGCGGGGCCGGTAATGGCTTCCTTGATGCGCTCGGGCATCAGGGGGCGCAGAAGATACAGGCCGCGCGCTAGCTCTTCACCGAGTCCGGGCAGCGCTGCGACACGCGCCAGAAAGTCGCTGCGCACCGTCATCAGCATGCGCACGCTGTGAATGCGCGAACACAGATAGCCCAGCGCCTCGGCGACGACGGTGGCTTCGTCTGCGGCGCCGATGGTGACGATCTCTTCGAGCTGATCGATGAACAGCACGACACCGCGGTCGGCGGCGAGCTGTTTGTGCAAGCTGCGTCCGAGCTCGCTGGGGTCGGTGCGCAGCTTGGCGGCGAGTGCTTCTTCCGAAAGACCGATCAGCGGGGCCAGCTCGTTGCACAGGGCGGCAAGCGGCTTCTTGCCGGGGACCATCGAGCGCACGGTCCACGTGCGACCTCCGCCGAGCGCGCCATCGGTGACGTGGGGCAAGACACCCGCGCGACACAGCGAGGACTTGCCGATGCCCGAGTCTGCGACGACCAGAACAAAGGGATCGGTGCGCAGACGCTCTAGGATGGTGCCGACTTCGCTCTTGCGACCAAAGAACAGGCCGCGGTGCTCGGCTTCAAAGGCCAACAGGCCGCGGTAGGGATTGCCCTCGGGCAGCGCTTCGGCTTTTTGATTCGGGCGCAGCTGTTCGAGCGCTTCGCGCAGCTCGTCGCCCGACGCAAAGCGCTGAGCGGGATCGCGTCGCAGACAGCGGTCGATGATCGCGGCCAGCCGCGGATCCACGGCGGGAGCCACGCTATAAAGCGGCGTCGCATCGCGCTGGTTCACGATCTGCGGCAGATCTTGCAGCGACACATCCGCAAACGGCGGTGCGCCGGTACACAGCTCGTACAAGAGCACGCCGGTTGCGTAGATATCTGCTCGACGTGTCCCCGGCTCACCGCGCCAGATCTCGGGCGCCATATAAAGCGGCGTGCCGGCGATGCGGTTGGCCGAGCTGACTTCTGGCAGCGACCAGGCCAGCGATGACAACATGCCGCTTGGCATCGGTCGCATGCCGGCCGGTGGCGTGGCGGCCATGCCCACCCGCGGCAGCTCTGACGTGACAGCGCCGCTATCCGAAGAATCGCCGGCTACGGGCAGCAAGTCAGACGAGTTGGCCTCGCTTGGCGCGGCGGCGGTCGCGGGCTTGGGGGTCTTTTTGGCGGGGATGGGCTTGGACGAGAGACCCTTGCTGCGGATCAGCGCGTCGTAGTCCGCGCGTACCGAGCTTGGAATCTCGGGCTGCGATGGATTCAGCGAGACCTTGCCCGATGTGTCGCCTTGGGCCGTGCGCTCGTCGATGGCCACGCCGCGAGCTAGCGTCGCCAGCGGTGCGCTTGCAAGCAGCAGTGCGGCCTGGTCGCCCGAGAAGTCCATGGTGGGCGCCACGACCTCTGGCGTTGCGGCTGAGCTGCGGCGGATCTCGTCGGAGTTCAGCTCGGCTCCACCCCAGCCGATGCCCAGATCGAGCAGCTTGGCCAAGCCGAAGTCGAGCAGCTTCACCTCGCCATCGTTTTGCACAATGACGTTGCCTGGCTTGATGTCTAGATGCAGAACGCCACGACGGTGCGCTGCCGCCAAGCCCCGCGCAACACCGAGTCCGATGTCCAGCACCTTCTGCCAGGGCATCGGTTTCTCGACGGCGTCGAGGTTCTTTCCGCGCACAAATTCCGAGATGATGATCGGGTGCGCGTCGATCTCGCTGACGCGATAGATCGTGACGACGTTGGGGTGCTGCAGGCGGGCGGCGGCGCGGGCTTCGTTGAGGATCTGTTCGCGTACGTGCGCGCCGTTGTCGTCCCCGCCGATGGCGTGAATGAACTTGATCGCGACGGGGCGATCGAGCAGCGAGTCATGCCCGAGATAGACCTTGCCCATGCCTCCTTCCGACAACGGACACAGCAGTCGGTACTCGTCGAACGTCTCGGGCGGCGTCCACTTGGGATCGATTCGATGAGGTGTACGCAGGGGCATGGATTGTCAGGCCATGGCTTTGGCTGGTGAGAGCCAAAAAGTACATGGCCTTACAATAAAATCTCACGATGTTTCGAGGCGGTCAACGCGTGCTTGCGACGATGCCCCGGAAACATCGGCCGGGTCCGGGCCTGCGCTTATGCGGCCTTGTGGTCGCTTGGGGCCTCGGTCACGTCGAGCCGGGTGCGTCGCAGCTAGACGGGAAACATGGGCTCGGGTTTTTCCTTGGGCGTCTGGAAAAAGTGTGCGTAGACGGCCCACAACAAGAACTGCACGCCGCCGAACACCACGAGCTCTGGCAGCCAGCGCACGATGCTGAACAGCCAGCCGACGATGACCAAGCCGCTGATGTAGTGGTTGACGAAGCGGTTCTTGATGCGTCCGCCCTTGGGCACGCGCCACGAGCTGAGCATCGACCAGGAAAAGAACAGCAGCGCGCACGGCAGAAGCGGCACCCACGTATCGAGACGCACGCTGCCAAAGAAACGAATGCCAGGGAAGTCGACGTCGGGGCTCAGCGCGGGGTCACCGTACTTCATGGCGCAGAGCAGCATCGACGCCAACATGCCACCGGCAAACGTCGTCGGTGTGCCGAAGAAAAAGTCAGGGCTGCCGACGCTGACGTTAAAGCGGGCCAGCCGGAAAGCCGCGGCGACGGCGTACAAAACGCAGATGGCGCGCAAGAGCACAAGCGGAAGTCCGCTGCTCCAGCCCAGCGATGGGTGGGCGCTGAACCAGGCATAGACCACGGCGGCCGGCATGAAACCGTAGTTCAGCAAATCGGCCAGCGAGTCCATCTGAACACCGAGGGGCGTGCTGGCTTTCAGGCCGCGGGCGACCAGGCCATCAAACTTGTCGGTGATCGTCGAGTACAAGATCCAGAAGCAAGCGCTGACCCAGTCGCGACGCAGGGCGGCTTGCATGGACAGCACGGCGCAGACGATCGAGCCCGCGGTGACCAAGTTCGGTGCCAAAAAGCGCAGGAAACGCAAGGCACCACCAGATGAAGCCGCTGCCGCATTCGCAGCAAGGGCTTTGGACGACGACGTGGGTAAGGTCTCTGCCATCTATACGACCGTGAACCCGCAGGCTAAACTGCGCCGCGCGATGAAGTCAACGTCCCCAGCATCGGGCTCAGCATCGGGTTCGCCAGCAGAAGCCGACGTCGCCAGGCGCCACGGCGAAGGGCGAGGCAGTCGTGGGCACAGCGGCAGCGCATGGGCGAGCTGGCTGTGGGGCATGGTCTTTTTCCTTGTCGGTGTCGTGCTGTGCTGGGTGCCCTTGTTCAACGTCCTTGGGTACGAATCGGCGCTTGTCCTGTCGCTGCTCGCTGCCATCGCAGGCATCCGGCAGGGGATTCGCTCGGTGCTACTGGGGCGCGGTGGTCGTGGAGCCGGACGCGCGGCAAAGTCGGGATCTCCTGCGTCGGGACGAGCGGGGCGACGGGCGCTTCCGGCCAGCGCTCAGGTGCGCGCGGACGAGGCCGATGCGGCGCCACTTGCGACGGTGATGCAGCTGTATCTACGCGGCTTGATCGGGGTATGGACGCTGCTGCTGCTGCCACTTGTGCTTCTGCTTCTGAACGGCCTGCGTGTGCGCAACTGCAATGTCGCGGCCGGGCTGGCCTTCTTCGCGATGATGCCGATGCTCTCGTCGGCGTGCGCGGTCTTCGTCGGCCTGGCGGCGGGCCTGCTGACGCGAACGCGTGGGCGCGCGTACCTGGTCGGCTTGCTGGCTCTGATCGCTTCGCTGCTGTGGTCGCTGCTGCGCTTTGCAGCCAGCCCGGCGATCTTTCTTTTCGACCCGTTCTTTGGCTATTACCCCGGCGCTCTGTACGACGAAGACATCCAGATCACGACGGCGTTCTTGGCGGCGCGAGCGCTGCATGCAGCGGCGGTCTTGGCCGGGCTCTTTTTGTGTGCCTGGCTGCTCGATGGCGAGTCGCTGGGTCTGCGCGTGGCCGGCTCTGCATCGCGTGGGTCGCGCCTGGGGCGTCGCGGTCAAGGAGAACGAAGTCGCGTCGGTCTGCTGCTGGCCAGCGGGCTTGCCGGCGCCGTGGCGCTATCGCTGTTTCTTTCCGCGGCGCGGCTGGGCTGTCGCGGCGATGTGGCCACCTTGCAGCGCTACCTGTCGTCGGAGCTTCGCACGTCGCACTTCATCCTGCGCTATCGCCCAGGAGGCGCCGTGGCGCGCGACATTCGCTTGCTCGCGCGCGAGCACGAGCTGCGCTATCAGCAGCTGCGCGAGGCGCTGGGCGTCGAGCCAACCTGGCAGTCACCTTGGCTGCTGCGACAGCTCGGCATCGCACCTTCGGCGTCCGGCGAGTCTGCGCGCGTGGTCAGCTACCTGTTCGATACCGTCGAGGAAAAGCGACGCCTGATGGGCGCAGCATGGACCTATATCGCCAAGCCATGGCGCCGCGAGATCTATCTGCACCACGAGGGCTGGCCGCATCCCGTGCTGCGACACGAGCTGGCGCACATATTCGCGGGTGCCGCGGGCGATCGCCTGCTGCGCTTGGCGACGCACATGGGCATTCCGCAGCCCGGCCTGATCGAGGGCATCGCCGTCGCTGTGGACTTTCGAGCCAGCGGCGATCTGGACGCGCATCAGACCGTGCGCGCGATGCGGCAAGCCGGACTGGAACCGCCGCTCTCTGCGGTGTTTGGCTTGGGCTTTTATCGCGTGCCGGCCAGCCGCGCGTATGTGCTGGCCGGGTCGTTCTGTCGTTTCTTGCTCGATCGTCACGGCCCCGCGCCGCTTCTGGCCGCGTACCGACGCGGAGGCTCACCAGCCGACTTTGCCGCTGCCTTTGCGACCCCGTTTGCCCAGCTTGAAAGCGCATGGCGGACGTTCATCGATCAGCAGCCCTTGCAGTCGGCTGAACGCGATGTGGCGCATGAGCGCTTGCGACGGCCCGCGGTATTTCACAAGGTCTGCGCGCACGATCTAGCGGTGCGCAAACAGAAGGCCAGGCAGGCGGTCGGCAGCGGAGACTTGGATCTCGCTCTGCGGCTTGTGACCTCGGTCTGCCTCGACGATCCCGACGAGCCACAGCACCAAGCCGAGCGACTTGAGCTGCTGATTTCTGCCGAGCGCTTCGATGAAGCCGCGCAGGTCGCTGAACAGCTTATGGCCCATCCGCGGCGGACTGCTGTGTTGGAATCGCGAGCCGCGGCCCGTCTGGGTGACCTGGCCGTACTGCGCGGGGATCTGGATGCGGCGCGCACGCGCTATCGCTTTGCGGCAGCACTGCCCGATAGCGAAGCGGCCAGCCGTCAGCTTGCGGCGAAGCTTGCGGTGTTGACGACGGACGCAGCGAGCCCGCAAGCGGTCGCCGGAGCCTCGGCCGATGGCCCCGCAGAGGCTGTGGTGGACCGCGGCGTTTCGCCGACCGTGCGCGACGCGATCTTGCGTGTGCTGGTGGGAGAGCCGCAGGCGCTGCGCAGCCATCGTCTGCGTCCAATGGATGGACGCAACGACGCGCTGGCTGTGTACCTGCTGCGCGACGCGATCTTGGCTCAGCCAGAGCATGGCCTTTCGCATTACATCCTGGGGCGATTGCTGTACGAGCGCGGAGCGTATGACGAAGCCCAGGCCGAGCTAGGCCTGGCGATCAGCGCCGGTCTTCCCGACGGGCGCTTCGTCGATCAGGCCCTGCTGCTGCGCGGTCAGGCCGCGCTTTTGGCCGGTCGAGCCGAGGAAGCCGCGCAGTTCTTTTCGGATCTGCGGGCGCGGGTGACGTCGAGTGCCAAGCAGCTCGAAGCGGACGACATGCTCGACCGCGCCAAGCGCTGGGACTCGCTGCCACAGTAGCCGCGGGCCGCGCTGCTTACGGCGCCCACTTGCCGCAGATGACGCAGTTGTTCTTCTTGTTGCCGAAGCCGCAGCCGTTGCACAGAAACGCGATCTGGCGAGAGCTTCCGACCCACTTGCCGCAGACGGCGCAGTTGTTCTTCTTGTTGCCGAAGCCATGCGTGCTGCACAGGCGAGCCGCGATCCGACTGCTGCCGATCCATTTGCCGCAGCGAGCGCAGTTGTTCTTCTTGTTGCCGAAGCCGCAGCGATTGCACAGCAGAGCCGCATAGTGAACGGCTTGAGCGTCGCTTGCCCCGAGGAGCAAACCGGCAAATGGCAAGAGGGGGAGCGCGCGAAGCAGCGTTCGTCTCGATGGGCTCGACATGCGGGGACCTCCGCGTTTCAGCGTTACAGATGAGTAATTTGAAATACAATGAATTTTCATAAATAAACGGGACTGAGGGCTTTTGCGCTTGGCGTGTGCCTGTGTTCAGAACCGATGGCCAGGAAGGACGCAATGAGCGAGGCCAAGAGCTCATCCCAGAGCATGGGGTCGGAACCCGGTTCGCCGGTTGGCAGCGCAGCGGCACCCGGTGGCGCTTCGCCAAGCGGCCCACTCGTTGGGCAGCTGATCGGGGGTCGCTTCGAACTCTTGGAGCTAGCCGGCAGCGGCGGCATGGGCACGGTGTATCGCGCCCTCGATCGCCACAGTGGAGCGATGGTCGCCGTCAAGCTGGCGAGTGCGCGGGGCTTGAATCCCAACGACATGGAGCGCTTTGTGCGCGAGGCCAACCTGCTGGCGCTGCTGCAGCATCCCGGCATCGTCTCGTACGTTGCGCACGGCCACACGCCAGCCGGCTATCTGTACCTGGCTATGGAGTGGCTCGACGGAGAAGACCTGGCCCACCGTCTGACCCGCGGCCCTCTGTCTGTGCGCGAGAGCCTCCTCCTGCTGCGCCGCGTCGCCGACGCCCTAAGCCTGGCCCACCGCCGCGGCGTCCTGCATCGCGACTTGAAGCCATCGAACTTGTTTTTGCGGCAGGGTGGGGTTGAGCGGGTGACGCTTTTGGACTTTGGCATTGCGCGCTTGCAGAGCGGAACAGGGGGCATGCAGGCGGCGAGCGGTGCGGCCACGCAGTCGGGACACCTCATCGGCACGCCCGAGTACATGTCGCCCGAGCAAGCACGGGGCGATCGGGTCATCGGGCCCAGCGCGGACGTGTTTGCTCTGGGCTGCGTGCTGTATGAGTGCCTGAGCGGTCGCCCGCCCTTTGTGGCGGAGCACGTCGCGGCTCAGCTGGCGCGCGTGTTGTTTGAAGAGCCGACTTCGCTGCGCAGCCTGTGCCCCAACGTGCCCGAGATCGTGGCCGACCTCGTACACAGCATGCTGGCCAAGCAGCCCGGCGAGCGTCCCCATGATGCCAGTGCGCTTCTGTCGGCGGTTGAGCGCATCCTCGGCAGCACGGCCTTTTTAGAAGGGATGGGCGGAAGCACGGCCAAGCCCGCGCTGCGACAGCTCAGCACGCTGGAGCTTGAGCTGATGAGTGTCGTCTTGGCGGTGCCGCGCGAGCGCTCAGAGGCGCTGCCGCGCCCGACGCTGGATGTGCAAGGGACTGAGCTAAGTACCACGTTTCGCGAAGAGCTGGCCGACGAGCTGCGCCGCCTTGGCATGCGGGTGGCGTGGCGTGACGATGGCAGTCTGCTGGCGATGATCGGTGGGGCCGCCAATGCCATCGATCAGGCGCTGCAGGCGGCTCGTGCCGCGCTGGAGCTGCAAGAGCGCTGGCCCGAGGCGCGCGTGGCACTGGCTACAGGCTGTGGTGAGCCATTCCTGCCGCTGCCCAGCGGCGATGTCGTGCAGTGCGCCGAAGCCTTGCTAGAGCGCACGACGCTCGATGAGGGCATCGTTCTCGACGAAGTCTCGGCGGGTCTTTTGGACAGCCTGTTTGTGCTTTCGCGCGGTCTGTCCGGTGAACAGGTCTTGGTGGCGCAGAGTGTTGATCCCAACACAGACGACGTCGCAAGTCGCAGCGGGTCGTCACCCTGCCTGGGGCGCGATGCCGAGCTGAGCATGATTGAAGCCATGCTGGCGGGCTGCCGCGACGAGAGCAAGGCCGACGCCATGCTGATCAAGGGCCCGCAAGGCATCGGCAAGACACACGTGCGGCACGAGCTTCTGCGGCGCCTACACAGTCGCGGCGAAGACGAAGAGATCGAGGTATGGATCGGTCAACTGACGGCGCTGAGCGCAGGCGCACCATTTGGTCTTTTGAGCAGTGCGCTGTTCCGGCTGGGCCACATCGCCGCCAGCGAGCCGATCGAGACGCAGCGTCAGAAGCTCTTGTCCCATGTCAGCCGCTGCGTACGCCCATCCGAGCAGAGCCGTGTCACCGAGTTCATTGGCGAGCTGTGCGGGGTCCCGTTTGAAGACACCGAGAGCCCGCGTCTGCGCTTGGCGCGCAGTGATCCCCGCCTGATGAGCCGCGAGATCTGCAGCGCCTTTTTCGATCTGCTGCGCGCGAAGTGCCGCCTGCGACCTGTTCTGCTGATCCTGGACAACCTGCAGTGGGCGGATGTGGCGAGCGTCGAGCTAGTGGGCGCCGCCTTGCGTGAGCTGGCCGAGCTGCCCCTGGCCGTGCTGGCGCTGGGCCGACCAGAAGTGACAACGCTGTTTCCTCGTCTGTGGGCCGATCGCGTTCAAGAGATCGCGCTCGGTGGCCTCAGCCGTCGAGCCAGTGAGCGCCTGGTGACCGAGCTTCTGCGTCCACTGCGTCTTTCCGGCGGTGTAGCCAGCGGACCGCTGCCCGCGTCGGTTCTGCAGCGCATCTTGGCGCAGGCCGGCGGCAATCCGCTTTTCATCGAAGAGATCATCCGCGGCTTGAAGCGCGGCACGCCGATCACTCCCGATGTCGAGCTGCCCACGCCGATGACGATCCTCGCCATGCTGCAAGCTCGACTGAGCGGGCTTGAGCGCGGGGCGCGTCGTGTCGTCCGGGCGGCCAGCTTGTTCGGAGGCCCCTTCCCAAGCGAGGGTCTGCGTGTGCTCTTGGGTCCTGACTCGGCAGATGAGCTGGATAGCTGGCTGCGCATCCTGCGCGAGGCTGAGATCCTCGAAAAAACCGTCGGTGTGCAGGCAGGAAGCGAGGCCAAGTACTACTTCCGGCATGGGCTCTTGCGAGAAGCCGCGTACAGCCTGCTGACGCATGATGACCGACGCATCGGACACGAGCTCGTTGCCGAGCTTCAAACGACGTCCCAGCCACGCGACGATCCGTCGAGCTAGCACCCTGTAGAACGTCCTTGGCCGCAACACACGATGGGATGCAAAGCCTGCGTACTGCGTGGCCTTTGGATCGTCGTTTGTGTTGGGCGCGCAGGCGCCGATGCCAGCGCGGCTACGGACGGAGAATCCGGCACATGACTGCGTCGCGCTAGAACACCGTGTCGGCTTGGTCGGCGATCACGGCGCCGTTTTCGTCGCGGCATGGCACCGAGGCACCCGCGGCATCTTTGCAGGCGTTGCTGCTGCAGGTGTACGGCGTCGTCTGCTGCGGTCGCGGCTGAATGAACATGGGATTTACGATCCACCGGCCGCCCGCATTGCCGTACGCGTTGCACATGAGCTCTTTCTTGTTGCGGTTGATGACTAGCTTCAGCCCCGTCGTGTCTTGCAGAAATGTGATGTCGGTGTCCGAGTCGCCCGCGGCAAACACCGGCCGCTTGCTGACGTCGGGGTTGCGCTGCAGAGCCGCCGCTGTGCTGTCGCCATAGATGACCTTGTTGATCCAGCAGCGCTTGCCGTCGATGTACGTGATCAGGCTGTTCCCCGTCGCGTTGCCCGAGCCATCATTGGTGCCATTTGGCACATCGCCGCAGCCCAGAAGGTCATAGCCATACACGCCAGCGCTCTCGACATTGCGGATGCCGATGACGTGATCGGCAGCGATGCCGACCTCGGCGGCCCAGACTTCGACGATGGGCTGCGGCGAGGCCGAGACCACCCACACATCAAAGCCATTCTGCGAAAGCGCGCTGATCAAGTTCTTCATCGGGTCGTACACGCGAACCCAGCTTGTCACTTGTACGCCGCCGATCGTCTGCTTGCTGTCGATGGGGCTTGCCAGGTTTTCCGTCTTGGCCGTGCTGGCAAAGCCCTGCACCTGCGCCTTGCTGTATCCGGCCAGAAGCTGCGATAGCCAGGCATACGCTGGCTCCATCCGGCGATAGTCCCAGCCAGAAAAGGCCGCCTTGCCCCCCGTGGTCTTGCCGTCGACATAGATGCTGAGGATCTCTTTTGCGCAGGCCATGTTTGTCGAGGTGGGCAGCGGCGCCCCGGCTGCCGCAGCGCTGCCACAGGCGGTGTCCAAGGCCGAGACGGCATCGCCCGTAATGAAGCGGCTGGTGAAGCGCCAGTTCTTGCTGGGCGGCTGCCGGATCTGATCGTGCGCCAGCATGTAAAAGAACGTCGCGTCTCCGACGTCGTTTTTGACCACCGTGTTGTCCCAGTCGAACACCGCCAGGGGTTTCTTGCTCGCCGCGTACGCATCGCTGCACACGCCATAGCTGCGCATCATCTGATCCAGCTTGTCGCGGTTCGTTCCGGACCAAGACTGGGCCGCATCCAGCGCGACGCAGGTCGGCTTGCCTAGATCGAGCGGCGGGCTCTGGCCGGATTCGCAGTGCAGAAAAGAAACCAGCGGCAGGGCTGTACACAGACGAGAACGCACGGAAGGACGCATGGGACACCTCGAAGGGGTTGAGATCGGAAGTGGCGCTATTCAAGCGCGGACCGCGTCGCGAATCCATGCCTTTCCCCTTGCCACGACCGCATTGCAGCGACGTACGCAAGCCTGTTGCCGGGCCCGTGGCGGCTGTGTACCGTGGGCTATGCTTCGACGCGTTCAAACGTGGTTTCCGTGGCGTAATTCCCCCCTGGGTGCAGGCCCGCGGCGCGTGGCTGCCGTGGTCTCGGCCGGCCTGCTCGGCGCGCTGCTGTCGACGGTGGGGTCGGCCTGGGCAGCACCGCCGCTCGCCCCTGGCCCCGCCCAAGCAGTGCCGGGCCCGCGCAGCGTGCTGCCGTTTATCGAAGACGACTTTCCACAGGCACAGAAGCGGGCCCGCGACAGTGGGCGATTGCTGTTCGTCGATGCCTGGGCGCCGTGGTGTCACACCTGCTTGTCGATGCGCAATGTCGTCTTCCCCGACCCGCAGCTTGCGCCCATGGCCGAGCGCTTCGTCTTTCTCTCCGTCGATACCGAGCTGCCGCAGAACGCTGCCTTTGTCGAGCGCTATCCCGTTCGCAGCCTGCCGACGATCTTGGTGCTCGACGAACGCGAGCAGGTCGTGGCCCGCTTTACCGGCGCCATGACCGCGCCCGAGCTGCTGTTCCGCCTGCAGGATCTTTTGCATCGACAGCCAGCCGCGACGCGTGTCACCGCCGCCGCCCTGCTGCAGCAAGCCGACGCGAAAGCCCTGGCCGCGGATCCGACAGCGGCCGCTGTGCTGTATGACCAAGCGGCTCGCGCGGCGCAGACCGAAAAGGGCCCGCGCTCGACGGTGCAGCGAGCCCTGGCACGCCTGGGGCAGATCCAAGCTCTGCGCGAAGCCGGGCAGTATCGCGCCTGTGCCGAGCTGGCTGATCTGTCGCATCACGAAGTCGGCCGCGACGCCACCGCCACGGACTTTTTCTCGTATGGCGCGGACTGCGCCGGGCGACTTGGCGAAGTCGACGTGCAGCAGCGCTTGCGCCGTCAGCTGCGCGGCCACTTGGAAGCCCTGGTTCGCGATCCGCAGGCGCCGCTTCTGCCCGACGATCGCAGCGATGGCTATGGCACCTTGACCGAGCTGGCCGAAGCGCTGACCGATGCCCCTGCCGTCGAGCGCTATACCGTCGAGCGCTTGGCCGTGCTTGAGACGGCCGCGGCCCTGGCCAAGGATCCCGTCGCCGCCGCCACGTACGACGCGCACCGCTTGGACTGTTACCGCCGCTTGAAGCGCTATGCCCCGGCGGAAGCCATGCTGCTTGCCTCGCAGCGGGCCATGCCCAAGGACTACAACCCGCCGGCTCGCTTGGCTCGCCTGTACCTCGACATGGGGCGCCTCGACGAGGGACGCGCCGCCATCGAGCGCGCACTGTCGCTGGCGCAGGGGCCCCGTCGCGTGTCGATGTATGAGCTGCGCGCCAACCTGCTGCACGCGCTCGGCCGCACGCAAGAAGCCGTCGACTCGCTGGAGTCGGCGATTCGTCTGGTCACGCCCAAACCCCATGCCCCGGCGACGCTGGTCCGCGCGGCGCAGAGCCGCATCGCGCAGCTTAGAAAGAACCAGGACGCGCTGCGAACCGCCCTGATCCCACAGAATGCCCCGCCGAGCGCAGCGCCCAGCCCAGCCCAGGGCCGTGCCGAGACCGACGGGACCGCCGCGACGAAAAAGAGCCCCAAGGCCGCGCGCCTGGTCAAGCGAGGCACTCCCAAGTGACGCGGGTCGCTGCGCTGCAGTTCAAAGCGCAGAAGGCCCAGCCTGAGCAGTCGCTGGCGGCCCTGTGCGCACTGATCGAGCAGGCCGCGCAGGCCGGAGCCGACCTTGTGGTTTGTCCTGAAATGGCGACCAGCGGGTACTTATTTGCCGACGCGGCGACGATTGCCCCGCGCTGCGAGCCGGCCACCGCTGGCAGCTTCCCGACGCTGTCGGCGCTGGCCCGTCGCCATGGCCTGTACCTAGTCTGCGGCTATCCCGAGCACGCACCGACACAGTCGCCAAGCGCAGCCGCGCAGCCGCCGCGGCTTTATAACTCGGCTCGCGTCATCGGTCCCGATGGCTCGCTGGTTTACAACTATCGCAAGCGCCTGCTGTTCAGCGCCGACACAACCTGGGCCACCGACGGAGACACGCCGTACCCGATCGTCGATACGCCTTTGGGGCGGCTCTGCGTTGGCATCTGCATGGATCTCAACGACGATCGCTTCGTCGATTTTCTGCGCGAGCACAGCGCGACGCAGCCGCTGATCGTCGCCTTTTGCACCAACTGGCTCGATCAAGGCAGCGATGTCCTGCCGTATTGGTGCTATCGCCTGCGCGGCTTTCGCGGAGTCTTCATCGCCGCCAACACCTTCGGCGACGAGTCTGAACCCAACCACGCACCGACGCGCTTCTGCGGTCGCTCGACCATCCTGTCCATGGATCAAGATGCCAGCGCAGTGCGCGACGACGATGCCGTTGATCCCGAGGACTTCACCTTGGGCCTGCGCATCACGCTGCACGCCCGCGCCAAAAAAAGCGGCCCCGCCATCCTGCTTGCCGACGTCTAGCAGCGACGAAGCAGCGACGAAGCAGCGACGAAGCAGCGACGAAGCAGCGACGAGGCAGCGACGAGGCTGCACACCTGCCGTCGAGCGCAGCGCCTACTCGATGGGCACCGACCAGATGAACGCCAAGGCCGAAGCCAGGGTGAAGGCCTGTTGGGTGCTGGCCAAGACGGCCAAGCTGGCTGGGTGCTGGCTGGCGCCGTACGCGATGCCTCCGCCGGCTAGCGCACCGACCGGCAGCAAAAGGGACATGAGGACCACCGTTGGCAGGTCGGTCCGGCGTCGCAGAACAAAGGCGTCAAGGACGGTGAAGACCCCGGAATGGATGCCCGAAAGCGTGGTCAGCGCTTGCCGCGTGGGCAGATCGTCTGAGCCAAAGGTATAGCCGAGCTTGACGCTGGTCACGCCGACCGAGGCCACGGTCAAGAACACCTGCAGGCCACGCAAGATGGGTCGTGCGGTGCGTAGCTCGTCTTGCCGGTCTCTTCGTCGCGCGGCAGCTTGCCGCTCTTGCTCGGCTTCTTCGCGCTGGCGCTGTTCGGCTGCCCGCGCAGTGGATGCGTCGCAGGCCGCCGCTACACCCGGTGGCCGATGCTCTTCCTTGGGATCGCACAAGAGCGAATGCAGCCATGAGCGCAGACTCAGGCCACGGGAAATGGCCTCTTCAAAGCGGGGCAGCAGGCGCAGCATCACGACCTCGCGATCAAGCTGCATCAGCGTCCGCAGCACCTGGATGTGCATGACCCCCTGCTGTGCTTGGGCCGCATAAAAATCCACAGCATCAAGCAGCGCGCCGGCATCGCCGTCTTGTTGCAGCGCCGAAAGGCATGTGGTGAGCAAGCGATCAGGTACATCGTACTTACCGACACCGTCGGTGACACCCCAGCGCAGCCAGTCGCGATGGCCGGCTGGACGCAGTCGACACAGCGCATACTTGGCCCACTGCCGCTCTTGCAGGGCGCATGGCTCGACGCGGACGCGTTCCTGCGCGATGGCGACCAGCCTCGCCAGCGTCTCGGTGGCTGTGCCCGCTCGGGCGGCATCGCGACAGCGCGGTGTAATGCGGGCGTCGAGGTCCGCCATGGCGTGCTCTACCCATACAACACACGGGTTCTCGATCCGCTGCGCAGCGGGCCGCTCGACGAGATCGCTGCATGCATCCGCCGCCGCCGCCTTTCCCGCGGTGACGAGGATCATGCTCAGCCCGAACAGCCCAGCCCATGCCCGCATCCGTGCCCGACTCCTAACGATCGGCGAGGCTGATCATATCGAAGTCCATCCCCCTGTTGCGGTCCGTCGGGGACGAGGCACCAGCTAGGCGTCTTCGGCGTCGCCGGGTCTCTCGGATGTGCCGGTCGATGTCCCAGATGCCCCGCTTCCGGCATGGCCGCTGGTCGGCAGGGGACTCGTTCGCTCGGGGGGGCGAGTGCCGCGTTCGTGGCTGCGATCGAGCGTGCGATACAGCGTGCGCCGATCGATGCCCAGGATCTCGGCTGCGCGCTTCTTGTTGCCGCCTTCCTGCTGCAGGATCAGCGAGACATAGCGCTGCTCTAGCTCGGCCAGCGTCGGTCGGTCTTCGATCAGGGCCATGCCGCTGCTGCTCGACTGGGCTGGACTGGCTGATTTTTCCGACTCGCCACGCAGCTCGCGCGGCAGATCCGACGGCAGGATGATGCCGCCCTTGGACAACGCGAGGGCACGCTCGATGACGTTTTCCAGCTCGCGCACGTTGCCGGGCCAGCTGTACTGCGCAAGCAGATGCATCGCATCGTCCGAGATGCCAGCCTCGCTGCGACCCTCGCGCTGGGCGTACTTGTTCAAGAAGTGATCGACCAAAAGCGGGATGTCTTCGCGGCGCTCGCGCAGCGGCGGCAAGTGGATGGTGACGACGTTGATGCGGAAGTACAGGTCCTCGCGAAAGCGACCGCTGCGAACTTCTTCTTCCAGATCGCGATTGGTGGCCGCAACCACGCGCACGTCGACGCGGATCGGCTCGCTGCCACCAACACGGCGGATCTCGCCCTCTTGCAGCACGCGCAGAAGCTGTGCCTGCATCTTGGGGTTGATGTCGCCGATCTCGTCGAGAAACAGCGTGCCGCCTTGCGCCTCTTCAAACAGGCCGCGCTTGCTTTGGATGGCACCGGTAAACGCGCCCTTGGCATGGCCAAACAGCTCGGACTCAAGAAGTGTCTCGGTGAGCGCGGTGCAGTTCACAGCGACGAACGGCCCAGCCGCACGCGGTGAGTGATTGTGGATGGCGCGGGCCACCAGCTCTTTGCCGCTGCCGGACTCGCCGACCACCAGCACCGTCGACATCGACACCGCGACGCGGGCCACCAGCTTGTACACGTCCAGCATGGCGGGCGAGCGGCCGACGATCTCGCGCAGGCGGCTCTTGACCTCGCGGCGCTGGCCTCGACTTTCGGCCAGCAGGCGCCGCCGTTCCAACGCGCGCTCGACGGTCTGGATCAGCTCGCGGGGCTGAAACGGAAACTTCGAGATGTAGTCATAGGCCCCCTGCTGGATGGCTTTCATGACGTTTTCGACGTCGCCAAACGCCGTCATCAAGATCACGGGCGTCCGCGGCTGCAAGCGCTGCAGCGCCGAGAGCACATCCATGCCATCGGCACCGTCGCCCAGTCGCACATCGCTGATCACGACATCGAAGGCGCGCTTTTCGGCCAGGGCGATGGCCTCTTCACCGCTTGCGCAAAGGACCGGCAGGTATCCCGCCGTCTGCAGGATTTCACCGACGACGGCACGGAATGGTTCTTCGTCTTCGACGACGAGGGCGCAGGCTGGGTTCATAGACGACCACGGAGCGTGGGGTTCTGTTATCCCGCAGCCGAGCCTCAGTCGTCCAGCCGGAAGCGAAACTGCGTCGCTTGGCCCAGGCGCAGGATGTCGCCATCCGCAAGGCGAGTGGGCGCGGTCACGCGGCGATCGTTGATGAACGAACCACTGGCCGCCCCGCCGTCGAACAGGGCAAAGCCCGCGCCGTCACGACGCAGCTCACAGTGGCGCTCGCCCAGGCTGGGATCGTCGGGCACGAACAGCACGCCGGGTGCCGATGGATACTGCCCCTTGCAGATCATCAGGCTGGCTTCGACCTTGATGCGCTGGCCACCCAAGGGGCCGGCCCCAATGCCGATCAGCGTCGCGGTGTACAGGCGTCCGCCGGGCTGGATCGGCACCGGCTGATACGCCGCAGCAGGAGCCGCCACCGCAGGTCCCGCCGGCCGTCCAGGCCCGGCAGGTGTTCCGGGCGCTGCGACAGAGATCCCCAGCTTGGCAGCGCGACGCTTCAGCAGGAAGGCCGCCAGCATGGCCAGGCCCCACAGCGCGACCAAGCCCAGCGGCATGCCGATCAGCCACAGCCACCAGCGACTCGGCTTCTTGGGCGGCACGCCAGTAAACGAAAACGGCGGCGACTTGAGCTCTGCACACTGCAGACCAAACGTCGCGATGCGCAGGTCGTCGATATCGAGCTTTTTGTTGGTGAACGTGAAGACCGGCGTCTGACGCAGCTCTTCCGACAGGCTCTGAAACTGCTCTTTGAGGTTCTCGTCCTTTTGCGCCCAGCGAAACGTGCCGGTGCTGCGCTTGGCGAGCTCGCCCAGGTTCAAAAGCGGTCCGCGGTCGTCGCGCGGCGAAAACGCGATGGGGAATAGCGACACATTGCTCTGTCGCAACAGATCGCCTGTGCGACGGAAGCTCTTGCGATCCATCAGTTCATTTAATCCATCCGACAGCACAACCATCACTTTTCGTGGGGTAGGTAGCGCCTTGCCGTCTTTGTCGTGACCCGGCTGGACCTTGTTGAGTGCCGACAGCCCCGCGCTGATGGCCCGCAAGAGCTGCACGTCGCCCTGATCATCGGGGTTGATGTCGTCGATCAGCGACGTGACGGCTGGTGCCGGCATGAAGTTCGGCTGCGGTTCAATCTCATAGCCGTACAAAAAGAGCCGCACCTTGACCCGAGGCGGCAGCGACTCCAGAAACTCTTTGACCGCCTCTTTGATCTTTTCGATCGACGGGGCATACAGCGCCGAGTTCTCGATCAGAAGCGCGATGTATAGGTCGCGTCCGCTGCGCTCAAAGGGCTCGACCTTTTCCGCCTTGGCAACGGTCTTCCCGCCGACGAGCAGGCGGTGTACCGGCGGGGGCTGATCCGGGGTCAGCGTTCCTTCCAGCTCGACGCGGCCGCCGATGACCTTGATCTGGCTGTGTTTTTCAAAGGTGCCCAGGTCGACCTGTTCCAAGCGACAGCGCGGCTTGCCGGCCCAGGTGGCATCAGAACGTCCGACGAGCAAAAGGCAAGCGATCAGCCACAAGATGGCCCAGCGTCCGCTGACCGCTCGACGCTGCAGACACGGCCGGTGTGCTGCCCGACTTCGGGGCAGCCGGCAACCGGCTCGAAACCAGACGGCGCGACCCAAACAGACAGGCAGCCCAACATCCAGGGGCGCGGCCAGCGTGCAGGAACGAGGCATCCTCTTGCATCGTATCCGATTTTTGCTCGCGTTTCGCAGAGCGCATAGGCTGGCTGCAGTATCGTGTTTTCATGCGCTGGGAATGCCATGAGTGCGGCGAGGTTCACCAAGAGCTACCCGAGCAGTGCCGAAGCTGTGGCACCAAGCCCGAGATCGTCGAAAACGTGTGGCGGTGCTCTCGCTGCGGCGAGCAGGGAATCGCCGGGACCCGCACAAGCTGCCCGACCTGCGGCGCCGAAAAAGACCAAAGCGCGCAGCTCGCCGTCGCGACGGGGCGGCGCATCGCGGGCGAGCAAGGCCGCGCTCTTGCCGTGGGACCGTGGCTGTACTGCGCGTTCTGCAAGACGCAGGTGCCGCCGGTCTACACCAGCGGGCCCAAGCACGGGCAGCCGACCGAGCGCTGTCCCACCTGCGACGGGCCTTTAGCGGAATCGACGCACGAAGCCAAAAGCGAAGTGATCCGCGAAAGCGAGGCCGCGACGTATCGCCCGCAGGCCGTGCAGCGCCGCGGCGGTGGTGATGCCGAGCCGCCGTCGATGCAGCCACCGACGCAGCCGGCTGGGGCAGGGGGCGGTCCCTCGTCGCGCCGAGTCTGGCCGTGGCTGCTCGTGCTGCTGCTCGTCGGCGGGCTGTGGCTGCTGTTTGGCCCCGGCAAAAAGGTTGGCTACACCGTCGTCGGGCGAAGCTGGGAACGCAGCATCGAGATCGAGACCCTGCAAAAAAAAGCCAGCCGCGACTGGCAGTCGGATCTGCCGTCGGGCGCGTACAACACCGCCTGTCAGCGCACGTTTCGCAAGAACATCGACGTGCCGATCGGCAGCGAGACGTACTTTGAAGACGAAGAAGATCGCAGCCGCTGCGAAGACTGGGAGACTCGCACCATCGAGGACGAGGTCGACGACGGCAAGCGCTGCACCGAGCACGGCTATAAGACGCAGGGCGGCGTGTCGGTCAAGACCTGCCTGAGCTGGGAAAAGAAGACCAAGACCGTCAGAAAGACCCAGCGCGAGTGCGCCAGATACCGCATGCGCCACGTGAAAAAGACCCGCACCAAGTACAAGCAAGAGCCAGTCTATGAGCCGTTCTGCTCGTACGAAGTCGATACGACCTGGCGCACGACGAGGACCTTGCGAGCGGGCGGCAGCGACGACAGCTCGCAGCCGACGTGGCCGACTGTCGAGGGCCTGTCGCGGCGCGAGCGAGCCGGCAAGCGGCAAGAGAGCTATCGCCTGCGCCTGCAGCTTGACAAGGGCAAGCGCGAAGAGGTCTTTACGGCGCGCGACGAGGCCGAGTGGCAGCGACATCGCGTCGGCAGCCGCGGCCGCGCCCAGGTCAAGCTGGGGTCTGTCGTCGGGCTCGTCGACGAAGCGCCTTAAGCGATGGAATGAAGCCGCCCCAAGGACGCACGGCTCTCGGTTTGCGCGACCCAGCGCAGAGCGTCGTCGGCGACGGTCGACGGTGGCTTACGCCAGCTCTTGATTTAGAACCTGCAGCGCCTGCCCGGCCGCGGCTTGCTCAGCGGCTCGCTTGCTGCGCCCGCTGCCGACGGCAAGTCGACGGTCATCCAGGTATACGGCGACGTCAAAGGTCTTTTCATGCTCGGGGCCCGATGTCGCGATCACTTCATAGCGCGGTCGCGCTTGCCGCAGGCGCTGCAGCAGGTCTTGCAGGGCCGATTTTTCGTCGCTACCGCCGTGCTGATGAGCCTGCACGACAAGCGGCACAAGCAGGCGCTGCGCCGCCGCCTGACAGACGGCAAAGCCACTGTCGACGAACAGCGCCCCAAGGACCGCCTCGAATGCGTCGGCCAAGAGCGATGGTTTGTCGCGGCCACCGTTCAGCTCTTCCCCGCGCCCGACGCGCAGCGCCCGTCCCAGATCCATGCTGCGCGCCAGCTCGGCCAGCGAGCTTTCGCTGACGATCCGCGAGCGCATGAGCGACAGATACCCTTCGCTGGCATCGGGACACTGGGTCATCAAAAGCTCCGTGACCAAGAGACCCAGTACCGAGTCGCCCAAGAACTCCAAGCGCTCGTTATGAGGCTGCCCACCGCGGCTGTTTTCGTTGGTGAAGCTGCGATGGGTCACCGCAGTCAGAAGGAGGGTTGGGTCCGAAAAGCTGTGACCTAAGTGGCCTTCTAGCTCCGCCAAGCTGTCTCGCTCATCGGCGGTCATGGCTGCCCCTTGGAACGACCTAGCTCGATCACGTGAAACCACACGGCGGCACCCTAGCACAGCCACGATCCCCAGCCGGCGCGCGATCTGCTAGCCGTGCCGCGCCCCTGGTTGCTGAAGCGGAATCCAGCGGGCTCGCGGCGAGCGATCCGCTACGTCGAATCGGCCGCGTGCGGCGCGCTGCACCAAGCGATCTGCGTCGAGTAAACCGGCTCAGACGCGGGCTTGGTGGGAGCCCGGCAGATGGCGCCGCTCGCCGGACAAGTCGTCGCGCTGGTGACGCGGCAGCCCTTGTTTTCGCACTGCTTGCGCGCCGCAAACGAGTCATTGCCCGTGAAGCGACAGAAGCCCCCACAGGCCGGACTGCTGCCCGCCCCGCAGGCATAGCAGCCATCGGCCCGCGCCGTCGTCGAATACACAAGCGGTGCCATCAACAACGCCACCCCAAAGATTTTGGCCATCGATCGCCGCAGCATCAGCACATCCTCCTTGCCTGCTCTCAGGCTAGCGCACCCAGACCGGCGCAGAGTAGAGATATGGATACTCTCGGCGAAACGCGTCCGGCATGTCGCCGAGCAGATGCAGCAGGTGACGCGGCACGATGTGTATCTCGACGCGATAGGCGCCGGGTCCGCGGCCGGCGGTATCAAACTCCAGCACGGGGGTGGATTCGGCGCGGCTTTCGGCGGCAAACTCGTCTGCGCTCAGCGTGCGCGCCAGGACCTCTTCGCTGCGCAAAAGCGTCGTCGGTGGGCTCTTGTCGCGAAGCGGCACATAGCGCAAAGACAGGCGCAGGAGCGGCTCGGCCCCGCGCAGCGCCGCTGGAAACGGTCGCGGCAGAGCCACGCGCAAGCGCGCCCCCAAGGGCGCTTGATCCCCAAGCTCTGCCGTGCGACTGCCCGACGGACTGCCCGATGAATACAGCGCGTGGAAGTCAAAGCCCTCGGGGGGACCGAACAGCTCAAACACGCCAAAGGCTCGCCCGGACAACAGCGCCTGCCGTAGGACCTCGGTCGAGATCGCCGTCCCCGTTGGGATCAAAAGATAGTTGCCAAACCAGCGCATCAAGCGACGGTAGCCATCGCCACGCTCGCCATCGGCAAGCGGCTCTTTCAGCGTGTTTTCGTGGATGTCTGATCCCAGGGTGGGCGTCAGGTGATGGCCCGCCGCAAGCAAGGTATCGAACTTGTCGAGCTGACTTTGATTGGGTGCAAGGAAGCCCAGTAATGCCAAGTCTGGCTCGGGCCCGCCGTCGCTGACCGATCGACCCCCAAGCCACGGAACCAGCCCCGTGATGGCGCCCAGCGGATCCAGCCCCAGATAGGGCCCGCGGATCTTGGGATCGATGTTGGCGTGCAGGTTATAGACCTCCATGCCGTCAAGACCCGCCTGAGCCAAGGTCGATAGCTGTTCCAGGGGATGCGACTCGCCGTGGGCAACCAAGACCACACCGCCGGCTGCATGAAAGGCGCGCACTGCGTCGGGAGTCGCCGCCTGCATCGCCGCGTGTCGCGACGCCGGATCCGCGCCAAGATGGCGGCGCAGCCCGACGGGCATAAGCTCATTTTCACCCCCGACCGCGATGTGAACACGATGGCCGGGCGCCGTGTCGTCGGCGCAGCGAAGCCGGCTGCCCACCACATCGACCTGCGGATCAGGATCAGCGGTCGCGCGCTCGGCCGCATCGCCCAACGCGACGTCGGTCAAGAACAGATCGGAAAACGCGCTGTCCGCCATCAGCGTGGCGTGATCGGTCAGCATCGCGAAGTCCTGCCGCGTCGCGCACAGGCCTCGTCGCAGGTTGTCCAAGCAGGGCGCGTTTGCCGTGCCATTCGGCTGCGGCTTGCCATCGCAGGCATCGTGCGAAAAGACCGAGTGCAGGTGGATGATGCCGCGTACTCCGCGCAGGCCGCGAGCCGCTTGCTGCCAGTGCAGCGAGTCCGTTGCTGGCAGGCTCTTTTGCCAAGACAGCGGCATCGGCGGCGGCGGCGACTCGACCGTGGGCTCGGCGCATGAGGTCATGGCGGCGAGCAACGAGAGCGAACGAAGGCTTGGAAACCAGCGCATGCGGCGCACTATATCGCTCCTGCCCGTCCACGGCGCGCTTCGCTCGGCGGATGCATGAGCGCGGTTCCCGCCGCACGAGCGCGTCGTGCAGCCGGCGATGCCCGACCCTGACTGGGCTCGCTCGTTCTAGAGCGCGTTGCGCGGAGCGGCGTTGAGCGCTGTACCGCACATCGACACCCACGCAAAAGAGCGACCGTGATAAGGTCGCTTTACTATGGTGCTGCCCAAGTGGCTGCGCCTGATCTCGACCCCAGACGAACGACGTGAAGGCAGAAGGCCAAACCATGCGAATCGGTGAACGACTGTCGGCGCTGGCGATCTCGGACATCCGGGCCATGAGCCTGCGCTGCCAAGAAAAAGGCGGCATCAACCTCGGCCAAGGCGTCTGCGATCTGCCGACGCCGAGCCTGGTTGCCGAAGGCGCTATCGCCGCGATCTCGGCGCACAAAGCCACCTATGCCCCGCCGCAAGGAATCTTGGAGCTGCGCCAGGCGGTAGCCACGAAGATCCAGCGCGACTACGGCCAGTCGTACGATCCCGTCAGCGAAGTGCTGATCACAAGCGGCGCCACCGGAGGCTTCGCCGCCGCGATGATGGCGCTGTGCCAGCCCGGCGACGAGATCATCCTGTTCGAGCCGTACTATTCGTACCACTTGAACACGGTCCTGGCCTTGGGCATGAAGCCGGTGCTGGTGCCGCTGGCGCCGCCCGACTGGCGCATCGCCCGCGCCGAGCTAGAAGACGCGATCACCGATCGCACGCGCGGCATCGTCGTCTGTTCGCCATCCAACCCCTCGGGCAAGGTGCTAAGCGAGCTGGAACAAGAGATGCTCGCCGAGATCTGCCGCAGCGAAAACCTCATCGCGTTCACCGATGAGATCTATGAGCACATCGTCTTTGATGGCGTAAAGCATGTGCCGCTTGCGACGCAGCCCGGCATGCGTGGGCGCTGCGTTAGCATCTCGGGCTTGTCCAAGACCTTTTCGATTACGGGCTGGCGCATTGGCTATCTCACGGCTCCGGCTGGGGCCATCGAGCGCATCACCGTGGCGCATGATCTTTTGTACGTCTGCCCGCCGACCCCTCTTCAGCTGGGGGCGCTGTCCGGTCTTGCGCTGCCCGAGTCGTACTTTCGCGAGCTATCGACGCTGTACCAAAAAAAGCGCGACATCTTATGCAGCGCCCTTACCGACGCGGGCCTTTCGCCCTATGTGCCGACGGGTGCCTATTACGTCTTGGCCGATGTGCGCAAGCTTGGCTGCGCGACCGCACGCGAGGCGGCCTACAAGCTCCTCGATGAAGCCGGCATCGCGGCCATCGCGGGGACCAGCTTCTATCGCGATCCGATTGGCGAGACCATCTTGCGCTTCTGCTTCGCCAAAGACGACGCGGTCCTGGTCGATGCCGCCGCCCGCCTGCGTCGCCGCTTCGCATAGTCCGCGTCGCGCCTGCGCGGTCCCTGCGGCCCTTCCCCTTCTATAGATCCTCAGCTCTTCCGCACGATCTCTGCACAACAAGACTTCCGCACGATCTCCGCACGACCTCTGCACGTCTTCCTTTTGCCTTCCTCGGGCGAGCTTGCGACCGGCGTGATCTGCCGCCCGCCAAAGTTCCAAGCCAAGGTCCAAAGCCAAGGTCCAAAGCCAAGGTCCAAAGCCAAGGTCTAATGCCAGAAACGTGCGCTGGTAAACAGGCCTGCCACGCCTGCGCACAAGCTCAAGACCGTGGGCAGCGCGCTCTGCGCTTCGGTGGCCATCCCGACGATTGACACGAGAAATTTGCCCGACGTACACTAATTTTCGAGCATGCGTAATCTCCTTCGATCGTCATGGGCTACAGGGGTGGACAGTCTTTGGCAGAGCCTGGGGCAGAGCCTAGGTGCCGCTTCGGGGCGCCTGGGTTCCCGGCGAAGCTGGGTTCCCGCGGTAGCTGTGGGGTTAGGCCTTCTTGGCACCAGCGAAGCTGCACATGCGGCCTGCGCGGACCAGACGGTGGATGTCTCGAATGATCTGGCGCTTGAGTGCTTGATCGCGCCGCGCAATCCTGCGGATGTTGACCCCAACAACCGTCGGACCGATCCCAACCTGCGCGAGCAGTCGATGTATCGCTCGCTTTTGTCCGAGATGGGCGCGGTCATGGCCGTGCCGGCGCTTGAGCCTGCCGACACGACAGGCTTCTCGGGCTTTCACTTTTCCTTCGATGTCAACGCGACTTCGATCTCGATCAACAACGCGTACTGGAGCGGCTACAAGCAGCCCAACGGCGCGAACTCGCTCGCGGGGGTGCGTCACGTTAGCGGTCAGTTCCTGCCCGTCGCGTCGATCATGCTGCGCAAGGGCGTGTGGTTCCTGCCGCTGCCCTTTTTCCCGTCGCTGGAAGTCGGCTTTGGCGCATCGAACCTGCTGCAGTCGAGCCTGTTTGGTCTAAACGGCTACCTGAAGTTTGCGCTGCACGAGGGCTATCACGACATCCCGATCCCATCGATCGCCGCCCGTGCCACCGTCACTCGCATCGCGGGTGCGCCCCAGATCGACATGACGCTGATCACCGTCGAAGGCCTGATGTCCAAGGCCTTTGGCGCACAGGGCACGATGACCTTCGAGCCGTATCTGGGCGGCGGCGTCATGTGGAACATCGTGCGCAGCAACGTCATTGACACGGCGCCAACGTTTGACTTGTATCGCGGCGATCCCAGCTTCTCGACGACCATGGGCTTGCCCGCCGCGCTCAGCCAGAAGGTCACGTTTCCGACGCAGGACAACATCTTCCGCTGGCGTCTATTCGCTGGCCTCAACGTTCACTACGCCATCCTGTCGATCACGGGCTACTTCTCGTATTGGGGGGCCGGTGAAGACAACTCGTACGATGTCAGCCGGCTGCCTGGCCCAGCGGACGTGGGCGCGACGCCGAGCGGGGCGGCTGCAGCCTGCCGTCGCGACAACCGCGACATGTCGACGATCTGCCCCAAGGATCTTTCGTACAGCCAGTTCTCGGTCGGCGGCAGCGTCGGTCTGCGCTTCTAGCGTCGGATCGCGGCGCCGTTTTCTGCTCTCTTCCTGCTCTCGACTTTCGCACGTCCGTTTCAAAAGACCCGCGCTCGCTGAGGCTGCAGTCGTCTGCGCCTGGCCTTGCTGAAGCGCTGGCATTTGCCTTCGTGCTGGCGTTACCTTCTGCGCATGAATCCGCGGGAGCAAGAAGACCAGGCCTTTGATCAGCTGGCCGATAGCCAGCTTAAGAAGCTCGAACGAGCGCTGCTTTCCTATGACCCCGACGAGCTAGAGGCCGAAAAGGCCGGTGATGTCCTGAACATCACGCTGTTTTCGGGGCAGCCGCAGCAGAGCAAGATGGTTCTTAACCGCCACCGCGCCGCGCGACAGATCTGGATGGCGGCGCAGCGTCGTGCGTGGCACTTCGATCTGGTGCGCGATGGGGCGGGGCAGAGCACGTGGCGCACGCAGGCACACGGCCGCGATGAAGAGCTAGTCGCCACCGTGCAAGAGGTGCTGACTGCGCTGCTCAAGCGCCCGGTCAAGCTGGCGCTGTAGTTGGCTTTACCCGCAGTTACCAGCGACGGGAAATCGTAGCGACCTCATGCGCGATTGCGCTTGAGACAGGCGGGGGTGCTGTCTACGGTCGCGGCGATGGAACTCTCCTGCGATCTTCACATTCACTCGCGCTTCAGCCGCGCCACCAGCAAAGATCTGAACCTGGGTCAGCTGTACCAGTGGGCGCAGCGCAAAGGCATCGCGATCGTCGGCACGGGGGACTTCACACACCCCGGCTGGCGGGAAGAGCTGCGCCGCGATCTCGTCGCGATTCCGGGCGAGCCAGGCTTCTTCGCGCTGCGTCCTGAGCTGCGCGAAGCGCTGGATGCTGAGATCCCGCGCGCCTGTCGTGCCGACGTGCGCTTTGTTCTGACTGCCGAGACCTCGCACATCTACAAAAAAGCGGGGGCAGTGCGCAAAGTCCACAACTTGGTGCTGGCTCCTGATCTGGATGTCGTCGAGCGGCTGTGTCAGCGCTTGGTCGCGCTGGGCTGCAACCTGAACGCCGATGGCCGCCCGATCTTTGGCCTGCCCTGTCGCGACTTCTTCGAGATCATCCTGGAGACCGATCGCCGCGCCTGCTTGATCCCCGCGCACATTTGGACGCCGCACTTTTCGCTGTTCGGATCGCTGTCGGGCTTCGATCGCATCGAAGACTGCTTCGCCGATCTGACGCCGCACATCTTCGCGCTAGAGACGGGTCTGTCTTCTGATCCCGCGATGAACTGGCGGCTGTCGCAGCTCGATCGCTACACGCTGATCTCGAACTCCGATGCGCACTCGGCGCAGAAGCTCGGGCGCGAGCTGAACCTGATCAACATCCAGCCCTCGTACGATCATCTGCGCGCAGCGCTTGAACACTGTCGCCCCGACGAGTTCTTGGGCACCGTCGAGTTCTTCCCAGAAGAAGGCAAGTATCACCTGGACGGTCATCGCGCCTGCCAAGCGCGCCTGGAACCCGCAGAGCGCCTGCGCCTGGGGGGCAAGTGTCCCGTCTGCGAAAAGGACGTCACCGTGGGCGTGCTGTCGCGCGTCGAAGCCTTGGCTGATCGCAGCGCCGAAGCCGTGGCAGCGGGGGCTCGACCTTCCCGCGCGCGGCCGTTTACCAGCCTGGTGCCCTTGCCCGAGATCGTGGCCGAGGTGCTGGGGGTGGGCGTGGCCTCGGATCGCGTGCAGCGCCTGTACTTTAAGCTGCTCGATCAGCTGGGCAGCGATCTGCACATCCTGCGGCATGTCGAGGCCGCGGAGCTCCGTCGCGCAGGCGGCGAGCTTCTGGCGGAAGCCGTCCGGCGCGTGCGCGCGGGGGCACTGCACATCGCGCCGGGATACGACGGAGAATACGGGCAGATTCGCATCTTCGAACCCGACGAGCGAACCCCCAAGCGCAGCGGTCGCGACGAGCAGATGGGGCTCTTCGCATGAGCGGCGAAGCGCCGGCCTTCGCTGCGCTGCAGGGTCTTACCGCGGCGCAGCGCGAAGCGGCTTTGGCCTCGGGATCTGCCTTGGTCGTCGCCGGACCGGGATCGGGCAAGACACGCACGCTGGTCGCGCGCTTGGTGTATCTGCTGGAAGCGGGCCTGGCTGCGCCGCATGAGCTGTGTGCGATCACGTTTACGCGCAAGGCTGCTTCTGAGCTGCGCGAGCGCCTGCAGCGCGCCGTGGGTGATGTCGCCCAGACGATCCGGGTGGGCACGTTTCATCAGCTGGCTCTGCACCTGCGACCGCAGCCGCAGGCGGTGCGCTTGATCAGCGAAGCGGATCGCCACGATCTGCTGGCGCATGTCCTGCGCAGCGATTCCAGCGTCGGCAGTGGGCTGAGCGAAGCGACGCTGCGGCGGCGCCTGCGACGCGCTTCGCAAGCACTCAGCCTGATGAAGGGACGAAGCTGTGATGCGCTGACTGCGCTGGGCCAGCCCTCTGCGTCGTTGCCGACCGAAGACGATGCAGCGTGGCTGCATCCGGCGCTGGCTGCGTATCAGGCGTGGCTGCAAGCGCTCGATCTGGAAGACCTCGACGATCTGCTCGTGGCTGCGACGCAGGCGGTGCGTGCGGGTCAAGCCTGCGTCCACTATCGCTGCGTCCACGTCGATGAATACCAAGACACAAACGGTGTGCAGCGCGAGCTTTTGATCGCGCTCGCCAAAGCGGGTGCGCAGATCTTCGCCATCGGCGATCCCGATCAGTCGATCTATGCCTTTCGCGGGGCCGAGCGCGGCAACTTCTTTGCCTTTCCGCGCGACTTTGCCGGGGCGCGCGTGTTCTTTCTGCGCGACAACTTTCGCGCCACATCGACCTTGGTGGCAGCGGCTACCGCGCTCTTGTCGCAGGCGGGCGATCGCGAAGCGTTCGTGGACGGACCCCCGCCGCAGGCACAGCGTGAACGCGGTGAGCCCGTGCAGCTTCGCGCGGCGGCAAGTCCGCGCTCGGAAGCCATCGCCATCGCCCGCGAGATCGAGCGCTTGCTGGGCGGCACCAGCTTGACCTCGCACGATCAAGGACGGGCTGCGTCGTCTGCAAGCGGCTGCTATGGCTTTTCGGACATCGCG
Organism: Myxococcales bacterium; assembly: GCA_016794505.1. Taxonomy (GTDB): domain Bacteria; phylum Myxococcota_A; class Polyangia; order Palsa-1104; family JAEUJZ01; genus JAEUJZ01. The sequence goes on from JAEUJZ010000102.1 coordinate 57,099, forward strand.
GTCTTGACCCGCACGGCGGCGCGGGCCGATGACGTGGCCTTGGCCCTGCAACACGAAGGCATTCCGACGCTGCGCCCGCGCAAAGCGCGCCCACTTTACACCGCAGAGTCCATCGCCCGCGGCCCCGATGAGCGAGCCGCGGACGATCGCAGCGAGCGCCCACCAGAGAGGGCGGCGACGCAGTCCCCTTTTTCAGCGGCGCTGCAGCATCACGCGCAGCGTCCTGCTTGGCGAGCGGATGCCGGTCTGGTGGATCTGGATGCAGCGCAGTCTGCCGAGCGTTCGTACGCCGCGCTGCGGCACGCGCTGACCTGTGATGCCGAAGGTGAGATCGGCATCGCGCACGAGTCCGACGAGTGGGACGCGCGCTTTGAACGCGTCGCCGTTCTGACCTTGCACGGCGCCAAGGGCCTGGAATTTCCCGTGGTGTTTCTGTGCGGCAGCGAAGCCGATCTGCTGCCGGGCCGCGCTGCCAGCAAAGACGAGGTCGCCGAAGAGCGCCGGCTGTTCTATGTCGGGATGACGCGCGCCAAAGATCGCCTGTGGATCAGCCATGTGGGGCCGCCGTCGCCGTTTGTGGCCGCGCTGCCTTCGCGCTGTGTACAGACGGTTGCGCCGCCTGCTCGTCGCGCCAAGCCGCCCCAGCTAAAGCTCTTTTGAGCCCGCCCCGGCGCCTGCGCTGCGCAGCTAGGCGGGATCGAAGGACAGGCTGAGTGTGTCCAGCCACGTGGGCGAGGTGAGGGTGAAGTGGCGATGCAGGCGGGCGCCGAGGAGCGTCGCGGCGGACGGGATGAGATCTTCAACGCGGGGGGGCGGACGATCCGCGGCGACACACTCGGCTAGCGAGGTCATGACCTCGGCGCGGAAGCCACAGGGATTGATGGCGAAGAAGCGCGCGAGGTCGGTGGTGACGTTGAGCGCAAAGCCATGGAAGGTGATCCAGCGGCGCACGGCGATGCCCATCGACGCGATCTTGCGCTGCAGCGACGCTTCGTCGACCGGCGCGATGGGTACAGCCGAATTCACAGGTGAGGCCGCAGACAGCGATGGATCTGGGGCTGTCCACACACCGGTCGCGCCGGGCTTGCGAGCGGCTGCCACACCGACGTGGCGGCACAGGTCGATCAGGCCGCCTTCTAACGCCCGCAGATAGCGGTGCAGATCGCGCTCGGACGGTGAGGTCACACCGACGGGATTGGGGCGCAGCTTGAGGATGGGATAGCCGACGAGCTGACCAGGGCCGTGATAGGTCGCATCGCCGCCACGCTCGACTTCAAACGTGGGAAAGCGCGGAGAGAGGATGTTGTCGCGCGCCTTCTGCCGGCGCCCCACGGTGATGACATCGGGGTGCTGACAGAAAAGCAGCACGTCTGGGGCCTGCCCAGTGAGCACGGCGTCGACCAAGGCACGCTGCAGCCGCCAGGCTTGGCCATAGTCGATCAGCCCCAGATACACGGCCCGGCCTGGCTGCGGATCGAGGCCCTGGACGTGTAGACACTCATCGCTGGGAAACGCCTGCGGGGCGGACATGCCGCGACTATAAGCCGTCCGGCGCGGTCTTGGATCCGGGGCCCTGCAGTCGGCAGTGCCGGCCCGCGCGCCGTCTTGCGCCGCGGGATGCGTGTGGCCGAGCGCCATGCAGCACCTCTGCGACGGAGATGGGCGACCTGCGAGCTCGCCGGAACTAAGGAATTCCCATGGCTTTGGCCTGCTGTGCGGCCTGCTGTTCCAGGGCGTCGGCCTGGTGGGTGGGTGCGCCCGAGCGGCGCAGCAAGCGAGCCTGAGCGCGCAGCCAGCTGGGCTGAGCGATGCGATGATGTCGCGCCATGCGCTTAAGCACAGCCAGCGCGCGATCGAGCTGGGCCCGGCGCTGCGCTCGCAGAAGTGGCTGCGCTCGTTCGAGCAGGCCAAAGCAGACCTCGACCAAGCCGACGGCCGCTGGCAGCACGCCATAGTTGAAGATCGGCGAGCTGGAAAAGATGCTCAAAAGAACATCGCAGTCGGCGCGGGCGGCCTCGATCTGACCCAGGGCAAGGTTCGAGCGCGCGTGGAGCTGCAGGGCCTGTAGCTCAAAGGTCAGGTCTCGGCGCTCGCGGACGGCGATGAGCGCAGCGTCCAGGACGTTCACAGCCTCACGGTGCTGGCCACGCTGCTGCAGGACCTGCGCCTGACTGATGCGGGCGCGCGGAATGAACTGACCGTGGCCTTCGCGCTCGGCCACCTGCACCAGGGCCTGCAGAGCGGGGCTGCCGTCGCGTAGCTGGTCGCGAAAGATGGCGATCCACACAAGCTGCTGCAGTGCCACCAGGCGCGACGTGCTGTCGAACACGGCCTGCGCGATGGCGTCGGCCTGGCGCAGATCGAGCTCGGCCTCGGCCAGCTGGCCCCGGCTGATGAGCAGGCTGCTGCGCAGGCGCAGGAACTTGTAGTCAGCGGCAGTGCCACGCACGGTTTCGCGCAGCGCCGCGGCTTTTGATAAGTATAAATCCGCGATATGCGACAGCCCGAAGGTGGACGAGGTATAGGCCAGCGCGCCATAGCTGGTGATGCGCTGCGGGACATCGTCGAGCCGGTCGGCCAAGTTGGCCAAGGCCAGCGAGCAGAAGAACAGCCGACGGTCGGAAAACAGGTACAGCGCGACCTCGGCATGCGTGACCAGCAGGCTCAGCGCTTCGCGTCCTTCATCCGGCGAGAGCGAGTCCGCGCCAAGCGGCAGGCGGTGGGGGCCGGGCAGGACGTCGTTTACGCGCAGCGCGGCCTGCAGGGCCAGATTTTCCAGCAGTCCGAAGGCGAGCTGTCTCGACGACACCGGCAGCGGCTGGTCAAGAAGCGCCAGACCGTCTTCGGTGATCTGCATGCACTCATCGATGTGCCCCAGGCCGAGCAGCGTCGTTCCAAGAAGTCGGCGCAGGCGCACGCGGGCCAGACGGAGTGGCGTGGCAAGCGACTCCAGGCTCTGCGCTTGGCGCAGCAGGCTCAGGGCCTCGCGCAGGGCGCCGCGCTGCGTGGCAGCGTCGCTGGCCAAAAGAGCAAAGTGGAACGCGCGGGCGGGCTCGCCGCCGTGCTGATAGTGAAACGCCAGAGCCGCCGCGACATCGCCGGAAAGGGGGCGGCTGCGCTCGATCCCCAGCGCCACGTCGCGGTGCAGGGCCTGCGTCTGTTCAGCGCGCAGGGATGCAAGGACGCCTTCGCGCAGCTTGTCGTGCGAGAACTGCCAGTGCTCGTTTTGCACATCCAAGACCGCGGCGTCGGCGCAGGCCGCGAGCCAGCGATCGAGCTCGGCTTCGCTGGCAGACATCAAGGCTCGCATCAGAGCGCGGTCGATGCGACGGCCAGCGATCGCCGCTTGCTGCACGGCCGGCAGAGCCCACGACGGCAGACGCGACAGGCGTCGGCGCACGACCAAGGCCATGCCGCCGCGCAGCCCGGCGCTGTGCCCGCTGGCCAGGTCGCTGACTAAACCGATGCGGGTCAAGCTCCCGGCCTCTTCGGCGAGAGCGCGCAGGATCTCGACCAGAAAGAACGGGTTGCCTTCGGTCTGCTCGCTCAGCCACTGCACAAGATCGGGGCGCTGGCCTGCCGCGCCCAGCATGGACTCGATCAGCTCGGCGGTGCCGCGGGGTCCCAGGCGCTGCAGCGCGAGCGTTTGGGCGCCGGGAAGCTCGTCGGGAAGCTGCGGGCACTCGTCGTCGCGATAGCTGGCGAGGATCAGCAGCGGCTTTTTGTCGAGGTGAGGCAGCAGACGGGCCAGAAGCTCGCGGCTCTCGGGCGCGGCCCAGTGCAGATCTTCCAGGATCAGCACCGTCGGCTCGCTGCGGCGCAGCAAGAGATCGCACAGGACCGCCTGCAAGCGAGCGCGGGCGGCTGCGGCATCTAGCTCGGGCGGCGGCGCGATGTCCTTTTCGAGCAGCGTGGGCAGATCGGGAAGGACACGGGCCAGCGTGCCTTCTTCAAGAGGAGACAGCGGCACCGACAAGGCCGCGCTGTGCAGGGCATCCAGAAACACTTGATAGGCGGATCCCGTCTCGGTCACGGCCTGGCCGCGGTCGACATGGGCCCCGCGCACCAGGGCCAGCGTGCGCAGCTCGTCGAGAAGCCGCGACTTACCGACGCCGCTCTCGCCGCCAATCAGCCACAGGCCGCCGTGGCCACGCTGGGCTTGATGGAGCGCGCTGCGCAGCACACCCAGTTCCTGATCGCGGCCCACAAAGTCGGCAGCCTGCAGATAGCTCTCGCGGACCTGGGCTGTCTCGTCGGGCAGCGCGATGTCGGCCGCCTGTGCAAGGGCACGTGCAGCCTGTGTCGCATCGGACAGACGCTGCGCCGGGTTGCGCGCCAAGAGCTGCTCTAGGACGCGCAGGATCGCCGCGGACAGTCCGTGCATCGGCAGGCTGGGCTCGTCGTTGAGCACGCGCGCGATCAGCAGCTCGCTCTGATCGGCGTCAAACGGGCGCTTGCCGGTCAGCACCTGCGTGGCCATGACTCCGAATGCGTATAAATCCGAGGCTTCGCTCGCCGCCTGCCCGACGAGCAGCTCAGGGGCCATGTAGTGCAGCGTGCCGGACAGCTCGGCCGATCCGCCCTGCGTCATCGAGCGCAGCGTCGACAGACCGAAGTCGAGCACGACCACGCGCTCTTCGCAGAACAAGACATTGCCCGGCTTCAGGTCGCGGTGCAGGATGCCGCGGCGGTGCAGATAGGCGAGTGCGGCCAAGACCTCGATCAGCAGGCGCACTCGTCCGACGACATCGCGGCCGCGACAGACGCGCAGAAAGGGCTCGGCTCCGGTCAGAAGTTCCATCGTGAAGAACGGCTGCTCGGGCGACTCGAAGCCATAGTCAAAGACGCTGACGATGTTGGGATGACGCAGCGAAGCCAGGGTGCGGAACTCGCGGGCCAGGGCCAAGCTCAGCGGCGAAAGGCTCAGCGATGAGATGGTGTCGCTCGTCAAAATCGTCGACGGGCGCAGCGGCTGCTCATGCGGCAGAAAGGTGGCATCTTGCGTGATCGAATACGGCGAGCGCGGGCCTGCGATGCGCTCGTCGATCTGGCTCATGCCGGTCTGCGGCGGCAGGGTCTCTTCGACGCTGGTGGTGCGACTGATAGGCGGTGGCGCAGGTCGGCTCGGCAGCAGGTTGACGCGCTTGAGCGCCACCCAGGTATCGGTCAGTCGGTCCTTGGCGCGGTAGACCTGGCCCATGCCCCCCGAGCCCAGCTGCTCAAACAAGACGTAGCGTGGGTGGGTCCACGCGGCGTCACGGGCCGGCGCGGACTGCGGCGCTGCAGGCGGCAGCGGGGGAGGGATCTGAGCAGCAGGCGGCATAACGACGCTGTCATCGTAGCCCGTCGCCGGGGGGAGAGGAATCGGTAACTCGTGCAGGCGGACTTGCCCCGCTGTGTCGGTGGCTGTGTCGGCAGCTAGGCAGCGGATGTGGGGCGCGGGCTCTGCGCCATGGCCTCGCTGAGCCGGGCGATCTCGACGAGGTCGATGTCGATCTGGCCGAAACGGTGGGCGTAGTAGTGGCTGACCAAGGCCTGAAAGTGGGGGGCGCAGAGATCGCCGCTTTGTCGGACGCGCTCGGCCAACTGTTGCAGGGTCTCGCCGCTGCGCTGCACGTATCCGCGCCGTCGCAGGATGGTCAGCGCTCGCTGAAGCTGCAGCCGCGCTTGCGCCTGCGATTCGCGACGCTGTCGGGTGGCCAGTCCGCCGCGATCGCGAAGGAAACCAAAGAAACGGCCCCCGCCTTGCTGCCACTTGCGGACATAAAGCAAGGTCGCCACCGCGAGCCCCAACAAGGCCAGGGTGCCGCCCAGCCCAAGGATCCACCCGCGCGAGGTCCGCTGGCTCGGTAGGCGCAGTTTTTGCCCCAGGTGGAACACGCTGCGCAGGCGCTCGGCCAAGCGTGCTTGCGCTCGCGGATCGTATTCGAGCACGTACTTGTTCCAGCTCATTTCGAGGCTGTCTGAGAACCGACGGGCGCGCTGCAAGAAGCCGTGGCGGGCCGGCGAGAGCGCCGAAAGCGGCGTGGGATCGAGCGTGAACCAAGCGAAGCGCGGCGGGTCTTCGTCTTCGGGAGAGGTCGGGTTGGCGCCGGCTGCGTCCGAGCCAGGCGTGCCCGATGCGGCGCTTGCTGGATCGGCCGGCAGATAGGCTTCGACCCACGAGTGCGCGTGCTGCTGCCGCACGACGATGTAGTTGCCGAACTCGTTCCATTCGCCGCCGAGATAGCCGTTGACGCTGCGGCTGGGAATGCCCGAGGCGCGCAAGAGCAAAGACAGCGCGCTCGCGAAATACTCGCAGTGGCCGCGTCTGCGCTCGAACAGGAATGCAGCGACGGGATCTTGAAAGCGGCTGCGCTCACTTTCGGACAGCGGCACAAGCTGCGTCGAATAGCTGAACTGCGTCTGCAGATAGCGTTCGAGCGCGCGGGCCTTGTCCTGCGGTCGCGACAGCCCCTGGGTGATCTGCTGGGCGAGGCTGCGCAGTCGCGGCTCTAGGCTGGGGGGAAGCTGCAGGTATATGCGCTCGTCGAGACCGGGGGGATTCTGCGCGCTCGCGGGGGCGAGGCCATCGGCGGTGGCCAGCGGGCTGGCTGCGCGGGCTGGGTCGGGAAGGGCTGCGCCCTGAGGCGAGCGCAGGGCCGTAGGACCCGTCAGATAGACGGTGTAGTGCAGGCTGCCTGGGCGGCTGCGGGCGATGAGGTCTTCATGAATGCCCTGATGCAGCGGCCACTGCGCCGCGTAGTACCACGAGGAGGGCAGCGTCAGGGCCAGCGGTCGCGACGGAAGCTGCCCCAGCGGGCCGGCCAACACCGGCACGAACAGCGCCGAGGTCTCAAGTGCCTCTAAATAGATCTCGGCGCGCAGAACGGATGGGCCCGTCAGCGCCGGAAGCGATGTGCTGGCGTCCAAGAAGTGATGCCCTTGGCGGTGCGGCACTGGGCGCTCGCTTGGGAGCGGCGAAAGCAAGATGGGGATGGCGTCCGCGGCGGGTGCGCTCGTCGCTGCAGGCAAGGCGGTTGGGTTGGCGTTGCTCGGCGCAGGAACCAGCACTGCGGTGCTGGGAAGGGCCGCACCGCCTGCCGCCGCACCGCCCGATGTCGTGCCAGAAGGCGGGACGTTGGCGACGGCCGCCGGGTGCGAAACAGCGGGGCCATACGCAGCGACGGGAGCCTGGTGTGACCACTTGCCGTCTTGGTAGTAGCTAAAAGCGGTGCCGCGGAAGCGCAGGCCCGTGGCCAGCAGCGTGGGCATGGGAGGGCCGCCGCTGACCTCGACGCGCAGGACGACGCGTGGGTTTTCGCGCAAGAGGCCATGGCCCCCTAGCTGGATCTGCTCGGCAAAGCCGGTGAGCAGCAGGCCCCGTCGCCGCAGCGGCAGCTCCAGCCCGACACCGACGCGCGGCAAGGTCAAAAACAGCAGGCCACCGATGACAAACAGCACCAGCGCCAGGCTGCCGGTCGCCAGCAGAAACGGCGTTCCGACGACGCGGCGCGAGCTCAAGATGCGCTCGACCTCGACGCGCTCGCTCTCGGCGGCTTGGCCATGGCGACCGGGCAGGTGCTTGAGCAGGTAGTTTTCTTCCATCTCGCGCCGCAGGTGAAACAGGGACAGGGTCCACGTCGCAAAGATGGAATAAAGAAGCAGGCAGACGGCATAGACGATGCTCGCTCCGACGAGCGAGGCGATCAGCAGCATCAGGAAGCTGATCAGATAGGCCTGCAGGTAATCGCTGTTGCTGCGGCGGCGCCACAGCTTGACGCACAGAAGGACGCACAGAAAGCGCGTGCCGCTGTCCCACAGCGTCTCGCCCTGCGACGGGTCGGGAAGCAGCCACAGCAGAGACACGATCAGCACGCCATACAGCAGGGCGGAAAACGGCCGCCGGTTCATAAACGGGTGGCTCTGCGGGTCATAGAAGTACGAAGCCGCGATCGCCACCGTCGACAGCGCCGCCAAGATACCGGGCACTTCACCGGCCAGGACCAGCATCAGAAATGCGACGCTGACCATCAGGTACGAGACCGACTTATGGGTGGCGGCGAAGCGCACGTTAGATGGCCTCGATGACGTGGGCGGCAGCGACGGCGGGGGGCAGGCGAGTGGCCGGATCCGAGGGGCTGTCCATTGACAGCACGGCCGAGACGGTGCGCTGCGCGGCCTCGGGCGAGCCAGGGATCGGCGGCGGTCGGCTGCGATCGCTCTCGACGGTTCGAGGGCGCACGATAAGCAGCGAGTCGCCCCGCTGGCACGGCAGGTTCCCCAGCATCCGGGGCAGAAGCGGCGCCGACTGAAACGGGACATCGGGCGTCACCGTTTCCAGCAGGGCCAGCGTCGTCAGCAGGCGGCTCAAGCTGCTCGGGCTGTGCAGGATCGAAAGGGCCGGAGCCGTGCTGCGCACGATAAGAGACACCGCGTAACCATGTTCTAAGTAATACGCACCTAGCGAGGCAGCCCAGCTAATCACGCGCTCTAGATCGGCCTGCGCCTGGGTGTCGTTGACCTCGGCGGGGGGCAGCGCATTGTCGACGTACAGCGTCACCTGCTGCACCGCTTCGTCTTCGTACTCGCGCACCATCAGCCGCTGCCGGCGGGCCGAGCTTTTCCAGTGAATGTCGCGCGGATCGTCGCCGTTGCGCAGCTCGCGCAGGGCATGAAAGGCGCCGCGCCGTCCCAGCTTGCCGACGGTCTGTTCGCCCGCCGCCGACAGAAGCGCCTGCGGCAAGTGCGACAGCGACAAGAGCGCCGGATAGACGATGATCTCGCTCTTGTGCTCGACGTAGCGCGAGGCGCGAAACAGCGCGAAAGGGAACTTGGTGCTGATGCGGAACGCGGTAAAGACATAGCGTCCGCGCCGCGGCAGGCTGTGGCGATAGCTGGTCTGCTGCGTGCGCCCCGACGGGATCTTCAAGAAATAACAGCGCTTGTCGACCACTTGGTCATCGCACAGGTCTTCGACTTCGATGGAAAACGAGGGGAAGCGGCGCTTTTCATTGCGCAGCACGATGCCCATCAAAAAAGGATGGTTGGCATGCACGCGCGGCGGTGGCTGGCGTCGGGGCACGATGCCGCGCAGCGAGATTTCGCTGAGCAGCCACGAGCTGAGAACCAACGTCAGCAGCATCCCCAAGAGCAGATAGAGCTGGTTGTTGCCGGTGTTAAGCGCCACCACCAAGATGCCGACCAGGACCAGGATGAACCAGCCGCCGTCGCGCGTCGGCCGCAGCCCGCGCAGGCGCAGCCAGCGACGCACGATCCGCTGACCCAGCCCGCGCTCGGTGGGGGATAAAGCCTGCACTGCCTAAAGAATACCGCCTCTTGCTTTCGCTGCGCGTCCTGTCCTGCTGTGCCGCCTGGGACCGCGGAAAAAAGGTAGGCTGCGGCCATGCCTGCCGCGTCGATCCGCGCCCTGCGTCTGCACGATCTTTTGGACTTGCCGATTTCTGAGCTGCGGCTGCTTCTCGCGCAAGGCCAGGCCATCGACCCACGGGCGCTCGCCAATATGGAATACCGCGGCACGGCGCTGGGCTTGCCGCGCTTCGTCGAGAAGCTGACGTGGAAGACCTTTCAAAAGGTCTTCTGCTTCGACGAAACGAAAGGGGTGCTGCGGGGCTGGAATGTACGCGTGCAGCAGCGCGGCATCGGTGCGGACAGCGTCCCCAAGCAGAAGCACGGCGTCCCCGTCACCTTTGGCCACTATCACGTGGTGCCGGCCCGCCCGTCGGAATCGCCGTGGCCGTATGCCGACGGCCTGCTGATCGACTATGGCCTGGGGCAAAACGCCCGCTTCGATCCGATGGGCTGGGTCCGCGATCCCTTGGTATCGCTGCACGCAGACGACGTCGAGCTGCTCTTGGGCTGGTCGTATGTCGACCTGGGCTTTGTCCGCATCCCGACGCCCAGCTTCTTTGCGCTAGAGCGCGAGCGACCGCTTTCACATCGCGCAGAGCCGCCGCGTGCGCGGTAAACACTCGCGTCGCAGGCGCGCCGGCTAGAAGAACAGCGGGTCTTTGCGCGGAATCGGCGCCTGCACCTTGGGAGCCACCGGAGCCTCGCGGGTCGAGGTCGTCTCGTCGTCTTCCGGTAGCTCGATGGGGACGGCTAAGTCGCCGGCTCGCTCGATGGCTGCGTCATCGCCATAGTTCAGGCAGTTGTCGCAGCGACGGCACAAAGGAGGCGTCTTTTCACCGAAATATTCCAACAGAAGCTGCAGGCGGCAGCGCGTCGACTGGGCATAGCGGATCATCGTCGCCAAGCGCTCGCGATCGCCTTCGCGGCGCTTGCGATACGACTCGGCAGCGCGGCCCAGCGTCAGCTCGTCGGCTTCTTTGCCAGTTAGGCCAAAGGTCTCTTTGCCAAGCTCGGTGATCAGCTCTAGTTCTTTGCAGATGTTGAGGACGACGCGGGTCTTGGCCTGCGAGCAGGACGCCGACAGCGCAAGCTCGCGCAGGCTGGTGGCGCCGTTCTTCAGCGCCCCCCACACCGACAGCACGTCGCTGCGCGTCGGGTACTTGCCCGCGACGAAGAAGTTTTGCACCTGCTCGTCGCCGGGGTTGTAAAGCAAGATGCAGCGGCTGGGACGCCCATCGCGCCCGGCGCGCCCGGCCTCTTGGTAGTAAGCCTCCATCGAGCCGGGCAGGTTGTAATGGATGACGGCGCGGATGTCGGGCTTGTCGACGCCGAGGCCGAAGGCGTTGGTGGCGACCATGATGCGCGGGTTGTTGCGCATAAACGCAAGCTGTGCCGAGTCGCGCTCGGCCTTGCCCATCTTGCCGTGGTACATGCCGACCTTCAGGCCCAGGACGGGTAGCGCGCCGGCCAGCGCCTCGACGGTGCGAATCGTCGAGCAGTAGACGATCACCGAGCCCTGCACCTTGCGCACCAGGCGAAGCAAGCGCTTGACCTGGGTCTTTTCGTCGCCGGTCTCGCGCACCTCGAAGCTCAGCGAGGGGCGATCAAAGCCGGTGTGGACGGCCACCGGATCCTTGAGCTCAAGCTGACCGATGATGTCCTCGGCAACCTTGGGTGTCGCCGTCGCAGTCAGGGCACAGACCGGCGGGCGACCGAGCTGCTCACAGGCGCGCTGCAGGAACAGATACGAAGGGCGAAAGTCATGGCCCCACTCGGACACGCAGTGGGCTTCGTCGACGACGAACAGGCTGACCTTCTGACCGCCCAGCTCGTCTTCCAAGCGACCGGATGCGGCGCGCTCGGGCGTGACATAGATGATCTTGCGCTTGCCCTCTTCAATATCGTCGAGAGTCCGCTCGGTCTCTTTGGTCGTCAGCGTCGAGTCCAGGCGGGCCGCGACGACGCCGGTCCGACGCAGCTTCTGTTCTTGGTCGCGCATCAGGGCCAGAAGCGGCGAGACAACGACGGTGACGCCGGGCAGCTCAAACGCCGTCAGCTGATAGATCAGCGACTTGCCCGCCCCAGTGGGCATGATGCCCAGCACGTCTTGGCCGTTGACCAGCGCGCGGATGGCCTGCTCTTGCCCTGGTCGGAAGCCCGACAGACCGAACTGACGCTGCAGGCGGCGAATCAAGCGCCGCATGATTGGGTTCTTTTCCGTCTCGATCGCTGGCAGCTCGACGGGCGGGTTGTTGCTGGGGGGCAGCTCTTTTCCGCGCTTCTTTTCCGCGCCCTTTTTGCTGTCGGCGCGAGCCACAGGCGGGGCTTCACGGATGGCTGGCGAGCGATCGTCGGTGGCGTTCCAGAATGCGCTGTGTGCTGGCTCGATCGTCGGGGCAGGGGCTGCCTTGCCGTCGGAAAACAGCAAGCCAAAGTCGACGCGCAGCTCGCTGGGAATGGGCAAGGTCACCGACAGCGGGCCATCGACCGATGGCACCGCCGGAACGGCAAGCGCTTGCAAGGCTGGGCTGCCCTCGGCAAAGGCTGGCTCGCTTGTCGTCGGGCTGACTTCTGCGGCGACACTTTCTGGCGGTGGCGCAGGTGTGTCGGTGCCGGACTCACGCTGCCAGAACGGCTCAAACAGCGCGGAATAGGTCTCGTTGCTCCAGTCAAGAACGGAGCGTCGTTCGGACGACGCTGCCGACGGAGAGCTTCGCCAAAATGCAGCAAAGCGCTCGGGATCCAGCGGGGACAAGCTAGGGGCAGCGACCGGGACTGTTCCATCCGCGACCGCCGTCAAAGGGGCTGAGCTAGAGTGCATGCGTGGGAACCTACTAGAGTTCGTATCGACGAGATAGCACCCGAACGCGCGGCTGCCTAGCCGGAAAATCGTCGCAACCGACCCAGGCGCTTCGCCGGTTCGCGCTAGGAGCGCGGAGCATAGGTCGAAAGCGGCACCCGTGGCGGGTTCTGCGGTGCATGCGGAAGGGGCAGTTGACTGGCTTCCTCGTCGAGCTCAAGCAGTGGCGGCAGGCGCTTGGGGCGGCGCTCTTGTCGCTGCCGCAGCGCCTGATAGGGCGCTTCCTGCGTCGGGCGGAAGCTGCGCCAGGCCGGCAGATTGCTGCTGCGGAACTGCGCCAGGGCCTCGCGCAAGCGAGCTTGGTCGGCGCTGGGCATGCGCTTTTCACTGGCTGACAGCGTCGGGCGCGGCAGGGGCGCGCTGCTGTACAGCACACGCAGGCCGGCCTTCTGCCCTTGGGCCACGTCGTCTTCATACAGCAAGATGGCGTCGGCTTTGTGCAGCGAAGCCAAGCTCAAAAGCGACGACACATCGCGGGTCGAAAGCAAGCGGTCACGAGGCAGCGCAAGCTCACCCTCGAACAGCAGGTTCTCGATGAACAGCGATGGGCTGTCGAGGGGCAGGGCATAGTGCAGTTTGCTGCCGCGCAGATCGGACAGGGCCCGAATCGCCGGGCTGCCCAGCACGTGCAGGCGCGTCTCGCTGCTGCCACCCACGGTCGCCACCGAGATGGGCTGCAGCGTCGACAGCCGCGCTGCAACCAGCGGCGCTTCGGCCAAAAGCAGCACGATGCGGGCTGCATCGGCATCCAAGGCCTCGACGGTGGCATAGACGCGTGCCGTCAGGCGATAGCGCTCGCCAAGCTGCGCAGTCACGAAGGCCGAGAGCTCATTGCCCAGCTCAACCTTGTCTTCCAAGCGAGCAAACAAGACGCCGGGCAGATACACGGCAAGCAGGCGATCTCCCTCGGGGGAATCCGTGGCAAGGGCTGGCCGCGGCAGCAGGCCCAAAAGCACAAGCAGCGCCAGCCCAAGGCAGGTTGCACGCAGCCGTGCATGGGTACCCCGATGGCTCATCGCGGGCCCTCATAGATGCGCTCTAGAGCATCGACCCACTGGCGTACCAGCGGAAGCTGCGGATCGCCCGGCTCGCTCGACTGCAGATAGCGACGGTAGTGATCGAGCGCGGTTCGGCTGTCGCCCGAAAAGTCGTAGTAGCTGCCCAAGCCCAGCCACACCGTCGGCAAGACCTGCGGGTCGAGGCGGTTGAGCAGCGCCCGCGCTTCTTCCGCGCGCCCACGATAAAGCTGCAGCACGGCCAGGTTGTACTGCATGCGCGCCTGGTTTTCCGGGCCGATGGCTTGCGTGTAGCTCTGCGCCGAGCGCAAGAGTGCATTGGCCCGCTCGACATCGCCGCGCTCGCCGCGTTCCAGCAGATCGATGGCTTTGCTTGTATAGGCGACAGCCATCGCGCTCTGCAGGGCGCGGGCGGCCGCCGGCTGGATCTGCTGCAGCGCTTGTTGGGCCATGCTGGCGCCCTGGTAAAAGTCGCCACCGCGCAGCGTCAAGCGGGCCTTCAGGTGCGTGAAGCCTCCCGGCCCCAGAAGTGTTTCCAGCGTCGGCAGATCGAACTGATTTCCGACTTCGGTCAAGCGGCGCAGGGCGAGATCAAACTGACCGCCACGAGCCAGCGCCACCACCTGATACAGCATCGCTTCCGCGCGCTCGGTTGCTTGCAGCACGCTGCCGGCTCGCAGCGCAGCTTGCGCGTACGAAAGCACTTGCCGTTCGTCGTTTAGCCCTTGCGGTGGCAGGACCGGAGCAGCCGCGTTGACGCCATTTCCCCCCTCTGCCCCGTCGCTGGCCCCGCGCAGAGGCGGAAACGGACCCCGTGCGGGCTGCGCATCGCTGCCGCCGCGCAGGGGGGGAAAGGGGCCGCGTGCCGTCTGCACTTCCGACAGATCAATGGGGCCGCGCAGTGGCGGATAGGCAGCGGCTTTGCCGGCTCGCGCCTCGGGGGCTTCGTTGCCCTGACGCAGGGGAGGAAACGGACCGCGTCGACTGGTGCTGCGTGCTCGACCCGGCTGCGTCGGCTGATAGTACGCGCGCACCGCCGATAGCAGAGCATAGGCGCGCTGGCGTCGAGCCGTCTCATCATTGCCTTCGATCAAGCGCATGGCATCGAAGGGGCGGCCGAGGACAATCAGCGTCTCGCCTTGATCTTGCCGCAGAGCCTGTCGCAGCGCGGTGTCGTTTTGTGTGGCGGCCAGATCCTCGGCGCGCTGCATGACCGAAAGCGCCTGCTGCGGCTGGCCGTTTTCGCGCAGCGCTCGACCGAACACCGACAGCAAGAGCGCTGAGGCTGTGGGCCCCTCACACAGCGGAGCCAACAGGGTCACGGCATCCGCGGGCCGACCACTGCCAAGCCAGCCCAAGGCCAGCGCCTGTGTGGTCTGAACCAAAAGCGTCGTCGGTGTGCCAGAAAGTGCCGAGGCGGCTAGCGCCAGCGTCTTGGCTTCTTCCAGGTCTGCCAAGGCTTCTTTGGGCAGCGGCGAGGTGTTGATCGCCTGCAGACCGCGCCGCATCAAGGCCGCAGCCAGGCGGGCATCGAAGACGGTGGCGGCAGCGGGTGGATTTTCGGTCGCTGGCTTGGCCTTTGTCGCGCCCGAGGGAGCCTGAGCTTGCAGGCTGCGCATCCTGGCTTCGCGCAAGCTGGCGATGCCTTCGTCGAGGCGCCCGAGCTTGATCTGCAGATCGGCACGCAGGCTGAGCGCGGTCAGCACGTCGGCCTCGGGCAAGTGCAGCGACTCGCAGCGCTGCAGCTCACGGAATGCGCGATCCGATTTCCCCGCTTTGTCGAGGACGATCGCAAAGTCCAAGCACAGGCGCAGATCGCTCGCCGCCAGCGCGACGGCGCGCTCTAACACCATGGCGGCCGCGGCGGGGTTGGGCGGCGTCTCGGCCATGTAGATATCGGCGAGCGCCTGCATGCACAGCGGCTGATCGCCCGCTTGTCTGAGCGCGGCGATGGCTTCGGTCATACGCCCGCTTTTCTGCAGCGCTTTCGAGATAAGGACCGTGACGTGGGCTCGCTGCGACGGCGGAAGCTGCGGCACGATGGGCAAAAGCGTCGACACGGCCTGCGCATACTGACCGGCATCCAGCTGGGCCTGCCCGACCAGAAGCAAGACGTTTGGCGCGCCCTTGGCGACGAGGTCGGCCAGCGCCGCGGGTACTTCTTGGGGGCGCTTGGCGGCCAAAAGCGATCGCGCCAAGGCCAGCCGCAGCGTCGGCACCGAGATGCCTGTGTCAAGGGGCGCTGGCTGCGGCAAGGCTCGTCCGGCTTGGCTGAGCGCTGCGTTCAGGCTGCGAATCGCCAGATCGTGTTCGCCGATCTCGGCGGCTAGCTCGCCCACCAGCGCTTGCAGTCGCGCATCCGACGGCAGGGTGGCCGCGGTCTTTTGCGCTTCGTCCAGGGCATGACGCAGGCGGCGCATGCCAGCCAGCGCGCGGACAAGCTGAACCAAAAGCGGCACCTCGCGCACGCCCGAGCGCGCTTGCTGCACGCACAAGGCATAGGCTGCCGCTGCATTTCCCCGTCGCAGAAGCGTGTCAGCCAGCGGCGCGTACAGGTCCTTGCGCAGCGGGTTAAGCTCCAGAAGCTGGCGGTACAGGGCGGCGGCCGTAGCCAGCTCTGTGTCGGCTTGCGCGCGATCGCCACGCTCGGCGGCCTCGCGTCCAGCCGTGTGTGCGGCTTGGGCTTGATTGAGCGTACGCCACTCGCGCTCGATCTCGCTGGTCTGCGCCTGTGCAGGCCGCGGCCCCAGGCTGAGCGCAGAGCTCAGCTCGCAGCCGGCAAGCAAGACAAGCAACAGACGAAGGCGCATGGCTGGGGATGATACTGCAAGCGGCTCGTGCTCGGCGCCGCTCATCCGGTGTGCAGAGCGTGCGGCCCGCGGCTTGACCCGAATGCGGTACGAAAGGCGCGTCCGGCGAGCCGATGGACCGGTCTAGGTGCGCGGGACCGTGCCGTCGTAGTACGAGACGCCGATGGCTTCCAGCTTGGCCTTGCTCTGCGGGCCGCGCAGGTCCTGCATCACGCGGTGGATGTCCTTGTAGCCAGGCGCATCGAGCCGCGACAGGAAGTCGCTGATCTGATGCAGGTTGTAGTGCCAGGTGCAGCCCACCGCGATCGTCATGCCGCGCTTGTACGTCCGCACCATGACCGATTTCTCGTCGATGGGCAGCGACTTCAAGCTGTCGCGGAAGTTCTGTGAGTATTGAAAGAAGCCCTCGGCATTCGACGTGTAGAAGCCGCGCACTTTCAGGTTCAGCTTGCGCGCGGTGTCGCCGATGCTGCGGATCGTCGTCGTGCCGTTCAGGTCGCCTTGTCGCGCCAGCACGCGTCCGCCTTGCACCAGGCCGCGAATGTACGCGTACGCCGCCGGATCGCCGAGCCAGGTCGGGTGGCGCTGACCGACGCGGGTGTTGGCCACGTGGTACAGGTAGGTCGCCATGCGATCGCGATAGCGGTTGTAGATCTGCACCAGCTTGGCGTTGTCTTCCTTCGACGAGCCGCTGGCGCTGAGCGCCTCGATCGCCTTGGCACTGTTCTGCTGACGGAAAAAGGCACGAAAGTCCTCGGCCGTCGCAGCCTGCTTGATCAGCGCGTGATACATGCGGTGGACATTGACCACTTCCAGGTCGTAGTCCATCAGCACCAGAAGCTCGGACCGCGCCGCCGCGGCCATCGTGTAGTTCTGGTCGGTCGCGACCCCGATCCACACGCCGCCCAGGTTGGCCAGCTTGGAAAACATTACGTCGTGGCGCCACTCGTTCGACAGGACGTAGCGGGCCCACTTCGGCTCGGGCAGCTTTTCGCCCTGCGTCGCCTGCACGATGGCCTGCTGCTCTGGCGTCAGCGGTGGCGGCGCCGGGCTTGCGGACAGCGCCGGAGGCTCCCACTTGGCCAGGGTCGCATCCAGCGTCACCGGCTTGGAGCCGGGGGCTTGTCCTGGACCCGCCCACGGCGCCGTGACGACGTGCGCTTGCGCCGCGGATTGACCGGCCAGCGCGGCCGGCAGAAGGCAGACCACAGAAGTGATCCAGCTTCCAAGTGATAGTGATCTTAGTAGGTTGTATTTGTGATCTTTGGCACGCATGTTCCCGTCATCAATCGTACCACGCAGTCGAAATTGGCTGGAAGACCGAAAATAAAAATTTCCGAGTGAAATTAGTAATTTGGATCACATAAATTGCTTCTAAGACTTCACAATATGTAGTTCAAAAAACAAATCTTGCGCGACCAACCCACGACCTTTCTGGCGATCGCCTCTTGCCTTCCTGCGCGCAGTGCTCGCAGTTGTGCGGCTGCTTGTCGGCCCGTAGACTCGACAGCCATGTCTCGACGAGACCCCCCGATCGGCAGGCTGCGTTCTGTCCGTGCCGCGGCCGTCCTTTCAGGCTTTTTGTGCGGCCTGGTCGGCCTGCATGCGATCGCTGCAGCCGGACGTGGATCGGCAGCCAGCGCACCCGCCATGGGGCCCGCCTCAGCGACGGAGTTCATGTCTCTATCGGCCGTGCGGCCGGGCATGACCGGCCATGGGCTGACGGTGTTTTCTGGCACCCGGCCCGAGCGCTTTTCGGTGCGCGTGATCGGCGTGCTGCGACAGTTTCAGCCCCAGCTCGACATCATCTTGATCCGCTGCGAAGACGAGCGGCTGAAGCACAGCGGCATCGCAGCGGGCATGTCGGGTTCGCCGATCTATCTAGAGGGCAAGCTGGCCGGAGCGCTGGCGTATGGCTGGTCGTTTGCCAAGGATCCGATCGCAGGGGTGACGCCGATCGAAAACATTGTGCGCGAGCTGCGTCGACCCAGCCGACCCCCGGCCGGTCCGTCGCTGAGCGTGCCGCAGACGGCGCTCAACGGCGCTGAGAACACGGCTTTTGGCTCGCTTGCGGCCGGCAACCCAGGTGCGGGGCAGACCCCTGCGCCGATCGCTGAGCCGCGATCGTCCGCTGCCAGCCCCGCTGCGCAGCCGCTTCTGCGCTCGACGAAAGACACAGGCTCTGGCCTGGCGGGACCGCAGCTTGTTCCCGTGGCGCTGCCGCTCAGCGTCGCTGGACTGGGCCCACGCGCCATCGAGGAGCTGCGTGAGCTGGTGGCGCCCTATGGCTTAGTGCCGCTGCAGGCAAGCGGTGGCGGAGCGTCGTCGCCAGGCTCGATCGACGAGGGCTTTATCGAGGGGGGCACGATCGCGGTGCAGCTTGCGCGCGGCGACGTCAGCATGACGGGTACCGGCACCGTCACGTACCTGGAAGGAAGTCGCGTGGCGGCATTTGGCCATCCCATGCTGGGCATCGGCGATGTCCGGCTGCCCGTCGCCACGGCCGAGGTCTTGACCTTCCTGCCCTCGCAGTCGATGAGCTTTAAGATGTCGATGCCGCTGCGCGAGCAGGGCTCGCTGCTGCAGGACCGCCCAAGCTGCATCGTCGCAGACACCAGCCTGCGCGCCCCGATCGTGCCGCTTTCTGTGCGGGTGCAAACGGCACCGCCTGGCACGAACCGCTTTGGCGCTGGGCTCTTGCCGCGGTCGGCTGCGCCGTCGCGAGAATCGCTATTGGACCAGTCGTTTCACATAGAGCTGGCCCAGCATCGCCAATTGACACCGCTTTTGCTTTCGGTGGTCAGCAGCAACGCTGTGCAGACGGTGGTACCGGATGTGGCCGAGGCTGTGATCGAGATCCATTCGCGCATCCGGCTGCGCGGCGTTCCCGCGATCGAACAGAAGGACGTGCTGTTTTCCACAGACGGCGTGACGAGCAAGCTGCTCAACAACTCGACGGGGATTCGTCAGCTGCAGGAGCTGTTCAACAACCCGTTTGGCCCGGTTCATGTCGAAGGAATTGAGCTCGGGATCGGCGTCAGCTTTCGCGCCGATGTCGCCGAGATCATCGGCATTGCTGTGCCCGGCGACGAGCTGGAGCCCGATACGCGACCGAGCCTGAACGTGACGCTGCGACCGTACGCTGGGGCGCCGTATGTGCGCTCGATCCCCATCGACGTGCCGCGCTGGCTGGCTGGTCAGGCGCTCAAGATCGAGGTGCAGGCGGGTCCCCTGGTCAAGCCTGAGCAGGCTCCGGCCGAGAGCTTGAGCGACTTTGTCGACAACCTGCGCAAGGGCTATTCGGCGCGCACGCTGGTCGTCACGCTGAACACGCTGGAAGAAGGCGTCATGCTGCGTGGTCGCTTGGTGCCGGCGCTTCCTGCGTCGGTGTTGGCGACGCTGCGACCTGCCGGTGGCTCGCGACGCGGCGAGCCCTACAAGCGGGTAGGGCGCACGCAGGTCGAGCTGGATACCGTGCTGTCGGGTAAGCAAGAGCTGACCGTGCTGGTCCGCGATGAGGTGCGATGAGACGTCTAGGCAAACCGAGGCTGATCGCTCTTTGGGGGGCGCTGGCTGCCATCGTGGCGCTGCCGGCAGCCATGGCCTCGCCCGCCAAGAGCGTGCGAGTCACGAGCTATCAGGACTTCGCTGAGGGACAGCTGCAAGGGGTGGTGATTGGCTCGCGCGGGGATCTGCGAGCGGGGCTGTCCAGCAACCGCATGGCGCTGCCCAGTGCCGCCGAAGACAGCGTGCGCGCCTTGGCGGTGACCAGCGACGGTCAGGTGTACCTGGGCTGCGGCGGTGAAAAGCCGACGATCTTGGTACGACGCGCCGGGGCGGGCGCGGCCAAGCTAGCGACCTTGCCTGCGTCGACCTGGGTGACTGCGCTTCTGCCCATAGCGGATGGCAAGCTGCTGGCCGCGACGGCGCAAGACGGTCGCTTGTTTCGCGTCAGCAGCGACGGAAAAGTCGAGCAGGTGGCGCAGCTAGACGCCGAGCATATCTGGGGTCTTGCCCGCGATCCTGTGCGTGCGATCACGTATGTGGCGACGGCACCAGGGCGGCTGTGGGCGATCGACGATCGCGACCTTGCGCTGCAGGCGAGCGGCGATGCGACGACGGCGCGACCGTTTACGCGAGCGAGCAAGCTGTTTGAAAGCGACGCGCGGCACTTTCTTGCTCTGCACCGCGGCGAAGACGGCGCGCTGTATGTCGGAACCGCCGATGATGCCGTGCTGTATCGCGTCGACGCTGCGGGCAAGGCGCAGGCCATCCACGACTTCGCCGGGAACGAAGTGCGCGCGATCGCTCAACACCAGGGTGTGCTGTACGTCGCGGTCAACGATATGCAGCGCGGCGATACGTCATCGCGTCCATCGCCGACGAAGATCGTGCCAGCCGCGGCGGGCAGCGTGCCTGGCGTCAAGCCCGCGCCCCCCGCAGGCGTCACGCCGCCAAGCATCAGCCCGACGGAAAAAAAGGGCAAAGGCGCGCTGTATCGCATCGAAAGCAACGGTCGTGTCGAGCAGCTACACGCCATTGTCGATGGCTTTTTTAATGCGTTGACCGTCGACGATCGCGGTCATGTGTTCGCGGCTGCCTCGACACCTGGGGGACGAGGTCGCCTGTACTGGGTCACGCCCGAGCGAACGATCGTCACCGCGCTTGAGGTCAAAGAAGCCGACGCGCTGACGGTGCTGCCGGCGCCTCGTTCCGCGGGGCCGGGGCGGGGCTTGCTTGTGGGAACGGGCAATGCCGGTGCGTTTTACGCGCTGCACGAGACACCGCCCGCTGATGCGCACTACCTGAGCAAGGTCTTTGCCGCGCCATCGCCCAGCCAGTGGGGTCGCCTGCGCTACTTGGCCGAGGGGCGCGTGCGAATCGAGACGCGCAGCGGCAACCTCGCCAAGCCCGACGGATCGTGGAACGCTTGGCAGCCGCTTGCCGACGTGACGGGGCTGATCGGGACGGGGGAACAGGTGGGCCGCATCGCGTCTCCAGCGGCGCGCTATCTGCAGGTCAAGGTGTCTCTGTCCGAGCACGCGGCTCTGAGCGACTTCAGCTTTTTTCATCAGCCGATCAACCAGCGACCCCGCATTACCGAGGTCACGATCGGGGAAGACGGCAGCGGTCGTGTGGCGCGCGGCGTGCGGCCGACCAGTCCCCAGCGGCCGCGAACCTCGATCGTCAAGATTCGCTGGAAGACCGAAAACCCCGACGAGGACGACCTGAACTATCGCCTCTTTTTACGCCCGGTGCGCACAGCCGCTGCGGCAGGTCCGTCCGCTGCGAGTGCCGCGCCTGCGACGGACGTGGGCGCAAACCCCGACGCGGGCTGGCTGCGCCTCGGCGGGTCCGAGCCGCTTACCCGCAGCGAGCTGGAATGGAACACCGAAGCCGTGCCCGATGGCTTGTATGAGCTCAGGCTGGTGGTGTCGGACGAGCGCAGCAACCCGCCCGAGCGAGCGCTTACCCACGAGCACATCACCCCACCGTTTGCCATCGACAATCGACGGCCCGAGATCCACGACCTGAGCTTTCAAGCGGCCACGCTGGTGCTGTCGGGAAGGGCGAGCGATGCGACATCGCCGCTGGCTGACATCAGCCTGTCAGTCGACGGAGGAGATCCGATACCAGTCGCCGTCCGCGACGGTGTCCTTGACGACGTGAGCGAAGAGTTCAGCATCCGCCCGCCGCGCCTTGCGCCCGGCCCGCACACGCTGCTGGTGCGGGTCAGCGATGCCGCCGACAACGTGGTGGTGGCGCAGATCGTGGTGCAGGTGCCAGCCGGAGCAGCCGGGACGACCAAGGCCCCTTGAACGGGCCCAGCCGGATGCCATCGTGAAACCGTCCCTTGAATCGATCGCTGGGGGGCGCAGCCGGGTCGCGCAAATCAAGTTGCTGCGAGCCTTTCGGAAGACTTTATTCGGCCTGGGAACATGTTTATAGTGGTCAACGAGCTTCGCACTACGCCTCGGGGAGAATAATCAGGTGGCCTCGACGACTCCTAGCTACGCGCTTCGGTTTATCTCCGGCAAGTACCAAGGGGGAGAGTTTCCCCTCGTCAAAGGCCGCGAGATCGTCATCGGCCGCTCCAGCGAGCTGGACATGGTCCTCATTGAGGACATGGTCTCTCGTCGCCACGCCAAGATTCAGACGACGGAAGACGAGATCGCGATCATGGACATGGGCTCGACCAACGGCACCTTCGTCAATGGCGAGAAGGTGAAGAAGGCGCGGCTCAAAGAAGGCGATCGCATCCTGATCGGCACGTCGATCATGAAGCTGGTCACGGTGGATCCAGCGACGACGGTCAGCGAAGCCGAAGCCCGCAATCAGCTGGAAAAGCGCGGTCAGCAAGCGGCGATGCGCACGCAGGTCACCAACCGCGCCATGTCGGGCAACATCGAAGAGATCCCGCTGCCCGATCTGCTGCAGCTGTTCTCGACGTCGAAGCGCACGGGCGTGCTGGCGCTCAAAGGACCGCAGGGCAGCGGCGAGATCTATCTGCGCAAGGGGCAGATCTACTTCGCGACCATCGACGATGCATACGATCTGAGCCCGCAGAAAGCGGCGTATCGCATCCTGACCTGGGACAAGGGGGCCTTCGAACTCGACTCGTCCGAGAGCAAGACCGTGCTCGAAGAGATCACCGAGTCGACCGAGGGCTTGCTCATGGAAGGCATGCGGCTCCTCGATGAATTCCGCCGCATCGAGCCGGATCTGCCGCCGCGCAAGGCGCCGCTGCAGATTTCCCGGCCGCTGACCGCGCCCTTGTCGGCGCTCAAGCATGCCGAGCTAGACGTCTTTCAGGTTGTGCTGAATGGCGGTACGACGCAGACGGTGCTCGACAAGTCCAAGCTCAGCGACTACGAGGCCGGCGAGCACCTGATCAACCTCATCAAGCGCGAGTACGTGGTCGCACGCTAGCTTCGCCTTGGGGGATGCTGTGCGCATCGCGGGCGCTGCTGTGAATCCGGCTCTCCGTCGAGAGCTGGGCTGAGCGCGGCCCAAGCCGCTGCGCCGCATGCGAGCGCTGCTCGGTGCTTGCCTTTGCCCAAGTGGGCGAATACGCTGCCGCCGTGTCTTCCGTCGGATCTGCGTTGGATCTAACCCCGCCAGTGACGCCGGCTCTGCTGCATGAGTCGGCGCGCTATGTGCTGGGACAGAATCTGGCGCAGGGTGGTATGGCCTCGCTGTTTCTGGGGCAGCGCGTGGCCGCGGCGGGCATCGAGCGCCCCGTCGTCTTAAAGCGCCTGCGCCCCGAGCTTTGCGGCAGCGGGGAAGCGCGGGCGCTGTTTCTGCGCGAAGCGCGACTGCTCGCTCGCTTGGATCATCCGGCGATCGTGCGCTGCTTGGATCTGACCGAGATCGACGGCGTGCCCTATCTGGTCTTGGAGCACGTGCGCGGCGGTGATCTTCGCTTGGTGTTTCGTCGCATTCGCCGACGCGGGCTGCGCTTTGGCATGGCGGCTGCGCTGTTTATCGCGCGCGAGCTTCTAAGCGCCTTGGATCACGCCCATCGCCTGTGCCTTCCCGACGGGCAACCGCTGCATGTCGTGCATCGCGACCTGTCCCCCAACAACATCCTTTTGTCGATCGATGGCGAAGTGAAGCTGTCGGACTTTGGCATCGCGCAAGCTGAAGAGCCGTTCGGCAAAGGGCCGCAGGCTCGCGGGCAGATCGGCTACATGTCTCCTGAACAAGCGCGCAACGAAGAGCTGGATGCGCGGGCCGATCTGTTTTCGCTGGCCACGGTGCTCTATGAGCTTCTGACCAATCGCCGTCTGTTCGTCGGTCAAGTCGGGCAGAGCGCGGCTGAAGTGTACGCCGAGGCGATCCTTCCCCCGTCGCGGCTGATCGCCGAGTCGTCCCCCGATCTGCCATCGGATCTGGCCGCTCAACTGGATGCTCTGTTGCTGCGTACGCTGTCGCTGCAGCCGAGCGCTCGTCCGTCGGGAGCCCGCGCCTTGTACCTGGACATGGTCGAGCTGTGTCGCGGTCACCAACTGTGGATGGATCGCGCCGAGCTGGCCGATCACTTGCGCGATCTCTGCGGCCCGGATCCGGCGCAGTGGGCCACGCTGGAAGAGCGCACAGCCACGGCCGTGATGTCGCCGCTTTCGCGCCTGGCCGAGAGCACGGGACCGTCGCATAGCTACCCGGCGTTACCGGTGACGGCGGATGAGCTCTCGGGATCGCTGATCACCATTCCCTGGCCAACGCTTGGACGCGCGGGAGAAGCCGGCAGCGACGGTGAGGGCGATGCCGACGAGGAAACGCTGACCTGGAAGTCGCGCTCAGCAAGTCGCGGTCCTCTGCGGCTTAACGAGCCCCGGCGCCCCGGTCCACCCTCGGATCCCGAGTCGGATCCCGAGGCTGTGACCCGTCCCGCCGAGCGCACATCGCCAGATGACGCGCTGCTCGACGGTGCGCCCGCAGCGCTTTTGGTTTCCGCGTCAAGGTCGACCGGTCTTTCGGCACGAGCGCAGCGCAGCGCAGTCAAGCGCTCGACCCGGCGAATGCTCGTCCACTTTGTCCGCGAAAACTGGCTGAGCTTGTTCTTGTGGCTGCTGGTGATCGTCGGAACGGTGTGGCTGGTGGCCCGCTTTCGCGTCGGACCGCTTGTCGACTAGCGGCGCGCTTCGCCGCGTGTCCCAACGTCGTCCCGCGCTGTCCGTCCTTTTTGAACTTGAAAAGGATATCTATTTGTCATAAATTTTACGTATGGAACCTTATCAGATTGTCGATCGATTTCAACGGCTTGAAGCGCAAGTGCAGCGATGGCGCCGCATAACAGCCAGTACGCTTATTCTTTCTATTTTGGGATTCGCAGTGATCTGGTCCAAGGGAGCACCGGCAGAGATCCGCATCGTAAGCCGCGATGGCAAGCGGCAAGCGGTTATTTCGGCTGAAGCGATACGGTTTGATTCGACGCCAGGTCCTGAGTCTCAGCCAGGGACGCGGTGGCAAACTTCGTTGGGTCATGGCTCCCTGGAGCTGGAGGACGCGGGGGTTTCTGCGAAAATCCGTATCCGTCCTCGCGTCGCAACAGATGACGGAGAAGCCTCTCTCCATTTTGCGGTGTCCGAGAAAAAGATCTTTGACCTCACTCTGGGCCCTAGACACCTTTCTTTGCGAGGATCTTCTGATGGGCAATTCGTGATTGATTTGCAAAAAGGAAAATCAAAAGTGATGATAAACCCGGATGAAGGAGGAAGTTTTTCGATGAGTCTAGATAAAGATTCTGGATATTTATTGATGAATACGCAATCTCCTAATCGTGCTAAATTTGGTGTAGCGCTAGGCCTGGAATCGACAGCCCTAACCCTGCAAGGGTCTAAAGGCGAAAGAGGAGATCTCCATCTTTCCGATGATACGGTCCGTGTCGGTGTGAATGATTGCGGCACTAAAGAGCGCTCAGTCTGGAAGTCCCCCAAATGCGACGATATGTGAACCAGGACCAAGGTCCGCCAAGCAGGCCGCTCGGCGAGGTCCGAACCTCGTGGACAACACGCTGCTGGGCCATGCCGCATGCCATGGCAGCGACGGGCGGCGGCGGGGGCGTTTTTCTCGGCATGAACAGGAATGAGCGCACAGATCGGTTTGCGGAGGCTCGGCATGTGGCCTAAGCGCCTTGTTCGTGTGGCCGGCCTTTCTGCGCTGGGCGTGGTTGCCGGCCTGGGGATCGGGTGTGTTTCGGTCCGCGAGCTCGTTGCGACCGGGCGCTTGGACGAGGCCTGCGTGGCGACGCGCACGACCGATCAGCGCGAGGCTACGGCCGAGGCCATCACGCAGACGACGGACGCGACGATTCACATCCGCGCGCTGAGCCCGGATGAGATCAAAAAGGAGTTCGTCAGCAGTCCCTTGGACGCGCACGGCCTGCTTCTGCACGTCACCACTGATGCCCACGTCGCCCCGAATCAGATCGAGATCCAGGTGCTGTTCGTGCGCAGCGATCGCGTCTATGCCGGGCCTTCGATCTGGTCGGCCAAGCAGCTTGCCAAGCGATTGAACCTTGGCACCGTCACCACGAAATATGACAGCCGCGGTCTGCTCGATCGCGTGCTGCCTGGCCCGCCGCACCCGGCCTATCGCACCGAGGTCACCTGCGCCACCGACGCCGACTGCGGTGAAAAAGAGGCGTTTGCCCGCGCCGTGGAGTTTCGCAACAACCGGGACTACGCGCGCTGCGATCAAGGCCGCAACCAGCCGTGCAGCCGCCATGTTTTGCTCAGCGACTATCCGCCGAACGAACCCGGCCGCCCGATGATTCGGCTGCTCGTGCGCCACAGCTTGAAGACCTGCTTTACTGATCACCTGCTCGACGTGGCGCTGCCCGACGGAGCGACCACCGCCGAGCGCATCAACCGCCGCTTCGCCGCTGGCCCGCTTCCTCTGCGCGACCTGCGCGGTCACGAGCCCCTCGACGGATCCTGGCTCGCCCGCTGCAGTGGCTTCCCTGAAGCGCCCGACTGCGTCCCGCCCAGCTTGCCCTAGGCCGGGGGCCTTGGATCCTCTGTCGACACGCGGTTAGCGGCGCCCGGATCGCTGCCGAAGAGAGCCCACCGTCCACTGCCGGGGCGAGTCGTCTGCGGGGGGCGATAAGGGGGCTGCGATCGCGCTGCTTTGGGGCGGCTGGCTAGATGACGTGGCCGTCGCGGGTCGCGGCGCTTTTGAGACCTCGTCGTCTAGCGGAAAGAAGTCCCGCTTGCTGGCGCCACAGACAGGACACCGCCAGCTGTCGGGGATGCGCGAAAACGGCGTGCCGGGCGGAATGCCTCCCTCGGGATCGCCCTTGCGCGGGTCATAGATGTATGGGCACTTGCCGCAGCGATAGCGGTTCACGCGGCGGATGCTAGCACGTGGGGCCGCTTGGGTGGCGGGGGCAAGCCAAAGGTCCATGGATGGAACCCAGGACCTTATCGGCTCGTATCTGAGACGTATTAATTCATACCAAGTTCACGTACAATAATCAGGCTGTTCATCTGTCATGAGCGCACAGCCCCACAGCGACGATGCCCCGCATCCACTCATCGGGCAGGGCGTCGGTAAGTACAAGATCACCCGCGTCGTCGGCGTGGGTGGTATGGGAACGGTCTTCGAGGCGCAGCACGAGACGCTGAATCAGCGCGTCGCCATCAAGGTGATGCACGCCAAGCTGATGGCGGACAAGGACTCGCTGCGGCGCTTCTTGAACGAGGCCAAGACCACTAGCTTGGTCCATCACGTCGGCTTGGTGCGCGTCTTCGATTACGGCCAGCTCGAAGACAGCTCTGCCTACATGATGATGGAGTATCTGGAAGGCGAGTCGCTGCGGGCGCGGCTAGCCAAGGTCGAGAAGCTGGGCGTCGGGGATGCCCTGCGAGTGACGCGGCAGATCGCGGCGGCGTTGGCTGCAGCGCATGACAAAAACGTCGTGCATCGCGACCTCAAGCCCGAGAACGTGCTGATGGTGCCTGACCCCGAAACTCCGTCGGGAGAGCGGGCCAAGGTGCTGGACTTCGGCATTGCCAAGGTTATGGAGCCGGAGGGCGACGGTCAGGTTCTAAAGACCACGACGGGCGCGATCATCGGCACGCCGACGTATATGTCGCCCGAGCAGTGCCGAGGCATTGGGCAGACCAGCGATCGCTCGGACGTGTATTCGCTGGGCTGCATGCTGTACCAGATGCTGTCGGGACGGCCGCCGTTTACCGGCGATGGCTCGGGTGATCTGATCGCCAAGCACATCGTCGAAAAGCCGCAGCCGCTGCGCGAGCTTGTACCGACGGTGGGGCCCGAGATCGAGACGCTGGTCCACAGCATGCTCGAAAAGAAGCCCGAGTCGCGGCCGTCGATGCGCCAGGTCTTGCAGTCGCTAGAGCAGCTAGGCCAGCACTCGACGGCTTCGGGCGCTGGCTCGGTGGTAATCGTCACGCCACCGGATGCGGTCGGGCGGAATGAAAGCACCAAGCCTGCAGGCAAGCCGCGCAGCAAGCTGCCGCTGATCGTGCTTGGAGTCGCACTTCTCGTCGCTGCGATCGTGGTCGTGGGGCTGAATCGATCGCCAGGGCAGCGGCCGCAGACGGGCGGCGGAACGGGCACGGGAACAGCCACGTCCAGTCCTGAAAAACCTGCACCGAGCCAGGTCACGCTGAGCATCGATAGTGAGCCGCGAGGTGCGCAGATCCTGTCGGCGGCCGAGCAGCGCGTGCTGGGCTCGACGCCCTGGCGCCAAGAGCGAGCGCGCGGTCAGGGCCATGTGGAGCTTCTGATTCGGCTGTCGGGATACCACGATCAAAAGGTCGTCTTCGATGGCTCGATGGACGACTCGCGTCTGGTCAAGCTGATCGCCATACCGCCACCACCGACGGAAAAACCAGAAGTGAAGCCGGTGGTCGATCCCAAGAAACCGCAGCCGATCAAGCGCATTGGAAAACCAATCGGACGGCCGGGGGGCCAGCCGTCGGGACCCACCAAGAAGAACAATGACGATGACGACGTTCCGGTGGCACGCTAGCGCCCTTGTTCTTGTGCTTTTGGCCGGCAGCCCCGCGGCCGCACAGGAATCGAGGACTGCTTCTTCCGCTTCTTCTTCGACGGGTGTTGCGCCATCGGTGGCAGAGCCCAAGACGCCCAAGGAATTCATCAACCGCGCGACGCAGCGTTTTTCGGCGGGGGACTATGCGGCGGCGATAGATGACTATCGCGCGGCCTATCAACTGCGGCAGTTGCCGACGCTGATCTTCAACATCGCACAAGCGCATCGCAAAGCTGGGCAGTGGCAGGAAGCCCTCGCCAATTACGAGCGCTTTATGAAAGAAGATCCCAAGTCGGCGCTGGTCCCAGAAGCCGAGGCGCACGCCGCCGCGATGCGCGCCAAGATCGAGGCAGAGAAGTCGTCGTTGGAGCGCGAAGCCGCGGCTCGCCTGGCGCAGCAGCGCGTGGAAGAAGCCGAGGCGCTCGCCAAAGCGCGCGAAGAAGAACGCAAGAAGGCCGAGGCCGCGCTCTTGCTGGCCACGTCGGCGAAGAACGTGCCGATCTACAAGCGCCCGTGGTTTTGGATCGTCGTTGGTGGCG
Source organism: Myxococcales bacterium (assembly GCA_016794505.1). Lineage (GTDB taxonomy): Bacteria > Myxococcota_A > Polyangia > Palsa-1104 > JAEUJZ01 > JAEUJZ01. The sequence goes on from JAEUJZ010000102.1 coordinate 86,201, forward strand.
CCGCGGCAGCAGCGATTGGCGTGGGGGTGGGCGTGGGGCTTTACCTGCGCGAGCCGAGCAGCGATCTCGGCGTGCGACCCGTTGAGTTTTAAGCACCGTCGAAAATAGCCTTCTTTAACGTACGCCGTGCTCGGGGAGGTCACTATGAAGCGGTCTCTGCTGCCTCTCGCTGTTTTGGGATGGGTTGCGTGTTCGCGCGGGCCCACTCTGCTGGTTACCGTCGAGAACATTCCCAACAACACACAGTCGCTGGACATCGTGGCCGCACACAGCGATGTCGGAACCCAGAAGGTCCTGGCGTCGATCAAAGACATCGAGCCGCTTAAGTTGTCGTCGCCGGCTGCCCCGACATCGACCTTTCTTCTGCGCTTGCCCGGTGGCTTCAGCGGCGACATCAACATCAGCGTCGGAGCGTTCGTCGGCGACAACGCCAGCGGCTGTCTGGTCGCGACGGGAAACGCCAGTCAGCCGATGTTCGTGGGACGCGACGAGACGCTGCGCGTACCGCTGGACCCCTTTATGGACATGGCCTGCAGTGGCAAAAAGCCGATGCTAACGGCCGTGAATCCAGGGTTGGGCTCGACGGCCGGTGGCGAGAAAGTGGTGCTCAGCGGCTGGGGCTTTAAGCCCGGCGCCAGCGTCACCATGGGCAGCAAGCCGGCGACCAACGTGACATTTAAGTCGTCGTCGCTTTTGGAAGTGACCACGCCCAGCAAGGCCGGCTTTGGGCTGACGAACATCAACGTCGTCAATCCCGACATGCGGGCAGACAGCCGCAAGGATCTGTTCCGCTTCTTTACGCCCTCGCTCGACTTCAAGGGCTTTCCCTTTGCCAACAGCGGTCCGTCGATAAGCGGCGGGCTGGTCATCAGCAAGTTTGATCCCCGCACCAGCATCGATGCTGCGGTCACCGATTCGACGGGCAACAAGGTCCGTGTGCTGTTCACCGTGCTGCAAAATGTCGTTCGTCAGCAGGACATTCCCGTCGGTCAGGGACCAGGCCCGATTGTCTCGGCTGACTTTGACAAGGATCAGGACAACGACATCATCGTTTCGAACACCATCGACGGAACGATCCAGCTCTTGAAGAACGATGGCATGGGGGTCTTTCAAGCGGGCCCGGCGATCGCGGTCGGCCTGAATCCCGCTGCTTTGGCCGTCGGTGATTTTGATGGCGATGGCAGCAGCGATCTGGTCGTCGCCAACCAGTACGTCGCCCCCGCCAATGGCGAGCTGACCATCTTGCTGAACGACGGCGCCGGCAACCTGACGGTGCGGCAGAATGCTCTGGACGTCGGCGTCGAGCCGGTTGGGCTGGCCATTGGCGACTTCAATACCGATGGGCTACCCGATATCGCCGTCGCAAACCGCGGGACGGAAGCCGGCAAGCCCAACGACTATCGCGTCACCGTCATGTTCAATCAGGGCAAGGGCGTGTTCAGCAGCCGAGGGACCGCGGCTCTGGGCCTGCCCGTCTGCAAAGAGCCGACGAGTGTGTTGGTCAAAGACGTAAACGGCAATGGCAAAGACGACCTCTTGGTCTCTTGCACCGGAGAGAACAAGGTCCAGATTTGGATGAACATGGGCGGTCTCAACATCGCCGAAGTAGATCTCATCACCGACGCCAGGCCGCGGGCTTTGGCCCTGGCTGATCTCAACGGGGATGGCTTTGACGACCTGATCGTGCCGTGTGACACCGCGAACAACGTCCACTTCTTTTTGAACCAGCGCGGCGCCGGCTTCGAGGGAGCGACGCCCATCAAGCGCTCGACCAGCCCCTGCAACGGACCCTTCCAAGTCGCCCTAGTAGATGTCGATGGCGACGGCAAGAGCGACATCGGCGCCGCTGGAAATCAGTGCATCGCGGGTCTGTTCAATCAGAGCATGTAGCCTCGCTGGAATCGCGAGACGAGCGCGAAAACGTTTCGCCTCGCGACCCGATCCTGCAGCTGCGTTCCGCGCGCAAGGAAAACCCGCCAGATTGTCGGCGCTTGTGGCAACATCAGGTGGCCTCAACAGCCTGAACATCGTCGGGAGTTTCCTGTGACGCGGCCTTTTCCTACTCGTCTGCCATTCGTTTCTCGTCTGTCGCTTGGTTGGTTGTCGCTGGCTTCGATGGTCTCGCTGGCAAGTGTGGGAATTGCAGAGCTGCCTGCGCTGGCCCAAGGGGCTGGGCAGTCCGCTGTCCCGCAGACCACGCCAGCCGCCCAGCTTGCTGTGATTGTCGCGATGCCCTTCGATGGCCGCGATGTCACGACCCCACCGAAGAAGCCGATTACGCCGATGCCGACGGCAGCCGCGGTCAGCGACGCGCTGATGGTGCGACCCCAGGCCGCCAAGTATCGCGTGCTCACCGCCGATGTCTTCGCCGGCATCGTGCGCATCAAGTACCGCGGTCGCCCCGCGGATCTGCGCTCCATGGGTCGCTTGCTCAAGGCCAAGGTGTTGTTGGGTGGCTGGATCGAGGCGACGCCAGGCCCCGAGTCTCCCAAGCCCTATCGCTTGACGCTGACGCTATACGACGGAGAAGGTCAGCTACTCGGTCAGCTTGGCTACGACGTGGATAGTCCGTACATCGACGCGGGGCGGTTCTTATCCCAGTCGACGGCGTTTCTGCAGATGCTCGATGCTGCGCTGGGGATCGACAAGCCCGCGGGAACGGCAAAACCCGTCGCTGCGACGTCGCCGGCTGCGTTTCCTTCGTCGACGACTCCGCCGATTTCCGTCGAGCCACCGCGTCCGACGCAGCCCCGTGCGGTCGCGCAGGCCGATGATCGCGAGGCGGCTCCCCTTTCCATTGACGACAAGCCGCTGGTTCCACGCACCAAGCAAGCGCAGGACGAGCATCTGCGTCGTCCGCCCTGGCAGCCGGCGTTTGTGCTGCGGGCCGGCTATCTATACAGCGCGCGGGCGCTCAGCAACGAGGGCAGCAGCACCGGCTTTCCACGCTCGGGCGCGCACGGCGCAGTGCTGCATGCCGAGCTGTATCCGCTGGCGTTCTGGCGGCAAGCCAGCGATGCGATCTCGGGCCTGGGTCTGCGCTTTACCGCGCAGCTTCCGCAGTGGGGAGAGATCAAGCAGCAGAGCCAAGTCGGCGGCGCCACCATGGGCGCGTACAGCGCAACCGAGCGCCGCTTAGAGTTCGGCCTGCGTTATTCCTACAACCCATGGGATCGCGTGCGGCGTCCGGTCTTTGATCTGGAGGCCTTGTATGGCGATCACCTGTTCGCGTTTAGCAATCCCGTCAACCTGCTGTATGTCAGCTTGCCGTCGGCTGGGTACCGCTATCTCGGGGGCCAGTTCGGCCTGTCGCTGTTCCTGACGCAGTGGCTGGGGCTGCGCGGCACGTTCTTGTTCAGCAAGCACCTGTCGCTGGGACAGATGACGACGCCGGGCGTCGACAGCATGGGCAGTTCCCTGCGCGATCAGAATGGCTTTCAGTCATACGGCCCTGGCAGCGGTTGGATGTGGCGTACCGACTGGTCGATCAACGCCGAGATCTGGCGCGGCATCCACGCTGGCTTCGCTTTCTTCTTTGAACAGAACAAGCTGCAGTTCGACGGCACCGGCAACATCCAGCGCAGCGACGGTCTGCCGGTGGTGCGAGCGCAAGATGAGTACCTCGGCGTCATGCTGAGCGTGGGCTATGCCTTCCGCGGTTCGCGCGAGCCCCGACGGCAGCCCGTGCTGCCTGCCGCCGATTCGACCGACCCCAGCGCGACGCCAGCGCCCGCGAACGCAGCGACGATGAGCGCGCCGGCTGCATCGCAGTATTCGGCACCGTCGCAGTATCCGGCACCGTCGCAGTATCCGGCACCGCAGCAGTATCCGGCACCGCAGCAGTATCCGGCACCGCAGCAGTATCCGGCACCGCAGCAGTATCCCGCGCCCGCACGCTAGTCTTCCTGCGCGACGTTCTTCCCGCGTGCGTGGGCACTTCGCCCACCGCCTCACAGACCGGCATGTTTCGCTGCACAGGCGCTTTTTTCTGAGCGTTTGTCGACGGACCAGACGTGTCTTTGCGGTCCGTTGCCCGCAGCATGCCGCGCTGCAGAAGACAGTTGTCAGCAAGCAGCCCGTGCGCTTGCTGCCTGTCGACATCACCCACCGATCGGCCGTGTAGCGAGTGCGTGTGATTTCCGCAGCTTAGCGGCGCCGAGCCCATCGGCACGGCGGCTGCTTTGGCCTGTCTGCAACGCCTCGCAACGCAACGCAATCGCAGACAGGAGATAGCCCATGACGACGCTCAGCACTTCTCGCCTCGGCTTTCGTTTCTTTCATCGCGTGCTGTTCTCGGCGGCCTGCGCGCTGCCGCTGTTTCAGATCGGCTGTGGCAGTGAAGCAGCCGGCGAGCGCGAGCTGGATCCCGAAGAGATCCTCAGCGAGGCTCCTGCCATCGAAAACAAAGATGGAAGCCTGGCCAGCTTGGGCTTTGATACGGCCCTGCGCTCGGCGAGCGGCGGCATGATGTACCTTTCCGGTCACGTGCCGGCGGCGATCACCAGCGCAGCGCAGGTGCGCGACTTTGTCGTCGGAAAATTGGCCGCAGCCTATCAGCTTGCGCTTGGCACGGACTTCACGGTGATCAGCGATCAGATCGATGGCAGCGGTCAGCGCTTCGTGCGCCTGCAGCAGACGGCAAGCGGCCAAGCTGTGCCACAGGGTCAGCTGACCGTTCACGTGGCGCCCGACGGGGCTGTCGTCGCGGTACTGGGCCAGCTGGTGGCGCAGGCGGTGGCGCAGTCGATGGCGGGCAGCGATGGCGAGCGCATGGTGCGCAGCGCACTCGGTCCGCAGGCCGCCGGAGGAGAGCTCAGCGTGCATGGCTCTGTGGAGCCCACGATCTTTGTGCCGCGCAGCGGATCGCCTCAGGCCGCGTTCCGCGCGACGGTGGAATACGTCAGCCGTCACGATGGAGAGCGCATCTTGGAAGTGGTCTATGTGCGCAGAAGCGATGGCAGCGTGCTGGCTCGCTACAGCCAGATTCACGACGCGCTGAGTCGGCAGGTCTATGACCTGGGGCGCGCGTGCATTCAAAGCGGGCGCGAGCTTCCAGGGCGCAGCCTGCTCAGCGAAGGAGGCAGCAGCAGCGACGCATCAGCAAGCGCGGCATACCAAGGCCTGGGCGACACCTATGCGTTCTTCAAGAGCTTGTTTGGGCGCGACTCGTACGATGGCCGCGGCAGCAAGCTGGTGGCGTCGGTGCATGCGACGTTTGCCGGCGGCAGCAGCGGCTGTTCGCCGAACAACGCCGTGTGGATGGGCGCGCCATACAACCAGATGGCGTATGGCGATGGCGATGGGCGAGTGCTGACCGACTTGGCCAAGGCGCTCGACGTCACGGGCCATGAAGTAGCGCATGCGGTCACTGGATCGACATCTGGCTTGGTGTACCAGGACGAGTCCGGGGCGCTAAACGAAGCCATGTCCGATATCCATGGCGTCGGAGTACTCGCGTGGAAGCGAGCGGGCAGTCAGGCGCAGCCGCCAGCAAATGGCGCGTCCCGCTTCCAGATCGACGAGCACACCTGGCGCGTCGGGGAAGCCGCCGCTGGAGCGAGCTTGGCCGGGGGCGCTCTGCGCTTTATGAACAACCCAACCCAGGACGGCTACAGCCGCGACTTTTACCCCGAGCGCATCCCGGCCGGGGGCGAAGATCACGGCGGCGTGCATGGCAATAGCGGCATCGCCAACCTGGCTTTCTATCTTTTGTCACAGGGCGGGCAGCATCCGCGGAAGCGCACGACAACGACGGTGAACGCCATCGGATTCGAAAAGGCGCTGCGCATTTTCTATACCGCCAACACGACGCTGCTCGATGCGCACGCGACATTTCAGAGCGCACGCATGGCCACCGCGCAGGCCGCGCAGAGCTTGTATGGCACCTGCTCGGCCGAGTGGCAGAACACCCATCGCGCCTGGGACGCCGTCGGTGTGCCGGGAGCGTGGACGCCGTGTGCGGCGCAGGGGGGAGGTCAGCCGGGCGGCTCGACGATGCCTGCGCCCGGCACGCCGATTCCCGAGGTCAAGCCGAACCATAGCTTCCAGACCGCGATGGCGATCGCGCAGTCGGGCACCGTCGTCTCGGGTCAGCTCGCCAGCCTCAGCGACAACGGCTTTTTCAAGATGACGCTCGCGGCGGGTGCGACGCTCAGCCTGCGCTTGGATGTGCCGGCCAAGGCGGACTATGACCTGTATGTCTACAACTCGAACGGCACCCTGATCGCCAAGTCAGAAAATGGCCTGGGCCTCGCCGAGCTTGTGAGCGTGCGCAACACCAGCAGCGCGGCCTTTACCCGCTACATTCGCGTCGTGCCGTACGAAGGCACGCTGGGCGCACAGAGCCCATACACGCTGCGCCTTTCCTGGTAACGTGACGGCATGCCGCTTCCGCTCACCTCTGCCCCACTGCCTGTCGACGGCGACTACGCCGAGCTAATCAACCAAATGGAAGCAGGAACGTTTTCCGGCGAGCTTGGTCTGCGCTTTACGCGCGCCACCGCAGAAGAGGTCGTGGCCGAGCTAGAGATCAGCGAGCGCCACCATCAGCTGTACGGCGTGGTTCACGGCGGCGTCCATGCCAGCATCGTCGAGACGATGGCCTCTGTCGGCGCGGGCATTCGCGCGTTCGCATACAACAAGACGGTGCTTGGCCTGGAAAATCACACCAGCTTTTTGCGCGCGGCTCGCAAAGGTCGGCTGCGCGCCAAAGGCACGCCGCTCAGCCGAGGGCAGCGCACGCAGGTCTGGGAAGTCGTGATCCACGATGAAAGCGATGCGCTGGTCGCGACCGGACGCGTGCGCATGTTGCTGCTGGATCAGGAAGCACAGGTGGCGGGCGCAGCGCTGGCACTTTCGCGCGCGGATGTGATCGCAAAAGCGGCCAAGCAGGCCGACGGCGCCCCCAGCGCGGGCGCGGATCCCGGCAGCGAGCCGGGCAGCCGTCAGGGCAAGGGCGAGACGCCGTAGAGCACGTGATGCGAAACGAGCAGCGCGCCGTAAAGCACAAGCGCGATCAGCGGCCGAACAAGACCTAGCTCGGACAGCTTGAGCGTGTTGCGGCCGGTGAGGATGGCCAGAAACGGCAGGCGCGAGGTCGTGTCGAAAAAGCGCTGCCAGGCTTCGCCGCCGGATGCGGCGCGTCGACTGTCGATGTGCAGCATGCCGCCCACCGACAAGACAAAGGCGGCAAAGAAGCTCAACAGACCGGATCGATCGCCGTTGGCCAGCATGTGCAGAGCGGCCCATAGCGCGATGCCACACAGCGCCGGGTGTCGGCTGATGCGCAAGATGCCGCGGGCTGGCTCGGCCTGCGCAAGCAGCGAGGCTTGACCCGCCGCCGCGGGATTTGGCGTCGAGAACCCCGCAACCATCAGGTACAGCGCAAGCGGCATCACGGCGAGCGACAGGTGTCGCGCCCAGATCGGCGGCGTCCACCACACGACATACGGCGCGCTGCGAAAGCCCAGAAGGATGCCGCCCAGCGCCATAAAAGCGAGCAGCGAGTACAGCGCCAAAAAGACGGGCTCGCCCAGCTTGCCGACCAGAAGCGCGCGAGGTCGGCGCGCCGAGAGCGCAAAGTGCAGCCCGACGAAGCCCAGCAGCGAGCCGAGAAGCAGCGTCAAGCTGCCGTCGACTTTTTCGGCGATGGCGGCAAGCTCGGCTCCGCGCTGCTGCGACTTCGTCGGTGGGGCACCCGACGCAGGCGGCGCGGCCAGCGCACAAAGCGCTGCCGACATCGCGGTCAGCTCGCCTTCTGCCAGTCGCGGGGTCGGCATCTGGCCGGAAAGGAAGCCAACGACGACATCGGCCTTGGGCCGCACGATCGAGCGCCGGATGTATTCTTCATCGGCGACCACGGTGCGTTCTCGTCCGTCGGTGATGACCGTTCGCTGGCTGCCAAACAGACCGCGAAAGCTGGGAGCCGCCCGCGGACTGCCATCGACCGAGTGACACGAAAGGCAGCCGCGCTGGCGCAGCAAGCTGGCCCCCTGCATCAGCTGGCCGGACAAAGGCGGTGGATCGTCGACGGGGCTGGCTTGCGCTGGGTGCGCGGCTGCAAGGCCTAGGCTGGCCGCGACGAGCAGAAGCAGGGCCGGCCGAGCCGCGGCAAGGGCGGTGGAACACATCAGCCGAGCATAGCGGGGCATGGGCTGCTTGTGGGGTCGGGCAAGAGATCTCGCCGCGAAGCGCTGCCACCCTGCTGGGCCCGCTGCGACCCCGCGAGCACGTACTGCATGCGCCACACCGGCTGCCCTTGCGAGAGCACGCGCTCTTCGCGCAGCGACTGCACGCCATACGGGCTGTGTACAAGGAAGCTCCACTCGCTGCGGGCGTTGCGCAGAAGCGGCTCGCTTTCGAAGACCGCCATCGCGTCCAGCGCCAGATCCCAGACGTCGCTTTGAAAGAACAGCTCGCCTTCGGGTTCCAATAGCTCGACGAGGATGCGGGCTAGCTCGGGCGTGACAACGCGGCGGTTGTGCTGGTGGCGCTTGAACCACGGGTCGGGGAAGTTGATGAAAAAGCGCCGCACGCGATGCCCGGCAAACAGCGCCGGCAGATCGACGTTGATGTGGGCATGCACGGCGCAAAGCGGCAGGCCCACATCGGCGGCGCGACGGTTGACGTCGTCGACCCAAGCCTGACGAATCTCGATGCCGATGTACTGCGCGCTTGGGTCCTTTTGCGCAAGCTGGAACAGGAACTGCGCATCGGCGCAGCCCAGCTCAACATCGACGGCGGGAGCCTGCGGACCCGAGCACAGCGGCAAGCGGGCCGGCGACAGGCTGCGCAGCCCTGGACGCAGCGGATTGACGTGATGACGGACTCGTACAGCCATGGTCGTCCCCAGTGCGGGGCGGGCAGCTTACGGCGTCTGCCACCACGTCGGCAATAGCAGATTCGGAGCGCCGCGAGTGGCTTATGACGTTATGCGTCGGGCCGTATTTATGGCGATACGCCCAGCGCTGCGGCGAACGAGGCTGGGGCGTGCGGATTGACAGCCAAGACCGGCGATGGCGTGATGCCCCGCTCTGTTTTGCAGCGACGTAAACCCCTTTCGATAGAGTCCAACAAATGAGCTCCGAATCCCGCGAATCTGCTTCTGCCCAATCTCAGACTGCTGCCCTGGCTTGTCCGCACTGTGGGGGGCCAGCGGTGCGTGGCCGTCCGCGTCCCGGTCGTACCGTTCGTTATCGCAATCTGGCCGCGCTGCCCGTGCCCGCTGACATCTCGCTGCCTTCGTGCCCACGCTGCCGCATTGAGTTTGTCGATCCCGAGACGCAGGCCCGCCTGCAGCCGCTGTTGCACGAGGCGTATCGTCGGGTCCTGCAGCAGCGCGTGCGGGTGTCGATCGATGCCCTGATGCGCCATATCTCGCAGCGCAAGCTGGAGCTGCTTCTGGGCCTGTCGCAGGGCTACCTGTCGCGGCTGCGCTCGGGCGGCGGCAATCCCAGCCCCGAGCTAGTCAGCAATCTGGCGCTGCTGGCCGGCGATCCCGTCGCCCGCCTGGCCGAGCTAGAGCGCTACTGGGCCGAGCCCGTCGCCGGCTAGGCCGCTGGGCATGGTCAATGGGTAAACACAGGCAAAACTTTGCGCGATGCGAGCGAGCTTTCTACGGTAAGGAGTACACAATAAAATAAATTCAATATCCAATTTGCATGGAATGCAGCACAAAAATTTGATTACTTGATATTTTGTGTTGATATTTATTTGCTCGGATCTTTATCGCACAGCGCTGACTTGGCTGGCGTACCGTTTCGGCTTGGCGGCAGGGAAACTGGGCGGCGCAGGTGCGTGCAAGCGACCTGACTTTGGCCGCCGCCACGACGAGGTCTTGTGATAGCATGACCCCTGTTCCTGAGAGGCCGCAGCCTTTGTGTGGCAGCCTTCTTGTCGAGAGCATGGCCACTCTCACTTCATTTCGGAGATCGCACACCATGGTGCCAGGACTGAGCACGAAAACGACCCTCCCCGGCGCTCTGCGCAACCTCTTGCCCCGTGCGCTGCAGCTGGTCCTTAGCTGCTTCTTGCTCTGCACGCTTTCGGGCTCGGCGCAGGCCCAGGACAAGAAGACGGTCGTGATCCTGGACATCCAGGGGGGCAACAAGCAGCTGCAGCAGGCGATCACCAATGCCCTCAAGGATCGCTACACGATCATCCCGATCGCGAAATGGAACGCCGCCGCGAAGAAGCTCAACGTCACGGGCCAAGGCAGCGAAGAGGTCGCCATGGTGGCCAGCGACATCAAGGCCGACGCCGTGGTCACCGGCAAGGTCAAGCAGGACAAGGACAGCGGCGGCTGGAAGCTGAACATCGCCGCGCGCCAGGGCTCAAGCGGCAAGCCCATCGGCAAGATTCAGATCGATCTCAAGTCGCAGAAGGTCGATGCCGATACCGTCGCCCAGGTCGAAAAAGAGATCTGGCCTGCCGTCGAAAAAGCCATCGCGGGCGAAGTGCCCGAGACGCCGACGCCGGTCACCAGCCCTGGACAGACGCAGTCTCCGTCGCAGCTTGGCGTCGAAGAAGATCCCATCGCCAAGATGAAGAAGCTGGAAGAGCAGCAGAAGAAGCAGGCTGGTGAGCGCCCGGTTTGGTATCCCTTCGTCGACGCCAGCGCTGGCTTCATCCTAAATGGCCGCAACTTCAGCTACAACGAAGAGCCCCTGCCGTCGACGCTGGGCTGCTACGACTTCTTTGAGAAGCAAGACGACCGCACCAGCACCTCGACGCCGCCGCCTCAGGTGTATAGCTACGGCGACATCAGCAAGAAGAGCAGCCGCTGTCCCAAGTACGACACCTCGGTGGCTGGCGGTGTACGCGTCGACATCACCGGCTATCCGCTGGCCTTTCTGGGCATCGATCAGATCCGCGGCCTGGGCATTGGCGGCTCGTTCGACTACATGTTCTGGCCTGCCAGCACCACCTCGGGCCCGAACCCGGTCTCGCTGGACACGCGCGAATTCCGCTTTGAAGTCGGCCTGCGGTACCACTGGAACATCCTCAACAAGCGCAGCCGCCCGTCGATCTTGGCCAACGTGCAGTTCGGTGGTCACTACTTCGCCGTCGCCAAGCAGGAAAAGACCTACTCATTCGTCGACGACAGCTTCATGACCCGCATGACCAAGGGCATCGATGACCACGGCCTGCCGGACATCTTTTATCAGTACGTGACGATTGGCGTCGGTGGCCGCGTGCCGTACTACGCCACGGACAAGATGTTCTTTGGCTTGCTCGTGGGCTTTAACTTCCACGCGATGCTCGGCTTTGGCGAGATCGCCACGCGCTTCCAAGACGAATCGAGCGAGGCTGCGCTGTTCGGCAACGGCGGCTATGGCCCGGCTTCAGGCTTTGGTCTGCGCGCGACGTTCTCGCCGCTGGAAGCGATGATCTGGAAGGGCCTGACCATCCGCCTGACCGGCTTTTATGAGCTGTTCAAGTACAGCTTCTCGCTGGGCGAGGCGCTGGCGAACAGTCCTGGCGGCGATCGCAAGCCGGATCAGGGCGCCCGTCACTTGGCCCCCGGTGCTACCGACAGCTACTTCGGTGGCATGGTCCAGGTGGGCTACCAGTACTAAGAGTGTCGGGCCTTCGTTCGCAGCGGCCTGCGCCGTCTGCTCCGCTTCCTCCTGCCTCTCATCACCTCTCGTCTCCGTTTGAGCTGACCCTGCAGGAAGTCGCCCCTGGTGGCGATGCCGTCGGTCGTCGCGACGATGGCCTGGTGGTCTTCGTACCGGGGGGGATTCCGTTCGATCGCGTCGTCGTACGCCTGCACAGCCACACGCGCAGCTTTGCCCGTGCCGAGCTCTTGCAGGTCGTGTCGCCGGGACCCGATCGCGTGGTTCCTGCGTGCTCGCTGGCGGTGCCGCAGCCGGGTCAGACGGCGGCCGCCTGTGGCGGGTGTCCATTGATGGCGCTGTCGCGTCCGGCACAGCTTGCGGCCAAGCAGTCGTGGGTCGAGCGCGCTCTGCGCAAGCTCGCTGTCGAGGTGCGGCCCATCCTGGCTGCGGCAGAGCCGCTGGGCTATCGCCTGCGGGCTCGTCTGGTGGTGCGCGGTGGCCGTCTGAGCTTTGCCGCCGCCGGCTCGCATCGGGGGGCGGCGCTGTCTGCGTGTCCCGTGCTGGTCCCTGCGTTAGAGCACGCCCTTTTGCACAACAGCGACGAGCTAGCGACCGCGCTGGGAGAAGGCGGGGTGCTGTCCGGGCTGTGTGGCTGGCACGCGGGTCAGACTGCTATCCATCTTGCCGTCGAGCTGACGCGCCACAGTCGACGCGCCGCGGTGCGCAGCGCGCTGCAGCGCAAGCTCGATCGTCGCGAAATCGTCGGAGCCAGCGTGCGCAGCGACGCCACGCTGTCCCCTCGCGAGGAAGAGATCCTCGGCGTGTCGGTTGTCGATCTCTCTGCTCCGACGGACAGAGCGGCCTCGACCGGCGAGCTGGGGCCCCTTTTCGCCTCGGCCGCGGGCTTTGCTCAGGCCTGCGCTGCCGGGCACACGCTGCTGCCGGCGCTGGTCGCAGACGCTGCGTGTGGCCCATTTTCTGACGGAACCAGGCCCGCCCTGCCGCAGCCGCATATCGTTGAGCTGTTTTCCGGCAGCGGCAACCTGACACGGGCCCTGCGTCCCTTGGCTGCGAAGCTCACGTGCATCGAAGCCGACCCTGAGGCAGTGGCTAGAGCGCAGGCGCTCTTTGGCAACACCCTCGATCTGCGGGCCGAGCCCGTCGAGAACGCGCTGCTGCGGCTGGCTGCCCAAGGCACGCCGGCCTCGACGGTGGTCCTCGACCCACCGCGAGCTGGGGCGCGGGATGCGATCGCGCTCGTGCCGCGGCTGTTTGCCGCCCGCGTGGTCTATGTCTCGTGTGACGTTATGACGCTGGCGCGCGATCTCGCGGTGCTCTGCGACGCTGGCTATCGTCCACGAGCGGTGCAGCCGCTCGATCTGATGCCCCACACGGCCGAGGTCGAGTGCGTGGCCGTCTGCGATCGCGATGCCGCGGCGGGGTCCACAGCGACGTAGCGCGGGCTTTGGCGTAGGCCGGCGTGCTTGCCGTTCTAAAGCAGCGGCGCGATTAGGCCCCAGGCTGCTGCTGTCCAGTACACCCCCAGCAGCACCGAGAAGCTGCCGGCGCACAGCGACAGACCGCGGTGCAGCTTGGGACGACGCGCCGTCTGCGACAGCGGTACGCCCAGCACGCCCGAGAGCGCCGCCATGCCCAGCGTGGCTCCGGCTCCGAACATGGCGATGTAGGACAGTCGCGCAGCCACCGTGGGCAGCGACGAAAACGCTACGGCCGTCAGCGCGCCACTGCCCGCCAGGCCATGGGCAAAGCCGATCAAAAGCGGCTGTCGCAAGAGCGTCCACGGGCCGACGTGCAAGTGCGCTCCCAAGGTCGCGTGCTCATGCGGCTGCCCGCGGTGGCTATGGCGCTGCACCGGTCCGTGTTTTCCGTCGCACAGCGCGCGTCGTAGCGAGGCGATCCCCAGCCCCATCAGCATCAGACCGACCAGGCCTTCTAAGAGCGCGGCGGGCTGTGGTGGAAGCTGTCGCTGCAGAAGCACCAGCGCACCCCCCAAAGCCAAGAGCGCCAAGGCATGTCCCAGGCCCCAATACGCACCCAAGAGCGCGCCGCGCCACGGACTCTGCGAGCGCAGGTTGAGCGTCGTCACGGCGGCCAGATGATCGGGCTCGACGGCGTGGCGCATGCCCAGGAGCACGCCGAACAGGCAGGCCAGAACCTGCTCGCTCATCGTGCGCCCTCAGGTGGGCACGGCACAGGCCCCCGTCGACGGAACAGCGACAGAAAGCGGCTCATGCGCGGTCTTTCGGCAGCGATCGGCGAATGCGCCAGATCTCAACGAAATAGCTGGTGATGTTGCGCAGGTTCGCGACCTTGGAATGGCCGGCCATGCGCGGAGCACACTCGATCTCAGTGGTGGTGATGCGCTTTCCGGCCATGCGCGCCTTGACTGCGATCTCAAGCCCGATCGATCCCGCCGAGGTCTTCGAGACCAGATCGAGCTCGTCGAGCAGACGGCGACGAAACAGATACGGACCTTCGATGCGGTCGCGCAGCCCCGTGGCAAGCTGCATCAAAAGGCGCACGGTCTTGGACATCGTCGCGCGCACCATGCCGTCGGGGCGCCGTCGGTACGTCGACAAGGTCAGGTCGGCCCCTTGGCAGGCCATGAGGATCTTTTTCAGCTCGGGAAGCGGCGTCTGACCGTCGGCCGGGATCCAGGTCACATACTCGCTTTGCGCAGCATAAAAGCCGGTGCGCAAGGTCGCGGTCAGGCCGCGGTTCTTTTCGTGGCGCAAGATGCGCACGCGCGGATCCTTGGCATAGGCCGCAAGCACCTGCGCCGTGCCATCCTGTGAGCCATCGTCGACGATGATCAGGCTGGCGTCGCGACACTGCGTGGCCACGAATTCGCGCGCAGCGGGCAGCACCCGCGGCAGGTTTTCCGCTTCGTTGTATGCCGGAATCACCAGCGAAAGAGACGGCGCAAAGGTCGCTGCTGCAGGGGTCGGTTCCGAGGGGGGATCGTGCATGGGCAGTGGGGCGGAAAGAGAGGGCAGCGCAGGGCTCGTTCAGAGCGGGAAGCCACCACCTGCGGCCTGCGAAGGGGGGTCTTGCAATACGGTCAGGCGAGCGAGCTTTCGGGCCTGCGCCGCACGTGGATCGCGATCGGCTGCGAGCTGACCGCAGGCCGCGTCGATATCGTCGCCGCGCGTCTTGCGCACAAACACCGTGAAGCCCTGGCGCATCAGCTCTTTTTGGAAGGCCAGCACGCGCGCTTGCTCCGGTCGTTGGTAGGGCGCCTGCGGGTGTGGGTTCCACGGGATCAGGTTCACCTTGCTGGGAATGCCGGCCAAGAGCTCGGGAAAGCGTCGCGCATCGTCGAGGCTGTCGTTCACGTCGCGCAGCATCACGTATTCGATGGTGATGCGCTGGCGGCGCTCTAGCGGGAAGCGGCGCAGCGACGCGAGCAGGCTGGCCAGCGGATACTTGCGGTTGATGGGCATGATGCGATCGCGCACGGCATCGGTCGTGGCGTTCAGCGACACGGCCAGATTCACCGGCAGGCCCTCGTGCGCCAGGCGATCGATGGCCGGCACCAAGCCCGAGGTCGAGACCGTGATGCGCCGCCGCGAAAACGCGCGCCCTAGCGGGTGCAGCAAGATGCGCAGCGCGTGCAGCACGTTGTCGACGTTGTGCAGCGGCTCGCCCATGCCCATAAACACGATGTTGGTGACGCGATCCCCACCGGCTCGTCGCGTCGGGTCGTCGCTGGGCAGGCCAGCGAGCAAGCGGTCGGCCAGATAGACTTGGCTTACGATTTCAGAGACGGACAGGTGGCGGCTAAAGCCGAGCTTGGCGGTGGCGCAGAAGTCGCAGTCGATGGCGCAGCCAACCTGGGACGAAACGCACTGCGTCAGCTTGCGGCGAACCTCGCCGGGGCTGGCATCGTCCTCGTCATCGAGATCGGCAGCGGTCCGCGGCAGATCGAGACCCGTTTCGGGATCGATGGCGCGGGCGTCATCATCGGGAATCAGGACGCTCTCGATGACGCGGTTGTCGAACGTGGTCAGGCGCAGCTTGCGTGTGCCATCAGCCGAGACCTGTGCCAGCTCGGTGCCTAGCTGCGATATGCAGACGCGTCCGACAAGCTGAGCGCGCAGAGCCTTGCTGACGTCGGTCATCTCGGCGAGATCCGTCGAGCCACGGCCATGTACCCAGCGAAAGAGCTGCTCGCCGCGAAAGCGCGGCTGCCCCAGACGAGTGGCCAGCGCTTGCATCTGTTCATAGTCGAGGCCGCGCAGGTCGATCTGGGGGGACCGTTCCAGGTCCCCCTCGTCCGGCCGAGCCGTTCGAGGCTCCCCCCCTCGGAAATACTGGGGGGACGGTTCCAGGTCCCCCTCGTCCGGCCGAGCCGTTCGAGGCTCCCCCCCTCGGAAATACTGGGGGGA
>JAEUJZ010000079.1 GCA_016794505.1 Myxococcales bacterium
TACTTCAGGACCGCCGTGTAATCGGGAGCGACCGCTGCGCGCTGGTAGTGTCCTTCGATGCGCGACCACTGATCGGCGAGTGTGCGCAGGGTCGAGCGCAGCTCGCAGTTCAGCTCGTAGTGGCGGTCGAGAAGCGACAACAGATCCGAGCGCGAGTCTGTCTCGGCAGCGGCTGTCGCATCGCGATTCGCGACCGGCTCGCGCAGCGCGACGAGGACTGGTCGCGCGGGAGCAGCGCATGGACTTGCATGTTCGTCGCAGTAACGAACCTCCCACCATCCCATCGCAGCGAGCGCCGGATACTCAAACCGAGACCACAGCTTTAGCAAGCCATCCGGTCCCTCGGTCCCGTCGACGGTGGTTAGATAGTAGTGTGTCGCGTCGTCAGGCGCGGCATCGATCACCTCCGTAAAGAAGCGACGATACTCTGCCTCACACCGCACGCGCGCCGTGTCCTGCGCCGAGACCCGGGCTAGCACGGCCGACGGATGACGACTCTTCACCAGCCTCTTCGCGTCCCGGTCTCGGCAGAACTCCACGATGTACACGCCAGGCTTGGCTGTCGGAGCTTGGAAGCGAGGAGTGGCTTGAAACGCGCCCATTTCCGGAACGCGGATCCACTGCCCACGCTCGCCGTAGCGCACGAGGTAGTAGTAGTGTGCCCCCGGCGGAAGTTGCTCACGGACCAGTCTCTCGAAAGCAGAAGTTTTCTTCCCCATCGTGTCCCCTCAAATCGTCGTCTTCCAGTTCGGCTCCAGCTCGGCTGGGTCGATCTTTCCGACGTTGGTGTTGTTCAGCTCATCGAGCGTGAAGGCGGTCTCGTGCTCCAGCGCTGCACGCACCAGCGCCATGCGGTGCGCGATGGGCAGGCGGCGATACGCGCGGTACAGTGCCACTGCGGTTTCCAGCGGTAGCGGCGTGCCCGAGAGAGTCTTTAGCCACTCTTGATCCGCCTTGCGCATCTCTTCCTTGGTGTAGTCCTGTTCCACTTCATCGAGGATCTTCAGGAACCGCATGCGCTCCAGCTTCGGCAGATTCTTGTACGTCAAGTACGCGCGCATCAGCCGACTCGGCGTGCTGGGTAGCCGAGCACCGGAAACGAGCGGCACGCGCTGGCCGCGCACCGGGTTGTGTGCCGCAGTCGCTGGCTCGCGCGGTGGCGGGATGAGGAGCTTCAGCCCTGGCTGAATCAGGTTTGGATCCTTGATGCGACTTCGATTGGCATCGACCAAACGCGGCCACTCCGACCCTGCGCCCAGCCACTTCGCCGCGATGCGCTCCAGCGTGTCGCCAAGCTGCACGATGTAGTCGTAGGGTTCGTTATCGTCGGAGAGCACAGCCTTTACCGGCTTCGCTACGGGTCTGCGGTCAAAATCGGATCGGTCAAATTGGTCTGCACGGTCGGCCATTACGTCCCCCTCTTCTTCGCTGCGCTCAGCTTGGCGAGGATGTCGCGCACCTCTGCGGCCTGCATGCTGACCACGTTGGCGTTGAGGTTCGCTGCGGCCACGCGCTCGCACATGTTTCCCCGGATGCGTTCGAGCAGCGGTGGCACTTTCTTCAGCATCGCCGCGGCCCTCGTAAACTCCTCGTGCGCGACTTCGTACTCCATGGGGTGCGGCCCCACCTGCGTGTAGCGCGCGATGGCGCGATACGCTGCGCTCAGGTGGTCCTCCATGCGCTTCAGCAGTGGCTCGATCGCCACCAGTGCATCGCGCAGCGCCTTGTTGTTTCGGACCAAACAGATCGGGCGATGCTTCGGCAGACTCCCGACCTTGGAATGGCAATCTGGACACTCGGGCATGACTCTCTCCTTCAGCTAACGCTCGTCGGGAAACAGGAACTCTGCGGCTTGGCGCAGCGTCATCTTGACGGCGAGGTCCGCGCGCACATCGGCTCGCGTTGCGCTGCCGTCTTCCCAAAGGGTGACGCCGCCCGTGCGGTTCCAGATCGTGATGTCGCCGTACTTGCTCCCCTTGGTGACGCGCAGGCCCGCCGCGCGAGCCTTCGCAAGAATCGCCTTGGCGGTCCAGCGCTTCGTCTTCGCCAACACTGGCTGCGCCGGTTGCTCGACTGGCTGGCGGATCGGCAGCTTGCGAAACAGCGCGTTCAGCTCGGACAGACGAATGCGC
>JAEUJZ010000027.1 GCA_016794505.1 Myxococcales bacterium
GGCTGCGACCGCGACCTCTTCGACCCCGACGCACTCGCACTCCTGCACCAAGCCACCCTAGGCGCCATGCGCGACCTCGACCGCCTCGCCACCCACGCCCTCCGCCTCGCCGCAGCCAAAAAGCGCCGCCTCATCGACCGCCCAATCGTCTCCCAAGTCCTCTCCATCGACTCCCAAGACCCCGCCGAGTAGCCACTCCCGGCCCACCCGCCCCCGCGATGGCCATCAACCCCCTGCGCCTACCCCTGCACGCCGCTGATGGCCATCCACCGCCCTGCTGCGATGGCCATCACGCAGGGGGCGCGGCAACAGTCGGGAGGCACTTTGGCCCACGACTTCAGTATCTCAATATGCGGGTCCTGATTTATGTCCACGAGCTTGCAGTAGATAATCTCAGCTGCATGGCTATTGACAGGACAGCCAACACCAATGAGAGGTACTTGGTCTCTGTCCTGGCAAATCAGGGCAAACGGCTTGCCCTGAAAGCCATTGAATTCGCAAGACCAAGCTGACTGGTCCCCACTGAAGGACCAACCTGCGAATCCGAACACCGCAGGCCCGGTGAGAGGGTTGCTTCGGGCCTGCATTCCCTCCGCAATCATTGTTGCATTCTCAACGGCCAAGCCCGCCTCCTGGACTGTTGGGGAGACGAACTCGTGCTCTGAGATGTTCCTCGGCCGAGATACGAGCTGGTCTATGGAGCGCCAGGGCAGGTACTCCCCGGACCTAAGTTTCATCAACTCTAACTTCTCCGAGAATCCAGGCCGAGGTCCCAAGCGTAGCCCAAGCCAGTCGCGCTTCAGATAGAGGTCAAAGAGCCTATCGAGAGCCCGCTTCGCATGTCCGGCGGCCTGCGTCGTATGCCTCTTCCGGTCAGAACCAGCTTTTTCTGCTTCAATCAACTCTGCCTTGGCCCATGCGAGGTAGGTTTCAACCTTCTCACCTTCATAGGAAATGGTTCGCCCCATAGCGCTTGAAACATCCTCTAAAGTGCGGAGGGCCGACATGATGTCTTCGGGCTCGACTAGTTTCCAGCCTATGTTTGTGGGGGGTGGAGTAGCGAGGGGTGTCGCGGGCCACATCGCTTAGCCCCCCACGCCCTGCATGACCTTCTCTTGGGCTGCGGCCGACAGCACGTATAGGGCCATGGTGCGCTGCTCGATCCAGCCCCGAGCACGCAACTCATGATAGGCAACTTCCTCGCCATCCTCGTTTGGTGCGAATGCCCAGTTGCGGCGCTGCGGGTAGCCAGCAGCGACGTACTGGCGCTTGAGGTCTTCCAGGAGCAATCTTGCCCCCGACGACATTGGGACGTTCTCCATGATTTCAGCCAGGCCCGTTTCCGTCAGCACGCACATCTCAATGGTGAGCTGCCTGATGTAGTGGCGGGCCTTCAGTTCGTTGAAGATCACCTGCTCGTCCGAGCTTGGTGAGAATGCCCACGAGTTGTGATGGGGATAGCCCGCCTTCACGTACTTTTCGGCCAGCGTGTTCATGAACTTGCGAGCCCCTTCGGTCATCAGCCTCTCCTTGCAGGCGGGCAGTGTAGTGCCGGGCACTCTGGCGTCAAATTGACTGTACAACCTCGCTGCGCCCCGTCGGCCGACAGCGACTCCGCATCCTCTGCAATGAGACGGCATTCTGAGGCTGAGGCGCGCGCCTGGTCCTTTGCTTTGGTCCATGTAGAGGTGCGGTGTTGATCTCTTCCCAGTCCGAAGCCGACCGACGAGCCTGTCCCCGCGTCCGCATATCGGGCGTATTATTTTTTTCTGTCCCATGCCCACGCCGAAGGCCTTGCCCCAGATCCTCGGGACCTTGATCCTCGGACTGCTCGCTCCATCGGTGGCGTGGCCTTGCAGCCCGTTTCCGCCGCGCATTCAGCTTTTACCAAACCTGGGTCCGGCGGCGCCCCAGAATGCCAATGTTCTCGTGCGGCTTCCCTGGCGCTGGTGGACGCGTTATCTGCCCCAACAACACGAGCAGACGGAACGACCGTTGGATAATGTCGTCCTGCGTCGCGTCGGGAGCACTGAAGCGATCGAGGTGCAGCGCATCACCAGCAAACAGGGAGCGCACACGCTGGTGGAGCTGCGCCCAAAGCAGCTCCTGGCTCCCGGTGCGTACGAAGTGGCAGCAACGGCCGGCAACGTCGAGCATCTTCTCGGCGAGTTCACCGTCGGTCGCGGCATCGATCGCACGGCCCCGCGCTGGGTTCGGCCGCCCCGCGCCTTTTTTCCGAATTACGCGAGCCCCCTCCTCTGGGGCAGATCTCTGTGTGATCTGCGCGGCATCGAAGGCGACTGCGAAAGCCTCAGCCTCCTTCTCTCCGTCGATGAGACCGGTGCCCGGGATGACAGAACTCCGACATCCAGCCTGCGGCTCGCGCTCTGGGTGAGCGCTGTCCCCGGCCCCATAGATTACAGCCAGCCGCCGACGGGGTATCTGTTCCCGGGCGGGTATCCACTTGCCCCGCCGTATTTCGATCTCAGGCGCCTGTGGGATGAAGTTCCGTGCGAGCAGCTCCCCCCCGAGCTGCGCACCCCGGCGTCCGTTCGCCTGGGCGTGCGCGCTCAGGACCTGGCGGGCAACCTCAGTCCGGTCTGGGAAACGACCTGGCTTCCAGCCACTGCCAGACCCGAACCAACGCGCCGCCAGCGCTCTAGCGCGCTCGCCGTGATCACCTCTTTCCCGGTGTCTACGGGCCCGAAGATGGCCCCTTTCACACCGGCCATCGCGCGCGCCGTGGCCGCAAAACGCTGGGTGCTGGCTGCAGACGAATGCCGCCAAGCCGCCCTACTCGTCGGCGCTTTCCCAGAGCCCTGCCGCAAGATACCAACCGAGGAGAACTACCTCGATCTCTATCTACCGCTCCGTTAGGACGTAGCTGAGTTTGTTAGCCCTTATCTAATCTGCGCGTCGCTAAAGTCACGCACGGTCCGGCGGCGCAGACCAGCCATCCCGGTCTGCTGAGCGCCGCCTCCGCCTGTCGGCGATGTGCCCCAGACTGATGGCAGGACGCGGATGGTTGTCGCGTGCTGGTGCGAACTGCGCGCGCTCCCTTGCGATGGCCAGCGCGTCTGCCAGCTTGCCGAGCGACTGCTGCGGCTAACAAATCGCCCACATCGAGGCGGACGGCACCGGGAGGCGGCAGCGTGTGCGACGCATACAGAACAGCCTCCTTGACGCACCTACGTCGCCGCGGTACGCAGGGCGGAGGCTCGGAGCGATAGGATCCTCTACAGACGTTCTTGGCAAATCTCCAGATCGTGGGCGTCCTTGAGGTCCGTCGGAACGGGAAGGTTGATGTTCCGGATATCTTTCGCGTTGCCGCTGGAATCAAGAGACGTGGTGGTGTCAAACCGCCCCGCAAACCCTCGACGCCCGCCCAATAGTTGTGCGAGCCGCGTAGGTTCCGTCAACCGGAGTTGGCCGAGGCGGCCCCAGTCAGAGCTAGCAAGGATAGGAACAGCGGGCCGATGGTGGCACCAGTAAGTAGGCCCAAAGGCATCCGTCCTAATGCCTCGGAGGGCTCTGTTGTGGCTGCTTGCTTTCGGTAGAACTCGGCGTGAATGCCGTATCCTTATTCAAACACTCCAGAATCGACTTATAACACACCTTCAGAGTACCTCCGCTGTCAATGGTAATAATGCTTTTTGCGACAATGGCGTTGGATTGTCCCTTCATTGAAGGTTTAAAAATCGCGTTAGGCAATTTGATCACAATTCTCTCCTGAGTACCCTGGCCCTTGCTTGGCGTGAGAACCTGCATGCTCGTGACGGAAATTTGAAATTCATTCTGCAAAATACCGAGTGTTAGCACTCCGGGTTTATTTAGCTGCTTGGCAAGCCAATTTATCTGAGTTATTGCGCAATTGCATAACGGATTATTCTGGGCGAGCCGATTAGAGTCCGCAGTGGATATTGCACAGTATTCATTTGGTGTCGCTGATGTAATTCCCGTGCAGCGTGTATAGTAATCGAACGTATTAATGCCATTTGCTACTTGGATATCTAGGACATCGAGTTCGGTATCCCTGGGAGCAACGCCCACTCCTGTCTGGGCTGGCTGCGGTTGCGGGGTCGAAGCAGAGCCCGGTTTGGTTTTGTCGTTTGTGCCAGCCCGCGCGGGTAGACTGAGGTGTAGAATCAGGCTGGCGCTGACGAGCACGCTCGAGTGAAGATTAGAGATCATCATTGACTCCTAGTTGCCGCGAGTTGGGTGGAAATTTCCCGCTTTTCTGACTGTTCGCCAATACTTCTTTTGCACGCAGGAACGCCTGCAGTGGATTCCGGAATTTCAAAATCAGGGCAGGTTGGCTCCATCGCGCCACAGCGAGATGCATCCCGTCCGGAGAAAATGAGAGCGCCTCGATGTCCGCAATGTCTTTCCCGTAAAGGGTCATCTTCGGGGGTAGCTTTTCGCGGCTCCAGATCTCACGGTTCCAGAGCATGACATACCGATCTTTACCGCCAGTCACGAAGAGCTGGCTGTCGGAGGGCGAGAACGCGATCGCCGAGATCTCGCTTGTGCTCGCAGAGTGACAGACCTGCTCGCTTCCGATGTCGAGCGATCGCACGCAGACCTTGCCACCGCTATCGCCGCTTGCCAGCCATCGCGAGGACGCGTCAAAGGATACCGCAGTGACGGACTCGGTGTGCTCAGTAAGGATCGGCACAAGCTCTCCATCGGCCGCCCGAAATACCCGTGCCCGTCGGTCCTCGCCAGCCGTCGCGATGAGCTGACCATCAGGCGAGTAAGCGACTTCCAAAAAGGAGCTTTGTGGACCCTGCTTTGGTTTCCGCAACCGCCCGCGTTCAACACCGGCTGAATCATAAATGATGCCGGTGCCTTCTGTGCCGACGGCGACTAACCGTGTTCCATCCTTGGAATAGGCCAAAGCCAAGATGGAACCCTCCGGGGTAGTGCCTATGCTGGGCAACGCTTCAGGTCTGCCGCTGGCCAAGTCCCAGAGCCGGATCTGATCACTGTGCACCGTTGCAGCCTTGGTTCCGAGCGGCGCACAGGCGATCGCCAGCGCCGACGCGCCCTTGGTAGGCAGCTCGTAACGATGCTGCCCCGTGAGGCTCCAGACCGATGGGGGCTGTCGCTCTGCGGCAACAAGGACCTGCGTGCCGCCGCCACAGATTGCCACGCTGCGGCTCCATGTCCCCGGCAGGAAGACGGAGCTACCCTGGCGGTTCCAGATGCGCAGCGTATCTCCATCAACGGAAAATAGTCGCTGCCCATCGGCTGAGGCCATGATCCCGGCATTGGCGAACCGTCCAGCGCGAATGTTGACCAGTTCCTGGCCATCCCTGGCCTGTCGGACCTGTAGGTCCGAAGATAGGCCTCTGTAAACCACGGCCGTTTGCGCGAGAACTTCGGGAGGATGCACAAATCGTGGCGGACTCGTAGCCTGGGCGGAGAATTCAATCGAGCCGTCTCCCGCACTCCACAGATATAGCCAGTCCTTTGTCGCTGTTGCGAATTGACCGTCCTTGTCGAAGGAGGGAGAAAACTCCGTCCCGGTCAGATCAGTCGAATGGATGAAAGGACGCGGTTCCTTTGTCTGCCCAGCAGTCTCATACAGCCAGGCGATTTTGCCGGCGCTGACCAAGATCTGTCGGCCGTCCGGTGAAAACGCGCCGTTGCGGACCAAGGAAGATGCCCCCTGAGGCATCAAGCGATCTGACTCTAAAGCGTGCACTACTCTCGTCTGTAGATCCCAGACATACGCACCTCTGTTCTCAACGATGGTCAGGAGTTGGGTTCCCGCTGCCGATGCCGAAAGCTGCAGCACAGGTGCATCATCCTTCTCGTAGGGATCCCCGAGTTCGCTTGGCCCGCTTTCAGTTCGCGGATCCCACAGCGCCGCATGGACGCCTTCGCAGGCAGTCGCCAGCAGATCTTTGGTCGGGATGAATGTCATCCTCCCCGCATACCTCTCCGCTTTGGTCTCGAAGATCTGTTTACCTGTCTGGACGTCCCAGATCACAACCTGCAGCCGGCCCTCATCCACCGCCGCGACCATGTGGCTGTCTGATGAGAATCCCTCCATGGAGAAAGTCATATCTTTCGGACCTGCCATCTTGCAGGGAGCCTTCATCAGCTGCGAACCAGGCGGAGCAAATCGGCCGAGCCCGAGCGTGCACTTCTTGCAGTCCAGATTGTGGACGAGCTCGCCGGTCCGTGCGCTGTGCAGCACGAATCCCTTGAGTGTAGCCACCAGCAGGTACTCCTCGTTGGGAGACAGGGCCAAGAGACGACCCGGATCCGCGAGCCGCCGCTCGATCAGACGCTCGCTCGCCTCGAGGGCCGTCGTCAGCGTTTGAAACTGACCGAGGCTCATCGCCGCCGCAGCCTGTTTGTCGTCTCCGATCGAGTTTAATACCTCTTGAAGCGCCTCACGCTCGTGTCCCCCTTGCTGACTTAGCTGGCGAGCCGACTCCAATGCGCGCTCGCGTTTCTCAACTCGCTTGCGCTCTGACTCTTGTTGCATCTGGTGATAAAGAAGGGCCCCCAGCAGCGCGATGACAAAAATTCCTACGCTTAGCCAGCGCATCCGGCGCGCGGCAAGCGCCTCGGCTTCGGCCCGCAGGCGCTGCTCCTGGGCGAGCGCGCGCGTCCTCTCGAGCTCGCGCGCCTGTTCCTCTGCGGCGCGGAGGCGGCGCTCGGTATCCTCATGCGCGAGCTGGCTCGCCTGCAGAAACTCTCGTTCCCCCGGATCGGGATTGGGAATACTGCTTGCCTCATCGAGATCTGGCGGCTGCCAGAGCATTCCGGCGGGACGCTCGCGCTGCCGCCACTGCTGCGCTGCGGCGCTCAAGCGCCGGCGCTGGCGCAGCTTGTCTCCTTCCGCGGCGAGCCAGTCCGCAACGAGGCGCCAGTTGCGCAGCAGGGACTCATGCGAGATCTCGACCACGGTATCCGCTGCGGTGAACCCCTCCTTGCACCGCACGAGCCGCGCGGCAGTGAGCTTCGCGAGTACACGGTCGACCCGCTCCTGCGGATCGCCCAGGTAATAGAGCGCCTCTAGTGAAACTCGCCGTCGGGTCGCCTCGCAGCCGTCTCCAGGCTGAATCAGCGCCAGCATGATGCGTCGGACGCACTGCTGATCTTCCGTCAGCATGCTCTCATAGAGCGCATCCGCCGCCCGCTCGAGCGCTCTGCGGCAGCCGCCGAGTGCTTCGTAGCTCTCAATCGTGATTCGGTCGCGCTGGCGTCGCTCCCAAAGGCAGAGAAGCGTGAACTGCAAGAGCGGCAGGCCAGCCGGCTCGTCGTGAATCTCTTGCACGATGCGGTCGACTACCTCTCGATCGATGCGCAGACCCACCTGTTCGGCGGGCTGGCAGATTGCTCGGCGCAGGTCCGCTTGGCTCAGGCTCGAGATGTTCACCTCGGCGTCCGGCCACCACGGTTTCAAGATCGGAGTCTGCCGGAAGCGGTCCGCCAGGTCGCTTCGTACCGTCAGGACGACGGTGTGTCGCGGCGCGGGTGCCTCGAGCAGGTGAACAATACAACGCAGAAATGCGCTCCGCTCCGCTTCGTTGTCACAGAGAGTAAACGCCTCCTCGCCTTGGTCGATTACACACAGCAGCGGCTCGCTGCTCGAGACCGAAGCAGCCCGCTCGGGGGACTCACGCAAGAGCTTCGCGTCTTCTAAAATCTGATGTGGAGTGGTCTCTGACTCCGGACGCAAGGCCCGCGCGAGCTCGCGCAGCGGCGTCATGCCCGGAACGAACTTGAGCACATGGGACCACTTCGGCGCCCCACCCAGCTGGCCGCGCAAAAGTGCCGGCAGCAGACCGGCCAGGACCAGCGAGGACTTACCGCTTCCCGATGGGCCAATTACACAGAGCAGGCGGTTTGCTTCTAGCCGCGTGAGCCACTCCTTGATCAATGCTTCGCGACCGAAAAAGCGCAGATCATCCCCGGCCCCGAATGCCTCCAGACCTTTGAAGGGACAGCGGTCATTCGGCAGCTCAGGAGCCAACGCGGGATCGAACTCAGCCAACGTCTTGTTGGGCAGCTCGCGGCCATAGCTCCACAGCTTGGTGACCCAGTAATCGAGATAGCTCTGGCACAGCTCACGCTCTTCATCACGGTCGAGAAGCTGCCCGGCGTGCTCCAGCTCCTGCAGAAAGGACTCGAGTTCGTCCAGGATCTCCTGCGACGCGGCGTCCGCCCGCAGGCGGCGTAGGAAGGTCCCATGCCGGCGGCGCAGCGATTCGACCATCTGCGTAATAGAGACACTGCCGGCGGTCCGCTCGCGGTCGGAAGAGAACTGTTTTTTCAGGCCTTCGGCTGGCTCAGCGATCGAGTCACTCATGGCGGCCTCCCGATGCGCCTTCCAGCGTCTCGCGCAGCCTCATCGCAGCGCGCTGCATGCGTCCGCAGTGCTTGAGCAGCATGTCATCCGCCTTGTAGAAGCACTTTCCCATAGACCGGCGATAACTTGAGAAGCAGCGTCGGATTCCCAGAGGATCTTTTTTGTTGAAGGCCGCCTCGACCGATATGCTTCGCTGGTTCGCCTCCTCGAGACAGCCGGGATCGAGTGCCAACCCCGCCGGGGCGGTCGCGTAGGCCTGGCAAAGTGCATCGAAGCATGCTTTGGATTTGGGATAGTAGACGTCTTCAATCTCTTCGTCCTGCCTACCCAGTGCCGCCTCGGCAAGCATCAGATCTTCCTCGACAGCTTGCCACTCGCGATGTCGCGCATTTAGGAATCGCAGCTCTGTGCTCAGCGTGGTAAGCTCCCTGACGATCGCTGCCAGAGTCGACGCGTTCATCGGGACATGTGCCTTCAGCCGCTCGATCGACAGCGACTCCACTGCACTGACGATCTCGCCGTTGATCTTGGACGGAAAGCGCTGAAGTACCCGCCGCAGGGAGCTTATGGTTTTGCGTAGCGCCCTAGCATCCTGGCCGCGAGTTGCAAGCGTCAGCTGTTCGGCGACAGAGCTCAGCTCGGAAAGGATCTCGTGGAGGATCGCAAGCGCTGACTCTTGACCCCGCAGCTTGGTGATGACTTTGTCGAGTTCATCGGAGGCAGACTCCAAGCGCTCCATATCCGCATCATCCGGAAAGCGTGGCTCTTCAGCGAGCACAGGGCTGTAGACGTGGAATTGCACGCGATGGAGAGCGTCGTGTACGGTCTTGGCATGAGTAAGCAGGTCGATCTGTCGCTGAATACCCTGCGAGCTTCCACGCAGCGAGGACCACTCCGGCTCATGTGGCAGGGTCACGACCGCGCCAGCCACAGCGAGCGGGTCATTGAGAGAAAGCGGCTCACGACCGATGATCGCTTTCGCAAGTCGCTCAAAAAGCCGCTCTCGCTCGTGTACGTTCATCTCAGTGAGCGAACGACGGCCCGGGTTTATTGGCTGGATCGAGCCAAGCGGAGTCAGCTGGTACCCGCAGGCACTGACTAGCACCGGCAGTAACCTCAGCTCGCTGCGTTGATACCGCTCAAGGAGCCGCGGTAATTGCTCGGTCATAAGTGTGTCGTGTGCTAGGAAGTCGGCCGTGATGAGAAGCACAGCCACCGAGACTCGCGATATAGCCTGCGCGATGGAATCGCTGACGACGCTCCCGGGCTCTATCTGAAATTCTTCAAAGAGCGAGACCTCGCCAGTCCGCTCGAAGTGTCTGAGATGCGCCCGGAGCCGCTCCAAATGGCGAATATCTCGATCGGAGCGAGCGCAGAGAATCATAACATCCACCATCGGACGCTCGGATATCAATGACTTAGCTCCTTCAGAGTGGGAGGGTAGCTCTCAAACTCATACGTGTGTCAAGCGACAATTCTGACGACCTTTAGACAAATTTTGCTGTTCTCTTCTCAGGTGAGCAATGGTTGAACCACGGTGGGGTGTCTTCTTTTTGCCGTGTCTATGCACTATCAGTCTATTGAAACGCGAATGTATCAAGTGATAGAGTTCTTTATACGATTATTTGCAGTGCAGCGTGATATATTGAATGTCACCTGACCATAAGTTCAATTAATTCGCAAGAGAGACAATGGTATATCCATGGCGTGTTGGCTCGCTTTTGAATGCCGGTAACGTCCATGCCTTAGATGAATCAGGACAATTCGAGGAAAATTGTCAAGCGGATAATAGTTAAATAGATTTGCGGTATCCAAATAAAATGTTCCATTGGACCTATCCCATCGATTGTGCAAATTTTCAAGAGATGAAGAGTTACAGCTCAAACAGTTTGTCGCACTTAAGCATAGCCCAAACAAACGTGCGGATCGGCACGGCCTGCCACCAGCGCAGCACGGGCGGCAGGCGTTCGATTGTGAGCAGGCGAGCCTTGCCTTCTAGCTGACCGGCTGGAGAGTAAATAGTCCTTTGGGTTTCGTCGCGCTCCATCAATGCATTCAACAACAGCTTTGCTTTCACTGGTTGTTGCTGCGATACTGATCGGGACCACAGCTGGATCGGCCGACTGCGCCAAGGGTTCGCTTGGCGGATCGAAGCACTGCCACAAACCGTATAGTCGCCTGGCGGCTTGCACATAGTCATTTCCGAACGCCATGAGGCACACACCACAGCAAGACCACAGTGTTTGGCGAGATATACTAGCACCAACCGCCCTCCCCCCGTCTCAAGGGATCGTTGATGTGTGCTGAAAAGGGCGGGGATTTTTGGGGGCCAAATTCAGCACGAGTTTTCGATTTTGTAGCCAGGGGATGCGAACGGGGTCGCGGTTGAGGCGGGTG
>JAEUJZ010000175.1 GCA_016794505.1 Myxococcales bacterium
AGTCGCGAGCGCATGCAACGAGTCGCCTGCATGATCTCCATGACCATGCGTGTGATCAGCCCGCGCTGCGCTGGTCGCCGTGCCGATGCTGCCGCCGTTGGCTACTTCTGGTGGCGCAGAGGTCGCGAGCGGTGTCGGTACAACAGGCAATTGCGGATCAAACGGGGCCACGCTCGTCGCACCCAATGCATCGCTGCTGAACAGTCGACGCCACGCTCGCTCATAGCTCGCCAGATCCAAGGTCAAGCTGGATGCCACAAAGATGAGCGACCGCGCTGCACGACCAATCTGTTGCCGGCCACTTGAGGTGGGCGACTGCGCCTGCGTGAGCGCGATCAGGAACGTGCGCACCTCTTCATAAGTGAGCGCGAAGCCAAGCTGCGCCAGCTCGCCGAGCCGGCTGCCCAGCCCGTTCGCATCGTACAGCCCTTCCTGTGGAGGCCAGTGCTGCGGCTCATCGGGGCTCAGTTCAGGTCGCGTGCCCACTTGCGTCGGCAGCACGCCAGGTCCACGCGGCGTTCGGGAGATCAAGATCCCAACCAGAAAGTCCTGCACCAGCGCTGCCCGCAGACGCGCCAGCTCGCCACGCGCGGCGAATGCCGCCAACGCTTCGGTCAGGCCGTCGAGCGTCCGTCGAGCCTGTCGCAGTCGAGTGCCGACGGCATCGTCCTGCCGGCTGAGATAGACCAGCGCTGCCCCCCAGATTGAATCAAGCGCCATGCCCTTAGATTAAGCACAATTTTTCAAGTAATCTATCAAACATTTTTTCATAAGACATATCAATACCATACCGAGTCACCGCGCGCCCGTTGCCCGATCGCGTAGGGCTGTGCTCTAATTTTCCGATGCGGTTTGCTTGCCTGCTGGCCTTGCTGCTCGGCTGCTTCGTCCATGTTCCGGTCGCTCTCGCCGATCCCGAGGCGGCGGTGGCCTTGCTTTCAACCGCGGCCAAAGAGCACCACGAGCGCGGGATGCAGTTTTACCGTTTGGAGCAATACCAAGCCGCGCGTATCGAGCTACAAGCTGGCTACGATCTGTCGAAAAACCCTGTGTTTCTATGGAACTTAGCCAAAGCGGCAGCCAAGATGGGCGATCGGCAAGCTGCGATCGACTATGTGCAGCGCTACCGTGTAACACTTGACACTCCCGATCCAGAAGTCGATTCCTTTGTCAAGGAACTAATGGGGCCAAGTGAGCCCACAAAGCCGACTTCGGCTACCGCCACAGCCCCGGCAGTTAGGCCGTCCAGTGGCAAGAAGCGTTCGCCGGTTCCATGGATCTTGATTGGGGTGGGCGGCGCGCTGCTGATTGCCGACATCGGCGTGGCTGCCGCCAGCTACCAATTGGCGCAGAGCAACGAGGGGGCGAAGCTGACGATGTCCGAGTTGAGCGAGCTAAATGCGCAGGGCGACAGGCTAAACGCCGCAGGCTGGAGTCTGCTGGGGATTGGGCTGGGATCGGCGGTCGCGGGCGGGATCTGGCTGATCGTTCAGCGGTAGCGTTCCGTCACATCTTGACGCACAGGACACCGCGGGCCGGGTTGTTGTTGGACGTGTTGTCGAGCGCAGCGTTGGTACTATCCCAACCTGTCACGTTCGTATCGAGAACCCGCTGAAACCCACCGCACATCTTGTAGCCCATCCTGCCGTCCTGACCACAGCCATACGACAGTTTTTGGCTAACCGAGGTTCCACAAGTCTCCAGGGTCATATTGGCAAGCCAATATGCTGGGGCGTCTCCGCTGAACCAAGCACCAACGCTATCACACTTCACAAGGTCAACCCCCGTTGCCATGGTCGGGACCAGCCATCCATTTTGACATAGTTGGCGGGCTTGGCCTGTCGTAAACGTCCGCGCACAGCCCGTAGCGTTGGGACCAAGGTAGGTTGGTATAGCGCCGTTAGCACAGCCCTGTACTGGTGTCATATCTGGCACATTGGCTGCATCTGATTGCCCCGCAAGATCTTCCTGCTGGTCGCAAGGAGATCCATCGCAGATGATTGTGACATTGGGTTGCTTGTAACACCCCAATAAGACAAGGGATGCGATAGCCAGTTTACGCATGGGGTTCTCCTCCGAAGAACGGAGGCTATCCCAAGCGGGATACGCTGGCTAGCGCACCTTCGCGGCTGCCGAATCGGGGACAACCAACTTCGCATCCCCCTGCGGAGCGACAGGCGACGGCCCGTCTGCCCCACAGCAGTCATCGACGCGGGCCTTCAGGGTGTCGAGCTGGGCCTTCAGCTCATCTGCGACTTGTGCGAGGAATCGAGCCCCAGGGTCGACCGTCATCAGCTTGACCTGTGCGGCGTAGTTCATGGCTAGTCTCCACCCGACACAATGAAGCTGAGATCGACGGTCTCATTCTGGAGCTGCTGGGATGCCTCGACCGTGAACTTGTCTGGAAGCAGGCTCGTGACCTTGATGCGCCCATCACTGACGCTGACGGCCGGCTGGAACGGCTTGTTGTTGCGGGTGAAGATGGTTCCAAACTTGAAGCTTGCAATCGAAGCCGCCGCCGGCAGCGTGCCTGTCACGACGATGCGCCACTTGCTCGCGCGGTCGGTGTTCTGGTGCTCGTAGGGGTAGGCGGGGATCTCGGGCTTGCCGAGCGGCGTGATCGCCGCAGTGGCGTGCAGCGAGGTTGCTACCGGCGGCAGCGCCGTCGAGGTATGCGGATCGACAGTCGAGGATCCCGGTCCCCCAGGGCCAGCCGCCGTCCCCTGAAACAGCATCAGCCAGATCGTCGCGTACTCAGCGATGGTCAGGGGCTTGCTCGATCCCATGTATGCCAGCGCCTGCACCAGTCCGCTGGCCGCGTTGTAGATCTGCGTCTTCGTGGTCGCCTGTGGCGGCGAGGGCTGCGTCAGGCCCAGGATGAAGGCGCGGACCTCTTCATAGCTCAGCGCCAGGCTGAGCACGGTCATGTCGCCGGGCTGGCTGGTCATGCCGTTCGGGTCATACGAGCCGACAACCGGCGGCCACTGAAGATCAGCAATCGCCGACGGCGTGATGTTCGTCAGGTTTGG
Source organism: Myxococcales bacterium (assembly GCA_016794505.1). Lineage (GTDB taxonomy): Bacteria > Myxococcota_A > Polyangia > Palsa-1104 > JAEUJZ01 > JAEUJZ01. The sequence goes on from JAEUJZ010000175.1 coordinate 3,030, forward strand.
GCGAACCATCGGCACGACGGCCGGTGTGACTTGCGGCGTGATCAGGGCAGGGCTGGCCAGGGCCAAGCCGACCTGGAAGTCCTGCACGATGGGGATGCGCAGGCGAATCATGTCGCCGCGGCTCTGCAAGATGCGGATCTCGTCCAGCGCGGCTTCGGCGTCGTTGCGAATGTTGCGCAGACGACGTTGGGTGTCGTCATCGTATCGTGCCCAGTTCGCGGCAGCGGCGACCAACATGCCCGTCAGGGCTCCACTCAGATTGTTCTGCTGCATAACGGCTCCTCTGGAAATTCGTTGCAAAAGGGTTGTTAGCGGGGGCGACGGCGACGCCCGCCGCGATCGTCCCGGCTGTTGCTCATCAAAAGGCCCAAGCCCAAACCCGCGCCGCCGACCGCGAGCGCGGTACCGATGCCATCGCCACCGCCAGCCGGCGAAGCCGGACGATCGCCCATGAAGTCCGCGGCGACCTTGGCGACCGCGCTGCCCGTCTGGATGTCCACCGCGGTGAGCTGGTCTTCCAGCACCGACACGCTGGCCTCGGTCGCGTCGCGCTCGGCCAGGAACAGGCGACGCAGCACCGGGATCAGGTCGGGGAACTTGACGGTGAGGGTGTCCAGCTCGGCGCGAGCATCCCGGCTGTCGGCCAGCGCATCCTCAAGGTCTTCGAGCTTGCGCCGGATGTTGCGCCCGTTCAAAAAGCCCGCGACGGTATCCGCAGCGTTT
>JAEUJZ010000047.1 GCA_016794505.1 Myxococcales bacterium
CGCCGCGGCGCCCTCCGCCAGTGCCCGCTGCCACAGCTGCGACGACTCTATTTTCAGCTCTGAGCCAGCTCGCTGCACTCGTCCCCGCCCTCTTCAGCTGCACTCCAGCGCCCCAGATGCTTACGGCAACGAGCTCCTAGCCTGCAATCAGTCCATCGCCGCACATCGCTGGTGAGTAGACGGAGGACCTGATGGGTCCGCATGCCAGCCGGGCGCACATTTCTGTCTGCCGCACGGTACTCCTGACACCCGCGTGGCTACAAGCTTCTCCGACGGTGAGTCAAAAAGATCTTGCACGGTCCGGTGACACTGTGAAATTACAGCAGTGTGTTGAAGCGTGCGTATAAGCCCAACAAATCCACACACATTGATCACGTCGTCAGGTTTTCATACGATATCAACGTGCCTGAGAATGCGCAGAGAGTGGTGGGGTACCTCCGCGTATCGACGACGGAGCAGAAGGATGACGGCATCAGCCTGGACGTGCAGCGCGAGCGGATTGTCGCGTACTGCAAGATGTTCCAGCATGATTTAATTGCGATATACAGCGATGATCATACGGGGCGCGATATCAATAGAACCGGTTTTCAATCAGCATTAGCGCGCATGGTGGAGACGGATGCGCTGCTGATGTCGGTCAGCCTCGATCGCCTCTCGCGCAACGTCGGGGACTGGAATCACCTGCTCGACACGTACTTTGGCAAGGGCGGCAAGTACAAGTTCCTGGCCTTCGACTGTGCGGGGATGGACCCGCGCACGGCGACGGGGCGGATGCTGCTGATGATGCGCGCCGTGATCGCGCAGGGCGAGATCGACTCGACGAGTGAGCGTACGCAGGTGGCGATGGATCACCTGAAGGCGCAGGGCATTCCGTGCGGCGGGCTTCCGTATGGCAAGGCGTACTCGAAGCAGCTCGACGAGCACGGGCGGCGCGTCGTCGTCGAGGTTCCGGAGCAGCAGGCGACGATAAAGTACATTCGGGAGCTGCATCAGCAGGGCAAGGGAATCAAGACCATCACCGACATCCTGGCTGCGGAAGGAAGACCGACGGGCAAGGGCAAGGCGTGGAATCGGACGGTGGTGCGCGGAATCCTGATTCGGGAGGGGCTGCTCTCGATTCGGCACTACGACCGGACAGGTGCGGTGCGCGATACCAACGTCGTCGCCAAGCGCGTTGCTGAGCTGCGGGCGAAGCACCTAAGTTTCGGGGAAATTGGCGCGCAGCTGACGCGTGAAAACCTGATGCCGCCGATCGGCGCGAAGTGGCACGCGCAGGCCGTGGCGCGCGTCTGGGAGTCGGCGAACAGCTACGACCCGCAGAAGGCGATGGAGATCGCGGTCGGGCTGCACAAGGCAAACTACAGCCTGCGGAAGATTGGCGAGGAGCTAACGCTGCGGGGGCTGACGCCGCAGCGCGGTGGGGTGTGGCATTCGGCGCAGGTGAGGCAGCTTTTGTTGATGGCGAAGATCAGCGCGTAGTTGGCCTGTCTCGATTCCCCGTCGAAATGGGGTGAGCCATCGAAGGCGGTGCCCGATGATATAGTGCCGCCCATCATGCTGACGCTGGCAGACCTGACCAAGATCATCGCCAAGGGTGAGTCGAGGACGGTTGAGTTCAAGCGCTCTACCGGCGAGCTGCGCGAGGCGATGCAGACCCTCTGTGCCTTCGCAAATGGCGATGGCGGGCGCGTGCTGGTCGGTGTACGCCCAGATGGGAAGATCGTCGGGCAGCAGATCAGCGAGCAGACTCGCCACGAAATTGCCGCAGCCAGCGAGCGTTTTGAGCCCCCCATCGAGATTGTAGTCGAGACACTGGATGCCGAACCTGAGCGTGTGGTCCTAGTTCTGTCGGTCGCTGGTATCAGCGACTCGGTGCCGTTCACCTATGAGGGCCGCGCATTCGAGAGGATAGACAACACGACGCGCAAGATGACGCAGGAGCGGTACGAGACACTGCTGCTCGCACGCGCACACAGCCGGCGGCGCTGGGAAAATCAAGAGGCCGACGAGCTGGCGCTCAAAGACCTCGACGCGGAAGAAGTCCTGCGGATTGTCGATGCGGCGCGATCATCGGGGCGTCTGGTGGGGCCAGTGGGCCGCAGCCTGCCAGAGCTTCTGGACCGACTCGGTGTACGGCGAAAAGGCAAGCTCCTGCGCGCCGCAGTGGTCCTGTTTGGCAAGACATTCCTACCCGACTATCCACAGTGCGAGCTGCGCCTGGCTCGCTTTCGTGGCGTCGACAAAACGGAGTTTCTGGATCAGCGCCATGTGCGAGGCCCAGCCTTCAAGTTGCTGGAGGAAGCCGAGCTGTTCTGCCAACGTCACTTTCCGCTGCCGGGTCGCATTGAGCCGGGCCGGCTTCAGCGTGTGGATCGTCCGCTGATCCCACCCGAGTCCATGCGCGAGATTCTGGTCAACGCGTTGATCCATCGTGACTACTCGATTGCCGGCGGCGCGGTTTCGCTGGCGATCTTCAACGATCGCGTCGAGGTCTGGAGTGCCGGTCGCTTCCCGAGCGGCATTACTCCTGAGTCCTTGTCGAAGGCGCATCCTTCGGTGCAGCGCAATCCCATCATCGCCGAGGTCTTTCACCGCGCCGGCCTCATCGAAAAATGGGGGCGTGGAACCAACCGGGTCAGCGACATGTGCCGCACCGCCGGCCTGGCCCCGCCGCGATTCGCTGAAATCGCAGGCGCCGCCGTCGTGACCTTCGTTGCTTCCGTCGCCCACCCCGCCAAACGCTCAGCACTGCAGCCAGAGTCACAGCCAGAGTCGCGGCCAGAGTCAAAGCCAGAGTCAAAGCCAGAGTCGCGGCCAAGCCTCGACGCACAGATTCTGAAACTCCTGCGCAAAGGGCCACTTTCGCGGGCAGAGCTGTCACGAGGACTAGGACAGCAGCAGGTATCCGGTCAGCTCAAAGTAGCGATCAAAGCCCTGCTGGAGCAGCGCAGGATCGAGTACACGATTCCCGAGAAGCCGGGCAGCAGGCTCCAGAAGTATCGACTGGCAGGTGGCTCGCTACAGCAAATCCGCTCCCACCGGAAGTAGCCGCTGAGCGCGAATGGGAATGTGCATGCTACGGCTGATAATGCAGGATTGTGCCATTTCCCCCAACGGCCCAGACGTCACCGATATTAATTCCCCACACTCCATTCAGTGAATTGTTTGTTGGTGAAGTCACGGCGATCGGGGTCAATCCACCATTTGCGGTGGCTGCGGGTTTACCGATGCCACCATTCGCAGTGGTAACCCAAGCGTAAGCATCGGTGGTGCCTGACCCCCACATTCCTCGGATATTGTTCATTGTGCAGGAAAGCCCAGGGTTCAGTCCGCCATTATAGAGCCATACAGGTCCATTGCTTCCACCGCAATTCCCACCCAATAAAATGTCACTGGTATTTGGCACATAAAGACCATACATCTATGCGGAAGCAGAACCACTACTTGCCCACATCGTGCCGTTCCAGAACGTAAAGATGCCGTTTGTACCGACAGCCCAGATCGCATTGTTTGCTCTGCCTGCGACGGCCAGGAAGGTTTCGGTTGTTCCGAACGTGCTGGCTGCCCAGGACGTGCCGGTCCAGTGCGTGAACTGACCGCTTTGGCCCACAGCCCAGACATCATCGGCACTGCTGCCCCACACAGCATTTAGGTTGTTGGTGGTCCCACTGGCACTGTTCGTCCAAGAGGAACCAGTCCAGCGGATGATCTTGCCGGCGTCCCCTACCGCCCACACATCCGTAGAGCGGCTGCCCCAAATTCCTCGGATATGAGTAGTCAGGCCGGTCTGTTCAGAGGTCCACTTGCTGCCGTCCCAGCGGACTGCCGCACCGCCGTCGCCAGCAGCCACTACATCTGTGCTTTTGCTGCCCCAGACGGCATTCAGATTGGCTGTCGTCGCAGCAGAGACGGGAGACCATGTAGATCCGTTCCATCGCAGGCTGGTGCCTGCATCCCCGACGGTCCACACATCGCTGGGGGCGTTACCCCAGACGGCGCGCAGGGGCCTGACGCTGACCGAGCCACCACTGCTCCATGCGCTGCCGGTCCAGTGAAGCAGAGTGCCGGCATCTCCCGTTGCCCAGATATCCGAGCTGCCACTGCCCCAGATCGAAAACAAGTCAGTGGTCGCGCTGGAGGACGAGGGTTGCCAGTTTGCACCCTCCAAATGACGGATGGTTCCGGCTGTCCCAACCGCCCATACGTCGGTGATGGAGCTGCCCCAGATGGCAAAAAGATCGTTCGACGTGCCTGGGGTCACTGCTTGCCAAGCCGTTGCGTTCCGACGCAGCAGTGTACCGTTGCGGCCCACGATCCATACGTTGCTGCTGTCCGCACCCCAGATTCCCAAAAGGTCTGGCGTGGCAGCTACCGATGAGTCAACCCACTGAGTGCCAGTCCAGTGAAGAATTGTGCCCGACGAGCCCGTCGCCCAAACGTCATCGGGGCGGCTGCCCCACAGTGCGTAGAGACTGCCCGTGGTACCCGACGCTTCGGCCTTCCAGTCCACGCCATTCCAGCGCGACAGGGTTCCAACGGCCCCCGCGACCCAGACATCACCCCCGGGACTCCCCCAAACCGCCAGCAGATCCTTCTGGATGCCCGTCGCCACAGAGAGCCAGCGGGTTCCATCCCAGCGCCAAACGGCTCCGCTGTTGCCGACGGCCCAAATGTTGTCAGCGCGGTCACCCCACACCCCGCGGAGCTGGACACCGCTCGGTCGTGGGTTCTCCCAACACCAGCCATCGGGGCTGCAAACCCTGGGGCACTGCTTTTGCGCGTATTGCTGAGCTGCCAGGGTGACGGTGTGCGTCTCAGGCGTCTGTTTTCCGTCGAAGGTTGCAGTTACGATCTGGCCGGCAATGCTGCAACCAGCGGCGTCGCGGAAGATCCCTTCAAGAACAACCGTTCCTGTCCTTCCCGCCGGAAGCCAGACGGTGAACGCACTTGTGTTCAGCGGAACATCGAGAGTCTGCGCCGCTTTCCCTGCCAGAGTAGTAAGCAGCCGAAGGCCAGCACTGCCAGCAGGCCAGTTGCTGACCTGAACCACTAGGAGCTTGTTGGAGTAATCCTTCAGAAACGGATCGACATCTTTGTTGCGTCGTGATCTAAGGGCGCAATGAAGACGTATCGGGAGTATCAGCCTCGGCAGGGGTTCTTGTTACCGCCGAGTCCGCTTGACTGGCTACC
>JAEUJZ010000123.1 GCA_016794505.1 Myxococcales bacterium
TTGTCCGGTTTGAAGTCGCGATGCACCAAGCCGGCGCTGTGTGCGGCCAGCAGTCCGCGGCCCGCTTGGATGTACAGGCGCAGGCAGTTCCCGACGTCTTCGGGACGAAGCTGCCTGCGGTCTGCGCGCAGGCGAGTCTGCCACGCGGAAAGCGGCTGACCCGCGACAAACTCCATCGCCATAAACAGGCTGTTCTGGCCAAGGCTCTCGTCCTGGCCGACTTCGTACACCTGCACGATGTGGCTATGCGATAGCTGCGCCAGGGCCTGCGCCTCGCGACGCATGCGCGCCTGGCCCATGCTGCCTTCGTGATTGGCGCGCAAGAGCTTGATCGCGACCTTGCGATCCAGCTCGGCATCATAGGCGGAATAGACAACGCCCATGCCGCCCTCGCCGAGCCGTCGCAGGATCAGATAGCGACCGATGCGCGCCGGGAATTCGCGTGTCGTGCCCGCGACCGAGACGCGCGATTCATCGCGAACCTCGGGCTGCTGCGCCGCCGCCTGTTCCGGCGACAGAGTCGGAGCCAAAGCCGGCGCCGCCAGGGTCGGGCTGAGCGCAAGCGCCGAATCGTGCCCCGCGTTGCCGATTGATTCCCCCATCGCTGGCTCGTCCCAGTATCGCATGCTGCGGGCCTCAGCGGCGCGAGGCCATGCTTGACCGCGATCTTGGCTGCGGCCATGTTTCCGCCATGCACAGGCGACGCTTTCTTCGTCTTTCGCTGGGATCGGCGGTGCTGCTGTCGGGGCTGTACGGTCTGTCGCGCGTCTGGCCAGACGATGCCCTGCCACACGGCATCGCGCCGGGCCAGCTTGGCTGCCTTTCGCCGACGCAGGCCACCACGCTGCAGGCGGCTGCGCTGCGCATCTTGGCAGGGGCCGAGCCGGATCCTGCCCGCGATGGTGCGGCCTCGCAGCTTGTGTTCATCGACAGCTATCTGCAGAAGCTGGCCGCGCCGCTCAGAGACGATGTGCGGGCGCTCTTGGCTCTTCTTGAATATGGGCCGGTTGTGCGATTTGGCCGACGCTTTACGCGCCTTGGTGCGGCGCAGCAGGATCAGCTTTTGCGAAGCTGGGAAGGCAGCGGCATCGATCTTCTCAGGCAAGGCCTGTTCGCGCTGAAGTCGCTGTGCTGTTTGGCGCACTACCAAGACGAGCGGAGCTTTGCGGCCATTGGCTATTCCGGGCCGCTGGTGCTGCGCCGCGCGGCCGGCTGAGCGCTGTGTTGGCGTGGGGTCAGCGGATCTCGCTCTCTAGCTTTTGCAGCGCGCTGCGAAATGCCTGGGCATCGTGGCTGCGAAGCTCAAGCAGCACGGCCACGCGCTGCAGGCGAAGCTCGCTGAGATCGGCGCGCAGAAGCGACTCGCGAGCGACCTCGATCTGTCCGCGGCGCACGCGCGCGGTGACCGCATGAATCACCCCGCTGCCGATGGTGAGCAGCCCCACCCCGACGCCGAGCAAGAGCGCCACCATCGAGCCGCTGCCGGTCAATGAGCCGGACGCAAACAGCGCGCGAAAGGCTGCTATCACCGAGAGCGCGACCACCATGCCGAAGGCGATGACCAGGCTCGATATGGCGATGCGTTCCATCCACGAGGCCCGCGCAAGCTGACGCAGGGCCAGGCCGCGCCACAGATCGGCCTCGCGATCCAGGCGCACGGCGAGCGATGCCAGCGGCGCCTGCGCTTCGACCTCGGGCAGATCGCTCTGCTTAAGGACCTCGGCTGCCAGGGCTGCAGCCGCTGGATCTTCGAGCGCTCGCCCCACGCTGTGGACCCCGCGCGAGACCGCCGCTTCCATGCGCGAGGCCACGGGGGCCACACCGCCTTGAATCGCCGCACCGACCTCCGCAATGCTGGCCCCCCAGCCCGAAGGACGTCGCCCCCCGTGGCTGCTGCCCTGTTCCTCGGATTCCGCCATGGTTCCATCGTACGGCGCCACGTCGCGGATGGGAACCCCCGGCTGCGCGAGCGGCACGGCATGGGCGAGCGTGTTTCCCATTCGTTCGGGCTGCGATCGCCGCTAGACTTCGGCGCAGCCATGTTCGTTCTGCCCATCCACAGCGAGGGTACATGCCACAGCCGGGCCTGAGCCGACGAGAGCTGCTGACGGTGGCCGCAGCGTGCGGACTGAATGCCCGCGCAGCCGGGGCCGCGAATCGGTCCGTCGCATCGGCGCAAGCGGTCGCAGATCTGCCGGTGGCGGGTGTGCTTCTGACCAGTCCGGTGGCCGCAGCGCTGCTGGACGATGCTGCACTGCTGTCCCGGCTGGCAGATCTCGCGCGCTCGCTGGGAGCGCTCTTGCACTCGCCGGTTCCGACGGGAACACGCATCGTGTATGGCGGGCAGCCGCTGGGCATTGTGCTGGCTCCTGAACAGATCGTGGCGCAGCGCGCGGCCCAGGCACTGCAAGACGAGCTAGCGCGCGGGCTGGCCAGCCAAGCGGCAGGCCCGCAGGGTGTTTCTGCGCGGGCGATGGTGCTGGGGATGGCGCGTTCCGTGACACAGGCTCGCAGTCCGGCGCAGGCCCGCGAATACGACCGCCTGCATGGGCAGGCCGAGGTCGCGTTTGATGGCGCGGAATATCGTCTGAAGCAGACGTATTCCTGTGGCGCCGAGCTGCCCAGCTATAGCGCGCCGGTTTGGGTCTTGGCGCATGCGCAGCGCCCGCTGCCGCTGATCCTGCTTTCGCACCCGCATGAAGCCGAGCTGCGCGATCGACTGGCGAGCTGGAGCAAGCTGCCCGCGGGCTGGATCACGCTGCAGATCGCGTCGCCCGCCGGGGATGCCGCGCTGTTTGAGATCCCAGCCAAGCTGGCGTGGTCGGCCAGCAGCAAGCTGCGACGTCCGGTGCGACTGCAGCTCAGCGTCGAGCAAGCGCGTGTGCTGGGCGGCCAGCGGCCCGAAGTGATCCAGACGCTGACGCTGGGGGCCGAGCGCAGCGGACGCATCGTGGCCTGGGTGCAGCGAACGCTAAATGCCAGCGGTCAGACCGAAGAATTCATCGAGCCCTGCGGACAGCACACGCAGCTTCTGTACGATCCGGCGCAGCAGGCGCTGATCCATCAGGTTGCGCCGCAGAACATCGGCCCGGCCCATCCCAAGCAAGGGGCCGGTTCTTTGCGCGGCTCGTTCGCTGTGGAAGTCGCGCTGGATGAACTGGCGGGCTTGCTGGGCTGCGATCCGCTGCAGCTTCGGATCGACAATGCGGCGCCGCAGGATCGCCTGGTTGGCGCCGCGTCAGCGACGAGCGCTCTTGGACCGCGGGCCCGCCTTGCGGCCTGTCGCGAGATCCTCGTTTCGCGACCGGGATCGGTTCCCTGGCACAAGCCGCGGGGCAGCGGGCGTGGACCGGGTGATCGTCTGGGCTCTGGCCTTGCGGTGGGGGCGCTGCCTCTCGTTGGCGAGGGGTCGCAGCCAACAACAGGCTGTGTGTTGCATGCCACGCGCCTGCGCATCGCGGAAGGCAGCGCGCGGGTGGACGTCCTTTCGCAGCATGTCGTGCTGCACTGCGATGGGCTGCCTCCGGGTCTGGATCGCGCGGTCTTGCTGCCGCGGCTCAAGCGCAGCCTGCATGCCGCCTGGCAAAGCGCGTTTGCCGCGGTGCCGGCATATGACCCGCAGAGCGGCCGCCTGCTGCCAAGCGCTGCACCGGCCGCGACCACCGCGACCGGCGTCGAGGGCGTATACGCCAGCGATGCGGCGATCGAGATCGAGTGGATCGGCTCCTCCGCCGTGCGCCCGGCCGATGGCGCCCCAGCCATCGACCCAGCGAGTGTCGCATCGCAGCTTGAGGCGCTGGTTGCCTGTGGCGCTGCGGCGGCCCTGGCCAATGCGCTGTATCACGCGACCGGCTATCGCCAGCGCACCCTGCCGTTCGATCGCGCGCTGCTCGTTCGCCCGTTCCCCAGCCGATAGAAGCGTGTTGGATTAACGCGTAATAAAGAATGAAACAAAAGAGAAATTCTCAGCGAGAATATAAATCAAAATAATAAGACGCGATAAATTTTATATATATATTTGAAGTGTTGATTAATTACTTCGACGCGGACCTAGCGTACGGCGGGAAAGTTGGGTGGTTCGGTTGGCTCGGCGGGCCTTGTGGCTTCGGCGCTGGGGGCCGCGGCGGGGGCCGGCGTGGTGGATGTGCTGGCCGGTACATCGCTGCTTTTTTCCCCTGGGCTGGCCTCGCTGCGCGTTTCCACGGCGGGGGCGCTTGGGTTTTTTTCTGCTGCTTGGCCCGGTGCCGGTCCCGCCGCGCTGGCCTTGCCGCGCAGCGGAGCATTCAGTCCGTGAAGCTGTTGTCGCTCGGCGGGGGACAGCGACTCGCTAAGCTGGACCGCTTCGCCGAGCAGCGCGTCGTACTTGCGCGCCAGAAGCGGGCTCTTGGCCAGAGCTTGCTTGATGGCAATGGCGGCCTGTGCAGCCAAGAGCTTGCGTGGCAGTCCGGCAGGCGCGGTGCGCGCCGCCAGAAGATACATGCTGCCGCGCGTGGCCAGCGCCCAAGCCAGGTTTGGGTTTAGCTGCAGCGCTTGATCGATCGCCGCTTGGCCGTCGGCCAGATCTTTTTCTGGCGACTTCCGTCGGCTGATCTGCCACTCGGCTCCGGCGCGGGCGATCTGTGCGAAGGCCAGATAGACCAGCGCGTTTTTGGCGTTTACATCGCGCGCTCGCACCGCCACACCATTGGCTTGCTGCAGCAGCAGCAACGGCGAGGATCCGGCGCGTGCAAGCTCTTCTGCTTCGGCCAAGAGCAGCTGCACATGCAGCAGCAAGCTGTCCGAGTCATTGGGGCTGATCAAGATGCTCTTTTGAATGGCCTGCAGGCCGCGCTCGACCCGCTCTTGCGGATCTTGTTTCTGTGCGCTCAGCGTCTCGGCTTCCAAAGCAAAGACGCTGGCCAGAACGCGATGCGTCTCGGCGTCTTCTGGGTTGGCTTTGATCGCTTGGCTGAGCGCTTCGTGCGCTTTGCCCAGCGCGGCCGTGGCCGGTGCCGTACGTCCGAAGCTCAGCTCATACTTGGCGCGCAGCGCATAGACCGAAGCCAGGTTGCGATAGGTCTGATAGTAGTTGGGATTGACCTGCAGCGAGCGCGTGCTGGTCTCGATGGCTTTTTCAATCCAGGCGTCGGGCGAGCGTCCGTGCTCGATCTCGTACGTCGCCATCAGCTGCTGCGAGTGCGCCAGGTTGCTGTATGCGACGTGGTAATCGGGATCGGCCTCGATGGCGGCGTTGAGCTTTTCGATCGCCTGCTCCATCTCGTTGCGATAGTCCTGGCCGCGCGCCCCGAGCCACTCGGCCTTGGTCGCAAACAACACGCCATAGTCATTGAGCGCCCAGGCGAAGTTGCGGTTGATCTCGATCGATTTCGCGAACGCTTCGATCGCTTTCTTTTCCGATTCCGTCGAGTCCAGGCCGTGATCGTTTTCGTAGTTGGCGATGAGCTGATAGGCAAGCCCGATTTGATCGTGCGGAAATGCGTTGTTGGGATTCATTGCGTACGCGCGCTGCGCCGTCTCGATCGCCTGCTGCGCCATGGCCCGCGGATCTTGGCCGTGTGTCGCCAAGTATTCCGCCCAGCGCGTCATGGCCCAGACTTTCTTGCGCACGGCGCTGTCGTTTTCGGAAAACGAAACGATGGCGCGATCGCAGGCCTCTAACGCGCGCTCGTACGCTTCTTTCGGCGACAGGCCCTGCGTCTTGTCCAGCTCCATGATCTGCACCCACGTGTCGGCTTCTGCGCTGTGGATGCTGGAATCGCTGCGCGCCATCTCGGCTGCACCGTGATACAGCTCGGCGGCGCGACGGTAATCGCTGCGCGCCTCTTGATACTGGCCGCTGTTCTGCTTGCGTCGACCGTACGCGTAATACACGTCGGCCTGTAGCTTCTTGGCTTCATACAGCCAGGGCTCGGCGGCCAAGGCCTCTTGGCCTTTCTTCAGCGCCTCTTCGTATTGCTGGCTGTAATAGGCAAGCAGGCCTTCGGCCAGCGGTCGCGACTCACCGTGCTCGCCGCCGCTCTGACGCAGGTGATAAAGCGCGGGCTCCAGCAGCTCTTTGTCGATCTTGGCTTTGGCCTGCAGCATGCGCTTGCCACTGCGCCGCAGCACTTCTTTGAACTGTTTGTTGTAAATCTCGCCCAGCGTGCGACCCAGCGCGTACTCGACGGCAGGAGTCCGCAGTCCACCTGCGTGCGCGAGCTTGAGATACTCCAGCGCTTTTTCGTATTCCTGCAGCGCCAAGTGGCCGCGCCCCAGCGCATAGTGCGCCATGGCCGCGGCTTCGCCGTCGAGCCGTGCCATGTCGGCGCTGATGCTGGCCATGCGGGCGCGAATCACCGCCTTTTCGATGCTGGTGTCGTGCAGCGGCAGCGCATAGGCATAGCGCATGAAGATCTCGATCTCTTTGATCTTCTGCCCCGACTGCTGCGCCAGGCGCGCTTGCTCGGCCGCTTGTACGCGAGCGCGAATAAAGATCGTCGACAGCACCAGGATCGCCAGAGCCGCGACGACCATCGTCGCGACCAAGATCTTGTTTTTCTGCGCCTTCTTCTGCAGGCGATAGACCAAGCTCGATCGGCGCGCCATGACCGCTTCGCCGTCGAGATAGCGCATCAGATCATCGGCCAGCGCCTTGGCAGACTCGTAGCGATCCGCGGGATCTTTTTCCAAGCACTTCATCACCACGGCTTCCAAGTCCGCGGGGATGCCGGGCTTCAGATCGCGCAGCGGCTTGGGCTCTGCCACCAGCAGCGAAAGCAGGATCTCGTCGTTGGGACCTTTGCCAAACGGCGGCTGTCCCGCCAGCAGATCGTACAGCGTCGCGCCCAGGCTATAGACGTCGGTTCGGCGATCGAGAAGCTGCATCTCGCCGCGCGCCTGCTCGGGCGACATATAGGCCGGCGTGCCTTCCAGACCGGGGGCCAAAAGGCCGCCTGTTGTTTGCACCAAGTCCGCCAAGCCAAAGTCGAGGACATAGGGGCGAAAGCCACCCTCGGGCGTCGGCTCGACCATGATGTTGCCAGGCTTTACGTCGCGATGGATCATGCCGTAGCGATGCGCTGCGTGAAGCGCCTCGGCCGCCTCGCGCAGGGCCTTGACCTTTTGCGGCAAGGTCATCTTGTTGCGAGCCAGGTTCAGCGTCTCGCCGTCGATGTACTGCATCGCGATGTACGGACGCCCTTCGACCTCGCCGACTTCGTAGATCTTGCAGACGTATTCGTGCTCAATTCCGGCCTGCGAGCGCGCCTCGCGATAGAAGCGCTGCGCCAGCTCGCCACCGACGGAATTTTCGCGAATGAACTTCAGCGCAACGAAGCGATTGAGCCGCGGATCGCGGGCCTTGTACACCGTGCCCATCGCGCCGGCACCCAGGAACTCGACAATCTGATAGCGCTCCCAGTCCTGCAGCGGCAGCGGCTGGTTACGAAGGCTAGCGGCGCTATCGGATGCCGATCCAACCTGACCCGAGTTCCCCCCCGGCGGAGGCACGTCTAGGGTCGGTGGATCGTACTCCTGGCTCTCATCGGCCATCGCCTCACTGTATCGCGTCCAGCAAGGGGCTGTATAGCGGGGCTTTCCGAAGGAGCGCGGATCCGTGTCGGCGGCCTGGCACGACGCCGTACGCGATGGGCCGCCGCGTGTCCCGATTGGTACAGCCGCACGCAGCGAGATGCTTGCGGTACGGCCTTGCTGCGACGCCGCCGGTTTGTCGCGCCGGACGGCATCGCCGCGGTGGGTGGTCGCGCGGCAGCCGCTCTAGCGAAAGGTGCGATGCGAGGGTTCAAGCAGATGCGGCACGCTGTTCATCGCGATCAGGCTGATCTCGACCCCTGGGGCGCCTGCGTGGTCTTCGCTGCCCTTGCGGACGCGAAGCTCGGTGACGCCTGTGTTGTACAGCGCCAAGCACAGACGCAGCATCATCTGCGAATCGACGCCCAAAAGACTGCGCAGGGCCGCGGCAATGGCTCCCGCCGACGTCACGATCACAGCGCCGTGGCCCGATGGCAGCAGGGCCGCTTGCTCGGCGGCATGGCGCAGTGCTGCTTCGATGCGCTGACAGAACGCGGCGTATGACTCGCTGACTTCGATCTCGCCACGGGCCCAGCGCGGCATGGCCATGCGGAACAAGCGACCAAAGGCGCGCCCATCGTGCAAGGGATTCTGGCCTTGTAGCTCTTGCACAAGAGCCGTGTATTCGTTCGCCAAGCTGCCACCTGGACCGCAGGTCGTCATCAGGATTTCGGCAAAGGGAAACTCATCGAAGGCGTCGAGGATGTGCGGCCCGCGTTCGACCCCGAGCGGCCACAGTCCCGCGACATTCAGGCCCGAGTTCTGCAAGCCTGCGCAGAGGCTGTCGCAGGTGGCGCGATGGCGCTTGCGGGGTGCGCTCCACAGCCGATCGATCGGGCGCTGGGCCATGACGAAATATCGCCCCAGCGCGTGTGCCTGCATCGCCCCCAAAGTCGAGAGCACATCGTATTCTTCTTGGCCAAAGCCAGCCTGCCCGTGTCGTACGAGATACAGCGTCGCCATGTTGAAGGCGCAGTGTAGCGAAAGTCGTTTTGCACCGATGCGCATTCCTCGTACGCGAAGCCTCGCTGCCATGTGATAGGGTGCGGACCGAACGTCATGCGAAACAAGCTGCGAGCAGCGGTCGTGGGTGCCACCGGAGTCGCCGGTCAGCAGTTCTTGCTGGCGCTTTCGGGCCATCCTTGGTTTTCCGTGTCGGTCCTGGCGGCGTCCGAGCGCAGCGCGGGCAAGACCTATGGCGATGCGCTGGGCAGCACGGGCTGGTGCTCGGCTGAGTCTCCGCCGCCAGAGGCCTTGCCGCTTTGCGTGCAGGATGCCTCGCTGCTTTCTGAAACGGCGGGACGTGACTTCGATGTCGTGTTTTCGGCGCTTGAAAGCGAGGCCGCCAAAGTGATTGAGCCCGGACTGGCGCAAAAGGTGCCGGTGTTTTCAACGGCCAGCGCGTATCGCTATGAGCCGGATGTGCCGATCCTGATTCCAGGTGTGAATCCCGAGCATGCGCCGCTTCTTTTGGTGCAAAAGCGGCGGCGTGGCTGGAACGGCTTTATCGCGCCAGGACCCAACTGCACGACGACGGGGCTTGCCATCTGCTTGCGGCCTCTTCACGACGCATTCGGTCTGCGTCGCGTGATCATGACGTCGCTGCAGGCGGTGTCGGGCGCGGGTCGCACGCCGGGTGTGCTGGCCCTGGATATCGTCGACAACGTCATTCCCTATATCGCCAAAGAAGAAGAAAAGGTCGAAGCCGAGACGCGCAAGATCCTGGGTCAGTATCGCGGTCCCGGCGAGGCGGCTGCGGGGTCCGGCGAAGCGGGCGATTCAGAGGGACGGATCGAGCCGCTGGCGATCGGTGTCTCTTGCACGTGTACGCGGGTGCCGGTCTTGGATGGACATACCGAGACGGTGTATTGCGCGACGGAGAAGCCAGCGCCGCTTTCTGCGGTACGGCAGGCTCTTTCCAGCCTGGGGCAGTCGCTGCAGGGCCTGGGTTTGCCGTCGCTGCCCGCCCAGCTAATCAGCCTGCGTGAGGAACCAAATCGACCGCAGCCGCGCCTGGATCGCGAGACCGGGCGAGGCATGACGACCGTCGTCGGCCGCCTGCGTCCCGAGACGGTGTTGGGCGAGCACGGTGTGAAGTTCGTCCTGCTTTCGCACAACACACGCATGGGCGCGGCCGGCGGCGCGGTGCTGACTGCCGAGTGGCTGCTGAAGTTGGGGTACTTCGGCTAAAGAACGACCGCTGGCGGCAACGATTGATATCGCTTGCGAGGCCCGGCGCAGCGACGGAACCCGGCGGAAAAAAAGCTGCAAAAACTGTAGCACCGTCGGATTCATGGATTACTCTAGAAGTCGGATATGGCGGCAAGCCAGCCTCGTTCTCCGATGGAGATGGTTGAAACGATACAAGCGCGGATCAGTGCAGCAGCGCGAAGCTACCGCGTTGCAACGGTCCGTTTCTTAATGCGACCGCCGCTGTCCCTGCGGCCCAAGTACGTCGCGTTCTTGCTCGATCTGGCTCAGCAAGGCGAGCACATGCAGCAAGTGCTGGCCCGCGCTGCCGACCGCGTAAACGACGAGCAGCTTGCGACGCTCATGCGCCATCACCAGCGAGAAGAACGGACGCGATCGCAGCTTGTGCTGTCGGATCTGCGGCGGCTGGGCTTTGCGGAACAGCTACCGGATCGCGCGATGACCAGCGGCGATGCAGCGCTGCGCGCCTATGGCAGCAACCTCAGCCTGGAACGCCCCAAGGCCATGCTGGGCATGCTGCTGGTGTTTCTGGGCGTCGCCGCCGAGATCAGCCCGAGCATCGTGCGCTTGCTGAGCGTCGGCAGTGTGCCGCGTGAAGCGATGCGCTGGCTGCTTCAGCGCGAGTCCAGCGATACGCAGGCCGTGCGCGATCTGCTGTCGCAAGTGGCCGAGCTTGTGCGCGATCCCGTCGAGCAGAATCAGCTTCTGGAAGCAGCAGAAGTCACGGGAGAGCTGCTGGCCCTTGGGGCCGGAGCGCGCAGCGCAGCGTAGAAGCCCTCTCAAAAAACCTACTGCGGGCCCAATTCAGCCGGCTGTCCGTCCTCACGGCCCAAAGGCTGCTCCGGGCGGGCATCCGTCCGCCTTGGGCTCCTCGCTACGGTTTATGAGAGGGCTTGTAGCGTTCGACGGTTCGTCGATGGATTTGGGCGTCGCCGAACCTTGGGAAGCCGGATCTAGTGCAGGCCTGAGTTGGCGTTTTCGTCGACGTTGGGCGCTGGGTTGGCGAAGCGAACGGTGATGTGATCGGGGTGCGCTCGGTTGTTCAGATAGACCATCTGCGGGCGCTGCTCGCTGCGTGACAGCCGTCGCCACAGGACATCGAAGCGAGCCAAGCGAGCGTCGAGCTCGGCCGCATCGCCCTGGCCAAGCTGCAGCGCCACGCCCAGGCGTGTATACAGCGTGACACCGACGAAGCGGTCGACATGAACTTCGCCGATCGGGGGGCGGCTTCCGGCCTGCTGATAGCGCGAAAGCGCGGACAGAGCCGTGCGGATTTGCGCCTGCGCATACGCTGGCTCTAAGACATAGCCGGCGCGACCGATGCCTGTGATGACCGCCAGCTCACCGTACTCGCTTGGGTGGGCGCGCTTAAACACCAGTCCGTCGCTGTCGCACAGATACAGCGACTCCAACGAGACCAGCGCGGCGGGCTCCTGTTCGACAAGCTCGATGTGTAGTGTGCTGGGCAGCTCGCGGCGTACGCGGACGCTTTTGACCCAGGGCTCGCTGCGCAAGCGCGAGGCCACGGCATCGCTGTCGATGTGCAAGAGGTTGGTGCCCAGCTCGACGGTGGCTCGCTGCTGTATGAGTGCTTTGGACAGGTGGCGAGTGCCCGAGATGCGCACCTCGCGCAGGGCCAGGCGCGGGCTGTGATAGACGAAATAGCGTCCGCCATACAGGGCTCCCGCGAGCGCAGCCACAAAGAGCGCGGTGCCAGCGACGCGCTTGCCAAGCGCCAGCACCCGTCGCCACAGCGGCGCTTGGCTGGTGCGGGCGGAGCTGCGGGGCTTTTGTTTTCCGCCGATGCGACGGTTTCCCCGCCGGAAGCCCAGAAGCAGAAGGCTTCCGAACGTGCGACGACGCGTGGCGGCGCCGGAAGAGCGCGCGGTGGCCATCCCGGCAGTCTAGGAAGGGCTGGTTACGCTGTCGATTTTTCGTCGGCGGGTGGCGCGCTGCAGCAGGCGCTGCAGTCTGCGCGTGGCGCAAGCCGAATCCGGCGCTGCGCAAAGGTCAGCAGATCGAGGGTCAAGACGGCGCCTGCGTAGCGTGGCTGTCCTTCCAAGATGGCCAGCGCTTCCTGCGCCATCAGGCCCGCCACAAGCCCGCAAGCCGGTCCCAGCACGCCCGCCTGCTGACACGAAACAACGCTGTCCGGTGGGGGTGGCTCCTCGAACAAGCAGCGATAACAGGCGGATCCCGGCCACAGGGTCTGTAGTTGACCCGAGAAGCGCACGACGCCGCCGATCAAGGCCGGCATGCCCAGCGCGCAGGCCGTGTCGTTGACGAGAAACTTGGTGTGCAGATCGTCGCTGCCATCGATCACCAGGTCGTGCTGCCGCAGCAGGGAGGCGCCGTTTTTCGCGGTCAGCCGCTCGGCCCGAGTGGCGATGCGCAGCGTCGGGGACGTTCCCTGCAGGCGCGGACACCGTCGGTGCAGCAGCTCGGCGGCCGCGTCGACCTTGGGGCGTCCCAGCGCCGCGCTGGAAAGCAAGATCTGGCGATGCAGATTGGAAATCTCGACCGTGTCGGGATCGATGAGCGTGATCTGCGCGATGCGCGGCTCGCAGGCCAGCGCGAGAGCGAGCGGTGAGCCCAGACCTCCGGCGCCGACGATCAGCAGGCGCGCTCTGTCACTCATAACGCAGGGCTTCGACGGGATCGAGGTTGGCGGCGCGGCGGGCCGGCATGACACCGGACAAGACCCCGACCAGAGCCGAAAAACCAAGAGCAACACCGACGATATCGATGGAAAGGCGCAGCGGCAGGGTCGGCAAGAACAGACGGGCAAGGCCAATCAGACCCGCCCCGAGCGCCAGCCCAGTCAGGCCGCCGACCAGTGAAATGACGACGGCCTCGATGAGAAACTGCAGCAGAATGTGTCGCCGCTTGGCACCGACGGCGCGGCGAACACCGATCTCGCGCGTTCGCTCGCGCACGGACACCAGCATGATGTTGGCGATGCCGATGCCTCCGACGACCAGCGAGATGGCGGCGATGGCCAGAAGCAGCATCGACATGGTGGCCATGATGCCGTTCACGGTGCTCAGCATGTCGTCTTGCGAGACCACGGTGAAGTCGATGATGTCGCCGTGGCGACGGCGCAGGATGTCGGTGACTTCTTCGATGGCGGGCTCGATGCTGACCTTGTCGCGGGCGCGAATCAGCAAGTTCGACAGGCCATCCATGGCGAACAGATCCATGGCTGTGGTCGACGGGACAAAGACCAGGTCGTCCATGTCGAAGCCAAGCGTGGTGCCCTTGTGTTCCATCAGGCCGATGATGCGGAACTCGCTGTCGGCGATCTTGACGACTTTGCCCAGCGGATTTTCATCGCCAAAGATCTCGCGCACGACGGTGCGGCCCAGCACGGCGTAGCGGCGATGGGCATCGATGTCTTCTTCGGCGAAGAAACGCCCCTGATCGACACGCATCTGGCGGATCTCGTCGAAGCGACCGCCGACACCCAGCACAAAGGTGTCGCGTCGACGGTTTTGGAAGCGCACGGTGGCGCCGCCGTTTACGACCGCGGTGACTCCATCGAGCGTTGTTGCGCGGTGGCGCAGCGCAAGCTCGTCTTCGCGGGTTAGCTTGTGGACGGTACCGACGGGAGGCGCGCCAAAGCCTTTGGTCTCGCGACGACCGGGCACAACCTGCAGAAGGTTGCTGCCCATGCCGGCGAAGGTCTCGGCCAGGTACTGACGGGCGCCTTCACCCAACGAGACCAACAGAATGACGCTGAGCACGCCGATCAAGACACCCAGCGTCGTCAGAAACGCACGGATCTTGTTGGCGCGCAGCGTGTCGAGCGCGGTCAGGAACAGTTCAAGAGGTGGCACGGAGGGGCACGGTTAGGCAGGGCGGTCTTCCCAATAGAACAGCGTGATGGCCAGGCAGTGAAAGGCTTCGTCGCTCGACTGCGTGACGACCCGGTCGACGATGCGGCACTGCGGATGCTCGGCAATCCAGGCCGAGACTTTTTCCCCGAGCTGGTCGCGTTCCTGCGCCATCGTGGCCGAGAAGACCTTGACGCTGTTGAACTGATTGGAATCGCTCATGGCCTTATTTGGGAACGGGGAAGTGGTCGCCGTCAAGCGGTGCGTATGGAACAGAAAGAGCGCTCGTACGCGGACCGAGGTGGGCGACTAGCCTGCGCTGACCAAGGCCATGATCTCGTCGCTGGTCAGCAAGCGGACCTGCGTCTTGGCATAGGCCAGGATCTTTTTTGCGACCTGTGGCTCGACCTGGATGCTGCGGCGGCGCAGCCAGTAATGGACGTTGGACTCACCGGACATCGGGCCGACTTCGATCTCTTGTTGACGACCGAAAAGACCGGCTGGCACCGACGAATAAATGCGGTCGGCCAGGAAGGCGTCGCCTTTGCGTTCGGCCTTGATGATGGCAGCGGCGTGGACCCCTGTGGCCGTGCGGAAGGCGTCGCTGCCGAGCACGGGATAGTTGTATGGAATGGGCACTTGGCAGGCGCGTGAGACGACGCGGGCTAGCTCGACGAGCTTGCTTAGGTCCCGCGCTCCGGGCAGGACACCGAGCAGGTACAAGTTGACCAAGATCTGATCGAGTGCGGCATTGCCGACGCGCTCGCCCACGCCGAGGACCGTGCCATGGACGCGGTCGGCACCGGACTTCAGCGCAACCAGCGCATTGATCACGGCCAAGCCGCGGTCGTTGTGGCCATGCCAGTCGAGCTTGATGCGCCCCTGGAAGCCGTGCTGTTTCACCAAGTCGGACGTAAATCCGAGCAGCGCGCGAACGCCATCGGGTGTGGCATGACCGACGGTGTCACACAGGCACAGGCGGTACGCGCCATGATCCATCGCGTTCTTAAACAGGCTGGCCAGCATGTCGGGATGGGCCCGCGTGGTGTCCTCGGTGACATAGCAAGCCGGCAGGCTGTTTTGCACGCAGAAGTCGATGGCTTCGGCCGACAGCTTGAGCATGCGCTCGGCGTCCCAGTCTTCGGCGAAGACGCGGATCGGGGACGAGCCGATGAAGGTCATGACTTCAATGGCGGTGCCGGTGCGCTGGCTGATCTCGGCGATGGGGCGGATGTCGTTGAGGTGGGTGCGGGCGGCGCAGGCCGGGCGGATGCGCAGCTTGCGATCGCTGATGGCGCGGATGATGCGCTCGGTGTCTTCGACGGCGCGTGGCCCAGACCCAGGCAAGCTGACGTCCAAGTACTCGACCCCGATGGCATCCAAGAGCTCGACGATGCGGATCTTGTCTTCGATGTCGGGATCGTGGACCGAGGGCGACTGGATGCCGTCGCGCAGCGTCTCATCGAACAGCGAAAAACCGGGAGGGATGGTAGCGACGCGCGGATCGTGATGGTTCCAGTCGTGGATGATCTCGGGGTTCTGCTCGGGGCCGGACATGCGGTTCTCCTGAGAGCGGACGCGCGAAGAAGAGGTGTACGGCGCGCCGCGGCGGGCGCAAGGATACTGACGCGGCGGACGGACGGTGAACAAAAATGACTGCGCCCCGGCACTCTCGATCGACGAGAGCCACCGGGGCGCATGCGAGGCGCTGCGCGAGCGCCCAAGGAACCTCAGGCGCTCAGGCAGGTGTGCTGTTTTCTACTTGCAGCAGGCAATCGGGAAGCGCTGAGCGCAGCCGACCACGCCCGGACCGCTGGCGAAGTGCAGCGCCTTGGGACCGGTCTGTGCGGCCTTCCACTCGACGGTGGTACCGAACCACTGGAGGTCGCCCGTCGGGTAGGTCCAGCCACCGCAGTTGTCAGCGAGGCCGTTG
>JAEUJZ010000151.1 GCA_016794505.1 Myxococcales bacterium
CGCGATTCGCCAGCGCGACGCCAAAGCGACGAAGGACCCCATCGCCAAGGCGCACCTGCTCGATGAAATCGTGCGCATCAGCGGCGAGGTTGCGCAGACCGACCCGATGATCTGGCCCTGGCGCTTCGTCGCGATTCAGGCTGCGCACCATCCGACGGTGTCGTTTGTGCCGCAGGATGGCGCGGTCTGGGAATCGGCGTTCGTCGTCCGAACGCGCGCCGACGGCACGCAGTACGGTGGCGGCGAGTTCGGCGCGGTGAGTTATCACCCGAGCAGCATCGGGTATCGCCAGTTCCGCGAGCTCAAGTGGGAGAGCCTGACCGCGGATGCGGCGCACGCGGTGTGGAAAGACACCAGCCCCGCGGAGTGGCAGCGCACCGCGCCCGCGATGGAGGACGAGCTGCAAGCGGCGGTGGATCGACTCATGCAGCAGATCCAGCGTGGGGGTTCATATGTCTTTCGTGAGCTGCGGCTGCAGCTGGCCAGCGAGCGATACCGCATCGACTTCTGGCAGAAGTGGGGTCTTGCGATCGTGCGTGCCCTGCTGTCGGCCTACGACGCGGAGCGAGCGCGCATCCCGGTCAAGGCGGGCCAGCCAATGCCAGCCACGCTTGCGCACCTGAGCAGCGATGGTGCAGCGGTCTACCCATTTACGACAGCGGGCCTAGCGGCGTTTCTCGCCGACTGCAAAGCCGCAGGCACGCTGCGCTGGGGCGAGATTGACGACATGACGGACTTTTGGTGGGGAAAGCGTGCCCCGAAGAATTTGCTCTCGACAGATGAACAGCAGGAAGGAGCGGACGATGGCGAAGAACACTGATATGGACAAGGACATTGCGCGAATTGAACAGCTCATCGGCTCGGAGATGGGGCTCGGCGGCGAGCTGACGAAGCAGCAAGAAGAACGGCAGGCTCGCCTGTCATCGGAACAGAGCCGCATCGAAAAGTTCAAGACCGCCGTGCTGCGCAAGGAGTCGAAGGCGCATCGCGTCGCGATCGACTTCGGCGGTGGTGTCGTGGCGCAGGCCAGCACGGAGCTGATGAACTGGGGCATCCGCGCGATCGGTCGCTGGTCGAAGGACGGCTTCTGGGCCAACAACGTGGACCTGTTGCAAGGCGCTCCGCACTTCGTGCTCGGGCTCGGTCTGTACTTCGCAGAGATGCTGACTCGCAACGATCCCAAAGGCGGCGGCGAGTGGGTGACTCCGACGCGCGAGGTCATCAGCGAAGCGTCGAAGATCTTCGGACAGCTTGGCTTCTCGAACCTGATGCGCGCGATGCGCGTGCGCTGGGGCGATGGCAAAAAGCGCGAGGTTGCGTACCAAGCCATCGCGCAAGAGAAAGCGCAGCTTGAGTCCAAGCTGGCGGCGCTTCAGGCGGGCGGCGGAGGCGGCGCGAAGTCATGATCAAGAACCTCTTTCTTCGAGATGCCTCCGCAGGCACCGAGTTGATTCGATCGTTCGGTGCGCGGCTGGTGCTGGCGATGGGCTACGGGCTGCGGCAGGTGCCCGCGAGCGAGCGCAAGACCATCTTGGAGAAGGGTCTGCGCGAGCTGTGGTTCCTGGCGATGCTCGTCGTGCAGTGGTGGGCGGACAAGCTGCCTGCGGCGGAAGCGAAGGTTATCAATCAGGGGCTGGCGCCGTTTTCGTTGAGCCCCCTGGCGACGAACCTGAATCGCGTGCGGGAGCGCCTGGAAGCGTTCGTGCGCGCGACGTATGAGGCCAGCTCCGACGCGAACCTGGCTGGGTCTGGCGTCTTTTTCAAAGCGCTCTTGGAGGATGTAGGAGCCGATTCGTTGACCAAGGCGCTGCGCATGCTGCCGCTTGATGCAGCGCAAGAACAGGTCTTCAAAGAGATGGCTCCGCCCGACGGACTAGAGGCGGAGTTCAAGCAGGTGTTGGCATCGCCGCCTGCCCCTCCCGTGGTAAAGCCGGAGGCACGGGGCGATCGATTCGAGCGTGCGGATCTGGGCACGCGCAAGGCTCCGCCGACCGCCGTGATCCCACCGCCTGCGGACCTGGCGGCGCGGGAGAAGCTGCGTAGTTACTTCGCGAGCCTGGGCTGGTCGGGCACAGACCTCGATCGAATCATGGGCGGTCCATCGGGAGGCGCGAAGACATAAATGGCGACGCTCGATCCATCGGTCTTCTATCGCGACTTCGCGGCGGACTCGCCGATCACGTCAGGGGCGCAGCATCTTTCGGCGGCGGCGACGAGGCTGGCGTTTTCGATCGTGTACTCGATCACAGAGCTGCCGGACGCGATCTGGCAGCAGTTCAAGGAGCTTCTGACCCCCGATACCCTGTGGGGTCTGGCCCTCGTGGTCGCAGCGTGGCTCATCGCGACGATCATCGGTGGCCCAATCGGTGCGGCCATCAACGGTCTGCTCGCGGCGTATGGCTTGTATGAGCTGTGGCCGGTGGTCAAGGCCGTGGTCGGGGACCTGTGGGCGTGGCTGCGTACCGCGTACTACGCCGACAGCGAAGACGAGTTGCATGCGTCGGGCAAGCACTTTGCGGATGCGCTCGCCAAAGGCGGAATCACGACGCTGGAAGCCATCGTCACGCATCGCGTGTTCCATGGCGCGGCCAAGAAGATCCGCGAGCGATTCCCAACCCCAGAATGGCTGCGCAAGAGCTACGCGGAGCAAGAGACGAAGCGGTCGTCGCGCAAGGTAGATGAGGAAGCGAAGCGCAGGCGCAGGACGA
>JAEUJZ010000113.1 GCA_016794505.1 Myxococcales bacterium
GCCACCACGAGATCGCGTCACATCATTGACCCATGCCTCGACCACCTTCTGCGGCAGCCAGCCCAGGCGCGGCTCGACGTTGATCTCGGCAAAGGTCGAGGGCTTGATGGTGGCCAGAAGCTGGCTCGCCTGCACCGCGGCAACGGCATCCCCGGCCTGTGCTCGCTCGCGGGCGCGGTCGTACTTAGGCCACAGGTTGCCCGAGTAGTAGTGCTCTTTTGGCAGAAGCGGCGACGTACCGCCAGGGTCTTCACACCAGCCCGCGTTGTGCAGCTCGGTCAGAGCCGCCTCACGACTGAGGTTGCCGCCCAGCGCATGCTGCTTCTGCACGACCTCATCGATCGTCAGCGAACGTGACTGTCGCCATAGCCAGTGCGCTAGCGCGGGGATGTCGTCCACGCCGTCGAGATAGCGTTCTTCGTACTTCGGCGGGGACGCCAGCTCAGGGATCAGCGACCCGCTTGCAAAGACGTTGCTCAGCGTCACGAGCTCGGTCGCAGACTTGGCGTACTTCAGATCTTCACGGCGCTGCTCGGGGGACTGCGCGAACCACGCCGACAGGTCACGATGAAGCTCGGGATGCGCACTGGCAGCTTGTGCAATCGAGGCTGAGTCCCCGCGCGACAGGAGGGAGAGGTAGGCATTGGCTCGATGTGCAAGCGCTGCCGCATGTGCTGCGTGCTCCGGCAGAACCGCGGGCTTCCGCTTCTCGGTCTTCTTCAGCGGCGTGACGTTGCAGTCGCGGCACTGGTCACGCTCAACCAGCGTTGGCAACCCTGTGAACGCACCGCGCACCTGATAGCCCCAGCGCGGCGCCCGTTCTTGCTCGTCATCATCGCCTTGCTGGCCGACCTCACGGCCCAGCACATGCTGCGGCGTGACCGCGAAGTAGCGACCTTCCAAGATGTAGCGGTCCGCTTCCAGCACTGCGGGGATCGACCCGCCACGGCTGCGCAGGAACACCACATCAGTTACGAGCAGCGCGCCTGGAAACAGGCTCTTTCCCTCGTCTGTCTCCGATGGCAGGCGATATGCCCCCATGAAGTGCGCACGAAGCAGAACGCGCTCGCGCAGCGATTGAAGCGAGGGTCCCGTGCCCGACACAAAGCCCGACGGAATCAGAAACACACCGATGCCGCCGGGCCGCAGAAAGTCGATCGCGCGACGGATCTGATAGGCGTAGGCGCGCGTCTCACCATAGCCCTTGTCACGATCGATACTGGCGTAGCGCCCGCGCGCGCCATAGGGCGGGTTGCACACCACCAGATCGAAGACGCCAAACAGGTGCTTGTTGTCCTGCACCCACTGCTCGAACGGCGTATGCACCAGCGTGATGTCCGGTCGCAGCGCCGACAGCAGACTCGCACTCACCTTGCTCAGCTCAATCGCCGTCCACTTGACCTGCGGCCACACCGCGCGATCGAAGGCATGGACAAAGCGCCCGATGCCCGCGCTCGGCTCCAGCGCGACGATGTGGCCTTCGGACTGCGCAAGCTCTGTCTGGTACGGCAGCAACGTCTGCGCG
>JAEUJZ010000115.1 GCA_016794505.1 Myxococcales bacterium
CTTGCGATTGTCCGGCGCAGGCTTCGGCTCTGCGGTCTTTGGCTCTGCAGGCTTCGGCGCCGCGGGTGCGTCTAGCGTCGGTGCATCGGGCTGCGCAGCCTGGGCTTCTTGCTTCGCGAACGGGTCGCGCATGCCGCCGTATGCAGGCACGGGCGCGCTTGAGAGAGAGGGCACGCATCCCGCGAGTGACACAAGCGAAGGCAGGGATAGAAGTCTGCTTCGCCTCATGCGTGAAAGGCCCGCTCGCTCGTCCTGGGCTGCGCGATGTGCGCACTGCTCAGCCCCTGCAGGGCCAGCTTGATCTGCAGCGCGCTCTCGCGGACGCAGTACACGACGAGACCGCAGTCGACCCACGTGCGACCGGCCAAGCTGCGCACGTCCTTGATGGCGGCGCCGTCGATGCAAAGCGCCTCTCCCGATTCAAGCGTCACGCGCAGTGCAGCGCTCGGACGCTGCGCGCTCACGACTGCACCGCCGGCTTATCGCACACTGGGCGGTATTCGATCTTGGTAATGCGATACCGCAGTGTGAGCTTCACGGATTTGAGAGTGCTTTGGACCTCAATATCGAGGCATCGGCCGACGCGGGGCCTGCAAAGGACCTTGGCACCGGCCCACAGCCAACCCTGGAACGGTTCCGAGGCGACCACTTCGGACCCGCGGACAACGAAGCGCAGGAAGTCCTGGCCAAGATCCTCGAAGTGGATGACCGTCTCGCTCTGCTGGCCGTACTTCCGAGCTCGGGCGAGGCCGCCCTTTCTGCCGATGGCCTGGAGGTGTTCTTTCGTGGCCTTGCTGCCGCCGGTCTTGCCGTGCTGCTTGGCTTCTTCGCGCGAGTATTGGTGCGCGCGACCCGCAGCATGTGCGGCCTTGCCGCCCTGCGAAGCGATGGCGCGCTGCGCGCCCTCGGGCATCGAAGCGAAGCCACGCGCACGCACGCCGCGCAAGCTATCGGCCACTTCTTTGAACGGTGGACACGACAGCCCGAACTCAAGCCGGGGCCCGCTCATGGTTGCACCGCCTGTGCGTCGGCGTGGGAACCGCCCTTGATGGGGTTCCCGTGTCGGTCGCAGAAGTGAACCGCGTCGGCGACCGAGTCGAGGATCATCTCGACATTGGCCAGCGCTTGCACGTCGCGGCCGGCCGCGTAGATGGCCAGGCGGATATCCCTCAGCGCCGCTCGCAACGTCGTTATTCCGTCCTGAAGCCGCCTCTGTGTTCGACTCAGGTTGGCCGCTCGATCCTGCAGCTGAATGATGCGGTCTGCACACGCATCCAGGAGCTTGACCGTAGCTTCGTGGTCTCTCTCCTCATCTTCATCGGAGAGATCCAATACGCTCATCACGTCATCGGCCGCGGCCTGCAGCTCGGCATATCGTTTGTGGGCTTCCGCGAGTGCTCGCTCGTCGGCTTCTTGTGTCTTGTTCGCCCGTTCCTCTGCTTCATGCACCAGCAGGGCGACGTCTGCAGGTTCCTCGATGATGGGAAGCGCCAATGAACCGAGCCATACGTGCGAGCGGGCCCGCGTTAGTTCGCCGTGGACTAATTCCCCGTCGAGAACCGCGCCGAATCTTTTCCCTGAGAATCGCTCAGCCTCAGTAAGTCAGGGAAACGAAACGCAAAATCAGCCCCGCCCGCTCTTCTGCCTACTCCCATGCGAAAGCCTGCCCCGCTCGATCGGTGGGGCGAGGTGGGGCCAGCGTAGCGCGCCGCTCGCTGCGTCCGCGCTTGAGCCAGTCGGCGATCGTCCATGCCGCCCCCGCGGTCAGCGCGACACCGCCTACGACGTCGAGGGCGATCGCCGAGGCGTTCAGCGCGTTGCCCCGACTGGTCAGCGCGTCGATTTCGCGCAGCGTGAAGGCTTGGCCGCTGCTGAGCTGGGCGCCTGTCGCGAGGGCCACGCCCCCGCACGCGATGCCCGCGACCAGGGCCGCGCCGCCGCCTGCCAGCAAGGCCAGCGCCCCCGCCGGAGGTCGC
>JAEUJZ010000130.1 GCA_016794505.1 Myxococcales bacterium
GGACCGATTGGCCCCGATCGCCCTCCGCAATTCCGTTCCGCGCCGTCGCTCCTTGTCGCTGCCGCTCCGCTGCCATGACCATTCCCTCCGCTGTGGGTGATGTGTGCTGGTTGCGGAGAGACTTAATTGGGTCAGGTGAACCTGTCCAGCGTTTTTTCCGCTGCGACGGGGCGGGGGTTAATTCATGGACCCAGCAGAGCTGTGGAAGGGACGAAGATCAGGTGGGGCGGACTACGATGATGGTTGGCTGTGGTAGGAACCGGCGGCGGCAGGTGGGGACGTGTGACGGCCTCATACTGACCTTCCAGCGCTGGCCAGCGGACATTACGCTCGTGCTGAAGTCAGCGCTCGATTTAGTCCTGGGCTGCAGCCTGCAGCCCGTCACTTCCCACATCCCGGGGCTCGGCAACAGCATGGTCGCGCCGCAGGGCAGGATGGTCGGCGCTGAGTGCTGTATCGATGGCATACCTGCCCCGCACTGCCATACGGTGGCAGCATCGCTGGATTGGAGTTGGGGGCAGTGGAAGCCACTTCCCGTTTTGGGATAGCGCCGCAGTGTGCCTGTCAACAGATCGCCCAAGTCCGCAACAGCGCCGACGCGACAGGGCGGCCAGCTAGCTGGCGTATGAATCCGATACTCAGCTCTTCGATGGCGAGAGAGAAATTGAGCAAGTGAGCCACCACAGCCTATGCCCACCGAACAGATCACCCACATCGACGCCCCTTGTGCCGAGTCGCGCGGCCGGCTGACCGCTACCTGCCCGTCACACCAACACGGCTTAGCCAACGCAGAGCACTGCGGTAGGGAGTGGGTTGGATGCGGCGGATCGGATCGTTGCAGGGGCAAGCCGCTACCGCTGCTGCCAAGCTGCACGCCAGGCAGCACCCCTTGAGCGCCATCGGCAACGAACTCGAAGCCGTAGGCTGCCATCCGCCTCGCAATCGCAAGTGGCATCCCGCCACCATTGCCAAGCGTATCGCGCGGCGCGAAGCCCACCGAGAGCCCAGCATGCAGAACGGATCACACCCTTGGTGACGGCAGGGTGGCCCCAGTGCCCTAGAGCCGGAACCGGACGGAGTTGATAGGTGTCCTGCCGTCAGCGACAGGCTCGACCGATAGAATTCATGGCGGTCAGCGCTCGGAACAGGAATTGCCCTTAGGCCGCCATCTGCGATAGCGTGTGCTCTGGCGGCGCGCATGAACGAAGCGGATACCTGTCGGACCTATGTGCTTCCTAAGCTCCAGGCGGTTGGCTGGGAGCAAGAGCCGCACTCGATCGCTGAGCAGCGTGTCTTTACCGACGGCCGTATTGTCGTCAGCGTCACCGGGAACAAGGCGCACCGCGAAGAAAAGAAGCGGGCCGATTACGTGCTCCGCTACACGCTCGACTTCCCTATTGCAGTCGTCGAGGCCAAGGCCCGCTACAAGACTCCGAGCGCTGGACTGCAGCAGGCTAAAGACTACGCTCAGATCCTCGGCCTGCGCTTCGCCTATGCGACCAATGGCCGGGGCATCGTCGAGTTCGACTTTACGACAGGTGAAGAGCGTAAGCTTCGCTCATTCCCCTCGCCGACTGAGCTATGGCAGCGCCTAGCTGACGCCGAAGACATCACCTCCGAGCAGCGCGACAAGCTCCTGACCGCCGCCTTCACCGTCCATGGCAAAGCGCCGCGTTATTACCAGGACATCGCGATTAACCGCGTGACGCAAGCACTGGTGCAGGGCAAGCGCCGCGTGCTTTTGACCATGGCCACCGGCACTGGCAAGACCTTCGTCGCCTTTCAGATCTGCTGGAAGCTGTGGTCCTCGCGCTGGACTCGCAACGGCGAGTACCGTCGCCCGCGTATCTTGTACCTTTCCGACCGCAACATCCTCGTCGATGATCCACACGCCAAGATGTTCGCGCCATTTGGCGATGCCCGCGCCAAGATTGAAAACGGCGAGGCGATCAAGAGCCGCGAGATGTACTTCGCCATCTACCAGGCACTTGCCAGAGACGAGCGTCGGCCTGGCCTCTACAAAGAATACCCGCCTGGCTTCTTTGACCTCATCATCATCGATGAGTGCCACCGTGGCAGCGCCCGCGACGAGAGCAACTGGCGCGAGATTCTCACCTACTTCGAGCCCGCCTTCCAGCTTGGCATGACGGCCACGCCGCTTCGCGATGACAACCGCGACACCTACAGCTACTTCGTCAATCATGTCTACCAGTACACGCTGAAGGAGGGCATCGCCGATGGCTTCCTGGCTCCGTATCGTGTCCATCGCGTCATCACGAGCCATGATGCGGCCGGCTGGCGACCTAGTGTCGGTGATCTGGATCGCTATGGACGGGCGATCCCAGACCGCGAGTACACTACCGCGGATTTTGAGCGAAGCGTCTCTCTGAAGAAGCGCTCCGAGACCATCGCACGCCACTTAGCCGAGTTCATGCGGCGCACCGATCGCTTCGCCAAGACGATCGTGTTCTGTGTCGATCAAGAGCACGCCGACGAGATGCGGGGCCTGCTGGCAAACCTGAACCGGGACTTGGTCCGGCAGCACCCCGACTACGTATGCCGCGTCACCTCCGAGGAGGGGGATGTCGGCCGCGGCTTCCTGAGCCAGTTCCAGGAGCCAGAGCGCGACACGCCGGTCATTCTCACCACCTCGCAGCTTCTCACGACGGGAATCGACGCTCCGACGGTCAGGAATGTCGTTCTGATTCGAGTAGTCCGATCGATCAGTGAGTTCAAGCAGATCATTGGCCGGGGGACTCGCGTTCGCGATGAGTTCGGCAAGCTCTTCTTCAACATCATCGACTACACGGGCTCAGCGACCACGAATTTTGCCGATCCCGAGTTCGACGACAAGCCCATCAGCACCGAAGTGACCACGCTCCCCAGCGACGACGCCAATCTATCGACGGAAGGGAGTGAGGCAGAAGCAGCGAGTGCAGAGCCGGCCCCGCGAGGACGCGGCAATCGCACCAGCGCTCTGCATTCCAAAGACGACCAAGACGATCTGCCAAGAAAGTACTACTTCGACGGTGGCAGCGTCCAAATCTCGGCGCAGCTCGTCTATGAGTTGGATGCTGAAGGTCGGCAGCTCCGCGTCGTGCAGATCACTGATTACACAGCGGAGCGCGTCCGCACGCTGGCTCCGAGTGCCGCCGCTCTGCGTGCCGAGTGGCTACAGCCCGAGGTCCGGGCAGAGCTGATCGAGAAGCTGGAAGCTCGCGGCATTGATCTCGGCGAGCTTGCGCAAGCCCTCAAGCAAACGGAGGCTGACCCGCTCGATCTGCTATGTCACGTCGCATACAACACCCCGATCCGCACGCGCCGCGAGCGGGCTGACCGCCTTCGGAGAGAGGAACGCGCCTTCTTCGAGCGCTTCTCGGGAGTGGCCCGGCAGATTATTGAAGAGCTGCTCGACAAGTACGCAGCGCACGGCACCGCGCAGCTTGTTCTCCCCGACGTGCTTCAAGTGCCACCCATCGCACGACACGGCAATGTGTCGGAGATCAGTCAGCTGTTCGGCGGCGCAGAGAGGCTGCGTGCAGCCATCACGGAACTCCAGACGCTTCTCTATGCCGCATAGCTCAGGCGGGCTCAGCTTTGGCTGCAACGTTGTCGCCTGAATTCAGCCCGATTGATTTCGGTTTCGCAGTGATAGGCTGCGCGCTCGGCGGCACCCGAAGCCGCCCTGCGACGACACGATGCAGCTACCCCTCGACCTCACCAAGCAGACCCCTATCGACGCCCGCCAAGGCAGCAAGCCTCGGGCGGCGTCCGTGCGTGCCATGGCCCGAACCCCCGTCACCAAGTCCAGCCAGACCCCGCTAACCACCGCACAACGCCTTGGCAGCTTGCTTAAGTCCGCCCGCGATCTGATGCGCAAGGACAAGGGGCTCAGCGGGGAAATCGATCGCATTCCCGTCCTGACATGGATCATGTTCCTGAAGTTCCTCGACGACATGGAGTCCATTCGCGAGGAGGAGGCCACGCTTGCGGGCAGGAAATTCAAGCCGGCCATCGAGTCGCCGTATCGCTGGCGAGACTGGGCCGCGCGGGAAGACGGCATCACCGGCGATGAGCTGATTGCATTTATCAATCAGGAGGAGTGCCGCCGGCCGGATGGGACCCGGGGGGCTGGGCTTTTCGCGTACCTGCGTGCACTGCGCGGTGCGGAGGGCGGCGACCGCCGTGACGTGATCGCGACCGTCTTTAAGGGCACGGTCAATCGGATGATCAACGGCTACCTGCTCCGCGATGTCATCAACAAACTGAACGGCATCCACTTTGCGTCGTCCGATGAGATCCATACGCTCGGGACCTTCTACGAGTCGATGCTCAAGGAGATGCGTGACGCGGCCGGCGACTCCGGCGAGTTCTACACGCCGCGCGCGGTAGTCCGCTTCATGGTCGATGTCATCGATCCGAAGATCGGCGAGACGGTGCTCGACCCGGCGTGCGGCACGGGCGGCTTCCTTGTCGAAGCGTATTCGCACATGGAGAAGCAGTGCAAGACGGTGCAGCAGCGCCGCCAGCTTCAACAGGGGACCATCCGCGGCAACGAAGCCAAGCCGCTACCGTACTTGCTCGCGCAGATGAACCTGCTGCTGCACGGCTTGGAGACGCCGCGAGTCGAGCCCGGCAACAGCCTCGCCGTGGCGCTCCGCGAGATCGGCGACCAGGACCGCGTCGACGTGATCCTCACGAACCCGCCATTCGGTGGCGAGGAAGAGCGCGGCATCCTGTCGAACTTCCCCGAAGACAAGCAGACCGCTGAGACCGCGCTGCTTTTCCTCCAGCTCATCATGCGCAAGCTGAAGCGCGCGCCGAAGCCGGGTCGCGCGGCCGTCGTCGTGCCCAACGGTGTGCTCTTCGGCGACAGCATCGCAGCGCGCATCAAAGAAGAGCTGCTGCGCGAGTTCAACCTGCACACCATCGTGCGCCTGCCGAACGGTGTCTTCGCGCCGTACACCGATATCCCTTCCAACCTCGTGTTCTTCGATAGACGCGGCCCGACGCAGAGCATCTGGTACTACGAGCTGCCATTGCCCGAAGGGCGCAAGAAATACAGCAAGACCGCGCCGATCCAGCTCGAAGAGTTCGTACCTGTCAAGGCATGGTGGACGCAGCGTGAGGAGGGGCCGCAGAGCTGGAAGGTCAGCGCGGAGCACGTTGCCGCCAAGGGCTTCAACCTCGATCTCAAGAACCCGAACGCCAGGACCGGACTGGCCCATGCCGACCCGAAAGAACTCGTCGCTTCGATGCGCGGGCACGAGGCTGCGGTGTTGCGGTTGATTGGCGAGATTGAGGCACTGGTGAGCGGGGTGAAAGCGTGAGTTTGTGGCCGAAAGTGGCGCTGCATGAGATCGCGCCCATTGTTCGCCGTCCGGCGGACATCGTTCCCGAGCAGTCGTATCCTGAGCTCGGCATTCGGTCGTTCGGGCGGGGGACGTTCCACAAGCCTGCTCTCTCAGGTGCAGAAGTGGGCACCAAGCGTCTGTTTAGAATCGAGCCCGGCGACTTAGTGTTCTCAAACGTGTTTGCCTGGGAGGGGGCGATCGCTGTCGCATCGTCGGCAGATGCAGGGCGCTTCGGCTCTCATCGATTCATTACGTGCGTTGTGGATACCGCGAGGGCCAACGCAACATACCTGAAGTTGTATCTGACGACGGCCCCAGATGGGCGTGGTCAAGTACAAAGCGCTTCCCCTGGTGGGGCAGGACGAAACAGAACTCTGGGCGTCGAGAAGTTGGGGCGAATCGAAGTGCCGCTGCCTCCCCGGGCTGAGCAGCAAGCGATCGTGGATCGTATCGACGCACTGACCGCAAAGACTGAGCAGGTCGAAGCCCATCTCGACGCGGCAGAACGCGATGCCGAGCACCTGCTGGCCGTGCGATTCCGCGAGGCCGTTGCTGATGCGCCGATGCGCCCGATGTCCGAAGTCGCGCCGCTGGTTCGACGAGAGGTCAGCATCGATCCTGAAACCAGCTACACGGAACTCGGCGTCCGCAGCTTCTTCAAGGGCACGTTCCAGCGGCGCACCGTCGTCGGCACCGAGTTTTCGTGGCAAGACCTTTACTGGGTCAAGAAGGGTGATCTGGTGTTCAGCAACATCATGGCGTGGGAGCAGGCAATTGCCGTCGCCAAGCCGGAGGACCATGATTGCGTGGGCAACCACCGGATGCTCACTTGCGAGGCGAAGGCCAATTGCGCAGTGCCGGAATTCCTCTGGTACTACTTCACGACGCCCGATGGATTCCACAAGGTCTACGCCGCATCGCCCGGCACCGCAGCGCGCAACCGCACGATTACGGCGTCGGCCTTGATGGCCATCCACGTTCCAACACCACCACTCGCTACCCAACAATCCTTCGAGCGCCTGCAGGCCAAGGTTGCGGCGCTCAAGGCCGAGCATGCAGCCATTCGCGCCGCGAACGCGGCCCTCTTGCCAGCGACGCTGGAGCGAATCTTTCGAGGCTGAGCGCGAGCCAATGGGGGAACCGTCAGGGGCCACCGAAACGGCCGTCGCGTGGGTGAATCCGCTCGAGCCAAGCCCAGGCATCGACTGCAGGGACAAGTTTAGCTCCGGCGCAGAAAAGCGGAGAGGCGGGCGCGCTCAGGTTCAGTGAGGACCTTGCACAGCCAGGCTGCGGCCTTGGCGGGGTCGTAAAACAGACGTCGTTTGGGGCTGTAGCCGCCGCAGCGATCCAACGATTAACCGACAGCTCACCGAACCGGGCAGAGCCTGCGCAACTCCCCGTGCTCGTCGCCGCTTGACC
The DNA here is from genome assembly GCA_016794505.1 of Myxococcales bacterium. Lineage (GTDB taxonomy): Bacteria > Myxococcota_A > Polyangia > Palsa-1104 > JAEUJZ01 > JAEUJZ01. The sequence goes on from JAEUJZ010000130.1 coordinate 6,774, forward strand.
CCTCTCGGGGGGCCAGATACTACATCTGGCGTCGGCACCGAGGGGATCGGATCAGTCACGATGATGAGCAAGTCCACGACGGCGGGCACAGACAGATCTCTTCGCGCGCTTCAGCTTGCACGCGCAAATACTCGACTTGCTCACGCACCGAGGCGGGAAGCACGAGGAGCAGCAATGCTACGGCACCGAGATCCATCGCGGTCGTCGGATGGACGCGACGCAGGAAGCCCATGATCTCGCTGCCTTCGAGGTCTTGCCAGCGTGCGGCCTGGGCAGCCAGGACCTCCGGCGGCATCGGCTCGCTAAAGATGCGCTGCTTCACGAGTGCCAACGCTTGTGCCGGTAAGCGATGAAGTAGCCTCGATAGTGATTCCTCGACTGATTCGTCGTTGAGAAGCTCGGTCTTGAGAACCTCGCACTCGATGTTCTGCCAGTTCGTATCGGTCGCTTGAAGCGAGTAGAGCGATGCCGCAGCGGCGCGACGTCAGAACCGCAGAAAGCCTCGCGATCGGTCTCAGCATCCGAGTAATGCCCGCTTCCCGCCTGCCCGAGCGTCGCGCGGTCGTAGGAAACCACAAGATGTGACTCACCCGATGCCCGCCATTTTTCCGGCGGTCAGTGCCTCCTGAAATAGCGTCCGTCCCTCATCGGACGAAAAGCGAAGGAAGCCCGACGGCAGCCGACGTTTGTAGGAGGTCGCGACGCTCTGCTCAATCATGAGGAGCGCCTCGGCCCGAGCATGATGATGGCCATTCCAGAGATGGCTACAGCCGCGCCGAGCAGGTCCCACTTCGTGGGTGTCTGTTTCTCCACGAGCCAGAGCCAGAGGAGTGCGACCGCGATGTACACACCGCCGTAGGCAGCGTATGTACGCGCGGCGCTCGTCGGATGAAGGGTCAACAGCCAGGCGAAGGCAGTCAGACTCAAGGCAGCCGGCAACAGAAGCCAGGCGGAGCGACCTTGCTTGAGCCAAAGGTAAGGAAGGTAGCAGCCCAGGATCTCAGCAACGGCAGCAATCCCGAACAGCGCGCCTGTGCGAAGGATGGTCATGCGCGTTTCCTCGCTTGTCGGCGCTGGGATGCTCCGCCAATTTTTTCGACGAGATCGCACGAGCCTGCGCTGCAACGCTCAAGAGCGACTCTCAGCTTCTTGCGAAGCGCCGTCAGCTCGGCAATTTTGTCCTCGACTCTCCGCAGGGCGCCTTCGACGCGAGCTGATTCTCGAGCACAGGTCGAGTGATCTTCTGCGACGGCGAACATCATGCCTTGGATTTCATCGAGGCTCAGGCTCAGCTCTTGAAACTGCTTCACGAGCTTGATGCGCTCGACGGCCGACGTGTCGAACATGCGGTATCCCGAAATGCGCCGTGCAGCCGCCGGCAAGATACCAATCCGTTCGTAATAGCGAACCGTATCGACGCCGACGCCCGCAAGCTCAGCGACTTGACCGATCTTCAAACTCGACATGCCGCCAGTATGCCCCTGACTCTGGAGCCGGGTCCAGACTCCAAAATACTCAACATGGCCAATTCAATGCGTGTCTCGATTGCCAAACTCAGGTCCGCAGAGCAAGCTGGCAGCGCTGTGGATGACAGGAATCTTGGAGGGTCGATGAAGATCTCAGTGAGGACGCCAACGAGCGCTGCCCCTTCCTCGCATCAGTGCGACAAGCGCGTGATGCGACGCCGCGAGCTGCTGATGAACTTGCTGGCCGCGTCGCTAGCGGTCACCGGGTGCAAGCGTAGCCCGCGTCGTTACGAGGTCTACTACTACTACCTGCCGTATTGAATGAACTGCGCGCGTGTGAAAGCCGCCGTGAGCGGCTTCGAGGCAGAGTTTGGTGAGCAGGTGCGGGTCTACACGATTCCGGTGGACACGCCCGAGGGCCAAGCGGCGGTGAAAAAGTACAACTTCCAGTCGCACGGGCTGGTGATGTTCGATCCAGCGGGACAGCTCATCCACAAGCGCCGCGATCACATGGCCAAGGCGGATGAGGTGCATCAGATTCTGGCGCAGGCACTTCGTCCGCTGCGCCCAGACGGTGGTGCTTAATTTTTGGGGCGCTCCCAGCTCGGTGAGAGGCGCTTGATCCACAATGAGCCGATGACTTGCACCGCGGCCATGAAAAGATGCGCGCCCATCAGTAGAGGGACAGGCACCGGCCCACCTGTGGGTACGCACAGGAGCGCGGAGGAGGAGACTTCAGCGAAGCTGATGTGCCGCTTGGCCAGCCGGTGATGCAGGAGGTGCAGCGTCTGAACAAGGAGCAGGATCAGGTAGGTCGTCTTTGGGTCCACCATCTGCGCAACCTCGTCTTGAGTGCCTTACGGCGTTGGTTTCGATACATGCAGGGCTACACGTCGCCCGTTGCGCAGCCGCGCGAGGCACAGTGCCAGGAGTAGGCCCAGCCACCCCGAGGATTGCGAAGCGTGCGACGAGATCTGGCAGGCTCCGGGGCTACTTGTCTTTTGGCGCTCGTCCAAGTTGATGCCAAGCTGATCCGCATAGGTCTGCCATACAGGAGGGCAGATGGTCCCAACGGGCGTATCGGCGGAGCAGGCGATGGGCGATAGCGTGTCGTGGAACTGGAAGATGGGAGTGAAGCTCGTGGCATCGTCGGAAAGGCGCGCGATGGCGGCCATGTCGGGCGCATAGTTCCAGGCGCAGACGTAGCGAGCCTGCCCGTGGACCGAGATGCACTGCGAAGCAGAGAGAGTATTGGTGGGTTGCAAGGCAGCACTCCCGAGGGCGCTCCATAGGCCACGGCTGGTTGCGACCAAGATCTGATCTCGCGGTGCATCGCGCGTCATGTCCCAGATGCCGGTATCGACACGCATGATCTCGGAAGGTGGGCCGGAGAGGCCGACACGCAGCAGTACGTTCGGAGACAGGTTGCGGGTGGCCACATAGATCTGATCTGGGCTACGCGGATCGATCCACAGCGGCAGGATGCTGCCGATGTCCCTCCCGTTGACTTGGAAGGCCACCGTCTGCGATTGGAAGTTCAGACCGCCGTCTCGCGATACATGCAGTACCTGCGTGATCGGCGTCGTCATGGCCGCGCTGGTAAGCGCCAAGGTTTGTCCGTCCTGCGCGATCACCAAGCCGATCGGATAGTGCCCCTTCATCGCGTAGGCGAGCTGCCATGAGTTCCCGGCATCCTCGCTGCGCCACAAGCCTGTGCCAGTTCCAGAGGCTACTTCATCGGTGGCCAGTGCCCAGACCCGCGGGCTGAGCGGGTCTCCGGCGATAGCTGAGATCTGGAAGGCGTGGATTCCCGAGGATACCGCCTTCCACGTACAGCCTCCGTCACGCGAGACGGTGAGGCCGATGCGGTCGGTGGCATACAGCGTTCCATCCTGGCCTCTGGCAAAGCGTCGCATTTGGTAGGGGTTGATGGCCTCTTCGCAGATCCAATGCCAGGGACCACCATCGCTACCCAGAAAAACGCCCCAGTACGGCGTCGGCACCAGCATCGTCTGGTCTTGCCACAGGATCTGCTGCGAAACGGGCAGACCTCCATGCGCCTGGACCTGGAGCGGTGCAGAGAAAAGAGCGAGCGTGATTGCAGTCAGGACACAGCGCAGCGAACGCATCATGCAGACACCCTATCGCAGCCAGCCAGCGGCGAGTAGCATGCTGGTGCGCAGCCTGGTTGCACAGGCAGGACAACGCAGACAGCGAGGATGGCATGGGACATACGCATCGGTCGGGGGACGGACACGATCACCAGAATGAGCATCGCCAGACCGGCGGTTCTGGCGGACATGCCCACGGTCACGGCCTCACTCCGGGCAGTCGCAACAAGCAACGACTGCGGGTGGTGCTGGCCCTGACTACGCTGTTTATGGCGGCAGAAGTGCTCGGCGGTCTCTACAGCAAGAGTCTGGCGCTGCTCGCCGATGCAGCCCACATGCTGACCGATGCGGGGGGACTGGCGCTGGCGCTGTTCGCGATCTGGTTTGCCGAGAAGCCCGCGACGCCGGAACGCACCTATGGGTACTATCGCGCGGAAATCCTGGCGGCGCTGGTGAACGCCGTGGTGCTGATTGGGATCTCGGGCTTGATCTTGTATGAAGCCTACGAACGTCTGAAGACTCCCCCGACCGTCGCCAGCGGTCCCATGATGGCCATCGCGGCCCTCGGACTTGTGGTCAACGTCGTGGGGCTCGCGATTCTGCACGGTGGATCGCGCGACAGCTTGAACATGAAAGGAGCGTACTTCGAGCTTCTATCCGACGCGCTGACTTCGGTGGGTGTGCTGCTGGCGGCGGGCATCATGTGGGCGACTGGCTGGTACTACGCTGATCCGTTGATCTCAGCAGGCATCGGTCTGTTTATTCTGCCGCGCACCTTTGGCCTGCTACGGGAAGCGGTGGGCATTCTGCTCGAAGGCACTCCTTCGGATGTGAACTTGGCGGCGCTGCGGGCCGCACTCGAAAAATTTCCCGGTGTTGCGGCGGTGCATGATCTACACGTCTGGGCGCTGACCTCGGGTGTCTATGCCATGAGCCTGCATGCCGTGCTGAAAGACGACGCCAGCCACGACGAGGTCTGCACGGCCATTCGCGAGCACGCCCGCAGTGCCTTCAAGATCAGCCACAGCACGGTCCAGGTCGAGCGGGCCTGCTGCCCCCCCTCAGAGACGCACAGCTAAGCCAGGCTAGCGCCGCTTGCGCCTGGCAGGTTTTTCTCGATCTTGGCTGGCTTGGACGCACGACGCGCGAGCGCAGCATAAGCCGCAGGGAAAACGAGCAGGGTGAGAAGCGTCGCGCTTACGAGACCGCCGATGACCACGGTGGCGAGCGGGCGTTGGACCTCGGCACCGGGCTCGGTCGAGATCATCATGGGCACAAAGCCGAGCGCATCGACGAGGGCGGTCATGAGGACGGCACGCAGCCGCAGCTCGGCGGCGCTGCGCATGGCGTCCCCAGGCGGCGTGCCCTCGGCTTCCATCTCACGGCTGAAAGACACCAGGACCAGACCATTCAGCACCGCGACGCCGAACAGCGAGATGAAGCCGACGCCGGCCGAGATGGAAAAGGGAATGCCGCGCAGCCACAGCGCCACGATGCCGCCCGACACTGCGAAGGGAATGTTTAGGAAGATGAGCAGCGCCGGTCGCCACGCTCGGAACGCCAGCCACAGCAGGAACAAGATCAGGCCCATCGCCAGCGGAACCGCGACGAACAACCGATCGCGCGCTTCAAGGTAGTGATGAAACTGACCGCCCCACTCGACGTGATAGCCGGGCGGCAGCTTGATGTCTTTGGCCATCGCCGCCTGCGCCCCGCGGACCGTGGACAAAAGATCCCGGCCACGGACGTTGAATTCGACGAGGAGCCGACGTGACAGCGCCTCACGGTTGACCAGCGCCGGACCCTTCTCGATGCCGACCTCGGCCACGTCGCCGAGCGGCACCATCTGGCCCGTCCGCGCCTTGAGCGGCAGCGATCGGATTGCCTCGACGCTGCCATCAAAGCTCGTCGCCATGCGCACCATGATATCGAAGCGCCGCTCGCCCTCGAAGACCACGCCCGCGGGGTAGCCGACCGCTACCGTCTCGGTGAGCTGGTTGACATCGCCGACCGTCAGGCCGTAGCGGGCCAGTCGATGCCGGTCTGGATCGATGCGCAGGTAGTTCATGCCCGCCGCCTGCTCGGGACGCACATCTACAACGCCGGGCACTCTTCGCAGCGACGCGGCGACTTCATCGCCGAGCCGCCGCAGCGTCTCTAGATCCCGCCCGTATAGAATCGCCGCGACATCGGAGCGCACGCCAGCAACAAGCTCGTTGGTGCGCATTTGGATCGGCTGCGAGATGGCGAGGGCAGCGTCGGGGACGGCCTTCTCCAGCCGCTCTGCGATCTGGCGCGCGAGCGCTTCCTTGGTCAGCCCGCGCCCCCAGGTTTCCCGTGGCTTGAGCAGGACATACATGTCGCTCTGCTCGATGCCCATCGGGTCGGTCGCCAGCTCCGGTGAGCCGATGCGGCTGACCACCGAGCGGACCTCCGGGGTCGCGAGCAGCGCCTGCTGAAGCCGTGTCTCGATCTTCACGGACTCCGTGAGCGACACACCAGGCAGCCGCCGGACCTCGACCAGGATGTCGCCTTCATCGAGCTGCGGCACGAACTCGGCACCGAGCCGGGGCACAAGCGCCAGGCCACCGGCCATGGCCAGGACGCCCAGCGAGAGCGTCAGCCACCGCCCGCGCTGTGCGAGCGCCGCCCCGAGTATCGGGCGGTACAGCGCCGATGCCTTGCGCAAGAGCCACGTCTCAGAGTTCTTTTCCTTGTCGCGCAGGAAGTAGCTCACCAGCACGGGCACGACGGTCAGCGACAGCACGAAGGCACCAGCCAGGGCGTAGAGCACCGTGCGCGACATGGGCTGGAACAGCTTCCCTTCGGTACCATGCAGCGCCAGGATCGGCAGATAGACGATGGCGTTGATGGCTTCGCCGAAGATGGTGGCACCGCGCACCTCCAGCGTCGCGTCATGAATGACATGCAGGCGCTCTTCTTGACTGAGCGCAGCCCCGACTTTCACGCGCGCCTCGTGCAGCCGCCGCAGCACGTTTTCGACGATGATGACACCCCCATCGACGATCATCCCAAAGTCGACCGCACCCAGGCTCATCAGGTTTCCTGATTCGCCGCGCGCCGCCATCACGATGATCGCAAACAGCATGGCAAGTGGGATGGTCACGGCGACGATGAGACCGCCGCGCAGGTCACCGAGCAGGAGCAAGAGGATCAGGATGACCAGCACCGCGCCGAGCAGGAGATTGTCGCGCACGGTGGCGATGGTGCGATCGATGAGGTGCGAGCGGTCGTAGTACTGCTCGATCCGCACGCCCGGCGGGAGGCTCGGCTCGATGGCCTTCAGCTTGGCCTCGACTGCCTTCGTGACGGTGCGCGAGTTTTCGCCCATCAGCATCAGCGCGACACCGAGTACGACCTCGCCGCGACCGTCCATGACCCCCGCGCCGCGCCGCAGCTTCGGCCCGAAGCGCACCTCGCCGATCTGTGCCACCGTGATCGGCACGCCCTCCGGCGTCGCGCCAACGACGACGGTTCGCAGGTCGTCGAGGCTCTTCACCTGCCCGCGTGTACCAATGACGTACTGCTCGCGGCTGTGTTCGAGGTAGCCGCCGCCCGCGTTGGCGCTCGACTGCTCGACCGCCTCGATGACCTCGCGGACGGACAGACCCGCCGCCTGAAGACGCTGCGGATCGAAGACAATCTGGTACTCCTTGTCTTCGCCGCCGAAGCTGTTGACCTCGACGACGCCAGGGACCATGCGCAGTTGCGGCCCGATGTACCAGTCGAGCGTCTCCTCAAGCTCCATGAGCGTCCGCCCATCGCCGCGCACCACGAACTGGAACACCTCGCCGAGCCCCGTCGTGATCGGCCCGATCTCCGGCTTGCCGTAGCGCGCAGGGACCGCCTGCTCGGCCTCGCGCATCCGCTCGCTGACCATCTGGCGCGCGAAGTAGATGTTCGTCTCGTCGTCGAAGACGATGGTAACGACCGACAGGCCGTACTTGGAGATGGAACGGATCTCGTTCACCTTGGGCAGTCCTGCCATCGCCCGCTCGACCGGCCCCGAGACATACTGCTCGACCTCGACCGGCGAGAGCGCGGGTGCCGCGGTGATGATCGCCACCTGGATGTTGGTTACGTCGGGCACGGCGTCGATGGGCAGCCGCAGCGCGGCCCGGACTCCAAAAAAGATGAGCAGCAGCGTGCAGAGCAGCACGACTGCGCGGTTGCGCAGCGACCAGGAGACGACAGCAGAGAGGATGTCCATCTCACTCCTCCTCGCCGAAGGTCCCCTTGAGGACGACGCTTTTGAGCGTGAAGGCTCCGTCGATGACGACCTCTTCACCCGCTCGCAGACCGCTCAGGACTTCGGTAAGTCCACCGGCGCTGCGTCCGAGCGTTACGGGGTGAACCTCGAAGTGACCATCCGGCTGACGGACGAAGACGCTCGGCTTGCCGGCAATTTCCGTGACGGCGCCAAGGGGCACAACGAGGCGAGGCTTCGCCGCAGCTTCCTCGGACGGGCTGCCTGGAGGCGCGTTCACACGGGCGTTGCCGAAGAGTCCCACTTTCAGCAGCTCGTTATGGTCGCTGATGGTGATGCGCGCCAGCACTGTCCGTGCGATGGGGTCAATTTGCTTGCCGATGGTCTCGACCTTCCCAACAAAGACCGCGTCGGGATAGGCGTTCAGGTGAATCTCTGCGGCCTCGCCGACCCGGACACGGGCAAGGTTCTTCTCGAAGAGGCGCCCCACGAAGTACGCGCGGTCGAGGTTGACGACATCGGTGAAAACGTGTCCCGCCGGCACGGTCTGTCCGACGATGCCATGACGCGAAAGCGTGACCCCGCCAATCGGTGCCCGCACTTCGAGCCGCGCGCTGCCTTGGCCGAGCTGCCCGCCAGAGAGACCCGCCGAACGCAGCGTGCGCTCCGCAGCTTGGGTCTCCGCTTGCAGCGAGCGCGCCTCGGCCTGGGCGCTGAGCACTTCCTGGCCCGCCGCAAGCCCGCTCTGTGAGAGCGCCGCCACCCGCTCGGCGTTCTTCTGCGCCGCTTGCGCCTTCGCCTGCGATGAGAGGTAGTCCGCCTGCGTGCGGGCCAGGTCCGTGGATTCGACGACCGCCAAGAGCGTTCCGGCCGTAACCCGCTGTCCTTCTTTGAAACGTACGTCGAGGATGCGCCCACCAACGCGGGCGACGATCCGAACAGACTGATCAGGGTCCGCGGCGACTTCCCCGGTCAGATCGACGGTGGCGGGCAGCTTCTGCGCCTTGACCTGCTCGGTCTTGATGCCCGAGGACTTTACCACCTCGGGGGATAGCGTGACCCGCCGCGGCAGTTCCTCATGCTCGCCGCTCTCTTCCTTGTGTTCGCCGTGGGCGGCCTTTTCCTCCGGCACCGCCGGTTCCTTCTTGGTGCATCCGAGGAGGAGAACCAGCCCGAAGCCCATGGATATCAATCGCGTCCGGTTCATCGGTAGACCTCCTGCCCAAGGAGCCCCGTCGCGCGAAGCAGCTCGACGCGCGCCAGCGCTGCTTCAAGCCGCACGCGGACGTGCGAAGACAAAAGCTCGATCAAGCTCCGCTGCTGCAAGAGTGCCTCGCGCAGCGGCATCCTCTGCGCCGCAACCGCCTGCGCAAGCGCGTGCAAGTCGGCCTCGGCGCGCTGGACAAGGGCAGGCGAGAACAGCGCCAGCGACTCCGTCTTGGCGCGCTCTGTCGCCGTGGCTTGCGTCACTTCCAGTCGCACGCGGCGCCGGACCTGCTCGATGCTGGTCGTAGCCTGCTCGACACGCGCGACCGCCTCGGTGATTTCGCCCCGCCTGCCCGGCCCGAGCGGCGCTGGGAGGTAGAGCGGCATTTGAAGCCCGCCGCCCAACACCAGCTCGTCGAGGCCGTCCCGCTGTGCGATGAAGGACAGCGTCAGGTTGGGCACGCGCGCCCGGCGGAGCAGGCGAACCTGGCGCTCCCGCGCTCGCTGCTCCATCTCCGCTGCTCCGACCTCACCTCGTAGCGCGAGCGCCCGCTCGACCAGCGCAGCCTCGCCCATCTCGGCCATCCCCGTCGCGGGCAGCACCGGAGGCCACGCGCCGCTCACCTCCGTCTGCCGAAGTGGATCGATTCCGAGCAGGGTCATAAGCTCCAAGTGCGCGCCGCGGAGCTGCTGCGCCGCCTCGATACGCATGAGCCCCAGCCGCGTCGCTTCCGCCACGGCTACATCGGCATCTACCGGGGCTGAAAGGGCTTGTGCGACCCGCCCGCTCGCCAGCCGCGCCAGCGAATCGGCGATGCTGCCGAGCGCTGCCGCGAGCCGTAGCGCCTCGCGGGCTGCGATGAGCTCGTAATACGCCGATAGCGCTGCTGCCGCGGCCTCCTGCTCAGCGACCGCGACGCGACGCACCTGTGCCGCCATTTCGGCGTCGGCGAGTTCCAGCCGTGCTCCGCGCTGCCCCGCGATCTCGATCTCTTGTGAGAGCGCCACGTACCAGTTGAAGAACGTACCCTGCGTCGCCTCGGGGCCTTGCGGGCGGCGGTGCGCGAAACTGAGCGCGACCACCGGGTGACTTGGCAGGAGCACGCCCGCAGACAGTCGCCGTCCCGAAAGCGCCCGCAACTCGTGCCGCGCCGACCGCACATCGAGACTCTCTGTAACCGCGCACGTCGCGATCTCGGCCGGCGCGTGGAATGGCCCAGAACACGGCGGCAATTCCGCGTGTATTCGAGTCCCAACTGAAACAAGCAACGCACAGGCGCACGCCGCCCATCGTTCTCTACGCATAGCTTCTCCTCGGCAACAACTGCTCAAGATCTGCCGGCTCAGGCCGGACGGCTCAGACGCAGTCGGTGCGAGGAGGACGGAAGACGCGATCACGATCAGAGCGCGGCGGCGTGGGCGCGGCGAGCCTCGGCACCGACTGATGCGCGCTCAGCCGCGGGGCGCTCACCCGACAAACCGTCGCTCGGTCGAGCCCAAGCGGGCGTGCATGCACACAGGTACAGGAGGAGCAGAACGGCGAGCATGCGAGCCCCTGATCCTCGTCCTCATCGGAGCACGTCGCCGGACACCCCAGCTCCGCGTTCGTGCAGAGACTCGCAAGGCCCAAGGGCAGCCCGGTGAACTGAAGGGCCACGAGCACCACCAAAGCGCGCAGGCAAGTCCGAGCCAGCATTGCACGGCGACGCCAGCGATGTAGGAAAGGTCCCTTCCTGGTGGGCGAATCAGACCACATACCAACCTATCCCGGAGACTGGCATGAAGCGCGAACCCTATCAAGGGAGTCATGCGCTACGGCTGAGATGGAGAGCCTTCTCGTCTCGGCTCAATCCGCTGACGGATCCACCCCGTCCATTGAACGACCTAGTCGTGCCGCTGATGGCGGCGTCAGGCCGGCAGGTGATTCTCCCTCGCCAAAGGCCAACCAGGCCGCCGAGACCGCCGGCGCGCTGTCCGCCCCCTCCGCACGCTCACGTTTGACCGTGCTCATTAACCCGCTCACCGTGGAGGGCAACCCGCCGGCAACACTCTCCTTATCTCTGCACGGATCGATGTAGCAGTAGTCTGATATCTGCTCCACTGGTCCATGCGTACCCACTCGCCGCCATGGACTCCCAAGAAGGTAAATGTCCAACCTAGCCTCACCTGAACGCGGCGTTGTGCTCTTGCCGTACCTCACGGTGGCGCGCGATCTTCCCATTCCCACCCCGATAACCACGGGCAAGATCCCCGCCTCAAGTCGGCGGCGAGCGGCTGCGCGAACCAGGCGCGGACGAGCTGCGCGGCGTAGCGGGCGCTGGGCTTATCGCAG
>JAEUJZ010000133.1 GCA_016794505.1 Myxococcales bacterium
GCGCGAATCCTATCGCGTTGTACGTCGAGGCTCACGCCCTCGGAGGCTTGCTCCTGCGTGCTCACTCGCACGTACCCGACCGCCGTCCGAACATATCCGACCGCCGACCGCATCCTGTTTGTATTCCGCTGTGTGTGCATGCGGCGCGTAATAACTCTCGCCCACGGACTTCAACCGCGATGGCAAGCCAGACCTGGTGGCGACCCTCACGGGAAGCAGCGGGGTCAACGTGTTTCTGGGCCAAGGCGATGGGACCTTTTCCGCCGCGGTCACCCTGCCCACCAACAACCGCCCCCTTACGATCAGCGTTGGCGACCTCAACAACGACGGCAAGCCGGATCTTGCGGTCGCTAACTACAACTCGGACAACATCAGTGTGATTTTGAACACTTCGCAATAGTCGAGGGGACGGTGCCGCTGTTACGCGGATGCGGTCTTGGCGGTTGGGGCTGAGTCGCCTGCGTCGCTGGGGCGGCTTGGAATGCCCAGGATCTGACGGAAACGCTCGCCATCCATGACCTCTTGCACCAAAAGCTCGTCGACGGCGAGCAAGAGAGGCTCGCGGTGTTCGCGCACAGCGGCGCGGGCCTGGATGTATAGCTCGTCGAGCAGCGCCCGCACTTCGGCGTCAACTTGGCGGGCCGTCTCTTCCGAGTAGTCATGCGGGCGCGGCCCTCCGACGTCGAGGAACATGCCACGCCCCGACTCAAACGACTGCAGCCCCAGGGCTTGTGACATACCCAGCTCGACGACCATGCGACGCACCAGGTCGGTGGCTCGCTGCAGATCGTCCTGGGCCCCCGTCGAGATATCGGGTAAGAGCTCTTCTTCTGCGGCGCGCCCTGCCAGAAGCACGGTCACGCGGGCACGAAGCTCGCCGCGCGTCAGTAGGTAGCGATCGCCCTCCTCGGTCGGCTGCTGCATGGTGTAGCCCAGCGCGCCGATACCGCGCGGCACGATGCTGATCTTTTTCACCGGATCACTGCCCGGAAGCAGGCTGGCCAGCAGCGCGTGCCCGCACTCGTGATGCGCGACCTGCTTCTTTTCGCGAGTCGACAAGCGCCGCGACTTGCGCTCAAGCCCAGCGACGACGCGTTCGATGGCTTCCAGAAAGTCTTTGGCTTCGACCTGATCGGCGCTGCGTCGCGCTGCCAGCAGGGCCGCCTCGTTGACTAGGTTGGCCAGGTCGGCACCGACCAGTCCTGCCGTCAGCGCCGCCACTTGATGCAGATCCACTTCTTTGGCCAGGACCACTTTGCGCGTGTGGACCTGCAGGATCTCGACGCGGTCTTCCAGCGTCGGACGATCGACGACGACGCGACGATCGAAGCGGCCTGCGCGCAGCAGGGCCGGGTCCAAGATTTCGGGCCGGTTGGTGGCGGCCATGATGATCACTGCGCTCGCCGTATCAAAGCCATCCATCTCAGTCAGAAGCTGGTTCAGCGTCTGCTCGCGCTCTTCGTGCGCAGCGACGGGACCAGCAACCCCGCGAGCGCGACCGATGGCGTCGAGTTCATCGATAAAGACGATGCACGGTGCTTTGCGCTTGGCCTGCTCGAACAGATCGCGCACCCGCGCCGCACCCACCCCGACGAACATCTCGACGAACTCGGAGCCCGAGATGGAAAAGAACGGCACGCGCGCTTCGCCGGCCACCGCTCGCGCCAGCAGCGTCTTGCCCGTGCCCGGTGGCCCGACGAGGAGCACGCCTTTGGGAATGCGCCCGCCCAAGCGGGTATAGCGATCGGGGGTGCGCAGAAAGTCGATGATCTCTTTCAGCTCGTCTTTCGCTTCGTGCTGGCCCGCGACGTCCTCGAAGGTGACGCCCGTCCCTTCTTCGCCGACGACGAGAGCGCGATTTTTGCCGAAGTTCATGACGCCGCCACCCAACCCCATGCCGCCGCGCCGAAACAGCCACGATACGAACAGATAAAAGAGGACGATGGGCAGGAACCACGAGATCGCCGTCACCAGCCATGACTGCGTCGAAATGGCGTCAAACGGGATTTTCTTTTCGCCGAGCTTGCCGACCAGATCTTTTTCCAGCGCCTCTAGACGCCCGGTGCTGAAGACCTCTTTTTGGCCTTCGCCCATGATGCGGTCGACTTCAAAGGTGACCTTTTTGATCTGGCCACCGTCGACCAGCTCAACGAAGCGGCCATAGGGTACGCGCTGGTCACGCGGACCAAAGATGCGCGGCAACGCCAATAGTGCAAGCAGGATGAGAAGCCCCAGCCACAGTCGCGGTTGCCCATCGGATCCTGAGCCATCGTCGGATCCTGGGCGACGAATGCCACCGCTGCCACCACGCCCCCGCGGGGGACGATCTTGTCCGTTTAGCGCTGCCATGCGAGTCCTCGTGCGCGCACTGTATCATCGCAGGCGAACCAGCGGCGCACGCAGCCACCACGCGCCAACCCAGATCGGCAGCCGATGTGGATAAGGACCTCGCATGCACGGTGCCAAAGCGCAGTCTCAGAGCTCACGTCTGGCGCTTTTTGCGTCGGTGAGCCGCTTGCACATTGTCGCGATTGCGGCGCTCGGCACGTTTACGTTTGGCTGGCTGTTCACCGGCCAGCACCTGCCGCAGCTTGCCGCGCTGTCGGCGCTGGACTGGTTTGTCGTCAACCTGCTGAACCGCGTCGTCGACCTGCCTGAGGATCGGCAGAACCAGATTCGCGGCACCGACTTTGTCGCACGGAATCGACGCTGGCTGGTGCCGCTGTGTTTTGCGATGTTGGGCGCATCGTTTCTGGTCACGCATGCGCTGTGGCCGCAGCTTTCGCCGCTGCGCCTCGCGTATCACGCGCTGGGGCTGGCCTATAACTATCCGCTGTTGCCGGGGCGACGGCGCATCAAGCAGCTTTATTTCTTTAAGAACACAGCGTCGGCGATGGGCTTCTTGCTGACGGTGTTCGCGTATCCGCTGTGCATGCAGCCTGCCCTGCCCCGGCCCTCCGGCATCCGCTCAGCGACGGTACTCTGCGCCGTGCTGTTCTTCTTCTTGTTCGAGCTGAGCTACGAAGTCATCTATGACCTGCGCGACGCTCCCGGAGACGCCACAGCCGGCGTGAAGTCGTTCCCCGTGGTGCATGGCCAAGCGGGCGCAGTGCGAATTGTCGACGGGCTCTTGCTGTCCTCAGGCCTGGTGCTGCTGGGCGGCTTTGCGCTGTCGTGGGTTCCGTGGCGGCTGTGCATCATGGTGTGCGCACCAATTCTGCAGGCCATCTTGTATAAGCGCTGGCTGCGCCGCGGCATCACCTCGGCCGACTGCATCCGTCTGACCTGGCTGAGTGCGGGACTGCTGGCCACGTATCACGTATGGATCGTTCTTGGACTGCCAGGTGCCACGCTCTAGCTCAGGAGAAAGCGACCATGTCCTCCTCCCCGACCACCTCAACTGCCTTCGATGACACGACGTTCGAGTCGAGCTTTGTGTCTGCCAACGGCCTGCGCTTTCACGTCGTCATGAGCGGCCCCAAAGATGGCAAGCCCGTGCTGCTTTTGCATGGCTTTCCCGAGTTTTGGTACTCGTGGCGGCATCAGCTTCGCGCCCTCGCGCAGGCCGGCTATCGCGCGATCGCCCCCGACCTGCGCGGCTACAACCTGAGCGACAAGCCGCAGGGCATCGAAAACTACCGGACGCGCGTGCTGATGGAAGATGTCGTGGCTCTGGTCGCAGCCCTGGGATATTCCGCCGTGGATCTGGTTGGGCACGACTGGGGCGGTGCGATTGCCTGGGCGGTTGCCGCGTCGGCCGAGCATCGTCACGTTGTGCATCGCCTGACCGTGGTGAACGCCCCACACCCGGCCGCGTTCGTGCGCCGCATGAGCCTGTCGCAGCTTCGGCGAAGCTGGTACATGCTGTTCTTTCAGCTGCCGTTTCTGCCCGAAAAGCTGATCAGCAAAGACGGCTTTGCGACGCTGCGGCGCATGCTGGCTGGAAGTGCGGAGCGCGGCGCGTTTTCGCAGCTTGACCTCGACCGCTTCGTCGAAGCGATGGCACAGCCGGGAGCGCTGACCTGCGCGGTGAACTATTACCGCGCCATGCTGCGCCAGAACCTTGTCGCCGAGCTTCGTCGCCTGTCGACAATTCCGGCCAGCCTGCCAGTGCTGCTTGTGTGGGGTGAGCGCGATCCGGCGCTGGGCAAAGAGCTCACGTACAACCTGCACACGCTCGTCGACAACCTACGCATCGAATACGTCCCCGACGCTGGCCACTGGGTGCAGCAAGAGCGCCCCGACGTCGTGAACCGCGCCCTGCTGTCGTTTCTGGAGTCGAAACCGAGATAGCAGGGCGCAGGCGAACGCCCAAAGAGGCTTCAGGTCACTGCGATCACGGCACATCCTGCAGCGACCACTGCGCGGGGGTCGACACGCCGAGGAGCTGATCGTACACATCAAACCCCAGCCACTGCGCCGGCAAGCCGTTGGAGCTCATGAGGATCACCACGCCGCGCCCCTCGTCGGGTAGGTAGCTGATATGGGCCTGGTAGCCGCTGACCTTGCCATCGTGGGTGATGAGTCGCTGTCCGCGATAGCGAGAGAGTGCCCAGCCCAGCCCGTACTGAGCCTCGCCAATCTCGGCAGTAGACTGCGGCGACACGAGGATGTTCGGCTTGTGGGTCTCGTCGAAGGACGCCACCGAGATGAGTCGATTGCCATCCGGCGTGACGCCACCCGCTAGCTGGAAGCGCAGCCAGCGGATCAGCTCCACCAGGTTCGAGTTGATGGCCCCCGCTGGGGCAATGTTGTCGGAGTTGAACACCGCATGCGCTTCAAGCTTTCCGACGAGGTTCATCCCATACGGCAGCGCGTGGTCCGGCGTGGCGTTCAGGCCATCCGCTGACACCGTCGTCTCGTTCATCCCGAGCGGCCGCAGCAGCCGATTGGTGACCAGGTTCTCCCACGAGTCGCCGGCTGCCCTGCCGTACAGGTGGCCCGCTACCATAAACATGTTGTTGTTGTATTCGAAGGTCGAGCGGAACGGATGATCGAACGACAGCGTCTTGACCCGCTCATAGATCTCTTCGCGGCTGAGGTGCTGCTTTTCCCACAGCTCATCGTGGCGCCCGACGCCGGTTCGATGGCACAAGAGATCGCGAAACGTGACCGCTGCTGCGGCGGCCGGATCCGCGAGCGTGAAGCCGGGATCGTATGTGCGCAGCGGCGTATCCCAGCCGATGCTTCCTTTGTCGACGAGCATCCCGGCGAGCGTCGCGGTGAAGCTCTTGGTCACCGAGCCGATTGCAAAGTGGGTGCGCAGCGTGACCGGCAGTCGCTCTTCCAAGTCGCGATAGCCAAAGGCTCGCATATACACGGGACCGTTCTTGCTGACGATGGCCAGCGCAAGCCCTGGGATCTGGCGCTTGGTCATGACCGCCTGGACATAGGTCTCGAACGCGCTCCCGGTCGGGAACGTCCCCTCCCCTTCGCCGAGCGGCGGATTTTCGACACGACTTCCGCAGGCCATGACGTGCCCTGCCAGCAGGGCCAAAACGACAAGACGTCTGAGGACTCGATTGCGCATTAAGACTCCTTCGATTGAGCATAGCCCGATTCAGCCTCGGATATCCGTCGAGCCCGCCGGCCTGCGAGCGCGCTTTTCGACCGCTCAGCGCTGCCCACGCCCCCTCGTAAGCCGCGCCAGGCTGTGGTTTCTGGATACCCGCCGGTAGCGGAGCTGGCGCCAGCGAGCGGTCGCCCCTGGCCTTTGAGCCAGGACGCGGACGCACCGCTTGGTGCATCCTTCCCCGCGACGCGGTGGCTGCGCAGGCCTTGCTGCGCGAAGCCAGCGAAACGCAGATTTCTCTGGAAATTTTTTCGCCGTGCATTGCCAGGTACGAACGCAGACTGTGCCGTCGCATCGCGCTGAGTATTCGACGGTAGCTGCTCTGCGAAGAGCGGGTGACGCGCAGCCTCGCAACAGCCGCTAGAACAGGGCGTGCGAAATTTTTTACGGCGCAGCCATCAGACATTGGCACACGGTTTGCGGTTTACGGCGGCATCATCCGCCCACTTCGCCGTATTCCGTAGCAGATGCGTATCGCGTCAGCCGGCAATTCGGATGGGCCATGAGTTGCCAATTTCTGGATATCAATCGGCGCTACGATAGTGCCATTTTTATCCAGCATAGTCACAGGAGACAGCGATGACGCAGCAAGAGCTCGACAACATGCTCCGCGGTATCTTCGACGGCATCTTCAACTCCATCACCAAGGCAGAGCCTGGGGGCAAGCCACTTATGTCCCCTTCGACAACGATGCTGTCGCTGATGAAGCCGGGTATGCCCATTCGCAGCAGCGATTTCAACAACCCGTGGACGCCTGGCAATACCAATGGCAGCCAGCGGGCGGCGGTCAACACTGCAGCATTGGCTGATATTGCCCCGGCGATGTCGTCGCTGTATACCGACACAGGGAATACGATCAGTAGAATCTACGGCGAGATCATGAATGGCGTGCAAATTCCAGCACAGCCACCGAATCCAGCCATCGAGCAGCAACTGCAGGATGCCTATAATTATCTATGGCGGATGGTTAACGTCACCGATCCTGATACGGGCGAAGTGACGCAGAACAAGATCGAGTCGCAGATTTATCGCGATTACCTGGACAACTATGCCGCATATATGGCGCAGCGCAGTGCCTATATGGCGGCGTATATGGCCGCGCAGGCTTCGCAGGCGACGCGAGCAACGTGGCCGATGCTGGCTCCGACGCTGCAGATCCCCGTCAAGATGGCGTACGACAAGTGGCGCGCGGGCTTCGCCGACAAGGTCGAGCAGGCGCTGGCCATCCTGAACACCTCGTCACAGAACGCGCTCAGCAAAGCTTTCGCCAACGCCAAGCAGCTGTTTGAAGGCTACGGCGTAGTGCTCGAAGACGCTGGCAGTGGCATGAGCCCGATGATCCATCGCTGTGCCCTGCTGCCGTCCGACTGGCACAAGCTGAACCCAGCGAGCAAGGGCGTGGTCGTCGACACGGCCTCGGGCTCGTACTCGTCTAGCTCGAGCTCAGAGTTCACATCGTACGGCGGCTCAGCGGGCTTCAGCCTTGGCTTCTTCAGCATCGGCGGCAGCGCCGGCCACTCGGTCGAGCATCGCCACATGAGCACCGAGACCAAGAACCTGCGCATCAGCTATGAGTATTCGCTGGTGACGATCCGTCGTCCGTGGCTGGCGTATCACCTGCTTGGCACCAAGGGCTGGAACCTGCAGAACCTGTATGCCAAGGGCAAGATCTCAAACGGCAGCAAGGTCGGTCAGTCCGGCTCGCTGATGCCGCTCTTGCCGACGGCGTTTGTCGTCGCGCGCAAGATCATCATCTCGGCCAACTGGTCCGCGTCCGAGTGGGACTTCGTCAAGAAACAGACGAGCGCGGGCGGCGGCTTTGGCATCGGCCCGTTCTGTATCGGCGGATCGTACCGGCACTCGTCGACGAACGAGACCTTCACGTCGAGCTTTGCCAACGGTCGCATCGAGGTGCCGGGCGTGCAGATCATCGGCTGGATCAGCCAAGTCGTACCGTACTGCCCGCCTGCGTAAACGGGCAGACCTCGCCGTGCTGGCCAACGCGGCACGGCGAGGTGCGCAGGAACCATCGTGTGCGAGCAATGGGGTCGGCGGCGGCGGGAGGACTGAGGCGGTCCTGAGGAATGGTTGGGGGAGCTACAGAGCACAAGTCGGGAAGCGGAGAGGAACATGGCAAACGCAGCTGATTTTCTGAGTAGCGTGTACGAACTGTTGGCAAAGACGTTCAGCATGTCGACGTCTCCCGATCTGTATCTACAGATGAGTTGGCCTGGGATTAGCCTCAGTCCTGCGGATTTTAAATTAACCGATAGTCCATCGGATCCATACGATCCAAATTGCGCCGAAGAAATCGTCTCTATGCTGGCTAACATTGCACCGACGTGCAGCGCTATGCAGTTTGCCAATTCCGGTTTCGAAATCGATGATTTATATCAAATCTTGATCTTAGGAGCGATGATCCAAGGTGGCGACCCAAGCAACATGGCCGCCAATCCAGCATACAAGTTATTTAGCGACGCGCAGTATGAGCTAATGCAAGCTCAGCGGGGCAGCCTGCGCGATCCTAGTGTGATGTATCTGCCATGCAAGGCCACTCCTGTCGATTGGTATAGCGAAGCTGCCGCGCAGTATTGGCCGACGCTGTCAATTTCGTCTACACAGGTACGTCCTGCCAATCCCACTTCGCCCTTTATGCTGCGGGGCGGCAAGCAGCTGATTGATAAAGGTCTGCTGCAGACGATTCCGCCACACCGCGATGCGCCGACGATTAAGCAGCAGCTGCAGTCGCAGCTAAAGGCGCGGATTAGCCACCCAGCGCCGCTGCGTACGACGCTTCCGATGCTGAGCATGCGCCCGCTAGAGATTGTCCGGGCCCGTACGCTGGCGTCCCCCCCCGTCGGTCGCTCGACCTCGCGCACGCTGAGCATCCATGACAACGAGGTGGCCCGTCGCATGGTCACACTGGCGGCGGATCCGGCGTTCAAAAAGACGCTGCGGCCGAGCCCACTGGCCAGCCGCGTTGCCAGCCTAGACCGCCTGAGCATCGACGCTGGCAAGCTCGACCTGCTGCCCAACAAAGCGGTGGCGCTCAAGGACAAGCTGCTTCTGCGCGACCTGCTCAGCGAACAGCTGACGCCGGTTCCGATTAGCAACGCCACCGACGGCTTCAGCATCTCGTTTAAGTACTGCATGGTGAACCTGACGCGCAGCTGGCTGAAGCTGGCTCTGCTCAACACCAAGAACTGGTACCTGTACGGCACGCAGAGCGGCGATTACTCGCAGGGTCGCCTGGACAATAATCCGGGTATGTTCCCGATGCTGCCGACTGCGTTCATCGCCATTCGCGACTTGGTGATCAAGGCCAACTGGTCACAGACCGATCTGCAAGCGGTCAAACAGGCCAAGTTCTTGGGCCCGTTCGATATCGGGAACGGGACGATCAACCAAAATACGATTACGGCCAAGGGACTGCAGATTGTCGCCTGGCAGTCGCGCTTGACGCCCATTCTGCCACCGCTTTCCAGCCCCAGCAGCTAGCTTTCAAGCGCGGTTATCGCGCAATACCAGGGCGTTTGCTATGACTGCTCATCGTTTCCCTCCTGCCTGGTTTCTTCTCTCCCTTTCGTTCGCCATGGGTTGCAATAACCCCTCCCCTGTTCCTGTGGATATGTCGATGAGTACGAGCGATGGATCTGCCGTTGTCTGCTCAACCTCTGCGGATACAAGCTATCACGCAGCAACCAAGGTCGTAACCGGCCTTTCGCAGCTATCCTGCATGGCTGCGGGCGATTTGTCCCTGCGACTGTGTTTGTATTTCAAGGCTCCCAGCGCAGTGGACTGGGGTGATCCGCTGATCTGCAAGAGCGGCAGCGGCAGCAGCCAGCGCTCGCTGAGCCTCGACGTGCAGATCGCCCTCGGCACAAGCGGCCCCCTGGATTACCGCTGCGTGGCCGAGCCGCAGGTAAACGGCGCCAGCCTCGGCAGCACCGCATCGTCGCCGATCCGCGCCCCCTGACAGATCGGCCCCTTTTTCCGCGCGCGGCTACGGCCAGATGCCGCGTTCGAGGTAGGCTTTTTGAATGCGCTCTAGGCCGATGGCATAGGCGGCCAAGCGGAAGTCGACCTTGCGCTCCTCGGCGAAGTCGCGCATGAGGGCGTAGGTCTTCTTCATGCTGCGCTCTAGGCGCTCGGCGACCTCTTGCGCTTCCCAGCGCTCAGAGCGCTTGTTTTGCAGCCACTCGTAATACGACACGGTGACGCCGCCCGCGTTGGCCAAGATGTCGGGCAGGACGTCGATGCCGCGCTCGCGCAGGACATCGTCTCCGTCGGGCAGCGTCGGTCCATTGGCACCCTCGGCGACGACCTTGGCCTTGAGTGAGCGGGCTTCCTTGGCGCTGATTTCGTGTTCCAGCGCGGCGGGCACAAAGATGTCGCACTCGATGGCAAAGAAGTCATCGCGGCTGATCGGCGTGCCGTGCTTGTAATCGAACACCGAGCCGGTTTTCTTGACGTGATCGGCGAGCTTGTGTGGGTTCAGCCCCTCGGGATTGGCGATATAGCCCTTGTAATCGCCGGTCGCGACCAAGGACACGCCAAGCTGCGAGAGGATCTTGGCCGTCCACGATCCGACGTTGCCAAAGCCCTGGATGGCGACGGTCTTGCCCTGCAGTTCGAAGCGGTGATCTTTGGCCCACTCGACCAAGCAGTGAACGACGCCCTGGCCCGTCGCAGCCTCGCGGCCGAGCGAGCCGCCGCAGGCGACGCTCTTGCCCGTGACGACGCGGCGCATGGCGTTCTTGTCGAGCGCACCGGCAATGTTCATGTACGTGTCCATGAGCCAGTTCATCGTCTGAGCGTTGGTGCCCATGTCCGGCGCGGGGATGTCGTACTCGGGGCCGATGCTGCCGGCGAGCGCGTGCGTGAAGCGGCGGGTGATGCGCTCAAGCTCGTCGCGGCTGTGCTTCAGCGGATCGAACTTGATGCCACCCTTGCCACCACCAAACGGGATGTCGTGAAGGGCGCTCTTCCACGTCATTGCCGCGGCCAGGCCCTTGCACTCATCCAGCGTCACGTCCTGGTGGTATCGGATGCCGCCTTTGTACGGACCCAGGATGTTGTTGTGCTGGACGCGATAGCCCTTGAACATGCGATAGCTGCCGTCGTCCATGCGCACGGGAAAGTTGACGATGATCTCGTTCTTCGGATGCATGAGGATGTTGTAAATTTCCTCGCGCATGCCGATAAGGCGAGCGGCGTGCTCGACGTGCAGGTTGACGGTGTCGTTGAGGTTGGCCTTGTGTGCGGCCTCTCCGGGAGCGGGAGAAGCGGGCGACTTGGCCGATGATTCGGCAGCGGGCTGTTTCTTCGACATGTTCGATGATTCCTTGGATTTGCGGATGCGGACTAAGTGTGGCTAAGCTCCTCGGCCGCCCGGAACTCCTTTCGACAACCGAAGCGACTACTCTTGCGACATCCGATGACCAACTTGCGGAATGCCCGGCGGCGTGAGCGGGGCGAGAATTTAGCAGAGGCCTTTTCGTCACGGAAGAGGCCAGCGACGGAATTTCTCGACGCTATGCGTCATGAAGGGACGAGCGCTGGCGACCCAGGCGCGCTGCCCGGCACCGTGGACACGCTCTTGGGTGTGCGTCTTTCGGATGCGCTGCCCTCTGGGACCGTCGGGCGCGAGGTCGTGACGCTGCTTGGAATCGTCGAAGATCTGGCGGGCACGCGCGGCTACTACGCAGCCATGGCCGAAGCTGGACGCCACCTGCGAGCGCTGCGCAGCCTGCACTCACGTGCGCGGCGCTTTGTGGGTGACGCACTGCACAATATCGTGCGCCTGCTGCGTCGGCTGCGCTTGCTGGCTCTGGCCGCAAGCGATGCCGATCGCAGCCCGTCTCGTCGACCCAGCGCGGCGGTTCTTTACTCGATCTGGCTGTATGAACAACAGGTCCCCGCCGTCGACCCAGCGGCCAGCCTGCGGACGCCGCTTGCGCCTCTTCTGGCGCAAAAAGGTCTATCGCCGCAGCGTCTGCAGGCGGCGCGCTTGCAGCTAGCGGACCGCTTGGCCCGCATCGCGAACCTGCCGCTTGATGAGCAGATCGATGTCCTGGGGGAAGCGCTGTCGTACCCGGCCTGGCTGGTGCGCAGCTTTGTCGAGGCGTTTGGTGCCGACGGTGCCGGACTGGATCGCGTGCTGGCCATCCTGCGAGCGCAGAACGAGCGCGCCCCGCTGTGTGTCCGCGTCAACCGCCTGCGCGCCGCCCGCGAACACGTCGCCGATCGCCTGCGTCAAGAGGGCCTGATCGCCCATCCCACCGCGCTGGCCAGCGACGGTCTGTACCTGGATGGCCACGAAAACGTCTATGCCACCCAGACCTTTGCCGAGGGTCTGGTCGAGCTTCAGGACGAAGGCAGCCAGCTCATCGCCGAGCTCTGTGCGCCGCCGCCAGGTGGCATCGTGGTCGACGCCTGCGCAGGAGCCGGGGGCAAGACGCTGGCACTGGGGGCGCTCTTGCAAGGCCGCGGGCGCCTCTTGGCCCTCGATATCGAGCGACACAAGCTGGACGAGCTGGTGCGCCGCGCCCGTCGCGCAGGCCTGAGCAATGTGCAGGCTTTGGCCGTGCCAGAGACCTGGACCTTGGATGGAGGCGCCACCAATCTTCCGTCGTGGCTGCGTGCCAGCCTGGCGGACCGCGTGCTCGTCGATGCACCCTGCTCGGGCCTAGGTGTGCTGCGCCGGAATCCCGAGGCCCGCTGGCGCCTGCAGGCTGCGGACTTGGCCGAGCTGGCCACGACGCAGCTTCGCATCCTTTTGGGTGCGGCACAGCTTGTACGTCCGCAAGGGCGCCTGATCTATTCGACCTGTACGGTGCTGCCTCTGGAGAACGAACAGGTGGTCGCGCGCTTTTTGGCCATGCGCCCCGATTTTCAGACGGTACCGATCAAGGACATCTTCGGCGCCTCGCGCGCTCGGGGCTGCAGCGACCCTGACGGCATGTACCTGCGCACGCTGCCAAGGCCGGGCGGTCCCGACGGATTCTTCGCTGCCGTCCTGCGCCGCGTGAGCTAAGAGCCGCAAGGCGTAAGCGCGGCCCCTGCCCTGCCCCATCCCGCACGGGGCACGGTCCAGCGCAAGCTGGGCAGCCTCAGGGACTGCACGTTGGACAGCTGGGCAGCCTCGGGGCTTGCAGCCAGCAAACCGCTGGGCAGAGCAGCCTGCGCATGGCGGGGTCAGCTCGATCCGCGGCCAAAGACGGAAGCCGCTTGTGCGCCCAGGCCTGCGAAACAACAGCCGTTCTGCCGCGCGAGGACTCCGCGTCGCGCCTCTGGCATCGCCGCTGCAAAAGGCCAACGCGGGAGGAAACATGAGCGACTTTGCTTGCATCGCGCCGGCTGCTCCATCTTGCTTCGATCACGCGGGAACGTCTGCTCGACCGCGCGAATCCGGCCCCACCGACGGGCCGATGAGCGAAGAAATCAGCAGTCTGTGGAACCCAAACGCAGCCCCCGCACGCGGACCTGCCCCGGCCTGCTCGGCTGCACGGCCCGTCACGACGTCTGAAGCGCGGGCTTTGTTTGGTCACTATGCCGGGTCCTGTTCCGTCCGTTCTGCCGCTGCCGAGGCTGCGCGACCCGCCACAGCGAACGCCATAGCCAACGCTGCAGCGGGCCCCGCGCCAAGTCCCGCACCGACGCGTCGCGCGCAGCATCACATCGTGGCCAATCCTCATGTGGCAGTCGCCGTTCCCGGCAGCAAGATTCGCTATGCGCTTTCAGGGCCCGCATCCGAGTCGGATGAGCGCGTGCAGCACCAGTATCAGTGGTCGTGCCTCAACGACCTGACCCATGCCCCCGACGGTGCCCCCGACGCGCAGATGGGCCCCGACGACTCGCCGATCTGGGAAGCGACCTGGGGCTTTTCCGGCCAGCACACGATCCGCTGCCACGTGCAGCACCGAAAGCGAACCGAAGAGCTGTTTTCTTGCTTCGCCGAGACCTCAGAGATCGTCGAGTTTCGGCAGACGGTACGCAGCGAGCACGATGTCCTTCTGCGCAGCATGGCCACACAGGACCCACAGACTGCGCCCGAGAAGCTGCTCGCCGGAGTGCGGGGGTATCGCGAGACTCTTCTCGATGCCGAAAAACAGCCGCACTCGGCGCGCATCGATCCGCGCCTCAAGCGGCAGCTCGGCCAGTATGTCGAGGCCATGGAGGACCGACTGGCACCGACGGAAGGATGTACCCGCTATCCGATCCAGGCGGCCCACATTGAAAAAGAAAGCGCCCAGGTCTGCCACCTGCGCGCCTTCGTGGCAAGGACCGCGCGGGACGAGAGCCAACAGACCTGGGTCCTGGTGGATGTCACAAACCCGGTCGACCGCCGACTGAGTGGCGAGTATCAAGGGACCGGCGCCGATGCCGGTCAAGCGATTCGGGCGGCCGTGAAAGCGTGGAACAAGGGCAATCGCTATCCGCGCGGCAGCCTGCGCCTGTGCATTCCCAAAGAGACCGGCGTCGAGCTGAGCGACGAATTCGAGACCGACGGTTCGAGCTTCTGGGACTCGATCTCTGACTTCTTTTCGTGGGTTGCGGGCGGGGCGGCCATCGCGGCTGCCGTCGTTGCGACGATTGTCCCCGAGCCCGTCGTATCCAAAGCCGCGGCGGCGCTTCTTTGGACCTCGATCATCGGCGGCGCCGTCGGAAGCTCGATCAGCTTGGCGCAGCGACGGTCTGAGCGGACGCAGTTTGGCAGCGGCGATCTGCTGGACCTGGCGGGCATCGCGGGCAACCTGCTCGGCGCACGCTGGGCCGTGGGTGCGACGGTACGGGGGCTAAGCTTGGCGGGCAGCCGCATGGGCAGCGCAGTCATATACGGCCGCATCGGCGTCGATAGCGCGCAAGGCATCTTGCTCGGCTTCGAGTACGGCAAGGAATACGCTCAGATTGAAAACGAGCCCGATCCGAAGCGGCGCACGGACCAAGTTCTTGCTTTGCTCGCTCGGGCCACGATGAGCGGTGGGCTGCTGGTGCTGTCAGTGCGTGGAAACTTCAAAGACTTGAACGCACACGAAGCGGCGTCGCAGGGCCTGTTGCAGCTAGGAAATGCCGCCCACAGCGTCGATCTCGCCCTCACCGCAGCACACGCGGCTCCGCCCCCGGCGATGTCAAACTCCGTCGCGGCGACCGCGGGTGACGCCGCAGCTGCGGCTCCGTAAGCGTGCATGCTCGTTGCCGCGACGCGCTGTGCGTGGTACGGCAAGGTCCACCTCGGTATGCGCACCCTCTTTTCCCATCGTCCGTACTGGGCCAAGCGTTTTGGCATTGCCCGTTTCTTACCCACCTCGAAACAGGAAATGGACGCCCTTGGCTGGGATTCCTGCGACATCATCCTCGTCACGGGCGACGCCTACATCGATCATCCCAGCTTCGGCGTGGCGCTGATCGGCCGCCTGCTCGAAGCACATGGCTTCCGCGTCGGCATCCTGGATCAGCCGGACTGGCGCAGCCCGCAGCCGTTTTTGGCCTTGGGTACGCCCAACCTGTTTTGGGGCGTGACCGGCGGCAACATGGACTCGATGGTGAATCGCTATACCAGCGATCGTCGCCTGCGCTCGGACGATGCCTATTCGCCGGATGGCCAGGGGGGCCTGCGGCCGGATCGCGCCGTCGTTGTCTATGCCAAGCGCTGCCGTGAAGTGGGCCCCGGAATCCCGGTGGTCATTGGGGGCATCGAAGCCAGCCTGCGTCGCGTGGCGCACTATGACTACTGGTCCGATCGAGTGCGGCGATCGATCTTGCTCGACTCAGACGCCGACCTGCTGGTGTACGGCAACGCCGAAAGAGCCATCGTCGAGATCGCGCATCGCTTGGGCAGCGGAGCCGCGATCTCGGACATCCGCGATCTGCGCGGCACGGCGTATGTCGGAATGGCGCCCGCGCACTTCACTGCGATCGACTCGACGCAGCTCGACACGCCCGGTCCCATCGATCCCAAGCCCGATCCCTATGCCATGGAAGAGGCGCGCCAGGCCGCCCCCTGCTCGACGGGAGAAGCGAGCAGCGAGGCCGAGGCAGCGCCGCTTGTGCAGCTTGGCCGGCGCACGATCGATCGCGCGAAACAGTGTATTCGCTTGCCCAGCTTTGCCGCGGTCTCGGCCGATCCGGTGCTGTATGCGCACGCCTCGCGCATCGTGCATCGCGAGTCCAACCCCGGCAACGCGCGCATGCTGGTGCAGCACCACGGTCATCACGACGTCGTCATCAACCCGCCGCCGATTCCGCTCGCAGCGGCCGAGATGGATGCGCTGTACGAGCTTCCCTATCAGCGTGTGCCGCACCCGCGCTATCACGGTCGCAAGATCCCGGCGTACGAGATGATCAAGTTCTCGGTGACCATCATGCGCGGCTGCTTTGGCGGCTGCAGTTTCTGTTCGATCACCGAGCACGAAGGCCGCATCATCCAGAGCCGATCCGAGGCGTCGATCCTGCGCGAGATCGAGCGCGTCCGCGACCAGACCCCCGGCTTCACGGGCATCATCAGCGACCTGGGCGGACCGACGGCAAACATGTATCGCATGGCCTGCACAAGCCGCGCGATCGAGCAGGCCTGTCGCAAGCCGTCCTGCGTCTTCCCGGATATCTGCCCCAACCTGGGTACGGATCACGCGCCGCTGGTTCGTCTGTATCGCAAAGCGCGAGCGCTGCCCGGCATCAAGCGGGTCTTCGTCGCCTCGGGGGTGCGCTATGACCTAGCGGTGCGCTCGCCAGAATGGATTCGCGAGCTAGCGCAGCACCACACGGGTGGCTATCTGAAGATCGCGCCCGAGCACACGGAAGAAGGACCGCTTGCGCTGATGATGAAGCCGGGCATCGGCGCGTACGACCGCTTCAAAGAACTGTTCGATCGCTATTCAAAAGAGGCCGGCAAAGAGCAGTACCTGATCCCCTATTTCATCGCGGCGCACCCTGGCACCAGCGACGAAGACATGCTGAACCTTGCGCTGTGGCTCAAGCGCAACAACTTTCGCCCTGATCAGGTGCAGGCGTTCTTGCCGTCGCCGATGGCCAGCGCGACGGCCATGTATCACACCGGTTTTAGCCCGCTTTCGCCGCTGCGATTTCTGCGCAAGGTCGAGGTCGTAAAGACGCTGGAGCAGCGTCGACTGCACAAGGCGTTCTTGCGCTATCACGATCCCAACAACTGGCCGATGCTGCGCGCCGCGCTGATCCGCATGGGGCGGCAGGATCTGATCGGCAACGGCAAGCAGCACCTGGTTCCCACGTTCCAGCCGGCCGGCACCGGACGCGAAAGCGAAGGCCAGCGACGCGGTCCGTCCCGCGCTGGCGACACGCAGCCGCAGCCCGCGCGTCGGTCCGAGCCGCACCGCCCTCGCGAGCAGACTCCCCATCGCGGCCTGGCTCTTTCGCAGCACACCGGCTTGCCTCCAGCACCGCGCGGCTAAGGGCGATCTCGCTCGGCGGAAAATCGCGAGTCGGAATCACTAGCTGCGCGGCCGATGGCAATCGCTGCAAAATTGCGGCGAAGGGTCCTGCGGCAGCCGGGCACTCCAAGTAGACAGGCAGAGTGGGGGCTCTGTGAGTACGTGGTTTTCAACGCATAGCGTCCGTATATTCGCGAGTGGACAGCGATCCGCTTCGTGTGATGTCGACGTTGCGACGACAGCGAGGATGCGGCGGAGCAGCCCGTGTCGAGCCAGAACGTGCAGCCTATGGCCCGCTCTGTCGATGGTGCTCGTCCTAGCAAACGGCACGGGCGGGCGGGCCCAGCCGCCGCCTTCACCGCCTGCGCCAGCCAGCCTGGGCGCCGTCCCACCGGGAACGTGCGCACCGGCCGTGTTGATCGAGGGAGATCCAGCGCTGGTGCCAGCCATCGCTGCTGCTCTGCTGTCGCGCGGCCTGGGTCCGGCGACCGACGACGGCTGCCCCGTGACACGCGTTCTGGTGCAGCGTCGCGATCCACACATCGCCGTGTTGCTGCGAGACGAGATCCGCAGCACCGAGCGCCAGGTCATTGATCGCGAGACCGCCGTCTCGTTGATCGAAAGCTGGGTGCGCAGCGATCTCAGCGCGCCTCTTCTGCTGGGCAGCATCGCCGCCTTGCCGCCATCGTCGACGAGCCAGAGCCCGGACAGCCCGCCCTCAACGACGTGGGACGCACGCGGCACCGTGTCGCTGCACGGGCTGTTTGCCATGGACGTTGCTGGCCGCCCGTGGATGGGGGCCGGCCTCCGCGGATGCGCGCGGGTCTTTCGTCTGTGCATTGGGGGCGCCTGGCAGACGCTCGGCCAGCTGACTCTTAGCGGCGAGGACGGACGGCGTGTCGTCACCGAGCTGTTCGCGATCGTCGCTCTTCCGGCTCGCGTGGGCCGCGCGTGGCTGTGGCCCAGCCTGGGCCTGGGCGTGTCCTGGCTGCATGTCTCGACCCGCCTGCTGCTGCGCGATGGCGAGGGCGATCCGATCGAGCTAGAGCCCGAAGACACGATCGCCGTCAACGCCAGCACTGTGGCCGCCAGCGCCGACCAAGGCCACCTGCAGGCCGAGGCACGGCTAGGGCTTGTGATTCCCCTGCGCTATGGCTTGTCGCTGGGGCTGGCCGCGGCACTCGACGCGACGCTGACCCCACGCACCGCGCCGCTTCTGATGGGGCCGCTGTCCAGCACAGGCGAGTCAAGTACCGGCGTGGTGCAGTTGACGACGCCGCCCTGGGGCATGGTCCTGGGCCAGCTTGGCCTGCAGTGGAGCCCACGATGAGCGGCAAGATCCTGCCCTTTCGTCGCCCTGCAGCGCCCCCCGAGAAGATTCCTGCCGGGCTGTCTGACGAAGCGCTGCTCCTCGCCTGTGGCGCGGGCGACAGCGCGGCCCTCGGTGAGCTGTATGAGCGCTTCCACGCGGTGGTGTATCGCGTGCTTTCGCGCCTGGTCGGAACCACCTGTGCAGAGCTTGATGATCTGGTGCAAGCGACCTTTATCGAGGTGATGCGCGCGGCCATCCATTTCCAGCGTCGATCGTCGGTGCGCAGCTATATCCTGGGGATCGCCAGCAACCTGGCGCGGCATCATCACCGAAGCCAACAGCGACGGCAGCGCATGGAAGTCAGCTTGCAGCCTGGCAGCTCTGTCACCTGCATGCCTGAGCACGAAGCGGCTCAACGCGAGCTTGTGCAGCGCTTGTTCGGAGCGCTCGATGACCTGCCGCATGACCAGCGCGTCGCCTTTGTCATGTGCGATCTCGAAGAGGTAGCCGGCGTCGATGCAGCGCGAGCGCTGGGTGTCCCCGAGGGCACGCTGTGGCGTCGCTTGCATGAGGCGCGGAAAGCTCTGCGTAGCTCTCTTGCGGAGAGGGCCCCATGAAAGCCAAGTGCCGCATGACCGAAGCGATCGCGCAGGCTTTTCCCGCCGCCCTCGATGAGGCCCTGCGTAGTCATCTGCAGGACTGCCCGGTGTGCCAAGCTGAGTGGCAGGCGCTGTCCGCTCTGCGCAGCCTGGCACTGCAGATTCCCGTCGAGCAACCCGACGCGCAGCGCCGCGATGCAGTGCGAGCCCGCCTGCTGTACCAAGCCGAGCGACTGCGCCACGAGCAAGCGGAGCAAGCCAACCCCGCCGATCCGCAACCGCGCCGCGCCGCGTTTCCGATCCTGCGCTGGGCGGCCTTGGCCGCAGCCGTTGCTTTCGGGGTTGGGCTGGGGCTGTGGAGCAAGCCGATCCAGCCCAGACGCCCAACGCTGCCAACGGTCATGGCGACGCACACCGACGTTTCTGCGCAAGGCTCGGGCGCGCCTTCCCTTGCATCGATAACACCGACCGCTGAGCCCGCGAACCGAGCATCGTCAGCCGCGCCGCGTCCAGAGGCTGCAATCGATCCGCCGCTCGCCGCACCAGGTCGCGCGCAGATCGATGCGCAGATCACGGCGCACGGCCTGGCTCGATACGATCGCGAGCGGATCGCCGATAGCGAGATCGTGCGGCTACACCAGGGGCGCGTGCAGTTCCAAGTACAGCGCCTGCCGTCGACCGCACGCTTCATCGTGCGCGTCGGCGATGCTGAGGTGGAAGTCAAAGGCACCCGCTTTACCGTCTTCGCCGAGCAGGGCCGCTTGCAGCGCGTCGAGGTGGAGCGAGGTCTGGTGGAAGTCCGGGTTCCGCCGCAGGCAAGCACGCTGCTTGCCGCCGGACAAACCTGGCAAGCAGCACCGGCACGACGCATCGACGCAAACGCACCGACAGCGGGCCGCGAAAACACACAGGCTGCAGCCTCCTCGCGGCTGGTGATGCCCGCTGAGCCGAAAGGCCCGTCGCGCCATCGGTCGCAGATCGCGGGCGCAACCCAGCCCTCGCTGCCCTCGGTTGCCTCGTCGCCCGCAAGCGCGCTGGGCGCAAGCATGGCTTCGCCCTCGCGGCCCGCCGCAGGCAAGGCTGCCACCGCCCGCAGCGAGGCCTCTCCCGTCTCGCCCGCCGAGCAGGCGTTTCTTTCGGGCTTTGCCGCGCTGAAGCAAGGTCGCTACGTCCCCGCTGCCAACGATCTAGAGCGCGCGGTCACACTGGCCCCAGCTGGCCCCGTCGCCGAAGACGCCCGCTTCTGGTCGGCAGTCGCCTGGGGTCGCGCTGGCCGTACCCAAGAGGCCGCAGCCAGCTTGCGTGCCTTTCTTGCCCAGCATCCGCAGTCGCCACGTCAGCCAGAGGCCGCAGCAGCGCTAGGCTGGCTGCTTCTCCGCGAGCGCAAGCTCGACGAGGCCGAGCGCGTTCTGCGAACCGCGCATCCCCGACGCACCACAGCCGTTGCCGAGAGCCTGCGCAGTGCCCTTTCCGCCATCGCGGCGGCCCGCGGCCAGCCATAGGATGGTGGCGGCAAACGAAGTCGAAAAAATTTGCAGAAATCGGCGAAGGGTCGCGCGGCATTCGGGCACTACGTTTTTGCAGCGAGCCGGTCGAACACGAGTTCCCGTGGCCGAGCCAACCATCGGCCGCCCAGCCGAAATCGTTTCGACCGCGCCGCGCAGCAAGTCGGAAAAAGGGGGCGGACTTGCTGCCATGTCGTTCGACCTAGACAGCGGCTGCTCACGGTTCCTCCGTCGGAAAACGCAAAGCAGCCGCGCCCG
Source organism: Myxococcales bacterium (assembly GCA_016794505.1). Taxonomy (GTDB): domain Bacteria; phylum Myxococcota_A; class Polyangia; order Palsa-1104; family JAEUJZ01; genus JAEUJZ01. Next base: position 20,655 of record JAEUJZ010000133.1, read on the forward strand.
ATCACGATCCGTTCTTGCTCAAGGAGTTTCTCATGCGTGCTCTTTCCAACGTCCTATTTGTCGCGATGCTCGCAACCTCGGCTGCCTGTGGTGGCAGCGCTGCCGGACCCACCAGCCGCGCCGTCGGTGGCGCCTGTACATCAAACAGCGACTGCGAGACGCAGTGCCTGTCCAATCAGACCTTTCCCAAGGGCTATTGCACCAGGCCGTGCAGCAAAGACAGCGACTGCGCCAGTGGCTCGCAGTGCGTCAAAGACGACTTCGGCAACATCTGCGAAGTCTTGTGCAGCACCGTCAACAGCTGCACCGACTTCGGGCCGAAGTTTGCCTGCGATCCCAAGGCTCGCGTCGAAGATGGCAAGAACGCCATGGTCTGTCGCTCTCACTAATCGAATCGATCTCGCAACAAAGCTTGGCTTTGACTAGGAGGATCCCATGTGGTTGTCATCTGTGCGCTCTACGATCTTTGTCGCGTGTGTCTCGTTGCTGAGCATCGGCTCGCTGGTCGGCTGCGGTGCCGAGCCGATCTCGGGTGGATGTCCGGGGCCTGGCTGTGCCTGCACAGGCAGCACGTGTGCCTGCACCGCCAACGGAAGCTGTACGTGGAATGGCACCGGCTGCAATGCGCAAGGCGGCAGCTGTTCGTTCAAGTGCGAACAAGGCAACACCTGCGTCGGCACCTGTGCGGGTTCGTGCAGCACCACGTGTAAAAACGGCAGCACCTGCACCTTGACGACCGGAGCCAGCGGCAGCATCGACTGCAGCAACAGCACCTGCACTCTGACCACGGGCGAAAGCGGCAGCATCAACTGCATCAACGCGTCCTGCGAGCTGACCCTGGGCGTAAGCGGCAGCGTGTCGTGCAACGACAAGGCGACCTGCAATGTGTCATGTCCCAAGGGCAAGTGCAGCCTGAGCTGCAGCGGCGGCAGCACCTGCACGATCAAGTGCCCGAATGACACCACACCGCGCCCGATCAGTGGCAGCGGCAACTGCCAATAGCGCCTGCCCATCGCGCCTATCCCATCGCTTCCGCCCGTCGCTTCGGCCCATCTTTTCGCTTATCGCAGATCCTGGTTGATGACCCCAGAAAGGAACAGCTCGATCAGCGCTGGGCCGGCGGCGATGCTGGGCTGCGCGTCCTGGTCCGTTAAGTGCGCGTACATCACACGCTCGGTCGAGCCGATCACTGCAAGCGCCGTCAAATACGGATCGGCGCGACGCAGCAGGCCGTGTTGCATCGCCTGTTCCGTGACCTGCCGAGTCTGCTGCAGCAGAAGCTCGGCCACGCGATGGATCGGCTGCCGCGATGTGCTCTTCGGACCGCGGCATTCCTGCAGGTACAGCAGAACTTCTTCGGGAGCATCGTTCAATAAGGCAGCCAAACTGCCGCCCAGCGCAATGTACGCCCCCAGCAAGCCCGAAGGATCCTGGGTCTCGGCAAGTCCGGCGCTGCAGGCCGCATAGATCGCGGCCAACCTCTGTTCGATCGGCGCGAACAGGGCGCGGACCAGCGCCGCTTGGTTGCGGTAGTAGCGATAAAAGCTGCCCTTGGCGATGCGGGCCCGCGTCGCGATCTGGTCCACGGTCACGCAGTCGATGCCGCGCCGCAAAAACAGTCGTCGCGCGGCCACCAAGATGCGCTGCTCATGCTTGCGGCGATTGACGTCGCGCTTGCCCCCCACCGGACCTGGCACTTGGCGGACAGGAGTCAGCGAACGAACCGAGCGCGGTGCGCGGGCAGGACGCGCGGCGTTGGATCGGGGGCTGCTTCCTGCGACGCCCATAGCCGCTTGGTGCTGCGCTGCGAAAGGAAGCGACGGGAAGGAACGAGACCGTCGGGCTTTGCCGCTTTCTTTATGCTGGCTTGACATGCTCACCCTCATTTACTAGAAACGTGACCACTTAGTCACGTTTTCAAGGATCTCAGCTCATGCACAAATCGCAAACCGAGACGTCGCCTGACTTCGCACAGAACGCGGCCCACTTCCAGCCTGCGAATCGCCGCTTCCGGCCGATGCTGCTGGGCATGACACTCTGCGGCCTCTTCGCCTGCGGCCAGGGGGCTGATCGAGCGGATCCGGCCTCGCCGCCTGATGAAACCGACGCGCAGGCAACCGCGCAGACGAGTGCGGCGCTCTTGCGGTCTCGCCCGCCGATCCTGCCCCCGACGCAGAAGCTGAGCGAACTGTCGACGATTACGCCCAGCCTGTGCTCATCGGTGGTGATGGATGGCAACACGGCCGTCTTCAATGACACGTATCGCTTTCGCGCCGTCATCATGACGTACAGCGGCGGGCGCTGGCAGACGCAGGCGACGGTAACCCCGACGCTGCCGGGCTATACCCCTGGTTTTCCGTACTGCTTTTCGATGGCGCTTCACGGCGACACTTTGGTGCTGGGACATCACATCATGTACACGCCCAGCGGCAGCTATTGGGCGCCCCAAGGATCCGTCTTCGTGTTTCGCCGCAGCGGCACGACGTGGACCCAACAGCAGGCGCTGATTGGCTTCGGCGCCGAAGGCCTGGGCATCCGAGTCGCCGTCTCCGACGATCTGCTCGTCGCAGTAACAGCAAGCGGCGATTACCTTCGTACCTATCGTTTCAGCGGCGGGATGTGGACGCTCTTGCCGGCAGGCGGTGTGGCCCTCCGCGCCCGGCCCAGCGAGATGGCATTTTCGGGCAAGCGCTTGGCCATCGCCGACAGCAACGATACGGCACGCGTCTACGAAACCGATGGCACGCGATGGGCCTTGGTTGAGGATCTGGCCGGTCCCCGTGGCTATTGGTCAGTCTCTACCCAACTTCAGGCCGATCAGCTTGCCGTAATGTGGAAGGGACCGGGTCGGCCCACGCCGCCGCACACCTTCGTTCAGATGTACCAGGCCGTGGTGGGTCGCTTTGTCGCTGGCCAGCGCATCGAACACCCCGAGTACCCCGACCAGGATCACCTCGGCTACCGCCTGACCATGGACCGCGACTGGCTCGTCACACACGACTCCGAAAAAGGCCTCTCCTTTGTGTACCGGCAGAGCGCAGGTTCGTGGACGGACAGCTGGACGATCGTGAGTGGCCGAGCGCACATGGCCGTGCGGGGCAGCCAAGTCCTGCTAGGTCCGCTGCGCTACACCAGCACTGCAGTCCCCAGCGAAGCGTTTACGCTGCGCTAGCCACAGCGCAGCGAAGGAAGTCGCGAGGATCGCAGAGCGTCAACCGGGATCCTCGCATCCACGCTCACCGACAAAACGAACCGGGTGAGCGGCAACAGCATGTACGCGACGCAGCTAACGGCGCGACTTGCTGCTGGCTGGCTCCGGTGGTGTGGCCGGCACCGCGTTTGAGCTCTGCAGCGCCTTGCGCAGAATCGTGAGCAGCTGTCGCTGATCGGTTCGCGATAGCGTCAGCATCCACGGCGTCGGCCGCTGCAGGCGTTCGATCAGTCGCTTGCGCATCGCAGTGCCGCTGCGTGTCAGCGACACGCGCTTGATGCGACGGTCATCGGGGGAAGACTGGCGCTCGACGAGACCGCGCAGCTCCAAGCGGTCGACGATGCCGGTCAGGTTGGATGGCTCAAGTCCGATGCTCTCGGCGAGCTCGCGCATGGTCATCGCCGATTCACCCAGCATGTGCAGCGTAGCCATCAGCGGAGGCGACAGCCCATCCTCGACGATGACGTCGCGCATCGCAGTCCGATGGCGCACCAAGATCTCATAAAAGGTCTGGGCCAGCTCAGCGAGAACGGGATCACCTGCATCGTCAGCCACAGCAACAGGGCGATGGGTCGGCGTGCGCGCAGAAGCCGCCGCAGCGGTGCTCGTTCGCGAACGAAGTCGACGGGAAACCCTCCGTTTTTCGCTCATGTTTGCAAGCTATCAGAAGCTCGATGGAAAAACCAGATACTTCAATGTGTGAACTATAATAGTTGACAACTATAACTATCATGTCATGCTAACTATCGAGTTCGCTGAGTTGGATGCACGGATCCACTCAGCGTGTGTGCCCACGATCTGATTGGCGCAAGATGAACGCACAACACCAAGAACGTGGGCAGCAGAAAGGGGCCGGGGTACGCGAATGCTTCCATCGCTAGTGCGCATCGCCGTTCGCAATGTGACGCGCAATCGTCGACGGTCGGTCATTACATTTTCAGCGATCTTCTTGGCGCTGGGCGTGATGGTCGGTATCCGCGGCTTCCTCAACGGTATGCAGGCGACGCTGCGCGAATCGATCATTCTGGGGCAGACCGGCGCGCTGCAGATCCATCGCAAGGGCTTCATGAAGGCGGTGACGACGTCTTCGCTGGACTTGCTCGTGCCCACGGACGAAGCCTTTCTGCAGAAGATCCGCGGCGTGCCCGGCATCCAAGCGGTGACTGCGCGCATCGCCTTTGGTGGCATGGTGAACGCGAATGACACAAGTGCAGTCGCCATGCTGTCGGCCATCGATCCCAAGAATGAGATCCTAGTCTGTCCGCGACGGCTCGACATGATCTCGTCGGGCAAGACTCTGGCCGAAGGTGGATCCAGCGCAGCCATCTTGACGCCTGAGCTTGCTGACAGCCTGGGTGTTCACGTCGGCAAGCAGGCCACGATTCTGACCAACGACCGCGACGGTGTCATGAACGCGCTCGACATTGATTATGTCGGCGTGTACGGCCAGCCGGGCTTGCCCATGCCGGACAAAAAGTTTGGCTTTGTGCCGTTGGCCTTTGCCCAGGACTTGCTGCGCATTCCGAACATGGCCAGCGAGATCGCGGTGCGCATCGAGCGCTTTGACGAGGCCGAGACGTTCAAGCCACGCCTGCAGGCCGCGGTCGGTCCTGAATATGAAGTCGTGACCTGGCACGATGTGGCCTCGTTTATCGACGACGCCATCGCGGCGCAGAACGCGACGTTGAATCTGATCGGTGCGATCTTCCTGTTCGTCGCGCTTTTGGGCATCGCCAACACGATGCTGATGTCTGTTCTGGAACGCACGCGCGAGATCGGAACGATGATGTCTGTCGGTGTTCGCCGCCGGCAAATCCTGTCACTGTTCCTGCTGGAAGCCGGGATCCTCGGCTTGCTCGGCGGCATTCTAGGAGCAGCGGCGGGCAGCGCGTTTGTCTTCTACTACGGATACAAGGGCATCGTGCTCAAGTTCCCCGGAATGCTCGCTCCGCTTCACATCTATCCGACGGTAACAGTCGGCTACATCCTGTTTGTCTTGGGACTGGCAGCAGGCGGCGCAGTGCTTTCGGCACTGTGGCCGGCCGTGCGGGCCAGTCAGATGCGCCCGGTCGAGGCGCTGGCGGCGGTGTGACATGCGGCTTCTTCTTCTGGCTTTGCGCAATCTTTCGCGCAACAAGCGGCGCTCCATCATCACCGCCCTGGCCGTGCTGTTTGGCTGCGCTGCGATCGTTGCGCTGCAGGGCATCAACAACGGCTTCGTCGCCAATCTCATCGAGACCACCGTCGAGTCCAGGCACGGTGCCGTGCAGGTGTTTCGCAAAGGGCACATCGGATCCAACGATCCCCTCAAGCTGAGCCTGCCGCAGGATGCCGAGCTTGTCCGTCGCATCGAAGCGGTCCCCGGCGTGCTGGCCGTGGCACCACGTCTTTCGTTTGATGGCATGGTCAACAACGGCAGCGAATCGACGATGTTCATGGCCATGGCCATCGATCCAGAGCGCGAGTACAAGGTCTGCCCCAAGCGTCTGACTCGGGTATCGCCAGGCTCGCAGCCGCTGCGACCAGGCAAGGAAGGCGATGCGCTGATTGGCAAGACACTGGCCGAAGCGCTGGGCGCTGACAAGGGCGCGACCTTGGTCATGCAAGCCGCTGGGCCGCACGCCAGCACCAACGCGCTGGATGTCGAGATCAGTGGCTTCTTACCAACGCAGAGCGTGGCCGAGTCGAAGCGCATGGCCACGGTCCGCCTGCGCTTTGCCCAGGATCTTCTGCGCATGCCAAATCAGGTGTCGCAGTACGTGGTCGGCATCGCGCACTTGGATCAAGCAGACGCCGTGGCTGCGTCGCTGCGACAAGCCTTGGGCAGCGAATACGATGTGACGACCTGGGCCGATCTGGATCCTGCGACCAAGACGCGTGTGGGCTCAGTCTTGTACGTCATGCTGTTCGTTGGCGGCGTGCTGTTTCTGCTGGTGGCCACCGGCATCGTGAACACCATGCTGATGTCCGTGTTCGAGCGCGTGCGCGAGATCGGCACCATGCTGGCGCTGGGAGTACGGCGCTGGCAAGTCACCGTGCTGTTCTTGGCCGAAGCGCTGTTCTTGGGACTGTTCGCGTCGACGCTGGGCGTCATCTTGGGCTATGGCATCGTCGCGGGCGTGTTTCGCAAGGGCTTTACCATTCGCCCGCCTGGTGGCGATGTGACGACGATCTATCCGCACATCGATCTTTCATACCTGCTTCTGGTGGTGGGCTTTGCGCTGGTTGGCACGATGCTGGCCGCGCTGTACCCCGCTTGGAAGGCCGCGCGGCTTCGCCCCGTCGACGCTCTGCGCGCGAACTAGGCCAGCCGATCCCGAAGGAGTTTACAGATGAAGCGCCACACATCCTGCGTTCTGCCGGTCTCGCTTTCGCTGGCCATCCTGTCGCTGCCGCTGGCCGCGTCGCCGGGCGAGCCAACCGCAGAGGAGCTCTTGCGACGCTACGATCAAGTGATGTCGCCCAAGACGTTCGACGCGCTGATGACGATGACGGCGCATCGTCAAGACGGCAGTGAACGCAGCTACAAGTTCCGCGCGCTGAAGTCGGAAGACGACAAGATCCGCACGTGGTTCTTTGAGCCCGCCGCCGCCAAAGGGCAAGAGATGCTGCGTGTCGGTGACAACATGTGGGTGTACATGCCCAACCTCAAGCGAGCCATGCGCTTGGCCTCGCGCGAGAGCTTTCAGGGCGGCGACTTCAACAACGGCGACGTCCTGCGCGTGAACTATGTCGCGGACTACACCGCCAAGCGCGAGACCGCAGAAGACCCCAAGCTGTGGCTTCTGGATCTGACGGCGAAGTCGAAAGAGGCGGCGTACGACCGCATCAAGCTCTGGCTAAGCAAGGACAAGCAGCAGCCGGCCAAGGCGGAGTACTATGCAGCCTCGGGAAAGCTGCTGCGCTCGGCGGTGTTTGAAGACGTGAAGAACTTCCACGGCCACGAGCGACCCTCGCACATCACCATGCGCAACGAGCTCGCCACCAAGCGCTGGTCCGAGATGACCATGCTCGACATGAAGCTGGACATCGCGATTCCGGCGCAGCGCTTCGTGCTCGACGATCTCGGGCGCTAGGCGAAGGCGCAAGAACCACGAGAACACGGACGAACCATGTGTCGGCGGCTGCTCATCGCGTTGGCCTCTCTGCTTTCCATATGGGGGAATGCAGAGCGCTCGGCCTGCGCGCAGGAGTCGCTCGACGATCTCGACAAGGCCAAATCCGGGGCGAGCGGTGACAGCAAGCGCGCGACGGCCGAAGTAAATGGCTATGTCGATAACCGCCTGCAGTATGGCCATGTCAATCCCAGCACAACACCTCTGCCGACACGTGACGTGCCATCGATCACTGAAATTCTGGAAGCAAATATCCAACTAAAGGTTAATATCACACCCAAGTTATCTATCTATACAGATATCTCTTTGATTTATCAAAATGGCTGGCTGTTCTATCAAAGCGACGGCAATGGCGGGCGCGAGCAGGTCGCGGATCATGATGTCGCCAGCATTCGCCCCTTGGTCGTGCCCAGCGAGCTGTATCTTTCGTACGCGCCGAAGCCCTGGTTGAACTTTCTGCTGGGCAAGAAGCGCATCATCTGGGGCTCGGGATTTGCCTTCAATCCGACGGATCTCATCAACCCGCCCAAGGATCCCACCGACCCCAACTTTCAGCGGGCTGGCGCCTGGGTGGCCCGGATCGAGCTGCCCTTCGAAAAGTTCACAATTACCGCGCTGTTTACACCCCAAGTTTTGTATCAGAACAGCGGTATTCCTTTTGCTTTGATGAAATACCCAGATTATCCATTGGTCGATGGAACCAAGCCGGCCGATGATTCATATCACTATTTACTCGCTGCGCGACTGTATTTTTTGCTATTTAATTCTGACGTAAATTTGTTCTATTATTTTTCAAATAAATACAACGATCTTCTTGAGAATGCGTCGCGTTTTGGTGCCAGTTTTTCCCGGTATTTCTTTACCGATTACGAACTGCACATCGAGGCGCTGTTTCAATTTGGCAGCTCGCGGCTGTACGCCGACCACCTGTGCGCCGCCGCCAGCCTGTGCAACTTCGGCAGCGCGATCAGCGCCAGCAAGGTGCGGGATGGCACCTTGTATCCGCGCCTAGTCGTCGGTGGTCGCACGCAGTTCCGCGACGAGAGCCTGCTTTCCATCGAGTACTACTATCAAGCCGACGGCTACAGCGACCAAGAGTTCGAGGACTATCTGCGCGTCGCCTATCGCGCGCTGCAGCTTACCGGTGGGACGGGCCTGGTGACGGGCTCAAGCGGCCAGAGCGGTCTGCCGCAGCGCTTCACGTTTGATCCGCTGCGCCGGCACTATCTGATCGTCAGCTACAACAAGCCGCGCATCAAAGAAGACTGGACGATTGGCGCGACGCTGATCGCGGGCCTGACCGATCTTTCAGGCACCATCTCGCCCAGCGTGTCGTGGAGCGTGCGCGAGTGGCTGACCCTTTCGCTGTTCGGGTTCATTCCGATTCGCGGCATTCCCGTCGGACAAGTGACGGTCAACGATGTGGCGATCAGCGAGTATTCGCTGCTGCCGATTGACTTCCGCTTCCTGTTTGAGGCGCGTGCGTTCTACTAGAGGACCCAAGCGATGACATCATCTGCACCTACTCATGCATCGGACTCGCAGCCGCTGGTTGTGCTGCGCAGCATCGTCAAGAGCTATCAACTGGGCAAGACCCTGGTGCCCGCGCTGCAAGGCGTTGATCTAGAGCTTCATCGCGGCGAATTCACCGTGGTCATGGGGCCCTCAGGATCGGGAAAGTCGACGCTGCTCAACATCATCGGCTGCTTGGATCGCCCGTCGAGCGGGTCGTACAAGTTTGCCGGTGAAGAAGTGAGCGATCGCGACTTCGACAAGCTGGCGGGCGTCCGCAACGAAAAGATTGGGATCATCTTCCAGTCGTTCAATCTGATTCCCGTTCTGAACGTCATCGAAAACGTTGAGTTCCCCTGCCTGATGCGGCGGCGGCGCGAGCCGATGAACAGCCTGCGCGAGCGCGTCCACAAGCTGTGCGAAGACGTCGGGCTGGGGCCTTATGTCAAGCACCGCCCCGATGAGCTTTCGGGGGGACAGCGGCAGCGCGTGGCGATTGCCCGCGCGCTGATCACACAGCCCGAGCTTGTGCTGGCCGACGAACCGACGGCCAACCTGGATTCGAAGACATCGGAGCAGATCATCGCGCTGATGCAGCACTTGAACCAACAGATGGGTGTGACGTTCTTGTTTTCGACGCACGACCCACGCGTCATGCAGCACGCCAAGCGTGTGGTGTACATCGCCGACGGCAAGATCGTCGATGCCAACCCCGTGGCGGCTGCATCAGGACACTAGAGACGAGGAAGCGAAGAAAGCGCGGAAACGACGGATGAGGCAACGTGCAACAGTCCTGCTCCTTGTGGCTCTGCTGATCGCAGCATGGGCCGAGCCGGCGTCTGCGCGCAGCCGACGGCCCCGCAGCAGCTCGCAAGAAGCCCCGGTTGCACCGAGCAAGCCCGCGGCTCCCGTTGTTCCGACCGATGCTCCCGAGCCGCCCCCGGCGCCGCTTGACGAGCCCGAGCCACCGCCGGCTCCACTCGAAGAGCCTGAGCCAGCCCCGGCGCCGTTGCGAAAGGACCAGGATGCGAGCGATGCGCTCACGGCAGAAGAAGCCGCGGCGCTGCAGGCGCACCAAACGGCGGAGGCGCGCAAAGTACGCGTTCTGCGCACGACTGCGGGGTTCGCCTGGACCGGTGTGGCGCTTACGCTCGGCCTGGCCGTCGCAGGGACCAGCCTTGGCATCCTGGCGCAGCAGCGTTCGGATGCACAGAGCCGCCTGACCACGCAGATCGCAGATGGCTTGCCGCCGATATACGACGCGGCGCAGCACAGCGAATGGATGCGGCTGCAAGACGAAGGCACGACGTACAACGCCGCTGCCATTGGCTGTCTTTTGACGGCCGGCGTGTTGGCTGTGGGCACGGGCCTTTTGTTCTGGGGGTACGAACGACAGTCTAAGCGCGATCTGGCCCGGATATTTCCGATGCTGCGTGCTGATACGCGAAGCGTCCTTGTAGGTCTGGGGGGAAGGTTTTGATGTCCCGCGAATTCGTCGGCTGCGAGCGCCGAATACGCCCCCACACTGTGACGCGGTGGATGATTCCGATCGGCATGGGAACGCTGGTGCTTCTGGCATTGACCAGCAGCCAGTGCTTTGCGCCCACCTATTCGGACTGCGCGTACCGCTGCGGCAGCGACGAGCCACGCTGCCCACCGGGCTACGAGTGTCGCGCCGACAGCTATTGCCACAAACCAGATGCCAACAACGTGTGCGTGTTCGGCATCGACTTGGCCGGTGTGCTGCCTGACTTGGGGCGTCCGTTCGACGCACAGTAGGCGCGCGGCGCGGGCCTCGCGGTTTCTGTTCCTTTTGCCGGCAGGCCTGGCATAAGGTTCGCGCCATGTCGCTAAAGGATGCAGAGCAGGCCGCGATCGCCGAAGCGCGAGCGGTGCAGCATACGACGCGCCGCCCGTCGGTGCCGGCCCTGGAAGAGCTGTTGTTTTCGCCTCTTGAAGTGCTGGACCATGGCTTCGTACGCGTCATCGATTACATGGGTGATGATGACGCCATCGTGCAGGCCGCGCGCGTCTCATATGGGCGTGGTACCAGCAAGCTGCGCGATGATCGCGGGCTGATCCGATACTTGATGCGGCATCGCCATACGACGCCGTTTGAGATGTGCGAGATCAAGCTGCACGTCAAGCTGCCGATCTTCGTGGCGCGTCAGTGGATTCGCCATCGCACCGCCAACGTCAACGAATACAGCGGACGCTATTCGATCCTCGATCGCGAGTTCTATCTGCCGTCGCCGGATCAGCTGGGCGAGCAGTCGCGCAGCAACCGGCAGGGCCGCGACGCAAAGCTATCGCCGCAGCAAGCAGCACAGGTGCTCAAGCTTCTGCGGGACGACGCCGAGCGCTGCTATGACCACTATGAAGAGCTGCTCAACGAAGACGAGTGTGGCGCCGCCAAGCGCCCCGATGATCCACAGCTTGCGCGTGAGCTTGCGCGCATGAACCTGACGCTGAATTACTACACGCAGTGGTACTGGAAGATCGATCTACACAACCTGCTGCACTTCTTGGCGCTGCGCATCGATGCCCATGCGCAGCACGAGATTCGCGTGTACGGCGACGCCATCGCGCGCATCGTGCAGGCCTGGGTGCCGACGGCATGGGAAGCCTTCGTCGACTACCGCCTGCATGCCGCGCTGTTTTCACGTGGGGAACTGGCCGCGATTCAGGCGCGGCTGCGGGGCGAACAACCCGATCTCCATGCGCTGGGTCTATCGGCTCGCGAGCAGCGGGAGTTTGAAGCCAAGCTCGCGGGCGCAGCGCTTTCTCCTTAGCGGCAAACGGACTCGCCTTTGGGCCTAGCCAATCGGCGGCTCGATGCAGCTACTGAGGTCAAAGAGCAGGAAGATGAGCGCCTTTTCCTGCGGCGACAGGCCGGTGCCGATGCAGCCCGTGGGGAATGGGGATAGCGGGCCCGCCTGATCCGACGAGGACGAGACGTGAATATCGGACAGCACGAAGCGACCGCACTTCTGCGCGTCCGTCGCGGTGGTCGGCGTATCGAACGAGACGTACTGGATGTTCTGCGAGGCCGGGACCGTGATCCACGTCTGCACTTTGGTGGTATCGACGCTCTGCAGCGTGTTCTGGGCCAGCGTCAGCGGCAGCTTGCCAAGCGTCAGCGAGCCACTTACCGCCGGATCCATCAGCCAGTTCGCCAGGTTCGAGCCGCGGTTGAACTGGGTGTTGATGTCGGCGGTGACGGTGAGCAGGTCTTGCCGAATATTGAACGTCATCAGCGGGCTCCACGCCGGCTGCGCGCGAACCCAGTAATGGTGATAGTGCGACGCAAAGACGCGCCCGCCTGCATTCACAAAGTCAAAGACGTTCTGGATCGACTGCGGTGTCTCGTTGTTGGGGGTTCCCCCGCCCTCGCACGATCCGATGAACATGTCATAGCTATTCAGGGTCGTCGCGTTGCTCCACAGCGACGGAGCCGGCGGGAACATGCCGCCGCCGTTGAACGTGGGGCTAAACGCGCTCGTGCCCTCTTTGCCCGCGTACAAGTTCACGCGACCCGAGCCACTTGGCAGCGTGAATTCGCTGTCTGCGATTCCCAGGCGGCGAACCAAACACTCAAGCGTGTCTTTGCCGCCCGTGGCCAGCGCGATCTTGGGAATATTGCCCTCTTCCTGTGAGCGCGGCAGGCGCGTGTCTTCATACGGCAGCACCGTATCGCTGCAGGGCTCTGCGTAAGAGACATTGATCTGACGACGCCACTTGCCAACCTGCACCACCAGCGGCACGTTTTCGCCGATGGGGACGTTGTTCAGCTTGAACGTGCCATCCAGGCCTGTCTGAGTACGGGCCACGGGCTCGCCGGAGAACAGCGTATCGCAGCGCTCACACGAAGGGCCCGTGGTGATCGGCTTCAACGCAGAGTTCGGAATGTAGACATAAGCACCCGGAATTGGCAGGTTGCCGGCGGGAATGTTGACCCGTCCACTGATGGAGGTCACCTTGCTGTTCTTGCAGCTAACCTGCCGGCATTGCAGGTTCTTGCAGCCTTCGTAGCCCATCGACACGATGTCAGGATGCGAAAACATCGGGCCGACATCGCCACCACTTAGGCCCACGTCGTTACAGGACAGGTTGCCTAGGGACAAAGAGAGCGCGAAGGCCAGGGGCAAGCTAGTACACCGCATAAGACACCTCCTCGCACTGCATCATATCAAGCTTCGTCTGGGATCGCGGTGTGGCGAGGTCCCGCGCTCTCGGCGAGCGCGCTTGAAGTCCCTCGTCTGACTTTCGGCTGCCAGGCCCGCCCAGGCGGCGGCGAAAGCTGATATTCTGAGCGCGAATGGCCATGCGTTCCCATCGTGCTGTGTTTGCCACGGGTTTCTTCCTTCGTCAGGCGCCGATGTGCCTCGGCCTGTGGGCTACGCTGGCCCCACTGTCGGCTGCGCTTGTGATCTCGGCAGCGCCCGCGGCGGGCTGGGCCAAGAAGGAAGCAGCCAAGAAGGACAGCGGCGACAAAGCGGACGAAGAGCTCAAGCAGAAGGTCAAGAAGCTCTTTGAAGACGGCATGGTGCAGTACGACCTGCGCCGCTTCGATGCCGCGATCGCGCTGTTTGAAAAAGCGTTCGAGACGCGACCCGATCCGGTGTTCCTGTACAACATCGCGCAAGCGCACCGCATGGCTGGACGCCCAGCCGACGCCGCTGCGTTTTATCGCAACTATCTGCGCAAGGCGCCCGAGGCCACCAACGCCGCCGATGTCAAAGGCTGGATCGCACAGCTCGACAAAGAGGCCGCAGGGAAACCGGCCACCGCTCCGCTGCCTGCCGCCGAGCCGCCGGTTCCGTATCTGGAACCAAAGAGCAAGCACAGCTTCCTGTCGCGCATCACCGTCGATAGCAAGGCGCATGCGCTGATCGGCGTCGGCCATCGTTCCTATATGGCCTTTTCGCTGTACGGCATGGCGCTGTACGTCGAAGACACTGCCGCCCGTCGCGCATTTCCCAAGCTGGTGGCGCAGGCCGGTGGCAGCGAGCTTGCGCAGCTACGCGCACGCGATCTGGCCCAGAACTTCGTCGTGCTGGGCGAGTTCGGCAAAGCCGCTGTCTTGTATTTCACGCGCAAGCTCAGCGCCAAGCAGATCGCAGACTCGTATCGTGATCTGTTGAAAGAGAACCTGAAAGCGACGACGGCCCCCGCGCTCCGCCAGAGCACAGAGCAGTTTCTGGCACTGTTCAATCGCGATGTGGCGGCAGGTGACGAGATGATCATCGCGACGTCTAGCGACGGCCTGATCAGCGTCACCACCGCAGGCAATCGCGCTGAGGGTCCGCGCGATCCGACGCTGTGCATTGATCTGTGGAACATGTGGCTGGGCTCAAAGCCGCTGAGCACCGACATGAAACAGACCTTGGTCGAACGCATCGCGGTCCTGGGCCAAAGCGCGGCAAGCGCGGGCGCGGCCAGTCCGGCGAATACCAGCGGCGCAGGAGGACGATAGCCATGGCCAGCGAACCTCGTCCGCCCACCGATCTGGAGCCGCATTCGATCGAGCTGCAGCCGAGCGGCGTGTCGCTGACACCGTCTCTCGATGAGATCAGCGATCCCGTCGCTGCCCTGCAGCAGGCCAAGACAGAAATCCAGCGGCTTAGCGCCGCCGTGCGCGAGCTGGGCACGCCCGTGCTGCCGATCCACGACGGCATCTTGGTGCTGCCGCTGATTGGGCACCTGGACTCGCTACGCGGCGCTCACTTGATGGATGACCTGCTCGCCGCGATCGAAGGTCATCAAGCGTCGATCATCATCCTGGACATCACGGGCGTCAGCGTCGTCGATACGGCGGTGGCCAACATGCTGATCCAGGCGACGCGGGCCGCGGGGCTTCTGGGCACGCGCTGCGTCTTGGCGGGTGTGACCGCCGCGGTGTCGCGCACCATGGTTCAGCTCGGGATTGAGCTCAAGCAGATCACCTCGCGTCGCGACCTGCAGGACGCGATCACGTACGCGCTCAAAGAGCAGGGCTACTCGATCGTGCGCACGCGCCAGGATATCGACTGGCTGACCGAGTGTACCGAGCCAAGCAGCGGTAATTCATCAATAAAAAACATATGATTGATTGTTAGCCTATCTGTTCGATGACTCTTGACGATCGTTTCCGGCGCCATCGGCGCCATCGCTGAGTTCGCCGACTGCAGCAACGCCGTGAGCCCCGACGATATCCAAGCAGCTCTGTCTCTTAGGTTCGCCTATATGAAATAATGGTGTTTGTGCGTCTTGCACACCTCATGCATCTTGGGAGGCTTGTTTCGGTACTCGTGCTTGCCGGCTGCAATGTGGTCGGGCTCGCCCGGCTGACGGTGGCGCCGACGATCGATACCCTGGGCCACGTCGGAGCGGATGTCCGCGTCCTCTTCGCGCCTGCTGTTGGGGCCGGGAGCGCGGATGGATGGATGGGGATAAGCGCCGGAATCGGCGGTAGCTACGTCGGAGGCGCAGGCGCGGCTCACGTCACGTTGTTCCCAGAGCTCGGTATTCCCGTGGAGCCAGTACTCCTGCGGGCCGGGCTGGGCTACAGCGGCCGATTTCTCGCCGCGGACTGCCCCTCGGCTCGCCAGGGAGAGGTTGCGGGATGGCAGGCGCCGCTCGTGCTCTTCGGCCTGGATGCGCCACTGACAAGAACGCAATGGACACCCGGCTACTATCCACCAGTGGTTCGCCTGGGTCCCGAGCTGACTGGGGAGTACCTCGTGTCACTGGCTCCATGCGGGTCGGCAAATCGCGGCCTCTTTTCGCTGGGGCTGAGCCTGTCCGTGCTCTTCTATCTAAGGTGACCTCGGCGTAGACGGCTGCGTATGACCGAGACCTGGGCGGATGCTCGTGCGCCAGCGGGTTCGTTACGTGTGGCTCGCGCTGTCGCTGGCTGGCCGGCTGTCGGCGGGTTGGCAGGCCGGGCAATAGATCAGCCCGGTGCGCATGTGATAGCGGACGACGGTTCCTTCAGCGACCTCCGCGCCGCAGCCGTCGCAGATCGAGCCCACGGCCAGCGGCACGCTGTCGAAGCGCTCTAGGTAGCGTTCGACCCCGTCTTCGACAATGCCGCGCGGCGTAGTCTTGACGATATCGGCCCGGAAGCGCTCGTGAATAGCCAGCCAGCGCTGCATCAGATGCTGGGGAAGCCCATATCGACGGATGCAATCCTCAAACAGCGCCTCGCGGTAGTCAAACAGATCGTCGGATATTACCATCCAGTGATGCGCATTAAATGGCCGCAACCCAAAATAAACATCGTTTCCTGTAAATAATTCATGCAAAAATTCATATTGCTTTTCGATGACGCGGCGCTTGGTTACGTTATGAAAGAATGGTCGCAGACGCGTGTCTGCAAACACGCGATCATAGAAGTCAGTCAGGATGGCCGTGAGGCCTGCCCCTTGATCCAAGGCCGCCCACAGCTCGGGGTCTGGTGCAATGCTGGCGACGGTCTCGGCATCCTTGGGCATGTACGGGGCGGCCGTCGTGAAAGGATCCGCGTGGATGCGGCTGCGGCTGGCGCCCCGCCCGATGGCTTGCCAGCGAGCGGCCTGCACCATCGCCGGGGGACCGCACAGAAAGATGCGCGCCTCGGCGAGCTGATCGTGACGCTGCATGGCGATATCGCTGACCAGGCCATGGGGAAAATCGGCATGCTGTTCTTCACTTAGACAGCCGACGTAATGGAAGTTGCTGTGACGTGCGGCCAGCGCCACGAGTTCGTTGTGCAGATACAGCCCTTCGCGTGTTCGCGCGCCGTGATAAAGAAAAATCTGTCCACGATGGCCCTTGTGTAATGCATCGCGGGAAATCGCATAAAGAGGCCCTAGCCCCGTCCCGCCCGAAACCATAATCAAGGAACGCTCTGGCTCGTCAGCGTGATAGTGGCACGAACCATACGGACCTTGTATTTCGATTTCTGCTCCTACTTTTAGATCGCTATAGATCCAATGGCTCATAACCCCTTGCGGGTCATGACGAATATGCAAATCCAGGTAATAGTCTTGTTCTGGGCAGCTAGCGCTGGAATAGCTGCGAACGATGCCATCGGCGCGCCGCAGATTGACAAACTGCCCTGGCAGCCAGGTGAACGCCGCGCCAAGCTCAAGCCGCAGACGCACGACATCGGGAGCCAGCCGATCCTTTTCGATCACCCACGCCTGCGTGCTGAGGTCTTCGCTGCGCGGACGCTCGACGGTCAAGTCACCAGGGCCGCGCATCTGGCAGGGCAGAAAATAGCCGCGCTCGCGCAGAGAAGCGCGCAGATCGGACTGCGACTCTGCGTCGGGCGTCCCGTGTACGGCGCGCAACAGGCAGACGTGGCAGCTGCCTTTTTTGCACGAAAAGGCGACATCGCTGCCGCTGCGGATCAGCGCATCCAGGACGCTCTCGCCGTCGCGGCGCTCCACGACGTGACCACCCCATTGCACCTTCGAACTCATGCGACCCCCATCGGTTCAGTCTAGTCGATTCGCCGGGTCTAGCGTCGACGATGACAGCCGCGGCCCGCTCGCAAGAGCGCCCTCATGTGAGCGACTGCAGACGATTTCAGCAGAGCCACGCGAAAAGGCGGCCAGCCGGGTCCTTTGCCCCCAGGCTCGCCCGTTTGATTCACGGCGCGGGCAGCGGCAAATCGTGCTTTGCTGTGCGCCCTTTCAGCCTGTTTTTCATTCCCTTGCGTGAGGTAAACGATGAAGAGTGATCGCGCGGCTCGACGGCTCAGCTGGATCTCGGGACTTGTCTTGTCGGCGTCGGCATGTGGCGGCTCGACGATGGAGAACGGGATGCCACCTGTGGATCAGCGCCTGGAAGTTCGCACCGCCCAAGGCGTCGTGCGTGGGCGCATGCAGGATGGATCGCGGGCCTTTCTGGGCATTGCCTACGCCGCGCCACCCGTCGGAGAGAACCGCTTTCGGGCGCCGCAGCCACCCGCTTCATACACCGCCGTCTTCGAGGCCAGCGAGTATGGGCCGGCCTGCCCACAGCTTGCCAAAGACAAGCTCGACGCCAGCACATCGGAAGACTGCTTGACGCTGAACATCTGGGCCCCCGCCAAGGATGCGACGCCGCGGCCGGTGATGGTGTTTGTGCATGGCGGCGGCTTCAACTCGGGAAGTGGCAGCCTGCCGCTTTACGAGGGTACGCACCTGAGTGCAACGCAGGACGTGGCGGTGGTGACGCTGAATTACCGTCTGGGGCCGCTGGGTTTCTTCAGCCACACCGCGCTGCGCACCGAAGAACGCAGCGGCACAGGCGGGGGCAACTTCGGTCTGCTCGATCAGCAGGCGGCCCTTTCGTGGGTTCACGACAACATCGCGGCGTTCGGCGGCGATGCCAAAAACGTCACGCTGTTCGGCGAGAGCGCAGGCGGTATGAGCGTCTGCTATCAGCTTCTTTCGCCCAAGTCGGCCGGGCTGTTCCATCGCGCCATCGTGCAGAGCGGCCCCTGCAGCACGCTGGTGCCTCCGACGCAGAGCGAGAGCGAAGCGCAGGGCGATGTGCTGGCGACCCAGGTCGGCTGCGCGGCCGGGGATGCGCAGGCCACGCTGCGCTGCCTGCGACAGGTGCCGCTGGCCAAGCTGATGACCGCGCTGCCGCTCAAGCCAGAGATCATCTTTGGCAGCGGCTATGCCTGGACGCCCAGCGTCGGGAACGATGTCCTGCCGATGCCACCGCAGGCCGCCTTTTCTGCGGGCAGGTTCCACCGCATGCCGATCGTCGTAGGCGCGAACAAAGACGAAGGCACGGCCTTTGTCGCGCTGGGCGTAAAGCTGGATACCGAAGCCGAGATCCGCACCGCCCTCGCCAGCCTGTTTCCACCGCCGGCCGTCGATGCGGTGATCCGGCACTATGGCAGCACGCCGATCGGCGCTGACACCGGGCTGCGTGTGCTGGGCGATGCCTTTGTCTGCGATGCCCGCCGCCTGGCCCGCTGGACGTCGACGGTGGTACCGACGTTCTATTACCACTTCACGCGCGAGTTCGCGTACCTGCTGCCGAACCTGGGTGCATTCCACGGCGCGGAGCTGCCCTATCTGTTTCACACGCCGCTGGAATTCGTGACCATCAAGCCGCATGAAGAGGGCTTCTCGGCGCAGTTGCAGAGCTTGTGGGCGCGCTTCGCAGCGACGGGAAATCCCAACGGAATGGCAAACGTAGACTGGCCCGCCTATGACCGCATCGGCGACCGCAGCCTGCGCCTGGATCTAGAGACGCGCAGCGAGACCGGCCTGCGCCGAGCCGACTGCGACTTCTGGGACATGCTGCTGCCCTAAGCAGCTCGTGGAATAATCCGCCAATGTCTGAAAATAAATATTAATTCTTATATTGATTTACATCCTGCGAACCCTTCTATTTTTATTTAAGTTTTCTCTTTCGCTGCCGCTCCAATAACCGCCGAGGCCGCGAGCGCTGCTGAGCGCGTTACCATGGCGGCATGACGCTTTACACTCTGCAGCACGCCCGTCACCTGGCATCGGCCCAGGAAGCGCTGCGCTTTTACCGCGCACTGGGCGAAACGCACGTTCAGGTGTCTGGCTGCAACACGCGCGCTGCGGCCCAGATCACGCGCTTCGTCGCGGTGCTGCCCACACGTGGACCGCACACCGTCTCATTTGAAGGGGGGCGACTGACGGCCTTGGCTCGGGAGGCGCTGGCGCAGCTTGTGCTCGCTTCGTACGAGTATCTCGATGTGCGATCGCAGAACGCCGATCTGCGCTGCTGGCCGGCCCTGTACTCGTGGGTTCACGCGCAGGCGGATCGGACCGCGCTGGCGCGAGCGCTGGGTGCAGAGCTGGTTGATTCCTCGTTTGTCCTTGGCGAGCTACGCGGCACTTTTCACAGCGACGGTCGACCGTATCCCGTCGATATCGAGACACGAGCGCCGCAGCCAGCGTGGCGGATCTTTGATGCGCTGTCGTCCGACGTGCTGCGTCGAGGCTTTCTGCGCGGGGCTCAGCCTGACAGCCACCCGCACCTTGTTCGCCTGCTGATCGAGAGCGGATCCGAGGTCCAGATCGATGCCGTGCTACCGCTGGAAGTTGCTTGCCAGCTGACCAACGACACCGCGGGGGCCGAGGGGGGCTGGCAAAGCAGCGGCGTCCTGGTCGCGTTCCCCGACGGCATCATCACCGGCTCGCTGACCAGCACACAGGCGAGCGAGACCGACGAAGCAGACTGGCACGCGCGGATCGATGAGGTGCTGCGAAAAGCCGGCCTGTAGCGCTCTGCGGCCGCCGTGAATCCGCAGCAAACGCCAGCCGGTCCGCGTGGGCCTTGTGTTACCTTCCGCCGCGTGACAGGCCAGGCTAGACAGGAACCCAATAGCGCGATCGACGCAGCGTCGGCATCGCTTTCTGCCCGAACTCGCGTGATTCTAAAGCGAGGCCGCGCCAACCCGGTGTGGCGCGGTCATCCCTGGGTCTATTCCGGTGCCGTCGAGCGCATGCAGGGCACAGCGTCAGAGACCGAGCCCGGTGAGCTGGCCGATGTCTGTGACGCCGACGGACGCTTGATCGGCACGGGGTTTCTCAATGCCCGCTCGCAGATCATGGTGCGTATGCTGACGCGCGGTCCGCTGGACAGCGCGCTTTCGCCATCGCTTTTGCCCGGCGGCTTGGAAGAGCAGAGCAGCGAGGATCTGGCAGCGGTCCACACCGTAGTGCCCCGCGCAGCCCTGCAGCCAGAGGACGAAGCCACGCTTGCGACGCTGATCGCCGCGCGCATCGCAGCGGCCTATGATCGTCGCTTGCGTCTGGGCCTGCCGAGCAGCGACACCACGGCGTTCCGCCTGGTCAATTCCGAGGGCGATGGCCTGCCGGGCTTGATTGTCGATGTCTATGGCGATACCGCGGCCGTGCAGTTCAGCGCTCTGGGCATGAAGCGGCGACAAGACGCGGTGATCGCGGCGCTGCGCAGCTTGGCCGAAGCCGCGGCACCGTCGGCACGTTCCGCAGCGACGCAACGTGCGCCGCTTTCGCTCGCCGCCATCGCCGAGGTCGGAGCCGGCAGCTTTTCGCAGGTGGAAGGCTTTGCATCCCAAACACGCATCCTGTGGGGCGCCGCGGATCGGCTGCGCGGCATCGCGTGTCGAGAAAATGGCCTCGACCTGCGTGTCGATCTGGAACAGTCGCAAAAGACCGGTCTGTTCCTCGATCAGCGTCGCAACCGCGCCCGTCTGGCCGAGCTTTGTCGCGGCGCCCGCGTGCTGGATGTCTATTGCCACGTCGGTGGCTTTGCGCTGAACGCCCTGGCCAAGGGAGCCGTCGCTGCGACGTGTGTCGATGCGTCGGCTCGCGCCCTAGCTCGCGCGCAAGAACATGCGCAGCTAAACGGCCTGGGCCCCCTAACCACCGTCGAGTCCGATGCCTTTCGCTTCCTGGAAGTGCAGACGCCGCATCAGTTCGATGTCGTGGTGCTCGATCCGCCGAAGTTTGCGCGCAGCCAGCGCGATCTGCCCGCAGCGCTCAAGGGCTATCAGCGCCTGAACGCTCTGGGTCTGAATGCGGTCAAGCCCGGCGGCCTGTTGGTCAGCTGTTCGTGTTCTCAGCTCGTCGATGAACAGAGCTTCGAGCGCATGCTGGCCGCTGCTGGCCATGATGCTGGACGCCGTCTCACCGTCCTCGAAGTGGCCTCGCAGGGCCCTGATCATCCCCTGCCCCCCGCGTTTCCCGAGGGGCGATACCTGAAGTTCTATCTGTTGTCCGTCGACTAGCGCTTAGCCGGCATGCTGCCTGCAATTCTCTCG
Source organism: Myxococcales bacterium (assembly GCA_016794505.1). Taxonomy (GTDB): domain Bacteria; phylum Myxococcota_A; class Polyangia; order Palsa-1104; family JAEUJZ01; genus JAEUJZ01. The sequence continues at coordinate 42,244 of JAEUJZ010000133.1, forward strand.
CTGGTCGCCCTTTTTTCCGCCATCGCGCTCAGCATCTTTTCGCGGCTCAACGTCGGGCTGCTGGGCTTGGGCTTGGCGTACCTGCTGGGGGCGCTCTTGCTTGGCATTCCGCCGAGAGAGCTCTACAGCAGCTTTCCTAGCTCGCTGTTCTTGACGCTGCTCGGCCTGACTTTTCTGTTTGGCCACGCGCGTGTGAACGGCACGCTCGATCGCCTGGCCGGCTGGGCTGTGCAACTGACCGGCGGGCGCATTGGGCTCATGCCCATCACGTTCTTTGGCCTCGCCGTGCTCTTGGGAACGATGGGAGCAGGCAACATCGGCTCCGTGGCACTGCTGGCACCGATCGCCATGGAGGTTGCCGCAGAGCTTTCGATCCCACCGTTCTTGATGGCCCTGATGGTCGCGTGCGGCGGCAATGCCACGGCGTTTTCGCCCATCGCACCGACGGGTGTAATCGCTGCGAGCTTTATGCAGCGCATCGGTCTTGCGGACCATGCCTGGCACACCTATGCCCAGTGCTTGCTGGCGCATGTCGTGTTTGGCTTCGGCGGTTATCTGCTGTTCGGCGGCCTTCGCCTGCTGCGCGACCCACCGTCGGCCGAACAGAGCGAGCGCCTGCAGCAGATCCTGACCCAGCGCCGCCAGCCACTGGCCCTGCGCCATGCCGCAACGCTGCTTGTGCTGTTCGGCATGCTGCTTCTGATCGCGCGCTTTCGCTGGGATGTCGGGCCGGTGGCCTTGGGAGCGGCGCTTCTGCTCAGCCTGACTCGCTTGGGCGACGAGCGCGCAGCCCTCGCAACGATCCCGTGGGAAACGATCCTCATCGTCTGCGGCATGAGCGTTCTGATGAGCATTCTGGAGCGCACGGGCGGCATCGAGCTTTGCACCCGCGCGCTCAGCCACCTTTCAACGCCGCGCACAGCGCCGGGAGTCATGGGGCTGCTCACAGGCGCGCTGTCGGCATACAGCAGCTCATCCAGCGTGGTGCTGCCGGCGTTTCTGCCGACGATCCCAGGACTCATCCACAAGATCGGTGGCGGCAATGCGCTGGCCTTGGCGGACAGCGTCAACATCGGCGCACACCTCGTCGATGTCTCGCCGCTTTCGACGCTGGGATCGCTGTGCGTCGCGGCCTGCGCCCGCGATCAGCGCGACCGCTTGTACCGCCAGCTGCTGGCGTGGGGCATGGCCATGATCGTGGCGGGCGGCGTCTACTGCTTCGTCGTCTTCGGTCTGCTGCGCTGAAGCCGCCAACCGCGCAGAAGCAGACGCCTCTACATGCTCAAGCCGCCGTCGACGTCGATGGTGCGCCCGTTGAAATAGTCGCACTCCAGGATGAAGCGCACAGCCAGCCAGATGTCCTCGGGCACACCGATGCGGCCGACCGGGATGCTCGCGACGAGGGCATCGCGTGCCTTCTGGTTCATGCCTTGAGTCATCGGCGTCTCGATCATTCCAGGAGCCACCGCACCGACGCGAACACCAAAGCTCGCGAACTCACGCGACCAGGTGACCGTGTTGGCCGCCAGGGCCGCTTTGGCCGCGACATAGTTCGACTGACCCCGGTTGCCGTGCCGCGCAATTGACGACATGTTGACGATGACACCCGGCTTGCTGTCGCTCTCGACCATCTTGGCGACGGTCTCGCGCACCATAAACGTCGCGCCCGTCAGGTTGACGCCCAGCACTTGCTGCCACTGCTGCGTCGTCATCTTGACCACCGCGCCCGTTGTCTTGTCTTTTTTCACCAGCAGACCGTCGCGCAGGATGCCGGCGTTGTTGATCAGGCCATTGAGTCCACCCATGGCCCCGTGTGCCCACGCCACGAACGCGGCACAGTCTGCTTCATCGGACACATCCAAGCGGCGACGGTGGATGCCGTTTGGTAGCTCTTGCAGGGCGCCTTCGTTGATGTCTCCCGCGGCCACCTGGGCCCCTGCCTCGTGCAGCCGACGCGCGAAGTGTGCGCCCATGCCTTGTGCGCCGCCCGTCACGATGATCTTCAGGTCAGAAAGTCGCATGCCTGTGTTCTCCTGAGCGTGTGTTGTGGGTTGATTCCGTCGACAAAGTGCCAGCAGCTTACTTGAGTCACGGGCAGCGGATCCACAAGTCTGCGCGGGCGCTATTCCTGAAGCTCGATCTGGATCTGCTCGTGCCGGCCCGCCTGTACGTCGACCCGAACGCTGCCGCTGTGCGCGCCGGCTGTGGCCGTGATCTGCAGGCGACCGGCTGGCAAGTCGCTCAACTGAAACTCGCCGCGCTCGTCGGTGAGAGTCCGCGCAAGGATGCTGCCATCCTCGGCGATGGCGCGGATGCTGACCCCAGCGGGAGTACCGCCGCCGCTGCGGACGCGCCCAGCCACCGTCGCACCCGCGACTAGCTCCACACGCAGATCGCGCAGCGTGATCTCGTCGGGGGAATGGCCGGCGGGAATGTCGATGGGCAGGCTCAGCGAGGCAAAGCCTGGCGCACGCGCTCGCAAGATGGCGGGGCCAGGGGGCAGTCCGGTCAGGCTGAACTGGCCATCGCGCGCCAGCGGCACAGGCTGGCTGGTGCCCGCGATGTCCAGGCTCAGGCTGGCTGCCGTCGGGACCAGCCCTCGCTGGCGATCGCGCAGAAGACCTGCGATGCCGCCTCCGGGATCCAAAGACAGGGCGATCTCGCTGCGGGGTTCATCCGCGCGACGACTGCTGCGCAGCGGAGCATAGCCTCGCTTCTGCGCGCGTAGCGACAGCGAGCCGCGTGGCAAGCCAATCAAGCGAAAGCTGCCGCGCGCGTCGCTGAGCGCCGTCGCTTGACTGCCGCCGACCTGGCCATCGATGCGAACACCGCTGATGCCAAAGCCGCGCGAGTCGACGACTCGGCCTTCGATATCGGAAGCCGGCTGGCTGGACACCGGATCGCCCCCTGCCTCGACAGACTCGGACGGTGAAGCCAAGTGACATAGCGCATCGGCGGGAATCGCCAAGCGCAGGATGATGACGCCTGGAGACTGCCCGCTCGACGACAGATCCAGCTCGACGCTGGCGCTGCGCTCATCCAAGGCCGCGGCCAAGATCATGTGGCCGCTGGCTCGCAGGCAGGCTCGACCTTGCGCATCGCTGCGCAGCGTCGACGGCGCGCCTCGCCCTGACGCCACTGCGACCGCTCCGCTGGCTGGCACACCACCGCGGGCGATGACCTCGTCGGGAAACGGCAGAGGCGCGCTGTACACGCCAAGCTCGCCAACCTGGCTCGTCGGGCGCAGGCTGCTCGGCACGACGCTGCGCCAGGTGATCAGCGCTCCCGCGACGCGCCGCTCTCCAACGTCGCGGACTTCGACGCAGACCAGGGCACCACTTGGATCGGGGTTCTTGCTGCCCAAATCCAGGCTCGCTGCCACGCTGGCATCTGCATGCGGTCCAAGGTCCGGTCGCGACGCGATCACACGCCCGGCATCTGGGCTGCGCCCACGCGGGGTCGATGTGCCGGCATCCCCGACGCTAGGCGAAGGTTGTCGCGCGCTTCGCCCCAGCAAGAAGCCCATGGTGGCGCCACCGAGTCCGCCGCCCAGGGTGCCGACCACCAAAAACAGCACGGCCGCTGCCTTCAGCGTTCGCGGCGAGCTATGAGAATCAGGCGACACGGAAGAGCCGATTTTCCCGCCGATGTCCGGTTCTGGATAGAGCGATCTGCAGCCCCGCTCGTTCGCGGCGAAAGCCTGGCCGGGCGTTACGGCAGCGCCTGCGCATACAGCCACAGAAGCAGCCCAACCAGTGCCGTCGCGACAAGCTGCAGCTTGCCGCGATGCGCCAGAAAAGGCCCCTCGATGCGCGGCAGATCGGGACGAAACTTACCGGGGACGCTTTTTACAATATAGCTCTTGTAATATTCAACAAGAAGGCGTTCCAGACCACCAAATGTAAAGATTAAAAAGCCCAATCGACACGGCCCCAGCCAATATACAAATGGCGATGCAATGGCTAGGACAATCGCTGAGCGGAAGAACTTTGTTGGACTAAATCCTTCGAACGGTGCATCTTTGTAGGCTCCTCCGCTGCAAATGAATAAACCTGTCAGAAATCCGGTTATTGAAAAGCTGATGATGTGTGACATGGTTTGCGACCAGAATACAATATAATAAATAGCCGCCATTAGCAGAATTCCGACGACAACTCGCAGCGCCAGGCTCTTCACCGCGCGGCCAAAGAAAGTCATTTGTTGTGGAATCAGAAAGATCGACTGATCATTTTGCCTGAAGCAGGCTTTGTATATTTCTGTGACCATGCGCTCGATGCCCATGATTGCTAAGAAAATGTGAAATAAAGATAATTGCATAAACGCTTCGCCGACACCCATTGGGGTATTTAAAATCGTAAACAAAATCAGAATACTAAATAGCATACTGCGCGGGAATGTCAGTGACTTGAACGTCTCGTATGGCCCATCCTTGTAGGCTCCCCAGGCGGACGTATACAGGCCGGAACAGACGCTAACGGCGATCAGGGCGGGCATGGAATGCATGAACGATGACCTTTGTCGGGGAGCCTTGGGTTACGCGAGCGGCGAGCGCTTCTGAAAGAACAAGAACACGTGCTCGGACTTCTCGTGCCACGGCACATGGGTGGTGTACTGGGGCGTGCCCAGCGTCGGCAGGGGTGCGGGAACAAAGCCACTCGACAGGGCGCGAACCTGAGCGAGCTGGCCATGGCAGGGCTTGTCGGCGTCGGTGCTCAAAAGCAGCTCGCCGCCGGATCGCAGGTGCTGGTGGCAGACGGTGATGGCTCGCTCGACGGCAGGCAGGTCGTTTAGGCCCCAGCCGATGACGCCGTTCATCACCACCGCATCGAAATAGCTGGGCGCGAAATAGGCCCCCAGGTTCTCGACGCGGTCGCGGATGTGCCAGCGTCCACCAAACGGGGCGCGACGCAGGCTGGGGTCGATGGTGACGAAGGTCTGCTCGGCAAACATGCGCGGGTAGTGACGCACGTAGCCGGCGACGCCGACAAACAAGATGCGCGCGAAGTTGGGGTTTCTGCGATAGCGCTGAAGCACCACGTCTTCCAAGACACGACGATCCTCGGGACGATAGCGACCCATGAGCCAGCGGACCCACTCGACCCGACCGCGCAGCGGGTTCATGGCCGACTCACTGTGCCTTGCATGGCGCGTACGCTGCCACGGTCGACGGCAGCGGCGCAAGGCCTGGGTGGCGCGGTTTGACACGAATCAAACGGCGAGCATAAGGTGCCGCCCCATGAGCCTTACCGAATCGCTGGTGCGCCGGGTGCGCGACAGCTCTCGACTGGTGGCCAGTGTGGCCGAGTTTTATCTGCACGGCGCGGTACTGCATCCCTGGGGCAGCCGCTACTGGGCGTGGCGGTACCAGAAGAACGATCCATGGAGCTACGCATCCAGTCCGTATGAGCGCATCAAGTACGAGCGCACGATGGCGGTCCTGCCCAAGGCGCCCACCCCCGACGGCATCCACGAGCAAGCCTTGGAGGTCGGCTGTTCCGAGGGCGTGTTCACGGACATGCTGGCCCGCTCAGGCCGCGTAAAGAAAGTGGTCGGTGTCGATGTCGCGGCGGCAGCGATTGACCGTGCTCGCGAGCGCTGCGCCGGTCTGAGCAACATCGAGCTCTTGCACGGCGACGTGCGCGGCGTGCCCTTGTCAGCGCCGTTTTCCTTGGTGCTGTGTGCCGAGACGCTGAGCCACATGGGATCCTGGGCCAACCTGCGCAGCATGGCCGACACGCTGGTCGAGCGGCTCTCGGTTGGCGGGTCGCTGGTGCTCGTCGATTCCTATCCCAAGGCGCGCTTTCTGCACCGGCCGTTTCGCACGCATCGCAAGCTCTCGCTGATCGAGACGCAGGTCTACGAGGATCCGTTCCGTCCGTACATGATCAGCGTGCTAAGCCGCCGCCCATAGCGCCACCAGAGACGACGCGGGCCACGCGGTGCCGCTCTCCCCTCGCAGACATCGCGTTTCTGGGGCGCTGCGCAGTACAGGTCCCTTTTTGTCTGCGGCGAGCGACGATCCCGCAGGTTGCTACGGGCTGGGCAGACTGCTCAGAAACTCAATGCGACGCGGCACTTTGTACGGGGCGAGATTGCGTGCGCAGTGATCGATGATCTCTTCGGCGGGGCAGCGCGCCGAGCAGACGACGCTGGCGATCACCATGGCGCTGCCGTGCTCATCGACATAGACGCGAGCCTGAGCGGCGCGAACTTTGGGATAGGACTCCAGGCAGCCTTCGACCTCGCCAAGCGCAACACGCTTTCCTTCCACCTTGACCAAATCGTCTTCGCGGCCGAGCAGCGTCAGACGGCCTTGCTTGTCGAGGCTGCCGAGATCTCCCGTGCGCAAGTAGCCGTCGGCATCAAAGCTGCCGATGGGCACATGGGCTGCGGCCTGGGCCTTGGAACTGGCTTTCTTGCTGGCCTTGGGGCTGGCCTCGGAAGACGTGCCCTTGCTCGGCTTGGCTGGCCCATCCTGCGCGCCACTTTCCACCGTGCTCACGGAGTGCAGAGCGGCCGAGGCGGTGCGGACCCAAATCGGACTGCGACCTTCGGCATCGGCCGGACCCAGCCGCAGGTTCACACCGGGCAGGAGCTTGCCAACGGTCTCGGGTGCTAGGCCCTTGCGATCACAGCTAATCGGCCCGGCCTCCGTCGTGTGATACATGGGGATGATGCGCACGCCCCAGCGCTCACGGAAGGCATCGGCGGTTGCGGTGCTAAGTGGCGCTCCGGTGGCAAGAAAGCGTGCGCCCTTGGTCTTGACCGGGCGAGCCGTCGGCAGCTTAGCCAGCGTCGCATAAAGCGGTGGTGTTGCCGGCAGCAGATCGACCTCCTGCTCACGCAAGAGCTTGACGATGCGCCGCGGCGAGACCTCGTCTTCGAGATACAGCGTCGCACCATAGCGCAGCGCCAAGGCCAGCCCGAGATCAAATCCATAGGCAGCGAATAGCGGCACCGTGCTGAGGATGCGATCCTCGGCGGTCACGTCGAGGCATTCGGCCAAGCTCTGACAGCTTGCCTCTAGATTGGCGGCGGTGCGCATCACGCCTTTGGGATCTCCCGAGGAGTCAGCGGTCAACAAGACCACTTCCGCTTCGCCGGGCGGGTCTTCATCGCAGCGATAGATCGAACACGTCAGCAGCGTACCTTGCAGACGTCGTCGACTCTCGGGTTCTAGGCGACGGCGCCCGCGCTGGATGTTCGTCACAGGCGGATTTCCCGACGGAAGCTCGTTGCCTCCGCGCGGTCTGGTAATCAGAGCCCGCAAGGGGGCGACTTCCAGAAAAAGTGTCAGATCTCGAACGCCCGTCGTGGGATCCATCGGCACCACAACGGCACCGATCTTGGACAGAGCCAGAGCCAAGATCGCGAAGTCCGGCACATTGCCGAGCATCAAGCCGACCCAGTGGCCGCGCTCGATACCCATCGCCAGGAACTCTTGCGCCCGTCGCTCGACGCGATGTTGAAGGCCGCGCCACGAAAGGTATGTGTCGCGGTAGACAAGCGCCTTGGCGGTCCCTCGGGAGTTGGTTGCCTCGTTGAGCCAGCGATAGAGCAGCATTGCCACGTACCCAGGTAGGAGTTAAGCGCCGTGGACTTTAGCGTGGCGCACGCTGTCATACAAGCCCTCAGCTCAGCCCCTAAAAACGGGCTAAGCGCCCATTCTAACGGCAAGCAGTGCAGCGCTTCATTCGCTCTCAGACGGTGAGCGAGTGAAAAATGGCTGCTTTTGAGTGATTTGGCAGCTCCTGCTAAAAACGGGCTAAGCGGATTTCCCGTCGAGAAACGGGTGGATTTGCTGGTGCAGGTCGCGCAAATGTCCTCGCGCTAGGACCAATTCTTCGACGGTGAGAGGTGCTGCGCCGAGCTGCGCGGTGAGCTGCCTGGCGTGGGTGCGCAGGACGGCTGGGACGGTAAAGACCTCGAAGCGCAGACGCTTGGGACGCGCGCTGCGCAGGCGTTCCGGCAGCGCGTGGCGCTTCAGAATGGTCAGCACATTGTAGGTCAGCAGGTTCAGGCGGTACCAAGCCGCATTGGCGCCGAAGCGACCGCTCGGGGGCAGGCGTCCGGCCAGATCGTTTTTCGTCACGTCGTGCAGGTGCTCGATGGTGCCAGCCTTCTCCCAGTGCCAGTCGATCAGATCGGCGGCCGACAGTTCATCGCGGTCGCTGACGACGGCTAGATATTTGGTCTCTTTTCCGTCGGAAAAAAGCCGTCCTTGCTTGCCCGAAAAACGCAGCGCGACGTAGCGCAGAGCCGGCGCGTTCTTGGGCCAGATTCCGGGCGTGAATTCGACTTCGGAAAGCGCGACGACTTCGTGCGGACGATCCTCAAAGAGCTGCCATTGCGCAGCGTTGGACATGCAGACCGCGCGCAGCTCGGGACTCATGTCGGCAGACACGGTGAATGCGATTTTTTGCTGGCACAACCACTTCAGTAATTTCTCGTCGTAGCAGGCGCTGTCGCCGCGGAATCGACGCTGCTGCACACAATTTGGGAGCACCGAAAAGGCGTGCTGCGCGACCTCCTTTGTGTTCATACCTGCGGGGACATTTCCGTCGCGGTACTGGTCAGCGAGCGCCAAATCCTCTTCGGCCCACAGCACGGCAGTCGGCTGATAGCCGCGGCCTCCTTTGTAGTGTCCCAGCGCCCCGCGCTTGTGGCTCTCGATGATCGTCGCATCCAGGTCCAGCGTCGCCAACGTCGGACGACTCCCAGAAACCGCTCGACGGATCAGCTCCGCGTTGACGACTCCCAGCGCTTTGAGGGCCGCATTCTCAGTCGGAATGAAGGCTCCTTTTTGCGGACGTCGCGACATCTCCTGTTCATCGTGAAACAGGGTCAGGAATTCGTGCAGCGCATCTGCCGAGGGCACCTCCCGCGCCAGCAGTCGCCACAGCGCTGCATCCTGCCGCAGCACGCGCACATCCTCCACGCACTCACCGCCGGCCGCCAGCAGCAGGACGATCGCCTGTAGCTTGTCGTACTCCGACAGCCCACGACGTCGCTTGCGCAGACGCAGCTCCGCCGTCACCACGGCCTCCATGCCGAGCGCCATCAGCGTCTCTGCGACGAGGATCAGCCCGGCCTGCGCCGTCAGTTCCATGGGCTTGTGTGCCGCCACAAACCCGAACGGTAGCAGCCCTTGCCCCACAAGAGTTCGCTTGCTGCCGTCTGCGCCTCGTTTCGCCATCTTCGCGCTGTACCGCGATTTCAGCGATCTACGCTCGATCTACATTTTCCCGACGCTGATCACCTGCGCTTCACCCATTTGGTGAAAGCGTACGCCCGTCTGAGCGACGGAAGGCTTGGGCTTAGGCCGTTTCTAGGG
>JAEUJZ010000161.1 GCA_016794505.1 Myxococcales bacterium
CGGCAGCTCGCTCGCCGTGTTCGCGACCACGAACACGCAGCAGCACATCACGCTGTTTTCCCGATCCATGCACCTGGGCCCCGGCCACTTCGCAGCGCTGCACGGCTGGATGGTTATCGTGATGCTGCCGGTGTTCTTGCACCTGCACGGTCGGCGACACGAGCACCGTGCGTCAACGGCGAGCCTGTTGATCTGGGGCTACGTCGCAACAGCCGCTGCCTTTGCCCTGATGACCACGGCCAGCCTACTCGGCGGCGACGCAGCCCGAGTCAGCAGCGCCTGGCTGATCGGCTGCTACCTGCTTCTATCCATCGCCGAGATCCTGCTGGCGCCCCTCGGAATGTCGCTGGTCACTCGCTTGGCCCCAGGCGACAAAGCCGCACGCGCCGTGGGCCTGTGGTTCGCGAGCAGTGCCGTCGGCAACGGCCTCGCTGCACTACTTGCGTTGGGCTGGGACCGCTGGCCTCATCATCGGTACTTCGCTGTGCTGGCGCTCCTGTCTCTCGCTGCCGCTGCTGCACTAATGCGCCGTCGTCCGCTCGTTGGATATGTGCAGTGACGTCGCCGCAGCTTCGCCGAGTCTCGGCAATTCAGAGAACTCACCAATTGCCCCAGCTGCCCCACGGAGCGAACCTCACTCCTTCGAATTCCGGCAGCGTCTAGCTTCCAGATCCTCCGCCCGCTCGTTCGCCTGGGCATGGCGCATCGCCTCTTCAGCGAGCTCGGCTGCGGACGTCAGCGATATCCTCCAAGAATCACCGTTCACTGCGGCTCGCGAACCCACGGACCTGACGGGGCTTGACGAAAGGCCACCCAGCCGAGCGGAAGATCCGCGACATCACCGACGCTCGGATCGAGCGACAGGATGTGCTGCAGGTGAACAATGCGCCCATCTGCCGGGTCGTCTGTCGAGCCGCATAGGAACTGCCAGCCACCATCGTCCTCGTCGTGAGACACCATGAGGATCGGTCGGCCAGCCAGCACCGACGCCGTCGTGATGACACCCAGGTTCGGATCTTCGTCGAACGTCTTGGGGGGCATGCCGTCAGCTTTTTGGCTGCGTCTGCGCGTACCAGGCATCGCTGCGAAACTCCGTCGGCACCTCGTGCTCGCAGGGGTCGATGCCACGACGCTCTAGCTCATCGAACCAGCGATCGCGCTTGGACTCCGGCAGGCGAGTCCCACACCACGGACAGAACGCAATGCTCACGATCGACGAACCCCCGTCGTGAACTCGGATGCCAAACTCGTCAAACTTGGCGACGTACGCGATGAGCACGTCTGGACACTCGCTCGGCGAGTGACCGTGCGCACAGGTCCGTTCCAGCTCTTCCTTCATTCGATCGCAACAGGGCTTCATGGGGGTCTCAGAGATCGATCCATCGACCACGAACCGCGGGCTTGTATAGCGCGCCAGTGACTGGGTTCCGCGATCCTGGGTGGCGGTCGCTTCCGTGCAGCGTCGCTGGGTCAATGTGGCAGGATTGCGAATTTCGATGACGTCACCAAGTCGTGCGTGAAAAATAGGCGGTCCCTAAATCGCTATCTTTCAGGTGGGCTTAGGTCTGATCGGTCGAATGCTCACGCTGCCACGGCGAGTCCTGCCGAGCGCGCACTGCCGAAGTGCCCACGGGCAGCTGAATCAAATCCGCTAGCGAATCATCGTGCGAGATCACCTCGCTCAGCGACCAGACCCGACCCGTCTCGTCTGTGTGCCCGTCGGCGCCGCAGGTGAACTGCCAGCCGCTGTCTTCGTCGACCACCGGCTCATCGCGAAGTGCGCGCAGAATCGGGCAGCCCGCCTCGGCGATGTGCTCACAGACAATGGCTGCACCCGAATCATCGATCCTCTTCTCTCGCTGAGCTGACATCACTTGGTGCCTTTTTTCAGGTTCTCGTCGCGGGATAAGACCTGCGCGTTTTGAAAGCTGTTCGTGCCACCGTGCGCCTTCGGCTGAACGTGGTCAACATGCGCCTCGTTGCTTGGCGGAGTCACGCCCCTTTCATGCTTCCGAGGAGACACCAGCACGTCGCCAGAGGCGTCTGACTTCAGAGAACCCCCGCCCCGCCGCATGTTCTCCTCGAAGATCTTTCGTTTCTGCGCCCTGGTGTAGTCTTTGCCAGCGTCGACACTGGGGTGATCCGAAAGGTGGCCATATCGGCTGGGCAGCGCCGTAGTTGGGCTCGCCTTTTGTTCCACTGCCCCCGCCGCCTTCGATACTCGGCGACCGGTCTTGCCTGCCTTGGCTGCGTCCTCGATCGCATCAACCGCGATTTCTCCTCTGCGCAAAACGCCAGCGGCTGGGATGTAGGTTGTCGGCGACGCCATCGCATCCCCGACACTCTCCACAGCATCACCTAGCTTCTGCGGCCATGGCTTCTTCAGCCACGCTGCGGCGGCATCCAGCACACCCTGCGCCGCGTGCTTGGCATCCTCTCGCGTCGCATTCCGCGCCGTCGATAGGATCTTCTGCCCGACCGATTCCGCTTCGCGTGCTGGAGTCGTCGCGTGCAGCGGCGTTCCCGCCGCCATCTCGTCGATGCCCTGGCGAACCTTGTCGTCGCCCTTCTTGAGAGACGCGACGCTGTTGTCGATGCCGCCGGCCCAGCGACGCATCAAGTAATCAGTCGTCGACTGCGGCTTCTCGGGCCGCTCCAGGCACCACTTCTTCTGCGTCTGCTTCTGCGCTTTGTCCGGCTCGTCGTAGCAGTAATAGGAGTCGTGGTGGCGGTCCTGCTTCAGCTCGTGGCCGATGGGAATGACGTGGCCTTGGTTCTCGCAGCCTTGACCGTCGGCCGTGCGCGTTCCGACGCGCATCCACGGAGAGCCCTGCCAGTACGCAAAGCAGTCGTTCTGCACGAGCAGCGGATGCACCGGCAGCCAGTCTGCCCGGGCGCTGGTGCGATGCATGAAGCAGTCGGTCAGCGCTTTATCGTTGCAGAGTCGCGAGCGCGACTTGTTCCAGAAGAAGTGAGGTCCAATCGGCACGCTCAGCCCGTCATAGATGCACGATCTCCCGTCGGGGGCGAGCGCACCAAGCGACATCACCGGCTTGTGATCGTCATCGTACAGAACGCAGTCTTCTTTCAGATACGGATCGATCGACGCGAGCTGATCCTTGAGCCAGCGCGCAAACTCAACCGAGACATCCGCAGCAAGCTCTGCAATCGGCGTCGCAGCACGGCCTTGATACGTCTTGCCAACGCTCAGCACGATCGCGCGAACGAGCACTGCGGATGGTGCGAGGCCGCCCGTCCCGAACTGCACCGAGACTCCGAAATCGACCCGCGCGTGCGGCCTGAAGCTGACGCCGATCGTCGCATCTGAATGCCTCTTGTCTATGTGGAGTTCGGAATGGGGCGGCGTTTGGCCTTGGGGAGGCGGGTGGAGCCGTAGCCGGTGCGAAGGGCGTTGGCAATTCGCATCTCCACTTCAGGAGTCAGCTCAAACCAGAAGGGGGCGGATGGAAAGTCCTGCTCTGCGTGAAGCAGCCCGCGCTCGATCCAGTAGCGGACCCGATGA
>JAEUJZ010000164.1 GCA_016794505.1 Myxococcales bacterium
GGACCGACGGGTACATCCTCAAGGTGTCGGCGAGTGGTGTGCATCAGTGGTCTAAGCGGTTCGGCGATGTCTATCAAGACACCGGGGGAGGCTTGGCGGTGGGGCCCGGCGATGACGTGAACCTGGTGGCGACCTTCATCGGCTCGGCCGACGTCGGGGGCGGCAAGGTCAACGCCGTAAACCCGGTGGCCGCCGATATCTTGGTGGCCCGCTTTGCCGCCGATGGCACGCACAAGTGGTCCAAGGGCGTCGGGGCGCGCTCCGATGCGCTCCTGCCCTCGATCGCCATTGATGGCAGCGGCAACCTGCTTTTGATGGCGACCTTTGATGGCACCTTTTCCATGGGCGGCGCCATCTTCACATCCGAAGGTCTGTACGATGTCGTCGTCGCCAAGTGGGATGCCAGCGGCAGCCATGAGTGGTCGTATCGCTTCTCTGGGCCTGACTACGATCTGCCGGACGCCATCGCCGCCGATGCTCAGGGCAACGTGATCGCCGTCGGACACTACAAAGGCAACTCGCGCATGGCCGGCGGAGCGTACATGAAAAGCTATGGCAGCTATGACGGCTGGATCGCCAAGCTGGGCCCCAGCGGACAGCACCTGTGGTCGCAGCACTACGGCGGCATCGGCGATGACGCCAGCAACGCGGTCGCGGTCGATGCTCAGGGGAACGTCTGGATGGCCGGACAGTTCACCGCCAGCGCCGAGCTAGGCAAAGGCCCCATCGACACCCGCGGCGGCATCGACGGCTTCCTGATCAAGATCGCGCCCTAACCCCCCGTTCCCCCGCATTCCGGGAACATCAAGTCAGCAAATCGCGGCGCCTTGGCTGGGCCGACCCCTATCCGATCAGGGGTTCTCGGTGTTCTACGATCGGTATACCGATCCCAGATCGAGAGATCGCGGTGTTTAGGGATGGGTCGACCCATCCCAGATCGAGGGATCGCGGTGTTTGGGGATGGGTCGACCCATCCCGGATCAGGGAAACCCGGTGTTTTAGGATCGGTATACCGATCGTAGATCGAGGGATCGCGGTGTTTAGGGATGGGTCGACCCATCCCGGATCGAGGGATCGCGGTGTTTGGGGATGGGTCGACCCATCCCAGATCGAGGGATCGCGGTGTTTGGGGATGGGTCAGCCAATCCCGGATCAGGGAAACCCGGTGTTTTAGGATCGGTATACCGATCACAGATCGAGGGATCGCGGTGTTTGGGGATGGGTCGGCCCATCCCGGATCGAGGGATCGCGGTGTTTGGGGATGGGTGGAGCCATCCCGGATCGAGGGATCGCGGGGAAGGGGGAGGGTGGCTGTTCGCTAACGCAGGCCGTCGACGGGGCGCAGGCGGGCGGCGAGCCAGGCGGGATACAGGGTCGCGCCCAAGGACAGCGACAGCGCGGCTCCGACGACGGCCAGAAGCTCGCTGGGGTTCACTTTCACCGGCAGCTTGGTGATGTAATACACCTCGGTGTCGAGCGGCAGGCCATAGCGATCGAAGGCCCAGCACACGGCACAGCCAGCCAGCGCGCCGAGCAGCGTGCCCAGGACGCCCATGCTCAGCCCGTGCCACAGGAAGATGCGCAGCACGGCGCCGTTGGATGCGCCCATCGACTTGAGGATGGCGATCTCGCGCCCCTTTTCCAGGACGAGCATGATGCCGTTGCTGACGATCGACGACGCAGCGACGAGGATGATGAAGCACAGGGCGATGAACATGGCGATCTTTTCCAGCTTCAGCGCGGTAAACAGGCTGGCGTTTAGGTGCTTCCAGTCCTGCACGTCGAAGCCGTTGGCCGCGCTCGTCGAAGATAGCGTGCTCTGCACGGCATGCATCACCGGCTCGGTGTCGTTGGGGATGCGCAGCTTGAGCTCGAGCCCGCTGACCTCATCGCCGACGCCCAAGAACTTCTGCGCCGTCGGCAAGAGCATGTACACGTACTTGCTGTCGTACTCATACATGCCGGAAAAGAAGATGGCAGCGACGCGGAATGGGCGGGCCTTGGGGATGGCGCCGGTCGGGCCGATCTCGCCCATCGGCGAGACGACGTGAACCAGATCGCCGACGTAGACGCGCAGGTTCTTGGCCAGCTCGCGACCGATGATGACGCCGGGCAGCACGCGCTTGGGCTTGGTGGCGGCGGGCTCGGCGGGCGCTGGCGTCGCGCTGCCGATCTTGTCGCGGGTCGGTGGTGCGGCGGCGCTGGCTTCGGGGCCGGTCGCGGCACTCGCCGCCTGGGTCGGTTGAACCGCCTCGGATGGCGCTCGCGGACCCTGGGCCGTCGCGGGGGCTGCCTTGGCATCGCCGGCTTGGGCATCGCCGGCTTGGGCATCGCCGGCTTGGGCATCGCCGGTCTGGGTTCCAGCGTCGAAGCGCGGGGGGGCGGCAAGCGGCTGCGGCGGCTGCGCATCCAGGCCCTGGATCTGCTCGGGATGCAGGAGGTTGTTGATCGATCCCTGGTCGGTGTTCTTCACCAGATCGGTGACCTGGCCGATGCTGCCGGGATCGATGCCTTTTAAGATCACGCCCGACACGTTGCTTTGGCTGGTCAGCATCACCTCGCCCGACAGAAACGGCGTCGCGGCCAGGACATCGGGCACTTTTTCGACGGCGGCCAGCGCCTCGCGATAGTCGGTGAACGATCGATCCGGCGTCGACACCACCATGTGCGCGTGCGTGCCCAGGATCTTGCCTTTCAGATCCTGTTCGAAGCCGCTCATCACCGACAGCGCCGTCACCAGGACGCCCGTGCCAAGGAACAGCGAAAACGTCGAGATCGTCGACACGATCGTCAGGCGCCGCACTAGCTCGACCAAGATTCCGACGAGCACGGTGGCCAAGACGGTGACGAACTTGGCAGCGCGCAGCCAGCCGCGCAGATCCCACATGAACTGCGACAGGTGCTGGCTCAGGTGGCGATCGACAAGCTGGTGTCCGATGAAGACCGCCACGGTCAGCAGCAAGAGGCCCAGCGTCGCCCAGCGCAGATAGTTCAGCGCCCGCGGCAGGCGATGCGCACGCAGATAGCGGCCGGCAATCAGGCGCTCGAACGACAAAGCGGGCTAGCCTTCCGACGAAAGGATGTTGCGCGCGATGACCATGCGCTGGATCTGCGATGTGCCTTCATAGATCTGCATCAGCTTGGCGTCGCGCATCAGCTTCTCGACGGGATATTCCTTGGTATAGCCATAGCCGCCGAAGATCTGCACGGCGTCGGTGGCCACCTTCATGGCCATGTCGGCGCTGTACAGCTTGGCCATGCTCGACACGACCGAGTCGAGCTTGCCCTGATCAACCATCCACGCCGCCTTGTGGCACAGCGAGCGCGATGCTTCGAGCGCGACGGCCATGTCGGCGAGCATGAACTGCACCGCCTGATGGTTGGCGATCGGCACGCCAAAGGTCTTGCGCTGCAGGGCATACGCGCGGCACTCGTGCAGCGCGCGGGCGATGATGCCGGAGGCTCCCGCGGCGATCCAGGGGCGGGAACGGTCAAAGGTCTTCATGGCGATCTTGAAGCCCTCGCCTTCCTGTCCCAGGATCGCGGCCTTGGGCAGGCGCACCTCGTCGAAGAGTACATCGACGGTGTTGCTGGCGCGGTGGCCCATCTTGTTTTCTTCTTTGCCGACCTTTACGCCGGGCAGATCGCGGTCGACGATGAAGCAGGCGATCTTGCGGTTGCGCGCCTTGAGGTCCTTTTCCGGCTTGGCATCCGACGTGGCCAAGACCGTGTAAAAGCTGGCGTGGCCGCCGTTGGTGATCCAGCGCTTCTGACCGGTCAAGACATAGCTGTCGCCGTCTTTGACATAGTGGGTGCGCATGCCGGCGACATCGGATCCAGCCTCTGGTTCCGAGCAGCAGTACGAGGCGAAGATCGGCTCGCGGATCAGCCAGCTTAGGTAGCGCTGCTTCTGATCGTCGCTGCCGGCGATGATGATCGGCATCGCGCCGAGCATGTTGGCGGCCATCGAGGTGTTGACGCCGGCACAGGCCCACGCGATCTCTTCCATGAGCAAGCAGTGCGAGAGGCAGGACAGACCCAGGCCGCCGTACTGCTCGGGCACCTCGGCGTTCATCAGACCTAGCTCCCAGGCTTGCCGGAAGATCTGCGTGGGGAATTCGCCCTCTTCGTCGAAGTGGCCGGCGACCGGGGCGATCTTTTCGCGCGCAAACTCGCGCGCCGTCTTACGCAGGGCTTCTTGCTCTTCCGAGAGGGTCAGATCAAACATGCGAGGTCTCCTTCGCGACATCGGTCGGCGCGGTCTGTTGTTTTTCGACGGCTACCGACGGCGACAATCGATGGGGTCTGGAACTGCGGGCAGGCGATTCTGCCAAAGACGACCGCTCTATACTAGGTTGACCCTTCGGGGGGAAGCATCATACGATTCGAGGGCTCTCCTTTTCTATCGTGTCGGCTGTGGCTGTCCCCTACGGGAAATACTTGCTGGAACGCAAGCTGACGGAAGGCGGCATGGCCGAGATCTATCTGGCCAAGCCGAACCCGTCGCTTGCGCCGCCGCGCATTGCCAACCGACCGTCGCCGCTGATCGTCAAGCGCCTGTTTGCGCACCACAGCTCAGAAGCCGAGTTCGTGCGCATGTTCATGAACGAGGCGAAGCTGGCGACGAAGCTCAAGCACCCGAATATCGTCGACATCTTCGACCAGGGCGAGTCCGACGGGACGTACTACCTGGCGATGGAGTACATCCACGGCGAAGACCTGCGCGGCATTGCTCAGCAGGCGGACGCCGTCCACAAGCGGCCCCCGATGCCGCTGGTGCTGCGCATCATCATCGACACGCTGGCCGGCCTGCACTATGCGCACACGCTGGTCGACGATGATGGCCATCCCCTGGGCTTGGTGCATCGCGATGTGTCGCCGCAGAACGTGCTGGTGACCTACGACGGCGTCACCAAGATCATCGACTTCGGCATCGCCAAGGCGACGCGGGCCCGCGACATGGATCAGACGCAGGCCGGCATGATCAAAGGCAAGTACGCCTACATGTCGCCTGAGCAGACAAGAAGCGATCAGCTCGATGCGCGCTCGGACGTGTTTTCCGTCGGCACGCTGATGTGGGAGCTTCTGACCTGGCGCCGCCTGTTCAAGCGCGCAACCGATCTGGCGACGCTGGTAGCCGTCACCGAAGAGCCAGCGCCCCCGGCTGGCACCGTCAATCCCGAGGTCCCCAAAGATCTCGACGATATCTTGATGCGGGCGCTGGCCATGGATCGCGAGCAGCGCTTTGACTCGGCGAAGGCGTTCCACGATGCGCTGCTCGACTTCGTGCAGCAGGCAGGCTGGGACGCCAGTGTCCCTGCCTTGGGTCGCTATATGCGCGAGATCTTCGCCGACAAGCTATCGCGTGAGCGACGGGAACGAGAGCGCGAAGCGGCCTTTGCCGCCTCGATGGCAGCCAGCGCATCGGTGCCGACCGCCGTCGAAGACCGCATGTCGAGCGGCTTGCCCATGCGCAATATGTCGGGCCGCGTGCCGGGGCCGCCTCCGCCGCCGCAGCCGGGTCAGACGGGCGATGGCGCAAATCCGCGGCGGGCGATGACCATGCCGCTGCAAGTGATCAGTCCCAGCCAGATTCAGCAGCGCAAAGCGATGGTCGTTCCGAAGTCGGGGCGCGATGTCAGCCAGACGGGCCTTCCGCCCGTGCAGCCACCCCCGGCCGGAGATGCTCCGTCGCGCTCGTCGCTGCCGCTGCGCACGACGCGGCCCCCGCCCCCTGCACCGCCTGCGCGGGGCGCTGGATCGGGTCTGGCGGCGCCGGCTTCCGCGACCTCGATGCCGATGCGCATCGTTCCCGATGGATCGAACAGCTTTGCCGGCGGCAGCCAAGGGGCCGCGGATGCGGCGGCCGCAAGCGCGTCGGCGCCGCCCACAAGCCAGAGCAGCGCAGCGGTGGCCCCGGTGCCGTCGGTTCCGATCTTGACGCCGATATCGCCGGCAGATCCTGCTCTTTCGTCTGGACTGGGCTTGCCCCGACTCGATATGCCGGTTGCGGCCGCACCCACCGCCAAGCCGACGCAGCCTGCTTCCGGTCCGGCTTCGTCGTCGGCCGTGGTGCCGCTTGCGCAGTCGGGGGGGCCTGCGGCCGGCATGGCCAGTCAGTCGGCGGGCATGGTTCCCGCTCGCACCAACCGCGCCAGCGTGATCATCGCCATCGTGCTCGGCGTCTTGATCGGCGTGATCGCGGTCCTGGTGATGCAGCTAATGCTGTCGCGCTGACGGCGGCGCCCGCGACGCCACCTCGCTGGCCACCGCGTCTTCGCAGGCAAACAGCGCCACCGGAATGCCGTAGTACGCGGCAAAGCGACGGGCTCGCGGCAGGTGATCGCGCGTCGAGATCAAGAGCGCCGAGCGAAAGCCATGCGCCTGCATGATGCGCTGCGAATAGCGCAGGTTCTGCCATGTGGTCAGCGACTGACCTTCCAAGAGCACGCGCTCACGCCCGACTCCTCGACGCTGCGCGAGGTGGGCCATGACCTCGGCTTCGACGTGGCGATTGTGCGCGGCACCGCCCGAAAAGATCAGCGCCTGCACACGGCCTTGCACCAGCACCTGCTGCGCGGCGCGCACGCGACACTGCAGGCAGGGCGAAGGCCGGCCGTCGTCTTCGCTGGGACAGCCGAGCACCACCGCCACATCCGTCGAAGTGGGAGTCGGCACCGAAAGCGCCTCGGTGAGCGCGACGGGATCCGGCTGATCGCGCTGAAACAAGTCATGCCAGGCCGCGCAGCCCGAAAGCGCCATGCCTACCATCACCGCCGCGACGGGCAGCAGCCCGCGAGCAAGACCCGCCGCGACGAACCGCAGCCCCTGAACGTGCGCAAAGGTCATCGCAATCCCCCCGCGCCCTTCTGCAGATCGGCCACCAGATGGCGCGCGATCTTGCGACCTGCGGCGTAAATCGAAAGCTGCGGCGGACCGCCGATCGAGGTGGGAAACAGGCTGCCATCCGCAACATACAGGCCGGCGACCTGATGATGACGTCCCTGGGGATCGACGACCGATCGCCGCGGGTCGTCCCCCAAAGGCAAGCTGCCCATGGGATGCACCGAGGTCAGGAGCGGATCGAGCGGACGGTAGCGATGCTGACAGACGCGCTCAAGATCCTGCGGCCGTCGCGCCACAAGCGGGGTCGCAAGCGGCACCACGACTTCCTTGGCACCGGCTGCAAACAACACCTCGCCCGCGGCTTTTATCCCGCGAAACAGCGCCGCGGCATCATCGGTCGACAGGGAATATCGAATGCTCGCCCGCCCCTGGCGATCGCTGCGCACTTCGCCGGCTGTCTCGTCGTGCAGCATGGCGGCCAGCGCCGCCACGCGAGGATAGTCGCGCATGCGCTGCGCGTGCGAGGGACCAAAGCCCGGCAAGAGCCCGGCAAAGCCCGCGGGGTGTGCAAACGCCGGAATCAGCCAGCAGCGATCGTCCGCTCCGGCGGCAAACGACAGCTTCTCGGTACACTCGAAGCTCTGCGGAATGCCGCGCCAGGCATCGATGCGCTCGTCGAACACACCGGCCACTGCCACCGACGGGTGCAGACGCAGGCTGCGGCCCGCCACGCGATAGGGATCGGCCACGTCGCTGCGATGCAGCAGCAGCGCGGAACCAATGGCGCTTCCCGCCACACAGACGGCACGGGCATGGACGTGAAACGCAACGCCTGGCTCGCCATCCGAGCGCACGGCATGGCCTCGCACGCCGACGGCGCGACGGTTCTGCACCAGCACCTGTTCTGCGCGTAGCTGACAGCCCAGCACGCCGCCTTGCCGCAGCAGTCGTGGCACCAGAATCTTTAGCGCGTTCTGCTTGGCATCAAAGGCGCAGCCAAGCTCGCAGAAGCCGCTGCGGGCGCAGCCCTGCCGATTGTGAGAAAGCAGGCCGCCGCGCCAGCCCAGCTTTTGTACTCCGCGACGGATCACGGCGTTGTGTGCGTTGACATCGCTTTCGGTAAGCAACGTCACCGAGAGCTCTGCCTCGACCGCTTCATAGTCGACGGCGAGGTCAGACGCAGACCAGCCGCGGGCGCCGTGCTCGCGCACCCAGCGATCCAAGATCGCTTCCGGGGCGCGCTTGCACAGGTTCGTATTGTGTACGGTTGAGCCACCCACTCCTTGCCCGCTTAAGATGGTGACCGCACCGTCGCGGGTGCTGCGCCCGCCGGCATCTTGAAACAGCAGCGGCAGCATGTCGCCTTCGCGCTGGTTGAAGTTGGCCGGCGTGTGATAGCCGCCTTCTTCCAACAGCACGACGTGCAGGCCCGCTCGGCTGGCCTCCGCCGCCAGCATCGACCCGCCCGCTCCGCTGCCGACGACCACGACATCGCAGTGCAGGACCACGGGTTGGCTCAGCCACGCCCCTTGATAGACGGTCCCGGCACCCACCCGATCGCCGTTCTGGCTGGGCGCTATTGCGGACGAATCTGCGTACGCTGCACGTGCCATCTGGCGCGCTCCCGAGGCCGGACATACGCTAGGACTTCCGCCCAAGCAAGAGGGTGATCGCTCAACGTGACCCGCCGGGCATCCACTGAAGGGGTGGCCGTGCGGGTCCCTGCAGATCTCAGCCACCGCCGTTTGTTCTTTCTGAAGCTGCCGACGCGTCGTCGGCATCGACCTTGACTAGGTCTATTTTGTTGGCAGCGTGCTTTCGCTGCAGACAGGGAACGAGCATGTCGACTGCCCCTCCTCCCTCTAAGCCGCCGCATGAGTCCGGCCACCTCGACAAGCCCGGAGTCGAGCTAGGCCAGACCGGCAACCCGACCGGGACGATCGATGCGGCCCCACACATCACAACCGCGGACCTGCCGCTCTCGGCCTTGGCCTCGGCCAGTAACCTCCCCGCGCTGCGTATTCACGCCGCAGATGCACCCAGCCCGACGGCCGCAGTCGGTGCATCAGAGCCGACCGGCCAGCCGTCCGCCCCCGCGTCACCGCACGCAGCAGCCCAGCCTGGCCCCGCGCCGGGCTCGCCCGCCAAAGGCCACGGGGACGGGCACGGACATGGACATGGGCATGGGCACAGCGACGGGCATGGGCCGGCTCATGGGCACTTGTCGCCCCGCCAGCGCCTGTTCAGCTTGCTGTCGCTGGAAGCCAGTGACATCTGGATCGTCAGCATCTATGCCGTCGTCATCGGCTTGCTGTCGCTGGCCACGCCGATCGCAGTGCAGTCGCTGATCAACCAGGTCTCGTTCGGCGTGCTGCTGCAGCCGGTTGTGCTTCTGACGTTGATGCTGTTTGTCGGCCTGGTCGTGGTCGGAGTCTTGCGCATGCTCGAAACCAGCGTCGTCGAGCTTTTGCAAGCGCGGCTGTTCGTCCGCATGGGCGCGGATCTCGCCGCCCGGCTGACCCACCGCAGCTATCACGCGCTCGACGATCACGACGGCCGCGAGCTGATCACGCGCATGTTCGATATCACCACTGTGCAGAAGTCGATGGCGGGCCTGCTGCTCGACGGGCTGGCCGTGGTTCTGCAGGTGCTGATCGGCCTGTGCATCTTGGCGTTTTATCACCCGCTGCTCTTGGCCTTTGCCGGCGCGCTTCTCGTCTGCGCCGTGTTCGTCATGTTTGCCCTGGGGCGCGGCGCGGTCTCGTCAGCGATTCGCGAGTCGCGTGCCAAGTACGCAGTCGCTGACTGGCTGGTGCAGGTCATGTTCCAGCCCCTGGCCTTCAAAGCGGGCCACGGTCCGACGCTGGCCCAAGAGCGCGCGGACCTGCTCTTGCGCGGCTATGTGCAGGCCCGGCGCGATCACTTTCGCATCCTGCTGCGCCAGATCGGCGGCCTGCTGTTCATTCAGGCTCTGGCCAGCGCTGCGCTTCTGGGGATCGGTGGCGCCCTGGTCATCGGCCGGCAGCTCACCATCGGCCAGCTTGTCGCATCCGAAATCATCGTCAGCGGGGTCGTCGCCGCCCTCGCGAAATTCGGGAAATACCTAGAGAGTCTGTACGACCTGCTGGCCTCTTTGGACAAGCTTGGGCACCTGCTCGATATCGAGCTAGAGCCGCTCGATAACCCCGTGCAGCTGCCGCCCCGCTCGTCGCAGAGCAGCGAGCCCGGCATGCGCGTAGAGCTGCATCAGGTCAGCCTCGGCTACCCTGGACAAGCGCCGATCCTGCGCAACCTCAACCTATCGATCGCGCCCGGACAGAGCATCGCCGTCATCGGGCCGGCCGGCACCGGCAAGAGCCTGCTCTGCGAGGCGCTGTACGGCCTGGTCCCCGTCGAGAGCGGCCTGGTCGAGCTGGATGGCCTGTCGGTCCGCGATCTGTACCTGCCGTCGCTGCGCCAGCACGTCGTGCTGTTGCGGGGCGATGCCAGCGAGATCTTCACGGGCACCCTCGAAGAAAACATCCTCTGCGGTCGCAGCGATGCCTCGCCGAGTGAGCTGCGCAGCGCGCTGCTCGCCGTGGGTCTGTGGCACGAGCTGCAGTCGGATCCGCAGGGTCTGCGTCGCCCGCTGCAAAGCGGCGGATCGGTGCTGTCGCAGCGGCAAAGGCAGTGCCTGCTCGCGGCCCGCGCGCTGTTGCTGCGACCGCGACTGCTGCTCATCGATGGCCCCGCGCTGACCCATGTCGAGCGCGAGCCGGCTTGGCTGTCTGGCCTCCTGCGCGGCCCCAATCGTCCGACGGTGGTGATCTGTGTGGCGCCGGGCAGTCCGCTTATCGAAGCCTGCCAGAGCGCCTACACCCTCGTCGACCAGCAGCTTGTGGCGTATCTGCCCGCTGCCGCTCCAGCGAATCAAGGAGGCGCCGATGCGAGTCCCCGCGTCTAGTCATATGGCGTCTGGCGGCCAGCTTTCGACGCTGGCCCTGGTGCAGTCGCCGCACAGCGTTCGCACCGTTGCCAAGGCGCTTATCGTGCTTCTGGTGGCCTTGGCCATCGGACTTCTGCTGGTGCCCTGGCAGCAGAACCTGCCCGGCACAGGCCGCATCGTGGCCTATACCCCGACGGAAAGGCAGCAGAACATCGAGGCGCCAATCGACGGCCGCATCATCAAGTGGGGCGTTCGCGAAGGCTCGCGGGTGCAGCCTGGCGATCTCATCGTCGAGCTCTCGGACAACGATCCCTCGCTGATGGTCCGTCTGCGCGAAGAGCGCGACGCCGTGCGCGAGCGCCTGGAAGCGGCACGGGCTCGCGTCAGCTCGCTCGACGATCGCATCGCATCGCTGTCTGGCTCGCGCAACGCCGCCATCGCGGCCGCCTCTGCGCGCAGTCGCATGGCCCGTGACCGCCTGGATGCCTCGAACCAGGCCGTGGCCGCCGCGGAAGCCACGCAGCGCACCGCCCAGCTCAACTTGGAACGACAGCAGGCGCTGTATGAAAAGGGCCTTAGCTCGACGCGAGCGCTGGAGCTTGCCGATCTGGAAGCGGTTCGCACGCGCACCGAAGTCGACCGCGCCCGCGCTGCTCTATCGGCTTCGCGTAGCGAGTTTTCTGCGCTACGATCCGATCAAGCACGTATAACCACCGACGCCCACGCGCTCTTGGAAGACGCCCGCGCTGGCAAGGCCACGGCCCTTGCCGAAGTCGCCAATGCCACCGCCGAGCTAGCCCGCACCGAGGTCCGCGTCGCTCGTCAGTCGACCCAAGTCGTCAAGGCAACGATGCAGGGAACCATCCTGCGCTTGGTCGGCGGCCTCGGGGGCGAGATGGTCAAAGCCGGTGACGCCATCGCCATCCTGGTTCCCGATAGCGAAGCCCGCGCCGCCGAGGTTTGGATCGACGGCAACGACATGCCGCTTTTGGCCGACGGGCGTCAAGTTCGCCTGCAGTTCGAGGGCTGGCCTGCCGTGCAGTTCGTCGGCTGGCCTTCCGTCGCCATTGGCACGTTTCCGGGACGCATTGCGCTGATCGATGCCACCGACAACGGCAAAGGCAAGTTCCGCATCTTGGTGGTGCCCGACGAGTCCGCCGGCCTTGCCGGCCGCTGGCCATCGGGCCGCTATCTGCGACAGGGCGTGCGCGTCAATGCCTGGGTGCTTCTGGGGCAAGTGCGTCTGGGCTACGAGCTCTGGCGGCAGTTCAACGGCTTTCCGCCCATCATCGCCAGCGAAGAGCCCGGCCTGGGTGACAAGGCGAAGTCTGGCAAAGGAACGGAGTCCAAGTAATGCGCACACGATCCGCTTCGTTGCTTTCGAGTGCTCTTCTGGCCAGCTCGTTTGCCTTGGCTCTGTGCGTCGATGGCGGCTCGCAGGGCCCGGCGTTCCGTCGAGCTCATGCCGACACCACGGCCGCCCGCTCGCCTGCGGATGCTTCGAGCAGCGCAGCTGGTGGACCGCTCCTATTGCCCGAGGTTGTGCAGTCCGTCGAGCGCTTTTATCCCCTGATCGAAGCCGCGCAGCGCGATGTGCAGATCGCCGAAGCTGAGCTCCAGACCGCGCGGGGTGCCTTTGATCCCATCGCCCGCGCTCGCGCCGACGGCGCCGCCCTGGGCTATTACCAAGGCGGACGCGCCGACCTGCTCGTCGAAGCGCCGACGCCGTGGTGGGGCACGACGTTCTTTGGCGGCTATCGCGTGTCCTTTGGCAAGTTCGCCGACTACGACGGCAAGCTGGAAACCAACCAGTACGGCGAGCTGCGCGCGGGCGTTCAAGTGCCGATGTGGCGCAACGGACCCATCGATCGCCGACGGGCCAACATCAGCCGTGCCGAGCTGGGCCGCGGCGTCGCGACCACGGGGCTTGTGCAGCAGCGCATCGACTCGCTGCGCTTGGGGGGCCTGCGGTACTGGGACTGGCTCGCCGCCGGACAGCGCTTTCGTACGGCGCAGGCGCTTTTGCAGCTTGCGACCACGCGCGATGATCAGATGGCGATCCGCGTACAGCGTGGTGAGCTGCCGGCGATCGAGCGCACCGACAACCGACGGGCGCTCTTGCAGCGCAAGGGCCTGACCGTGCTGGCCGAGAGAGCCTTGCAGCAGGCCGCCATCGAGCTGTCGTTGTATCTGCGGGCCAGCGACGGGATGCCTGTTCTGGTCGACATGCAGCGCATGCCCAGCGAGTTCCCGCGACCCCCCTCGTCGGGAATCGATCAGAGTCAGGGACGCATCGAGCGCGACATCGAGTGGGCCATGCAGCGTCGTCCCGATGTCGAGCGCCTGCGCCTGCAGCGCGAGCAGCAGCGCGTCGAGCGCGACTGGGCCAGAAATCAGATGGCTCCCGGTATCGATGCCCAGGTCGCGGTGTCACAGGACTTCGGACCGGGGCTGGCCTCGCGCGAGCCAACGGTCTTAGAGGGCTCGCTGGTCATCGACATTCCGACGCTGAACCGTGCCGCACGGGGCCGATCCGCAGCCGCTCAGGCCGCTATGCAGCGCATCGACGCGCAGCTGCGCTTGCAGCGCGATCGCGTCGGCACCGAGCTTCGCGACATGCTCTCGGCCTTGGCTGCTGCGGCCGAGCGCGTGCGGATTGCCACCGACGAGCTCAAGACCTCGCGCGAGGTCGAGGCCGCGGAGCGCGAGCGCTTTGCCCTCGGAGACAGCACGCTGTTCGTCGTCAACCTGCGCGAACAAGCGACGTTTGAAGCAGCCCTGCGCGAGATCGATGCGCTCGCCGACTTTCAGCGCGCACTGACGACGTATCGCGCCGTGCTGGTCAAGCCCGACGCTGAACCCTAAAACAGCCCGAGGCGCGTCGGCTCTGTCGCGGCCGCGCTGCCTGTGCGCTGTGGACTGCGGGGGATGTGTGAATGTCGTCGAGAAGGAGCGAAAAAAGCGAGGCTGACTAGCTCTTCTTCTTGGCCATGATGATGCGAGCGAACGCGCCGCCCGCTTCCTGCGCCAAGTACTGAAGACCCAGCAGAAACGGCTTCGGATCCTGCTTGATCTCGTCGACGTACAGCACGCCGATGCTGCGGCTGCCCACCGTAAGCGGCAGGAACAGCTGCTCGCCTTCCGAGCTGCTCAGCGACGTCTTTAGCGACTGGTTTACCGCCGTGTCAGGCAGCCGCCCAAAGAACGCCTGACGTGACGCCATGACGTCCGCAAACGCGGACGGTTCATCGGTCGCGATCGAGAACCACTTCAGGCTCATGACAACGTGGTCAGGGCCACGGCCATCGAGGCACGCCAGTTGTTTCTGCTGCTGCACGAACAGCGCTGCCGCCTCGCCGAACTCGCCTGCGCAGTCGAGCAGCGCAGAAACCACCTGATCGCGCTCGGATGCGGCACGCAGACGATCGACGTACTTCGCAAAGCGAGCCGCCTCTTTGGGAGGAGCATCAGCGGCCGCGGTGGCCGTCGGTACGCCCGCCGGATTGATCGCCCGAGCCAGCGCCTTGAGCGACTGCGGATCGACGTCGCTTCCTGGACCCGCCGTGGGGGCCGCACTCTCGGAAGCAGCCTTTGCAGGTGTCATCGCCGCGGGGGCCGCTGCGGGCTTGACTACGGCAGGTTTGGTCGCCACCACCGGGGCAGCCGCTGGCTTGGCCACCGCCGCTTGGCCAGTCGCTGGCTGAGCAGGCTTGGCCACAGCCGGAGCCCCTGCAGGCTTCGCGACCGCCGGGGTCGTCGCCGCTGGAGTCGCTGCGGGCTTGGCAACGACTGGGGCCGCCGCTGGTTTCGCTGCCGCCGCCGTCGGTGCTTGAGCAACCGCTGGCTTTGCTGCGGCAGGCTTTTGTGCAGCCGGGGCTGCAGCTGGCTTCGTCGCTGCGGCGGCAGGGGCGGGCGCCGGGGCCGCGGTGGGCTTCGTTGCAGCCGGAGCCGCAGCCGGAGGCGCAGCGGGTTTTGTTGCAGCCGGAGCCGCAGGGGCAGGTGCTGCCGCAGGAGCGGGCGCTGCCGCAGGGGCAGGTGCTGCCGCAGGAGCGGGCGCTGCCACGGGCGCAGGTGTTGCAGCCGGTGCTGCTGCTGCCGTAGGTGCAGGCGCTGCAGCGGGCTTCGTCGCCGCGGGCGCTGCCGCCGCAGGCGCTGCTGCCGCAGGCTTCGCTGCAGCCGGGGCTGCGGTCGGCTTGGCTGCAGTCGGGGCCGCCGCGGGCGCGGCCGCTGGCTTCGTCGCCGCGGGCGCTGCTGCGGCCTTTTCCGCCGGGGCAGCTGCTGGCTTGGCTGCTGCAGGAGTCGCCGCCGGGGCAGCCGCTGGCTTGGCCGCAGCCTTCGCCGCTGGCGCCCCACCGCCTGCGCCGGCCTTACCTAGCTGGACCCCATAATGCGTGCGCAGAGCCTCGCGCATCGCCGTCGGAGACGCAACCGCTCGCTGCACCTGCCGCTGCGTGTACGCGGCTACCTCCTCGGCGGCGCGGTCGTCCGTTGGATCGACCATGGCCAGCGTCAGGTTGCCTGTGCTGTCGAGATCCGTTGGGATGACTCGCAGCTCGGCGGCCATGTGCGGCGGTACCGTCGACAAGACGTCGCGCGGCACTCGCGCAAGGGCAGCGGCCGACACGCGCGCGATGCTCAGGTTCTTCTGGAACGCCGCGACAAGGTGCTCCTCGTCTAAGAGTCCCAGGCGCACGATGGCTTCACTAATCGTTCCTCCATCGCGCTGCTTTAGGGCCTGAGCAGCCTGTAGGCCCTGCTTGGTTAATACCCCAGTACGAAGAAAGATATCAGCAGCTTTCTCTGGCACAGTATGTCACTTTCCACGCTGACAAATTTCTGTCAAGAACCGAACAATTGTGACTCGGGAAGGGCCCATCTTCCGGCCCTGGGTTCGCAAGCTTCTGCGCGGGCACTGGACCCCATGCACGGCGCTTGTTCGATCTGCGACGCGCCCCCTTGGCTCAGAAGACGATCAGCGCTGTCACGCCGGCTCCCGCCAGCGCCAAGACAATTCCAATCAAGATCAAGTACAAAAGCGGCAAGTTCGCCATGCGATCCAAAAAGCCCATCGGTGCGCCCGGCTGCGCTGTGGCGGACGGACCTGCTCCGACGGGGCCGGCATGTGGTCCAGACACAAAGCCCTGCGACCCCGAAGACGTCGGCACCGGAGTCGGCTGCTTGGGAGCCAGGCCTTGCCCGGTGTTAGGACGAGCCGCGGGGGATGGCGTTGGCGTCGGCGTTGGATGCTGCGGTCGCGCATCGCCGAACAGGTTCGGCTGCTTACCGGCGAGCATGTCAGCGACGACCTGCTTGGGATCGATGATCGGCAGAGCCATCGACACCGGCAGGTTGGCGATCGGCGCGTTTTCTTGATTGATGCCGCGCACCGGAGGCGGCGGTAGCGCCGGAGGAGCCGCTTTACCCGTCGCCAGGCTCTTCTCGTTGGTCTCCGTCGGACCGTCGTCGATTTCTTCCAGCTCTTCTTCGACCAGCGCAGCGTAGTTTTCGGCCAGGTGGCTGGCTTCGCTCTGCTCAGCGTCGGGCTGGTTGAAGGCGCCACTTTCGATCCGGCGAATCAGATCCTCTTGTTCTTTGATCTGATCGGCGAAGTTCTGTTCGAGGAAACGCGCCAGATCCGTCGACTTGCCGCGGATCTGGCTCTTGCGCATGGCATGTTCCAGCGCTTCTTGCATGGCCTCGGCCGTTGGGAAGCGGTCTTCCTTTTTTCGGGCCAGAGCCTTCATGATGACGGCTGAGATCTGCGGCGTCACCGCGGGCGACACCGACGTCGGATCGGGGATGTCGCCCTTGATGATCGCCTCATAGGTCTCAAAGGCATTGGGTCGCTTGAACAGGCGACGCGACGTGCAGAGCTCAAACAGGATGATGCCGAGCGCAAAGATGTCGGTGCGGCGATCGATGCCTTCGCCCGTACACTGCTCGGGGCTCATGTACGCGAACTTGCCTTTGACCGTGCCGGCCTTGGTCTGCGTCGCGCGCCCTTCGGCTTTGGCGATTCCGAAATCGAGGACTTTGACGAAGCCTTCGTACGTCAGGATCAGGTTCTGCGGCGAGACATCGCGGTGAATGATTCCCATGTTGCTGCCATCGGGCAGCGTTGTCTCGTGGGCGCTGTGCAGGCCGGCACAGGCCTGCGCCACGATGCCGCAGGCCACGCCTTGCGGTACCTCGCCCAGGCGCTGCGCCGACATGCGACCGACCTGCGCCACCGACAGGCCGGTCACGTACTCCATGGTCATGAAGTACTGGCCATCGGCTTCACCTAGGTCCAAGACCTGCACGATGTTCGAGTGCGAGAGCCGCGCGTTGATGCGCGCCTCGTCCAAGAACATCTCGACGAACTCTTTGTCGCCGACCAGATTCTGGAGCAAGCGCTTGACCACCACCAGCTTGGAAAAGCCGTCGGTGCCCCCCATCCGCGCCAAGTAGATCTCGGCCATGCCACCCGTCGCCAGGTGGGCCAAGAGTTCATACTTGCCAAACTTCGGTGATAACAGCTGCTCCAGAGGCTAGACCTCCATGATCTCGGCTTGCTTCTTGTCGCTGATCACGTCGACCTGCTTGGTCGCGTCGTCGATCTTGGTCTGGATCTTCTCCAGGCCTTTTTTGACATCGTCCTCGGGTACCTTGCCGCTCTTGCCGCCGCCTTCCAGCGTCTCGCGCGCCGTCTGACGGCACTTGCGAACCGCCACTTTGGCGTCTTCGGCATGCTTCTTGACTTGCTTGACCAGCTCTTTTCGGCGATCCGCGGTCAACGCCGGGATCGGCAGGCGCACCACTTCCGAGTCAGCCGTCGGGTTGATGCCCAAGCTGGCCGCGCGGATCGCCTTTTCGATCTCGGGGATCAGACGCTTCTCCCACGGCTTGACGATGAGCATGCGAGGCTCGGGCACACTGATGTTCGCCACCTGGTTCAGCGGCGTCGGTGTGCCGTAATAGTCGACGCGAATCCCGTCGAGCATGGTGGCGTTGGCGCGGCCAGTGCGGACCTTGGACAGGTCCCGGTTCAGCGCCTCCAGGGCCTTGGCGATGTCGCCATCTAAGGCCTTGAGGACATCGTTCACCATTGTTTTGAATCCTCTCTTGCGGGGAAAATTCAGTCAAGTTCAGCGCGGTTCCGTCGCAAAAGGGCCGCGCTGAGGGTTGAAACAAGGAACCTTGCGTCGTGATTACTCGACGCGTGTACCGATGCTGGCGTCGCCGCTCGCCACGCGGCAGATGTTGCCGGGCTGATGCAGGTCAAAGACGATGACCGGCAACCTGTTGTCGCGACACAGCGCAATCGCCGTCGAGTCCATCACCTTGAGGTTCCGCTGCAGCACCTCGATGTACGTCAGGCGCGAAAAGCGCACGGCGTCCTTGTGCTGCATGGGATCCTTGTCATAGATGCCATCGACCTTGGTCGCCTTCAGAAGCACGTCGGCGTGGATCTCCATCGCGCGCAGGGCCGCAGCCGTGTCCGTCGTGAAGTACGGGTTGCCTGTGCCTGCGGCAAAGATGATGACGCGGCCTTTCTCTAGGTGACGGATGGCGCGGCGGCGAATGTATGGCTCGCATAGCTCGCGCATCTCGATGGCAGACAGCACGCGGGTCGGCAGGCCGCTTCGCTCGATCGCATCTTGCATGGCCAGCGCGTTCATCACCGTCGCCATCATGCCCATGTAATCGGCGCTGGCGCGGTCCATGCCATGCTGCGTCGACGCGGCCACCCCACGAAAGATGTTGCCGCCGCCGATCACCAGCGCCACCTCGACGCCCAGGCTGTGGACGCTCTTCACCTCTTCGGCGATGCGATGCAGGGTCGCGGGATCGATGCCGAACTTCTCGCGGCCCATCAGTGCCTCGCCCGAGAGCTTCAGCAACACCCGACGAAACTGCGTCTTTGCATCAGAGGTCAAAGGAGCCTGTGGCGTCATGGATTCGGCTCAGTGATCGCGGCGAGCGATCATGGGGTGAGGGTGGGCGCGGGCACGACGCGCGATAAAGGCAGTGGACCGTCGGGGATGGCTCCCCCCTTCGGCGACTAGCTCTGGGCCTTTTGGATCTGCGCGGCAACTTCGCTGGCGAAGTCTTCGCTCTTCTTCTGCATGCCTTCGCCGAGTGCATAGCGGGCGAAGCGACGGATCGAGATCTTCTCGCCGGTCTTTGCCGAAAGCTCCAGCATCAGCGAGCGGATGTCCTTGCTGGGATCCTTGACGAACTCCTGATCCAGAAGGCAGATGTCTTTCTTCCACTTCTTGACCTGGCCTTCGACGATGTTGGCCAGGATGTTTTCGGGCTTGCCCTTCTGCTGCTCACGCGCTTTTTCCATGTGGAAGGCGCGCTCTTTTTCCACCATCGCCGCCGGAATCTCTTCGTCCGAGACATACAGCGGGAAGGGATCGCGACCGGCGATGTGCATCGCGATGTCTTTGCAGAAGTTCTTGAAGTCGTCGGTGCGCGCGACGAAGTCGGTCTGACAGTTGACTTCGACCAGGACGCCGATCTTGCCGCCCAGGTGAATGTACGACTGGATCGCGCCCTCGGTGGCGACGCGCGCTTGGTTCTGGCCGGCCTTGGTGATGCCCTTTTTGCGCAGCCACTCTGCCGCCTTTTCCATATCGCCGCCCGTCTCTTCGAGCGCTTTTTTGCAGTCCGCCATGCCCGCCAAGGTGCGGTCCCGCAGATCTTTCACCATTGCCGCCGTGATCTGGGCCATTTGTCTTTGTCTCCTAAAGGGGTCTTCGCAGCAGACGAGCTCGCCTCGCCTGGGTTGCCAGGGCTGGCGAGCTCGCGTCTGCACAAAAGGTGTGTCTGGATGTCTAGCTGGGGCGCGAGACTATTCTTCGTCGTCGCTGACCATCACCGAGCTGGGCGTGGCTGCTGCGGCGGGCTGACCGCGGAGACCACCACGGCGCCGCGCGACCTCGACCTTGGGTCCGTGGCCGTCGCCAGGCTGGGCCTGCTGCGCACGCTCGGCTGGGGCTTGGCCGCCCTGGTGGTGTCCACGATCGTCCCCGTCGTGACGGCCGGTCACCGCGCGCTCGCGGCCAATGCGGCCACCGACCACGCAGGCGTCAGCGATCTTGCCGGTAAACAGCTTGATCGCGCGGATCGCGTCGTCGTTGCCGGGGATGACATAGTCGATCACATCGGGGTCGCAGTTGGTGTCGGCGATCGCGATGACGGGGATCTCAAGCTTGCGGGCTTCCGAGATCGCGATGTGTTCTTTCTTGGCGTCGATGACGTAGATCGCCGAGGGCACATCCGACAGGTTCTTGATGCCGCCGAGCGCCTTTTCCAGCTTCTCGCGCTCGCGCATGCGCATCAGCACTTCTTTTTTGCCCAAGCGATCGAAGGTGCCGTCTTCGGCCATCTTCTCAAGGGTGCGCAGGCGCTCGATCGAGCCCTTGACAGTGCGGAAGTTGGTCAGTGTGCCGCCCAGCCAGCGGTGCGTGACGAAGTACTGCCCCGAGCGCAGCGCTTCCTGCTGGATGACTTCCTGGGCCTGCTTCTTGGTGCCGACGAACAGCAGCGTGCCGCCGCTGGCGATCGTGTTGACGATGAAGTTGTACGCGCGGTTGAACAGCCGCACCGTGTGCTGCAGGTCGATGATGTGGATCCCGTTGCGCGAGCCGAAGATGTACGGCTTCATCTTGGGGTTCCAGCGCTTGGTCTGGTGACCAAAGTGGACGCCCGCTTCCAAGAGCTGGCGCATCGTGATCGGCGTCTCGGCGCCAGCGCCCTGCTGCATCGCTTCTTGCATCGTTTCCATTCGTCGCGTTCTCCTTGGCTCGGCGCGAGGCCGGCCGTCTTCGGTGCTGCGTTGGGGTCGTTATGCCTCCGCTCTGCCTGGCTCGCTGAAGACCGCGAGCCGCGCGCAACATCACCGAATCCCCTTCGTCCCGGCGAAGCTCGCCTGGACCCAAGAACTCAGCCCACGACCGCGCGACAGAGCGTGTGGAGTAAAATTTCCGAAAGGCTACGAACCCTTATCACGCCCCTGCGTCTTAAGGCAACAAGTAGCTCTATCGGTGAAGCCCGCGCCCCAAAGCGGCCAGCCACAGGCCGCGCGGCGCATGGGCGTGCAAGCGAACGGGAACGGCGACTCAGCGCGCGTTGGCCAGCTTGCCGCTGTTTAGAATCCAGCCGGTGCCATAGGCATCCCAGATATACGTCGCTTGCTTGCCGCAGCCTGTGACGCCCGTGGGTCCACCGCCGTGGCTCGCCGCCGCCTGGTCAAGCGGAGTGATCTGAAGCTGATCCGCGGGGCACTGCAGCTCAAACGCCGCGCGCTGTCGCAGATCCGCTTGGCGCTTGGTGCGGAAGCTTTCGGCGAGGCCGGCACAGCCTTGGGTGAATGCCAAAAGGACAAACAAGGGAAGCAGTCGGTTCATGATCGGCTCCTCGGGATGACGCCTAAAAAGGCTCACGAGGGCGACATCTTTACACCCTGCGTCGAATCGCTGGCGACGTTTCTGTCACGCGGCCTCTCCCGCATTTCTGAATTCTTTACGCGATTCGATCGTATTCTATGAAGAATTGATGTATTCAAATCACAGATCAAGAAATTCATAAAATATGAAAACAAAGCGGACATCATTTATTTTTTCATCGTAATGAATTTGAGTTTTTTGAATAAATCGCTGAATACCGATTCACGTGAATCGCATGATAACATCAACGAATTGATATTTTGTTAAATTTCTTTCGTATATTTGTCAAATTTTGTCATTACTTCGAGTTTGAGTACGATCAGTTCGTAAAAATTTAGCATCTATAAACCATCCATGGGGCCCGTGAACCCA
The DNA here is from genome assembly GCA_016794505.1 of Myxococcales bacterium. Classification (GTDB taxonomy): domain Bacteria; phylum Myxococcota_A; class Polyangia; order Palsa-1104; family JAEUJZ01; genus JAEUJZ01. Next base: position 21,580 of record JAEUJZ010000164.1, read on the forward strand.
GTGTTCACGAACCGATCGATCCGCCGATTCATGCATTTCCTGCCCGGATGCATCGTGGTACGGTGCGCCGCAAAGGAGTCCCCATGTCAATGAGAGTCGCCAAGCCGCAGAAGACCTTCGACGACCAGCTTGAGCGCTTGGTCTCGCACCTGAAGACCCAAAAGCTGAGCCTGCCCGGCATCGAGCTCAAGGTTCTAGAGGCCGACGTCAAGGCGCAGCGCGAAGAGAAGCAGGCGGACATGGAGCTTCTGGCTCGCTATGAAGCGGCGCACCAGCACTTCATCGTCGCGCAGGCCGAGCGCTATGCGCGCTATATGAAGGTCGTCAAGATCCTGCGCGCCACGCACAGCGACGACCCGGTCAAGCTGCGCAGCCTGGACCAGTTCAAGCGCCCACGCGGCAAAAAGAACGCCGAGCCTCTGCCCAGCCCCGCGCCTGTGGCGCCCAAGCCTGCGCCTCTGCCGGGCCCCGGCCTCGCTCCCCGGCCTGCCGGCAAAACGAAAGGCAAAGGTCGCGGCTAACTAGCTCGCGCCGTGCGCCAACGTCGTTTCGACGAACACGCGCCGACTTAGCCCCGCAGAAGCCAGACAGCGATGGCAGCGATCACCAGGGCGATCAGCGCAAGAGCGATGGCCCGCGCTGTTTGCGGAGGCTCGTGTCGCTGCGTGGCGGGCTCGGGGGGCGGCGCTGGATTATCGCGCAGCGTGTGGTCATCCGGCAGGGCCACAGACGCCATCATCTGCGACGGCTGCGCCAGCGCCTGCAGCTTCGGAGCCGTCGGCGTTTCGGGCACCCGCGGTGGGGTCGCCGCCCCACTCAGCGTCGCTGCATCGGGATGCGACTGCGTCGTCCAGGCGAGACGAGCGCTGGCGTCTTTCTGAGGCGCTTTGCCCGTCGCCGCAGCGTCGACATCAGACGCTGGGTCTTGCCGTAGCTGCGGTGTCACGGCCTCGGCCAATGCGGGCGGGCTCGACGTTGCTGCAGCGCCTGCAGCGGCAGCCGACGTCCGAGCCGACACCGCGTCAGGCACGGTAGCCGGGCGGCCATCGCCGGCAACGATCAGCCGCGAAAGCGTATCCGCCACCTGCCGCATCGTCGGGCGCAGCGCTTTGTCTTTCTGCAGCATGTCGGCGACCAGCGACAAGAGCGGCTCGGGCAGGTCGACGGCGAGCATGCCCAGCGGCGTCGGCTGCTTCGTCATGTGCTGGTACATCAGCGCCATTGCGTCGCCCGTCTCGAACAGCGCTCGCCCGGACAGCGCTTGATACGCGATCACTCCCAAGGCGTAGACATCGGTCTTTTCGTCGACGGCTCCGGCTCCCTGCCACAGCTCAGGGGCCATAAAGCCGGGCGTTCCGAGCAGCGCCCCGTCGGCGGTGCGGACCTCTGGCACCAGGCCGCTCTGCGACTCGGCCGAGCCCAGGATCTTGGCGATGCCAAAGTCGAGCAGCTTGACCCGCTCCCCTCCAGCTACCGCCGGATCGGGGACGAGCATCAGATTGCTCGGCTTTAGATCGCGATGCACGATGCCGCGACCGTGGACAAAGGCGAGGGTGTCTGCGATCTGATGCAGAAGCGGCAGGCACTCTGGCCCCAGCCGCGGCGTCTTTTGCAGTCGCTGCTGCAGCGTCTCGCCGGCCAGAAATTCCATCATCATGTACGGTGTGCCGTTGGGCAGCGCGTCGTATTCCAGCACGCGCACGACGCTGGGATGCTCGATGGCGCCGCTGGCTCGCGCTTCCGTCAGAAAGCGCCCGACCAGCTCGCGCGAGAGGCCCTGCCCAGTCCACAGGATCTTCAGCGCTGCCCGCGTGCTCAGCGTCTGGTGGCGCACTTCAAAGACCAAGCCCATGCCGCCTTGGCCAAGAGGGCGTACCACGACGTATTTGCCGACGACATCGCCAGGTGAAAGCGGAACCCCGCTGGGCTGCACAGACCGCACTCCTTGCTGAAAGACCGGGAACCGCGGCCAAAAACCGCGCCTTCAGTCTACCTTTGTGTCCGCCCGGTCGGCGGACGAACGCACGCACGTCGCGACCGCAGCCGGTGCGCGAAGCGGAGGCTATGGGAGACCGAGGATGGCAATGGATTCGATCTGCCAGCCTGCGAAGGCCAACCCGCTTGCGATACCCGAGGAGAGCTTGAAGACGGGTTGGAAGGCGGACTGAGCGACGAGGGGGAGGTCAGCTTTGGCGATGGAGTAGACGTTTGTGAGTCGAGGCTGTGGGCCTGTTTTCCAGTCGAGGAGGCGTTTTTGCTCATCGTCACCG
>JAEUJZ010000171.1 GCA_016794505.1 Myxococcales bacterium
CATGCACACACAGCGGAATACAAACAGGATGCGGTCGGCGGTCGGATATGTTCGGACGGCGGTCGGGTACGTGCGAGTGAGCACGCAGGAGCAAGCCTCCGAGGGCGTGAGCCTCGACGTACAACGCGATAGGATTCGCGCATATTGCAAAGCGCAATCGCTCAAGCTCATCGACATAAAAGCTGATGAGGGCGTGTCCGGGGCCACGCTCGACCGCCCTGCGCTTCAGGATGCGCTGGCGCTGCTGCGGCGAGGACGCGCCGACACGCTGATCGTCATGAAGCTGGATCGCTTGTCGCGCTCGCTGCGCGATGTCTGCTCGCTCGTCGAAGAGTTTTTCAGCGACGAGCGCTATCACCTGCTGTCGCTGTGCGGCATGGTCAACACGCACTCGGCGGCGGGGCGCATGGTGCTGATGAATCTGGCCAACTACAACCAGTTCGAGAGGGAAGTGATCTCCGAGCGCACGCGCGATGCGCTACAGCACATGATGAAGCAGGGGGTGCGGCTTGGCCCCGCGCCATATGGCTATGAATTCAGCCACGACACCGACGGGAATGGGCGGCGGCTGTTGGTGCCGCTGGCCGATGAACAGGAAGTGCTCCACAAGATCCGCGACATGCGCGCGGAGGGTCTGAAGTTGCATCAGATCGCGAGACTCCTGAACGAAAAAGGAATCCCAGCGCGACGGGACGGACTCTGGAGAGCGCAGCGATTGAGCATCCTGCTGCGACGACAAGGGACAGAGCAGGTGCGCTCTATTCGGCCCACTGGCCCGCGCGTTCCGCGACGGCATGACCGTGAAGCCGCGACAGCGCGAGCGAAGGAGCTACGCGCGCAGGGGCTGAGCCTGAACCAGATTGGTCAGCGTCTGCGCAAAGAGAAACCGACTCCGCTGCGCGGCGGCATCTGGCACCCAGCGCAGGTTGCGAAGCTGCTGCAAGTGGGGCTGCGTGGCGACAGAGAAGCGGCGTTGAGACGGGCGCTGGAGCTTCGAGCGGAGGGGACTTCACTGCGGGAAATCGGGATTCGACTGGCGGCAGAGGGGATGCGGCCGCGAGACGGTGGACTGTGGCATCCGGCGCAGGTGCGGGCGCTGCTGGTGGGGGAGGAGTCAGCGAGCGTCGGCGGGTGATTGGGCGGGGGGGGGCGGGCGCGACGACGGGTCGGCAAGACCTCGGCACCTTCACCGAACGCCAGCCAGGCCGGCGATAGCTTCAGTGCCTGCGCCAATGAATCGACGACGTCTACACCTGACTGGCCGCCGTGTTCAATCTTGGCGAATGCGCTCGGGCTCAGGCCTACCGTCCGAGCGAGTGCAGCCTTCGTGAGCCCTCTTGCGATGCGTGTCGCTAGCAGGCGGGCTCCCATGCCATCGGTGTCGTTGCTGCCTGTGTCCGCCTGACCGTCGCCAATGCCAAAATCCAGCCACGCTGCGGACACAGAGAGCCCGAACGCGACGCGGGCGATGGTGCCGACGGTCGGCAGACCGCATTGTCGCGAGTGAACCGCGTCGAGGCCTCGCAAGGATGGGACATCAGGGGGCGGCTAACGGTTAGACCTTATACTGAAAGAATTATGCTGGACTACGCTCAGCGAAAGGGGGGGGCAGGCGCAGGCACTGCTCTGGAATCAGACGTCCGCACCGTCCGGCGGCATGCCGAAACCACACGAGTCACCCTCGCATCCCGCCGATCTGGCGAGTTGTCGAGGACCTGGTGCAGGCATCCCGGAGGCCATGTCGGCCCTATTCGGCTCGATGTTTGGCCGCGACGAAGATAATCAGAGTCATGCACCGACGCTCGCAGACCGGCTGTTTTCCCCTGCGGCCGTCGCAGACAGCGCAGTAGAGGACGTCACCGACAAGCTCTCACGGCGCGCGACAGACTGGGTCGTCACGGAAAAGGATGCGCGTGAAGCGGCGCAGCGGCTCCGGTCCTTATCGCCTGAGCAGCAGAAGCAGGCTCTAGGCAAGCTGGATCCGACGACCTTCGGGCGGCTGATCAACGAGCTGCCGGAAAAGGAACGCGAGCAGCTCAAGCCGTTGTGCGACACCTGCGATGATCCTGTTCGCAAGCTTGAGCTGTTTGCGGCCTGCCACAAGTCCAAGGTGGCCAACGATGCCGAGCGGGCGCGCGCTCAGCCTGGTGGGAAGCCCGGCGACCCTGAGCGGCGAGATGCCATCGTCAAGGACACGCGAGACGAGGTGGATTCCGAAGTCGCATTCCTACTTGCGCAAGCGAAGGCAGGCAAGGTCACGGCTGAGCAAGCGCAGAGCTACATCGCGGCCAAGGAGCGTGAACACCAAGCCGAGATGAAGTCGCTGAACAAGCAACTCGGAAGCCTGGATGGCCTTCCCGAGCCGCTCCGTGGGGACTACGTCAAGACGTAGGTGGAGCGCAAGCTGTCGTATGCGGCGCTGGACGGGCAGGTCACCACGGACGAAGCGCGAGAGAGCGTGACCCTGCTGTCCAGCCTGCCCGCAGCCGAGTGCGGCAGAGTGGTCTCGACGATGGACCCGGCCTGCTTCGAGCGAATCCTCGGCATACTGCCTACTTATTCGCACCGGCTCCTTGGACCGCTGCTGGAGAGCTGCACCGACCCAGAGCGCAAGCTGCGGCTCTTTGGTGCCTATCACAAGGCAGCGATTCGGAGCGACGCAAGGCTGGAACGACAGAAGACAAAAGACGAAGGCGTGCCAGGCAAACAGACGGACGCTCAGAAGGAAAACCAGCGACTCAACCAGCGTCGAGACTCCATCCTGGAAGCGACGGTGGCAGAGATCGATGAAGAGACCGCGTTCCTGATCGAACGTCAGAAGGGCGGGACCGCGCTCTCACTCCAGGATGTAGAAGCTCTGATCCAGCGCAAGGAGTACGAGCACCGCATCGAGATGAAGTACAACGTCAACTTGACCAACGACATCCAGCAGGGAAATCGACGGCAGGCGGATGCGAAGCCAACCGATCGTGTCACCTGGAGCGAGAAGGAACTGACGCAACTGGATGCTGGACTTGGCCGGCTGCCCATCGAGCACGTCCGCAACAACCAGCATCTGAGCGAGATTCGGCGGACCAAGCTAGACAAGGAATGGGACAAGGACAGAAAGGAATGGGTGGACGACCCTCACGTCGGCGGATACGCGAGCCCCTCGGACCACAGCGTTCACATCACAGATACCGGCGCGAGCGGTGCGCCCTGGCGGACTCCCAAGACCAGCGCGCTCGCTCACCACAGAGCCGACGGCACGGGACGTGAGCAGCAGCTATCCCTGATGGAAGAGGTCATCGGGCATGAGATCGGACACAACGTCCATCAGCAGGACGCGGCGCTGTTTCAGAGATTCCAAGCAGCGACGGGTTGGGAGCACCTGGACAGGACGACGCTGAAGGCCCGGCTGATGGCGCCCGCGCCGGCCGGGCAGGGCCTGGATGCGACAAACGCAGACAAGAAGGTGAAGGAGCTGGACTGGGACTATGCGCACTCAAACCCCCAAGATCACTTCGCCGAATATTATGTAAAGGCCATCCATGCACCAGAGTCGCTGTATGAGCAGCTCAAGGCAAAGCCTTCGCAGGAGCTCGCCGAGGCACGCAAAGATGTCTCACGGCTGCAGCGTCGCGGCTCAAAGACCGCTGCAGCGCATATTGCTGCGGCCAAAGACAAGGCCCGGCAAGCGGAGCGGGATCAGCAGTCGCGCGAGAAGCAGTGGGCGATTCTCAGGGAGGACGTCTTTCATCTGCGGCAAGGCGATGTCGATGGCAGGGTCGCAGCGTTTACCGCCAAGCTGCCCGCGAATAAGGTGCAGCTTGCGAGGGCATTCAAGCAGAAGGCCGCCATGTGTATGACTCCGCAGCAGCTCCAAGATCTTGAGGCTGAGTTCCATGCGAAGCTCTGATGAGCCGGGGCGCTGGGTACAGATGAAAGGGCTTGGCCGACGGGCGTTCTTAGTCGCGGCCGGAGCGATGGGGGGCGTATTCACAAATGGATGCCGGCCCCGGAATGTGACAGGACAAAAGCCAATGCAGACGAGCAGCCCGACAGCGCGGCCATCGATCGTTCGGCCGCGTATTGGTTATGATGGCAGGGGCTTCGGCCTTGAATGGAGCGGCGCCCGGCTGGCTCAGGTCTTCGCGGGCGGGATCCGGCTGTGGGATCGCGCATCATGGAAGGTGCTCCGAGAGGTTCCCATCAGGGCCCTCAATGCCTTCGGGGCCTTGGCTGATGAGAGCTTGATCCTCGTCATGAAAGGCGCGGAGGATGTAGAGGTCATTCACATCCCGACTGCGGGTGAGCTCAGGCATTACCGTGCCCGCTGGCTCCTCGGTCAAGGCCGTCATGCATTCTTGCCGAGTCGAGTGTCACCCAGGCAGTTCTTCCTACTCGATACCGACCACAGGGGAGCGGTACTGTGGGAGCTCCCTCAAAAACGCGGTCTGGTCCGCGAGCTGGATCCGATCTTGTTCCCTGTGTCTGCCCAAGATTCCGTCTTATCGCTCGGGGATGGATCTTTCGTCTACAACGAGCTAGGCACTCTACATCGCATCGGCCCTGTCCCGCCGCGCGGCGAGGTGCCGAAACGCGCTCTGACCTGGCCACTGGCGCACGCCCGCTTTCTGACCAGAGGCCCCAGCGAGCAGACGCTCTGGGCAGCGGAGCTCGACGGTGCGGTGAGCTTAGTCGAGCTTACGGACAAGGGAGAGGCGCGCGTCGAGCGTACGCTGAACGTACCGGGCCAGATCTACCAGCTCGAATCGGCAAAGGATGCCGTCGCAATCCTGCGCGTCGATCCCCCATGGCCGGGCGAGGAGAAGTGGACCTTGGTGGTGCTTGATAGCCGCGGGAAGCAGCGCATGTCGGCATCCCTGCCAACCGAGCCACCCGCCTCCACACTTGCGACGCCGCCTCGGAACCGCTGTCTTCGCTTGACGGACGACTATGTTGTCGTCGGCGGTCCAAGCGAGATCACCGTCTGGCAGATCAGCAGCGGGCGCGTGGTTCACCACCACAGCGCAGCTTTGCCGCTCCCTTAGCGTATAGGAACGTGCCCATCGCAGTAGTGCGCGTGCCTCCCGTCGTGTCGCCTCTAGTCCCTCAGCCCGGTGCAGTCAAGAGGGAGCATCTCGTCATCGAGTTGAAAAGGCCAAGACAGAAAGTAGATGACGGTGTTCTCGGTCAGATCAAGGAGTATGCCTTCGCCGTAGCCGGTGATGAACGTTTCCGTGACACGGAGACAAAGTGGCGATTCATCGCGGTCTCCAACGAGCTTTCTGACGGCGTTCGCCGTCAAGCTACCCAACGCAACCGACCCTTCGGGCTTGTACATGATGATGAGTCACAACTCATCACTGTTTGGGTCTTCACATGGGGGCAATTGCTGGAGCGCGCTCGTGCCAGGCTGGAGTTCTTCCGGAAGGAACTGAACTTCAACGCGAACCAAGACAGCGCGCAGCTTCACTTGAAGAAGCTGTATTCCAAGTACCTGCCCATTGTTGACGGTGCGACTTCGGAAGATGAACCCGCCCCTTCCGCCTGACTCCTCGCAGCGGTCGCCAGCGTCTTCTGCCCATCGCTCGACGGCCCCCTTGCCCCCAGGCCTGCCCCTGTGGCACCGTCTGAACATGCTCGCCAAGGATCGTCTGACCAAGCTGTCCGCATTCATCGCGTCGCTGGCGCCGCCGAAGCGCCCGCCGATCGTGGTGCCCGATGCGGACTGCGCGGGGGCAGACGCGATCTTTCGCCACGTCGATCCAGCAGCGATTCCTGAAGTAGCGACGGCGCTGGAGTGGTTGATGGAGCATCGGCCCGACGTGATCGCGGCAGTGGCAGACGTCGATCGCACGCTGATCTGGGATGCGATGGAGCGCTCGCCGCTCGACAACCTGCGCCTAGCCGAGAGCCTGGCCGGCGACGAAGACGACCTGCGCGCGACCCTGCGCCACGTCGCGTGAGCGGGGCATGAGTCGCCTGGGAGAGAACTGGACGGAGCTGCTTGCGAAGCTCGCGTCCGCGCAGGTCGAGTTCATTGTTGTCGGCGGTGTCGCGGCCATCCTGAACGACGTCGTGTATCGCACTGATGACATCGACGTCGTGCATCGCCGTTCGTCAGAGAACATCGAGCGGCTGATGGCGGTCCTCGACGGGCTGGACGCGCACTTTCGCAACGACCTGATGCACCGCAAGCTGCGTCCGCGCGCGTCGGACCTCGCCGGCCAGGGGCACCTGCTGTTGCGGACGACGCTCGGCAAGCTCGACGTGCTGTGCGAGATCTCGGGCCATCGTGGCTATGAAGAGCTGGCCCCGCATGCGCGCGACATCGTCGAAGGCGACCTGCGGGTCCGCACGCTGGACCTGCCCATGCTGATCCAGGTCAAGACCGAGGCCGGTCGCGACAAAGACTTCCAGGCCCTGCCCGGCATGCTGGCGACCCTGGAAGAGCGGAAGCGACGCGCAAGCCAAGCCGACTGACCGCAGCGAAGCCGGCCACGGCATCGTGGCTGCCAGAGCGCCGGTAGCAGCGCTCGCGGCAACGGCAACGCTCGCGCCCCCACGCACCCCGCCTCTCCGCACCCACCTGCGCGGCACCCCGTCCCACCTGCGACCCACCCCATTTCACCCTTGGGCGGGAAAATCCCAATAGATTCAGGGGGCTATCTTGGGGTCCACGCTGTGTCCCAGCTATTCCCAGTCGTTGCGGTATCTTGAAATCGGGGGTCTCTTGTGTCCCGGATAAAGGGCGCCGTTCGTCGGCGAGTTTATTACTGCCGCGTGTGCGATGTCCGCGTCCCGATCATCCTCCGCACCGACCGGCGGACCTGTTCCGACATGTGCCGCAAGTGGTCGCAGCGCCATCCCGGGCACAAGCGCGTTCATCGGCTGCGCGGCACGGTCCCTCTGCCGCGCAAGGTCAGCCAGCGCAAGCCCAAGACCTTGGCCGAGGCCCTGCGCCTCTTGGCCGAGACGCGCGCCTACGCTGCCAAGCTCGAAGCCTCTGCCGAAGCCCTGGCCTTGGAGCTGACGCACCAACAAAACGCGCAGGCCGAGCTTCGCGAACGACAGGAATGGGCAGCAGAGAAAAAGGAATGAGAGGCCATACAACAAGAACTACGGAAGAACAGTGAAGAACTCGCCAAGGGGTTCCTGAATTCCATGGAGAAGCTACAAAGGGAGGCTCAGCAGCGAGTCCAGGAACTGGAGAATGAGCGGGCAGAGCTTGAGCGCGTCGTCGCGGAGCTGCGAGTAAAGGTAGCGACACAGCAGGTGGAGATCTCGGCGCTACAGACTGCGCCAGCAGCGCGACGGCGTCAGCAACGAGCGCGGCCTGCTATCTCGACGCCTGCTGCGCCTGATGGAGCCCGGCCAGTACCTCGCCCACGCGACGACCGCCAACTACGACGCCGTCACCGACCCGCTGATCGCGCTGAAGCGCCGCGAGCTGCGCGTCGAGAACGACAGGGCCGCGATTCAGGAAGCCCGGAACATGCGCCGCCGCGCCCGCAAGCTCGACCCCGAGCAGACCGTCGATGAGCAGGCTTACGCTTCGGCCCTCGCCTCACGCTGGCGGCTCATCGACCGCCCGCATTCGCGCCTGCCGACGCCGCCTGTCTGGCGCATCATCGGCTTCCTTCTCGACGAGGCCAGCGAAAAGTACCTGCTGGCTATTGGGGAGGAGCGTATTGAGACAATCACGCAGAAGCTGAAGCAGAAACAGCAGCTGAGCGAGGTTGGGACCATGGACTAAGTGCGGCGATGCCCAAGTACGCAGTCATAGGAAGATCGACATGATCCGCGTGGGGGGCACTCCGACGTTCGCAGACAGGTGAAAAGCACCAGCGCCTATTTCGCCTGAGAATCGAGCGTGCGAACACAACGGAATCCGGTATGAGCCCATTGTCCGTTGCGTTCTGTATGGCGGCGGTCTGCGCGAAAGTGAACTGGGGATGGGCTCTGCCACGATCCGCCCAATGCAGGACGGCGATCTGTGTTCAGGCCGTGACGGGGCTCGGCCCACTCCCAGACGTTTCCTGCAACATCGTGCAAACCAAATGCACTGCGTCCCGCCGGGTGGTTCCCAACGGGGGCTGTCGTCATCGCGCCATCTGCTTCAGCGTCTCGGATCTGCGACGTAACAACCTGTTTGTTCTGCTGTCTCTTGCAGCCAGGGCCACATGTGTTCGCGAGCGTCGGAGCAGGCGGTTCTTCGCCCCACGGATAGCGTCCGCCGTTTGGTCCTCGCGCCGCCGCCTCCCATTCGTCTTCCGTCGGCAAGCGCTTTCCTTGCCATTTGCAGTATGCCTGGGCTTGTTCAAAGGAAAGACAATTGACGGGATGCTCCTCACGACCGCTCACGGCCCAATTGCAGTAGCCGCTGGTACCGGTGTACATCGGCGCGGTGCATTGACGTTTCTGGAAACAGACTTCGTAGGCCGCCACTGTCACCTCGGTCAGATCGATCTCAAAGGCAGACAGAGTGACCGTGTGCAGTGGGTTCTGCGCGACTCGATCTTGAGACCCGAGTTCGTAGTCTCCGCCAGGAATGCGTGCCGTCGTTGGCTTCGGTGTTTCCGCAGGCGCTGGCGGTTGGAGCGGCTGCGTCGGTTTTTCTGCTTCTAGCGGGGTGATGGCCGACGGGGCCGGCGCTGCAACCGGAGGCGCGCTGATGGCAGCCACATGCTGAGAGGAAACGGTTTGTTGGCGCGTATATAAGAGTCGCCCCCCAGCGAAGCCGCCACAGACCAGTGCGACCAGCGGGACGGCCCATGTGTATCTGCGCCTTCCACTTGACGGCACACCGGGCATGGGAAGCGAAACGCTGACCGGAGGCACACTCTGAGACGACGCGGCAGGTGACGCCGAGACTCTGCGCCGTCCAGAGCGTGTCTTTGGTGCTGGGGCAGCCACGGCTGCGGCCTCGATCCGATCGGCGCTGTCGGTTGCACCGTTTGCCGCTTCTGGGCTTCTTCGTGGACGCCTCGTCGCGACAGGCTGCACCTCTCGGCTGTCGGAAGCTGTCGTTGTCCGTGACGCCGCCGACCGCTTTCGTCCCGGTAGCGTGATCTTGCCGTCTTCGACCGGCGGTGCATCGGTGATTCGCAGATACCCTTCGACGTTCAGAGCCCACTTTCGAGGCCGCTGCGGAAGCTGACGTCGGATCATCTCCCGGTGGACGTAGGCATGCAGTTCATCCATGGTGATCTGGCCGTCGCGATCGAGGTCGGCGCTGCCCGTGCGCAGACCTTCGACGATGACCTGAGTGAACAGCGAGACGCCGTCTTTCTCATAGCTCTGGCTGATGCTATCGGTCGCGGTTAGGACGAAGAGTCCGTTGCCATAGTTTGGCGTGAAGTACTTGCCCGTGTTGACCGCCAGCGGCTGATCTTCAACAGCCTTCGGGCGCATGTTGTGGCCATACGCGCCGCTGTAGCAGCAGTCCAAGATCAAAATCTGTTGCCGTGCTCGACAACGGTCCAAGTAGTTGTGTACGTGCTGCGCGGGGACTGAGCTTGAGTGCGGCGTGGCGCGGTGGGTGTTCGGCATCGCGAACACCAATTCCCCCCGATCATCTTTGAGTCCATGGCACGAAAAGTAGAGCAGCAGGGTGTCGTCGGGCGCGCAAGTACGGCAGAGACGCTCCAGCTCACGTTCGATGACATGGCTCGGCTCATTGCAGCGCGTGGTCACGGCAAACTTCCCCCACTCGGGGTGGCTTAGAACCTCTGCCAGCGCCTCCGCGTCCTTTCGCGGGGCGAGCAGTCCATGTAGAGACGGATCTTCATATCGGTCACACGCGACCAGCAGGGCATAGCGGTTACTCATGGGCCAGCTCGATGCCGCTGGTCGCGCTGCGGAACTCTGCAATGCGTCGATCCGTTTCACTGGCTGACATGCCAGCGAGCTCAATTTTGTGCCCGCGAATCTCTAGCGTGACGCGCCGATGTGCATCGCGCGCCGCCCAGCCCTTGAGCAGTTCGACAAGTGGCTGCAAGAGCGGTCGCGCTTGGTTCAGCGTCACCACCAGCACCCCGACATCCAGCATTCCCCATCCCTTGGCGCGCACAGAGCTTCCGGCAATCTGCGCCGGGCCCGCCTCAGCTTGCTGCACATCCTCGATGGGAAGCTGCGCGATTTCCTGCAAGAGCTGTCGCGTCAGCGCATCCAGCTCGGCTGCATCGGAACTGGGCTCACAACCGACTTGTACTCGACAAACGATCGATCGGCGATCCATGGCGACCTCGCGACTTTGGGCAGAACGACGGCCGCACTATAGATCGGGGACCCTACCTATCGAGGGAGGAAAATCGACACACCTGCCTTCACGAGGGTTGCTTCCGCGGAGTGAGGGGCAATCTGTGGACGCCGCTCGCTTCGGTGACGAAGACGATGCAGCCGGTGTGCTGGCTATTGGGGAGGAGCTAATCGACACAATTACGAAGAAGTTGAGATAAGAACAGGGTCATAACGAGCTTTTAGTTATGAATTAGAGCGGATGTCTTTATCGATATAACCCATGTGTCGATGCTTGGCCTCGCGTGTCGGAACGTGCCGATACGGTGTCAGACCCGCTCTTGATCGCCCACAGGGGCCACCAGCGATGCGGTCTCACCAGCGCTGCGGTAGGGTTCCCAGGAGGCTACAGATGTGCTGGCACGCACAGTCTTTCGGGCCAAACTTACGCCGCTACGATTAAGGTTTCTCGACGGTGCGGAAAATTTCCTTGATCCGTCCCCCAGATCGAACCAACCGGCGTTGTCGCCACCGGTAAAGTAGGTGGTCCTTGGCTGGAATGCTCCGTCTCCGTTGCCTAGCCACGCGGCCAAGATGCCGCTGCTGGCCACCGTACAGCTCGCGACCAGATCGAGCTTCTTGTCACCGTTGAGATCCGCCATCTTGAGGCCGACCGACTTGGTCCCAAGCGCGAGGTCGACCTTGGGAGCGAACGACAAGCTGGCGTAGCTGTACGTGAACGAGCGGGCTAGTGTCGCCCGGCGCTGGTTGGGGTTTGTGACCACGATGTCAACGGGGCCGACCTCGGTAGCCTTGGCCACGGTGCAGGTTAGCTGGGTGGCCGAGACAAGCGCAGGACTGGCGCAGGGGGCACCCCCGACGGTGACGGCGCTGCCGGTGACAAAGCCCGAGCCGGTCAGGGTAGTCACCGTGCCGCCCGCCAAGCCGCCAGTATCGGGGGACACGCGAGTGATGGCGGGGGGGGTGATGCAGACCTTGGCGTCGCAGGCGGCGCTTTGGCAGTCGCTGTCCTGCATGCAGGCCTTGGTCAGCGCGCAGGGGCTACAGCTCCCGCCTCCGCAGTCGACGTCGGTTTCGCTGCCGTCCTGAAGCTGGTTGAAGCAGGGCGGCGGCGGCCCGCAGGTGTTGGCGGTACAGACCGCGCTCTGACAGTCGGCCGCGACCCAGCACGCCTTGTTGATGGGGCAGGCGGCACAGCTGCGCCCGCCACAGTCGACGTCGGTCTCGTTGCCGTTCAACTTCCCGTCGCTGCAGGTCGGATCCATGCTCATCTGCGGGCCGCTGCCGTTGCTGCCACACGTCGGCAGTAGGACGAGCCCAAGCAGTCCAAACGCAATGCCAAGACACGATGCAAATTGGGTGCTCTTCATCATGATTCCCCCCAGCAAGTACGTGTGTGTTCCCCCGGAGACTACCGTACAGCAACAGCCCGCGATGCCGGGACTTCACGTGGCGCGGCCCGAGCCGGGTATGGCCCTCGCCGTAGATTGTCGCTGATGCGGCGGAGTGACGTCCGCTATCCCCGTGTGTCAGCGCAGCCGACTGCCAGACCACAACTATCCGTAATAGCGCGTCTTTATTGCGTAAAATGCTGCAAGATTGATAGCCAATGCCACAGGTATTGCCAGTTTTTCTGTTTTGATATCTAATGTAGGGTATTTTCTGTGGATCCAATGAGTCAATGCAGTATCGTATGGCAATAACAAAAGCAAAGGCACAATCGGCAGGATGTGGCGTCCTTGGCCGATGATGAAGTTGGCTCCGGGCGGGCTGCAACAGACGTACAGCAGGCTTAATGTCGCAGTTGTAGTGAGCAAAACTGTACCAGCTATGCACAATTTTCCCAGACGCGGAATCGTGATATCCGTGCGTCGCGTGGTGCAAGCCAGCGCTAAAAGGAAAAGCCACCATAGATCCATGGCAGGACCGGGCAGCGGCGCGTCGACCCAGCCAAGCACACCAAGCTGTCCTATGTAGCTATCTGGATATGTGAAGGTTCTCGAATAATCAGCATATCCCAGATACTTGCGCAAAAACACGTCGCGAAATAAGACACCGACGAACGCCACGGGGTGCTGCAGGATGAACTGTAGCTGGCCGGGGGGATTGCCGCCGTTCCACGTCTCGGGGACATAGACGCGCTGCACGGCGCTGGACCACAGGCCACCGGCCAGAAGCGACAGCCCGGCAAGCAGCGCCGCCATCCGGGCATGGCGCCACTTGCTTCCAAAGATCTGCGTCGGCAGCAACAGAAACAGAAGCAGCATCGGCAGATACGCGGTCTTGACCAGCGACAGTGCGACAGCCACGAGCGAAAGGACCCAGGTGCGCATGCGCTGGGGCAGCGGAGCCGGGGCATAGGCGAGATTCAGCACGATGCCCACAAACAGCAGTGTGATGCCAAACGTCATGCCGTCGGCGGATAACGACGCGATCTGAAACAGGCAAATCGGCATCAGGACGACCAAGAAAAAGACCGCTTGGCAAATCGGGGTCAGATGAATCGCTAAGGCAAATAAACACAAAGATGCCAACAGATTTGCAAGTCGACCGATGTACATAAGAACAATGGGTGGAGCATTTAGTGATTTTCCAATGAAAATGCCAATGCTCTGTGGTAAATACAAGATCGGAGAATAGGGAACGACATTGGGGAATTCAACAAACCGCGTAATTTGTGGCTGCAATGGTATCGAAAATAGAGCGTGCGTCTCGCGCCATGACAGGGTCTTATCTGGATGAAACTGGATTTCGTACAATCGCGAGGCCTGTACGGTGGCAAGCAAGCTCTCGGGGAGTACGCCTCCGCTGCGCTGGCCATGCTTGATCGCAACAAGCTGGCCCGCTGCGACTTGATATGCGCGAAAGAAGTGCGTCTGTTCATCGGGGGCTTGAAACGGCGGCGTCAGCACCACGTACAAAAGGCCGAGCAGACCGCCGAGCAGAAGCAGGGTCTTGGACCACGGTGAGATCATGGGGCGCGCTGGGTCCACGGGCAGGCTGTGATGATGGGCCGTTGGCTACCAGTCCGGCCGAGGCTCCCCGTCGGGGGTGGGTTCGAGCGCAAGGTCAGGGTCCAAGCGCGCCAAGCGGCTGTGATCTAGAAGAAGCAGCGCGGTGCTCAGGCCCGGCACGAGCGGACCCACCAAGGTGGTCAGCAGCTGGCGCGCTGGATCGGGCGCCTCGTCCGACGCACGACCGGGGAAGAGAGTGACCGGCTGCGGATGGCTAGCGGCCGGCGCCGTGGCTTCTAGCAGACCGGGCAGCGTCGACAAGAGCTCGATGAGCAAGCTCGACGGGCGCTGCGGGTAATAGAACAGCGGGCTGCGTCCCTCGGGATCGAGGCCAGCCCGTCGACGCGCTTCGGCGATTGCGTCGTTGAAGCCGCCAAGCTGATCGACCAGGCGCTGCGCGAGCGCCTGCTGGCCCGAAAAGACGCGCCCTTGGCCGCGCTCGTCGACGTCCTTTTCGCTCATGCGGCGACCGCGGGCGACGGTGGCGACAAAGCGGTCATAGCCCTGCTGAAGCTGCTCGCGCAGGTTGGTGCGCTCTGCGTCGGTATACGGGCGAAATGGGCTGTCTTGATCGGCGTGGCTGCCGCGCTGGAAGCTGAGCCGACGGACGCGAGCCCAGTCGAGCAGCCCACTGGCATCGACCTTGCCGCCAAAGATGCCGATGGATCCGGTGATCGTCGACGGACTGGCAAAGATGGTCGAGCAGGGAGCGGCGACCCAGTAGCCACCGGAGGCCGCGATGTCCCCAAGTGAACAGACCAGCGGCTTGCGCTTGGCGATCTCGAAGAGCTTGCGGGCGACGACTTCGGCGGCGGTGGCGGAGCCTCCGGGGCTGTTGATGCGCAGGACGATGGCGCGCACCTGCGGGTTCTGACTTGCGGCGTCGAGCGCTTCGACGAGGGTCTCGGCACCGACGCTGCGCAGGCCCACAAGCGGGATCTCGCGCGAGCGCCCGCCCGTCAAGTCGCCGTGCATGTGGACGATGGCCACGCCGACGGGTGCATAGCTGGTGGCGTGCTCGTTTTCGACGGACAGGCCGACCAGCGGCAGCGCCTCGCCGACGATCTCGCGGATGGCAAGCTCGGTCTGTTCGCCCGTGGCCACCGCGTCGACGAGCTTGGCCGATAGGGCGCGCTGAGCGGTCAAGGGGCCCTGTTCGATGAGCTCTTCGACTTTGTCGGCAGGCAGGCCGCGCCAACCTTTGATGGCGCTGACCAAGCGAGCGAACTGGTCGTCGATCAGGCCCTGGCGCATGGTGCGTGCCGCCTCGGTTGGCTCGCTGCGCGTATAGCTCTCGGGTGTGGACTTGTACGCACCGATCTGGACAAGCTCAGCGCGGACCCCTAGGCGGTCGAGCGCCTCGCGGAAATAGAACGCGTCGATGTTGAGGCCGGTCAAGCGCAGGCTGCCTTCGGGGTCGAGAAAGATGCGCTCGGCCGCCGTGGCAACGTAATAATCCTTATTGCTCAGCCCACCGCTGTAGGCAAAGACGCGCTTGCCGGCTGCCCGCAGACGGCTTAGGGCTTGGCGTAGCTCGTCGGCGGTGGCCCAGGTGCCGCGCAAGCCGGCAGCCACCACGACGATGGCGCGGACCCGCCGGTCGTGTTCGAGCCGACGCAGACGCGTGAGCAGCCAGAGCATGGACTCGGCGCTGCGGCCGCCCACGTCGATGCGCACCATGCGCGAAGGCCCGGCCCATAGCGCGCGGTACGCTTCGCTTGAGACGCGCAGGCCGACGCTGATGCCATGGAAGCCGGCGGTGGGCTGACTGCGGGGCGCCGGGCCGATGCCGCTGGTGCCGGCCAAAAGAGCATGCAGGTCGGCGCCGACGTGGGCGAAGTCGAGCGTGAGCCCCAGCATTACGCGATAGTCGAGGCGACGGCTCAAGCTGGCGATGGCGGCGTCGGGCGGGGTGGCGCCGAGCTGACTTGGATCCAGCAGCACCGAGCCTTCGGCCGAGATCCCCAGGCCCGAGACGGGACGCAGCCACAGGCGGGCTCGCGGCCACAGCGTCCGCGAGGCCTCGGCAAAGCGCAGGCCCGTGGCCAGCTCAAGGCGGCTATCGCCCGTCGGTCGCATGAGCGCTTCTAGCTCATAGCTGCGCTCGATCAGCGACGCCGGGGTCGCTGCCGGCAGGGTCGCCGTGGCCGGGCTGAGCAGCGGAGCCGACAGGTCGTACAGCATCGCGCCCAAGGCTGCGAAGCGGCTGATGGTGACGCGCGCCCCGACGCTTACGCTGTCGATGCCGCTCGGCGACGCCGTCGAGCCGCCAAACAAGTGGGCGTACGAAACAGCCAGCGACACCCACGGTCGCGGGCGGTAGGCCAAGGCCAGCGTCAGCTTGCCATGCCAGCGAACGGGACCGCTTATGGCGGGCCGCAGAAGCTCGACCGCGCCACCAGCCGCCAAGTTGGTCAAATAGGGAAGATGTCGCGACAGGTACAGCCCGGTGCCGCGTCCGCTGAAGCCGGTGTCCGTCGACAGTTCGCTGTGGCGCAGGCCGAACAGCCAGCCGCGCGCCTGCGTCATTCCGGCGGGATTGACGACCACGGACCACGGCTCACCGGCATCGGCGATCCCTTGGCCGGGCTGCGTCACCGAGTGCAGAACCGACTGCGAAGGAATCTGGGTCTGCGCCTGCGCCGCAGGCAGCCCAGCCGCCAGGCCGAGCGCTGGAACGAAAACAGCCCAATACCGCAGAGAACCCACGCGATGCGGCGCCGGCCGTCGACACAGCCGCGGTCTGACGGGTTGGCGAAATTCAGTGCTCATCGTCGCTCTTGAGAGAGAACTAAGGTTCGGTCGTAGTCTTCGCTGCGATCCAAGACCACGCGCTGTGGTAAATACCCTGGCAGACGCAGCTCGATAGGGAACTTGCCCAGGTCACGGGCTTTGCGCTCTTCCCAGGGGGTTCGGCCCAAGACTTTTCCGTCGGGGGTGATGATCTCGGCACCACTTGGCTGCGTCAGGATGCGCCACTTCACGTTGCTGGGACCGACGAGATACTGCTGAAACAGCGCCAAGCTGGCCAAGAGCCCCAGCGCGCCAAGCACGCCGTACCAGAACAGACGCTTGCGCGGGTCCTGCGGTGCCTCGTCGAGGCTGCTCAGCCCTGGCAAGCTGGGACCGCTGCCCTGATCGAACTGCGACAGAGTCAACGAGACCTCGCGCATGGTCGGCCGCTTCTCGGGTGCTTTGGCCAGCATGCGCAGGATCAAGTCGTCAAGCTCGGGCGTGATCTGCGGGCGCAGCTTGCGCAGCGGATCCGGCTGCTTGTGGATCTGCATGTACATCACCGACACCGGATCGTCAGCGACGAAGGGCGGGTGACCGCAGATCATTTCGTACATGACGGTGCCCAGCGAGTACACATCGGCCTTGTCATCGATGGGCGCGTGGCCGATGCGCTGACACTGCTCGGGCGCCATATAGGTGGCGGTGCCGATCAGCCCAGAAAATGGGCTGGTGTTGACCTGCGTGTCGGACTGCGACTCGGACGCGGCGATCTCAGCAGCGACGGCAGCGATACCGAAGTCGAGCACCTTGGCGCGCTCGCCGCCGGGGACGGCGTCATCGCGGACGACCAGGATGTTTTCGGGCTTGATGTCGCGATGGACGATTTTTTTGCCATGGGCGGCGGCCAGTGCGTCGGCGATCTGCTTGCCAAAGCGGACGGCCACGCTTTCGGGCAGACCTTCGCGGCGCTTGTTCAAGCGGCGTCGCAGCGGCTTGCCGTCCAGGTATTCCATGACGATGTACGGCAAGCTTCCGTCGCTGGGCACGTTGCCCCCGAGCACGCGAGCGATGCCGGGATGCTGCGGCACGTTGGCCGCGATGGCTTCCAGACGGAAGCGGGCCAGGATCTGCGGATCCTGCGCTAAGCGCGGGTGCAAAACCTTGATGGCGACGCGGCTCTTGAACTCGCGATGCTCTGCCTCATAGACAACTCCCATGCCACCACGACCGATCTCGCGGATCACACGGTAGTTCTCGATGTGTTGCGGCTTCTCCATTCAGCTTCAGGTCAGCTTCGGGACGTTGGGCGGTGCATCTTCGGCCATAGTATCGCAGGTGCCCCAGCGACCCAGCGGCCTTTCTTATGGTCGCGCTCGCTGGGATCCGCAGTCGACACAGCGGCTGGGCTCTCTCTTGTGCCTGAGATCGAAGAGCCGATGCAGCGCAAGCGCCCAAATCTGTGGGCCCAAGAAGCTGCCTGGTTGGGCGAAGGCAGCGCTTACGGCGTGCTGAGGTCAGCGGCGAGGGCGGACAGGGTGGGGGGCTGTAGATCCGCGCGCAGTGAGCAGCGCGGATGATCGACGAGCAGCGCCGCTTCAGCCCGGCCGCTGCGCAGGGCCTGGGCTGCGTCCCGCGAAAGCTGCGCCTTGAAATAGTGGACGGCGGTGGTGCGCGTTGGCAGATAGGCATCAGGAAGCTTCTGCGTCGCTGGAAAGCGCTGCCCCATGACCTCAACAAAGACCGCGTGCTCAAGGCCAGCAAGCTCGGTCAGCATGCGCTCGCGCGTCTCGCGATCGGGGATCTCGACGAACAGCGTAAAGCTCAGCTCGTCTTCGCCGGGGATCAGGTCGTTGTAGGTCTCGATCTCGTGCGCGATCCCCGACTCGCTGGTGATGCGCTCGGTGCGCAGCATCTCTTGAATCTGCAGCAGCACCGAGTCGTGATTCTCAAACGTCGCACCCAAGAAGTCCCCGATAGGGACGCGGCGCGGGCGCTTTTCGGCGAGCACGCGAGCGCGGAAGTGCGGGCGAATCTGCTCGTATTCCGCGATGGACAGGATCTCTCCACGTTCAACGGTTTTCATCGGTTTCCTAGTGAGGGCGTGCTGGGTGAAGGCGTGCCTAGTGATCGCTGGCGAAGGCATCGACTATGCCATAGGCATGGGCGACGGCCTCGATGGGGTGAAGCACACGGCGGCCGGTCTCGTGCGTGACGCGCAGCGAAGCCAGGCTGCAGTCCGAAAGGACCAGATCAGGCGGGCTGCTCTGCACGCCCTGCACGAGCTTCTGCGCGTACTTTTGGCCTGTCGCGTAGTGCCGCGCTTTCATGCCCCACGTACCGTCGACGGCTGAGCACTCTTCGACCATGCGGACTTCGGTGTTGGGAACCACGCTGAGGACGCGCATGCCGGGGAAGCCGATCTTCTGCGCCCGCAGGTGACAAGCGGCGTGATAGGCAATGCGGCCGAGCGAGCGCGGAAAGCTGCGCACCAGCTTCTTTTCACGACCGAGCACGACGAGAAACTCCATGAGATCGAGCGTTGCCGCTGCGACCTCTTTGACTTCGGGCAGCGGTACGTACTCGGCCCATTCCTTTTTGATCATCATCCCGCATGAGGGGCCAGCGACGAGGACCTTGCGTCCAGCGCGCACATGCGGCAAGAGCAGCGCGACGTTGTGCGCGATCTTGCGACAGGCTGAATCGATATCGCCACCGTCGATGTTAGGCAGGCCGCAGCACGTGGGGATCGCTCCCATCAGCTCAGCGGGCCCATCGCTCGTTCCCTGCGGGTAGTGGACGCGGTAGCCATTGTGTTCCAAGACCAGCGTCGCGGCGCGCGGTACATGCGGCACGTTGTATTCGCCATAGCAGGTCGGAAACAACACCACCTCGCCGCGCTGGCCCGCCTGAGCGAGGGGCTCGTGGCGACGGAACCACGAAAGGAAGGTCTCTTCGGCCATCTTGGGCAGCGGGAATTCAGCGGCGATGCCAGCGGTCTTTTCTTGGATCTTCCGCAGCAGGCGGTGTTCGTTCACGAAGTTGGCGATGGGCGCCAGGCTTCCCGACGCCACGCGACCGATGTGCTGCGGCTCACCGAGCAGGCGATCGACGAGAGGGATGCCCTGGGCCTTGGCCCGCACCGCTCGCTCGCGTGCGAAAAGCCGCGGAAGATCGAGCGCTTCAATCGCTTCTTCGTCGGGCGTGTATGGGCACTTGATGTAGCAGAGCTTGCACTGCCAGCACTCGTCGGCGATGGCCTGCGCATCGGCCATGGTCAGCGTCTCGGCACCCTCGGCCTGGCCGCTGCCGATGGCCTGATCGACGCGATCGAACAGCGCTGGAAACGAGCCGCAGTAGTTCACGCACATGCGGCACTCGTGACAGATCTGGAAGGTGCGCTTGAGCTCGGTGAGCAGGTCGGCTCCGTCGAAATAGCGCGGATCCTGGGGGCTGAAACACGGAGGCTGCGCAGGTGCGCGAGGGATGACGCTCATGCCCCGCATCATAGAAGAAAAGCCACGGCTCGCGGCGCTGCGGTCGTGGCGTTTTTTCAGGCGGTGTGCGCGAGCGCGCATGGGCTCGCTTTGCAGGCGGGAAGGACGAGGAAGCGCGTGGTGGGAAGAGGCCGCAGGCTGCGGCTAGGAGCGGCTAGAAATCGAGGCTGTCGAGGGCCTTCTTGAAGCGGCCCGCGTGCGACTTTTCTGCCTTGGCCAGCGTCTCAAACCACACGGCGATGTCGTCGAAGCCTTCCTCGCGCGCTTCCTTGGCCATGCCGGGGTACATCGTCTCGTACTCGTGGGTCTCGCCCGCGATGGCAGCCTTCAGGTTCTTTTCCGTCGAGCCGATCGGCAGACCGGTCGCTGGATCGCCGGCAGCCTTCAGGTAATCGAGGTGACCGTGCGCGTGGCCGGTCTCGCCATCGGCGGTGTCTTTGAACAGACCGGCGACATCGGGACGGCCTTCGACGTCGGCGATCTTTCCAAAGTACAGATAGCGACGGTTGGCCTGCGACTCGCCCGCAAAGGCGGCCTTGAGGTTGTTGTGCGTCTTGGTTCCAGCAAGCTGTGTGGTCATGTGCTGTCTCCTTGTTTCTCGACTGTGGGTTTGGTCGGGACGTGGGCTGTTCGTGGAGTTCAAGCCGGTGGTCCGCGCCGCGGGGTCGGCGGGCTGGACTGACGGGTTTGGATGCAGGGCCGGGCCGGTCTGCGTCGCGTGGCCACCAGAACGATGAACTGCGCGTCCATCTTTAATGGCAAATCCTTCGGCGAATCAAGTCTCTTGCGTGGCGGTGTCACGGCTGGGTTCGGCACGCGTCGATAGGCTGGCATCGGTGCGCAGCGCCAGCAGAAATTCGATGTTCCCGGCCGGGCCGCTGATTGGGGATGTGGTGACACCGACGGCCGTGCAGCCAAGCTCGCGCGCCGTCGCCACGCAGCGCTCGATACACTGCGTGTGCAGCGCCGGATCGCGGACCACTCCGCCTTTGCCGACGTGTCCCTTGCCGACTTCAAACTGCGGCTTCACCAGCGTGATAATCAGCCGTCCGCCTTTGCCGACGGCTTCGACCAAGCGCGGCAGAATAAGCGTCTGGGAAATAAACGACACATCGCAGACAGCCAGCGTCGGGACAAAGGGCAGGGCGGCGACATCCAAATAGCGGGCATTGACCCGATCGATGGCGACGACGCGTGGGTCACTGCGCAGCGACCAAGCCAGCTGACCATAACCTACGTCGACGGCGCAGACGCGGGCCGCCCCCGCCTGCAGCAGGCAGTCAGTAAAGCCGCCGGTTGATGCACCGACATCCAAGGCCAGCGCGCCGCGTACCTCGGGCGCCAGGCCGAAGAAGTCGAGGGCATGGCGCAGCTTGAGCCCACCGCGCGAGACAAAGGGCAGGATCTCGCCGCGCAGACGGATATCGGCACCGGGCTCGACGCGGACCCCGGCCTTGGTCTGGACGTGGCCGTTGACCTCGATCTGCCCAGCCATGATCAGCGCCTGGGCTTTTTCGCGACTCGGCGCCAGGCCCAGGTGAAGCACGCGCTGGTCGAGACGGCTGTCCTCGGGCGTGAGATCCGGGGCGGTGCGGCGCGGGCTCGCTGCGGGCTTGGGCATGGGCAGGACTACCAACGGCTGCTGAAGCTGGTGCTGGTGCTCGACAAGCGAGAAATCGCGGCGCTGTTGCCGACCAGCCAGCCATCGCTGGTACCCTGCGTCCACAGCGCATTGCCGTCGCCGTTACTGTATCGAACGGCAGTCATGCCATTCCAGCGCGTAGTCTCGCTGCTGTTGGTGAACCAGATGCTGGTGTCGTTGTTGACGAACAAGTTGCCTGCGGTCATGCCGCCGGTCAGCATGGTGCTCGCGGTGCCCCAGCGCATGCCGTCCCAGGCCGAGACATAGCCGGCATTGGTCAACATCCAGATCTTGTTCGAGCTAAATCCGCGCACGCGCGCGTACAGCGTGCTGCCGCCGCTTGAAAACTCGTCGAGCTTGGTGCCGTCCCACTTGAGCATGTAGCCAAGCTCGCCGACCATCCAGATGTTGTTGTTGCCCGAGCCCCAGACCGACCACAGCGAGTTGACACCGGTCGTCGGTACGACGGCCCAGTTGGTGCCGTTGTAGCGAACCACCAGCCCATCGTCACCGACGATCCAGATGTCGTTGGCGCCGCTGCCCCAGATGTCGTTCAGCGCAATGCCGCTGGGGATGGGCAGCTCAATGCGCCGCCAGCTTGAGCCGTTCCAGCGCATGCACAGCCCGTTGTCTCCGATGGCGTAGACGTTGTTGGGACCGGTGCCCCACAGGCTCCAGATGGTCTCGCCCATGCCGGGGTTGGCGATGCGGCGCCAGCTTGTGCCGTTCCAGTGCAGGGTGCCCGAGCCCGAGCCGGCGGCCCAGACATCGGTGGTGCTGTTGCCCCAGATCGCCTGCAAGTTTGGCGAGGCCACGCGACGGTCCGCCCATTCCCAGACGCCATCGCTGTTCTGACGCAGAGCCAGCGGCGCTTGCGACAAGGCCACTGGCTCGTCGCTGTCATCGAGCAATAGCGGCTGCGGCTCACCGCAGGCCACAAGAATCGACGCCCCCAAGAACGCCCACGTCACAGATGAAAGGGCAGAGAGCACGGTCTTCATCGGGTCACCATCCGGTCAGGTTTTCGTCGCAACCAAAAGCAGAGGCTGGGAATGTAGGCGCCCAGTGGCCGCAGCGTCAACGCACTTGTCGACGATGGCACCCCGCGGTCCGCGGCGCTGTGGGCTGGGCATGACGCGCCGTCGGTCCGGGCTGCATCCGACGGCATCAGGCGGGTCCCTTGTTGCTACGATGTGTACGTGGGCATGCGCCCATTCGACACAAAAGAGAGGTCTGCCAATGAACACTGTGGGGGATGTCTTGGCTCGGCGACGAGCGACGCGTTGGGGTGTTTGCCTTGCGCTTTGGGGGCTGTTTTTGGGGGCAGGGTGCCAGACGACCCCGATGGAAGGGGCCCAGTGCGACGCCAGCCGTCCCTGTGGCGAGGGCCTGGTCTGCGACGTCGTGCAGGGGCGCTGCGTCTCGGCCGATCCCGCCATCCGCTACTGCACGGGAGACGGCTGGTGCTGGCAGAACCCGTCTCCGCAAGGCAACCCGTTACGAGCCACCTGGGCACACAGCCCCACCACCATTTGGACCGTCGGCGACGCCGGGACCATCGCCGCGGCCAATTCAGCCGGTCCTCTGCATCGCCGCGTGCGGACAGTACCGGGGGAAGAGCGCGCTCAGGGATCATTGCTTGTTTAAGTGCATATAGATTGAATCCACGATTCCATTGGTGTTGCACGGTTTTACAAAGATACGGAAAATCTCTGGCCTGGCCAAGGCGCAGCGATTGATATTGGAGAGAGCTAAATACGCGATAAATACAGGTTTATTATCGCCATGGCGATTTTGTGTGTTAAATAATTCACGAAATTTATCTGGAGTGAGATTTATATCAAAAATAACTGCATCGAAATCAGATTGGCGCATAAGTTCAGTCGCATCCTCGATTTCCCGAGCCGTGCGCACGGTGGCGCTATACGAGGCCAGGTCGTCTGCGAGGCTGTGGCGGGCGAAGACGTCTTTGTCGATAACCAAGATGTTGGCGTTGCTGAGCTTGCCCATGGCTAGACTCCTCATCCCACGTGGTTCGGCTGGCCGCGAGGGCTTGGGCCGGCAAAACCGCTGACTCGATCCACCAGACACTGCAAACCGCATTCCACGGATCGTTTTTCCCCCTGCGGCGCGTGAGTAGCGATCACGGGCTATTTGCAGCGGGACAGCCGCAAACCGTTTGTACGACCGTGGTCCTTCCGAGGGTGGTGGGTCCGCTTGGCGAGGGCTCGTCGCAGGTTGCGACTGGGGCGATCTCAGCTGTCTCAGATTGCGAATCATGAGCTCGCATCGCCGAGAAACGCAGGTGCGAGCTAGGCCAGAGGAATGCTGCCCAAGGTGCGCACCACCTCGGGCAAAGGGCCGATGACACCGCCCCGACTGTGCGCCACGGCCTGCAGCAGAAGCTCGGCAAGATCGCTCTGTGTCGGGCCCCAGCGGCGCTGCAACAGTTGCACGACGAACAGCGGGTGCAGCCGCGGCAGACCATCGCAGAAAAAGCGCGACAGATCGACGTCCGCGCGCAGGGCATAGCAGCGCAAAAGGTGGTTGACGAGCAGCGGGATGTCTTCCATGCGCTGTTGAAGCGGCGGCTCAACCCCGACCTCGTGATGGCTGATTCTGGACTCGCGGGCGGCCCAGGCGACGGGGCTTTCACCGACCAGCCCGTCGTCGTCGGCCAAGCCAAAGAACGGTGCCTGCTCGACGGGATACTTCGTCAAAGAAGGCATCTGGGGCGCGCGTCTGGTGCAGTAAAGGACCAAGCGATTTTCCAAGTAAAGGGTGTCACCTGGGACGACAGGCGCTTCCACCAGCTTGCTGCCGTTGAGATAGGCGGGAAGTGAGCCGACGTTCTTCACGAACACGGCGTGCTTGAGTGGGCGAAGCTCAAGCAGTCGCTGCGGCAGCATGGGGATCTGCTGCTCAAGGCGCCCGGTGGGGGCTGGGTCGCTATCGCGTACGGCTGGAGGCCGATGGCGAAAGAACATCAGCTGACGGCCCAAGCCGTTGCCGTGGGCAAGCCGCTCGCGCGTCTTCGTCTCTCCGCCAAGTACGTGCAGCGGATATTGCGCGGACAACAGCGCAACCTCGCCAACGCGATGGGGCTCATCCGCTGACCAGGCGATGACCAGAGCAAGCTCGTCTGTCTGCTGTGCCCGTGACCGTCCGGTCTGTGCCGGTACGCTGCTGCGCACCACAACATCCATCGGTTCCATTGATGCATCCTCCGCGTGAGTCATTTGCGCTGTGAACAAAGCAAGCCGCGCGCCGAGACGCGCATCCGTTTGTGCGCCACAGCGACGCACTCTGGCCGATGAAAGACCAGCGAATGAACACGGTGCGCGTTCGACTACTGAGGCGCACGACAGCAGCGCACGACAACCTGCGGCGATGGCAGTTTCCGCGGATCGTGCAGCCGCTTGCGCCGTCGGATTGCGCTAGACTCGAAGCTATGCTGGTGCGCCGCGGCGTCGTCGCTGTTGTAGACGATGATCCCGTCCTTCGGACGTTCCTGGCCTTGTGGTTGCGCCAAGCTGGCTATGAAGTCGAAGAGCACACGCAGGGGGCTTCACTTCGTCAGCGATCCACAGAAGATCTGCTGGTCGTTTGCTTGGACTTGGGACTGGGGGACATTCCTGGCTTCGATGTGCTGGATCATCTGCACAAGGCCGATCCCGATCTGCCCGTTGTCGTTGTGTCGGCGCAGTCCGAAGTGGAGACCGCAGTCGCAGCGATGCAGCGGGGCGCCTATGACTATTTGGTCAAGCCGCTGGAACAATCTCGCGTGATTCATACCCTGCGCCGAGCCCGCGAGAGGCGCGAGTTGTTCTGGCAACTACACGATCTGCAGGGTGCGCAAGCATCCCTGATTCCCGTCGCTGAGAGCTCGGCGATGCGCGATGTGATGCGGCAGATCGATCAGATTCGCGGCAGCGATGTACCGGTCTGCATCTTGGGCGAAAGCGGCACGGGAAAAGAGCTGGTTGCACGAACGATTCATCAGCAGAGCCGGCGACGGAACAGCCCCTTTGTCGCCATCAACTGCGCATCCATTCCCGAGTCGCTACAGGAGTCCGAGCTCTTCGGTCATGAAAAAGGAGCCTTCACCGGAGCGGTTGAGCTGCATCGCGGTCGCTTTGAACAGGCCGATGGCGGCACGCTGTTTCTCGATGAAGTAGGCGAGATGCCGCCTTCGATGCAGGCCAAGCTCTTGCGCGTGCTGCAAGAGCGTGTCTTCCGTCGCGTCGGCGGCGCGCGTGAGCTGGCGATGAACGCGCGGATTCTCTGCGCAACCAATCGAAACCTGCATGCAGAAGTCGATGCGGGACGGTTTCGCGCCGATCTCTTTTTTCGCTTGGTGGTCTATCCCATCCAGCTACCGCCACTGCGCGCACGGCGTGAGGACATCCCTCACTTGATCGGACACTTCCTGCGCCGACTGGGGAAGGATGTAGGGCGAAGCGTGAATCGCATCACCCCCGATGCACTCGACTGCCTGGTGCATTACGACTGGCCCGGCAATGTGCGCGAGGTCGAAAACGTGATCCATCGCGCCATGCTGGCGTGCCGCGGAGATCAGATCACGCGAGCCGAGCTGCCAACCGAGCTACGCGACGCCACAGCGGGCCACTTGCCGGTGTCCGAGCCTCCTTCCGTTGCGCATTCACCGTCGACGCTGCCAACGCTGCGCCTGGATGAGCTTGAAGAGCTGGCCATTCAGATTTCGCTGGCACAGGCCGAAGGGGATGCCAAGGTTGCGGCGCAGCTTCTGGGCATCAGTCGCGCGACCCTGTATCGCCGCTTGGCGGTGATGAAGCATGTCACTGCAGCATCCAAGAAACCGACGTAGTGATGTGACGCCGACGTCACACATCCAGCGCCTGCATTGAATCGTGGCGGCCGCTACGTCCTTCGACGCAGCGGCAAAGACCGCGTGCCATAATACGAAGACATCACGCGCTGACTCGGAAGACTGCGAGGGGGGCATGGCCGAGATCATCGAAACGCGCACCGGCCGCACGTGGCTGCGAGACGACGGAATCGTGCAGTCAGACGGCAAGCCAGGAGCGGAACACAGCGTCCACGATGCGCTAGAGAACGTGGCGGCGATTGCGCGCCTATCGCGCGGCAAGCCTCGTCCAAGCTTGGTCTGTCTGCGGCACGTCAAGACGATCAGCCGCGAAGCGCGTCAGTACTATGCGGGGCCTGATGCCGCGAGTGCGCAGACTGCGGTGGCGCTGATCGTCGAATCGCCTGTGTCGCTCGTGATCGGCAGCTTCTTCCTGGGGCTTAACCGGGCGTCGATGCCGCTGCGCCTGTTCGCATCGGAAAGTGACGCTGTTGCGTGGCTGCGCACCTTCGTGCGCTGAGCAGAGTTATGACGCAATCGATCGATCCGCTCCACCGCGCCTTGCTCCATCTAGAACAGATCGCTGCGCTGCATCCCAGCGATGCTGCGACCCGCGCGCTGACTGAACAGGTCAGATGCGAGATCGCTGCGTGCATCGATCAGGTTGAGCCCGGCGAGCGCGAGCGCGAGCGCTTGATCGAACAGATCGAGAGCGCCTGCCTAGCGATCGCTCGGACTGAGTTTCGCAGCGCAGTGATTGATGTTCACGGCGAGTCCGCATTGGACGCCATCGCGACAGCCGTGACCATGCTCGGCGAGGAGCTGTCGGCGGCACAAGCCATTCGCGATCGCGCCGATGAGAACGAGCGCGCACGCTCCGCGGCCGAAGCGGCGTCGCGCGCCAAGGGCGAGTTTCTCGCCACAATGAGCCATGAGATTCGCACTCCGCTCAACGCGGTGATCGGGTATTCCACGCTGCTGCTCGATACATCGTTGTCCGTGCCACAGCTTGAATATGTGCAAGCGGTGCGCACGGCTGCGGATGGTCTGCTGGGCCAGCTCAATGTCCTTTTGGATCTGTCGAAGATCGAAGCAGACAAGCTTGAGCTTGAGCACGTGTCCACCGACCTACGTATGGCCATGGAAGACACGCTGGAAATTCTGACGGAGTCCGCGCGCAAAAAGAAGCTGCTGCTGACCTGCGTGCTTGAACCCGGCTGCCCCTCGTGCATCCGCACCGATCCCGGACGCCTGCGGCAAGTGCTCCTGAATCTGGTCGGCAATGCAGTGAAGTTTTCAGAGCGAGGCGAGATCGTCGTGCGCGCCGCGTGGCAGACGAGCGAGACCGATGACTGGGTTCGCGTTGAAGTGACCGACACCGGGCCTGGCATTGATCCCAAGGATCAGCACAAGCTGTTCCTGCCGTTCTCGCAGATCGACGCGAGCATGGCTCGCAAGCATGGTGGGTCGGGTCTGGGTCTTTATCTTTGCCAGAAGCTGGTGTCTGCGCTGGGTGGCCAGACGGGAGTCAATAGCCACGTCGGAATTGGATCGACATTCTGGTTCACGCTGCCCGGCGATCGCTGCCAGCCGACCGCAACGGAAGAGTCGGTCTTACCCGCATGGACCCACGGTCGCCACGTGATGTTGATCGAGCCGCACAGCAACACGCAGCAGCAGATCGTGCCGCTTCTAGAGCAGCTGGGCTTGGTCCCAGTTCTGTGCGGCAGCGCCGCGGCGGTGCAGGCAGTGCTGCGCGAGCAGCCCGTGCGCGTGCCGATTGCTGTCCTTTTGTCCAACCTGCTTCCCGATGCCAATAGCGATGAGCTGGCCAATGCGCTGAGCCGGCAACCACAGCTGATGTCACCGCGGATTGTGCGCCTGCTTTCTCCAACGGACACGGTCAGTGAGACGAGCGCCTTAGCCGAGGTTTACAGTGCTCAGCTGGTCAAGCCGATTCGCGCGCGGCGACTGATCCGCGTCTTGCAAGACGTGCTGGGACAGGCGTCGGCGGCCAGCACGTCGCCGAGCAAGGCCAGCCGCGTGAGCGGTGTGTTGCCGATTCCCAGCAGCTCACCTCCGCGGATCTTGGTGGCGGAAGACAACCCCGCCAACCAACGCTTGACCGAGCTCATGCTGCAGCGGATGGGCTGCCGCATGGACCTCGTGGCCGATGGCTATGAAGCGCTGGGCGCGGCCGCGGGCTTTCGCTACGACCTGATCTTGATGGACGTGCAGATGCCGCGCATGGATGGCACCGAGGCGGCGCGGCGCATTCGTCAGCTTCCTCCTCCGCATGGCAGCGTGCCGATCGTGGCGTTGACGGCGAATGCCTTTGCGTCGGATCGCGACAACAGCCTGGGCGCAGGAATGGATGACTTTCTCGCCAAGCCCCTTACGTTCGAAGCGCTGCGCGCCGCCTTGCTGAAGTGGCTGCCGCGCCATTTTCCCGCGGCTACGCCGTGGTCGGCCGAGGGCGGAAACAGCCCCGCTTCGTCGACGGCGCCGGATGAATCGACGATTGTCGCCGATGTCGCAGCGATTCGGCGCACGATGGAAGAGATGGCCACGCTGCTGGATGCGGCGTCGGCACAGAAGTTCATTGAGCTCATCCGCAAGGACTGGCCCAAGACGCTGCAGCAGGCGGAAGCGCATCTGCGTGGTGGCGAGTGGGATGGCCTCAGCCGGCGAGCGCACTATCTGGCGGGTAGTGCGCTGCAGATGGGCGCTTCGGGGATCGCCCGCAAATGCAAAGAGCTGGAGGCCATCGCCAATCGCCAAGAGCGACAAGGCGCTGCAACACTGCTTACCGGACTTAGCGCGCATGTGCCAGCGGTATTGTCTAAATTATAATTAATTAACATAATCTGCGGCCGATAAATTGTGATTCAATTATTTATTTTATAATGTAGATATCTGAACTCGCCGAAACAGGAACACGGGAACCCATGCGGAACGCTCGATTCTGGCTTCCTGTGCGCACCTGTATTCGTGAAGATCGCCGCCCCGGCAGCGAAGCAGGCCAGAACGCCGCGAAAACGCCCCGCTGTCTGCCATCCAGCGCAGGCGAAATTCACCGATACGCCTCGGCAAGCGACCTGCGAGCCCGGCCATCGGATCAAGGAATTTCTTTTTCTCGGCGAGAGGACTTAATCGGCGCGGCGTAAGATCGGCTTTTTCTGGTGTGTGGGCGCGCACAGGAGTCTGGTTTCTGGAGCCGGATTCCGGTGTCTGTAGGCGCGCTGCGCTGGCGGGCAGGGTCGCCGTCTTGCCGCAGGGCAACTTCATTCGCGGTGCTGAGGACACATCGACTCAGCGGGCAACCCGCAGCAAGCCATTCGCTTATGTGGATAACACCACAGTGACTATCGTGAAGCCAGCGAGGTATCCGTTTCGGTCCGCTTCTGCAATTGAGTAGCTGCCCAGAATGGATCTGGCGCCGCGGTGGCCGCTTGGGTTGGCCCAAGCAGTGGTGCCGAGGCATGCGCGCGAAGTCTGAGTCCGAGCAATTCCTGCTGAGGCCGCGTGTGTTGCCGGAAGATGTTATCGGGTCAGCACGTATACCACTGCATCTAAGGGCCACCCGCTTTTCGGCGGCCAGATCGGAGTACTGACTTGCCCCTGAGATTGCCGTGATATCGCCTGCGCGATGGCGTGATATTGCCGCAATATCACCCTGGGCGACGGCGTGATATCACCGCGCCATGGTCAGCAGGACCGCGTGATATCACCGCGGCGTTTAGGGATCCGCGGGATTGATGTGTGAGGCGTGCTAGTGCGCCAAACTCGCACGCGGAGATCGCGCGGATGCGCAGGGACCGCGAGTTGACGCCAGCGCTGACGTCAACCCTGGCGCCACCCCTGGCACCACGAAGTGCGGTGTTCTTTCATACAGGGCACGGGGCTTTCTTGGCACGTGTGTGCCTTATGGCATTCCTCGGCAAGCGCCGATCATGCTGGCTCATGCCATCGCTTTCACTTGTAGGTGTGGCGACGGGCGGAGGCGCGCGGGTCAAGGAAGCGCATACTCGATCCGAACGTGTTCCACGCACATCGCAGGCACCAACTACTTCACCAAGAAAACCGACTGATTGGCTTCGCGCCGACGAACTGCTCCGCGACTTTGGGCCGGCTCTTCCGTCATGCTGGCAGCACAGAAATACGCACCGCTACCGGTGCTGTGGACAGGGAGAAATATGGCTAATTTTCAAGATGGAATCGATGCCTGCGTTATTTGGCCCAACGGCAAGGTCTACTTCTTCAAAGAGAACGCCTACCTCCGTTTTGACATCGCCGCGGACCGGGTCGATCAGAACCCGCGGATGATCATCGATGGGTGGTCTGGGTGGCCGGCGAGCTGGGCAGACGGCATCCAGGGGGCGATCGTCGCGAGCCCACAGCGAGCCTACTTCTTTCGAGGAAGCGAATATTTGCGCTACGACATCGCAGCAGACCGGGTCGATCAGCTGCCGCGGCCAATTGCTGGGTACTGGCCGGGCTGGCCGGCCGACTGGAAGGATGGCATCGACGGGTGCGTAAACTGGGGCAACGGCATCGTCTACTTTTTCAAAGGTGCAAACTTCATCCGCTATGATCTGAATTTGGATCGGGTGACTCGAGATCCGACTCCGATCGCCTCGGCCTGGGGGAACTGGCCGTTCCCTTGGAATGCGCGCATGAACGGCGGCGGCGTCTGGCCCACCGGCACGGCATACCTGTTCTCGGGTCCTCAGTACATCCGCTACAGCGTCGCGGCCGATGCAGCCCAGGGCGCTCCAGCCTCCATCGTGCAGAATTGGGCTTACTGGCCCGGGTGGGTGCCCCCCCCTCCGGTGTTGGTGCTGAGTGCGGGGACGTACACCATCAAGGCCAAGTCCAGCGGCAAGTACCTGGGCCGCGACATAGCGTCCTATGCCGCAAACCGCGCGTCTCCCGGTGACTCGGAGAAGTTCACTCTAAAGGGGAACATCGGCCACATCATCGACCACCTTGGCGCCTACCTGAAGGGTGAGGTGCCGACGATCTTCGCTCCCACCGTGATCCCGGGGAATCTCTGGCCCTCGCCGACCGGAGAGGATGGCACCAAGACTCAGTTTAGCTTTCTTGCCCTCGGCGGGAACGAGTTCGCTATCCAATGCAAAGGTTGGTGCATCACCGCCGATCCGCAGGGCTTGGTGTCCATCTACACGGGGATCTACAAGGACTGGGAGACCTTCATCCTGACCAAGGTCAGTTGAGCCAGAGACATCCCGCAGAGCCCACCGTTCCAAACTCCATTGATGCGCCGGCCACCGCGCAATTCCTGGACGTCAACATATGGCCGTCCATTGGACGTCAACGGGGACGTCCACCGGACGTCCGCGCTCACCTCGTCGCTGGTCCTGCAAGCCGGTCAAGACAGCAACGGTGCTGCACGGGTTCTGACTTCACCTTCTGGACGTCAGATGGACGTCCAAGATCCACCCGAGCTGGCCGCGATTACCACTACGCGCAGCCGGAGTAGACGTGGCTAGACTGGGTAGCCATCGGCGAAGGCATGGACGGCAAGTGAACCGCTGGAAGATTCCCGAAGCGCTGGAACGCGAGGTGCTCGCAAGAGACACCCAATGCGTCTACTGCGGGGTCGCATTCGTCCCGGTCAGCGCACTACGTCGGCACCGACCTTCGTGGGAACACATCGTCAACGGTGAGAAGATCGTGACGCGCGAAAACATCGCGAGGTGCTGCATCTCCTGCAATGCCAGCAAGAGCATGAAGCTGCTCTCTGATTGGCTGGAGTCGGGCTACTGCAAGAGGCGAGGCATCACAAAAGAGACCGTGGCCCTTGTGGTGAAGAGGGCCCTTGTGTCGCCTCCCACGAGGAGGCCATCGTAGCTGGAATGCTAGCGGGCGGCGGTGGTCAAGCTGAGTGGATTGCCTTGAGCGGGGCGGATGCGTTGCACGAGAGTGCTGCCTGCGCCGCTTGAGCACTTGGGTAGTCGTGCCAGCGGACAGCAGGCTGCATCAGGCTGACCTCGGCTAGCGAGAACGGTTTGGCCCGGTTGTCGGGATGCACCCACCGCACGATGCACAGCAGCAGGTCTCCCTGCCGGTGCAGACTGACCAGATTCCACAGCCCGCCGCGAGTTCTCGTTGCCCGACACAGGAAGTCATGTGCCTGCCGCTCTGCCGGTTTGCTGAGGTCCAACACGGCCAGCGGTGGCAAGGTTGGGGCCTGACGACGACGGGGTGAACGACGACGACGAGACGTAGTCGCATCAACAGAACGAAAGCACATAGACTCCTCCTGTTTCGCGTCGGACCCTTACTGTCCAAGGTGCAGGTCCGACGCGGGCGATGGGCTCCCGGTTCGCGCCGGGGGCCTTTTTGTTGTTGGGCTTGGTTGCGCCCAGTCGCGGTGTACACAAGTTCTGGAAATCAGTGAATAATAAAGCGACGTTCACTCGTGATTTTTGTCGATGTAGTCAGGGATGGGCGGACTTGGTAGCGAGTCTTGTGGTCCGTGGCCGTCGAAACCCTCTGCACACTGGCTTTGCGCTCAGGCTCACTCGCGCCCGAGAGGCCGCCGATCTGAGCGGCGCGGCAGTGTCGGTGGCGGTCGGCATGCACCGGGCCACCGCGTCGGGACTCGAAGGCGGCGGACGCGTTCCGCGTGTT
Organism: Myxococcales bacterium; assembly: GCA_016794505.1. Lineage (GTDB taxonomy): Bacteria > Myxococcota_A > Polyangia > Palsa-1104 > JAEUJZ01 > JAEUJZ01. The sequence continues at coordinate 32,638 of JAEUJZ010000171.1, forward strand.
GATACCGTCGAGAAGCTGGCGGCGGTCCTGGGCATCTCGCCCTGTGCGCTGGCCTATGGCGTAGAGCTGCCAAGGCTGCAAGCGCAGTCGGGGGGGCGCTCTTCCTCGCTGGCACAGCGTCTGTCTTCGATTCGAGAGGAGCGCGGACTGTCGCGGCTGGAGTTGGGGCGATTGTCGGGCACGTCGCACACGTTCGTGCGGATGACCGAGACCGGAACCACGGTCCCCAACATCGCGAATGTGGAGCAGCTTGCGAAGGCGCTGAATGTCTCGGTGTGCTGGCTGGCCTTTGGGATTGGTCAGGCGGAGCTGCCGGCGGGGCGTCGGGTGCGGTCGGATACGCCGCCTGCGCCCGACCCGCATGAGTAGTCGCTAGACGTCGGCTTCCTGCTGCGCCGATGCCAGCAGCGCATGCACCTGCGATGGATGCCACAGGCCGCCTTCTGGGGGGCGGAAGCCTTCGGTGGCCAGGCGGATGCCGATTTCGCGAAGCTGGATACCTTGAGCGCGATGTTCGGCGGCGCGGCGCGTGGTGGCTTCGCGGTCGCTGGTTGTAGCGGCTTGCAGAAGCTGGCTGACTTGCGCCGGGTGCCAGATGCCGCCGCGCAGCGGGGTCAGGCGCTCTTTGCGAAGCTGAACTCCGATGGCGTGGTAGCTCAGACCTTGGGCGCGCAACTCGGTCGCTCGCTCGGTCGCAGCGTCGGGGTCGTATCGCAGCGGCAGGCGCGGGCCGGGGCGCTTGGTGGGACGAGCGGTGTGCTTGCCGTTGTGCATCAGCGCGTTGCGGACACCGTTCAGTCGCCATGGCCCACCGCGTCGTGCCGGCACACCCTCGTCATTCAGTCGCTGGGTCACTTGGCTGAAGCTCAGGCCCTCGGTGCGCAGTGCGACCATTTTGGCGATGACTGCTTGCTCGCTCTCGATGGGCACCAGCACGCGACGTCCGTGCTCATCAAGCTGATCCCCTTGCGTGTAGCCGTAGTGGGCCGGCCCGAGGCGGATTCCCTGCGCCTTCATGTGCTGAAGGGCGTCGCGGGTTCTCTCAGAAATCATCTCGCGCTCAAACTGGCAGTAGTTGGCGAGGTTCATCAGGACCATGCGTCCGGCGGCGGGGTGCGTGTTGACCATGCTGCACAGCGACAGCAGGTGATTCTGTTCATCGCTGAACAATTCCTCGACGAGCGTGCAGACATCGCGCAGCGAACGAGACAGGCGATTCAGCTTCACGACGAGCGTGTTCGCCCGACCGCGGCGCAGCATCTGTAGCGCCGCTTGCAGCCCTGGCCGTTCAAGAGTGCTACCCGAATAACCTTCGTCAGCCTTTATGTCGATGAGCCTGATCACATTGAGCTTGCAATAGGCTCTTAGCCTATCGCGTTGTGCGTCTAAGCTCACCCCGTCGGTGGCTTGCTCCGGTGTGCTGACGCGAACGTATCCGATGGCGGTCTTGCTGGCATGTGGTGGCTGATGTGTGCGCATGTCGCGCTGAATATCGAGATTTGAGGATCCTCAAATGGGACGGCATGCGGTGGCGGCGGCAGCAGAGTGGGACGGGGGTGACGTTGCGGGGGGTGGTGGGGCAGAGCCCGACGGCGCTGTGGGCGGTGGGGGACAAGGGGACCATCTTGCGCGGCGATGGCTCGGCCTGGACGCCGCAGGTCTCGGGGACGACGAGCGACTTGTGGGCGGTCGCCAGCGTTCCCGGCGGAGCCAGCGGCTTGTGGGCGGTGGGCGGCGGTGGCCTGGTGCTAAAAGGCGACGGCAACAGCTGGGCCAGCCAGAGCAGCTCGACGACAGAAGACCTGCGTGGGGTGTGGGCTGGAAGCGCCAGCCTGGCCTGGGCGGTGGGCTCGCGCGGGCGGGCGATTCGCTGGGATGGCAGCAGCTGGATGACGGTCTCGTCGGGCTCGATCATGCCACTAAGGGGAGTGTGGAGCGCGGACGGATCGGTGGTCTGGGCCGTCGGGGAAGGGGGGCTGATTCTCAGAGGCGAGCAGGGCGTCTTTGCGCCGATCAGCTCACCGACCACCAACCCCTTTCAGAGCGTGTGGGGCAGCGATGCCAACACGATCTGGGCCGTCGGAGACAGCGGCAGCATAGCCCGCTTTAATGGCCAGGTCTGGTTGGGTGAAACGGGCGGTGGCAGCGGCACCTTGTACGGCGTCTCCGGCAGCAGCAGCGACGACGTGTGGAGCGTTGGCGAGGCCGGCATCGTCAACCGTCGCCAGGGCGGTAGCTGGACGCGGAACGCCGGGGGCGGCTCGGGGTTCTGGAGCAGCATCTGGGGCACGGCCAGCGACAACGTCTGGGCAGTGGGCAGCGGCGGGCGCATCCTGCGCTGGAACGGAATGAGCTGGACCCAGGTGAGCAGCCCAACCATGGCCTCGCTGAGCAGCATCTGGGGCAGCGACGCCAACAACATCTGGGCCGCGGGCAGCGGCGGCGTCATCGTCAAGTGGGACGGCAGCAGCTGGAGCATTCAGCCGGGCACCGGGACCAGCAGCTGGCGGGGCCTGTCGGGGCGGGGCAGCAACAGCGTAATCGCCGTCGGCAGCGTCGGAAACGCGATGCGCTGGGACGGGTCGAGCTGGAAGCCCGAGACCTCGGGGACCAACAACGATCTGTACGCCGTCTGGAGCAGCAGCAGCGGACCCGCCTGGGCCGTCGGCAGCGGCGGCACTGTCATCCACTACAACGGCACGAGCTGGATGCCGCAGAACAGCATGGCCAGCGTCGACTTGTATGGCGTCTGGGGCGTGGATCCCAGCACCGTCTGGGCAGTCGGCCAAAACGGCACCATCGTGCGCTATTCCGGGACGGCTTGGACCAGCCAGCCAAGCCCGATCAGCGAGCCATTGCTGGGAGTGTGGGCCATCGACAGCCGGACCGCGTTTGCCGTGGGAGGCAGCGGTGCGATCGCCACATGGAATGGCAGCACATGGCAGGCGCAGCAGAGCGGCACCAGCAACTCGCTCAACGGCATCTGGGGCACCGACCCGACGCGTCTGTGGCTGGTGGGATCCGCCGACTCGATCCTGTACCGCCAGCCGTGACGCGACCTGAACCCTCGACTTAGGAACGGCGGCGCGGATCGGCCGGTGTCGTCGACGAGCGCAGCGCGGAAGTGGGCTGAGCTTCCCGCTCTAGGAGTGCGCGTTTGCGCTCCACTCCCCAGCGATAGCCGGCGAGCGCACCGCTGGCCCGCACCACCCGATGACATGGTATGAGCACGGCCAGCGAGTTTTTCGCGCACGCTTGCGCCACCGCTCGGCTGCCTTGAGGCAGTCCTAGCTCGTCGGCGAGCTGCTGATAGCTGCGCGTCTGGCCGGGTGGTATCTGCGACAAGGCCTGCCACACGCGCTGCTGAAACGCGGTCCCCTGGACATCCAGCGGCAGCGCAGCGCTCGCTCGCGTCTGCGGGTCATCGATCCGACGCACGACCTCAGCCAACGTGCTGTGGAATGTGGCATCTGCCTCGCGCAGGTCAGCTCGTGGGAAGCGAGCACGCAGCGCAGCCACGAGCTGCTTGGCATCATCCCCCAGCCAGATGGCGCACAGCCCTTTTGCGGTGGCGGCAACCAGAACCTGGCCAAGCGAGCAGCGACAGACGGAAAACTCAAGGGTCTGGGCTTCTCCGCCGCGGCGATACTGGCGCGGGCGCATGCCCAAGAGCGCGGCCGACTGTTCGTACAGGCGACTCGTCGATCCAAAGCCGGCGTCGTACAGGGCGGCCGTGACCGAGGGCTGTGAGTGCAGGCCGTCGCGTAGGCGCTGATCCCGCTGCGCCGTAGCATAGGCCTTGGGGGTGATGCCGGTCACTTTCTTAAACAGGCGCAGTGTGTGAAAGCGACTGCGGCCCAGGTGATCGGCCAGCGTCTGCAGCGCTGGGGGATCGTCGCTGGCATCGATCAAGCGACACAGGGCCGCCACCTGGGCTGCGTCTTCTTCGCGTCGATCGTTAAGGTCCGGTCGGCAGCGCTTGCAGGGGCGGAAGCCCAGGCGCTCGGCATCGCTCGCGGTGTCGTGAAAGGCGAGGTTTTCGGGACGGGCCTGGCGCGCCCGACACGACGGACGGCAGTACACTCCGGTCGTCGCCACCGAATAGACGAACTGTCCATCGGCGCTTGGGTCCCGCCGGACCAACAGAGCAAAGCGGGGATCCGCTTGCACTCGCTGCGCCTGTGCTTGTCTGCTTGTGTCGATTGCGCTCATGGGTCCTCCGTGCGCCTTCCTTCCTACCCAGGAATGGTCAGAAAGGCGCTCGGTTTGTTGCGCGGCAATTCACAATTGTGCAGCCGCCCGACCCTGGCACATACGCCGCCTGTGCAGCGCTTGGGCTTACAGGTACTTTTCGACGAAGGCGCGGTAGCTATCGACGCGCGTGCTGTTCGCTTCGGCCAAGCACAGGATGATGCCGAACGAGTTCACGCCGATGACTGTCTCTTTGCCGTCGATGTTGGCGAGCACCGGGCCGCCCGAGTCCCCTTGGCAGACGCCCTTCCACGGAATCAGCGAGCCCGTCTTGACGAACTTGTCGTCGAAGTTGTTGAGCTTGATGGTCAGCTGTCGCTTCACGCCCGCGCCTTTTTTGTTGATGCTGTCGTTTAGGCCATAGCCCACGAGGCGCACGTTCTTGCCCTTGAGATCGGTGGCCAGCGCATCCTTGTTCCACGGAATCGGTGTCAGCGTTGTCGGCGATTCCAAGATCGCGACGGCGATGTCGTGACCGTCGAGAATGCCCAGCCGACTGAACATCGGATCCCAGTGAACCTCTTTGACCTTCAGGCGCGGGCTGGGCTTGGTCTTGTCCGTCAGATCCGGCGCGGTGAGGACGCTGAATTCTGCCTTGGCGCCGACCAGATCGGGGTGAACGCAGTGCGCCGCAGTCAGCACAACAGTGGGTGAGATCACCGTCGCTGTGCAGAGCGATCCGGCCATCTTGTCGGGCTCTTTGGCGTACAGCGCCACGATCGACGGATCACCTGTGTGAACGGTGCCACCGATCAGCGCGTTCTGATCTTCGGCGAGCTCGTTGCTGAAAGCGGCATCACTGCTTGGCGAGCCGCATCCCATGAGCGCGGCGAGGGCGAACGAGGACAACCAGGTCAGCTTGCGGAACAGAGTCATAGAGCCTCCTTTTTCGGGTCTTGCCAGAGCGTTTTCGACATTGCCAAGTCAGCTTCCCACTGGATAGCTGCGGCACGTTCCGAGGTATCGCGCAGCGTTTCCGTCGTCAATTGGTGGGAGTGTCCTCCCGCGTGGGGCCAAGACTCCCAGTTTTCCGTCGAGCGATCTCGCACAGCACGACTGTGATAGGGTGCGAACGTGAATCCCGATAGGCTGCGTACGAACGAAGCGGAGTCCGCGTCTGCCGACGGCGCCGCGGGCTCTTTGTCCCCGAGCAGCGAGGCGGCCGAGCCCATCCCAAGCGAACCCGAAGCCCCCTTTTTGCGAGAGCTTCGGGCCGAGCTAGGGGCCGCGCGCATCTCGACTGCCGACGACGACCGCCGGGTCTATGCCCGCGATCTGTGGCCGCGCAGCACGCTGACGGTGGCCGCAGGCTTGCGCTTGCCCGACGCACCGCAGGTGGTGGTCTGGCCCGACTCGACAGCGCAGGTGGCGCAGGTGGTGCGACTGTGCCGCAAGCACAGGGTGCCGCTCGTGCCCTATGGCGCGGGCTCAGGCGTCGGGGGCGCAGCCGTCGGGCCCGCGGGCTCGCTGGTGCTCGACACCAAGAGCATGCGCGCGGCGCACATCGATCGCGCGGCCTCGACCGTGACCTGCGAGCCGGGGCTGCTTGGCTGGCATCTCGAAGAGCAGCTCTCGCGCGCGGGCCTGACGCTTGGGCACTTTCCCTCGTCGATCATGTGCTCGACGGTGGGCGGCTGGGTGGCGACGCGTGGCGCCGGCCAGATGTCCAGCAAGTACGGCAAGATCGAAGACATGGTTCGTCGGCTGGTAGTTGTCGACGGACAGGGCGACATCTTGCGCGTCGAAAACGGCGATGGCGGCGGGCCTGATCTGGTGCAGAGCTTTGTGGGCAGCGAGGGTGTTCTCGGCATCTTGACCAGCATGACGCTGAGCGTGCGCCCAAAGCCCGCTGCTCGTCGCCTGCGCGGCTTTGCCTTTCCATCGGTGGAAGCCGGTTGCCAGGGCATTCGCCACATGATGCAGCACGGACTGCGGCCCGCAGTCGTGCGCCTGTATGACGAGATCGACACGCTGATCGCCGGGTCGGGGCGCGGCCATGGACACAGCGCAGGAGCCTCCCCCCGTCTGTCGCGCGTCGGCGATGCACTGTCGACGCTGTTCGGCAAGTCGGCGGGGCAGGGGGCTTCCGGTTCGTTTGATGTCGAGGAGCTCTTGCGCTTTCTGCGCCCGGATGCCGAACGCCTGCGCGGTCGCGTCGAACAGTGGCTGTTGCGCACGGCCCTGGGCGAGCCTGGCAGCGTCCAGCGCACCGTCGAAAAAGCCCTGGCACGCCTGGGGGCTGAGTGCCTGCTGATCGTCGGCTTTGAAGGCGATGAGCGCATCGTGCAGAAAGAAGACGCGTGCGCTCGCGAGGTGTTGTCGCACTGCGGCGGACGCGATCTTGGCCCCGAGCCGGGCAATCGCTGGCTGGCCCATCGCTACAACGTCAGCTTTAAGATGTCGCGCGTGTTCCGCGCCGGGGCCTTTAGCGACACCATCGAGGTCGCGACGACGTGGGACAAGCTGATGCCGCTGTATCGCGAGGTGCGGGCGGCCGTCGCGCCCCACGCGCTGATCATGGCGCACTTCAGCCACGCCTATATCGAAGGCTGTTCCATTTACTTCACGATCATGGCGCGTCGCCACGGCTCGCTTCACGGCTCGCTCGCCGAGCGCGAGCAGGCGCTGGCCGGCGATCACCTGCTGTACGACACCATCTGGCATGCCGCGATGCAGGCGGCGCTGCGCGTCGGGGCGGCGATCAGCCATCACCACGGGGTTGGGCGGCTAAAGACACCTTTCTTGTCGCGGGATCAGCGCGAGGGCATGCATATCGTGTCGCTGCTCAAGCGCGCCTGCGATCCCGACAACCTGTGCAATCCCGGCAACTTGGTCGACGCCACCAAGCCCGTTACCGCCCCCTTGAGCGAGTCACGGGCCAGCGAGGGCGGCCTGGCGGTTCCTGCTGCAGAGTCGTTCTTGCTGCGGGCCAGCGGCGATCAGACCCTGGCCGCTATCGAACAGTCGCTGCGCGTGCAGGGCCGGACGCTGGGCAGCCTGCCACCGTGGGCGTATGCGCGCCGCCTGTCCGATGCCTTGGCGCAGCCGCGACCCAGCGAAGCCAGCCTGTGTGCCGGACGCTTGCGCGATCGCGTGGCCCAGATCGCCGCTCGGCTGCCGCAGGGCGCGACCTGGGTGGTACCGCCACAGCCTGCGCCGCGACGAGCCACCGGCCCCGATGTCGGGACGTTGCTTCTGGGCTGGGGCAGCGGGCAGGCCCCGTCGATCCACGCCGCGCTGCTGCGGGCTCGCCCGCTTTCGACGGGAAGCTGGCTGGGCTTTGCCTTTGCCGATGCCACCCACGCGGCGCAGGCGCTGTGTCTTGCGCGGGCCTTGCACGGCGCCACTGCATTCGAGGAAATCGTCCTGGTCAGCCGCGAGCTGCTCGGCCGCGTGTCCGGTGCCGAAGCTGCATTGGGCGGGGCGGCGTTTGCGCTGCTTCTGCAGACCGCGACACCCGCCTACGTAGCGACAGAGATCGCGGCGGCCTGTGCCAGCTCGCTCAGCCGCCTGCCCGTCACCGCCTCGCTGCCTGCGGATCTGTGTCGAGCCTTCTGGTCCGAACAGGCGCGCAGCGTCGTGTGGCCAAGCAACGCATCGCCCCAAGAGGTCGCCGTGGTCGATGCACCCGATGCCCTTTCGCTTGCGCTCAGCGCGACGCGGGGCCCGCGCATGCTCTGCGGCGTGTACCTGCATGGCGCCGCCTTCGTCGGTGAGTCGGCGCCGCCCGACCGCGTGGTCTTGCGCTCAGGCGCGCTGCCGGTTGCCGCACCTGCGCTGCCTGCCTTAGGCCTGGACACCCCGACCCACGATGCCCACGTGCGCCTGTGGCCACGGTTGATGGACGCGCTAACGCCCTCTTTCACTCGCGGACAGCCATGACGCCTGATCTTGAAACGTCCCTGGAGCACTGCACCTTTTGTCCTCGGCTGTGCAGCCATACCTGCCCGGTGTCGCTGACGTCGGCGCGCGAGTCGCTGACGCCGCAGTCCAAGATGTCGTTCTATGCCGCGCGCAAGCTCGCTTCCGAGCCCTGGCATCCGTCGGCCCATGGGCCCGAGGCCGCGAGCAGCCGGCCGCTGCCGATCTATGCCTGCACGGGCTGCGGCGCCTGTACCGCCGCCTGTCTGCATCACGTCGATCCGGCGCAGGCCTTGATGCAAGCCCGCGTCGAAGCAGAGCAGGCCGAAGCCGGGCCCAGCGCGCTCGCCGATCTGCCGCAGCAGCACGCGCAGGATCTTCAGCGCACGGCGGCGGCTCTGGCGACGGCACCGCAGCTTTCTGAGCGCACCGCGCAAGCCGGCGATGTGGCCTTTGTGCCGCGCTGTTCGTCCGACGACAGCGAAGGCAACGAGGCCGGTCCCCTGCGCGAGGCCTTGGCATTTTTGCGCGTCACCGATCGTCTGCGCGTCGAGCGCCCAGACTTTCCAGCCGTCGGCATCGCCGCGCTTCCGGCTTCGTGTGCCGGCTATCCCTTGTATGCCGCGGGCCTCAGCGAGCCCTTCCGTCTGCATGCCGAGGCCTTTGCTCACGCCGTCGAGCCGTACGAGACGCTGGCCGTAAGCTGCGCACCCTGTACGTGGCTCTTGCGCGAGCAGTATGCGCAGCATGGCGTGCCGCTTAAGCCCCGCGTGCTTCACGTAAGCGAGCTGCTTTCGCCCTATGCCGAGGCGCTTCCCGTCACACGACCGCTGGCCGCGCTCAGCTATCACGATCCCTGTCACTTGGGGCGGCGCCTGGGCATTTATGAGCCCCCCCGGCAGCTTCTGCGACGCATCGCCGGCCGCGTCTGTGAGCTTCCGCATCACCGCGAAGAGTCGCGCTGCTGCGGTGCGGGGGGCCTTTTGCCGCGGACCGAGCGAGCCCTGGCTGGTGCCATGGCGCGCGACCGTGTCGCCGAGCTAGCCGAGAGCGAGCAGCCGCTGGCTCCCCTGGTGAGCGCCTGCCCTGGCTGCACGCAGCACCTGCGCAGGTCCGCCCCCGGCGTCGCTCTCAGCGACTTGCTTCACCTGCTCGACGAAGCCAGCGGATAACTGCGCCGCTGCGCCTCTCACCAGTGCCGCTCGCGCGAGAGATCGGCGTATACGCATGTAAACTGCGAAAAGAAAACAATGATAAATATCAATAATAATCGAAACGACTGATCGCAATCACTCATGAACCCAAATTGTTTAGTTTGTTTTTTATATATAAAAGTAGCCGGTTGGAATGTTTCCTTAAATGATAAGGACTTAATTTTTGAAGTACCTTCTAGAGGCAGATCTTCTTTTGTCTTAGTGGGCACCAAGTTAAATGGAGCAGACGGAACGAGTGTTCCATGGTTTATTAGTTGAGATTCAGTGGAGTTTGGTGAAGGTTTTAGCGTTGTTTTGGTATACGGAATTTGCATGTCCAATCGATATTTGATGCCTCCTGCAACCGTGATGTCACCCAGGGAAACCTCAATTCGATCCAGGTATTCATCATACGTGGCAGAGTAGGCCAATTTCATCTTCCCCATGAACGGAACCCAGGGAGTCTTGGGCGTCATGGACATTTTCCCGACGATCTTGACAGAGCACGATCGGATCGGATCATCTGTTTTCCATTTACGTTTCTTATTCAAGATGTCATCTTTCGTATTCCAGATTTCAAGGCGACTATCTGTGACGTTTCCTATTACTGAAGATTGGTATTCCGAAAATAAATTATTCATCACATCCAGCGCAAGACCATTCAACTCCTCTCGCTTGGGCTTTTTGTAGTTTGCTTGGGCCGTGGCAGTGCAGGCAAATTTGAAATCGAGAAATGAATTTACAAGCTCCGTAAGCCACGTGGTTGGAAATACTTTTGCGAGATATTCTGTCGCAATCATCTTGGCTAGATCCGAAAGCTTGATGCTGACTTTTCCGCCAACGCCATCTAGAACCACATTGACTTTTGTGCCATATAGCTCCAGCGGGATGGTGATGTTCGGCATGCTGATCGATTGGCCATTGGGTAACGTGAGCAGTGGCATGGGCGTCCTTTACGTAAATGGGGTGTGCCGCTTCGTCGTTGGATAGAGTGCCTCGCTCTGCCGCTACGCCGATCGCTACCTAGGGCCAGAGCGCGGAGCCAGACTCCTGTACGTACTCTACGATAGCAGCACGGCTTTGCTGTGTCGTCTTGCATAGTTCAGGCGTCGGGGGCCGGGGTTGGCAGGACCCAGCCGTGTGAGCCACGCCGCGCCCGCTCGCTTGCCCCCATGTCGGCGACTGCAGACCGGGACGCTTTCGCGCGTACCATGGATGCTCATGCGCTGGACGGTGTTGTGGATGTGTTCGTGGTGGCTGCCTATGGGGGGGGCGGCCTGCTATTCGATCAAGCCGCTGCCCATTGATGCCAGGCTGGCGTCGCCGTCGCCCTTCGACGGGCGGGCGGCCGGGGAAGCCCGCGTGATCGCGGGGATCCGGCTGCGCTTCTGCCCGGCAGGCACCTTTGTCATGGGCAGTCCCCCCGGCGAACCCGAGCGTCGCCCCGGCGAAAATCAGGTCGAGGTGATGATCAGCAAGGGCTTCTTCATCGGCCAGTACGAGGTCAGCCAGGGCGAGTGGTGGCGCGTCATGGGCTCGTTCCCCGACTCGTTCAACGTGGGGCACGGCGACGACTATCCCATGTACCGGGTGACGTTCGCGGATGTCGAAGCGTTCGCTCGGCGACTCACCAGCCGGGCCCACGAAAGCGGCGAGCTACCCCCAGACTGGGAGTTTCGCCTGCCCACCGAGGCCCAGTGGGAGTACGCGGCTCGCGCCGGCTCGACGACCCCGATCTGGTTCGGCACGTCGGCAAGCAGCACGCAGGGCAATTTCTTGGGCGAGCCAGGCTCTGGAGAGCGCGGCACGGGTGGGCCGTACAACGGCGGGCAGGTCGGCCCGGCGTTCGATCGCACCGTTCCCGTCGGAAGTTATGCTCCCAACCCCTGGGGACTTTATGACACCTGCGGCAACGTCAACGAGTGGTGCCGCGACTGGGCCCGTGGCGAGCTGCCAGGTGGCGTCGACCCCGATCTGTACGACGTGCTCGGCGATGCCAACGACGCGGGCAGCTATTCGCGGTCGCGACGGGGGGGCTGCTATGCCGACCCCGGCTGGGCCTGCCGATCCGCCTTTCGCCAGCGCTTCGAACCGGAACGCCGCCACGAGCACATCGGCCTGCGCATCGTCGCCGTCCGACGCTGACCCAGCGCGTCCTTGGCCCGCGCTACATTCCGATTTAGTCGGTCCTTCCGATTTAGTCGGTCCTTCCGATTTAGTCGGTCCTTCCGATTCCTGCGGGTCTGGCGAGCCAAAGGAGAGTCGTACAAAGACGGCGAGGCCGCTGCCTTAAGCCGGCGTGCAGCTAGGCAACGCGGCGGCGGCGCAAGCCCAAGCCCAAGATCAGGGCGAGTCCAGCGCCGACAAAGGCCAGGCCCGCGTGTGCCGGAGCAGACGTGACGCCAGCCGTGCTGCAGCCCAGGCCGCCACCGAACAAGCGATACAGATCCGACGCTGCGACGTTGTTGCGCAGATCGGGATCGTTGTTGTTCGGCGCTTGGACCGTCGCTGTGGCGATGGGCGGCTGTGCGCCGTCAGCACCGTCGTCACCAGCGCCGGCTGGGGGCAGCTTGACGGTGACCGAGATGGGCGGAGCACTGCCCGATGCCACGCGATCTCGCGTGCAGATCACGGCGTTGGCATCGCGGGCACACGTCCAGCCGTCGCCGCTTGGGCCCTCGGTGATCTCGGATCCGGGGGGTAGACCGATGGTGACCACGGGGTTCTTGACAGGGTCGGGACCGGCATTGCTGACGTCGGTGGTATAGACCACGCTGTCTCCGGGCTTCGGCGTGCCGGGGCTTTGGCGAATCTTCACCGACAGATCCGATCCCGTCGTCGGCGTCGTATCAACCGCGACCGAGGCCTGGTTGTTGAGCGGTACAGGATCGCTGTTCGATGGCGAGCTGATGACACCCGCGACGGCACCGGCACCTTGGCTGGGGTCGCTCGGGGCCGGCGTGTTGAGCACCAGCGTGATCGGGCTCGCGCTTCCCGGCGGCAGGCTGCCGTTTAGATAGCAGGTGAACGCGGCGCCGTGCTGGACACAGCTCCAGCCCTGGCCCTGCGGGGGCTGGACCACGGTGCTGCCGGGGGGAATCGTCAGCGTGATGCTGGGGCTGCGGACGGTGTCCGGTCCTTTGTTGCTGCCTTCGATGGTGTACGTGACGTCGGTGGCGCTGCCCGCCGTGCTGGGCGTCTTGCGGATGCTCAGGGCCAGATCGGCGCTGCTGCGCGGCTTGGTCGGGCGGACGTCAACGGTGGCGCTGTTGTTGTTGGGGTTGGGATCCTGGTTTCCCGGCGCGGTCACCACAGCGGTCGTGCTTGGGGTGCCGCTGCCCGACGGAGATCCGCCGCCTTCGCTGGGCAGCTTGACCTTGACGCTGATCGGGGGGGCATCGCCGGCTGGGATGCTGTCGCGGGTGCAGACGGCGGTGCTGCCGCTTTGGGTACACGTCCAGCCCTCGCCTTGCGCGGCCTGCGTGACGGTCGATCCGGGAGGAAGCTGGATCGTCACGACGGGGTTTCCGACGGCATCTGGGCCCTTGTTGCTGGCGACGCCTGTGTATGTGACCTCGTCGCCGGGCTGCGGGGTGGGCTTGTCGACCGAGATGCGAATGCCCAGATCCGACCCGCTGCTGGGCGACATCGCGGCAATCGGCTTGGCATCTTGGTTGTTCTGCGGGTTGGGATCGCGGCTGCCCGCTGCGCTGACGCTGCCAGCCACCACACCCGGCGACGCTGCACCCATGGGAGCCGGCGCGATGATCTTGATCGTGACCGGCGGCAAGGTCTGCCCCGGCGCGATCTGCGGCGTGATGCAGGTGACGCTGGTGTCGCTGCGGCTGCACGCCCAGCCAGGGCCAGCGGGCTCTTGCGTGACGCTGCTGCCCGGCGGAATGGTGAAGGTCACCGACGGATTGGCCGCGGCATCGGGGCCGATGTTCTTCGTCTCTAGGCTAAATGTCGTCTCCATTTGCGGGCCGTTACTGACCGGATTCTTGCTGATAGCCAGGGCTAGGTCGGACGCTTTCTGCGGCTGCGTCGGGCCAACATCGACGACGGCGCGGTTGTTCGCGGGGTTGGGATCGGCCGTGCCGGGCGAGCCAATCAGCACCGGTACCTGCGGCGTGCCAGCAGACGAATCTGCCGGCGTGCGGAACTTCACAACCAGATCCGGCGCCGACATTCCGGCGGGCAGATCCATGTTCATCGTGCAGGTGTACAGCGTGCCGTTTGCGACGCAGGCCCACGGTCCCGGATCACCAGGCTTGGGCGGAGGCTGCGTCACCGTGCTTCCCGGCGGGATGGAAAACACCACCACGGGCCGGCTCGCTCCGTCGGGGCCGTTGTTCTTGGCGGTGATGGTGACGGTGGTTTCGTCGCCAGGGTTTGGGGTCTGCGGCGACTTGGTGACGCCGACCTGCAGGTCCGAGCTCTTGGGCGTCGTCGAGCCACCGACGATCGGCGCTTTGCCGGTCGCGCGGTTGTTGCTCAAAAGCGGGTCGGTATAGCCGGGCGGTGGATAGGCCGCGACCCCCAGATCCAGCGTCGGATTTGGCGTCGGAGGCGGCACCGGAATCACCACCTTGAACTGCAGCGATCCGTCCTTGGGCAGATCGGCTTGGCTGGGCAATGGCCCCATGCCGGATGTCATGCCTGCGGGGCACAGGACGCCGGGGCCCATCGGCGTACACGTCCAGGTCACCTTCGCGGGATCGGTGCCGGGGGGCAGCGTGGTCAAGATGTCGGTGCCCAGCGCGGGGTTGTCTCCGACGTTCTTCACCGTCACCGTGTACTCGGCGTTGGATCCTGGCTGCACCATGCCGGAAGGCGGCAGCACCGACACCTGGATGTCCGAAGGCATGCAGATGGGATAGTTCGTCGGCATGCCCATGACCATCGGCTGCCGGGGCGACTCGATGGCCAAGCCATCGCCACCGTTGGTCGCGCCGTTCGAGGGAAACTTGCTCATCGTCGTAGCGACGGTGGTGCCACCCTGCTGGCCCTTGACGCGGACCGTGGGCTTGCCGCCCGCCATGTAGACGATCGTGCCGCCGCCGCCGCCACCACCGGGGCCTTCCGCTTCCAGCGGGTCGCTGGGGGCGCGTTTCTGGTTGCCGCCATAGCCACCGTTGGCCGAAAGCTGCACGCTGCCGTCGATGGCCTTGCCGGTCAAAAGGAAGATCGATCCGCCGCCGCCGCCGCCGCCGGGGGCATCGTTGTGGCCGTTGCCGGTGTCGGCGCCGTCGCCACCGTTGGCGCTGATCATGCCGCTTCCGCCCATGGGCACGGTGACGGTCCCAGACACCAAGATCACGACGCCGCCGCCGTTGCCGCCGTTGCCGCCCGAGTTGTTGTCTTGGTCGCCTGCACCACCGCCACCGCCCTGAAACAGCTCGAAGCCAGGCGTCGGGCGCAGAGGGTGCCCGCCAAGGCCGCCGACGTCTTGCCGCAGGTTGCCGCTCCACTTGCTATCGCCCGGAGGTTCGACGGTGGGGTCGGCAGCGCCAGCCATCATGGGCCGCGAGGTGCTGTAGCCGCCCCGCCCGCCGCCCGACGAGGTGGTGTACAGGTTGCCGTTGTCTTTGTAGGCTGGATCGAGCGGCCAGGCGCTCATTCCGCCGAGCACGGCCTTGTCCATCACGCCATGCCCGGTCCACTTGAGGATGTCGCCTCCGTTGGCTCCGCCGCCACCCGGAGCGTTGTGGGCGTTGCCGCCGCCGCCGCCATTGGCCGGGGCCCCGCGGCCGTACTTGCCGACGCCCGCCTGATAGTCATCCTGGGATCCCGCGATGCTCTCGCCTTGCTCGGCGCCGAGCTTTGGGTCCTTGCTGGCCATGCCTGTCACCTTGGGGTCGGTCACAGGGTTCGACATCGCATCGACCTTGCCGCCGCGGAAGCCCTGGGCGGTGACGTCGATGGCGCCATCTAGCTGAGTGTCGCGCAGCACGTGAACAGCGACCACGCCGCCCGTCGAGCCATCCCAGGTCTTGGCCACAACCGAGGCGCCCGCGCTGATCTTCAGGCTGTTGAGTTGCGGCACGCGCAGCACCTGGGTCTTGCCCGCGGTGGGGTATGCGTTCTGCAGTCCAGAGCAGCCGCCTCCGACGACGACGATGTTGCCGGCGACGCTCTCGACCAGGACGAATTCGAAGGCCCCGGCGCCGTTTCGCGCAGTCACCGCGCCGAACTTTTTGGCGTCATCGCTGGTATCGATGGTCGCGCCCTGCGCTTGATACAGCATCAAAAGATCGCCCTGCTTCAGCGCCATACCGGTGCGCGGATCTTTTAAGTCTGCGGCGTTCGCCACCGTCAGGTTCCTGTCCCCCTTGGCGGCCGGCATGGCCAGCGTCGAATACGAGTTCAAGATCGTCGACGGCAAGTTCACGGTGACATCGCCGTCCTGACCAGCCAGCGACCCGCGGATCGATTCCAGCTCTGCGTCCAGCAGCGGAGCGGTCGGCACCGGCTGCGCATCGCGGCCATCGCCCGCGCAGCTTGTGGTGAACATCCAGCTGGCGACCAAGCCCGTCGTGAGCAGTCGCGCCAGCGTTGTTTCACTCGTTCGCCATGCAGCACTCGACGGAGTGCAAAGGGTACGTCGGTTCTTCATAAGCAACTCCTGCATGCAGGCAGGCCCCCGTATCGGAGGCGCTGCCGCGGTTGAGAGGGTGTGCGACCAGCGCAGCCAGCGACGGCTACTTGCTGGCGGGTTTCTTCTTTTGGGCAGCGCTCGACGTGTCGCTTTGATCCGGTGAGCTGGGGACCGCGACCTGCGTCGCATCCAAGCGCTGGATCTGCACGCTGCCTTCACCGGGAGCCGGATCGAGGATTAAGAACTCGACACGGCGGTTCTTTTCGCGACCTTGCGGCGAGGCGTTGTCGGCGATCGGTCGGTCGGGGCCATAGCCTTGGGCCTGCAGCCGATCGGCGGTGATGCCTCCGCGCTCGATCAGCCACTTCATGACGCTCTTGGCGCGGCGATCGGACAGATCGACGTTGTAGTCGTGCGTGCCGCGATCGTCGGTGTGTCCCTCGATGGCGACGCGCTTGATCTCGGGCGCCCCCTTGAGCGCGTCGGCCACCGACTGCAGCACGGGGAAGCTCTTCTGCAGAATGATGTCCCGGTTGGTCGCGAAGAACACGGGCTGCACGATGATCAGCTTGCCTCCCTTGACCGACACCAAGCCGGGGCAGCCGTTTTTCTTGGCATCGGGATGCGGCGCACCGGGCTTATCGGGGCAGGCGTCTTCGCTGTCGGGGACGTTGTCACCGTCGCGATCCGGGGCCGGGCAGCCGCTGCGGCCGGGATCCGGCTTCATGCCCTTGTGGATGTCGGGGCACTGATCCAAGGGATCCAGCACGCCGTCTTTGTCGCGATCCCCGGCTGGGCAGCCGAGCTTGCCTGGATCAGGGACCTCGCTCTTGTGCGTGTCGGGGCACTGATCGTCGGGGTCCAAGACGCCGTCTTGATCGCGGTCGCCCGTCGGACAGCCAGGACGTGCGGCATCGGGACGATCGCCCTTGGGCTGCTCGGGGCACTGATCGTCGACATCGGCCACGCCATCGCCATCGCGATCAGACAGTGGGCAGCCAGGACGCGCCGGGTCAGGCCAGGTCCCTGCTGGAAGCTCGGGACACTGATCCTGCAGGTCGATCACGCGGTCGCCGTCGCGATCGGGGCAGCCATGCTCGGCGGGAATGCTGCTTGCGACACCGAACACGTCGGGACAGGCGTCCTGCGGATCGAGGATGCCGTCGTGGTCGCGATCCTTGGGCGTGTCCTCGGCCATCGGGGCATAGGCCAGGCGCAAGAGCACGCGGCCATCGGGTGTGCCCGGTGTGCGCAGAAGCCCCAGCCCACCCGCGACGCCCAGGTTGATCAGGCGCGCGATGTTGTAGTGCAGGCCAAGCAACACTTCCAAGCTGGTGTAGTCGCTGGTAAACGGCGCCGGCTTGACTTGATCGTTGCCGTAGACCGTCGTGCCGAGGATGGCTTCGGGCCCGATGGCAAAGCGCCGGGTGGTGTCGGCATAGGCGATGGCGGCACCAAGCTGTAGCTCGGATCCCACGGTGCTACCCGTCGGATCCGCGTCGCCGATCTGTGCCGGAGCCCGGAACAAGAAAGCGCCGGTAAACGACCACAGGATATGGTGCGAGAGGCCGCCCAATGCCAGCTTGGGCATGACGCGCACGAACGAGTCGCTCGACGAGCCGGACACGCCGCTGTTCGTAAACTGGCGCAGCGGAACCCAGACGTTGGCGCCCAAGCTCATCGAAAGGGCGCTGCGATAGGGCTGGCCGAACAGGCGCACCCACAGGCCGAAGCGCGGATCTCCGACGACGACGCCTTCGGTCGGTGCAGCCCCCCCAGCTGCGGTGCCGCGCTCAAGGAATGTGACGGGCAGCGTCGCGGTCAGAAGCACGCGATCCAAGAACGAGCCGGCCAGGTCGACGTGCCCCAAGAGCTGATGCTCGATGACGCTGACCGTCCGCTGCACCGAGGACCCCGTGTCGCGGCCAAACACCAGCGGGTTGTGGCCATAGTTCAGCGTGATCCCCGCTGCGAAGTATCGCGTCGACGAGTACCAAGGGTGATCCACCCAGAACGACCACTCGCCGGCTGCTGTCGGCTCATAGCGGTTGACGGTGAAGCCTCGCTGCAGGGGCTGGGCTTGGGCTGCGCTCGACGACAGCACAGCCGCGCTGACTAGGCCGCTTAGGCCGACGGGAAGAAACGATGCAAGTCTACGATGTCTCAAAGGGATGCCTCTCTGCTGTGGACGTGGACGCGCGTGCGTCCGGCGAGCCAACGCCAAGCAAGCAGCGGACCAGCATCTTGTTGAGCTTGTTATCGAGCGGGCGGGCCGTGGCTTTTCCCGAATGATGACCACGCAGGCAGAAATCCAAGGCTGCTCGCTTCCGCGCGGACCTGCGGCGAGTGCTGGTGGCAACGTCCTGCAGGATTGCCCCGCAGGTCGCCAAAGTGCCTCAGTCGGCGCAAACAAATAGCGGGCTGGCGTACATGCAAATGACTTGCATGTCTTGCGGAGTCCCGTCGACACGATCGATCCAAGCGAGCTGGATCGGCACCGCCGATGGCTACGCCGAGTACTCGATCTTGTATTTGTCGAGCTTGCGGTACAGCGTGCGGCGATCGATGCCGAGGATCTCGGCGGCGCGCGTGTGGTTGTTGCCGAGCTCTTCCAGCACGCGCAGGATGTGCTGCCGCTCGACATCGTCCAGCGTTCGCGGGCCGGCTTGCCGATCGCCCCCAGCGACGCGGGTTAGTCCCGTGATGTGGGCGGGCAGGTCTTCCAGATGCAGCTGCGGCGACGTGCCGATGGCCAAGGCGCACTCGACGGCGTTCTGCAGCTCGCGCACGTTGCCCGGCCACGAATAGTTGACCAGGGTGCGCATCGCCTCGGGGTCAAAGCGACAGGGCGCCTCGCTGCCCTGCTTTTGGGCGAGGAAGTGCTCGATCAAAAGCGGAATGTCTTCGCGGCGCTCGCGTAGCTCGGGCAGCACGAGGTTGACGACGTTCAGACGGTAAAACAGGTCTTCGCGGAACTCTCCGCGGCGCACCGAATCGGCCAGATCGCGGTTCGTGGCCGCGATGATGCGCACGTCGACTTCGATGTTGTCGCGCCCGCCTACCCGACGAATCGTGCGCTCTTGCAGGGTGCGCAGAAGCAGCGTCTGCACCTCGGGCTTTAGGGCCTGCACTTCGTCGAGAAACAGCGTGCCGCCGTCGGCCACTTCCAGCAGGCCCTTTTTCGTTTCGGTCGCGCCCGTGAATGCGCCGCGCTGATGGCCAAACAGCTCGGACGCGACCAACTGTTCCGGCAGCGCGCCGCAGTTGATGTCGACGAAGGCTTTGTTCGCGCGCTTGCTGTTGTAGTGCAGTGCGCGGGCGATCTGTTCTTTGCCCGTGCCCGTGCGACCGCAGATCAGCACCGTCGCTGAGGTTGGCGCGACGCGCTCGATGATCTGAAACACGCGCCGCATGGCCGGCGCTTTTCCAATGATGCGATCGAAGCCGTAGCGGTCGCGCACCTGGGTCTCTAGCTGAGCCAGGCGGACGCGGGTGGCGCGCGTCAGCAGCGCGGTCTCAAGACGTGCCTGCACGTCGGCGAAGTTCAGCGGCTTGGCGAGATAGTCGTCGGCACCGCGGCGCATGCAGTCAACCGCCGATTCGATCGAGCTAAACGCAGTCATCATGATCACCGCGATGTCTTGGTGCGCCTCGCGGACAGCCCCCAAGAATTCGACGCCGCTGCGCCCCGGCAGGTTGATGTCGCTCAGGATCAGATCCGGCGCTTCATCGCTCAGCAGGGCCAGGGCCTCTTCCGCATCGGGAGCCGTCTTGACGTCATAGCCCAAGCGAGCGAGAAAGCCGCAGACCGTCATCATCTGGCTGTGATCATCCTCGACGACCAGCACGGTCCGTTTCTCTCGCTTACCTGACTCCTTCATCCCTGACTCTCACTCGGCAGGCAGCGCCTGCGGTCCGTAGAGTGCTCTGTTTTTCGGCGGCAGACAAGCCCGGACCACCAAACCGCCCCAGCGCTCACCAAATCGCCCCAGTCTCGCGGCTGGCCTGGGCCCTGCCCGACGGCAGAGAGGCCGCTGCAGACCTGGCACCCGCGTTGCAATGCGATGGCCGGCAATTGGATGACCTAGAACGCCCGCCACGGGCAGGGAGACGATGTAATGAGCTTCACTCGGTTCCTCGTAGCTTCTTCCGCGACGCTCTGCTTGCTCGGCAGCAGTGCCTGGGCCCAAGCCCCCGTCGTCAAGCAAGAGTTTGCCAAGCAAGAAGAGGTCAAGCAGGTGGTCTGGAAAGCCTCGGCCGCCGCGGGCTTTTCGATCACCACCGGCAACGCCAGCGTCACGACGATAAGCGGTGGCGCCAACGTGTCGCGCAACGATGGGCTCAACAAGCTCGCGCTGAACCTAAAGGGCCTGTATGCCCTGACCGATCTGCCTGTCGTACGCGATCTGGACAACGACGGCCTGGTCGGTAGCGACGCTGAGCTGGAAACAGAGCGCAAGACCACCGCCGGTCTGTTTCTGGCCGCGCTGCGCTACGACCGGTTCTTCACCAAGCACAACTCGGGCTACATCACGCTCAACGGCGGCCTGGACTATCCGGCGTCCAAGGAATTTCTTGGCGGCGGTCAGGTCGGCTATGCGCGTCAGGTCCTCAGCACCAAGATGCACCTGCTGAGCGGCGAACTTGGTTATGACTTGAACTACACGCGCTTCCGCGCGCCTGATCCCGAGCCAGCAGACTTCCAGGCCAACTTGCTCCTGCACTCGGGGCGCATCTTTTTGGGCTACATGCTGTCGGTGGCGGACCACACCAGCGTTGAAGCCAACCTGGAAGCGCTGATCAACTTCAACGTCGCGAAAATCGGCGACCGAGACGTCGATCCGGGGGCGGCCAGTCGCATCAATGCTCAGCTCGCGTTTACGACAAAGGTCTGGAAGGCGCTCAGCCTGCGCGCTGCCGGCTCGCTTCGCTATGACAACGCGCCCGGCTTGACGACGCAATTTAAGTATAAAGACGGGTTCCCCAATCGCTACAACCAGAAGCTCGATACGCTGACCGAGCTGCAGTTGGTGATCAACTTCATCTAGGCCGCTTGGGAGGTTCCAATGTCTTCTTTGCGACGACGAAGTTGTAGGTGGCGCGACCGCCTGCCCGCGGGCTGGTTGGCGACGGTCGGCCTGTTGCTTGCGCATCCTGGAAGCAGCCGTGCCGAGATCGATGCCGAGGTCTTCGGGGGCGCGCACTTCTTTAACAGCGGCAATCGCCTGAGCCTAAGCGACCCGCTCAGCGACGGAAATACGCTGAAGCATAACGGACTTTTGGGCTTGCGCCTGGGCTATGTTCCGATCCCGCGTTTGGCCATCGAAGGCGAGCTCGCCATGACCCCGACCAGTTCGAAGGACGATCTGTCTCGGATGGGCGTGCTGTCGCTGCGCGGTCACCTGCTGCTCAATCTTCTGACCGGCCGCGTGCGGCCGTTTGTGCTGGCCGGCGGCGGTGCGTTGATCAGCACGCCGACTATTTCGTCTCGGCTGCGCGCATCGACGATTGCGGCGCTACATGCCGGCGCGGGCCTCAAGATCGATTTTGTGCCCGGCTGGGGCGTGCGCATCGACGGCCGGCTGGTGCTGCCGCAGGGCAGCGAACAGGCGCTAACCACGGAAGGGGAAGTGCTCTTGGGGCTGTATGGTCGCTTTGACGTCAAGGCCCCCGCCCCGCGGCCCGCGCCGCCGGCTGATCCGGTCCCGGCTCCGCTGGCCGTGGAACTTCCAGCCCAGGCTCCACCCGTCGCTGAAATGCCAGCGCCGGCAGCGCCGCCTTCGCCGCCTGCGGCAGCAGCGCCCGTTGCCCCTGCGCTTCCCGTCGATACGGATCAGGATGGCGTGCTCGATAGTGACGATCGCTGCCCAACTGTCGCGGGTCCCACCGACAACGCCGGCTGCCCTGACAGCGACGGAGACGGCGATGGCATTGTGGACCGTCTGGACCGCTGTCCGCAGCAGCCCGAGATCCGCAATGGCTTTCAGGACGAAGACGGCTGCCCCGACGAGCTACCCGCTGCCGTCAGCCAGTTCACCGGCCGCATCGAGGGGGTCGCCTTTCAGCCAAACCAAGCCGTGCTGACGCCCGCCTCGCTGCCCGTGCTCGATCGCGCGGTGGCCATGCTGCGCGAGCACAGCGGCGTGCGGCTTGAGATCGCCGGGCACACCGACAACCTTGGGCCGGCTGAGCAGAACCGGACGCTGTCGCAGGCCCGAGCCGACGCCGTGCGCGCCTATCTTGTGAGCCAGGGCATCGATGGGACGCGCTTGTCTGCCGTCGGCTATGGTCCTGACAAGCCGATCGATAGCAACACCACACCACAGGGCCGGGCCAAGAACCGCCGCGTTGAATTCACCTTGCGCTGAGCGCTCGCGCGTCCCTTGCTTCGCGTCCCTTACTTCGCGCGGCCGCCGACCTGGCCACCTGCCTATCCGCCTTAGGGATCGTTGCGCGGCATGACACAAATCTGTGTTACCAACAGGCCCCGCTGTTTTCGGAGACCTCTTGTCATGAGCAAACCTGACTTCGCTGTAGTGCGCATTGGCCGCGATGCGCCCGATGGGGCCGAGCACGTGGTTCCAGCCCTGGCCAGCGCTTCATTTCCCGCTGCCGAGCCGGTCGAGACAACCGCAGGCAACCTGGACAAGGTTCGCGACATCTTGTTTGGCGCGCAGCTTCGCGACGTCGAAAAGAAGCTGCAGCGCTTGGAAGACCGGCTGCTCAAAGAGCTCGCCGAGCTACGGGATGATGTGCGGCGGCGAAGCGATGCGCACGAGCAGAAGCTAAAGCTGGATCTCGATGCCCTAAGCGATCGCCTGCGCAGCGAGCGCGAGGCACGCGATGACGCTGTGCTGGGGCTGCAAAACGCCCTCAAAGACCAGGCGACTGCGACGCAGAAACGACATGCTCAGCTCGACGAGCAGCTTAGCAAGGCGCAGCGCGATCTGCGGCAGCAGCTGGCCGAGCAGTCGAGCGCGCTCAGCGATGAACTTCGTCGCCGCAGCGAGGATCTGACCCAGCTTTTGTCGAAGTCGGTGGCCGAGCTACGCGAAGAAAAGACCGACAAGCGAGCCCTGGTCTCGCTGTTTGGCGAGCTGGCTCTGCGCCTGAACGACGACAGCACCGGCAGCGTCGGCTAGCCCGCGCAGCCTCCGCGCATGCAGCCCGCAGAAGATCGATCGGCGTCCCGCGAAGTCGCGCACCAGATCCCGGTTCAGATGGACCCGCCTCGACGCGACCGCGATGTTGAGCCGGATGCGTCGGCCAACCAGGCCGAATACGAGCACGTGCGCCAGCTTCTCTTGGGGCGCGAGCAGGCCCAGATCGCCCGACTAGAGCGGGCTCTGCAAAAAAGACGCTCGCTTTCGCCGTCCGAGGTGGGCGATGTGCTCGCGCAGTCCGTGCAGCACGCGGTGCGCAGAAACCCACGCCCCTTGGCGGATGCGCTGTTTCCGGTGATCGGTCCGGCCCTGGCCAAGGCCGTGCGCAGCGCACTCGGCGAGATGGTGCAGTCGCTCAATCAAGTGGCGGCGACCAGCTTGTCGCTGCGGGCCTGGTCCTGGCGCTGGGAAGCGCTGCGCACCGGTCGGCCGTTTGCCGAAGTCGCCTTGCTGCGCAGCCTGGTGTTTCGCGTCGAGCGGGTCTTTCTGGTGCATCGTCCGACGGGGCTGCTCTTGGCGCACGTCGGTGCAGCCGCGGCACAGGACACCGACCTGCTTTCGGGCATGCTGACAGCGATTCAGGACTTCGTGAAGGACTCGTTTACCGGCGATGAGTCCAGTCAGCTCGACGAGCTGCAAGCCGGCGAGCATCGCATCGTGGTCGAGCAGGGCCCGCACGCCTTTGTCGCCGCCGTGGTTCGCGGCATCGCTCCTGCAGCGTCGCTGCGCGAGCTTCTGCGCAAGGTGCTGTCGACGCTACACGGCGAATTCGCCAGCGACTTGGCGGCGTTCGACGGCGACAATGCCGCGTTTTCTGCGCTGCTGCCGCACTTGGAAGCCTGCCTGATCGAGCAGCGCTCGTTCCATCCCCAAGCCGCGGCGCGTGGGCGCTGGGCCGTGCTGGGGCTTGCCTGTCTGCTCATCGTTGCGCTGGGTGGGCTGTCGGCCAACGCGTACAGCGAACACCGTCGCGTTTCCCGCTATCTCGACGAGCTTCGCCAGCGGCCTGGGCTGGTGATCATCGAAGTGCGTGGCCGTGGCACGGCGCGCACCGTCGTGGGCCTGCGCGATCCATTAGCCGACGACCCGGCGCACAGTCCGCATCCGCCTGGCCTGTCGTTTGTGTGGCAGCCCTATGCGTCGCTGCACACCTCGCTGGTCTTGGCTCGCGCGCAGGCTGCACTGAGGCCCCCCGCCACGCTGCGCTTGTCCATTGAAGGCTCGACGCTGGTCGCGACGGGATCAGCCCCGCATCGCTTCCTGCGCGATCTGGACCGGCTGGGCCGCTTGCTGCCAGGGGTCCACGCCGTTCTGCAGCGCGGAGTCATCGACGAAGATCAGCAGGCCATCGACGAAAACCGCCGCCGAATGGCGACGCTCTTGCTGCGTTTTCAGACGGGAAGTGACAGCGTGGGACCCGAACAGCAGGCACTGCTTGACACGGCTGCCTTGGTCCTGCGTCGCTTGCATCGATCGGCCCGTGCGCTGGGCTGGGAAGCTGACTTCACCGTCGTGGGTCGCGCCGATAGCCTCGGCACCGAAGACGCCAACCTAGCCCTAAGCCAGCAGCGCGCTCAGAGCGTCGTCGACACCTTGATCGCACGCGGCATTCCATCGACCTGGCTGCGCCCGCGCGGAGTCGGCACCCAAGCGCCCCTGCATCGCGGGGACGATCCGGCGGGCAGCGCCGACAACCGCAGCGTGTCGTTCGAAGCGACCCTGTCCCCTGAATCCCAGGCCACCGACCAGCCATGATGCAAAAGAAAGTCTGCATGTTGGGCACGTTTTCCGTCGGGAAAACCAGCTTGGTCTCTCGCTACGTGCGCAGCATTTTTTCGGAACGCTACCTGACCACCATCGGCGTCAAGATCGACAAAAAGGTCGTGGCGACCGCGCGCGGCGAAGCCACCCTGTTGATCTGGGATATCTATGGCGACGACGAATTTCAGGCGGTGCGCGCGTCGTTCTTGCAGGGGGCGTCTGGGTATTTTCTGGTGGCCGATGGCACGCGTCGCAGCAGCCTGGCCCGCCTGCCTGCGCTCAAGAGCCTGATGGAGGACACCGTGGGCAAGGTGCCCTGTCGGATCCTCCTAAACAAGGTCGATCTGCATGCCGATTGGGAGCTCGGCACCGTCGAGGAACAGGCCCTGGCCGAGCTTGGGCCGGTCATCAAGACCAGCGCCAAGACCGGGCAAGGTGTTGAAGAGGCGTTTGTGCAGCTAACGACCCACATGCTCGGGGGCTAGCTCATGCCGCTTTCCACCGACCTTTTGGCTGCTCTCGATCTGCTGGCGCTGCGCTCGATCGAGAGCGAGTGCTTTGAGGTTCTGGGGACGCCTCCTGCGTGGGCTGCGCCATTTCTGCGTTCTTTGCCCGACGCGGGCCGCCTGTCGCGCGCCTGGCTGTGCGACACGTTCCCGTTTCTTGAGAGCTTCCTATGCGACGCTGCGCAGCTTTGGTCGGGGCCTGCGCCTGGGCGTATCGAATCGGTCTCGTTCGCCGTTCCCTGGCCAGGCGGTGACGATCTTTTGCTGGTTGCTTCAGCGCTGCGTCTGCCGACGGACTGCCTGCTGCTGATCGACGGCAATCAGGCTCACCTACACGAACAGCTTCGCCTGCTTCAGCACGCGCGGGATGCGCACCTGGTGCATCAGCGCCTGCAGCGCGATGTGCTCAAGCGCGACATCCTGTTTCACAGCATCGTCCACGACTTAACCAGTCAGCTCTCGGCGATGCGGGGCGTGTTTCAGCTTCTGCAAGGAAGCCTGCCGACGAGCGGCGCGGTACCGCCGGAGCTTCCGGGGCTGCTCGCCGCTGGGCTGCGCGCTGCGACCAAGCAAGAGGCGCTGATCGCCGACATCCTGGATGTCTTTCGCAGCGAGACCGGCAGCGACGGCGCCCCGCTGGATGAGGCCACGTCCTGCGATCTGGGCGCGTGCATCGATGAGACCGTCAAGCTGCTCTCACCTTCCGCATCGTGGCGGCGGGTGACGCTGCGCGTTCAGCGAGCGGACACCGCGAGCCGCGGCCCCACGATCCGCGCCGAGTCCCGTCGGGTCGAGCGCGTGCTCAGCAACCTCATCGAAAATGCTCTGCGCTATGCCTCACGCGGAAGCGAGATCACCGTCACGCTCGGCCAGCGCGATGGCATGGCCGTGGTTTTCGTTGACGACGATGGTCCCGGCGTACCGCGCGAGCTAGGAGCGCAGCTGTTCGAAAAGTTTGCGCGGGCCCGCAGCGGTGGCGGCAAGACCGGCCTCGGCTTGTACTTTTGTCGACTGACGATCACGCGCTGGGGGGGCCAGATCGGCTACGAGCCTCGACAGCCTCGCGGCGCTCGCTTCTGGTTTAGTCTGCCGACTGTCTAGCATTGACCCATTTGCATGTAGGTTGGCTGCGCGCAGTCGACGCAAGATACCTAAGTATCTTTTATTGCGTAACGGCGACGAAATCGCGCAGCGCTAGAAACGTGATGATCGCGGTCATGGCCAATCGTATGATCGAAACAGGCCATGTTCACTTCGCGACAGCGGCAGGACTCCAGAGGGCGGGCGCGAGCCCGCGGTCGGTCGCTGTTTCGACCAGCCCTGCCGCTGGCCGTGTGGCTTTCGGCCTCGCTCGGGCACGCGGATGAACCGGCGAACCCCAGCCCGCCCGAGATCGAGCCGCCGCCGGCTCCGCTGATCGTCGACCCGCCGGCTGCGACCACGCCGCCGCCGCCCGCGACACCAGCGCCCGCGACGACACTCGCACCAGTCGCGGTGCCAGCCATCAGCCCACGGCCGACGGCCGACCCAGCGTCGGTACCGCCAGCGGACAGCGCGCCGATCAAGAACATCGAGAGCCTGGACCTGAAAGACCTGCTCAATGAGCCCGTCGTCACAGCCGGCGGCGGTATTGAGGAAGAGCGCTCGCTGGCCTCGGCGAACGTCTATACGATTTCGCGCGATGAGATCGCGGCGCACGGCTATCGCTCGCTGGCCGAGCTCTTGGCGACGGTGCCCAACCTGTATGTCATCGACGATCTAGTGCTGCCATCGCTGGGCGTGCGCGGCACAACCGGCGGCGTGAAAGCCGGAACGCGCCTGGTCAAGGTCATGATCAACGGTCAGTCGGTGAACTTCCGACCCGAGCTGACGTCGTTTTTGGGCCCTGAGTTCATCCCCATCGAGGCGGTCGAGCGCGTCGAGATCGCCAAAGGGCCGCTGTCGGCGCTGTACGGTGCCAACGCCTTTATCGCCACCGTCAACGTCATCACGCGTGACCCGAGCCCGTCGCTGCATGTCGAAGCCGCCGGCCGCGCGACCTTTTACAACAACGCTGGCTTTGGTGGGTCGGGGCTTCTAAATTATGGCGATAAGAATCGCGGCATGTTATTGGCAATTACCCTGGATCAAATAGATCGCTCGGGTATTAATTTGCAGCGTACGTTTACCAATGATTATTTTAATTCTGACTTATTTGAACGGCGAAGCAATGATGATAAAGCCAATCCGTTGGGTGTATTTGGGCGATTTTATATTGGTACAGACAATGTTGGCAGATTTATCTTATCGGCAGGACTGCAGCGTCTTGATTCCAAAGGTGAATTTCAAATCAATTCGGTGCTGACACACCAGACGCGTATTGCCTTGGTCAATGCCTGGCTGCAGCTGCGTTATGAAAAATCGTGGTCCAAGGTCTCGCTGGTGGCGACAACTGGCTACTCGCAGGGCGATCCGACCAGCGACTATCGTCTGAACCTGACGGGCAATAACACATCACTGTTCCGGCCGAACTATGGCTATAAAGCGGTGGATGGCAAGGCTGAAGTAACGTACAAGCCGCTTGGCGAGCGGCTGTCGCTTCTGGGGGGCGTTGACTTCGAGTGGACGCGCGAGCAGGTCCTTTACTACACGCAGACGCTGAACCAGGTGCAGGGCTTGCTGCAGCCGGGCGACACCGTCGACCTGATCGCGCGTAAAGTGAGTCGCGAGCAGACGTACTACGACGTCGGGGCGTTCCTGCAGCTCGCCAGCACGCCGTTTACGCGTCTGCCGGGGCTGCACTTCACCGGCAACCTGCGACTGGACAAGATCGCCTTTGGCCCCGTCGACTTTCCCCTGCAGTTCAGCTGGCGGCTTTCCGCGGCCTATCGCATTAGCAGCAACTGGACAGCGCGTCTGTTCGGCGGACAGGCCTTTCAGAATCCATCGGGTGTCATGCTGTTTGCGCAGCCTGGATTTGGCAGCGCCAACAACGTGATTGGCAATTTGACGGTGGCTGGTCTGCCTGCTCTCTCGCCGCAGAACATCACAAGCACCGAAGCGTTGGTGTCTGGTCGCCTGTTCACTTACTTGACACTTGAGGTCGCAGCGTATTACCGCGCGCTGCAGAATGAAATTGAATTTACTCGCCAGGGCCTGGACTTTGTGGCGACCAATGCCGGTATCGACCGAGGTATCGGCTTTGAATCGGTGCTGCGCTTCAGCTATCGCTGGTTCTCGGCGTATGGCAATGCCAGCTTCGATGCTCCGATTCGCGACGGCGTGTTTGGCGACAAGCCAAGCCCCCTGTTTCCGCGGGGCATGGGGCTGATTGGCCTGGATATCCACGTACCGCAGATCTATCTGCACGCCAACACCCAGGTGCGAATCATCGGGCCGCGCGGCGCCTCGCAGAGCAACACGTACATCAACAACGACCGGTTTTATGAGCTGCCAACATATGCCCTGTGGGATCTGACGCTGTCGTCGGTTGGGCTGCGCCTGTTCGGCGGCGACAGCGAGACGCGCGTTCTTGTGTCGGGGCGCAACCTGCTTGGCGAGACGGCCCCCGACCCCGGCGCGGGCGGCTTTGACCTACCCCGACTCGGGCGCAGCTTCCTCGTCGAGATCCGACAGATTTTCTAATCAACGGTGTGATGCGAATGAACCGCAAGTGGAAGGGATGACATGGGAACGACGGGGCTGCGAAACGGTGTGCTGCTTGGGACCGTCTGTGCCCTGCTGGCCTGTGGATCCAGCGAGCCCAAGCGGGCTGCCCTGTCGCTGGGCGCCGTGATCGATCGCACCGGTCCACGAGCGACGGCAAGCTGGAGTCAGTCGATCCGCCTGGCCGCCGACGTGGCCAATCAGGGACTGCTGGCCTCGATGGCGTACGCCGGGATGAAGTTCGAGATCGCGCTAGCGGACTCGAACAGCGACCCGATTGAAGCAGTCAAGCATGGGCGTGAGGTATTCCGGGAAAATGGCGCCAAGGCCCTGATTACGGACTCTAGCGAAGATGACATCGCGCTCAACATGCTCGGCTATGACGCGGATCCAGAGAATGATCTCAACGTTCCGCTTATCTGCATGGCTTGCACGTCGCCTTCCATCAACAACCCGACGGCGACCAGCAGCGATCCGGTGCGCCAGGAAGCGCTGCGCAACAGCGGCAAGTGGAACTTTCGCGCGCTGATGAATTCGACGCCGCAGGCCAATGTGCTCTTGCAGATCGCGACCGCACAAAAAGGCCCGACGGGCGTGCCCGGTGACAGCAACCGCGACGGGCAGTTCAAGATCGCGGTCTACTACAGCGCGGACTCGTTTGGCTCGGGCTTCCTGCAGGCACTCAAGAGCGCGGCGGCGGCTCTCAACTTGATGCCGTCGGCGATCGTCGAAGAGCTGCCGTTTGATCCCAAGCTCAACCCCGACACGTACAACTGGAGCGCCGACATCGACAAGCTCACCGACGCCATCAACGGCACCAACCCCAACAGCCCGCTTTTGGATGGCAAGCCCGATCTGATCATCGATGTGGCTCCGCCGCAGTTTTCCGCGGCGCTGATGCGCGTGTATCTGACGAGCGGCGGCAGCGTGCCGTTTCTGCACATTCACAACTTTCGCAGCACTTCGGTCCTGCGACAGCTCGGCAGCGAGCTGGATGGGCAGGAAGGCACCTCGCATGTCCTGCTCGACAACGGCGAGTCGGGGCAGGTCTTTGCCAGTCTGCTCGCGGCGGCGCAGAACGGGATTGCTCCGGCATTTGAGGACTCAAACAGCTTCGATGCGACCAACGTGCTGATGCTGGCGTCGCTGATCGCGATGAAGCAAAGCGGGCTGAGCGATCCCGGTGCCCTGACTGGCAGTCAGATTCGCGACGCCATTCCGCGCACCAGCGAGCCGGGGGGCACGATCATTCGCACCGGGGTCGACGAGTTCACCAAGGCCGCCAACTTGATCGCCGCCGGCTCTGCCATCAACTACGAAGGCGCCTCGGGTCCGATGGACTTCGACGCCAACGGCAACGTGCTGAACCGTCTGGCACACTGGCAGGTGACAGGCGGCGCGTTCGTCGATATGGCTCGCTATGACTGCGTCGCCTCGGTGAGCTGCCCTCTTCGCCCATGATCTACGCCGCGCACAGACCTCGCCTTTTTGGACGGGCCGACGCTGGGCCGGCAGCCGCTGGGCTTTGTTCGTTCGCGGCGCGGGCTGTTTTTCGCTGCATCGCCGCGCTGCTCGTCGTCGCTTCGCTGGTCCTGTGTGGCACAGCGCGGGCGCAGCTTCCGCCGGACAAGCAGGCCGTGATTCTGACGCGCGCCATGGCCTATGACAAAGACCTGCGAGCTCGCGCGGGCAGCACGCTGGTCATCGCCATCGTGTATCGCCCTGGGGCCGCAGACAGCGAGAGCGCCGCGGCCGATGTCCTTCGCGCGTTCAAGGCACTGGAAGGGGTCAAGGTACAGGATCTGCCCATCAGCGTCGTCAAGCTCGCCTACACCGGCAAGGATGCGCTGAAGAGCGCGATCACCGCCCAGGGCATCGACGCCCTGTACTGCTGCCCCAGCCTAGAGCCCGAGCTGGGCGCCGTGCGCGAGGTCAGTCATCAGCAGCATGTGCTGACGCTGGCCTCGAAAGAAGCCTTCGTCCAAGCCGGCCTGTCGATCGGCGTGTTCCCCAAGGACGGCAAGCCCACGATCCTCATCAACCTGGCCGCCAGCCGAGACGAAGGCGCCTCCTTCGCCACCGAGCTTCTGCGCCTGGCGACGGTGCTGCGCTAGCAAGCCGCTGAATCGCCGAGAAGCGCGGTGCGCGCGGGCTTCGGCTGCGTCAACGAAGCCAGGAACGGCTTTTCGCTGCGCAGGAACGGCTTTTCGCTGCGAAGTACCGTGCGCGCGGCTCGTGTGCTGGTGTAGCGTGCGGCCTCTGGTTGCTCGCGCAGCTAGACAATCCCGATCGAAAAGGAGCTTCTATGAACCATGTCTCAACATTGATCTCGCAGCCTTCGTTTGCAGCCGTCGGATCGCGTGGGCACTCGCGCAGGGACGACGGGCGGACTGGGCGGATCGCTCAGGTGCTGCGTCGGATCGGAGTGCTGATCTGTGCAGCGCTGTTTCTGCACTGCGGCGTGCCCAGCGAAGCCGACCCGGAAGCGCTGGACACCGAAAGCGCGCAGCAAGAGCTAGATGTCTATGCCGGCACCGTCCGCTCGATCGCCGTCAGTCCAGCGCTGCCGACGGTGGCCAAGGGCGGCACGCTGCAGTTCAGCGCCATTGCCACATTTACCGACGGCAGCACGCAAGACGTCACCAAGATGGCGACCTGGGCGGTCAAAGACCTCAGCGGCAGCGGCGTGGCCACCATCGACACCACGGGCCTGATGACGGCCAAGACGGTGGGACGCGCCACGATCAGCGCTCGCTACAAGACGCGAAGCTCATCGACGCAAGTGACCGTTACCGCGCCCAGCTTGTCGTCGATCGTCATCGCGCCGGCTGACCCGACGATTCCCAAGGGCGGCACGATTCGCTTTACCGCGACAGGCGTCTTTTCCGACGGCAGCACGTCGGACCTCACGCGCGATGTGTCGTGGGAAGTGACGGATCTGATGGGCTCGCGCGTCGCGTCGATCGACGGCACCGGCACCGCAACCGGCGTCTCAGCGGGCCAGGCCACGGTCAGCGCGGAATACATGGGCCTGACGGCCGAGACCACCCTGACCGTCGGGGCTGCACTGCCGGCTTCCTTGTCGATCAGCCCCTCGAACGCCAGCGTCGCCAAGGGCTCATCGCAGGTATACAAGGCGACGCTGACCTTGACCGACGGCTCGACGCAGGACGCGACGAGCATGGCCAAATGGGCGGTCAGCGACCGCATGGGAACCGGCGTGGCCTTGATTAGCTCGACGGGTGTGGCGCGCGGCTTGTCCCTCGGCACCGCGGCAGTGACCGCGACGTATATGGGGCACTCGGCCTCGGCGGGCTTGACGGTGACGGCGGCCGTGCTGTCGGCTGTGACCGTCAACCCGGCGACTGTGACCGTGGTCAAAGGCAGCACCATGACGCTGCAGGCCCGTGCCACCTACACCGACGGTACACAGAGCGATGTCACGGGTGCTGTGGCCTGGACGATCAGCGATGTGATGGGCAGCGGCGTGGCGACCATTGATGCCCTTGGCAAGGTCTTCGGCAAGAACCTGGGCCAGGCCAAGGTCACGGCCACGCTGTCCGGTTTCTCGGGCACGGCCACCGTCGATGTCGTGGCGCCGACCTATACCAAGCTGGTGATCAGCGGGGTGCCGTTGACGTTCCAAAGCGTGCCCACGCCGTTTACCGCTCTGGCGACACTAACCGATGGCAGCAGCGTCGACGTGACCACGCGCTGCACCTGGAGCGTCAAGCCCGGTCCGGCACCGTTGGGCGGCAGCGCCACCATCGACAGCAAGGGCGTGCTGACCGGGACGGGCCCCGGCATCGTCGAGGTGACGGCGACGTTCATGGCGCTCAGCGCGACGTACAGCGTCATCATTTTCTAAGCCCGCAAGCCGACCGCTTTTCGCTGGGGGCGAAAGGCGGCCGACTGGGCCGGTGAATATATATATAAATAGAAATGACTGCGTTGTAAATTATGATAATCGAATTAACGAATGATTGATATCGTTTTATTCATTGGTTATTGCGCATTAATCGCGCGGGGCATTGGCTGGTAGGGGAGGGGTCCTGGGGGCTTCGTGGTAGCTGGCGTCGGGAACGACCTGCTGCGGCAGCGCGGCGCCCAGCGCGACGAGAGAGCGCTTGAGCTCGTCGAGCTGAGCGTCGGAAAGCGGGCCTTCGGCTGCAAAGCGTACGCGGCTGTCGCTGCCGACGATGAGGATGCCGCTTTTGTGCTTGGCCAGCTTCCAGGTGCGTCGCACGTCGGCCTTGAGATCGATGTAGATCGTCGCGTGTTCTTTGGCGGCCACTTTCTTTACTTCCGCCACGGCAAACTTGCGCGCCGGCCAAAAGTTCCACTTTTCCAGATCTGCGACGGCGACCGCTTCCAGCTTGGCTTTGTTTTCCGCGAGATCCGTTGCTGCATCGATCAGCGCCGCCGCCCGCTGGTTCTGTGTGCCAGCGTCTGAGTCTTCGTAAATGACGATGGTGGCGATGCGGCGATCGGGCAGCAGGCGACGCGATCCATCGCTGCCTTCGACGGTGACGTCAGGCAGCGTCTCGCCGACCTGGGGCGTTGCGCGGGCCGGCAGCGAAGCCGCAGCAAGCAGGACGGGCGCAAGCCATCGGGCTCGACGCAGACGGAAGGAACGACGCAGTGCAGGCCAGGTCACGGATGCACCGGCAGCGATCGCGAGCGCAGGCGGGTCTTGGCTCCCGACAGCGCAAAGCGAAAGAGCTCCAGCTTGGACATGACGGCGAAGCGCGCTAGCTCGCAGCCGCTGCACGGGGCCGGGATGGCGCCGGCTTTGAGGGCCGTTCGCAGCGCAGCGCGTCGCGCCAAGATCGCCTCATTCGAGTCGACGCCAAGCTGCCCCAGGGCCTGCGTGCGGTCCTTGATCATGCAGCAGGCCGTCGCGAAGCCATCGCGGTCGACATAGATGCCTTTTTCCAGCCAGGGACAGCGCCGCTGCGACGGGCTCCAACCCGACATCAGGTCGTCGTGGAAGCCGGCGTTCGATGCGCGCTCGGCCTGGATGCGGCGGATCTCGCGGTTGGCGCGCAGCTGCACCCAGACCTCGTCGGCTTCGGCGTCGCTGAGCAGCTGATCGAGCATCCCGTCGGTGTACGTCTGCGTATAGCCCGCCATGCGCTGCAGGGGCTGCAGCGTGATGCCACCGTCTAGGCCCAGGCGACGATACAGCGCCAAGATTCCCGCCAGATGGCCACGCGTTCGCTTGAGCACCGTCACGGACAGGCCGAGCACGGGCCGCGATAGGCCACGCGTCGCGCGCTCGGAAAGCAGGCGCTCTATGCCAGACAGGACTTTTTCGAGCTTGCCGCCACGAATGTCGCGAAAGCTCTCGGGATCAGCGGACTCCATCGACACGCTGATCTTTTCGACGCCGAGATCCAGGATCTGTCGCACGGCGTCTGGTGAAAGCAGGCTGCCGTTGGTGATGAACGAAACGGCGATGCCGCGGCTGCGCGCAAGGCGCAGCATGTCGAAGAAGCGCGGGTGCATCAGCGGCTCGCCTTCGCCCTGAAGCTCTAGCTGCGTCAGGTGCGGGAACGCGACCAGGGTTTGTTCAAAGGTGCTGAAGTCGAGATCGCTTTGACTCATCGCGCGACCGCAGCAGAAGCCGCAGGTGAAGTTGCAGCGCGTCGTCGGCTCGATCTGAAGGTGGGTGACGGGGGCCATGGCGGACACCTCGGCCTCATATGCCAAAACCCGAGGCTTGGCTAGGACGAGTTACGCACGGCGGTCCGGCTGCGGGGGGGGCCGACGCAGGCGCGGGCCGGTCGGTGCCAGGATGTCTCGATGTCGATCGCTGCTAGCCTCGGATGGACCCATGCGAAGAGCTGTGCTGTGGAACGGTAGGCGGTCGGTGCTGCGGTTGTGGTGGCTGATCGGCGCGTTGCTCGTGATCGTGCCCATGAGCCAAGCCCAGGCCGACGAAGATCTGACGGTGGCGGATCTGCTGTTGCGCGATGTACCGACGCGCCCCGACGCGAACGACCCGCTGTGGCGACGCATCGAGCTGCCGTACACCCTGTACCACGACAGCGCCAAGGCCACTGGGGCGTGGTTTCGCGTTCGCTTCCCCGGCCCAGGTTCCGTCGCCAGTGGGGCCGCTGATGCCGCCCCAGGCGAGCGCGCACTGTACGTCTATTGGGCCAACGAGAACGCCGCGTTTTATTTCAATGGGACCTATATCGGCGACGGCGGCCGGCTGCGCGACCCGATCACCAGGCACTGGAATTCGCCGTTTTTTTTCCTGCTGCCGGCACCGCTTTGGCGCGCGGAAAACGAGCTTCTTGTGTACCTGCGCTGTGACCCTGGCTGGGGCCTGCTGTCGCCGCTGCGCATCGGCGATGCGGCGTCGCTGCGATCGCGCTATGAGTGGCGCCGCTTCTTGCAAGTCGAGCTTGCCCGCGGGCTTGGCATCGCCCTGTTTCTGGCATCGAGCCTGGCCCTGTCCGCGTGGTGGTGGCGGCGCAGCGATCGACAGTACCTGTGGTTCGGCCTGGCCTGCCTCTCGTGGAGCGGCTTCGCGTTTTATCAAGGACTCCACGAACCGCCGATTTCTCCGACGGTGCTGCGCTGGCTAGCGCACCTGTGTCTGGACGCGTGGTCGGTCTGCATCCTGCGCTTTATGCTGTATCACGTCGATCTGCGCAGTCCGCGACTGGAAGCGGCGCTGATGGTGTTTCTCGCCGGATCGGCAGTGGCCAGCGCACCACATGGGCTGTTCTGGCCGGGAGCCGCGTTTCTGACCTCGCACAGCCTGGGCGCGCTGTTCGCGCTGTGGGTCGCGTATCGCCTGTATCGCCGTCCGTCGGGCGCACGGCCGCATCGTCTGCTGTCGCTGTGCTTTGGGCTTTTGCTTTTGGCCAGCGTTCACGACACGGCATTCGCGCTGCCTTGGCGCTGGTATCCGACGTGGTTCCAGCCGATCTACCTTCAGCATCGCTCGTTTGCGGCGCACTACGCCGCGCCGCTGGTCTTGCTGCTGCTCACGCGGACGCTGGCGCGTCGCTTTGTGCAGTCTCTC
This sequence comes from Myxococcales bacterium, assembly GCA_016794505.1. GTDB lineage: Bacteria > Myxococcota_A > Polyangia > Palsa-1104 > JAEUJZ01 > JAEUJZ01. The sequence continues at coordinate 68,655 of JAEUJZ010000171.1, forward strand.
GTCGAGACCGAGACCCTAAACCGCGAGCTAGAGTCGCGCGTGGCCGCTTCGACCCAGGCGCTGCAGGACAGCTATGCCCGTCGCGCGCAGATGGAACAACGCAGCGCAGCGCACGCCGAGCGCGAGCGCATCTATCGCGATCTGCACGACGACATCGGCGCGATGCTGCTGTCGCTAGCCATCCGTGCCAAGGATCGAAAAGACGCGGACCTGGCGCGCTCGGCTCTGCGCAGCCTGCGCGACGTGGTCTCGCAAGCCGGGCAGGCGCAGCTTTCCCTTTCCGATCTGCTGGCGGACTTTCGGGCCGAGACCCTCGGCAGGCTCGCGGACGCGGGGATCCCTTTGACGTGGCAGCAAGCCGAGGAGGTGCCGGCGATCGCGGTGTCGGCGTCGGCCGCGCTGCACGTCGGGCGCATCCTGCGCGAAGCGGTGTCGAACATCGTGCATCACGCGCAGGCCCGCGCGGTTCTCGTCGCGATCCGCTATGTCGGCGAGCCGCAGGCCATGTGCCGTATCTGCATCGAAAACGATGGAGTCACGACGCCGCGCCCTCCAGGGCGTGGCATGCGCAATATGCAGAGCCGCGCCGCGCTGCTTCAAGGCAGCATCACGTGGGAATTCAGCGACGGAAGGTGCCGCGTGATCTTGGACCTGCCGGCAAGCGGGCTGGCACTGGCTTCGGCCCAGGGAAGCGGCTGACCCAGTCGGGCTCTACGGAGCCTTGTTGCCAGAGCCCCGCATGCTGCCGAGCAGCGCGGCCAAGACCTGCGGGCCGTGTGTCTGCACCGCGCGCAGGCCGGCTTCGGCGATGTTGCGCGACAGGATCTCGCGATCCCGATCGCCGCACAGACGGGCGATGGCCTCGGGGCGGACGATCTGAATGGTCGGGTCAGGACTTCTGCGCATGAAGCGCACGGCCACATCGGGATTGTCCAGACGCATGTCATTTTCGGGATGGAAGGCGACGACGAAATACCCCGAGACTCCGGCCGGTCGCTGCTGTTGATAGCTGCGCTGCACGCCGCGCACAAAGCGGTCAAATTCCGTCGCAGACAGCGCCAGATTGGGCAGGATGAGCAGCCCCACCTCGATCTCGGCGTGTTCTGGCGTCGACAGGTCCAGGATGCGCTGCACCAGCGCGTCAGCGTCGGGTGTCTTGTGCAGCAAGACTTCGCGATGCAGGCGGCCGGTCTCGCGGCAGGTGCGAGCATACGGGCAGATGGCCAGCGCTTCGATGAACTCGCGCAGGTAACGATCGTTTCGCGCCAGGGTGGCTGCGATGATGCTGTCGTCACTCGCAGCGTCGACACGTGGGTCATCGGCGCGTGGGTCATCGGCGCGTGGGTCATCGGCGCGTGGGTCATCGGCGCGGGAGCTATCGGAAGATGTGGGCGACATGGCGCTCCTCAAAGTCGGCGGGGCAGGGTGGCTGCACAAACGGACCAGCAACGATGCGACGAGCCTAGCTGTGTGGCGAGAAAGGAGTCGAGGAGCCAACCGTGCAAGCAGGAGAAGCCGAGCGGCCGGCGGGCCATGGCCACCGACGAGGCGGCCCACAAGCCAGACGACAGGCCCGCAGACACTTTTTCAACACGCAGCTAGCCCTTTCGCATGGGCGGTGGAGCCCCCGGCTTCATCTTTTCGTGCTGCGGGTTGTCCGCAAGCTTCGGGAAGGCCGAGGGCGGTGGCGTGATGATCTCGCACGTAATGGCGGGCTTGTTTTCGATCCACGCGCCGACTCGGCGGTACGCGCAGGGCTCGCGCATGCGCAGCATGATCTCGGAAAACGGCATGTACTCGATGTCGATCTTGCGCAGCGTCCACTCGTAGTTTTCGCGCAGGGTCTTGGCATCTTTGGCGAAGGGCCGAATGACATAGTGCGGCAGCGATGCGCCATGGCAGCGGTTCTGCGTGCAGGTCATCTTGTCGAGGACGGGCTGCACCTCGGCCACAAAGCGCTCGTACGACGGCGGCACGGGCTTGCCGCAGGGCCGGATCGGCTGTTTGTGCAGCCAAGCCGTTGTGATGTCATCGACGCAGTCTCCGGCGCCGCCGAGTCGCTGACCGCCACCGTGGGGCTGCTCGTTGCGAATGGTGGTCAGGAACGTGCTCTTGTCGGGCTTTTTGAAGTCCTCGATGCGCGCCGTCAGCATCAGATAGTCATGCCAGCCGCCGAGTCCGTGGTCCTCGCTGGCGCCGCGCAGCATCATCTCGGGAACGCCGCCGCCGTGGCAGGTGGTGTCGAAACACGCGCGCTTGCTGAGCGCCGGATAGACCTGCTTTACGTACACATCAAAGTCGGGCATGCCCTGCATGGCGCCCGTGGTGTTGACATCGCAGCTCAGCTCGGGAGCTTCCGCGATATAGCCATAGACGCGGCGCAGGCCACAGCTGCGACGGTCAAAGACCTTGGTGTGCTTGCCATCGCTGGCCAGCACGGCCGCCAGTAAGGGATTTACCCAGGGCGAAATGGGATACTGCGGCATGTTCGATATCTGCGTGAACAGCGTCTGCACCTGGGGGGTGACCAGGGGCGCCGCGGCATCGGCAGGCTGCTTCAGCAGCGATAGGTCCAAGCGCTGCGTCGCGGGTCCAGGCTGGCTGTGACAGTCGCCGCAGCCCAGCGCCCGCAGCGCCGGAATCACTTCGCGCGCAAAGCGCTGCACGTCGCGCGGGGTGTCGTCTGAGCACTGCACGTCGGGCTTGCCCTCGATCCAAGCCAGGACCCGGCGATAGTCGCAGGAACCGACGGCGATGTTGCGACCGCCATTGTGCTGCGAGACCCCCGTTGCTTTGAGGAGGAGCTCGCTCTGTTCTGGTGCCTTGCGATCGATGCGGGCCGTGACGTTGGGCAGCTCGCGCTCGTCGTTGCCCGTGAAGTAAAAGCCGCCGCCGCGAAAGGCCGAATGACAGCTACCGCCCGCGCAGCCGCGTCGCACAAAGATGGGGCGGATGTCGCGCGCATAGCGGGCCGCTTCGTCAGCTTGCGCAGGGGGGGCGGCCGTCGATTGCGCGGGCGTCGCCGTCGCTGAAGACCCACTGGGCGGCACAACGCCATTCCGCGCGATGCGGATGCGCTGGCTGTCGCCCTCGGCGCTTGCTCCGGGGGCCGGGCTGCGATTGCAGGCCCAAAGACACAGCGGCAGGGCCCAAAGACCGATCGAGGCTATGACCCCACGTCGAAGGCTCGGTGCGGATAGGCTCGTCATGGTTTGAACTCCACTTGCGCAGGCCGATTGAGGCTGAGCAAAAACATGCGCAGCGGCTCGCTGTCCGCCACCTGCAGCTGCGCATAGGCATTGCGAGCGGCGCTCGCTTCACCACCGTGTGCCAAGATGGCCGACTCGATGTCACCGGCTCGCCCGTCGTGCAGATAGGGGCCCGTCGAGGAAATTCCCCAAAGGGGCGGCGTCAGCCACTGCTTGCGCGAGATGCCTTGCTGGCTGCGACTGTCGGCCAAGTCGTCGCCCATGTTGTGCCGCCGCAGATCGCTGTATAGGCGGACCGACAGCGGGCGCTTGCCCCGTGTCGCGCTGCTGGCCAAAAGCGGCGTCAGGTCGACAACGGGCTGCGAGTTCTCGTCGGGACCCAGGTGCAATACCGGGTCCTCCAAGGGCAGCTCAGGAGTATGACAGTCGGCGCAGCCAAGTGACTGAAAGAGCTTCTGACCGCGCGCCAACTGCAGCGAGAAGTTCGGGGCAACGAGCAGATCCTCGCTCGATGGCGAAAGCGCAGCGAGATAGGCGGTCAGCGCCGTCACCATGCCCACGGTTGCTTCTCGCTTCACTCCGTCGGCGTCCGGGTCCTCTTTGGGGCCATTGCCCAGCTGCTCCGCTGGTGCGTGGCGATGGATCAGCTCTTCCGCTTGAATGCCCAGGTTCTGCTGCAGCGAGGTGACGACCAGCTGTCGCAGGCTCGACTCGGTGCCTTTCCAGCCGAACGGGCGGACGATCAAGTCCAGGCTGACTCCACGCACGCCGCTGGAATCAAGCCGGCCGCTCTTGTCGCGCTTCAGCGAGCCGAAGCTGATGCCCTTGCTCGTGAGCGCTGCACTCTCGCCGGGGCGCAGGTTCTTGATGGCGTGACGGGCTTGCGCCTGCAGCTCGGACGTCATTTCTTCGCCCAGGCGCTGCACCAGGGCGGCTCCGAACAGCGGGCGCGGGTTTCGTTCTAGGCCGCTTGTCGGCACGTCGCCGTCGCCGTCGACAAACGAGTTGTCGGCACGGAAGCCAGCCCCGCCCACGCCCCCCACATGATGACAGCCCACACAGCGCGTTCCGTCGGGGCCGCCGAAGGAACGGTACTGCACGTGGCGCAGGTTGGGGGCAGGTCGACTGCCGGCCATCGGCGCTTTGCTGGCGGCAAGGCCGTTGCCCAGGCCCGTCTCGACCGAGAAGTCGTTCGAGAACAGCTCGCGGCCGATCTCGATCAAGCGCGGCAGCTGGATGCGTCGCGAGTCGATGTCGCGCTGCTCGATGCGCAGCTCGTTCCATATGGATCCAGGCTCATACAGCTCGTGGAATTGGCGCTCGCGCTTGGCGATCTTTTCGGTAATCGCGCGGCGGGCTTCGGACGCGATGTCAGTCGGGGCAAAGCCGCGTGGCGCAAGGTTGCCAACGGGCGGAATGGGCTGCGCGGTACTGCGTCGCGTACAGGCGCTGCCACTGCCCAGCGCAAGCAGGCAAAAGAGCAAACCAGGAAGGCGGGGCGTCATAGCGTGACCTCAGGCAGCAGCGGACGCGTCAGCGAAAACAAGAACACCTGCAGGGCGCGCTGGCGCTGCGGCGGCAGCTTCAGATAGCTGTCGCGCGAGTCCTTCGCTTCTCCTCCATGCAAGCGGATGGCGTCATGCAGCGTCGGAGCGCGGCCGTCGTGCAGGTACGGCGCCGTGTCGGCGAGACCCCACAGCGGGCGCGTCAGGAAATACGACTCAGGAATTTGGGGACCCTGGCGATAGACGCTGGAAGTCGCGTCCGGCGCGGCGGGCTGCGCCGGCTTGCCATGCGTGTCATCGGCGAGCTCGCTGCCCATGTCGTGACGCCGCAGATCGGAAAAGGGAAAGATCGCGTAGCTGGTGCTTGAAACATCGAACTGGCGCAGCGGCGGCCCGTTGCGGATGTCCTTGCGCAGATCGAGCTGCAGCGCGACATGGCTCGTCGCATCTTCGCCGTGCTCGTCCCAGATCGGATGTTGCAGCTCCCAGCGCGGCTTGTGGCAGCTCTGGCAGCCCAGCTCGTCAAACGCCAGCAATCCGTCACGCCAGGCCGCGCGCAGCTCGGGGGATCGCGGCGGGTCGATAATCGGCAGCGGCAAGAGCGTCAAATAGACCGACATCGCGGTGAGCTGCGCGCCCGAGAGCTCATCGTTGCGCGCGTCCTTGTCGGGGTTTTCAGGCGGGCCATCGCCCAAGGCTGCGACGACAGCTCGCGTCGCGGGTGACGCATCGCGCGGCAGCGGCCCATAGGTCTGCGACAGCTGCTGCAGAACCGTCGACTGCAGGCCGTGGTGGACTTGAAAAGCCTCCTCGGCAAAGCGCCGCAGCGTCGAGTGCGTGCCCTTCCAGCCGAACGGACGCACGACCAAGTCGGGGTCAATCGATCGCACCTGGCTCAGATCCAAGCGACCATCGGGCAAGAGCTTTGCGGTTCCGAAATCCACCCCTTGAACGATCAAGCGGATGTCCTGCGCGTTGGCGCGTGGTGCGGTCTGGGCGTACTTCTGAAGCTCTGCGGTGACTTCCCGTGCCAGGATCTGCAGCGCCCCACCTCCGTGCAAGGCCGGAGGATTGCGCTCGTTTGAGCTGCTCGGTCGCACGCCATCGCCCCCCGTCAACGCCGCTTCGCTGTACTCGCCGGCTCCGTCGTCGCCGCCGCGGTGATGACAGGTGCGGCAGCTTGACGTGTCGGGGCCGCCGTGCGCGCCGCGGTGGACGCGATGCATGTTGGGAGCCTTGCCACCCATCGCATCGCCGAAGCCTGGGAACAGCGATAGCTCCATCTCAAACAGCTCTTCGCCGGCTCGGAACTGCTGCTCAAGTGGGTCGGCTGTGGCGTACAGTCGGCCCGTCGGAACCAGGGGCATTTGACTGGCGCTGGCTTCCAGTGGCTCGGCGGCCAGGATGTGACGGCCAAAGCGCTTGGCGGCTACGGCCTGCGTCAAGTCCACCAGATACGCGTCCAGATCCAGCGAGCTCTCAAGCAGCAGCGCCGGAGCATTCAGAGTGGTTCCGGCATCGCGGGCTGGTCCGGGTCGGCGGGCGGTGGCAGGTCGGCAGCCGGTCGACGCTAGAAACAAGACTCCCAGGCCTAAGGCCAAGGGGCCCCATGGGCGCGTAAGCGACAAGGACGATAGAGGCATGCAGGCGAATTGTACCTCTCGTGTGGGACGCCGGGATAGTGCCAATCCACGGCTTCGCCCCGACTGACGGCGGCCTGGCTCTGCGATGGGCGAGCCCGCCGCGCAGCCGCGGCCCCATGCCGCTAAATTTGCGCGATTTCCGCTTCGCCTGGGTCTTTCCGCCCCGTTTGCAAGCAGATATTTATATAAATAAAACGGAACTAAATTGGCAAATTAATTATGATGATATATTAATTTATGCTCGATCGTTGCCTCTGGCGAACTCTGCAGAGGTCGGGGGAAGCGGCAACGTGAAGCGGAAGATCGCGCCGCGCTCGCGCCCGCTTTCGACCCAGACTTGGCCGCCGTGGGCTTCGACGAAGCGGCGCACAATCGCCAAGCCCAGGCCCGATCCTTCGTAGGCGCGCGAGGGCGAGTTGTCGACTTGATAGAACGTGTCGAACACCTTGTCGTGCAGCTCGGGCGGAATCCCGATGCCGCTGTCGATCACCGAGACCTGCACAGCCTGCGCCGTGGCCAGTTCGGCACTTGGTAGGGTCTTGATCTCGATGCGGACGTCGCCGTGCTCTGGCGTGAACTTGATGGCGTTGCTGATCAGGTTGCTCAGCACCTGGCGCAGCTTTTCGCGGTCGGCTTGGATCCAGGGCAGCTGGGTCGGCAGATCGACCAAAACGTGCAGTCGACGCCGACGCGCTTGCGGCGCCTGCAGATAGACGACTTCGTGGATCAGGTCGCGCAGATCGACGGGCCGTCGGTTGAGCTGCACTCCGACCGTTTCGATGCGCGAGACATCCAGCAGCTTGCTGATCAGCGCCAAGAGCTGCTCTCCCTTGGCCATGACTGTGCTTAGGTAGTCGCGCTGTTCTTCGTTGAGCGGCCCCGCCAAGCCGTCAAGCAGCATCTCGGAATAGCCCAGCACCGACGTCAGCGGCGTACGCAGCTCGTGCGAGACTGTGGCCAAGAAGCTCGCTTTGATGCGGTCGGCATCGCGCATGCGTTCCATGGCCTGCTCCAGGCGCTGCGCCTTTTGTTGCAGCTCGCAGTGCGTCTCTTCGACATACGCTTCGTGGGCTCGTGAGGTCAGCGTGCGGCGAATGGCTGAATAAAGCAGCGACTCGCCCAGGCGCACGGCAAAGTGGGCAATGCGCAGACCCGCAGGCCGATCGTCGCTGCTGCCGCGCACAGTCACCGTCGAGGAATGCGGCGCCGCGATCAGGGTGGCGATGCGCTCTCCGGCATAGAACACATCGCGCTGTACCCAGCCTGTGCCGGAGGGGCGCTCGCTGTGGGCCAGCTCAGCGCTGCCGAACAAGCAGCGACGCTGGCTATCCAAGACAGCCAGCTCACAGCCCAGCTCGCAGACGGACTGCAGCAAGCCTTGCTCCTCCGGGCCTAGCAGGCTGCCGGCGGCGATTGGATCGTCGACGCTGGCTAGTGCCTGTACGGCCGTCGCTGCAACGCTGGAGGCGGGCTTGCTCATGAGTGCGAAGCTCCCCCGGTTTGGCTGCGGCCCGCGCTGCGAGCCTCGGCGCTCCACAGCATGGCCAGCGACTGCGGCCCGCACGGAACGCTCTGGGCTGTGACCAGCGACGCAGACGCGGCGATGTCCGACGCGGGCACTTGGCGGTGGTCCTGCCGAGCTTCCAGGCCAAAGGCGCGCAACAAGGCGACGTCTACTTCTTCGGCGGGGGGCACGTGGACGGCCACGTCCGCGGCCAAGCGCTGCAGAAACGACGGCCAGGCGGCCAGAACGACGCTGCGCAGCGCGGTGATCAGCGGTTCCTCATCGCTTGTCGCCCATGGGCTGTCTTGGCTGACGACGGGCACCGACGCTGCGGTCATGCCGCACTCGCGCAGGTTGCTGCGTAGCTCTTCAAATCCCGCCTCGGCTCCGACTCTGCCACGACATGCCACGCCGCTTCCTGGGGCCTGCGGCGTGGCGGCTGCTCTGTCGGCATCGTCATGAGTCGGCAACAGGATCACGCCATCGGCACCGCGCAGAAGCAGACGTCGCATGGGGCGATGCATCGGGCTGCCCGGCACCGAGATCAAGCGCAGCAGCAACGAGCCCTTTTCATGCGTGAGCCGGATGGGCAACAGGTCAAAGAACAGCGTGCGCGCCTCGCTGGCGTCCAGGGTAAACACGCGGCTGGCGTGCAGCAGCCGGGCCGCGAGCCGACGCAGGGTCTCGGTCTTTCCGGATCCCGACGGGCCGTAGTACACGATCTTTAGCTGAACGAGGGGACACGAGGCGGGCGAGGCGGGCTCAAGGTGTGACATGGAGAAGACCGAGACAGGCAGGTTCGCTACGGTTGCCTTACGGCGCGTCCATACTATGCCACGGAATCTTTCACCGAGCCCGCCGCGTTCGGCAGTGCAATTGCAAGGACCTCGCTCATGTCATCGACGAGATGCAGGGTCAACGCACGCAGCAGTGGACGCGGCAGCGCCCGCAGATCCGGCTCGTTTGCGCGCGGCAGCACCACGTCACGGATTCCGGCTCGGCGGGCCGCCAAGAGCTTTTCCTTGATTCCGCCGACGGCCAAGACGCGGCCACGCAGCGTGACTTCTCCCGTCATGGCCAGGTCCGGGCGCAGCGGTTGATTGCTCAGAAGCGACACCAGCGCCGCCGCCAAGGTCACGCCAGCCGACGGACCATCTTTGGGAACTGCACCGCCCGGAACGTGGATATGCACTTCTTTGCCGCTGACGCTGGGATCGGGCAGGCCCTGGGCGGCCAGATGAGCGCGGACGTATGAAAGCGCGGTCTGGGCCGACTCGCGCATGACCTCGCCAAGCTGTCCGGTCAGGCGCAGCTCGCTGCGACCAGGCATCCACTGCGACTCGACTTCTAGCACCTCGCCCCCGACGGGCGTCCAGGCCAAGCCGAGCGCGATCCCGATGCGGTCTTTGTCGTGCGAAGGCTCGTCGCGGCGCAGTGGCGCGATGCTCAGCGATGGACGCGGCGCGCCCAAGTAACGCTCTAGCGTGCGCTCGCTGATCACGATGCGCTGGGGCACCTCGGGTAGCGCGGCTGTACGCGACAGCCCCGGCAGAGTGGCCAGCGCAGCCAAGGCATCTTCGCGCGCCACAATGCTGTGCGCGATCTTGCGGCAGATGGCGTTGAGCTGTCGTTCGAGCGCGCGAACCCCCGCCTCGCACGTATAGCCGACGATCAGGCGCTGCAAGGCCCGCTTGGTGAAGCCCACGGGATACGTCGGCGCCAAGGCCGATGCCGCCAGCGCTCGCGGGACGATGTGCCGCGCGGCGATGGCGAGCTTTTCTTCTTCGGTGTAGCCCGACAGACTGAGGACTTCCAGACGGTCGCGCAGGGCCACGGGAATGCGCTCGATGTCGTTTGCGGTGGCGATGAACAGCACGTCGGACAGGTTGAACGGTACGCCCAGGTAGTGATCGCGGAAGCTGTGGTTCTGCTCGGGATCCAGGACCTCTAGTAGCGCCGCCGCGGGGTCGCCATGCGCATCGGCGACCAGCTTGTCGATCTCGTCGAGCAGCACCACCGGGTTGCGAGTGCCGGATTGGCGAATTCCCTGCAGCAGGCGACCCGGCATGGCGCCCACGTACGTGCGACGGTGGCCGCGGATTTCTGAGTCGTCGCGAACCCCGCCCAGCATGACGCGCACGAAGCGTCGTCCAAGTGCCCGCGCGATCGAGCGACCCAGCGAGGTCTTCCCGACGCCCGGCGGGCCAGCAAAGCACAGGATCTGGCCGGTGCTGCGCAGCTCAGGATCTCGCTGCATCACGCGCTGGCGCAGCCGCACGACGCTCAGAAACTCCAAGATGCGGTCCTTGATGAGATCCAGGCCATAGTGTTCTTCGTCGAGGATGTGGCGTGTCTCAAGCAGGTCGAAGTGATCTTCGCTGCACGCCTGCCAGGGCAGCTCGGCCAGCCATTCCAGGTGCGCGCGGATGACCTGAGACTCGGGGCTGCCCGAGGGCAGCGATTCCAAGCGACGTAGCTGACGATCCGACTCGGCCCGCGCTTCGCCCGACAGACCGGCTTTCTGGAGCTGTTCGCGCAGCCCCCATAGGTCGTCGCCGCCGTCTCCAGCGAGCTCGTTTTGGATCTGGCGAAGCTGCTCGCGCAGGTAGTGCTCGCGCTGGGCCCGCGAAAGGACATCGCGCGTGCGAGCCCGGATGCCTTCTTGTAGATCGAGAACCAGCACCTCTTTGCGAAGCTGTTCCGCGACGGAGCGCAAGCGGCGCAGCGGATCGCGCTCTTCGAGCAGGCGCTGCGCGTCGAGCGGCACGATGGGCAGATTGCCGCACAAAAGATCGGACAGAAGATCGATGCGCTCGGGATCGACATCGCGGGCCAGATCGACCAAGCCAGGGGCCGTGGTCAGCTTGCCCGCCGCGCAGTACCGTCCCAGGTCTTCTTGGATCTGGCGAATCAGGGCCGTCTGCTCGCTGTGGCTCGACGCGGCCTCTGGCATCGGCGGTGATTCGTCGGACGAAGCAGACAGCGCGACCGGCGAGACGACGAAGAACGGCACTTCCGAAAGAAAGCGCTGTGCTTGGGCGCGGCACAGGCCCTGGACCGTGACCTTGATGCGGCCATCGACCATGGTGCTGGTGCGTCGGATACTGGCCACGGTTCCGATGCTGTGCAAGCCAGCGGCGCTGGGGTGGTCTTCATCGCCTTTGCGCTGCAAGCAGACAAAGATCAGGCGGTCTTCACTGCTGGCCAATGCCTGCTCGACCGCTGCTGTCGAGGATGCTCGGCCGACGACAACTGGCGCGACCATGCCGGGAAAAAGCACGAGGTCGCGGGTGGGCAGCACGGGAAGCTCGGCCGGCAGAGACGCCGCGTAGCTGCCATCGTCTTCCGTCGGCAAATCGGGAGCGCGATCGACCTCGCGCGAGCGTTCGCTGTTTGACAGGCTACGAATCGCCGCAACGACGTGCGCCGCCGCCGATTCACCATCCGGGTCATCGGAAGCATCATCCCGGTCCGATCGGCCATCAGGGGCGGATCCAGCAGGCGGAGCATGGGTCCAAGGCATCGCGAATCCTCTCGTTTTGGCGGACGCTGAAAATACACCTTGGATTGGACCTCACAAATTTTCTGTGGCTGCGTGCCCACGCGCACGGGGCCGCAGTTGGCCGTGGCGCAGGCGGCGTGATATGTCGCTGTCATGCGACGACGTGAATTCGTGGCGGTCTTGGGCGGTATGTCGGCTGGGCGGATTGCCTGGTCCAGCAGCGCCGTCGCCGCGTCCGGTGTCCGGCGTCGTTTACAGCGCCTCTTGATCTTGGGAGGGACGGGGTTTCTTGGGCCGCATGTCGTCGAGGCCGCCCGTCGTCGCGGAGTTTCGATCACGCTGTTCAATCGCGGACGCACCAACCCCGGTCTGTTCCAAGACACGCAGGGCGTCGAGCAAGTTCTTGGCGACCGCCAGCTGGGACTTGGGGCTCTGCGCGGACGAACCTGGGATGTTGTGCTCGATACCTCGGCGCATGTGCCGCGCTTGGCGCGTGAAGCGGCTCAGCTTCTGCGCGCTGCGGTGTCGCGCTATGTCTATGTCTCGTCGACGGCTGTGTACCGCGATCGGACGCGTCCCATCGACGAAGCATCGCCCCTTGTCGCCTTGCCCAGCCCGCAGGACGCGGGCAGCGAGCGTGTCACCGATGTCAGCTTTGGGCCGCTCAAGGCACTCTGCGAAGCCGAAGTGCGCCGAGCCTTTGACGAGCGCGCATGGATCCTGCGCCCCGGTCATCTGGTGGGGCCCCACGACCCGGCGGATCGCCTGACGTACTGGGTGGCCCGCATCGCGCGTGGCGGCGAGCTGATCGCGCCGGGGCTGCCCGGCGACCCGGTGCAGCTTCTGGATGTGCGCGACCTCGCCGAGTGGATCCTCGACGGAGCCGAGCGCAGTCTGGGGGGGACCTTCAACGCCGTGGGCCCGCGCAGTCCGCTTTCGATGGAAGCGCTGCTAGAGACCTGCCGGGTCGCGGTCCGAGGTCATGCACGCGTGCTGTGGGCCAGCGCCGAGCGACTGCAGCAGCTCGGGCTATCGGGCAAGCTGCCGCTGTGGCAGCCCCCGCACGAGCGCGGACTGGCCTGGGTCTCGGGAGCGCGGGCCTTTGCCGAGGGGCTGCACCTTCGTCCGCTTTCGTCGACGGCGCGTGACTGCTGGCAGTGGCTGCGCAGCCAGCCGCCCGAGCGACGACAGACGCTGCTCGGCGGCCTCAGCCCGACGGAAGAATCCCAGATCCTGGCATCGCTACGTAGTCGACAGGCACAAAGATAAGTTCCTATCGATTAAGTTCCTATTCGTAAACAAGATCAATGACACACCCAGAAACAGCACAGTCGGATCTCGTGGACCAGTCGGCTCAGCCGGGGTCGGAATCGACGCTGTCCTGGGTTGCTGAGATCGCTGTCTTGGCTCCCGCTCCGGGCCCTTATTCATATTCCGTCCCGCTTGAGCTGCGGGCGGCACTGCGCAAAGGATCGCGCGTCCTGGTACCGCTGGCGCAGCGTCCCCGCGTCGAGGGGGTTGTGCTGCAGGTGTCCCAGCCCACCACCGTTACTCGCACGCTGAAACCGGTCGTGCAGGCTCTGCCAGGCGAGCCGCTGCCGAAAGAGCTTCTAGAGCTGGTTCACTTTGTCGCGGACTACTATCTGGCGCCGATCGGTGAAGCACTGCGCTTGATCCTGCCGCCGCATGAACAGGTGGATGTGCGCGAGCAGGTGCGCTTGACCGAGGCGGGCCAGGCGCTTGCGCAGAAATTGGGGCAGACGCTTCTGCCGGCGGATCTGGCAGAACGCAGCCCGGCTGAACGGGCGGTTCTGGCCGCCCTGGCGACACGACCTGGCGGTACACGAAGCAAGGGCATCGACCGCGCCGCGCTGTCACGCCTGCTGCGCCAAGGAACGCCGGCTTATTCACCGACGCAAGCAAAGGCGGCCCTCGATGAGCTGGTGGCACGGGGACTTCTGCAGACCACGCAGACCGTGGCGGCACAGGTGGTCGCCCGCGCCGAGCCGTGGGTCCAGGCGCTGCCGGATGGCCCGGATGAATCGACGCTGCGCCAGATCGAGCGCGCACCGGCTCGCGCTGCGCTGTGGCGACATCTTGTGCGCTTTGGCCCGCTGCCCATCGGCGAGCTGCGCATGCTGTCGCCGCGGGCTGGCGCTCTGGTCAAGCAGCTCCAACAACTGGGGGCTGTGTCGCTGACCGATGGGGGTGAGCTGGCTTCCGAAGCGGCCAGACGATCTCTGGCTGCTGCGGCCAGCATCCCCAGCCTGGCGCTTGAGTTAGCCCCCCCGACGCTGACCGTCGAGCAAGAGCGGGCTTTGTCGCCGATGCTGGCGGCGCTGGGCCAGGGCTATCACGGCTTTCTTCTGCATGGCGTGACCGGGTCCGGTAAGACCGAGATTTATCTGCGCTTGATTGCGGCAGCGCTTGCCGTCGGCAAGACCGCGATTGTCTTGGTCCCCGAGATCGCTCTTACGCCGCAGCTGGCCTCGCGCTTTGTCGCGCGCTTTGGCCCGCAGGTGGCGGTGCTGCACTCGGCGCTTGAGCCAACCGAGCGAGCGCGGGCCTGGCGCCGCATCCTGCGCGAGCACAGCCAAGACAGCGGAGACGTACGCATCGTGCTCGGGCCGCGGTCGGCCTTGTTTGCACCGCTCGCCAACCTGGGCGTGGTCATCGTCGATGAAGAGCACGATGGATCGTTCAAACAAGAAGACGGCGTGCGCTACAACGGACGCGACGTCGCGCTGGTGCGCGCACAAAAAGCCGGGGCCGTGGCGGTTCTCGGCTCGGCGACGCCATCGCTTGAGACGCTGGCGCTGGCGAGGCGAGGCAAGCTCGGGCTGCTGCAGCTTTGGCAGCGCGCGACCGGTCTGCCGCTGCCCAAGGTCGAAGTCATCGATCTCAAGCAGCATGTGCTTCCCGACGATCAGGCGCTGCTATCCACGCCGCTGACCACGGCCTTGTCCGAAGCCCTTGGGGCCGGTGAGCAGGCGCTTTTGTTTTTGAACCGTCGCGGCTATTCGACGTTTCTTCTGTGCAAGGCCTGCGGCCAGCGCGTCGAGTGTCCCCACTGCTCGGTGACGCTGACGTGGCACAAGGCGCGGCAGATCTTGGTCTGCCATTACTGCGGTCACAGTCGCCCGCATGCCGAGGGTACGACGGCGACATGCCCGAGCTGTCAGGCCGCTGCCGTGACCCTGCTCGGCTGTGGGACCGAAAAGCTCATGGAAGGAATCCAGGCGCGCTTCCCGACGGCACGTGTCGCGCGCTTGGATCGCGATACTGCCGATGATCTGGATGGCCTGCTGCGCGCCATGCATCAGCGCGAAATCGATGTGCTGATCGGCACGCAAATGTTGGCCAAGGGACACGACTTCCCTGGGGTCTCGCTCGTCGGGGTGGTGCTCGCGGACACCGGTATGGGGCTGCCCGATTTCCGCGCCAGTGAACGGACGTTTCAGCTGCTGGCGCAGGTGGCAGGCCGCGCCGGCCGGCAAGAACGACCCGGTCGCGTGCTGATTCAGACGTACAACCCCGAGCATCCCGCCGTGATCTGTGCTGCACAGCATGACTACATCCGCTTTGCCGAGGCAGAGCTGCAGGTCCGCCGCGAGCTTGGCTATGTCCCGGCACAACGCCTGGGCCTGCTGCGCATCGACGGTCGCGACCGGCAGCAGGTGCGCGTGGGCGCCGAGCGCTTGGCCAAGATCCTGCGCGATGAGCTGGCGCGGGCTCGCGTCGATGTCAGCCTGCTGGGGCCGGCTGAGGCACCGCTTTCGCGTCTGAAAGGCCGCACGCGCTTTCAGATCCTGGTGCGCGCGGAAAAGAGCCAGGTCTTGCGCGCCTGCCTGCGCCGCGGCCAGCAGGTTCAGCTAGGCCATGGTCTGCGCGTGACGGCAGACGTCGATCCGGTGTCGATGCTCTAGAGCCGCGATCCGCGATAGAGTGCAGCCTATGAGCACACACAGTCGGGACAGCGAGCGACGCTATTTCACCGTCGACGAGGCGAATGCGCTGATTCCGTGGCTGAGCGAGTGTTTTGGCCGCATCGTGCGGCTGCGCGGTCAGCTGCGCAGCATGTACAACACCTTGGACAGCCTGGGGCAGCGCCCCGATGCGAAAAACCTGCACAGCGACGAGGGACCCGACGAAGTGGTGTCGGCGCGTGCCAAGTTTCGCGGCTTGATGGAGCTCGTGCAAGACGAGCTATCTGCGATTCACGACGCGGGCATCGAGGTCAAAGATCTCGACAGCGGCCTGTGTGACTTTTGGTCTCAGACCGTCGTGCCGGGGCGCGAGGTGTATCTGTGCTGGCGCTACGGCGAAAAACGCGTCGAGTTCTACCACGACCCACAGGCGGGCTTTGCCGGGCGCAAGCCGATTCCTGTGATTCCAGCCGCGTGATGGAGTGCCAAAACCGACGGCCGCGCCGCGGCACCAAGGACGCAGCCAGAACGCCCCGAGGACGCGTCAGGCCGGCAAGGACAGGGCAGGGCGCGAGCCTGCGGGCAGCAGGGTTTCGAGCAGAGCGATGAAGCGCTCTGTGGCGTGTCCGTCGACTCCGATGTTGTGACGCGGAGCCGCCTGAGCCAGGCGATGGCGCTGTCGATCGCGCAGCTGGGCATCGCCTAGGATGGCCCGCAGCGTCTCGGCCAGCGATGATGCTTCGGCCTCGATGACTCCCGAGTCTGCGGCGAAGCAAGGGCCCAGCCACATGCCGACTTCGTTCAGCAGATCGACAGCCGGTGTGCCAACCATCATGGCTTCGAGCGACAGGTTCGACTGCATCGAGATCACGACATCGGACCCAACAACCCAGGGCATGGCCTCGCCAGCGACGTAGCGCGCCGACGCCGCTGGTAAGCCGTAGTCGGCAAACAACGCCGGGATCTTATGCTGAGCAGCCGCCGGAGCGCCAGGTCGATCTTTGACGACGAACTGTGCGGACAGGCCCGATCGGGCCAGCGCCTGCGCTGCGGACAGAAACATGTGCAGCGTGCGGCCATGGATGCCTTCGTCGCTGTGCGCCGTCAGGTTGGCGGACCAGGTCGTGCCAAACACCACGATCGGCAAGTTCGGCGACAGCCCATGCTCGGCCGCGACGGCTTCGCGGATCTCGCGGCGGCGGTGGCGTAGCTCGGCATAGTCGTCCCATGCGGGGTTGCCGGTGATGCGCAGCGACGACAGGTCGAGGCCGATGTCGGCATAGCCCTCGATGCCGCGCTCGCCAAAGACCGCTGTGATATCGGCCTGCAGATCGGCATGGACCGTATACGGCTGAAACAGCTCGACGCCGTGCGAGAGCTGAACCGTCGGCACACCGCGCGATCGTCCCCAGGCAACCAGCGCACGCGGCGGCGGCGTCATGTCTTCGTTGAGCACAATCAAGCGCAGGTTGAAGCGCTGGTGTGCTTCATCCATCGCTGCCATCAGCCGCAGCAGCGTCGGAAGCTGCGCCGCCGCGACCTGCGACAGAATCGCGGCAAGGCTGCGTTCTGACAGTGGAAACTCGCGCCAGTAGTCCCCCCAGGCAGGCTGCGTCAGCACCGCTTCAAGTGTGCGCATGCGCGCCTCGACCGCGCGTCCCAGCGCCAGACGAGCGGGCTCGTCGAGCAGAGCTTCGAAAGCGAGCACCTGCCCCCCGGCATCGGTGATGCGCGCCGTCATCGCCTGCGAGATCAAGCCATCCAGCGACAGCACCGTGGTGCCAGGGTGCCGCTTCACAAACGCCGGCAGCACGCGCTGGTTCGGGGGCCAAAGCAGCGAAGCGATAGCCAGGGGCTTCATGATCGGACTCCCGTGAAGCGGCCGAAGCCCTGGGTCAACAGCGGCTCGACGAGGCTGTATTCCAGCGCGCGTCCCAGCGGGACGTCGGCATGCTGAAAAATGGGCGCGACGCCCGGCACCTGGCAGCCCGCTTGGCGCGACCACTGCATCGCGTAGCGATCCAGATCGCGATGGCGCGCAACGCCCATGAAATAGGAATCAAGCGGCGGCTCGACCAAGTCGCGCCATGCCATGCCACCGCGTGCGACAAGCGGCGTGACCACTGCGTCGAACAGTCGACGACAGCGCAGCGACGCATGTAAAAGAGCGCTGACGTGCTGTCGCAGGGCGGGCAGCGGGCGCACAAGCTGACTCTGCAGCTCGGACCGATCGAGCGGAGAACGACACAATCGATCCTCCAGCGCTTGCAGCCGATGCAGCCACGCAGAAACGGCTGCCGTGTCGCTGCGTCTTTCAAAGACCGCGACGAAGCGGTCGGTGATGCGCGGGCTCAGGTGGGCGACGACGTCCTTTTCGATCACAAGGGCCAGCTCAAGCAGCAGCCGATCTTGCGGCAGCCACGACAGCAGCCGACGGAAATATGCGGTCGTCGGCAGGTCGCCCAGAAAACGACTGTGCCCTCCGTCGCACAAAAACAGGCCATACGGGACCAGGGCCAGGACGCAAAGGCCGTGCTGTGCCGCTTCTTGCACCAGATCAGCGGCGGCGATGGCGATCGCTCCGGCGTCGTCCGAGCCCGTGGCTGGGCAGGCTCTTGGATGCTCGACCGAGAGAAGCTCGACGATCAGGCGCCCTCCGTCGACCAGTCGCGCAGCCCAGTCGGATAGCTGCCGCGATAGCGGGGCCGACTGCGGACGAGAGCCAAGCGCCAGCACAAGATCGACGGATTCGCCGCGCTGCCCTGCGTCGTGCCAGGTGATCGGCGTCTCGGGAAGCGAGCGCTTAAGACCGTGAAAGATCCGCGTGCTGGTCCCGGCGCGTGGCGAATCTTCGTCGACCGAAAGCACGCGCGACCCGACGAAGTGTTCACGCACCAAGTCGACAAGAAGACGATGGCGCAGGTAGGCCGCGCCCTGCAATGCCTCCAGCTGCGACGCGGCGGCGTGTGGGGCCGCAGGGCCTGTCGTGCTGTGCGTGGCGTGCATGGATTCACGGTCTGCCCGAGGTTGCGCGGTCTGCATGGACGCTGGCTTTCCTGTTCGCTGAAGGCAGTAGGCCCTCGCGTGCCCGCCTGCTGACGGACGCTCGCACGAGGCCCAGAGCGGCCGTTCATACGACGGTGGTGTGCGACGGGTCAAGCCACGCGGCCCTGTGCGCATGCCCGCAGCCGAGTCACAAGCCCAGAGCCAGGCTGCGTTGAGCGACCGACCTTTCTGCGGCCGGGCTGCCCGAGCATCGGCACGGACTGTGGCTTGACACCGTCGGGCATCGCCGGTTAAAAGCGCGGCAGCTTGACGCGTGGATGCGTCAGTAATCGGAGGGACGCCTGACCATGTTCGACGATAAATCGATCCTCGTGACCGGAGGCACCGGATCCTTTGGGCGCCGGTTTATCGCCTCGGTGCTTGCGCGTCACCGTCCGAAGCGCCTGGTGGTGTTTTCGCGCGACGAGCTGAAGCAGTACGAGATGCAGCAAGAGATCCACGCGTCGTGCATGCGGTACTTCTTGGGCGATGTGCGCGATCGCGAGCGCCTGACTCAGGCCATGCGCGGCATCGATTTTGTGGTTCATGCTGCGGCGCTCAAGCAGGTGCCGGCCGCTGAATACAACCCGACTGAGTGCATTCGCACGAACGTCAATGGCGCGGAAAACGTCATCCATGCCGCGCTGCACAATGAAGTCGCCAAGGTCGTTGCTCTGTCGACGGACAAGGCGGCAAGCCCGGTGAACCTGTACGGCGCCACGAAGCTGCTTTCCGACAAGCTGTTCGTCGCCGCAAACAACATCACAGGCGCTCGCATTACGCGCTTTTCGGTCGTCCGATACGGAAACGTCGTTGGATCTCGCGGATCGGTCTTGCCGCTATTTCGGCGTCGCATCAGCGAAGGCGCGCTGGAGCTGCCCATCACAGATCCCCGCATGACGCGGTTTTGGATCACGCTCGATCGGGGCGTCGACTTTGTCTGCAAGGCCTTCCAGCGCATGCACGGCGGCGAGCTGTTCGTGCCCAAAATACCGTCGGTGCGCATCGCGGATCTGGCCGAGGCCATGGCGCCCGGCATTGCCCAGCGCATCATTGGCATCCGGGCCGGCGAGAAGCTGCACGAGCTCATGATCTCGCGCGATGACAGCCCCAACACGCTGGAGTTCAGCGATCACTACGTCATCCGCCCCGCCATCAACTTTGCTGAGCAGCGCGACTATTCCGTCAACGGCCTCGGTGAGCGCGGAAGGCCCGTGCCCTATGGCTTTGAGTACGCGTCGGACAGCAACCCGCAGTTCCTCTCGCGTGACGAGATCGTCGCGCTGAATCGTGAGGCGGCATGATTCCCTATGCTCGGCAGTCGATTGATCAGGCCGACATCGCGGCGGTCCTTGCGGTCCTGCAGTCGGACTGGCTGACGCAAGGGCCAGCCGTGCCGCGCTTCGAGGCCGCCGTCGCTGACTACTGCGGTGCGCCGTATGCAAGCGCCGTGGGCAACGGCACCATGGCCTTGCACTTGGCCTGCGTGGCCCTGGGCGTCGGGCCCGGCGATCTGGTCTGGACCAGCCCGAATACGTTTGTGGCTTCGGCCAACTGCGCTCGGTACTGCGGCGCCGACGTCGACTTCGTCGATATCGATGCCGAGACACTGAACCTGTCGCCGACCAAGCTGGCCCATAAACTGGCTGCCGCCCGTCGAGCGGGGCGCCTGCCCAAGGTCGTCATCCCGGTTCACTTTGCCGGGCGAAGCTGCGACATGACCGCCATCCACGGCCTGAGCCGCGAGTTCGGCTTTCGCGTGATCGAAGACGCAGCCCATGCGCTGGGCGCGACGCACGCCGGGGGGCGCGTCGGAAGCTGTCGCTTGTCGGACGTGACGACGCTGAGCTTCCATCCCGTCAAGCACGTCACATCGGGCGAAGGCGGGATGCTGCTGACGCGCGACCCAGCGATTCACGCGCAGCTTGTGCGGCTGCGCACCCATGGCATCACGCGCGACCCATCGCAGATGCAGAGCGAAAGCGAGGGGCCTTGGTATTACGAGCAGGTCGAGCTGGGCTTTAACTACCGCATGACCGATCTGCAGGCCGCCCTGGGCGAAAGCCAAATGGTCCGCCTGCCCGAGTTCTTGCAGCGACGGAAGCAGCTTGTGCAGCGCTATCGCGAGCGGCTGGCTGCACTGCCCGTGCGCTTGCCGGCCGCCGATGCCGATGCCGAGTCAGCCTGGCACCTGTTTGTCGTTCGCGTTCCTGCGACGCAGCGGGGGGCGGTCTTTGCCGCGATGCGAGCCGCGGGCATCGGTGTCAACGTCCATTACATCCCCGTGCATCTTCAGCCCGACTATCTGCGCCTGGGCTTTCGCCGTGGCCAATTTCCCGAGGCTGAGCAGTACTATCAAGAGGCCATCACGCTGCCGCTTTACGCCACGCTGAGTGATGCCGATCAGGATCGCGTCGTCGAGACCTTGGCCCAGGCGCTGCGGGAAGGGGCTCCGTGTCGCTGAGCGTTGCGTTTCGCGCCGATGCCTCGACCCAGATCGGGACGGGCCATGTCATGCGCTGCCTGACCTTGGCCGATGCCCTCAAAGCGCGCGGAGCACAGACCGTCTTCATCAGTCGCGATCTGGCGGGACATGTACACGACTTGGTCGTGGCGCGCGGGCACTCGGCAGTCCTGCTGCCCGAGCCGACGAGCGACGCAAGGCCGCCGAGTCCGCCGCCGCCCCACGCCGCGTGGCTCGCGGTTTCGCTTGCGCAAGATCTCGACGAGACCGCACAGGCATTGGGCAATGCGCAGCCCGATTGGATCGTCGTCGATCACTATGCGCTCGACGCCACCTGGCAGCGCCGACTGCGCGCTGGGCTGCCGCGCGCCACGCGGTTTCTTGTGATCGACGATCTGGCCGATCGACCGCACGACTGCGAGATCCTGCTGGATACCAGTCAGCCCGACGGAGACGAGCGCTATCGACCGCTGGTTCCACCCGCCTGCCGGCTGCTGCTGGGACCGCACTTTGCGCTGCTGCGTCCGCAGTTCAGGGTGGCCCGTTCGCAGGTGCAGCCACGCAGCGGAGCCATCGGCCGCATCCTGGTTTTTTACGGCGGCAGCGAGCCCGGCAACCTGACCGCGCAGACGCTGCACGCGATCGCACAGGTTGCGCCGCAGGTTGCTGTCGACGTGGTGCTCGGGCGAAACACCTCGGCTGCACAGCGTGACCAGATTGAGCAGGCTCGTTCGCGGCTCGATCACGCGACCGTTCATGTCGATGTCGCGGATATGGCCGCGTTGTGTGCCCGCGCCGATCTCGCATTCGGTGCGGCCGGCGTCACCACGTGGGAGAGAGCCTGCCTAGGCCTGCCAACCTTGGCTATCACCGTCGCTGAGAACCAGCGCGGTGTGGCTGCATCGGCGGCCCGGCGCGGCATCCTTTCCTGCCTGGGCGATGCCCAAGACATGACCGTCGAGACGATCGCCCAGGCGCTTCGCGAGGCCTGGCACAACCCCGAGATGCTGGCCGAGCAGTCGCGACGCGCCCACGCGTGGGTCGATGGCAGCGGCGTCGACCGCGTCTGCGCAGCCATGGTGCAATCCAGATGACCCCCCAACGCGAGCTTCGCATCGGACACCGTGCCATCGGCCCTGGCCACGCGCCTCTGGTCGTGGCCGAGATGTCAGGCAATCACAACCAGTCGCTTTCGCGGGCGCTTTCGATCGTCGAAGCGGCCGCTCGCGCAGGTGCGCACGCGCTCAAGCTTCAGACCTATACCGCGGACACCATGACCCTCGACAGCGAGCAGGGGGACTTCTTCATCCGCGATCCTGGATCTCTATGGCGCGGCAAGTCGCTGCACGCGCTGTATCAGGAAGCACACACACCCTGGGACTGGCACGAGGCGCTGTTCCGTCGCGGGCGCGAGCTAGGCATGCTCGTCTTCAGCACGCCCTTCGACGAGACCGCCGTCGACTTCCTAGAGAGTCTCGATGCCCCGGCATACAAGATCGCCTCGTTCGAGAACACCGATCTGCCGCTGATTCGTCGCGTCGCTGCGACCGGAAAGCCGATGATCGTGTCGACGGGCATGGCGACCTTGGCCGAGATTGCCGAGCTTGTCAGCACGGCCCGCGCCGCTGGCTGCCGCGATCTGATCTTGCTCAAATGCACCAGCACCTATCCTGCGTCGCCGGCAAGCTGCAACCTGCGGACGCTGCCCCATCTGCGCGAGGCCTTCGGCTGCGAAGTCGGCCTGTCCGATCACACCATGGGAACAGGCGTCTCGGTTGCTGCCGTGGCACTCGGGGCGACGCTCATCGAAAAGCACTTCACCCTGCGTCGATCGGACGGCGGCGTCGACTCTACGTTTTCGCTTGAGCCCGAAGAGCTCGCCCAGCTTGTGAGCGAGACCGAGCAAGCCTGGCAGGCCCTGGGTGAGGTGCGCTATGGCCCGACGGCACCGGAAGAGAAGTCGCTCGTGTTCCGCCGTTCGATCTATGCCGTCGCCGACATCGCGGCCGGCGAGCCCTTGACGCCGAGCAACGTGCGCTGCATTCGCCCCGGTGCCGGCCTGCCGCCCAAGTTCTATCCCCTGATCCTGGGCCGTCCGGCTCGCGTGGCCATCTCGCGCGGGACGCCGCTTTCGTGGGATTTGGTGTAGTCCCCGGCAGCGTGCCGACGGGCGGAGCGCTCATCGCATCAAGAAAGCCCTATGCCCACAATTCAGCTTCAGCGCTGCGATGCAGACCCCGACAGCCTCGATAGCCGCCACATCTTTTTGTGGCGGAACGATCCGCTCACGCGCCAGATGTCGCTTTCGACAGATGAAATCCCGTGGGAACGGCATCGCGCGTGGTACGCACAGGCCGTCGTCGACCCACGAAAGATTCTTCTTCTGGGCAGCCATCCTCAGGGGCCGCTGGGCATGGTTCGCTTCGATCGCCACAGCCGCGACGAGGCCGAGGTCAGCATCAACCTGAACCCCGCGATGCGTGGGCTGGGGCTCTCGCGTCCGTTGCTGGCCGCGGCGTGTGCCTGGGGCTTCGAGCAGCAGTCGCTCTTGCGTCTTTCCGCTCGCATCAAGTCGAACAACCTGCGCTCGCTGCGCATCTTCGCCGGGGTCGGCTTCACGCTCTGCCACGAAGAGGCGGGGCTGCAGATCGTTGCGCTCTCGCCGGATCGCTTGCACACATCGGCGTCGCCCAGCCCCGTGTAGGCCCAGCAGCCCGCGCCTGCCCAAGCGGACCACTGCCAATCCGCCGACCATCCGGCCGCTAGAACCGTGGCGAATTCACATACACCTGCATCGCCTGCAGCCCCCCAAACGCAACCGCCAAATCCACCAACCCGTCGCCATTCACGTCCGCGTCAAGGACCTTCTTCACGGCCGTCGGTGATGGCCTTAACTAAGAGTAGAGTGTAGTCGCTAGCCAGCGCGAAGTTCATGTGAGACTGAGCACGAATCTGGCGGCATCGTGGGATGCTATTCCGTCTCTGAGGATGACAGAGAGGACACGTACACTTCGGTCGTCGGCGCACGCTCACTTCGTGGACGGACACATCTGAGACAGACGGATGTCCTTCTGGAGCGCTGCTTGTGAACTACAAAATTTCGAGGGACACCCGGTGAGTTGGATCGGTACGGTTCGCTCCCGTAGGACGGTGTAGATGGTGTTCAGGTACGATGCTGTGCGAGCGTGGGGGTGGTCTGCGCGTTTCTTAGATCGTGGCGACGCGCAGAGGATAGATGGGCAAATCTATCTTCATTAGCGCAGCTCGGAGAACCATGGTCAAACCGTTCGGGGCCGCCTGTCGAACTCAGAGGAACGCATAGAGGAACCTTGACGCACGTTCGAGCACCTGCAGCCTCCGGGCGTTGACCAACTCCTTGGCCGAGATCAACAATTGATTCACCTATGCCTGAGACGAGATAAGCTTATTTGGCCATCTCCATCTCAACGTACGTCGAGAGGGACTCAAGGTTTAGCGAACCCACAACCTTGCGGCAGTTGATGAATAGCGTCGGGATTCCGGCCCGGTCCACTGACTCTCCAAACGCCGTGCGGCTGCTTTGCCCTAATCTGACCTTGGGGGCCGGGGCTGTGGGTTCTTTTTCTAGATCCAGGCTTGCGCCGATCGCGATTTCGTCACGCACGCGCGATAGCCCCGTTTCCTGGTCCTTCTCGAAACGGTGCCGGTCGAGCTTTAACTTCTCAGCGAGCATGAGCAGATCGGCAGGCTGCAGCTCATTCCTGTGCTTGAACAGGTGGTCGTGGTACTCCCAGAACTTGCCCTGCTTACCCGCAGCCAGAGCAGCTGCGGCGGCGTTGACGGCGTCGGTCTGTGATGGATGCGGGTAGTTCATGAACACCCACTTCACGTTCTTGTACTTGGCGAGGAGCTGCATCAGAACCCGCGCGACGATGGCGCACTGAGCACAACGGAAGTCGGCGAATTCGACGAGTGTGACAGGCGCCAGCGGATCGCCGCGGAAATGCGCCCCACGAGTGTTGATCTGGTAGCACTTCGGGTCGATGAAACGACGGTTGAATTCTTCCTCGACCTCTCCCTCTAGGAACCCATCGCTAAATTTTTTGGCCATCCAGGCCGCACCGATTTGTGTCCGTTTGCAGCTCGGATCGGTTCGTAACGACGTCAACAGCGAGTGGAATTTGCCGCACAATGACGGGAACTTCTCGAGCAACCGCTTGAGCTCAGCGCGTTCTGATGGAGTTAGGGAAGCCACGCCTGCTACAGGGATGTCGCTGGCCGCAGCAACCGATACTGGCTCCTCAACAGGCGCTGATGGCTTGATGGAAGCAGTTGAAGCTGCTGTTGGAGTCCTCTTTTTCTGCTTTCCCAGATCCGGCGTTGTGACCGTCGCAGTCGGAATCCTCACTATTCCAGGGGGCTGTGATGAAGTCGGCACCGCCACCTGCGTCGGTTTTGCCACTTCTGCGACCATACCCAGATCCGCCCTGCCGGGGGCGATGGACTGAGCAACGGATAGATCCGAGGGGTGTGGTACGGAGACGGGAGCCGGTGCCACAACCTGAGCCTTCGGTGGCCCAAGGTCAAAAGCGCCATGCACTGCCTCGGGCTGTTCAAGGAGCCGCCCTAGTCCCAATGCGCCAAGCACCGCCGAGACTATGATTGCTGCCCAGCGCCAGTTCCACCGTCTACTCGATGAGGAACCTTGCTCCAGCCCGGCCGACGGCACTGGCTTCGGCATCTCAGGGGCGGCTGGCGGCGCTTCGCTCGGGACCGCAATGGGTAGCGATGGCAGGGCCGGGGGCACGATCGGCAGGGCAGGCAATTCCGCCATGGCCGCAGGCGATTGAGGGCGCGGCGTACGTATGGACGACGGGGCTACCGTGGCAACCTCGACCACCTCCGCTACTGCGATCCCCTCAGCCCGTCGCTCCCACGCTGCCAACAGATCCGTACAGAACGCTGCCACCTTTGGGTAGCGAGCGTCCGCTTTCCACTCCAACGCCTTGCGCAGCACCGCCTTCAGCGGCTCGCCGTAACGCAACCGGCTGATTTCTTCGGTCAACAGCAGCGCTCGCTCTACCACTGGAATCTCGTGGCCCGTCAGCGCGTACAGGGTTGTCATCCCCAGCGCGTACACATCCGCTCTGGGGTCAAAGCCATCTGATCCCTCTGCGAGGTTGCGACCAAGTTGCTCCGGCGGCGCGTATGCTAGTGTTCCATGCACCCCACGGCCAGCCATCGTCGAGCTATCTCGGGGCAGCACCAGATCGAAGTCGCACAACTTGGCATTGCCCATCCGATCGAGGAGGATATTGGCGGGCGTCACGTCACGATGCACCCGGCCCCGGTCGTGGGCATGCTGAAGGGCACCGCCGACCTGCAGGATCACCGCGATGCACTGCGCCTCGCTCAATCTCTTCTCGTGGACACCCTGCCGCAGATCGCCGCCGGGCAAATATTCCATTACGAAGAAGTGCAGCTCGTCGTCCTCGTGCGGCCCGTCCAGTACACGCACGATGTGCGGGTGCTCAAGCTCGCGCATCATCCGGGCGCCGCGCTCGAACCGGCGCAGCATCGCTTCGTTGTCGTGGTGGTGGCCAAGCAGCGTCTTGATGGCCACCACTTCCAGCTCGGTGCCAGCCGACGTCGGGTCGCAGTCCCGCGCTTGCCACACGGTTGCGAAGCCCCCCTCCCCCAGTTTTTCTAGCAGTCGGTAGCGGTTCAGAAGCAACGCCTGCTCACCCACCTGCCGCCCTATGCGTAGCTTGCGCCGCAGTTCCATCATGCGCACTTCGATCTTGTCAGTGGGCACGCCTAATTCACGACACTTGTCGAGCATTTCCTGAAGCTGCGTTAGCTCGCGGTGCAGCACCTCACGCTGCCGTGCCGCTGCCGACTGCTTCGCGTCATCCAGCAGCAGATCGGGGTGCGAGCGCAGCCCTTCTTCGTAGTGCCGGCACAGCACCGCCCACAGTTCGTCGGGCGTGACCATCTCGAACAGCAGGTTCACACGCGCGATGCGATCCGGCCCGACCGCCATGCGCTGCTTCACCCACGGAAAGCAGTCGATCACGAAGGCGTCAAAGTCCGCATCCAGCGCAAATAGCTTCCCTAACAGCTTGCGCAGCGTCGGGCGGCTAGGAGGAGAAGGGGGCAACGCGACCATGACGGCCAAGCAACCTCATGATCCTAATATCGCTCACAGCTCAATGAAGGCAATACTGCTCCCCTGAGCGGTCGTAGGTTAACGACCTTTTTTGCTCGATTCGACGAAGTTCATACTTCAGCGGTCAGGTGCAGTCAACGGATCGGCATTCCGACCTCCTCATGTACTTCTCTGCCGGTGAGTCCTCTCGGAGAAGGGGTTGAGGCTTGGGCCAATACGCGCTGGGGTAGTGCGGGGGCTCCTCGGTCGCTGAAATATCGCGACTCACGACGTGCGGCAGGGCCGAGGAAGGACGAGCAGGCTCGGACGGGGACTGCATGCTCGTCTGCTGCTCGCTGATTAGTGTGGCTACGGCGGCCCTCGGTTACGTCTCCGACTTCGGCGGCAAGCTCTTTCTCGGTGCAGCTCTGACTGGCTGAACGGGAAGCGTCCGAGGCTCTGGCTTTCCGCCGCTGATCTGATTGCTTCGACGGGCCTTGTCCGATTTGCCGTGGCTCGCCGAGCCGCGTCGTCTGTTTGAGCCACTGGAGAATAGCCGCGATAGCAGGCCGCGGCTCTGTTCCTCTTCCAGCGTTCGTTTCAGCTTCTTGTTGGATTTCTTCTTTTGGTCGAGACGCTGGGACAGTTGCTCTACTTCTGCCTGCGCGGCGCTGAGCCGACGGGTCAGGCTCTCGACTTCAGCACGTAGCTCCTGCTCGGTGGGCTCATGTGCGGCGAGCCGTTTCTGGTGCGCCTTCTCTGTGGCCAGGAGTTTTCGGTTCAGCTCTCGAAGCTGTCTATCGCGCTCGCGAATGCGCCCGCGTAGTTCCTGGGTCTGGTTCTGCTGTCGTTGTTCGGTCGCCGATGGCAGTGCCCGGCGTGGCTGCTTCTTGGCCTGCTCCAATCTGGCCAGTTTGCTCTCGACGGACCGCTTGGCCGCTTCGAGCTGCTCAATGCGGAGAGCGCGGTCCGCCTGCTCGGCGCGCAGCGTGGTGAGTGCATGGGACGTCGCCTGCTGTTCCTGAGAAAGCCGACCGATTTCGTTGTCAGCCTCGGAGTAGTAGCGGCTGAGGTTTGACACCTTCGCTCTCTGGATCGCCGCTTCCTGTGCAGCGGCGAGGCGCGCGGCTTCCGTCTTTTGAAGCTCGCTGCGTACCGTGGACAGCTCGCTGGCCTGCTTGTCGCGTGTCTCCTCTGCATCCTGGAGCTGCTTGCGAAGTGTTTCGACGAGCAGGGCGGCTGCGGCGGCACTGGCGGCTGCTGCTGCGATCTCGGCTGCGGTCAAGTCAGCGCTTGCGTCTGTCCCTTGTTGCGCCGCCACTGCCCCGCCACGCAGGCGATAGGCGCGAACACGACAGCGCACACCGCAGTACCTGCGATCAGAGCGCCGCTCAACAGGCAGGTTGTGCCGACAAACCGTGCACTTCTTAGCGACCATACGCGCCCCCACGATGATCTTGAGTCGTTCCATTTTATCGACGGCAGTCGTTACATGCAACGCTGTCTAGGCTGCTGCTCTCCCACCGAATTGCGTCCGCTCCAAGCCGCGCCAGGACACGACTGAACGCGCAAGCCTACAGATGGCCCAGCCACTTGCTGCGGTGCCGCCGCGACCATCCATGGATCGCTGTTTCGGTTCATCCCAGCATACGAACCGAAACGAAAACGGCTCGCGTGGTACGCTGAGTCCGTGTGGATCTGTGCGTCCTGTCGCAAGCCGGTTCCAGAGTCCCGTCGATCGCATGCGAAGTATTGCAGCGACGAGTGCAAGACGCAGGCGTTCCTGGAGCGACGCCGAAAAAAACCGGAACTAGTTTCGGTTCCAGCGGCTGCACCGCCTGCCAATCCGGCACAGAAAGCGTCAATCGTGCCTGGAACGGTTTCGCTGTCCGGCCTTGCGCAGATGGGATCTGCGATGCCCGATTGGTACACCGTGGAGTACATCACCACAGATCCTGCTGGACGGCGGGTACTGGTGCGAGTTCAGCAGCGAGTGTCGATCGAGTATCTGCCAACCGAAGCTGACCTCGCGTCGGCCTCCACTGGTGCTCCAGCCCCCACGCCGGCTCAGGTGGGTGCCCTACCTTTTGTCCTGCCATCAGCCGCCGAGAGTCAGCCTCTCCCAACGGTTCAGGCACCTCAACCTGTCGCCGAATCGACTGCGCCGTCTGGGGCGATGAAGAAGGCAGAGCCCGCGAAGAAGACAGAGCCCGCAGCACGACGCAAGTGGTGGCAAGGGCGCTAGGCAGGACGAGAGTGTTTTGTCGTGGCCAGAGAGCCGCGATTACCGAAATTGGGCAGCCTGTACGGGAGATGGAAGCAGCTGGGGCGCTGGCGAAACGCCGTCTACTTCAGGCAGATCGGATTTGGGGCTGTGTGGTAGCGACTCGTGGCCTCTTCAAGCGATGCACAGCGAGAGAACCGCACGCTGGGTTCCCCAATGGCGTAGTCGATGACTTCAAAGACGATCTTGCCGCGTAGCTCGCGCCGGGCGATCTCGCGGACGCACCGCATCAGTCGTGGCTGGCCGTCGCGGCCACGCACGGTGTGCCCATCTTGCGTCTGCACCGGACAGTCGAGCGTCCGAAGTTGCAATGGGAGCAGGTTCTTTCGTCGATGCTGTCGGTAGAAGAATCCTACCCAGAACAACATCTCGTGCTCGGTGGTCGAAGTTCCCGGCAGCACTGGTGATGGCTCACAGAGCAGCGATGGACCCCATTCTTTGCACCTGGGTCGTCGCTGCGGCGATCTGGGTTGGTGTCTCTTAGGTTTTGGACCTCTGGCGCTTCGAGCTTCTGTCATGATGACTCCCGGTACGTCGCTATGCTCCAACACAGCGACGCGCTACGGGATCGACAGGCCGTCACCTGTCGGTCCCGATTTCGTAACCCCGGTTCGGGGTGAGACGGCAGCTTGGGCAGTGCTGCGTTCGTGATTACAACTCGGACCCAGCAATGGCAAGCAAAATCGACGATTTACGAATGTAAATATGCTGACTTTGAGATAAGTGACCTGCGCGTGCTAGGCCATCGCGTGGTCCGCGGCAGAAAGAACCCCCTCCATTACGGTCTAGCTCGTCGGCTGAAGCGCACACGTCGGGCTTCAAAACTCACCCGGCAAAGGTTAGCCGTACTCGCTGGCATTTCGCATTCTACCGTCGCTGAGATCGAAGACGGACAGCAAGTGCCGGGCATCTCAGTAGTGGTCCGCATCGCCGCAGCGCTCAATGTCTCCGCGTCATCGCTGGCGTTCAGCGGATCGTCTGCTGCTCCCGCAGTACCTTGCGCCAGCGTTGAGCTAATCGGCTCACGGCTCACTCGGCTACGCACAGCCCGAGGGTTCTCACGCAAGGCGCTCGCAAGGGCCGTTGGACTCTCCGACACGGCCATTAGGCACAGCGAGGAGGGTCGGCACCTGCCTGGCCTGGAAACTATCGAGCAGCTAGCTAGGGTTCTAGGCGCTGCGCCCGGCTGGCTCGCATTCGGCGAAGGAGAGCCGCCCGAAGTGCCAACCACGACGACCGAGCTGAGCAGCCAATGAGTGACGAGCTGAAGGCCAAGCCGCAGACAGCAGGCAGTCGCCGATTCACTGAATGTATGTATAGTGCCCTGTGATGAGCCTCCGCCGATCCCAAACCACCCAAGGAAACGTCCACGCCTTCGGCGGCGACTGGACGACGACCAAGCTCGATGTGCTTGCTCGCTATCTAAAGAGCTACACCAAAGCGCTGCGAGACAAGCCAACGAAAGACAATCCCTTTCGAAAGGCATACATAGATGCCTTCGCGGGAACCGGCTACCGCACTGCCCGACGTGAAGACGCGCAGAATCAATCTGGCCAGTTCTTGCTCTTACCGGACCTTGCAGGTGACGAACCCCAGGGACTTCTCGACGGTTCTGCCCGGCTGGCGCTCAAGTGTGACCCACCGTTCGATCGCTATATCTTCATCGAACGCAGCCCCGAACGATGCGATCAGCTTGCGGCATTGCGATCGGAGTTTCCGACGCTGGCGAGCGCCATTGATGTTCGCCAGGGCGACGCAAATACCGAAATCCAAGCGCTATGCGGTCGCAAACCGTGGCGCGATCATCGCGCCGTCCTGTTTCTTGATCCCTACGGGATGCAGGTCGAGTGGGACACCATCGCAGCGGTTGCCGCGACCAAGGCCATAGACATGTGGCTGCTCTTTCCCCTCGGCATCGGCGTCGCGCGTCTGCTGACAAAGACTGGCGATATTCCAGCACCGTGGCGTCGTCGGCTGAATCTGCTCCTCGGTAGAGAAGACTGGTATGACGAGTTCTATCGAATTGAGACCAGCACGAATCTCTTTGGCGAACCCGAGCAGCAGATCGTCAAAGCAACGACGGAGACGATTGGGCGCTATTTCAATGAGCGCCTGAAGTCGGTATTTGCCGCTGTCGCTCCCGAGCCGAGGGTGCTGCACAACTCGTCGAACTGCCCTCTTTACCTCCTGTGCTTTGCGGCTGGAAATGAACGCGGCGCACCGATCGCGCTGAAGATAGCGAACCACCTACTACGCCCGGGGGTGCAGTGATGGCGCATGGATCTGGCATCGAGTGGACTGAATCGACGTGGAACCCAGTGACGGGCTGCACAAAGATCAGCCCCGGCTGCAAGTACTGCTACGCCGAGCGCATGGCGGAGCGCTTGCAAGCGATGGGACAGGACAACTATCGCGACGGCTTTCAGCTTACGCTTCAACCTCACATGCTGGAGCTGCCGCTCCGATGGAAAAGGCCACAAACCATCTTCGTCAACTCGATGAGCGACCTGTTCCACAAGGATGTGCCAGTCACCTACATCCAGCAGGTCTTCGATGTAATGAGACGCGCACATTGGCACCGCTTCCAAGTGCTGACTAAGCGCTCGGATCGGCTCGCCGAAATCGACGCAAAGCTGTCGTGGGCACCCAACATCTGGATGGGTGTCAGCGTCGAGAGTGATCAGTACCGAACTCGCATTGACGACCTGCGGTTGACTTGCTCTAGGACCAAGTTTCTATCCCTGGAGCCGTTGCTCGGGCCACTGACCAACCTTGATCTACGAAACATCGACTGGGTCATCGTCGGCGGCGAGTCTGGTCCCAAGGCCCGCCCGATGGATGCCGCATGGGCGATAGATCTTCGCGATCAGTGTCGTCGGGCAGGGGTGCCTTTCTTCTTCAAACAGTGGGGCGGGAAGAACAAGAAGCAGGCGGGTCGTCTACTCGACGGACGAACGTGGGATCAGATGCCTGGCGACCGGGTACAGCGATCCTCGGCGCAGCCACAAAAGCAGGTCTTCTTGGCGGTCGTTTCCTAAACAAAACCGAGCCGCAGCGGTGCAGCTTGGGAGCTGCGCCGTCGTGTGCCCGAGCAGGATCTAGCCGGCCAGTGAGGGTGAGCGCGGGTGCGCGGAGTAGTACTGCTCAAACCTTCCCTCCATGAGTTGCTGCACCTGCGCCGGCCACCAATGGACATGACCACGCGGAGTCGTGTACCCAGCCTCAGACAACAGCCGCGCCAGCGCCGGCAACGAAGGCCGCTCGAAGGGCTTAGAGGGTGTCTCGCTCTCGTGCTGCATCTCCAACCGCTCGATGACATTCAGCAAGAAGCGCCGAGGGGTCAGCAGCTTCTTTTCGTCGCAGCGCAGCAGCAGGCCGCGGACGTTGCGCTCGGTGAACTGGCGACCCTTCAGGGGTATCCAGCCTTGTTCATTGAGGATCGACGCGATTTGCCGATGCGAGTGTCCGCGACCGCGTAGCTCGACGATGCGCGCCTTGACTTCTTCGTCGGTGTGCGGGCGTTCGTTGATCGGGCGCGGGCTGATGTGGCTGAGGCGCAGACGGAGGTTGTAGATCAGGCTCTTGGTCCATCGCTGCCCCTGCGGCGGTGGCGTGCCGGCGGCGTTCAGGCGATTGGCCATCTCGGTGATGCCGACGCCTTCGAGTGCCCACGTCTTCAGCTTGGCAATCACGGCCTGTTCTTCGGCATCCTCGACGAGAATCTTCATGCGCGGATGGTCGGGCGCAGGAATCGCCTTCTTGCCGTAGGGCACTTTGCCAAAGTGGTATCCGCTGTCGCGAATATGGCGAATCGCTTCGCGTGTGCGTTCGCCGGTCGCTTCGCGTTCCATTTGCGCAAAGACCAGCAGGATGTTGATGAGCGCGCGGCCCAGCGCGGAATCAAGCCGTATCGCTTCGCGTATCGCGACTAGCTCCTTCTCGCCTGATTTGAAATAGCGTTCATACAGCTCGCAGAAATGCACGATCGACCGGGACAGGCGATCAAACTTCAGCACAACCAGCACATCCCCACTTCGCTGCAACACATCCAGCGCGTCTTGCAGTCCGGGCCGCTGGTCCTTGCCTCCCGACATCACGTCTTTGCAGATACGAACGAGCTTCAGCCCATGCAGCGAGCAGTACGCCTCAATCGCGCTCTGCTGCGCCTCCAGCGACAGGCCATCGATCGCCTGCATGTCCGTCGAGACGCGCACGTACCCAACCGCGCGGCGCTGCGATTCGCCAGCGCTGTAATGTCCGCTGGGGGTTTTGCTGGCGAATCCTTTGTGAACGCTGCTGACACTCCGCATGACCGAAACCTCCGTGGTGAAATGTGGTGCTACGGAGGCACTTCGTAATTTGGTCAGGCGTCCCTTGCTTTGACTGCCGACGGCAGGCCGGGGAGGAGGAAGTCTTGGTCTTGGGGGCGCAGAACGCCGACGGGACTGCCGAGAAGCAGCCGGACACGCGCCACGCGAGCGTCCCACAGCAGGATGTCGAGGTTGTCATCGCCATCGAAGTCGCCGCTGATCAGGCGGGTGAAGCGATGCGTCGAGCCCACTTGATATTGCGCAGGTGGGTTAAACATGCCGCCGCCCGCACCGATTAAGACATAGACGGCATTGTTGGTCCCGACATCTACGCTAGCGATGATGTCCGGGATTTTGTCTTGATTTAAATCAGATACAAACACGGAGCTGGGGAAATTTAATAAATCCTGTACTCGCTCAAAGGCGCTTGCCGGGAATTGTACTTTGCTAGATACAACAGCAAGCACGCCATTCACTGTGCCTCCAGTCATTGTCGTTATTTTCCCAGAAACCACGAAATCGGCGGCGGCGTCGTTGTTTAAGTCCAGCATTCGCAGGTTTGAGATTTGCTGGAACGTGAATGGCTGCGTAAGGGCATACCCTGACGCCGTACTCGAAAAGCGCCCAAAGCCGAGACCACGGAATGCGACGAGGCTGTGGACACCTGCGCCATCGATGATCGCGACCAGCAGGTCGACCTTGCCGTCTGCGTCCAGATCGCCAATGCCCGCACGGGTTGCCTTGATCTTGCTACCAAGCGGAATTTGGCTATTAAATTCGAGTTTTCCTTGACCATTATTCATGAATATGATCAAGACTCCATCGTCAGGATTGGTAATGCTTTCTGTTGGAGCGATTAGATCGTCAAATCCATCTCCGTTTATGTCGCCGAATGCGATGTCGCCAGATAGCTTTCCATATCCCGATACTGGCATAAGATTTGCGAAATAGCCAGTTCCGTCCCCTATTACGCTAAATAGGGAATTATTGCCATAGGCAGCCAAGTCAATCACTCCGTCTTGATTTAGATCGGTAAGTGCCAAATCATCGACAAAGAGGGTGCTGGTGGCATCTGGCAGCGGCGAGAAGTTGACCTGCCCGACGTTGTACGAGAACAGGCCCGAGCGCTCGGTCTCGCCACCGTCGGCTTGCACGAGCCGAACGATGGACGGCCCCAGGCGGCCCATCGAGGACGGCAGCGTGGCCACCAGCTTGCCTTGGTGTACGACCTCGACGTGGGGCGATACGTGTTGGTCGAAGAAGACCTTGATGCCGTTTCTGAAATAGCGGCCGTTTATGGTGATTGGAATGCCGCCGCTGGCCGGGCCAAGTGGAGGCTCGACCGTGTCCAGGATCACGTTGGTGGCGCAGCGACCGAGGTGCTCATAACAGATCTGGTCGGGCCCGGTTGGCTCACAGGGCGGCTGACCCACGCCGCAGGAAGGGCCAAACGGCACGCAGGTCTCGCGCTCGGGGTGACAGTACTCGACGTCCTGCTTGCAGTTGCCGGGGTAGGCGACGCAATTTTTGAAGTTCTGCCGGCTGAGGCCGCCCCATATCGCCTCGCAGCTAACCAAGAGGGGAAGAAGTAGCAGGGCAAAGAGCACCCGCTGCGTTCCCCGCAGACTGACCTGGGATGCATGCATCGTCGATGTCCTATCCGGCGGCTGCATGCGGCACTGCGCCGCTCACTCGGGAAGCAAGGCTCTTTAGAATGTGCGTCGCGGTACCGCTTACTTGCGACGCGGGCCGGGGATCGCAACAAGGATCACGCCGGCCAAGGTCAAGGCGACTCCACCAAGCATGATGCCGCCGCCCGTCGGTGCCGAGTTATAGACCACGCGGCAAGTGCCATTTGAAACCAGGGGCGGGCGCACGCACTGATCTTCCAGAAGGACTCCCGAGAGGCCGAACCCGACGAGGCCGAGGCCGAGACCCATGGCTGTAATGCCCGTCGCGATGCGCCAGGTGGGGCGGGGCTCGCGCCCTTTCGGCGGCGCTTTTTCGACCAGGGGCGGCGGCGGCGGCGGCGGCGGGGGAGGAGGCCTCAGCGCGGCCGGGGCGGGCTCTGGTGTGTCGCTCTGCAGCGACACGGACAGTGGGACACGCTTGTTTTCTCCGACGCGGATGCTGCGTTTTTCGGGGGAATAGCCGGGCAGGGCCAGCGCCACGTCGTGGCTGCCTTCCCAGACCGTGACCGCAAGCGGCGTCTTGCCCAGCACCTCGCCCGAAGCGGTGCGGACCTCGGCGCCCTGCGGCTCGCTCGAAAGCTCGATCGTGCCGCGCTTGCGTCGGACGCCCTCTTGAAGAAGCTGCGCGATGGCTTCTTTCAGCGTGCTGGCCGCTTGGTCCAGCGTACAGGGACCGCAGCCTTTGCTGGCGCTAGCGGCGGGCTCGCTGACGGCCGTGTGAAGCAGCGTTAAGTCAAACTGCCAGCTCTGTCCCGTCGGAGCCTCTTTGCTTTGCGCTTTGTAGCTGACGATGAACTCGGCCTTGTTGTCGCGGGCCAGATCGCGCTGACAGCCCGCTTGATCTAGGCAGTCTTTGTGTTTCGGCGCCGCAGCAAGCGCGACGTCGAGCGGCATGACCGCCAAGCGCTCGGTCAAGGCCACCTGCTCGAACTGCTCGCTCAGGTTGCGCTGGGTCGCATCGGGCAGGCTGCGCGTCGACGGCGACGGCACGACGATCAGAGCCGGACGCACCGTAAAGACCACCGCGCTCGACGTCGCATTGAAGCGCATCTCGATCAGGCGGCCGTTTACCACCTGCACCGGGCTCGCGAGCTTCTTCGAGGCATATTCCAAAGACAGGTTGTGCAGGCCTCCCGGCAGAAGTAGCGGCAGCGGCAAAGGCAAGACGCCAATCGGCCGATCGTCGATGACAACCAAGGCCCCTGGGTCGGCCAGCAGTGATAGCTCGCCAGCCGGTGGGCGCGCTTGCCGCAGGACTTTCTGGGCTTCTTCCGTCGTCTGAGGAGCATCTTGCATGCGCTCTGGATCGGCTAAATAGCGACGCATCAGATCCTGCGCTTCGACCAGCTTGCCTTCGGCTGCGGCGACGCGCCCCAGGTGAAACAAGGTCCCGGGATCGGCATCGCGACGGTACGCATCACCCAGCTGTCGCGTGGCTGCGGCAAAGTCGCGCGAGGCGATGATCGCGTTGATGCGATCGACAAAGGCAGCGTCCAGCACCTTGGCATCTTTGCTGCGCCGGCTCTTGGACTTGGACTTGCTCGCGCTGCTTCCGTCCTCCGCGGATCGCGACGAACGATGACTGCGGGCAAGGGCCTGTTCAAGCGGCCACAGGCCGCCGAGCAGCAGGCACAGCCAAAGCACCATGCGCCACGACCCTGGCCAGCGCGTCCGCACTTCATGCGCTCCATTCGATTCGCGCTGGGCCACGAGCGGTGCGTCGCTCCAAGACTGTACCCGAGGCTGTCTGACGATCAGCGAGTGCATGCGTGGGCAGAACCAGCATATCACGCTAGCCCACAGCGGGACGCGAGCAGGTCTTGCTTGATATGCTCGATCGGAGGCTCTTATGCACGACGAACATCGCTTCCCCTTCCCCCAGTGCGGACCCCGACGGCCGGGCGCCGCTGCCAGCGACCGGCTGCGTCGCCAGCACGGCCTTGGGCTGGCTTTGCTGGGTGTGCTGTGCGGAGCTGGCTGCGGCAGCGAGCAGGCCAGTCCGCGCATGGCGGCCGATCTGTTCTTGGCCCGTGCCGACCTGGTCATTGGGGTGGCGCCCAAGGCTGTGGTGATCAACGACTTCGATCGCGATGGCCAAGTCGACATGGTCGCAGCCCGCGCCACCGGAAGCGGCTCCTTGAGCATGCTCATCGCCCGCGGCAACAACACGTTCGCCCGTGCCGAAATCAACAACCGCTTCGGCGACACACCGTTTGACTTGGTCCTGGCCGATCTCGATGGCGACGGCCGCACCGATGCGGCTGCACCGCTGTATTTAGGAGGCGAGCTGGCCGTTCTGTGGGGGGCCGACGCGCAAGACCGGCTGGCCATCCCCAGCGAAGGCTCGCACCCCTATGCCCTTGTCGCGCTCGATCTCGATGGAAAGAACGGTCGCGATCTGCTGACGACCACGCAGGTGGGAAAGACGCTGAACGTCTTTTTGAACCAGGGTTCGCGAATGTTCGGCACTGCGGTGAAGTACACATTTGACACGGCCCCGGCTGGCTTTGCCGTCGGAGATTTCGACGGTTCAGGACCCGCGAGCCTGGATGTCGCGATCGCCCTGCCGGGCAGCAACAAAGTTCGCGTATGGCCGGGCAACGCAACCGGAGGCTTTGACACCACGCGTGCCACGGATCTGAGCGTCGGCAAGAACCCGATCACCGTCGTCGCGGGCCTGCTGAACGCAGACAGCCTGCCCGACCTGATTGTTGCCAATGCCGGCGAACGAACGATCAGCGTGCTTTTGGGCAGCAGCGCAGGGTTTGGCAGCGCTCAGACGTATTCCGTCGGAGACAACCCAACGGGCATCGCCATCGCCGACCTCGATCAAGACGGAATCGCCGACGTCGTGGTGACCAATCGCAGCAGCAACAACCTGACCATTCTGCGCGGCACGGGCACGGGCGCCTTGCAGGCCATCGGGGACTTGGCTACGCGCGAGCAGCCCGAGGGCTTGGCCATCGGCGATGTCACGAACGATGGCCTTCCCGATATCGCCGTCGCCAACGTCGACGCTGACGTCATCAGCGTCTTTGCCGGCAAGGCCAAAAAGTAGTCACGCCGCCTCGCCTCTGCCAGCGCGCCAGATCCGAAAGCCAGATCCTAAAAGCCAGATCCTAAAGAAGATCCGCGGCTTGACCCTGCCGCCTGACGCGTGGGACGATGGCCTCATGGCCACCGTCAGCGGTACGCCGGACATCGGCGCCCTGTTTCGATTGCATGGCCCCATGGTGTACCGACGCGCTCTGCGCCTGCTTGGTCGCAAAGAAGACGCCGAGGAAGCGACACAAGAAGTGTTCATCCGCGTCATGCGCAGCATGCATGAGTTTCAAGGCAGAAGCAGCGTCACGACCTGGCTGTATCAAGTCACGACCAACTACTGCCTGAACCAGCTACGCGATCATTCGCGACGAAGGCAGCTCTTGGCGGAAAACGTCCTGCGCGAAGAAAACAGCAGTGCTTCCGAGAGCGATCTTTTGCACCTGCGTCGCCTGCTCAGCGAAGCCGACGAACAGCAGGCACGGGCCGCCGTGTACGTCTATCTTGACGGCATGAGCCACGAAGAAGCGGCCGAACTTCTGGGCGTATCCAAGCGCACGGTCGGCAACTTTGTCGAGCGCTTCCTGACCTGGGCCCGCCAGCGCGGCGCCGAAAGCGATCGGCCAAAGAAAGAGTCCGCATGACAGGCTGCGTCGATCTTGGTCCCATTCGCCCGGTGCCCTTGCCCAACCGAGGACCCTGCGTGTCCAAGTCTGCAAATGCGTGTGTAAGCCAGGTGGACGATGGATAAGAACCCTCAGCAGGAGCCCTGGATGCGGCTGGCCTCCGGCAATCCCGGCTGCCCATCCGACTTTGCGCTCGATCGCTTGCAGGCGGGTGAGCTAGGCGAAGCACAGGCTTCGTCGCTGCGGCAGCACATTGCCCAGTGTTCGCCGTGTGAAGGACGTATGGCTACGCGACAGGCCGGCTTTGCCGCCCTGGTCGATCTCGACGAGCGTCGCATGCTGGCCACCATTCGCCGCCGGCTCGATGAGGATCCACCCTCGGTGCGAAGTCGCCTGCTGGCTGCCCTGCGCCGTCTGTCGGTCCCGCTGGTGGCAGCGACGGGCCTGGCCGTCTTGGCCGTCGTGCTGATCGGCCGCGCGCCGCTGGGAACAGGCCGCGCCCCTGGAACCGACCCTGGGACTGACCCTGGGACTGACCCTGGGAATGATCAGACCCGCGAAAAAGGCGGGCTATCGCTGTCCGTGTTTCGTTTGGTCGACGGCCACGCCCAACAGGCGCTGAGCGGAGACCACTTCGCGGCGGGGGACCGCCTGCGCTTCGTCGTCGATCTGCCGAGCGCAGGACAGGTGGCCGTGCTCGGCGTCGAGTCGCAAGGCGGCCTCTATGTGGCATGGCCCACGCTGCCTCGCGACACCCAGCGGCCAGCCGGCAAAAAGCAAGAGCTACCAGGGGCCGTGGCGCTCGATGCTTCCGTCGGAAAAGAGACCCTGTATCTGGTTCTGTGCCCGAGCTCTGGACCTGCCCCCAGCAGCGCCTGCGAGGCGGCCGGCAGCGTCGATGCAGTGCCCCGCTGCCCACGCGGCTGTCAGCTTTCCGCCTTCGTTCTAAACAAAAACTAAGCCCCGTCTCATCACGCCCCCCCTCTCTCTCTCTCTCGCCGGCTCTCGCCGCACGCGGGCGGGCCAACGTGGCAGTCGATGCATCGCCGCACCGCCGCACCGCCGACGCGGTCGTTCCCCAGATAAATTTTGCCCGCCTAGAACGACTGCGCGACTATCCACACGCTAGAAACAACGCACTTACCCGCTGAAGGAGCTTGAAAGGAAATGAGCAGCGCATCCCGTCGCCTACTTACCCTGGGTCTTTTGTCTTCGTTTGTTTGGGTTGGCACCGCTTCGGCCCAGACCGACGCGCCGCCGCCGCCGCCACCACCCGCGCCAGTTCCCGAGGCACAGGCCCCGCCGCCACCGCCACCGCCACCGCCCGGCAAGGACGCCAAGTACGAGTTTGGCAAAGTCGAAGAGGTCAAGACCGTGGTCTGGAAGGCGAGCGCCTCGGCTGGCTTTTCGGCCGCGACCGGCAACGCCGAGGTGCTGAACTTCTCAGGCGGCGGCTTGGTCTCGCGCAATGACGGCAAGAACAAGGTCCAAGTCACCGTCGAAGGTCTGTATAGCAACACCAAGCAGCCCAATGGTTTTATCGACACCAACAACAACAAGGTTCTCGATGCCGATGAATCGATAAACGATCCATTGCTTACCGAGACCGCAGCCAATCTCAAGGGGCTGGCGCGCTACGACCGTTTCTTTACCACAAACAACACCGTCTTTGCGACGTTCTTCGCGGGCTTCGATAACCCCGCTAGTAAACAGTATTTCTTAGGCGGACAGCTGGGCTATGCGCGTCAAATCGTGAAAACCAAGATGCACGAAATGTTTGGCGAAGTCGGCGGTGACTTTACCTATGACTACTTGCGTGCGCCAGATCCGTCCCCCATGGGATTTAGTCCCGAAGTCATCCTGGGCTCCGGCCGCTTGTTCCTGGGCTATGTGCTGTCGGTCAACACCCACACATCGGTGCGAGCCAATGTTGAAACGCTGATCAACCTCAATGCACTGACCATCGGTGATCGCAGTGTCGGTGCGGCTGAAGCGACGCGCGTAAATGGCAAGCTAGAATTTACGACGCAGATCTGGAAGCCGATTAGCTTCCGTGCGGCATTCACGGCGCGCTTCAACAACGCCCCGGCGCCTTCGACCAGGTATCCTTCAGTGAAGGAACACCCAGAACACTACAATAGGAAGCTCGATACCCTGACCGAGCTTGGCTTGGTCGTGAACTTCATCTAGCGTACCTGCTGCGTAAACCGTCGTTGGGGGGCGACGGGGAAAAGCGCGCCTCCGCTGCGGCCCGCGTACGGGGTACTGCTCTTTGGGGCCCGCATCGTTATGCGGCACTCGGCGGTTTCTTCCGGTTTTTATACTTCCCGAGCGTAGCAGCGTAGGTTCACAGTAAGCGAGCTACCACGTCGATACCTTGTATTCCTTGGCACGGTTATCATATCGGGTTTTGGCTGCAGCGTCGATCTTCTGACAAAACTGCTGAGCCGGCGTCAGCTTGTCTTCAGTTCCCGATGGCATATATCCCCATTCGTACATCCACACCAGAATTTGATTGAGTACAGTCTCGAATTCAATATGTGGATTGATGCGACCGTAGTCGAGCTTGTTGTTCACATCGGCAAGCTGCTGTGCCGTCAAGCTAGTCTTTGCCTTGTTTGCTTCTTTCTTTAGCGTATCGAGAGTAGCAACAATGCCGTTATTCTTCGCTTGATCCATCCATGCGCCTTGGCGGTCCGCCTCATTGGTGCGATTGTCGGTATTGTTGTATATCGCAGGCGGAGGG
Organism: Myxococcales bacterium; assembly: GCA_016794505.1. GTDB lineage: Bacteria > Myxococcota_A > Polyangia > Palsa-1104 > JAEUJZ01 > JAEUJZ01. The sequence goes on from JAEUJZ010000171.1 coordinate 110,279, forward strand.
ACATTTTTACTGGCATAATTGACAAAATCGCGCTTATACGATTCGTTCACGGCAATATGCGTCAATTCGTGGACGAGGTTGCCGATATTTCCAGATTGATATCTGACTTTATATCCATCAGAGGCTCCAGTGGCTTGATCATATTTACAGACTGCGTTGCCGCCTCCGGGGACTTGGGCATAGTCGGAATTCTTCACAAGCGCGGCCATCTTGCAGGCTTCCTTCAGCACGTTGCTGAGGGTTGACCCCGGCTTCATGACTTTGGCCATGTCTTGCAGCTTCTTGAGATCCTGGGCTGGGGTGGTCGGCATCTGTTTTCCTCCGAGGGGCTCTGTCGAGCGATTGCGGACACCAGTCCTCATCGAACCCAAGCGACTGCTTGCCCGGCCGAGTCGAGGTCGAGCGCAGCGGCCTTGATGCCGCGCGCCCCCATGCGCACCGACGCTGCGGCAGACCCGCTTCAGGTACGTTTGCAGGACGTGCTTGGCGCAAACGCAAGCCCTGTGCCGGCTTGGCGGCGTGGGTGTTGCCGCCCATGGCTTAGGCCGTGGACTTGGCCGCTTTGCCACCGGGCCCTCGTCGAGGAATGGCCCCAGGCGCTTTTGTCTTGGGCCGCAGAGTCAGCGCTGCGCGGCCCTTTCCGCACCGCGTTCGCACAGCGTTCGCACAGCGCCGCCAAGCGTTCGCATCGGCCCCAAGCCCCGGCCGTGCGGCAGGCGGAGACGAACGCCGGCTATCGGCAGGTGCCTCTAGACGGCGATCGTGAAGCGCGCTCGGTGCGTCCCGCCGGGGGGCAGGGTGCGCAGTCCGATACCGCTGTTGAAGGCATCGGCTGGAGCGCTCCACGGCTCGATGCAGAGGAAGTCCTTGAGTGCAGTGGTCCAGACCACGATCTGCGTATAGCTGTCGTCCCAGGTCAGGGTGCGGCGCGGCTTGCCGGGAATGTCCAGGGTCGCGGTCTGCCCAAACAGATCAGACAGGTGCAGATCCTGGATGCTGGCGCCGTAGTCGATGACGCCGTCCCACTCGCCGCGCTCTCCGGTGTGGTTGTCGACCCGGCTGCGGGCGGGGATGCTGACGCGGGTCTGCGGTTTTTCTGCGTCGGTCACCAGAAAGTATGGATGGAAACCGAAGTGCAACGGCATGGGCTTGTGCCCGGTGTTTTCGAACTCGCTCTCAAGCACCAGCGAGCGGAAGCCCGCGTGTTCGAGATCGATGGCCAAGCGATAGATGAAGTCGAACGGAAAGCTCGCCTGCGTGGCGGGGGTGCTGCGAAATTCCAGCACCAGGCGCGCTCCGCCGACTTTGTGAACGGCCCAGCTTGCCTGCCGCGCGAGCCCATGCTGCCGCATCGCGAAGCTGCGCCCCGACACTTCATAGCGATCGCCGCTGAGTGCGCCGGCAATCGGAAACAGCACGGGGATTCCGCCCCGGACCTTCTGTGTGCGGTCGCGCAGCGTCGCCTGATCCATATAAAGGATCTCGTCACCGTCGACGCAGAAGCGAGTCACGATGCCGCCGCGCGATGGGGCCACTTCGCAGACGGCGGTGCCTGCTTCGATGCGCCAGGTCTCGATGGGATTGGCTTTGCCGGGCCCGGTGCCCCGAATGATCTTGGCCTGCGGCGGAACACGTTCAGAGGGGACAGACATGGGTGAGGCCAGTGTACTGGATCGCGCGCCGCGGTCTGTAGCCCGGTCTGCAGCCCGGTCTGCAGCCCGGTCTGCAGATCGATAGATCGATGCCCACGGCACCCGATCGCGCGCTCCGCCGGGCCCAACACGTGATGGCTGTGGCGCCGATCCAGCGGGACCGCACCGAACGCATCCATCGCAAGCAGCGCCTGCCTTACGGCGCTGCGACCCAGGATGCAAAGGTGGCGGGACTGGCCGCGGCGCGACCACATGCAGCGACGGGGATTCTGAAAATACAGGGTTGAAATGGTGAGATCTCTTCGTGATAAAATGACCCGGCATCCGCGTGCGTTGGGGGCGTGGATGCAGGGGTCGGGATGGCTGCACAGAGCGCGCTTGCAGACAGCAGATCAGGACGAAGCCCAGGCCTGCCGGCCGTGGTCGGCTCGGCCGTGTTGAGCCTCGTGCTCATCGGCCTCGGCGCGGCCTGCAACCCGACGCCGACTGCGGTCGCGGCCAACGCCTATGAGGAAGACGCCACCCCCGAAAGCCTGCCTTCGTTTGCGCTGCGCTGGCTGTTTGGCGTCGGCATGGGCAACAAAGTCAGCGACGGCCGCCTGCAGCTGTACTACGACGCGCCAGTGACTGAGTCGCAGGCGAGGGCTACGGCACGCTTCCTACGTCGCTTCGGCCTGGGCGATCGCGAGGCGCTGGTGCAGATTCGGCGGACGCAGACCAGCACGATGACAGCGCCTGCTAGCTATGAGATCCGCCTGGGCACGCCGTATACGCGTCGCGAGCACATCGATCGCGAGACGCGCGCCGCGTTTCAGCTTCTGGCCTTGTCGGCGGAAGGCGCAGTGTTCGACGGTGAGCCGGTCCATCTATACGTCTGCAATTCGATGCTGCAGCCGCTGGTCATCTTGCGGCCGCGGCTGAAGCCGCTCGCGCCATAGCAGCGGCCGGCCTTCTCTCTTGTGGCTCTCGATCCCCCCGTGCTGAGGGCTGAATTCCTGCGACCCGAGAGAAAAAAGCATCTAGGCGAATGGAAAAATTTGGCTACGATGTTTTTTTATGTCATTCAAGTCACAGTTGTTCTCTGGGGTGCTTATCTGGCTTCTTCCCGTCGCAGGGTGCTTCCTGCGACCGCAGACGGTGATTGATCGCTTTGCCGCTGAGTTTCGCTGCCCAAAGGATCAGGTCAAGGTCGAGCAGCCTGACAAGAATTCAAAGGATTTTTTCCGTGCGATTGGTTGCAATCGACGCGCGAACTATCGCTGCAGCGGCGACTATGGCGAGTTCTGCGAGCGCATCGGCCAGCCTGAGACCATCACGCCCGAGGCTGGCGAGCTAAGTGCGAGCATGCCGCAAGGCGAGTCTTCGCCGTCGACGCCACCGACCTCATCCGCTACACAGCCCGCCGCCCCGCCGAAGTAACCACCCTGCGCCGCATCTCGCGGCACGATTCCAGCCGACCTGCATCGCTCGCATCGACGCGCAGAGCGCTCGCTGGGCCAAAGGCTGCGCAGTCATCACGGGTCGTAGAGCCACGGGGAAGCGGGGCGCATCCAGGGGGGATGCCGAGAAGGCAGCGGGCGCAGAATTTCCAACGCTCGACTGGTGCCGGCAGTGGGCCACGATCTACCCTGCGTCGCGATGCGGGTCCTCAGCAATACGGCCATCTCGCTGGATGGACGGATTCATACGCGCGACGAGCGTCCGCCCGTCTTGGGCTCGCGTCACGATCTGCGGCGCATGCGGGTCCTGCGCGGGCAGGTCGATGCGGTCTTGGTCGGCGGCGCCACGTTTCGTCGCTGGCCCATCGCCGCGCTGCCGGATGAAGACGCCTTGGCCCGACGCACGCAGCCATTCTGGAATATCGTGGTGACACGCCGCGCCGATATCGTGCCAAAACCAGCATTTATTGCAGAACAACGTATCAAGAAACTGATATTAACGACTCCACAATACAAGACACCGCCGTTTGAAACAGAGATTGATGTATGTCCTCAAGAAGATATCGACGTAAAGTGGATGCTCAGGGCCCTCGAACGGCGGGGCATTGGCAGTGTCCTGATCGAGGCAGGCGGCGACTTGATCGCACAGTTTCTGGCGGCCGATTTAGTGGATGAAATGTTTGTGACGATTTGCCCCATTCTGATCGGCGGAAAAAACAGCGCAAGCCTAGTGGATGGGGGGGGATTTCTTGCAGAACAAGTACCGAAATTGACGTTGCAGCATATAGAACGAGTCGAAGACGAAGTATATCTGCATTATTTCGTGAAAAAACGACAGAGCGACCGTTAGCTAATCAGCCCGAGCTTCTGGGCGGTCAGGGCGGCCTCGGCGCGCGATGAGACGTTGAGCTTGCGATAGATCTCTTTGACGTATCCGCAGACGGTGTGGGTGCTGATGCCAAGCATGCGAGCGGCTTCACCCTGCGTGATGCCCTTGGCGATAAGCGAAAGCACCTCGGTCTCGCGCGGGGTCAGCGCGTTCGCGATCACGGGCGGCGCAGCGTGAAAGAAGCCCAGCAGCTTGCGGGCAATCGCGGGCGACAGCGGCGGACGTCCATGGCTGATGCCCTGCAGGAGCTCGATCAGCTGCTCTTGCGGCTGGTCCTTGAGCAGGTAGCCCTGGGCCCCTGCGCGCAGGGCCGGGAACAGGTGGTGGTCATCGTCGAAAATGCTGACCACCACGCAGATCGTCTGGGGCAGGTCGCGTTTGATCTGCGCGATCAGATCGATGCCGCTGCCATCGGGTAAGCCCAGATCAATCAGCGCAAGCTGGGGCCGCGGCGAACTGATCAAGCGGGCTCTGGCATCGCGCAGCGTATCGGCAGCGACGACAGAGATGCCGGGAAAGCTGCTGGCTAGCGCCAGGCATAGCCAGGCTTGCGCGTCCCGTTGATCTTCAACCACCAGCGCACATACCGGGACCTGCTCACGGCTCACGATGACTCCTGCGCGAACAGAATACCAGGGACATCTCGGCGGCCGCTGACAAGAACGCATGGGAACGCTGGCTGCACCTTGCGCATACGTTCCCAATTCCAGGTCAGAAAAAGGAATATTTTGGGTCTGCGCTTCAGCCTTCGATCCCCCCTGTTCAGGGGGTTGACCTGCATCCTGTTTTTGCCTCTATTGCCGACGGAAAATGACCCGGTTAATGTGACAGCGCACCCTGGGGTCGTGGTGTCATAGGTCGGGTGCAGAAACGCGAAGGAAAAGGAGTAATCATGGGATTCCGATTTGTGCCTTGCAGCATCTTGGCTGTGTTCAGCGTCATGCTTGGGATGGGCTGTGGTGGCAACAGTGCGAGCTGTGACATGCGCCCCAGCTCTCCGCAGTGTACGGACTGGCGCGGCTCGGTGTCGCCGGTCTGGGTGACGCAGGAAGCGCTGTGCCGGACCCTAGGAACCACCTCGGCCGGCGGTACGTTCACGGCAGGTGCGACGTGTCCCGTGGAAGGCATGCTTGGCGGCTGCCAGGCCACGCAGGGTGACGGAAGTAAGCAGACCAACTGGTTCTATAAGAGTTCGCAGATCCCGACGGAAGCCGACGCGCAGAAGAAGTGCGACAACAAGATGACCTGGATCCCACCGCAATAACCTTTGGGTCTGGCGCTGCGCCGTGTGACGCGCCGGCCTTGGGCCGGGCTCGGGTGCTAGGCGCAACGATTGGGACCCCGCGGAGCCTGGCTTTTCGTATGCTCCTCCGACTCGGAGGAACGTCATGTTTGTACGAACACAAGCTCTGCGGGGTGTGCTGGTCGCTCTCAGTTTCAGTCTGACCTGGCTGCTCGGCTGCGCGGCTCGCGACCTGGGGATCGACGGTGAAGAAGGAGATCAGCCCGGCGAAACCAAGGATGGCGGCCACAAGCCGGGCAAGTGTCCGGCGAATCCGTGTGCCGCTGGAGCCCTGTGCATTGCCGGGTCATGCATTCCCACCGAGGGGCCGTGCGGCACGGACGAAGACTGCATCAACGATTCCTACTGCGAAAAAGGAGTCTGCATTCCGTACGGTCCCAAGACGCGAAAGAACGACCCGATGTGCAAGGGCGGCGGCTTTATGGCCGAGAAATTCGAAGCGCCCAAGATGAAGTGTCAGTGGACCAAGTCGCCAGTCATCATGACCCCCGTGGTGATGGATCTCGACGGCGACAAGATTCCCGAGATCCTTTTTGTCACCTTCAGCGGCGGTCAGCTTGTGGCCCTGCGCGGCACCGACTGCAGCGAGGTCTTTACGCAGCCCGCGAACTTGGGCACACGATCCCAGCTTGCAGTCGCCGACCTCGACGGCGACAAGGTGCCCGAGATCATTGGCATCGACGGCAGCGGCGTCGTCAAGGTGTTCAACAAGAGCGGTGTACTGCTGGCTTCGGCGTCGGCGCCTGCACCTTCAGGACCGGGATCGTCCGGCTTCAAAGACGGCGGCGCGGCCATCGCGAACCTCGACGGCATGGGCCCGCCCGAGATCGTCTATGCCGGTACCGCGCTGCGCTTTGAAGCGGGGCGTCTCACGACGCTCTACAGCGTCTCGGTCGACGGGGGACAGTGGGGTGTACTGACCGCTATCGCCGATGTCGATCTAGATGGCAAGCCGGATGTGGTCACAGGGAACCGCATCTTGGAAGGCTTGACGGGGGCCGACAAGACGCCGCCCGCTGTTCGTTCGTTTGCTGCCGGATACGTTGCCGTCGCTCAGTTTGACACCGCCACGCCCGAGCCAGAGATCGTCCTGATCTCGTCGCAGAGCAGCCAACAAGGCGTGCTGCGCGTGTACAACCCCAAGACCGGGGCCATCGTCTTTGGCCCGTATACCTTCGGCATGCAGTGGGGCGGCCCGCCGACCGTTGCGGACTTTGACGGCGACGGCAAGCCCGAGATCGCCGCTGCGGGGTACCAAGGCTATGCGGTGTTCGATCCAGACTGCGCGGCGACGCCGACACCGGCATTCTGCCAAGGGCCGGGCCTGCGCTGGCTCAAGACGACGCGCGACTTCAGCTCGGGCTCGACGGGATCTTCGGTGTTTGACTTCAACGGCGATGGCCAGGCCGAGGTCGTCTACCGCGATGAGTGCTGGCTGCGTGTCTATGACGGTCCGACGGGAAAGGTGCGCTTCGCGCAGAACCTGACTTCGGGAACGATCTTGGAAATGCCGGTGGTCGCCGACGTCGACAACGACGGACACGCTGACTTGGTCGTGCCGACGCACCAGGTGGGCGGCTGCGGCACCGAGCCCGATCTGGGCATCCCCTCGGGTCCGGGCACCAATGGCATCCAGGTCTTGGTCGATCCGATGAATCGCTGGATGCCATCGCGTCCGATCTGGAACCAGCACACCTATCACATCACCAACATCAACGACGACGGCACGGTCCCCTTGGTCGAGATGAACAACTGGGCCAGCTGGAACAACTATCGGCAAAATGTGCAGGGCTTGATCAAGGGCGAGGCGCCTGCTCCCGATGTGACTGGCGGGCGGGCCTCGGTTCCCGACAGCAGCAACTGCACGACGAGCTGGGTGCTGAGCGCGGCCATCTGCAACCGCGGCGCCAACGTCGCATCGTCGGCCGTTCCGGGGACGTTCTATGTCGGGGATCCGCGTCGCGGTGGCAGCAAGATCTGCAGCACGCAGACCGCCAAGGCGCTCTTACCCGGCGACTGCGAGGTCGTGCGCTGCGAATACAAGAACCCGCCCGCGGGAGCCGTCGACCTGTGGTTTGCCGCCGATGACGATGGCACACCCGGCAGTGGTCGCGAGGTTGAGTGCAAAGAGCGCAACAACCTTCTGCACATGCCCGACGCTACCTGCAACATCATCGGCTAGGCCTTCGCCGTGGACGCTCCTCAGTCACCGCGCAGCGCAGATCTGTTCGAGCCGCTGCGCATCGAATCGCTCGCGCTGCGCAATCGCGTGATCAAGACCGCGACGTACGAAGGCATGGTCGTCGATGGCCTGCCCAGCGAGCTGCTCAAGCGACATCACGTTGCCTTGGCCCGCGGTGGTGTGGCCATGACCACGGTCGCGTACTGCGCTGTATCGCCCGAGGGACGCACGTTCGCGAACCAGCTTGTGATGCGACATGAGAGCGTGGCCGCGCTGCGCGCCTTGACCGACGCCGTGCATCGCGAAGGCGCCGCGGTGATGCTGCAGCTTGGTCACTGCGGTGGCTTCAGCAAGAACACGGAACTCAGCATACGAGGCCCCCTTGGACCGTCGCCTGGCTTCAATGCCTACGGCGCGCTAGTCGGGCGCCCCGTGGTTCGCGCCATGAGCCCAGCGGACATCGAGCGCACGACCGCCGACTTCGTGCGCGCGGCGCAGCGTGCCATCGAAGCGGGCTTCGACGCCATCGAGCTTCACCTGGGTCATGGTTATCTGCTGAGTCAGTTCCTAAGTCCGCGGCTGAATCGACGGCGCGACGGCTATGGTGGCCCACTTCCGCACCGTCTGCGCTTTCCCCTGGATGTGGTGCGGCGCGTGCGTGCGGGCTTGGGGTCCCGCGTGCCGATCTTTGCCAAGATGAACCTGGATGACGGCGTGCGCGACGGGCTGCACGTCGACGAAGCGGTGCTGGTGGCACAGGCGCTGGAAGAAGCGGGGACCAGCGCCTTGGTGCTGTCCGGCGGCCTAGTTTCACACAGTGCGCTGTACCTTCTGCGCGGCGAGCGACCGCTGCGCCAGATGATCGCCGTCGAGCCAAGCTGGCTGCAGAAGCTCGCCCTGTTCGCGTTCGGTCCGTTCTTTGTGCCCAAGACGCCGTTTACTCCGCTGTTCTTTTTGCCTTTGGCCAAGCAGGTGCGGGCGGCAGTGCGCATGCCGTTGGTCTATGTCGGCGGTGCCACCAGCCTCGATGACCTCGTGCGGGTGCGCGATGAAGGCTTCGAGCTGGTGGCCCTGGGCCGGGCGCTTCTTGCCGACCCCGACTTGATCCGGCGCTATGCCACCGGGCAAGCCACGCGCAGCGCCTGCAGTCCGTGCAACCAGTGCATCGCCGAGATGGATCGCCCCGGCGGAGTCGTCTGTGCGCAACAGCCCGCGCAGCTTGCCCGACGGAGCGACGAGGTCCGCGCTGGCCTGCACCTGCGCGTCTGTTCGTAGGACGAGAGTGCGGACGCGGGCTGGCGACGCATAGCCACGCCGTGTATCGCGTTTGAGCTTGCGACAATTGGTGCGCCAGATGCAACAGTGCTTCTCGCAATTCGGGGCTTATCAGCCCTGCGCACCCTGGTTATGAATGGTGTGCGACGTTTGTTGTTGTCCCGTTCCCTCGCACTGCAAGGAGACCTCATGAAGCGCTCACTGTTTCTGTCTGCAGCCCTGGCCCTGGTTTCGTTGGCTGCGCCGCGCCTGGCGGATGCCGCTGCCTGGGACATCGACGCCAGCCACTCGGCGGTGTCGTTTTCCGTTCGTCACTTGATGGTCAGCAACGTCCGCGGCGAGCTTGGCAAGGTCAGCGGCACCATCAACGTCGACGACAAAGACATCACCAAGTCGACGGTGGAAGCGACCATCGAGGTCGCTGCGATCAACACGCGGGACGCCAAGCGCGACGAACACCTGCGCAGCCCGGACTTCCTGGATGCGGCCAAGTTCCCAGTCATCACCTTCAAGTCGACCAAAGTGGAAAAGGCCGGCGCCGGCCTCAAGGTCACGGGCAACCTGACGCTTCGCGGCGTGACCAAGGAAGTGGTGCTGAGCGTCGAGGGGCCGATGCCCGCCGTCAAGGATCCCTGGGGCAACACGAAGAGCGGCTTCACCGCCACCGCCAAGCTGAACCGCAAAGACTTCGGCGTGAGCTGGAACAAGACCATCGATGGCGGCGGTCTGGTGGTGGGCGACGAGATCAGTGTCACGATTGACCTAGAAGTCGCGGCCAAGAAGAAGTAGTCGCGCCCTGGATGCTGGATCGACGGTGCGCGATTTGATATGCGTAGGCGTCGATTGTCAGGAATGCCCATGCTAAACCCCGAACTGCTCGCCATCCTTCGTTGCCCCAAGTGTCGGGGTGTCCTTCAGGAACGATCCTCTGCATCGCCCGCAGCGAAAAGCGGCGATGCAGAGCCGGCTACGCTGGCGCTGGTCTGCGCGGCCTGCCAGCTTTCGTATGCCGTCGACGATGGCATTCCCAATCTGCTGATCGAAGAAGCGCAAAGCTGCGCCGCCTAGCTTCGCGCGAAGTGCGACCTGCGCGATGCCGGCGGAGGCGGCCACGCGGCTAGGCACGTCGCGGCGCTATGCACAGGCTGACACCGTTTCGCGGCGTCACGCACCGGAAGATCCAGAGTCGATTCCACAGTCTGCGGCAGAGTCCTGCGAGCCGCTTGTATCGCCGGCCAATATTACTCATCCTGGATGCATCATATTGCGCCTGACGCGGGCGGCGGTGGACTTAGGAGTATTCGCCGGCCTCGGGGCGCACGGAGGGGAATATGACGGAACGGCACCGAGCGAGTCAGTCTGGGCGGGCTCTTTTGCGCCGCGCGTGGTCCCTGGGGGCCTCACGTGTCAGGAACGGCTGGCACGGAATGGGCGTGCTGGCGCTCTTGGGACTACTGGGCTGCCCGAGCAGTCCGGGAGGCGACTCTGGGAATGACGACATGCAGCTCGGAGGCCCGGACATGGCGGCGTCCGTCGACATGGGGCCGTCGCGGAGCGAGCTTTACAACACCGATGTGACGATCGTGTATCCGCTGCCGCCAGCCAACGACATCGGCCTGATGGTCTGGGGCAATACGCTGTCGAATAGCTATGGGCGCTTTGTGCCGCAGACCGCCTTTGCGCAGATTCCTATGCCGCTGGATCCACGGCCCGGCAGCAAGACACGCACGACGGGAATCAGCGCCTGGAACGAGCTTCGCTTGGTGGGGATTCGCCTGGATCCGTGCTTTGGATCGCGCGGCGAAGTGCCCGATGCGCAGTGCAAAAACCAAGTGCGCTTGGTGTTCCAGGGCATCCATGGCGTCAACACGACCAGCGTCGGGGAAGATGGCGCGATTCACATGCTGTATGAGCTTCCGCGGACCGAGCTTCTGACGCTGACGCGCGAGATCATCAGCCTGACCGATCGTGAAGGCGGGTACACGCCAGGGCCGCTGGGGGTGCATCCGATCCTGCAGCGACAAGGGGTGTGGGGTTCCTTTGCGCAGGGACTCAAAGTGCTGCTGCGGCAGTATGTCGGCGAGGATCGCGCCGTTCGCATGACGTTCTTTGCGCGCGTGGATGCGCTGCAGTCGGCGTGGCGCTTCGGTGGCTTTGATCACAAGCCGGCCGGCTGGGAACGAATCCAGATTCCGACGACGATGACGACGGAACAAGAGCTTCTGGGTGGCTTTCCCAATGCGGGAGAGCTGGCAGGCTCGACGACCACGCCGGGAACCTCGGGCGACGATGTGCGGCTGCTGATCAACAGCACCTCAGCCAACCTGGCCAACGACGCGGCCCGACGCACGGCTTTTGGCGCGGCACTGCGCATCGAGCATCCGGCCAAGCACACGCCCGATACCGTGGACTGCCTAAGCTGTCACGTGGCGATGGCGGCGCGCAGCCTGGGCGAGACGCAGTACGGGCTGAGTGCCGTGGGGCACCCGGATCGCTATACGTCGACGCGCGACCTGCGCTACACGCCGCCGGCTGAGCCGAGCCTGGAGAACCTGCACGCGCTGAGCTATCTGGGCACTGAGCTAGGCATCAACCAGCGGACCGTGAACGAGACCGCCGAGATCGCTGCAGCGCTTTCGAACCTGCTCACGAAGAAAGCGCAGTAGGACCGGTCGCGGCGTCGGGGGCCATCAGGCCTGCGCGATCTGCACATCCAGGGTCTTGGCACCGGCCTGCGCCAAGAGCGCCCGATACCACGATGCGGCCTGCTGCACGCGGTCCGAGAGCCCACGCGTGCTCCATAGGATCGACAGCGTGCGGGTGGTTTCGGCCTGGGTCTTGGTGCGCTGCGCGTCTTTGACGGCGTTGGCGCAGGGACCTTGGGCGTCGGCGAGCAGCAGCAGACCTTCGAGATCAATCGTCTGCCCCGAGGCATTGAAGACATACTGATCGCCGGCCTTTCCGACGTAGATCTGAAGCGGCGGCTCGGCGCGATCGAGGTCGACCACGCTGATGGGCAACCCGCTGTGCAACGAGACCGCGTTGCATGCGTCGACGGCCAGGTTGATGCTGCCCAGCGTGCCCTCGCTGGCGGCGCGCAGTAGATATTCCGACGCAGGCTTGCCTCGACCCGTGGGCTTGTAGCCACCGTGGCGCAAGAGATCGCGGATGGCGCCACGCACCGCGTCGTCGGCGGAAAGCGGCGCAACCGCATCCAGTTTCAGCAGCGCCAGCAGCCAGTCGGGGCTGGGCGACTCCGCGAGAGGGCAAGGAAAGATCGTGACGAAGCCCTGCACCACCAGCAGAGGGTGAGGTGCGATCTGAACCGAAGCGACGGAATCAAGCGAGGACATGAGCCAGCGTTCTTGCACGGATGCGCGCCCGCAGGGAAGAGTCATTCGGGAAGACGAATTACGGCGAGTCGCCGAAGCTGATGCCGATGGTGCGGGCAGCACGAACCAGATCGCTCTGCGGATCGACGAACTTCATGGTGCTGCAGGCCTCGCGCAGCGACACCGGCACGACCTCGCACCCGCGCAAGGCCGCCATGTAGCCGAACTGATCGCGCGCCAAGAGCTCGACGGCTGCGACGCCAAAGCGAGTGCTCAGCACGCGATCAAACGGCGACGGCGATCCACCACGCTGCGTGTGCCCGAGCACAGTGACGCGCACTTCGCGGCGGGTACGGGCGGCGATCGCGTCGCCGATCAGATTGGCGACCGGCGTCTTGTGCTTTGCCGATGCTGCGCGAAGCTCGTCGGGCAAGCGCACGCCTTCGGCGACGACGATCAGGGTATAGTTCTTTTGTTTGGCGTCGCGACGCGTGATGAAGTCGCACAAGCGATCGAGAGAAAACGGGATCTCGGGCAGCAAGATGGCGTGGGCGCCGCCCGCGATTCCCGCGTGCAGCGCAATCCACCCGGCGTCGCGGCCCATCACTTCAAGCAGCATGATGCGGCGGTGCGACTCCGCGGTGGTGTGCAAGCGATCGACGGCATCGGTCGCGACGTGCAGGGCGCTGTCAAAGCCGAACGTGCTGTCGGTGGCGGCGAGGTCGTTGTCGATCGTCTTGGGGACGCCGACCACGGGCAGGCCTTTGTCGTGCAGGCGCAGGCCAATCCGCTGCGTTCCGTCGCCACCGACGACCACCAAGGCATCCAGGCCCAGCATGCGGGCGTTTTCGATCACGCGATCGGACAGATCGCGCACAACCTCGATGCCGTTTTCTTCGACTCGGTACTCAAACGGATTGCCGCGATTGGTGGTGCCCAGGATCGTCCCGCCACGCGGCAAGATGTCGCGCACGTCGTCGAGAGACAGCCAGCGCGACTGTTCGGGGTGCAGCAGGCCGTCAAAGCCATCGCGAATTCCAAGGACGCGCCAGCCATGACAGCGAATGGCGCTGCGCACAACGGCGCGGATGACGGCGTTTAGACCCGGACAGTCGCCGCCGCCCGTCGTGATGCCAATGGTTCGCACAGAGTGTGAGTGCATGCGTCGTTTCCTAGTACGGGGCCGCGGGGCGCAAGCCCGACGAACCAGAAGACTGCGTCGAGCCCGGCGCAGCGGACGTTCGTGCCGCCAGTCGCAGCGTGACCAGATCGTCGGCGACAAGCGTCGCCAGCGTGTCGTTGCCTTGCGCCGTCAGGTGATCGAGATCTTGAAACTGCTCGCTGGCCAGCGCAGCCGAGCGGTCGTGGGAAACATAGGGCAGGCCAGCGGCTCGGAAGAGCGTCGCCACGTGCCGCTCCCACGCCTGATACGCGGGGCGCGCCGTGTATTCGCCGACAAGTGCGTGGTTCTGTGGCACCTGCTCGACCAGGACCGCAAGCTCAGGATGCTGCGCCAGCCACGAAGCCATGCGCGCCGTCATGTGCAGGTTGTGGGCTTGCGGATCGTCGAAGGCGAGGAATTCGTAGCTCGTCGCGTAGCGCTCGGCCGAGAGGCCTTGTGTAAACCACGGCTGGTTGCTGCGCTGCGCCACGGTCGCAGGATGCTGCGACGTGTGCCCGTGCCACCGCGCTGCCATGGCTTCGCGCAGCGTATCGCGCAGCGCGAACGCGGCTTCACCGATGCGCCGCCGCTGCTGGTACAGGTACCAGGTGCGCGCCAAGAGCTGCGCGGCGCTGCGCTCGTATTCGGGGGCGGGGCGGGGCAGCAGCAGACTGCGCCGCAGGGCATCGGCCGTCGCGCTGCCCCCGAGCACGTCATCCGAGAGATCTTCGAACAGACAGGGATACAAGGCCGGCGGCTGGCTGTGGCGTCGCGAAAAGAAAATTGGATTCACCGACAGCACCACTACCAGATTCTGTAGGCCCATTGGCTGCGGCTGCAGGCGCTGGACCAGGCCCAGCAAGGCGGCGTACTGATCGGCGGCATGCGCTCCGCCCGCCGACAGGTTGTGGACGCGAGCGGACAGGCCGCGCTGGGACAAGCGCTGCGTCAAGCGATCGTGCAGGCGCTCGCCCGCGGGGTTGTTGACCGAGCCCAGCACCGAGTCGCCAAGCAAGACCACGTCGAGCGCTGGCCCGGCACTGTCGCTGAGATCGCCGAGAGCACGTACATCCACCAGAGCATCGAGCGCGGCATCGGCCATACACGTATGGGCGCGCAGAGGCTGGCGCAGCACGCGCTGGTCCGGCGGCAAAAACAGGCGCAGCGCGACATCCACAAGGATCAGCAGACCCAGCGCAATCGCCCACGGCCGCAGCGAGAGCAGCGGTCGTCTGAGCGGCAGGGTCTGAGTCGAGCTCAGCGCGTCGAAGAAAGGCTGCGACATACCGGACAGAACGAATGCGATGTGGAGTCTAGCTGGACTTGGCGGGACGGTTTTCGGGCGGCTCAAGCTGCCAGGGATCTTCGAGATAGCTGCGCACCACCTTGGCCAGCACGCCGAGCTGCGCTCCGTCGACAAAGCGGTGATCGATGGTGCCGGTGATGGTCAGGTGCGGCCGAATGACCAGCGAGCCATGTTCGACGCGCGGCTGATCGCGCACAGCGCCCACCAAGATGTAAAGCGGCACACGAGCGAACGGCGTCGGGGGCACAAAGCCTTCGTCGAGGCCGAACATGCCGACGCTGGTGACGATGCACGAACCGAATGGGAACGGCTCGACCCCCAGCGCCTTGATCGTAAGGCCCAGGCCGCCGGCCAGAAACCCGGTCAACGACACCATGCGCTTGAGCAGCCACATCGGCATGGTGCGAATGGCGCCCTTGCTCTTTTCAAAGTCCGAGTCCTTGCCGTCGCGCAGGCGGCCGACGCGCTCGCGCAGCTCACGGGCGATGTCGGACAGGTGCTTCTTGTCGACTTCGCAGATCTTGGCTTTGGCGAGATCTTGACCGTTTTCAAGCGCCACCAAGAACGCCATATCCACCGTCGGAAATGGGAGGTATCGACCCATCACGACGCGGCCGTTAAGCGTCGGCGCCTGCGAAAGCGCCATGCTCACCGCCTTGCCCACCAAGTGCGTGACGGTGACGTGCTCACCGGTTCGCTGCCGCAGGAAGTCCAGGTACGCAAGGGCCTGCGTCGCGTCGACGGTCAGCTTGCCATAGATATTGCCTTCCTGCGGCGCACTCCACGTCGCGATGGCTAGCTTGCGGCGCGTGCTCATCCTGTAGCTCGACATCCCCGATCCTCCGGTGTTCGATTGGCTGTTCGTGCCGGGTCGTTGGCGTGCGGCAGTCGGCACGCGATGCCTTGACCGGGCGCTGCCTCGTCGCTACGCCAGCTTACGAGATCACGGCTTCTGTGTCGCCATAGATGTGCATATCATGACGACATGCTGAAACGACGGACGGGTTTCTGGTGCTTCGGAGTGGCCCTGCTTCTGGGGGCTGGCATGGGCGCGGCGCGAGCCGACATCACGCGCTGGTCGCGCAATGATTGCAAAGCAATTGCATCTGGAGATGCCAGCTACTGCGATACCAATGACTGTAAAGGCATCGTTCGGCGCGATGCCAGCTACTGCAACAGCAACGATTGCAAGGGCTGGGCACGCATGGATGCCAGCTACTGCGACTCAGCGGATTGCAAAGGAATTGCAAGAAAAGACAAGAGCTACTGCCAGACGAGCTTTTGCAAGGGGATTGCCAGTGGCGATGCCAGCTACTGCGACGACAACGTCTGCAAAGCCATCGCCAAGCACGACAAGAGCTACTGCCCATAGCGACGCGTCGACTGGATCGTTGAGCCGAACCCTGCGGCCGCTGGCGCAGCAGCCTGTTGCACGTGGTCAGAGGGTCTTGCGCAGCACGGTGCCGTTGCTGCCCGTCAGCCAAGCGCGTGTGCCGCGGATGTGGATACTCAGCAGATCGGTGCCAGCTCCGGTCTTTTCACGCGTCCAGGTGGTGCCGTTAAAGCGCGCGAGTACGCCACCGACGCCAGCGGCCCAGATATCGGCGGGGCCAGTGCCGGATAGGGCGCGCAGGCCCGCCACGGGTGGAGCAGGTAAGGAACTAAAGCTGCCCCCGGCGTAGCGATAGACCGCGTTGTCGGCGAGCACCCAGGCCGCGCCGCTTGCGCCCCAGACGTCGTATAGGTTGCTGGTGACACCGCCGGGCAGAACGACCGGGCTAAAGCCACCGCCACTGCTGCGCTGCACGATGCCGCCGTCGCCGACTGCCCAGATCTCGCTGGCGCTAGCCGCCCAGACCCGACGCAGCGTCGCGCCCGATCCCGAGCTGACGATGGCCCAGCTGCTGCCATCGAAAAAGCGGATGACTCCGCTGTCGCCGACCGCCCAGATCTGATTGGGCCCCAGACCAAAGACGCCGTTTAGGCTGGCCGTGGTCTTGCTGTCGGTGGCTGTCCAGGTGGTGCCGTTGTAGCGCCAGGCTTGGCCGCCGCTGCCCACGGCCCAGATATCGCTGGCGCTCGATGCCCAGATGGCCTGCAGGCTGCCGGTGGCTCCGATGTTCTGCGGCGAGAAGTACGTGCCGTTGTAGCGCAAGACCGATCCGCCATTGCCGACCGCCCAGACATTCTGCGTATCCAGCGCGACGATGCTGTTGAACGTGGCTGTGAGGCCGCTCGACCTGGGCTGCCAGTTGGTGCCGTTGTATTGCCAGACTGTGCCGGCGTCCCCGACGGCCCAGACGTCGTTGGCGGCGCTGCCGGCGATGCCGAAGAACGTGTTGGGCGCTCCGGCTCCTGTTACGTCGCGCTGCCAGGTGGTGCCGTCGAAGCGCAGCACGGTGCCGGTGCCGCCGGGATTGCCGCCTGCGACGTACGGCGTGCCATTGACCACAGCGATGCCCCACAGGTTGTCGTTGGTGTTGCGACGCGACTCGGTCCACGTGCCAGCATGGCGCGAGATGCCACCATACGAGTCGATGGCCCAAAGAGTCGTGCCGCTACCGGTCAGGCCGCGGAACGTGTACGAGGCATAAGCAGCCTCGGTGCTGGAGGTCCACGCCGTGCCGGTGCCGGGATAGCGCGTCACCGTGCCGGCTCCACCTGCGGCGGTCAGCGTGGAAAGCGAGCTTCCCCACAGGCCCCACAGATCTTGTGTGGTGCCGCTGCTGTCGGCCATCCAGGTACCGGTGCCGGTGCGACGGACCACCGTGCCCGCGCTGCCCACGGCAAAGGGGATCCCGACCCCTGCGAAGACATCCAGCAAGTTGCCACCGACGCTGGGCTCGGCGACATAGGCGGCACCTTGGTAGTGCAAGACGGTGGCAGCATCCCCGACGACGTAGTGGTCGCTGCTGTTGCCCCAGATAGCGTTTAGGTTGCGCTCGCTGCCGCTGGGCATCAGCGCGAAGCTGCCATTGTTCCGACGCAGGACAGTGCCCGCATCGCCGACGGCCCAGATCTCACCAGCCCCCGGAGAGATGACGCGTCGCAGGCGGTTGCCAAGCGGGCGCGGATTTTCCCAGCAGAAGCCGTGCTCGTTGCACAGCGCCGGCTGTGCGGCATCGATGTCGACGGCAAAGTTGACCAGGACGCGCAGCGGATTGATGGTTCCGTCGGGTGTCAGCTCGCAGCGATCGGTCTGGCTGCTGCAGCCGATGGAAAACCCGGCGACCTTGGACCCGGCCCCCGGCATCGCGGTCAGCGTGACTTTTTCTCCGACGGTAAATGAGCTGCTGCAGGTGCTGCCGCAGGTGATGCCCGCGGGCGTCGAGGTGACGGTGCCGGTGCCGTCGCCGGTCAGGACGACTTCTACGGGGACGGTGGGCGGTGGCGTGATGCAGCGGCCATCCGTGGGACGACAGATGGTGCCCATCGGACACTCGCTGTCTGCGCCGCAGCCCTTGGCGGACTTCATGGTGGCGTCGCATCCCAGCTGCACGCCAGCCAACGTGGTGGCGGCCAGAATGCCCAATGTCATGGCGCGCAAAGAAGGCGACAACACAGTGCTCAGGTGGGCCCACTTCACAGTGCTTGATACGCGTCGCATCCGGGTGCTCCTAACTACAAGGTGTATGGATGTTTCTAGACTGAGACGAGACAAAGCCAAAAGGCGTCGGGGTGCCAAGCTGGCGCAGGGACGCATCATGTCGAGGACGTGCCGCGCGCAGCCAGCGACGCCAGAAGCCGATGCATTCTCGCGAACTGCGGCCAGGCTCCGGCGTGGAACTCCACCACTTTTTTGCGACCGTCTGCGGTCAGCGTGGTCAGCGAGAACAGCTGCACCATCCGGTCGCCACGGTTCTCTAGGTGCGGATCTCCGACGACGATCTCGCTTGCTGGGCTGCGCGTGCCGTTGATCGCGACCCAGTCGCTACCGATGACGATCTGCATCGGGGGGCGCAGCAGCAAGAACAGCAGGCCCGCCACCGCCAGGACCAACGAAGGATAGCCCAGGAAGTACAAGAGCCCGCGATCGCCATCGGCATGCCCGATAACGATCAGCAGAAGCGCCGCCGCGAGCAGGACGAGCAGGATGACGGTGAGGTACATGCGCGATGCAACAAAGGTGACGGGAGCAGACTCTGATGGGACAGGCTCAGCCATCGTGCGATCCTCGCGTCTTGCCTCCCGCGCTTGAACCCCGTGGCCGCGCTGCGTTTGGCCCGAGTGTTGAGTATAGGGCCGACCTGCCGTTCTGTGCGCAGCCAGCCCCGGCTGCCGCCGCAGCGGCTACCTGCGAAACAGGTTCGACAGCAAGAACCAGACGTTGGCCGGACGCTCGGCGAGACGTCGCATGAAGTATGGATACCAGTGCGTGCCATACGGGACGTAGATGCGCACGGGGTAGCCCTGCTGGACCAGCGACTCTTGCAGGTCGCGCCGAATGCCAAACAGCATCTGAAACTCGACGCGATCCTTGGGCAGGCCGCGCGCCTCGGCCTGACGTTGCACGGCGGTGATCATGGCCTCGTCGTGCGTGGCAAACGCCGCCAGCGGTGGGATGCGGCCGGCGTTCTCGGCGCGCGGGCAGTCAGGACGGGTCATCGCGTCGAGCAAGAGCCCAGCGAGCTGGACATAGCTGCGGTCGACATCGGCCTTTAGGGGAAAAGCTTTATCCGCGGGCTCTTTATAGGCACCTTTACATAATCGAATGCGAGTACCGGCGGCGGACAGGCGCTTCAAGTCAGCCTCGGTGCGAAACAGATAGGCCTGCAGCACGGTGCCGACCCAGTCGTGGCTGCGCCGTAGCTCATCGACGACAGCCAGGGTGCGGTCGGTGTGCGGCGTCCCTTCCATATCGATGCGGACAAAGGTGCCCTGCGCGCGAGCCGTTTCGACGACACGCAGCACATTGTCGACGCACAGGGCGTGGTCGATATCCAGCCCAAACTGCGTCAGCTTCAGCGACACATTGGCGCGCACGTCACTGTCGGCGATGCGCTGCAGCGCCCGCAGGTATTCGTCGCTAGCCCGGCGGGCTTCCTCGGGGGTGGCGACGCTTTCGCCCAGGAAGTCGAGCGTGGCCAGCATGCCTTGCTGGTTCAGCGTCTTTAGGACGGGAATGGTCTCGTCGATCGTCGAACCAGCGACGAAGCGACGGGCCATGCGGCGGCTCAGAGGGAACGCCGTAATGGCGCCCTGCGCAAAGGGGGCTCGCGACAGGAACAGAAAAAACTCACGCAGCATCAACCGGAACCCTGTGACTCGGGCTCTGCCCGCAGCGACGAGGCTTCGTTCGTCCGCGGCACAGAGGCATATTCGAGGTGTATCAGATCGTCCACCGCAGGCGCGAGGTCGTAAAGTGGTCCGTCGTGGCCGCGGCCGGGCCAGTCGATCAAGTCGATGGCAGGGCAGGGCGCAGGCTCGCCGGGTCGCAAGGCCGCGCGATGCGCAAGCCCGTCGAGAACCAGCCGGTTTAGCTGTGCATCGTGCTCGAAGTACGCAAGCAGTCCGGGCAAGCGATTCGCGGGCAGGGTCAGGATGCGATGTCTTGGCGAGCGAAACACTGCGGCCAGTGCGCCCTGCAGCCGGGCTTCGTGCGGGGCCGCCGCGCGCTGCAGCACAAGCAACGTCTGACACCGCGTCCAGATCGACTGCAGCGGCCCGTGCGCCACCTGCAGCAGATCCCAGACCGGCGGGTCGGGAAGCTGCAGACCTTCCAGAAGCTTCCAGCGCAGACCAAAGCAGGCGTTGGCATAGCGGCCCGATGCGATCAGCGCGACCGGCGGTAGATCTCCGTCGGTGCGCAGCGATGATCCCGGTGGAAGGGCACTCGCCCAGTCCGCCAGATACACCGCCGGAATCTGGCGCAGCAAAGAGGGATCGAGACCCGCCAGCCAGGCCGCGGCTAGCGCATGCACCGCAGGACCGACGACGCGCAAGAGCAGGCCCTCTTCATCGGTCGGAGGCAGGGTCAACACCTGCACGCCGCGCGACTGCACAGACGCCGCAAGCGCTGCCGTCAAGCGCTGCTTTTCCAGACCGATGTTCGCCGCTGCCGGGTTCACTGCCGTCACAAGCAGACAGCGACGGAAACGTTGGGCGTGCAGCAGCGGAAAGCGCGCATTCGGAGCCAGGCCCTGCGAAAAGAGCACCAGCGTCCCATGGCGCCTCGACGATCCATGCGGCGCGGTATCGTGGCCAGCGGTGCCGTCGACGAACTCAGACAGCGGGACATACTCAGAGTGGGTGCCTTGTTCGACGAGAAGCGCGACCAAAAAGCGCGCCGGTCCCTCGGACATACCGCCACCAGTCACCCAGATCGGAGCATCCACACCCGAAAGAGGCGCGATCGGCATCGCGGCCCGCTCAAGAACATCGAGCGCTTCGGCCAGCGTGCTGGGCAGGCTGGCTAGACGCTCGCCTAGACGCTGCGCCGATGCGAAAGACCGCGCGGAGTCCACGGCAATCACGGCGTGTCCTGCGTGGAGTCGGGGTCGAACTTGCGCGTCTTCATCGCGAAAAAATATGCCAACAGCGCATCGAGATCGTCCTTGCTCAGCTGCGGGTGGGCCGGCATGTTGCCATAGCGAAAGCGGCGCGGGTCGACGATGTACTGGCGAATTTTTTCGACGGGCCGGTACTCGACGATGCTCTGTGGCACGTTCAGATCCGGGCCCACGCGACCGCCTTCGCGGTTGATGGCGTGGCAGCGAATGCACAGGTCGGCAAAGACGCGAAGCCCGCGCCACGCACGATCTTCCGACGGCATTCCGGTGGGCAGGACATGGGGAAAGCGCTGCTCGAAGCGCAAAAGCTCGACGGCGACAAGCTGCCAGGGGCGGGGATGCGTCTCAAGCGAGCGCTGATCGGCCCCGGTCCAGAACAGATAAAACGGCCGTGGATCCGCTCGCTGCGGGCCGATGGGTTCCCATTCTTCCATCGCCGATGATCGATCGGCCAGCGCCAGATAGGCCCCTGGTTCGAGCAGTCGATCCGCAGGAAGCGGCACGGTGTAGCCATCTTTGGCGCGCAGCAAGATCTCCTGCCCGGCAAGCTCTAGGCCGGCAAACCCGCTTTTCAGCACGGGCGAAAGCGGCACCGCCAGGAAGGTCTTGTTCTTGTTGTAGTACGGGTCCCAGGCCTCGGTCAGGCGTGGCGTTCCAAGCTGTTCGCGATGGAGCTGACGCACAAGCTGCCCGTCGCGCAGAAACGACAGCACGGCAGAAGACTCGGTTGCGGCGCCGCGCGAGCAAGCGATGAGCAGCAGCAGACAGCACAGGCCCAGAGCCGACCGCGCCGTGCGCAATCCCCGTCGCTGCAGCTTGGATTCCATCGGCTAGGACCGGCCCGCCGACTTGCGCAAAGCGGTCCTCTCCGACACGCAGTCTTCGACGGGGTTGCAGGTGCCCAGGCACACCGCGAACGGCACGAACGCGACGTAGTACAGCGCGTTGGGCAGGATGCGCAGAGCAAAGCCCAGGTCGCTCCAGCGATGGGCAGACAGGATCACGAGATCGGCGAGTGCCCACAGGCCGTACTGCGCGACCTCGAAGCCCAGCAAGCGTCGCTGGCAAGCTGTCCGCGGCCCATCGGGGCGACGCCAAATCAGACCCATCAGGAACAGGCAGGCAACAAACATCATGAGCTCGTACGTCAGAAATAGATGCCGAGAGCTGGCGAGCTGCGTCGGAAAAGCCTGTTTCACGGCATAGGCCGCGACCGAAACGGCACCGCTTATCAGGACCGCACGCAGGATGCGCAAGCGCAGGCCCCAAGAAGACAGCGCCGGATCAGCCAGGACAAAGAAAAAGCGGGCATCTCCGAGGATGACAAAGACTACAGCGCTCGCTGTGGCCCAGGCAGACGGCGCAGGAATCGGGGACAGGGCGCCCGTACACAGCGCGTCCAGAAACACCACAAGCTGAAGCGTCCACAGCAGTGTGGCGCGCGAGCGGGACCGTGGGCATTGGGCCGGCACAGCACGCGGCGCGCCGTGCCAGCTTCGCTGCAGCGTGGCCCATAGGAAAACGGCCAGCGTCCCCAGCCAGGCTAGGCCAGGGTGCTGCCATGCGCTGTCGTAGCAAGTGGCAAAGGACATCGTCGGCTCGTGAAGGCGCGGTAGTCTATCGCATGCGCTATCGAACCGCGCTCATAACAGGGGCTTCAAGTGGCATTGGCCGCAGCCTTGCGCACAAGCTGGCGCAGCAGGGAACGCACGTCGTGGTGTGTGCCCGTCGCGAAGCCGAGCTGGCAGCGCTGGTCGAAGCGATCCGCAAGGCGGGGGGCGCGGCCGATGCGCTGGTCTTAGATGTCGCCGATGTGCAGGCAACGCGGGCTGCCATCCAGTCCGCGGATGCCCGCTTGGCTGGGTTGGACTTGGTCGTGGCCAATGCCGGGGTCGGGGCGCCTCCGTCGGTGCCGCCTTGGTCGTGGGAAGCCCTGGGCGCTGCCTGCCAGATCAACTTCCTCGGGGCTGCCGCTACGCTGACCGCGGTGCTACCGCAGATGCTCGCGCGCGGACACGGGCACCTCGTCGGAGTCAGCTCGCTGGCCTCGTTTGGCGCACTGCCGCAGGCGGCCGCATACTGCGCCCCCAAAGCTGGTCTGTCGATGCTGCTCGACTGCCTGCGCTTGGATCTGCATGGAACCGGGGTGGCCGTGACCACGATTCACGTTGGCTTTGTGCGCACGGCCATGCTGGAACACGCGACACACCGACTGCCTCAGCTCATGGAAATCGACGCTGCGGTCGATGCCATGCTGCGCCGGCTACCGGATCGCCCCGCCGAGATCAACCTGCCGCAGCCCTTGGCGTTCGCGACCCGCTTTCTGGCACGCTTGCCGCGCTGGCTGCGCGAGCCGCTGCTGCGCGCCGTGCGTCCGTCGTAACCGCAGCGAAGAGCCCGGCAACGGGCCACGTCTTCGCTAGCGGCGCCACAGCGTGTTCGTCAGCCACAGAGCGGCCAACACCAGCGCCGTGACGACGCTGAGCAGCATCGCAATCGCCCACGTGGGAACCTGAATCGGCTGGCCATGCCGACGAACGGTGAAGCCGCGCTCGACGGGAGCCAGGGCCTGTGCGCGCTTGCGGGCCAGCTCTTGATACCGCGAAAGCAGCAGTGCGCCGTCGAGCCCGACCAAGCGAGCATAGCTGCGCAGGTATCCCGAGACGAAGACCGGAGCCGGCAAGATGTCCAATTGGGCATCTTCAAGCGCTTGGATCCAGCGCGGCGAGATGCGCGTCTTTTCCGCGACCTCGTTCAGCGACAACCCCCGAGACTCGCGAGCCCGACGCAAAAGCAGGCCAAAGTGAAGCTCACCCGGCGCAGCAGGTGGATCGGGGTCGACCTTGAGCAAGGCTGGCGCGGGCGCAACGTCGGGCGTAGCCGCCGCGTCCTGGGTTGGCATGGGGCGCATCACGGAAGGACGCGAGCCCCGCGGTGCCGTCGGCAGAACGATCTTGGGCTCGCTGGGATCGTCGCGTTCCGGTTCGTCCTGTGCAAGCGACAGGGCCGGTGGATCCACGGGCAAGAGCAGCAGCTTGGACGAACCCGAACGAACCGAGGAAGGGCGACCGGTCATCGCCGCCATGTGATTGTCATCCACAGACGACGAACCGAGGAGGCGGCCCGTGGCATCCCCGGACGAAGCAGGCGAGCGACCAGAGGCACGCGACGAGGTACGCAGCGAGTTTCCGGCGGCTTTTCTCATCGCAGTTTCCGACTGCCTGCTTGCGAACGACACATGGTGGTGGGCGGCGATCTGTCGCACGCGCGCTGTTACTTTGTCAACCGCGCGCCGACGCTTTCTGATACAAGCCAAAGGATGGGTGAGACGCAGAACGAACGCGACATTGGGTCGATAAGTGCGCATGCGCTGACGGCCAAAGATGGCATGCCGCTGCGCGCCGACTTTTATGTTCCGGCCGCTGCCTCCGCGACGGCCGAGCGGGGCCTGATCGTGTTGATCCATGGATACTGTGAGCACCGCGGTCGCTATCGCTATGTTGCGGAGCACCTATTGAAGCAGGGCTACACGGTGCTTACCGGCGACTTGCGCGGCCATGGCGAATCGGGCGGCGAGCGCGGCTTCGTCGAGCGGTTCGCAGACTATGTTGAAGACGTTGATGCGTTCTTGGATCTGGCGCAGACACTCGACGCCAAGTTCCGCAGCAGCCGGCCACAGCGCGAGGGCTCCGCGGCGGCTCCCAAGCAGCCGGTCTTGGTGGCGCACAGCATGGGAGGTCTCGTCGGTCTGGAGTATGCGCTGGTCCGCCCCGATGCCTTTCGCGCGCTGGTGGTCTCGGCTCCGTTCTTGGGGCTGCGCCTGAAAGTGCCAGCGTGGAAGCGTGGCCTGGGCTTGGCGGCATCGCTTCTGCGTCCGACGCTGCGCTTGCCAAATGAGCTGGCGTCGAGCTACCTGTCACACGATCCGGCGATCTGCCAGGCCTATGACACCGATCCCCTGGTCACGCACGAAGCCACGGCGCGCTGGTTTACTGAGGCGCTGGCAGCGCAGGCCGACGTGCGCAGCCGAGCCAGCCGCATTCGACTGCCGGTGTTTTTCATGTGTCCAGGAGACGACAAGATCGTCGATCCCGTGGCCTGCCAAGAGGTCTTCGATCGCATCGGAGCGACGGACAAGACGCTAAACACCTATCCCGGCCTGTACCACGAGATCTTCAACGAGGTGGAAAAGGACCGCGTGCTGACCGATCTCACGAACTGGCTGAAAACTCGCTAGCCTGTGGCGGCTTTCGTCGAGCTCTAGGATTCCAGATCGAAGGAGCAGTGAACGACGGTGAGGATGTCCTTATCGAGGGAGCCCGTGTCGTTGTTACCCTCGTTTGACACCTCGGTCGAGTTCGCGGGATTGACGTTGATGACGCCCATGTCGGCGCGGCGTAGCTTCCCAAGGTTGGCGCCGCCGGTTGAGGTGAGCATGCGCTCCGCGCGCTGCCGACAGTCCTTGGCGGCCTCGGCGAGCATCTCGATCTTCAAGGCCCCAAGACCCGTGTAGTAATAGCCAGGCTGGCCCGAGTCGATCCGCACGCCGGACTCCATGACCTGCGTTACCTCGCGCGAGACGCGCTCAATCTTGTCGACGTCTTTCGAGTTGATCTCGATGGTCTGTGTGGTGCGGAAGCCCTTTTTGATCTTCCGTTCGATGCGGTCGTCGCCTTTGCCGATGTACTCGGTGTCGACGATCTCGTCGGTCTCGACGGCCTGAACGCGAAGCTCGGCTTCGGCGATTCCCTGTTTTTTCAGATACGCCAGCGTCCGCTCGACGTGTTCGCGCAGCTGACGATAGGCAGCGGTGCGGTCAAGGTTCTCGGTAGTGACGGTGGCTCGCCATTCGATCAAGTCGGACACGATGCGGCGCTTGGCCGATCCGGTCACTTCGATGTGTCGATCGCGATGCAGGCGCACCGTGACCCATGAGCGCGCGGCAATACCGGTTGACACGACTGCCGCCAAGGCCATGGCCAGCCAGCCCAGCGACGACGGTGTGGCAGATGTACTGCGAGAAGGGTTCATTTCTGCTCCTTGGATTGGCGATCGGACTGCCGGTGTCGCTACTCGCCGATGATCTTGATCAGCACGCGCTTGTCGCGGCGACCGTCGAACTCGCCATAGAAGATCTGTTCCCAGGGACCGAAGTCAAGCTGGCCTTCGGTGATGGCGACCACAACCTCACGGCCCATG
Source organism: Myxococcales bacterium (assembly GCA_016794505.1). GTDB lineage: Bacteria > Myxococcota_A > Polyangia > Palsa-1104 > JAEUJZ01 > JAEUJZ01. The sequence continues at coordinate 136,527 of JAEUJZ010000171.1, forward strand.
ATCTGACGCTTGTGGTGGGCATCGCCGTTGTCTTCGCCGGTTCGGTTGTGGTGATAGCGACTGGGGCTGGCGTCGAACGGAGCGAGCCATTCAAGCCAGCGCGTGTAGTCCGCGTGCAGGCCTGGCTCGTCATCGTTGATGAACACGCTGGCCGTGATGTGCATGGCGTTTACCAGGCACAGGCCTTCACGCACGCCGCTCTTTTGTACGGCGCGTTCGACGTCGGGGGTGATGTTGACGAAGCCCATGCGCTCGCGCACATGCATCGTCAGGGTCTCGCGATGGCTCTTCATGGCTTGCAGGAGGGCGATGCTGAAAAAAGGCAGGGTGGCCGTGCGGATTCGCCACACCGTCGCTGGCTAGCGCACCGTCGGCTTGATGCGCCCATCGTGGGCCTGGATCTCGGGCGTCAAGCAGGTCGCACTGGAATAGTCGAAGGGCCCGTTTTGGCCAATGCCTTTGATGTTGCTCCACTGCGGATCCGTGGCTGAGCAGCGGGCGCGCGAATCGGTCTCGGGCAGCGAACGGATGTAGTCGGCCAAGGCATCGCGCAGGCTGATTCCGGTGTTGAAGCGCGTGGTGTTGCGCTTGAGCACGACAAAGCCAGATCCACCGACGGAAATGAAGTCGTTTACGGCCGCTTTGTAGCTGGCGAAGCAGTCCACGGGGCGGCACTGCTCGCGATCGATCGATCCATCGGGGCGACGACAGTTGTCGCCAAAGACGATGTCGTACGCGTGTGGGCCGATCCACTGCTGGCGTTCGGCCTCGGTGGCGCGCAAGCGCTGGGCGCAGGATCGCGGCACAGTCCAGGCGCTGCGCGGCCGGTTGTCGCACAGGACCGAAAAATAAATTCCCGAGACCTGCACCTGCGTACGACAGCCGCGCTCAGAGCTTCTTTCTGCGACAAAGTCGAGCATCTGCAGCACTTCGTCGCCGGACAGAAACTGCGTGGTGATGGTGTTATCGAAGGGAAAGACGTTGTAAAGCTGCTCAAGCGTAAGCGGCCCCGACTCAAAGTCGGCGCGAATACCGAGTGCATTGGTCAGGCCGAAGTCGGCTTCGACTCGACGGCGCAAGCGCATGGCGGTCGCAACCAAGTTGCCAAGCTGCGAGTCGCCGCCCCCTGGATCGTTGCGCAGGACCTTGGGACAGGTCGCGCTTCCCGTCGGACAGGGAACAACGGCATAGACCTGATTGAGGTTTAGAAGCTGTTTCATGCGGATCTCGTACGGCTCAAGCAAGCGCAGCATGTCGGGATCGGGCGGAATGCAGACGACGCGCGGCTTGGGCGGCGCACCGGATCCACGCCACGGGCAAGCGAGTGGCGGGTTCGACGGATGCGGCGGATCGCAGCGGATCAGCGGGTCGCAGGGGTCCTCGGGATCGCCTTCGCGCCAGGGGCGTTCGGTGACAGGGATGGCGCGATACGTGTAGCTCTTCACAAAGGTGCGGCGCAGGCGCGGATCGAGCGAGTCGGGATCGCCCATGCGCACGACCATATCGAGTGAGCCCACGAACTTGGCGAAGGCTCCCGAGTTCACGATGATGGTGTGGCCGATAAAGTTGCCGTCGCTGTCAAAGTGCGCCAGGTCGACCGGAGGGTTGTACACAACGTGCAAGTGACCGCCCAAGATCACGTCGATGCCCTCGACATCACCGAGCATCTGCAGGTTGGTGTCCATGCCCTGCGCCTCGACCGCGTCATCGGCGATCTCGGCCGCCACCACCTGATCTTCGTCGGGGCCGGCATGGCTGAGCAGCACCAGCAGGTCGACCTGGGGACGCACCACGCGCACGAGATCCGACACCGCTTGCTTGGCCTCGCGAGCGCGGATGCCCAGCGAGTTGTCGCCTTCGACCGAGCTATTCAGCGACGAGACATTGCCCAGACCGATGACGCCGATGCGCACGCCCTTTACGTTGTAAATCGACACCGGATGGATGAAGCGGCCGAGCTTGGGAGCGCGCTGATCGTCGGCATCCGCCCATTCATAGTTGGCGGCGAGAATCGGGAAGTTCGGGCCGTTGTTCATAAGCTGCAGGCCCAGCATCACCGCGCCTTTATCGAACTCGTGATTGCCCAGGGCCATGCCCTGCACCCCGAGGAGCCCCATGGCGCGCACTTCGGTCTCGCCATTAAACAGGTTGAACACCGGGGCGCCCTGGAACATATCGCCCGAGTCGAGATGCAAAGACCGTGGGGCGCGCTGGCGCTCGCGCTTGACCAGCGTCGCCATGCGTCCCAGCCCGCCCACCGATGCCGTCGAAAACGCCTGACAGTCGAGGTCTTGCGTGCAAGAACGACCCAGGTTCGTGCTGCACGTTCCATCGCTGCGGCAGACACCGGGCAAGGCCAAAAGACCCAGAGCGCGGTCCGGCGTGTTTGGCGCGTACTGGTACGGCAGCAAGCGCGAGTGAACGTCCGAGGTATGGACGAGAACCAAGCGGACATCTTGGCCAGCCAGATCGTCGGGAGAGCGATGGTACGTGCATGCGGACAGCCCGGTGAAAGCAGCCACCAGCAACAGCGATGCGCACGAGCGCAACATCCAGCGCAGCCAGACAAGACGCGTCATGTGCGCAGAGTAACAAAGCCCTCCGGCGGGGCGAAGTGATTTTCAGACGGATGAATAGGGGCGCAGAGGATGTCTTGGCCGCCAGCCATGCAGCGCCCCCACGCGACTGCGTCGATACGCGCCCCGGCGCAGCGGGCTTGCAGCGTCGCTGGGTTGGCTGCGCAGACCCGCAGGTCTTGCGCGGCAATCAGGGGCAGCGCGCAACGATCTCGCGGTCCATCGAGCGCGACGGGGGGGCGCGGTGCCGGCTATTCCACGTGATAGTGGCGTTCGACGGCAATCGAGGCACGCACCGACACGGTACCCGCTTCAACCGGCGTCCCGACTTCGATCGACTTGCTCATGCGCGTCACAGACGCCCCGCTGGTCGACACGATCTCGATCAGGTGCGGCGGCTGCAGCTTGGCCCCGAGCGCCTTGGCCACAACCCGCGCCGCACGCTGGGCATCTTCGACAGCGGCAGCCAGGGCTTTTTCGCGCAGCGGCACCTCGTTTTTCAGCGCGAAGCGCACACCGCTTGCGATGTTGGCGCCGGCTGCGATGCCTGCATCCAAAGCCGCCCCCGTCTGCTCGATATCACAGCGCACCCGCAGCGTGTCTTCGGCGCGATAGGCGATGATCTGGCCGCGCGTTGGGCTCTTTTCCTCGTTGTCATAGACCGGCATCAAGCTGATTCCTGCGGTCTGCAGCCCGTCGCCCAGAATGCCGAGCGCCTTCATCTCGCCGATGACTCGGGTCATGCGCAGGGCATTGTCCTGCATGGCCCCCCCGGCGGTCTTGGCCTCGGTGACCACGCCTAGATCCAGCTCGGCGACATCGGGTCGGGCCGATGCGCTTCCTTCGCCGTGCAGCTTCAGTGTGCCTCGTACATCGGATGTGTGGCTCATCTTGAACACTCCTTTCAGGTTGCATCGGCCATGCGCAATCGCTGTGCCACACGGCCTGCACCTGCGGAGTGCAATGCAAAGAACGAACCATCCCCGCGAACGCCCCATGCACTCGACAGCCGACGTCGCGTCCGCTCGCCTCAGCCAGAAGGGCACTAGAGTAATTAGTCAATATTTTGTATATAAATAGAATTTATTTCATTTCACTATACTGCTTTGTATTCTCGCAAATGATCAATTTCTGTTTCATTCTTGATTGCCCGCTCCGCCAACACGCTTCGGGCTACACCGCCTGATCCGCGGTCGGCATCGCGGCGCGCTGGGGCGTGGCGGCGGCGCGCAGAAGGGGCTGGATCAAGTCGCACAGATCGGCGCCCTTTGGCCCCGACAGAGCCACACGTGCATAGCGAGTGCCCGGCGGCGGCGCCATACCGAGCACAGCCTCGGCCACTTCGCTCGGCTTGGCTCCTCCATCGGCCGCGATGCGCAGGCGGGCCAACAGGATCGGACCTGCCGTCGCGCTGCCTCTAGCGATGGGGCCAAACTGCAGGCGATGGCGAAGATCTTGTGCGGTCTCCTCGGCCAGCACCTCGGCATGGAGCAGGTAGCGACCAACGTCGATGTCCTTGACCTCTCGCCGCTCACGCGAGCGCCGCTGTACAACCAGCGGTCGGTCTTTCCACGTCGCAACGGGCGACAGATCACACGCCGCGGCGGGTCCGGCGACACCGGGGGAATCGGGCAGCACAATCGCGAAGACCGTGCTGTCGATCAGACGCGACAAGCTCGGCGCATCGTCGGGCAGCAGCACCACGCGATCGATGACGAAGCCTTCGGGTGCGGCCGCGGACAGGCGCTCGCTTAGCTCTTCCGCCGACAGGGCGCGACGGCCGGTCGCATCGTCGCTGGCGACGCTCTCAAGCCGCATGTCGACGATCTCGGCTAGGCTCGACACCCCAAGACCCAGCGCGGGGCCAAAGCTCATGTCGGGCTTGGGATGAAAGCCGCGCGTGTAGATCATCTCGACACCTGCGCGACGCAGCATGCGAGCGAGCAGGCGCATGGTGTCAAGGTGCGCGATGAATGCGGCTCGGCCAACCTTGCGATAGCGGATGCGATAGCCATGCCCGCGCGACTGCGTGAACGCCGCCTGCGGCTTGGCCGTGTGCTTGGCGGGCACCGACGAGCGCGGCCCCGTCGCGCCGACCTGTGCGGCGGGCTCGTCCGGCAAAGACGAAGACAGCGCGCCATCGCCGGCAGCGTTCGCTTCGCGGACCTCGACGATCGGCGGCGTCTTTTCAGCGCGCCGGGCCAAGATCTCGCGGCGGCGCTCCTCATTGGACAGCGGGGGCGGCGGGCGCTTGTCGGCCCCTAGCTTGCGCAGCGCGATCAGGCGGTCTTCGCGCATCTGCGTCAGATCGCAGGCGACGCCGCAGTCGTAACAGACCAACTTTCGCGGATCAGCCAGCGCGTCTTCGAGGTTGTTGTGGTGCAGAAGCGACCCATAGGGCTTGCCACAAGGCGGCGACAGGCGGTTCTTGAGCGCCTTGCGATACTCCGCGAGCAGGAAGCCGTCTTCCAATCCCACATCGATGTGGTCCCAGGGCAGCCGCGCATCGACGGGCAGCGTCATAAAATACGGCGCCGGGTCGACGCCGCACTCCGAAAGAGCGTCCTCCCAGCGGGCGCGATCGAACTGGTCATCCCAGCTATCGAAGCGGGCGCCCTTGCGCCAGGCGCGCTCGATGACGTCGGCCAGCGGACGATCGCCGCGCGACAGGATGCCTTCGACGAAGGACTGGTGGCGGTCGTGGTGACGAAACTCGATGCGCTCGCGGCGACACAGGTCGCGAAGCAGGGTCTGTTTCTGCGCGATCTCGTCCGAGCTATCCTGCGCGCACCACTGAAACGGCGTGTGCGGCTTGGGAACGTGGCTGCTGACCGACACGGTGACATCGGCGTCGTTGCGAATCTTCCTGCCCAAGCGACGCAAGCGACCGCCGGTCTGCGCGATGCCTGACACATCGTCGAGCGTCTCGGTCGGCAGCCCGATCATGAAGTAGCACTTCATGCGCGACCAGCCGCGCGAAAAGATGTTTTCAGCCGACTGCGTGATGTCGTCTTCGGTGATGTTTTTGTTGATGACATCGCGCATGCGCTGCGTTCCGGCCTCGGGCGCAAAGGTCAGGCCGGTGGCTCGCACCGATGCCATCTCGTCGAGAATCTCGGGGTTTAGGCCGTAGGCGCGCAGCGAGCTAACCGACAGCGACACCTTTTCCTGTCGCAGCCGAGCCATCACTTTTTTCATCAGCGGCAAGATGCAAGAAAAGTCCGCCGTCGACAGCGAGGTCAGCGAGGTCTCGTCATAGCCGCCGTTTTTGATACCAGCGACCACCGAATCGACGATCGAGTCGGGATCGCGCTCGCGCACCGGGCGATAGATCATGCCGGCTTGACAGAAGCGGCAGCCCTCGGTGCAGCCGCGGGCAATCTCGACGCTGACCCGGTCAAAGATGGCTTCCGCATAGGGCACAGGGGCATCGGCGGGAAAAGGAAAGCGATTGAGATCGGGAACCCACGTGCGCAATACCGTTTCCGGGATGGTGCGCTCGCCCAGCGTTCCGGGCTCGGCGCTTGGCCGCGGATCCGCTGGAAGCTCGATGGGGCCGGTCACCACGACGCGCTGGCTGCGCGCATCGAACTCGGTGCGATAGAGCTCGGGAACATAGATGCCGCCGCGCGCCGCCAGGCGAATCAGGCGCTCGCGTCGCGACAAGCCCGCGCGCTTGAGAGCGGCATAAAACAGCAGCAACTCAGGCAGGATTTCTTCGGCTTCACCGACGAGAAAACAGTCGAAAAACGGCGCCACTGGCTCGGGATGGGTGGCGTTGGGGCCGCCGCCGATGATCAGCGGATCGCTCTCGCCGCGCTCGGCCGCGCGCAGCGGAATGCCCCCCAGGTCGAGCAGCGTCAAGCAGTTGGTATAGGTCAGCTCGTACTGCAGCGACATCCCCACCACGTCGAAGTCACGCAGCGGGCGCGCCGATTCCAGCGTCACCAAGGGCAGGCCGCGCTGGCGAAGCTGAGCTTCCATGTCGACCCAGGGCGTGAACGCCCGCTCGCACAAGATGCTCGGGTGCTTGTTCAGCAGCGAATAGAGGATCTTCGTCCCCAAGTGCGACATTCCGATTTCATAGACATCGGGAAAGGCCAGGGCCAAGCGCACAGCGACGCTGTCCCAGGCCTTTCGCACCGACTGAAACTCGCCGCCAAGATAGCGGGCGGGTTTGTCGACCAGGGCAACGAATTCGGAATACGGATGCTCGGCGGGACGCGCCGCAGCGGCGGGCAAGCGAAGGGAAAGAAGCGACTCACGCATTGACCTTCCGCGTACCTTGCGTAGCGACGGGCGGTCAAGGGGGATCTGACGTTAGGTCAGGAATTTGTCACATCTAGGGCAACGCGGAGGCAGCGGCAGGCGGCTTGGGCCATAGCAGGCGCACAGGGCGATCGGCCAGATCGATGCGCATGAAGTCGCGGTGCTCGCCCTGGATATCGCCGCCGATCTGCATCGGCACTGGATGCTCCATGTGGATCTCGACCGCGTCGCACAAAAAGTCGCGCAGCGACGGGCTTTGATACGTGCCGCGCAGCACGCTGGGCAGGTGCGACAGCGCTTCAAAGGCCGATGCATCGGTGCAGCGCAGCTGGAACTTGTCGTGCCGCGCGTCGGCAAATGGAAAGATGCGCACCCCAAAGCCATAACAGGGCACGGTGGCAGCGCCGGCCAGCGTGCAGGGACCGCGATACAGCACCGTTCCCCGTGGCAGCGAAACCGGATCGATGCGTCCGTCGCTGCCGATGGCGTACGCCGGCCCCCCGACGTTGACCACTTCGACCTGCGGCAGGCGCCGCATCATGAAGCGCGGCACCGAGCGCAGCCCGACGGCCAGCGTGTATCGCAGGCCCGATCCCAGGACGCGGCCAAGGCCCATGCGATCGATCGCCCGCGTCGTTGCGGCGTAGTCATCGAGGATCTGCGAGTCCAGACCGGTGCCGGCAAACGGCGCCAACTTCCCGTCGACGCGCAAGAGTGGTAGCTCGCGGGTGCTGCTCTCGCTCTCGGCCGCGCGGGCTAGCTCCGTACGCAGGCCGCGCTCGGTGGGCGGCTCGACGCCGACGTAGTAGCCAATCGCATTGCCCGTCCCCAAGCGCAGCACACCGACGCGGGGCAGCGGGCGCGCTTGGCGCATGCACTCGGTCAGCAGATCGTTTACGCAGCAGACAAACGTGCCGTCGCCCCCGCCAAACAGCACCGTGTGATAGCCGCGCTCGACGATGATTGTCGCGAAGCGGCGGCTGTCTTCGATCGAACCCGAGACGAAGACATGGCCGTCGCCGTTGAGCTCAGCCAAGCGGCGAATCTGCCGCGCCGTCACCGCGCGAGCGTTCTTGTTGAGGACCACCGCCACCGCAAAGGGGCCATCCGCCGTCGACAAATTCGACGTGGGCCCCTGCGGAGCATCACCAGCCAGCAGCGTTGAGGATTCCATGCAGTGCGGCAACGCAGCACGATCGGTGCCAGGGGGCCGGGCCGACGAATTCGCAGACGTGTCGTCGCAGACGGTCGGCAGGTGCGAAGCGCAGGCAGCGACCGCGATGCATCACCGCGGTGGCAGCTGCATAAGCGACTACGCGCCTGATGCGGTCCGCCGAGCCCCCGCGTTCGCGCCACGGCCACTCATCCTGCGCTATCGACTCGCGCGGGCCGCAGCTAAGATGCGCGCATGGCTAGCTCTCACGAGTCCCCATTCCGTCTCGTCCTGCGCCTGGCCCTGGTGGTGCTGATGGTCTTTGCTGGGATCGCGCACTTTGTTGTGCCGGGCGTCTTTACGGGGATGGTGCCGCCGCAGCTTCCGTCGCCGTTCTTGCTGGTGCTGATCAGCGGCGCCGCCGAGATTGGGCTGGGACTGGGCCTGTTGCACCCGCGCCTGCGTCCTCGGGCTGGGCAGGGCTTGATCGCGCTGTACATCGCCGTGTTTCCCGCCAACATCTACATGGCCTTGGCCGAAGTGCCGCTGGCCGGAGTCCCGACACAGCCCTGGATGCTCTGGGCTCGCCTGCCGCTGCAGGTGGTGTTTATCGCGTGGGCTTATGCCGCAAGCCGCCCTTCACCGACAAGCCCCTTGAAGGCATCCGTCAATAATTCCAATACAAATTCACCATAATATTTAGATCTTCTTCATCATATCAAATCAGTTCATCATAAATGATTTGCGGAAATCAAAATATCAATTAATCTAATAACTTCCCTTCGCTCCACCTTTCCATTAGCCTCGTCGACGAGGAAATACAATAATATACGAGCCTTGTTGTCTGCGGACTACGGCGGTTTGTCCGGGGCGCACGCGCTTTTTGTACAGTGCGAACCAGGGCTCTTTGATCATGCTGGGGTCGCGCTCGATGTATTCGGGAACGTACAGATCGATTTCCAGATAGCGCCCCTTTTGTTCATCCAGAACTTTGGGGCCAAAGGTATATGCGGCGAGCTCGGCGCGTGGCTGCAGATCGTTGTGCAGGCCACCGCCATAGACCAGGATCAGCTTGCCCGCCGTCGACGGAGGCGCTGCCGGTGAAGCAGGGGGCGGGGGCGCTGGGGCCGCTTCAACGGCGCTCGCCGGATTTGTCGTCGGGGGTGCCGTCGGGGTCTTGGCGGGGGCGGGGCTGCCGGTGCCCGCCGTTTCCACGGTGGCCGGGCTTGCCGCAGCGGCCGCCGCCGGTCGCGAGCGCGCCGCGGCAATTGCCGCGATCTTTTTGTGCAGCAGGCTCGTCAAGAGCCCCAAGAGCTTCTCGAAGTCGACCTGGCCATCGTCGGCCAAGATGCCTTTGTAGTCGTCGCAGCTCAGCCGCAGGATGTGTGGCTGCACACCTGCGGCCTTGGCCTGCTTGACCAGCGTGACCAGCTCGTTTTCGGTGTTCTGCGGGCGCTCGGTGGTCTTTTCGACCTTGGCCACGGCGGTGGTCTCTTGCTTGCCGCAGTTGCCGTCGGTAATCCAGGTCTCAAGCACGATGTCCGAGGCACGCGGCGACAGCACGCCGAATAGCTCGCCACTGAAGCGACGCAGCGACGAGACCGGTGCTCCTTTCTTGGCGGTGGCGTTGGTCTGGTGGTACTCGCCAAAGGCCACCACGCCCAGGCCGGTCTCGCGCTCGGCACGGCCGAGGACCGAGGTCAGCGCGTCCGCCGGGGTGCTGTGCAAACTAAGCTCGATTCCCGTCGCGGCCGCCACGGGCGGTGGGCCTGCCCAGGCCGTATCAAAACCGAGCGAACAAAACAGAAGCAGAAGGCCCGTCAAGCGACCTAGGGTTTGCCGTCTTGGCGCAGCACGCAAAGCCGTCATCTGTCGTGGGCCCCCTCGCCCAATCACCGCAGGTACGAGCGCTTGACCAAGTTTAGAAAGTCGTTGTGGAAGGTGTCCATCTCGTTGGTCAGGACTTTGATCTTCCGAGCGAAGTAGTTGTACGCCATGACCGCCGGGATGGCCGCGACCAAGCCGATGGCCGTTGCAATCAGCGCTTCAGCAATGCCCGGAGCGACGGTGGCCAGGTTGGCCGAGCCCTTGGCGCCGATGTTGCGGAAGGCATCCATGATGCCCCAGACCGTGCCGAACAGTCCGACGAACGGCGCCGACGATCCGACGGTGGCTAGAAGCGGAGTCAGGCTCTCAAGCTCGGTCTGCTCGGCGATGGCGCTGCGCCGCAGGGCGCGCTCGATGTTTTCCAGCCCGCCTTCATCCGCGCCCTCGGGTGGGCCGGATTCCTCGGCCGCCGACGCGCCATCTTTGCCGGTACGCCGGCTCAAGCGCTTGAGCTCTAGATACCCGGCACGAAACATGGCAGCGACGGGCGAACGGTGCAATCCGCGCGCTTGTTCATGCAGCGCTTCGAGCTTCTTGTGCTGGAAAAACGCGTCCAAGAACGCATCCGTCTCACGAGCGGCACGCGTGATCTGAAAGGCCTTGTAGCCGATGACAAACGTCGTCACGACAAAGAACGCGATCAGCAGGAAGAGCACGAACAACACCACCCCGCCCGACGACAGGACCAGTTGAAACAGGTCCATTTCTTTCCCGGTCGCGGGGCCACTTCCCAGAAGCGCGATCGATGTGGTGGCGGGGGACGAAGCCGATGCGGTCGACAGAAACAGGGTAGGGTTCATGGTCACGGCGGCAAGGCCCCTAGAAAAAGGATGAAAACCAAAGTAGTCTGCAGACCCCCCCGCTGACAACCGTGATGAGGTTGTGACCTGATGCGGCGTCTGACGCAAGCGGGCGCAGACGCTTGAACGTGGGCTTTGCCCCTCGATTCGGATTCATCCAGACATGGGCAATTTGATTCGCCTGCGCAAGCTGGCGCGGACTATTTCCGAAGCGCTTCGCGGTGACCACGCCGACTACACGACGGGTCCGCTGACCGACGCCATCGTCCTTTTGGCCGTGCCGATGGTGATCGAGATGCTGATGGAGTCGCTGTTCGCCATCGTCGACATCTTCTGGGTCTCGCGCCTGGGAAGGAACGCGGTAGCCACGGTGGGCCTGACCGAGTCCCTGATCACGGTGCTTGAGACGCTGGCCATGGGGCTTTCGATCGGCGTTACGGCCATGGTGGCCCGGCGCATCGGCGAAAAAGATCCCGACGGAGCCGCGCGGGCAGCGGTCCAAGGCATCTTGATCGGTGGCTTGCTTTCGATCCTGTTTGGCGTCCTTGGATCGGCGCATGCCGAGTCGCTGCTGCGCCTGATGGGAGCCGACGACGACGTGGTGGCGACGGGCGCTGGCTTCACACGCGTCATGCTGGGCGGATCGGGCAGCTTGGTCTTGCTGTTCATCATCAACGCTGCCTTCCGCGGAGCAGGCGACGCGACGGTGGCCATGCGCACGCTGATCTTTGCCAACACCTTCAACATGCTGCTGGGCCCCTGTCTGATCTTCGGTCTGGGACCGTTTCCCAAGCTGGGCGTAGAAGGTGCCGCCATCGCCACGACCACCGGGCGCAGCCTGGGCGTGCTGTATCAGCTGTATCGCTTGGCGCGACACAGCCGTCACTTGCGCGTCGGCCGCAGCCACATCGAGATCAACCTCGGCGTGATGCGGCGCCTGCTGTCGCTGTCCGGGGCGGGCACGCTGCAGCACTTTGTCTCGACGGCAAGCTGGATTGGCACGACGCGGCTCATGTCCAGCTTTGGCGCCGTGGCCGTGGCCGGGTACACCATCGGCATCCGCGTCATCATTTTTGGCCTGCTGCCGTGCTGGGGCATCGCCAATGCCGCAGCGACGCTGGTCGGTCAGTCACTCGGGGCAAAGAATCCCGAGCGCGCCCGCCAGTCGGTGTGGCGCGCCGGCTTCATCAACTGCTGCGTCATGGGCCTAGTCGGGCTCTGCTTCGTGCTCTTCCCCGGCCCCATCGCCAGCTTCTTCACCGACGATCCAGCGGTGCGGGATATCGCGACGAGCTGCCTACGCATCATCGCTTCGGGCTATCTGTTTTACGCCTACGGCATGGTCTTTTCCCAGGCCTTCAACGGAGCCGGCGATGCATGGACGCCGATGTTTCTCAACATCGTCTGCTTCTGGTGCGGGCAACTACCTGCAGCCTGGATCCTGGCCAAGTATTCTCCGCTAGGCATCGTCGGAGTCCCCTTGGCCGTCACCTTGGCGTTTTCGTTCCATGCCATTGCCGGCGGCCTGCTGTTCCGTCGCGGGACCTGGGCGCGTCGCGTCGTCTAAAGCTGCGCGGCGACGGTCTTCAGTGCCGACCTAGCCGCTGGGCGGCGGTCTCAGTGCTCGCACAGGCTAACGGCGCGCACGTTCAGCGTCTGCTTGTGGCGCTTGCGCTCTTCCATAAGCTCCAGCCGAATGGCCAGCGCCTCGTCGTGCGAGATGCTGCCTTGCTGCGGCGCCACGTCCGCCGTCGACGGGATCTGAACGCCGGGATCGACCAGCCAAAATACGATGACGCGCCGCGTCCCCTCGCTGGCACCGCCGGACACGCTCAGCGTGCTGAGCTTGTGGATGTGCGAGTTGGGAAACACCAAGAGCCGTCCCTCCGGCGTCTCTAGGCTGCCCAGGGGAATTGTGCCCTCGTTCACCATCTCCTCGATCGGCGATGGGCGCGACTGGTCGATGTTCCAGAACAGCCGGCCCGCTTCCTCGATGGTGTAGGCGCGCTTGAAGCGAAGCTCGCCCCCGACCAGAGCCTCGTCGCGGTGAAGGATGTACACGCAGGTGGCCACGATGTGCTCGTGGCTCATGCCCTCGACGTGCCACACCCCTTCATGCGTCTCACCGGCAGACAGGCGGTACTCGACAATCTTTGGGATGACGAGCAGCTCACGTCCGCGAAGCGAGGCGCGGGGGGCTGGCTCTGCCTTGCGCCCCGACGACTCGGGTAGCTCGCCTTCGTGCTCGATGTCGTCGCACTCTTCGCTGAAGAACTTGGTGTGCTCGACATAGCCAACGACGCTTTCGAACAGCGGCAGCGCCGTCTGAAACAGCGACGCCAGATCGTGATACAGCGCCCCGTGACGACTGCGATCCAGGTTGTTGATCGGGTGCTCAATCTGCACCGTTCCGTCGGCCCCCACGCGAAACGGCGTCGGCAGCCACTGATAGCGCGAGCCTTCAAACGGTCGTCCGAAGCGGTCATAGCTCGGAGCCTCAGGCCTGGGGACGCTGCGCAAGAGCCGTGTGCGTCCCTCGATATACGGATACAGCGACGGGTGAACCAGGTCGCGCACACGCGTTCCAGACCCTGGGTGATAGTCAACCGGCTCTTCGGAAATCAGGCGCTGCACGCCGGTCCGCAGGCGCGTGATCAGCGCCGGGTCGACCACACCATCGGCAAAGGCCACGCCATCGGGATGACTGCGGCGCAGGTGCTGTTCCCAGATGCCCGCGATGCGAGGGGACTCAAGGATATGAAACCAAGCGTACTCGGTGATCTCGTCTTGGTATCCGGTCTCTTCGTCGCGAAGCACGATCGATTCCCCCTCGCAGGACACCACCTGGGCCGTCCGGCTGGGAAAGGTCTCGCCGCTCTTGGTCGCTAGATCCTCTGGCTCAAAGCGAACCAGATCGCCGGGCTGCGGCGCGTAGCTCTCGCCATACGTCAGAAGCTCTTCAATGAATGCAAAGTCCGAGGTCTGTGCCAAGTGCGTGGTGGGCGTGGACATGTGAACTCCGATGCTGCGTTTTGCAGGCGCGCCGGGCACGATACCGAGCGCGTTCCACAAATACCATTGCAGCCGTCAAAGTCAGCACCCGCAGTTCGTATAGTTCTGCGTTGTCGGCTTCTTCCCGCCCCGCTCTCAACCGCAAAAACGAACATCCGCAACGAACAGCTAGAACGCCCAGCAAGGAGGTTGTCACATGTCGAGTTCCTCCACTTCGAGTCCGTCCATTTCCGTCTACGCCGAGCCCATTGACAACCATCCGCGCTGTCCCTGTGTCCTGGTGCTGGACACGTCGGGGTCGATGCGCGACAAGCCCATCGCCGAGCTGAACCAAGGCCTCGTCACCTTCCAACGCGAGCTGGTCGACGACGAGCTTGCCAAGAAGCGCGTCGAGGTCGCGATCGTCACCTTTGATAGCCAGGCGAAGTGCGTCCAGGACTTCACACGAGCCAATCGCTTCCAAGCGCCCACGCTTGGGGTCAAAGGGCACACCGTTATGGGGGCCGGGCTGAGCCTGGCGCTGCAGACGCTAAAGAAGCGGGAAGCGGCGCTGCGCACCAACGAGCAGGCCTATTACCGCCCATGGATGTTTCTGATCACCGACGGTCGTCCCGAAGGCGAGCCGAGCGACGCCATGGATCAGGTCGTGGCCGAGATTGGCAGCTTGGTGAAGCAAGAGCGGCTGCTGTTCCATGCCATCGGCGTGCAAGGCGCCGACATGGCCCTGCTGCAGCGCATTGCACCGGGCTGCGCGCACAAGCTGAAAGAGCTCGCGTTTTCCGATCTCTTCAAGTTCATTTCCGCGTCGATTGTGGGCTATGTGTCGCGGCCGCCCAGCGTCCATGTGCCCCCCGTGCTGGTGCATGACGAGAACGACTCGGACGCGCCGTGGGAATCTAGCCAGTGAGACCCCGCGAGCCATGAGCACTGCGTGTTTTCGCGTCTATTCCGCTTCGATTCCAGGGGTCATCCACCGCAAGCGCGGCCAAGCGTGCCAGGACAAGCTCTGCTGGAAGGTGACGTCGCATGGCGTGCTGCTTGTCGCTGTTGCCGACGGTGCGGGCTCGGCCCAGGCGGCAGAGGCAGGTGCCACGATTGCGGTCGAGACCGCGGTGCATGCTCTGGCCGAGTGCCTGCAGGAAGCGAGCGCGCAGCCAAGCCATGGCCTGCTGGCCGATGCTGCAGAGCGAGCGAGCGCAGCCGTGCGCGACGAAGCCGAGCGGCGGCAGGTGCCAACAAGCGATCTGTCCAGCACGCTCTTGCTGGTGGCTGCAACGCCCAGTCAGGTGACATCGCTGCAGATTGGCGACGGCGCCATCGTCCTGCGCGAGGCATCGCTAACCCTGCTGCGCCTGGGGGCTGCCCAGCGCGGACGCTTCGCCAACGAGACCGTCTTCCTTGGTTCGCAAGACGCCATTCGCAAGGCCGTGCTGGCATCGTTTGTCGGGCAGTGGTCCGAGCTGGCGGTGGTTACCGACGGTCTGGAAGTCATCTCGACGACGCCGGGAAGCCAGGCACCGCACGGTCCTTTTTTTCATCCGCTATTCGACTTCGCCGCGAGCCGAGCCGAACAAGCGCCCGCCGAACAGGCGCTGCATACCTTTCTTTCGACCCCGCCGGTCAGTGATCTGGCCGACGACGACTGCGCGCTGGTACTGGCCAGCATCAAGAGGTAGGCCATGGCCGCGTTCATTGCTGCGCGAACCGGACAGCGGATCGACATCGATCTCAACCAGCCGCCGCTGGGCAAGGGAGGAGAAGGCCGCGTCTTTCGGGTCGAACAAAGGAATCTGCGCCAGGCAGCCAAGATCTTTCATCTGCAGGATGCGGAGGCACACTGGAAAAAGGAACTTCAGGCGCAGCGCGTGCCCATTCCCAAAGCAGAGCGCGAGGCCTGGCTTGATCTGCGTCGGCAGAGCTTTCGCCGCCACATCGAAAAGCTCAAGGTGATGCTGGCCAATCCTCCCGAAGACATCGGGCACACGCTCAGCCAGCAGCACTCCTTTACCTGGCCCACCGATATTCTGCGCAGCGCCGACGGATCGCCGGATACCTATGGGTACTTGATGCCGCTTGTGCAAAGCGACACGACGCTGCACCGGCTGGCTCACGGCAGCGAACGAATCGACCACCGCATCGCCTGCGATTACCGACAGCTCTTCGTCGTCGGGGCGCGGCTGGCAAAAGCCGTTTCCCTGCTGCACTCAAAGGGCTATGTCATCGGTGACATCAAAGATCAAAATGTCCTGGTCCAGCTGCAGTCCCTGCAGGTGACCATCATTGATACGGATTCCTTTCAGGTTCCGCTGGGCGGACAGACCTTCCCCTGTCGCGTCTATTCCGAGGAGTACAGTCCCCCCGAACGGCCACGACTGGCCGAGCGGGGCATGCGACTGCCGACGAGCTATGACTGGTATTCGCTGGGTGTGTTGTTGTTCCTGCTGCTGCAAGACGGACTGCATCCGTTTTTTAGTGAATACAGCGGAAGCGGTGCTGAGCCCCCTGTGGATCACCAGCAGAAGATGCAGCTTGGGTACTTCCCATTTGCCAAGAAACCCCGCGCCCCATACAGGCCGTATGTCCGGGGACAGTGGCTGTGGCAAGCGCTGCCCGCGATCGTGCGCGATCTCTTTGTGCGCTGCTTCGAAGAGGGTCACGATTCCCCCGCCAAGCGTCCGACAGCCTTCGATTGGCGCGAAGCCTTGGAAGCAGTCAGCCAGCCAGGTCAGTATCTGATTCGCTGTGCCCGCATCGCCGCCCATTTCTATGACAAATCCCTCGGGAAAGAGTGTCCGTGGTGCCGCTATGAAGCCCTGACGAAATGCCCAAGCTTTATCGATGCGGCCACGAATCCGAGTGTCACTTCAAAACCTGTTGCGAACCCCATTCCACACTCTGCTCACAATCCCATTTCAAGCTCTGTTTTTGCTCCTAATAATAATCCGAATTTCAATGTAGCATCGGTTCCGAAATCTGTTCCAGATCCCAGTGCCGTCATCCCGCAGCGAGCTGTGTCCCAAAGGCAGGCGCCGCCACCGACCCCGCGGCGGGCTCGCGGCTGGTGGGGCGTGGGGCTCTTGCTTCTTTCGCTGGCTGCAGTGGGGATCTTTCAGCGCGATCGGGTGGGGCCGATCCTGCGCACGCTGCTCGACACATACGCTTTGCCAGCGTCCGATATGGCACCGGCCTCGTCGGTGTCACTGCCGCCGCTCGACTTTGCGACAGTCGATGCCGACGCGGTCGACATGGGCCCCTCAGATCTGAGCAGCGTGCGAGACGAAGCGCCCGATCTGCTGGCGTCCGATCAACAGGCAGGCCACGTGGCAGCGAGCGATGCTCCCCCCCCGACGACGGATGCAGCGGATGCCGCGGATGCCGCAGATACAAGAGACATGTCGGCCGGAATCGGCGCCTTGTTCAAAACGGAAGACAAGCCCATCCTGTGGATCGTACCCGACGGTGCTGCACAGGCCGTAGAGTCCCCTTCGGCGGTCTGGGATGCTGCCCCTTCTGCGGTCCGCTAGGAGGTGACGATGTTGACTCGGCTATACCTCTATGGCCCCTCGATGCAGAGCATTGGCAAGGGGTATGTTGTGGCCAGCCGCGCAGGTGGACCCGCAGCCAGCGACGTGATCGCCGCGCTGATTCCGACAGAATCTGGGCGCTGGCTTTCGCATGGTCAGACTGCGGTGCGCATCGAGCGAAACAACGAGCATCCGACCGCCATCGCACTGCATACCGGCCCGCTCTGGCTGCACACAGAGCAAGCGCGCGAGCGGATCTTTCAGGATCTGCTGGTCATCACGCAGCGCGTGGCCCAGGAAGTCAAAGAGCGAGGCGGCCTGCTGCTTCCGAATGCGGTACGCGCTGATGCCGATCGCCGAATCCCATTTCCAACGTGTGGAGATTCCCATGTCTTGCACGCAGCCGACGTCATCGAACAGGCCACCTGCTGCAACTTGCTGCGGCTGTATCTTCCTGAGCTGATCGCTTTGTCTGGGCGGGCAGGGGTCAGTCCCCTGGGCGTGGAAACGCTGGGGTCGCGTCGGCTTTCCAGCAGCCGTCGCCATGTTGCCGCGCGCTATTTTCATTCGACCGATCCGCGCTTTCTCGATGTCCTAGAGCCTGTGCTGCAGCGCGATGGAGGCGTGCCATCGCTTGGCTTCCTCGATGTGAATCCGCGGATGAAATCGGAATCAAGCCGGCACGCCATCGAGGTTCGCGCCATCGACGGGCAAGCTCTGTGGCCCAGCGTACGCGCCCACGCCATCGTGCTGCAGGCCCTGCTAATTCGGGCTCGCCGGATGGCTCGCCAAGGACAAGACGCCCCGATGATCGCGCAGGACTTGCTGGAACAAGATCGAGCGCGGGCGGTCGCCGCTGGCCTGTCCGCGTGGTGCGGTCCGCAGCGAAGCCCGCTGCGCAGCCTGCGCGATGCCGCGCTGGATCTGGTGATGGACCTGCGCGAAGAACTGCAGGTCTTAGAAGTCGCGTATCACGAGCTGGCCCCCCTGGTTCACGGACCGCTTCTGCGACAGCTCGGGCGTCCGGCCATTCAGACGGAAAGCGAGCTGTGCCGCGCACTTTTTCGCCAGGTGCGGGAGGGTCGCTTCATCGAGCGGATCGGCGAGCTTGTGACGCAGCCGGCGCAGTCGATGGAGCTGCTCGTCGGCCCCCACGAAAACCCGCAGACGCGCGAAGCCGCCGCGCTGGCCAAACATCGCTGGGGCATGCTGCTCGGCTCGACCGATTCACCGACTGAGTCTGTCGAGCGTAACGAGTCAGGAGGGGTGTCATGACGCACTCCACAGACGCCGAGATCCTCGTGGACCTGCGCGCGTGCTCGGAGCGGCCGCAAGACTCGGCGCAGTGGATCGAGCTGTGGGAACGTCTGCATGCGCGGCTGGTCGGTCCGTTTCCGACGGGCGAATCAGCCGCCGTGCAGCTTAAACCGTACGGCTTGGTGCGCGTCCAGCCGATGATGCACGGCACGCTGACGCTTGCGCGCGATGCGCTCGTCTCGGTTCATTCCGTGCTAGAGCCCCCGGCTGCTCTGTTCCGTTGTCGCGTGTGTACGCAGCAGGGAAAAACGGACCTTGGCTCGCTGTGGTGCCCGTTCTGTGGCCCGGCTAGCGAAGCTCGCATCTGCGCCGCGCACGCGGTCTTTCTGGACGGCTGTCTGCGTCGCGATGGCTCGCTGCGCGTGACCTGCGATCGCCACCGCCCACGTTGCCTGTGCGGCTGTGATCAGCCGGCGGCGTTCTATTGCAGCGAGTGCGGAACACCCAGCTGTGAAGACCAACGCAGCGCCACCGCCACACAGAGACATCGGAGTCTGTGTAGCGCCTGCTATGAAAAAAAATACCCAGCTTGCAGCTTCGACGTGGCGTGTCGACTGCTGGGGGTTCTGCGCTGCGAGTACATCGATCGAGTCACCGCAAAGCGCTGTGTCAAGCGCATCTGCCCTGAGCACGCGTGGCGCTGGCAGATCTACGGCGATCGCGAGCCTGGCTTGGTCCACTGTCAGGATCATCGAGATCCGTCCCGCTGGGACAATGCCGACGCGATCTATCAGCTGGTGGCGGGCACGGCGCTGCGCAATTCCCGGCTGAGAAATAGGAATCTGCGCGAGCACTGGATCAACCTTCCTAATTTGCAGACGGTAGGCTGGATCTTTCGGCAAATTCGCAGCGAGGTTCGCTATCCACTCACGGCCTTTGATGCCTGGTTTGCCAGGCTGCATCAGGATCTGGTGCGCAGCCAGATCCGCGGTCGCCTGCATCCTCAGATGCTGCGTCTGCTGCAATGCAACGAGGCGCAGCGCCCACGAGACCTGCGGGCAGACGAGCGCGATCAAAAGGCCGGCGAAGAGCTCTGCGACGAGCTGCGCGCGATCCTTCGTTCCACGCGATGGGCTTCGGCATCGGCCACACAGATTCGGCTGGTGGACTATCGGCCAGCCAATCCGAAGCGCGCCGCCGTTCTGGTCGTGCGGGATCTGCCCCGCGATGCCTTTGAGCAGCTGCTTTCGGCGCGAAATATCTATGCACGGCGCACGGGTCACGAGGTGAGAATCATTGCCGAGAAGCGGAGGCTTGCAGATGGCAACGATGGGTAGCCACATCCACTTCGAACTCGTGGTGATTCCAGACGGATCGCTGATTTCAGGATCCAGAGTCGCGGTGCACCCTGAATCCGTGGGCCGCACGCAGCCAACTGTTGGCCTGTTCTCGGCGACAAGCGGCGATGGCGGAGTGCGTCGGCATCCGGTTCACATCCTTCCGTGTCCCGAGGTTCCTAGGAACACACTCGCCATTTCGTCGGATCTCGCGGATGAGCTGGATCTGGTGGTATCCAGTGACCTTCCTTTTTCCCTGGAGCTCGATGGCTTCGCGCATGTGCCGGCGACCGAGCTTCACTTGCGCGCACTGGATGAGAGAAACCTGACGGATGTGACCCGCGATCTGAACGGCCATCCCAGCCTGGGAGGGCGTCTGTTCTGGGTGGCTGAGGGACGAACGTCTCTTTCCCCCACGACGGTTCATGCGCATGGATCGCCGTACCAAGTCGCGGAGCTGCTGCCGCGCGACAAGGCCAGCACGATCTTTGAGATTACGGCGCAGACGCGCTTGAAAGTCCGAGCCCCCCGCGCGCGGGCCGGAGTCGACATCGTCATTCTGGCAGACTGCAGTGGCTCGATGAGCAACGAAGATCTGCTGGATGAAAAGGCAGGTCGACGCGTGCAGCGGATCGCAGCGCTGAAGCAAGCGCTGCGCACCCTAAAAGGAATCTGGCAGCGTCCGGGTCCCATCCTGCGCATGGCTCTTCTGGGATTCACCACGCAGAGCCATGTCCTTTTTCCCCGCTCCGGTGGTCTGCAAGATCTGGATCCTGAGGCACATCCCGACGTGTTCCAAGAATTTCTGGCTGCGACGGACGAACTGACGCCTCAGCCGGGACCAGGAACCGACATCGGGCAGGCGCTGCATAGGGGCGCAGAACACCTGCGACGGTACGGCAAGGCCGGGAACGATCGACTGTTTATCTTGATCTCAGATGGCGCACATTCCGAACAGGACGAAGACGAAGCCGATCGCTACGGCAAGACTGTGCAGTTCCTAAACGATCCGGTTTCCTTGATGAGCCAGCTGCGTCTAGAAGAAGACATTCATCTGTACGCGATTGGCATCGGCACGCGCGCGAATTTCGAGGAATGGTGGAAAGTCCGCAACCCAAATCAGAAACCGCGACCCACCGATATCCCGCGGCATGATCTGCTGAAGAAGATCGCAGCAGCCGGTGGTGGGCACTGCTTCGATTTCAGCGAAGCGTCGGCGCTGCGTCGATACTTTGACGAGATCGCGGCCGGCATCACCAGCACTCTGGATCCACAGCAGCCGCCGAAGCTTCCCGCGCTTTCGGAAAAAGAAAGGAATGTCCTGGCATCGCATGCCGTGCGCAGCCACGCCGCAGCAGAGTCGCCTAACCTGCGAGCACAACGGGCTGAGCTTCTGCACCAGATTCGGTCTTTGTATGTGAAGTGCAACGAGCTTTCCATTCAGCGATCTGGGCAGCCGCTGTTCGCGGTGGGCCCCGAGGTTGACAAGGTGCTCTTGTCCGATGAGCTGGTCGCCGACGCCTCGCTTGGCGTTGATGCTTGGCAGGCCTTGCGTCCGATCTTTGCACCGAAGGGGGCGGCGGCGGCATTCCCCCAGGCGGTCGCGGCCGAGCTGCGCAATGTCCTCATTCCTCTTTTGTCAGCACCTGGGGACTCGGCGATTCTGGCTCGGCTCTGCGAGAGTCTGCGCGCGATCCAAAGTCACCTGGGGACCGTGCCGCAGACGTCTGCGAACGTCGCTTCGCTGCGCATCTTGGGAACCAAGCCGCTGCCGAAAAAGATCCGCGTGTACTGTTGCTGCGCGGCCAAAGATCGCGACGCAGTCGAGCACATCGAGAAGCACTTGCAAGTTCAAACGAATGGCAAGTGGCTCACTTGGGAAAAAAAGCTGAGCGTTCCTGTCGGCAGCCAGCCCGAGCACATCCATCGTCAGAGACTGGCGGAAGCCGACATCATCCTGTTCCTAATTACTGCGAACGCTGCGGACGATCCCGAATTCGTTCGCGCGGTGAAGGCGGCCATGCAGAGACAAGCGGCCGAGGACGTGGTGGTGGTGCCGATCTATGTCTCGTGGATTGGGGTCACGAGCGATCTTTCATTCGGCGATCTGGTGTGGCTGCCCAGCAAGGAAGAGCCCATCGGGAACTCCAATGCCGACAGAGCGTGGAGCCATATCGCGGCGACCCTGCGCGAGGCCATGTCGAAGCGATGGCCGGATCGCGTTCCGCAGAGTCGCCTGGTTCGCTGAGCGCAGTCTGAGACGGGGCGCGACTTGTTCCCGTTGCCCATCGCTTGCGGCGTACACTTTACACACGGGCCGAGGCGTCTTTTCTTGCACGACTCGGCTCTAGGCTCCGCAGGCGGCTCGTGTGACCCGAACGCGGCGACCAACGGGGACGCGCTGTGGCGCCACATTCGATGGCTTAGGAGGACCAGATGAACACAGCTCAGCGGATTGGGGTTTCGCTTGCACTCGGAGGGCTCTTCTATGCTTCGCCGAGCGCTGCGGCGGACTGCATCTCGAACCTGCATATCGTGCTCGACCGCTCGTGCTCGATGACGCAGAACAGCATCATGGGCAAGACGCGATGGGCGATTGCGGTCGACGCGATCAGAAACCTGACGACCAAGCACGCGGGAAAGCTGCGCTTTGGACTGGGCATGTTCCCCGACAAAGGAGTGATGACACCGCAGTGCGTGCAGACAATGCCGCACCTGTCTCCGGCGCCGAACAACGAGCAAGCCGTGATGACGCAGCTTGCCAACAACACACCGGGGGCTCCGTGCGTCACCAACATCGACGAAGGCATCAAGCAAGCAGGGGCCGACCCAGCGCTGTACAGCACCGAGCGACGCAGCTTCGTGGTGCTGATTACCGACGGTGCGCAGTCGGGTAACTGCAGTGGCGGACGGACCACGGCGGATCCGCTGACGGTGAAGTACCTGACAGAGCTCTACGGCAAGAAAGTCCCGACGTATGTCGTTGGCTTCGACGTTGGGACCAACGCAAATGCGCAGGCTTCGCTGAACAGCTTTGCGACGGCAGGTGGCCTGCCCAACCCAACGGGAACGCTGAAGTTCTATGCCGCCAACGATCAAGCCGAGCTAGAAGGGGCCCTGGACAAGCTGGCGGCCATCGCGAGCACCGGGGATGTCAGCTTGTGCAAAGGCGTGCCGTGTCCCGACAACCGCTGCTTGACGGCGACGGCGCAGTGCGTAGGTGGCTTCTGCATCGAGCCGCCGCCGGATCCCAGCGGCGGCGGCGGAAACCCCGATGACACGGGGGGAGGCCTGGCCACCGCCGGCTGTAGCTGCCAAGTCGGAGCGCACTCCCACGCAGGAACCGCGGGCCTGCTGTCGCCGCTTCTGCTGGTGGCGGCCGGCATCCTGCGGCTGCGTCGACGCAGCCACCACACGCCACCGCGTGCCTGACCAGAACGCGGCGCCTAGTTCAAAAGGTGCTGCTGCATAAACACGATCGACGCGTAAAACAGGAAGTCCTGGTTTCGCTTCTTCGCGAAGCCATGGCCCTCGTCTTTGGCCAGCAGGTACCAGACGGGCACACCCTTGTCGCGAACGGTGCGCACCATCTGCTCGGCCTCGCTGGCCGGGACGCGCGGATCGTTTAGACCCTGGACGATAAACAAGGGCTTTTTGACATCGCCAGCCCGATTGAGCGGAGCGATGCGCAACAGGAACTCGCGCATCTTGGGGTCACGCTCGTCGCCGTACTCGACGCGGCGCAGGTCGCGGCGATAACCCTCGGTGCGTTCCAAGAACGTCACCAGGTTCGACATGCCAACGATGGCCAGCGCGGCGCGAATGTGCTGCGTGTGGTGCGTCGCCGAGACCAGCGTCATGTGTCCGCCATAGCTGCCGCCCGTCACCAGGATGCGGTCACCGTCGAGGTTCGGCTGCTGCTTGAGCCACAGGTACAGCGACTCGGCGTCTTTGTACGAGGCCTCGCGGTTGAAGCCGTCATCGGCTTTGAGGAAGCTCTTGCCGTATCCCGTCGAGCCGCGGACGTTGGGGAACAGCACGGCGATGCCCAGCTCGTTGATATAAAAATTCAGGCGGCCCATGAAGTGCGGTCGCGACTGCGCCTCGGGGCCGCCGTGGATGTTGACGATGACTGGGCGCTTGCCAGAAAAGCGCTGGGGTGGCAGGTACAGGAAGCCGCTGATCGGGCGCCCGTCGAAGCTCTTCCACGTGACAAGCTGCGGCTCGACGAACTGGCTGGTGTCCAGGCCGCCGGTTTCGCTCGCGGTCCAGCGCTCGATCTTGCCGGTCTGGATGTTGATCGAATAGGCGTCCGAGTTGGCCCGCGCCGAGGACATCGAGAAGCCCAGATCGACACCGTTGCTGTGAAAGTGAACACCCCCAATGACGCCGATGGGAATCTGGGGCAGCGGCCGGTATTGCTTGGTCGCCGTGTTCATCACGTACACCCGGCTGATGCCGTTTTCGTTGGTGACAAAGGCCAGGTTCCGTCCGTCGAGAGACAGGTCAAATCCCTCGACATCCCACGGAATCGCCGTGGACAGAAAGCTCATCGCACCGGTCTTCAGATCGACATAGGCCAGGCGATGGAATTCGGAGTCTTTGTCCGTGGTGACATACACTCCTTTTTTGTCGCGCGAGAACGTTGCCTCTTCATAGGCAACCTTCTCTGCAGTTTTGGGAGTCAGCAGGAACTTGCTGCGGCTCGGCAGATCGACCAGCCAGATGTACGACTCAACGGCCGATACCTGTTCGCCCAGAAGAAGCTGCGTCTGATCGGGCGAAAAGTCGAGCGCCTCCCAGCCGCCGCCCTGAAGCGGCAGAACCAGCTGATCCGTCTTGGGGTCGCGGGGATCGACGATCCACAGGTCGTTGTCTTTGCCGGTGCGCCGCGTCGACATGTACGCGATGCGATCGCCCTTGGGTGAAAAGACAGCGCCCGTGTTGCGCGACTTGCCGTCGGTAAGCAGCGTCGTTTCGCCGGTCTTTTCGTCATAGCGGTAGAGCTGGAACCACTCGCCGCCGCCGATGTCTTTGCTGAACACAAAGAAGTCACCCGCCGTCGGGACAGGTGGATATTTGGCGCCGCCGACGCGGTCGGCAAAGAAGGTCAGCTGCGTGCGCGCACCACCGGGAAACGCGACGCGGTGGATCTGTGACGTGTCGGCAAAGCGCGTCGAGATCAGCATCTCGCGCTTCTTGGGATGCCAGCTTGCAAAGCTGGCCGAACGGAATTCGGTATAGCGCTGCAGGCGCTCCGCAAGCGCGCGGGGAATCGCAGGAATGCCCTCGGCCACTAGGTTGTCGGCCGGCTTGATGAACTGCGCCGCGTCATCGGCAGTCTGTGCCGCGCCTGGTGCCGTCGTGTGCGGCGTGCCTTGAGCAGGGGCAGCCGCTGGCCCAGGCGAACCGGCAGGCTGTGGATTTCCCGTCGGAGCAGCCGGCGGGGCGGGCGGAAGCTGGGCCACACCCAGCGACTGCGCGGATGCGACTTTTTCGGCCTGTGCGAGCGGCAGCGAAACAGAAAGCGACGCCAGCACGGGCAAGAACAGCTTGAGCGATCGAATGAAACGCAGACGCAGCAATGGAGCCTCCTTTTTCTGAGTGGTTGCGAGTTGGGAATTTTGTTTCTGCAAACAGAGAGCGCGCTGCATTTAGTCCCGCCGGGCCGCTTAGTCGCCCAGCGTACGGCGCAGAAAGTCGTTCTGAAACAGGCGCTGCGGATCGAGCGTTTGGCGCAGCGCAACGAAGCGATCGAAGCCGGGATAGACGCGCTGCAGGTAGTTCTTGCCGACGGAAAACTGCTTGCCCCAGTGTGGACGAGCCGATAGCGAAGTCATCAGCTCTTCAAACGCTGCGAAGTAGTCCGCGCGATCTCGCCCCATACCGCAGCCGATGTAGGCGCCCAAGCAGGCGCTGTCCTGTCCGCCCGTTGGGCTGAGCCATGCGGCATCCGCAGCGACGAAGCGAAGCTCGGCGGGAAAGTTGATACGCACGCGATGCCGCGCGATCAAGTCACGCAGACCAGAGAGCGCGGCCCCTGCGTGTTTTCGCGGAAACGCATACTCGGTTTCTTCGTGAATGGGCGGCATCGGCACGGGCAGCACCGACGTGTTGGGGCCGTGGCGAGTACGCGGCCGAAAGTACGCCGCAGCGACCACTTGATTGACGCGCGGGATGTCGGCGGGGCGCAGGCTGGCCCAGCGCAAGATGCCGGAAAACAGCCAGCGGTTGACGACTTTTTCGTCGAGAAAATGGGAAACCCGGCTCAAGTCGCTGGCCCGCGTGGTGGGGTAGCAGCGCGACAGCAGGATCGAATCGCAGTGCGGCAGCCACCACAGCTTCACATACGGCGCGCTGTCGATGATCTGCGGCAGGTCGCGCAGCACGTCATCAAAGGGCTGCACGCTCTGTTCTTCGCGTAGGTGAAAGGCCGGCACCGTGGCCAGGGTCACTTCGCTGAGCACGCCCAGCGCACCGATGTGAACCTGTGCGGCATGCAAAAGATCGCGGTCTTTGTCGAGGCTCGCCGAGACGACGCGGCCGTCGGCCGACACCAGACGTAGCCCGACAACGCGGCTCGACAGACAGCCAAGGCTGGGCGCGCTGCCGTGGGTACCGGTGGCGATGGCGCCGGCAATGCTCTGCTGCGTGACCGAGCCAATGACCGGCAGCGTCATGCCGTGCTGAGCCATGGCCGCGACCAAGCGGTGCAAGCGAATGCCGGCCTGCACCGTGATCTGTTGCCGAGCGTGATCGACTCGCACCACGCGCTGCATGCGGTCAAGCTGCAGCAGGTAGCCATCGCTGCACGCGATATCGGACCACGAGTGACCGGCTCCGACGACCTTGACGGTGCGCCCCTCGCGACCCGCGCGGCTCAGTGTGTCGGCGATCTCGGCTTCGTTCTGCGGAGCGATCCAGGCCCGCGGCTGGGAACTGGCCGTGCCTGCCCAGTTCTGAAAGCGCGGCGGCGATGGGTTCTGCGACATGGCGGTTAGAAGCGCGCGTCCAAGCCCAGGCTGGCAAGCGGCCCTCCGGCGCGGGCGAAGCTGCTGCTCACGCTGGGGTTGTTGCACGTCGTGCTGGATGAGTCGATGGCGCGGCATTGGTCGTCGAGATAGGCGCCGCCAACCCCCGAGTCGAGGATCAGCGTGCCGGGGCCGCCGTTGCCGCGCAGCCAGTACTTCAAGCCAAGCGTGCCCCAGAAATAGGCGGAAGCCCCCTCGCCAGC
Organism: Myxococcales bacterium; assembly: GCA_016794505.1. Classification (GTDB taxonomy): domain Bacteria; phylum Myxococcota_A; class Polyangia; order Palsa-1104; family JAEUJZ01; genus JAEUJZ01. The sequence goes on from JAEUJZ010000171.1 coordinate 163,576, forward strand.
GAGGTGCAGCGTGAAGCGCTTGGCCAAGGGGATGTTGATCTCGCCCCCTGCGTTGTAGAACCCAAAGTCGGGTTGGCGGCTGCCGGTGGAAAGCAGGCGATAGCCGCTGCGGAAGATCAGGTTCAGCCCGTCGAGGCTTCCGAGCCGAAGCGAGAAGCCAAACGAAAACGCCGTGCCGCCCAGGCGGTTCAGGATGGCGCCTGGATCGAGGCTGAGCTCAAAGTACGAGCTACTGAAGCCGATGTGTCCCCGCACTTCGCTGAGCACGCCAATCGGGCTGCTCGTCATAAAGCCGAGCGGCGCCACCGACACACCCACTTTCAACGGCACCGGCAGGTAGTACTCGAAGCGGAAGTCATTGAGCATGGCGAAGGCAAGCGGCGAGACGCCGAACATCGGCCTGAGGTGCCCGACGAAGCGGAACATGCCGTACCACAGGCGCGGGACGTACAGAGGCTCGCGCAAAGGATCGCTGGTGGGCTGTGCCACATCGCCGACGCGGGTGACGGTGCCGCGCAGCAGACGACCGCTTGCGACGTACAGCGCGCGGCCGTTTTCGCTGCTTGGGGGATAGATCCGCTCGACGGCGAACTGCCCCAAGGGCTCGTTGCTGGGGCGGCGCTCGCTGCGGCCTGTCGTCGGGTCGACCGTGCGCACCAGGCGCTGGCTGCGCAGCACAAAACGGTCACCGACAGAAATTGGATCGTTCGATGCAATCGCGACCCAGCCGGTTGCCACCTTTGTGACACGGGCCGTGCCCTGGCGTGCGGCTTCCTCGGGCACGGCTTTTATCGGGCGCGGGGCAGCCGGCGCAGCGCTCGGCGCGGCATCGTTTCCGACGGCAGTTGACGCAGGCGATGCGGCAGGGGACGGCACCGCTTGCGCCGTGGGCAGCGCAGAAGCCTGGCCGCGCAGGGGGTCAAGGGCCTCCATCGCGCTGGCCGTAGGATGCTGCGGATCGCTCAGCGAATACGTCAGAGCGCCGTATTCCGCGACGATCACCAGAAGCTGCGAACCGCTGACGGCCAAGCGCACGGCATTGCGCCCCGCAGCAAAGCGACTGACTAAGCGAGGTCCTGCAGCATCCGCCAAGTCAAAGGCCAGAACGCCATCGGGGCCACACGCGACATAGAGTACGTTACCGACGCGCAGCGCATCACTTACGGCGTGCGATGTCGGGATCTTAAGCGTGCCGACGAGCGCACCTGCGGCATCCAGTAGCTGCACGCTCTCGCGATCTGCGATGCGCACGCTGCCGGGGGCCGGCGTCGCCGCGCGCACAGACCGCGGGCCCAAAAGGCCGATCAGCATCGCAACGAATACACATGGAACAGAGCAGAAGCGGGCGCGTAGGGCAGGGCAGGGCGGCATGGAAGCTCCAGGAAGAAGGGGAAAAGGATGGTGAGCGCCGCCGCGCGGAATCAGCTCAGCGTCGGCTAGACATCGGCAGTGACCACAGCAGATGCCGCAGCTTGAGCAAGGCGGCGGCGATAGTGTTCCACGAGGGCGCGTCCGCCCCGGACATCGCGTGCGTAATAGCGAGCGCGCAGCTGCAGCAGCGCCTGCTCACTGAGATCGCCCTCCCGGCCAAGCGCCTCGCGACGACGACGGCAGTGGGTATACACGGTGATCGCGGTGGCCACCGACAGATTCAGGCTCTCGGAAAAGCCGGCCAGCGGAATCGCGAACTCTGCATCGCATTCGCTGCGGGCTTGCTGCGAAAGGCCCGCGTGTTCGTTGCCCAGAAGAAACGCGACGGGGCCATGCGGGTCCAGATCTTCCAAGCGCTTTTGCGCCCCCGGCACCGCAGCGCACAAGCGAAAGCCACGTCGCCGCAGAGTCTGCAGACAAGTCGAGGTATCCGGCTGAGCGACGATGTCCAGCCACTTGTCGCAGCCCTGCGTGATCTTGGCCGAGGTGCGAAACGTCTCGACGGACTCGATGATGTGTACTTCGTGGATGCCAACCGCTTCGCAGCTTCGCAAGACCGCGCCGCCGTTGTGTGGGTCGCGCAGGTTTTCCAGCACCACGACCACGCCCGACAGACGGGCTGCAGCGACGGCATCCAGGCGAGCCCGCCGTTCGTCCGTGAGGACCTGACCCAGCGCCTGCAAGATCAGCTCAGGAGGGGCCATGGCGAGTACGGCTTCCTCCTCTTGCCGATTGGGCGGCAGCCAGTCGGTGTTCTGGTAGCGCTGGGGAAGTACCGCGGTCATGGCCTGTCGGGCCTCGCTTACAGGCGTAGCTCGTCGAAATGGGTCAAGTGCCGGAAGCGCAAGAAGCGCTCTTCAATCTCGTCGCTGGTCAGCGTGCGAAAGCGATCGAGGCTGAAGTCTTCGCAGCAAAAGCTGGCCATGGTGCTGCCGCAGATCATGGCGCGACGAACCGCCATGCCGTCGATGGCGCCGCCCATGAAGATGCGCCCCAAAAAGCCCATAAAGCCCCCGGCGAAGCTATCGCCAGCGCCGGTCGGATCCACGACGTCAGACAAGGGCATGGCAGGCGCGGCAAACGTATGGTCGCCATGGAACAATAGAGCGCCCGCGTCGCCGCGCTTGATGATCACGCCCTTGGCTCCCATCTTGTGGATTCCGTGCGCGGCGCGGACCAGGTTGTGCTCGCCGGAGAGCATGCGCGCTTCTTCGTCGTTGAGCAGCAGGAAGTCGATGCGCTTGAGCACCTGCAGAAGCGCCGGTCGGCTGCCGGTGATCCAGAAGTTCATCGTGTCCATGCCGACCATCGCCGCGTTCTCGATCTGATCCAAGACGCGTAGCTGCAGGTGCGGGTCGATGTTGCCCAGAAAGACCAGGCGCGCTTGGCGATACGCAGGCGGTATCTCAGGACTGAACCCGGCAAACACGTTGAGCTGCGTGTCCAGCGTCGTGCGCTTGTTTAGATCGTCCGAATAGCGGCCGTGCCAGCGGAACGTGCGCCCGGTGGCGCCCGCTACACCGTCGAGGTTGGCGCCCAGCTTGTGCAGATAGTCGCGGTGAGAATCGGGAAAGTCGTCGCCCACGACGGCCACAACCGAGACCGGACCCAAAAACGATGCAGCAGCCGCGAAGTACGCGGCGGATCCGCCGAGCACTTCGGTGCGCACTTGTCCACGCGACTCGATGGTGTCAAGGCCGATGGAACCGACGACCAGGGGACCAAACATGGAGGACTCTCTTGTCATGCAGCACGAAAGGTTGGTTAGGCGTAGGGGAAGCAGACAGCCATCACGCAGGTAGGCATCGCTGGCGCTGCGGCCTGCGGCGACCGCTAGACCGCCGCGTTCAAGTAGCGCCCGTAAAGCGGCGCCAAGCGCTCGCGGATCTCGGCGGGAATGCGATCGGGAGCGGTCATGATGGCGTGCCGAGCGGCGTGTGGACAGGGACAGTCATGCTCGCTGTGCGACGGCAGATCGCGGATGATGCCAGCGACGCTGCGCACGATGTCGCGCGCTCGCGAGACGTTGCGCTGCAGCACGGCGATGACGGCATCGACGCTGACGGCTTCTTCGTCTTGTTTCCAGCAGTCATAGTCGGTGGGCAGCGCGAGCGTCGCGTAGCAGATCTCGGCCTCGCGAGCGAGCTTGGCTTCGGGCAGGTTGGTCATGCCGATGATGTCGGCGCCCCACGAGCGATACAGATACGACTCGGCGCGCGTCGAAAACGCCGGACCTTCCATGACGACATAGGTCCCGCCGCGATGCAGGGCGTCGGGCGCGACATGCTGACTGGCGGCTTTGTCCAAGCAGCTGTGCAGGCGACGACAGATGGGATCGGCGAACGAGACGTGACCGGCCAAGCCCTGACCAAAGAACGTGCTGCGGCGGCTGCCGCGTGTGCGATCGATGAACTGCTCAGGCAGGACGACGTGGCCGGGACGGATGTGCTCGCGCAGCGATCCGACCGCCGACACCGAGACGATGAATTCCACGCCGAGCTTCTTCATGCCGAAGATGTTGGCGGCATAGTTGACTTCGCTGGGCAGGAAGCGATGGCCGCGGCCGTGGCGCGGCAGAAAGACCATGCGAACGCCGTCCAACTGACCGACCACGTACGCGTCGGAGGGCGAGCCAAAAGGCGTCTCGACATGGACCTCATGGACATCGCTGATGCCACCGATGTCATACAGCCCAGAGCCACCGATCACCCCAACCGTCTTGTGCGCACGCATGGCCGGTGCTCGTATCACGCGGTCGGCGCCGTGGTCAATGCTGGGGTCGCGGCGGAAAGCCTCTTGGGTTGGGCAGGTTTTCGCTCCTTGTGGGCTCTTCCGCTGGTACAGTGCCGCGGTCATGGCTGCTCCGTCGTTTGCCGCTTCGTCGAAGTTTGCCGATCCGCTGCAGAGCCTGCGCGATGCCCTGGCCAAGCCCGACGCTGCTCGCCTGATCTGCCTGACCGGCAGCGAGCGCTTCTTGATCGATCGCGCCGTCGACTTGATCAAAGAAGCCGTGCTGCAGCCGGCCACGCGCGACTTTAACTTTGATCAGCTACAGGCCAAGGAAGCGGGGGTGGCGCGCATTGTGGCCTGCGCCAAGACGCTGCCGATGATGGCGCCGCGGCGCTTGGTCTTGGTGCGCGACGCCTCGACGCTGTCGGCCAACGATCTGGCCGGACTGGTCAGCTATGTTCAGGCGCCCGCGCCCGAGACCTGCCTGGTGCTGCTCGCGGAAGACGCGGATCTGCGCACCAAGTTTTATCTGACGTTCCAAAAGCACGGCCTGCTTCTGAAGTTGGCACCGCTGCCCGAAAAACAGCTCTCTGGCTTCGTCGAGTCCGAGGCCAAGCGCATGAAGATCGCTCTTGAGACGGGAGCCGCAGCCGCCATCGCCGACGAGATCGGCGCCGATCTGGCCCAGCTTGTCGATGCGCTGGAGCGGCTTTCTTGCTATGTCGCCGTCGGGGCCAAGGTGCGTGTGGCCGATGTCGAAGAGGTCGTGGCGACGACGCGGCAGCACAGCGTCTTTGAGCTGATCGATGCCGTGGGCGCTCGCAATCGGGGCGAGGCGCTGCGCTTGCTTTCGGGGATGCTGGGCGCGCAAGAGCCCGCCTTGCGCCTGCTGGCCATGCTGGCGCGCCACGTACGACAGCTTTGGCAGACCGAAGACGCGCTGTCCCACGGGGCGGGCGGGCCGGGTGACATCGCGAGCCTGCTGGGCTTGCATCCCTTCGTCGCGGGCAAGCTGGTCGATCAAGCGCGGCGCCTGTCCAAAGAGCGCATCGGACGCATGCACGAAGCCATCTATCAGACGGATCGCAGTCTGAAGCTGTCGAAGCTGGAAGACCTGCGGATCATGGAAGGTCTGCTGCTGCGTCTCTGCGTCGCGTAGGGCCGCAGGAGCGCACCGGCTCGATCGAGCAAAACAGGGGCGGGGCAGGGCTGGCAGGGCCCAAGCAGCCTGCGAACGACTTAGCGCGGACCGTCGCTGCGTGAGCTTTGGGCGGGGGCTGGGCGCAGCGGATCCGATGGCGCGGCAGCAGGGGGCAGACCACCGATGGTGATCCCCGGAGGCCCGGCATAGATGCGCGGCGGCGGCGGAAAGATCCGGGCCAAAGGCGGCGTGCTGAGCATGACACCTGGCACACCCTCGGGTCCCGCGTCGAAGATCTGACCTTGTTCGAGGTAAATCGTGCGGAACATATCGTCGTAGCTGTCGATACGCCCAACGTAGTTATACATGCGGCCCGTCGTCAGCCGTCGACGCAGTCCGGGATCGATGCGGGGCACGCGCACCAGCACGTCATACGATGTCGTCGTGCCAAGCTGCCGGAACAGAAGCGCGGCAGAGCTGACCTTGACGAGCTGGCCGCTCCAATGCACCCAGCGGTTCTTATAGAAGTGCGACCAGACCGCGCTGCGCTCGATGGCGTTCAGGCCGTACTGCAGAAAGGTCTGATGAAATGTCCCAAAGCTGGCGTCGATGAACACCGGCCGCAATAGATCGGCGTCGGGACCCACGGGCTTTGGGTCGCTGCGCTCAGACGACTGCGTAGGCGGAATCGCCACGCGTCGATCGGTCGCGGTCGCCGCATCAGGCCCCGATGCCGAAGCCACAGACGCCGCCGCGGTCGACTGCGACGCTGGGCCGGCTGGCGCAGAAGCCGAGCCCGACGGATTGGGGCAGGCCGCGGCGCAGGCCAGAACCCCCAGCAAAATGAGTCGCCGCGCACGCATGCGTCCAGTATCCGCGAGATAGAGCAGCCGCGGAAGCGCCGCGTACGAGTGAAGCTGGCGCAGACGCAAGCGGCCAATCTAGGCACCACAGCTTGAGCCGATTAGTTGACATAATATACATTAGCGGCCCGCGCATCAGGGGACATCAGCGGCCCGCGCATCAGCGGACATCAGCGGCCATCCCGTGACGCGGCAACGACGGGATGCCGCGGGTCCGAAGATGGCGTTGAGTCGCTGTCTGCCGAGCGGCATGATGCCAGGCATGGAACCGATCAGCGCCGCGTCGGCGATTGGCAAGCTCCTTTCTACGGGATACAGCATCTACAAGGCGGTTCAGGGACATGGGGCGGACTTTGAGCTGGACCTCAAAGCATACGAGTCGCTGATCGAGCTGGGTGGACAGCTTGGAAGCTGGCTGCCCAAAGAAGCATCCGCCAAGGAAGGCGCGCAGGCTCTGGCCGTCCTGACCTTGGCATTCGGCAAGGCCTTCCACGATTGCTTCGGCACGCTGCATGGCTTCGACGATCCGAAGCGACTTCGGGCCAACCTGGATGCCGCCGTGGCCTGGGCCCAGCCAGCCGGTCCGCCCGATCGAAAAAAGCCGCCGCTGTCGCTGCCCGAGCTCTTGGCCGAGCCCGAAAAGACGCCGTATTTCGCGTCGCTGTGGGCCGCATTTACGCAGCGCAACCTGCCGGGCAAGGCCGGTGCTGGAGACATCGCCGTGTTCGCCGCGCCACTCATCGACGCGCCCTCCGGCGACGATCGCAGGCGGTTTGAGACGGCCTTTCGCCGCAACGTCGCCGAGCTTCTCGCGTCACCCGGCGCACGCGACCTGAGCGTGGCCGTGCTGCGCATCGATCAGGCCGCAGAGCGCGCCCGCTGGGTCGAGCGCCTGCTGGTCGGTGACATGGCGACGTGGCACCTGCGCCATGTCTTTGCCAACGTGCGCAGCCATGGCCACGACACGCTGCCGCCCATGCCCCTTGGAACCATGTATGTCGAGCCGTGGGCCCGCCTGCGCAGCCAGCGACCGACCGACAGCGAGCGCCAGCCGATTCGCACGCTCCTGCGATCCGTGCTGCAGCAGCATCCGCTGGTCGTCGTCACCGCCGACTTCGGGCATGGCAAGTCCCTGACGGCGCGCACGCTGGCGTACGAGGTCGCGCAGGCCTTTCTGAACCACGGCAGCCAGCCCTCCGCCGAGCTAGAGCGCCCGGTCTTTGTGAAGTGTCAGACGGCGTTTAGCACATCGAACATCGAGCTCGCCCAAGCGGTCCGCCGCGCGCAGTGGCTGACCCTGCGGAACGACCTGGGCATCGGCGAGCTGTCCGAGGCCGACAAGGCGCTCAGCCCCCCCAGCGCGCGGCAGCGGACGCTGTTTCTGCTCGATGGTCTCGACGAGGTCGCGTTCTTAGAGCGCGACGGCCAGCACTTCTTTGAGCACCTGCGCGGTCAGCTTTCCACCCGTCACCGCGCCGTCGTCTTTTCGCGCCCGCACAGCCTGCCCGCGGAACAGCTCGCCGACTGGGGCGTCCCCGTGCTGCAGCTTGAGCCGTTTGATACCGACGGCGACGATCTGGGCCAGGCCGGGCAGTGGCTGACCCGCTGGAACGCCTGCAGCGGTCGCCCGCCCATCGCGCCCTCTGACGTCCGCAGCGACGGACTTCACGATCTCGCCGGCACGCCGATCCTGCTCTTTATGATCGCGTACACCTGGGGCAACCTACAGACGCTCTACGCCGACTGGGAACCGCCCGCCAGTCCCGCCGACGACACGTCCCCTGCTCCCCTGCCCCAGGGCCCGACGCAGCTGCAGCAGCGAGAGGCTGCCTGGGATCGCAAGCACCGCATCTATGAAGCGTTCTTTCGCGCCATCGCCTGGGGCAAGTTTGAACGCGATCGCGACGCGCACCCCGTGATCCGCCGCGCCGCGCGGGCACTGCACAGCGCCCTCGTCGAGCGCTCGCTCGTGCCGGCCGAGCCGCCCCCCTCGCCGGCTGCCGCCCCTGACGATGTCGAGCGTCGTGAGCTGACCCAGGCCATGCTGTGGCTGATGGCGCGCGTCGCCTGGCACGCCGCCTGCCTGAGCCACCAGCCCAAGCCCAAGCCGCTCACCCGATCCCAGGTCGATCGCCTGCTGGAAGACGAGCTGGACTTGACCGATCCCAAGAGCGCCGAGGTGGCGCGCGATGGGCTCTTGCTGGCCATGCAGGCGGATCTGTCCGAGAGCAGTCGGCCCATCCTGTTTGGCCACCAGTCGTTTCGCGAGTTTCTCATCGCGCGCTGCTGGTCGGATCTCTTGCGCGTCTGCGTCGACCCAGCGACCCCCGAACGCGAGGCCAAGCGCCTGACCGGCATCCTGCGCGCCGCCCCCCTGCGCGAAGAGGACGCGGCCAACTTTGCCTTCCTGCGCGCCCGCCTGCGCCAGTGGCCGCCCGCGGCTCGCCAGCGCCTGCTCACCTGGGCCCTGGCCGAGTTTGAAAACGACGCCCTGGAGACGACCCCGGCCACCCTGCGCCGCGACACGCGCCGCGACATCCGCACCACCGCCCTCGCCCTCGCCTGCACCGTCGCCCCAGCGCCCGGCCTGGCCCTGACCGACCCAAGCGCCCTGCGCTCGCTGCTCGCCAGCTATTGGGTGGCCGATGAGGTGCCCATGCTGTGGGCGCCCCGTCTGCAAGCCCCTGCGCTCGACGTCCCAGGGGCCGATCTGCGAGCGGCCAACCTCGAAGGGGCCAACCTCGCACAGGCCCGCTTGCCAGGGGTCGATCTCCATGGGGCCTATCTGCAAGAGGCCAACCTCCAAGGGGCCACCCTCGATGGGGCCAAGCTCTTCGGGGCCACCCTTTCCGGGGCCTATCTGCAAAAGGCCAACCTCATTGCGGCCAACCTCGTTGCGGCCAACCTCGTCGCGGCCAAACTCCAAGGAGCCCACCTCCAAGGGGCCACCCTCTTCGCGGCCGTCCTCGAAGGGGCCCACCTCCAAGGGGCCCACCTCCAAGGGGCCTACCTGCAAGGGGCCCACCTCGAAGGGGCCGACCTCGAAGGGGCCGACCTGCAAGGGGCCGACCTCGAAGGAGCCTATCTGCAAGGGGCCCACCTCCAAGGGGCCAATCTTGAAAGGGCCAACCTCTTCATGGCCGACCTCCGGGGGGCTCGATTGGGGGAGGCGGGGTATGCGTGGGCGGTTCAGTCGGGCGCGGTTGTGGATGCGAGTACGCAGATCGTCCGGCCGGCGGCAGTCGAAGAGGAAGCGCGGGATGAGCGCGAGGGCGCTGCGGACGAGGGCGCGGAGCGCGGCGAGTGACGGGACCGGGCGCGGCTCTGGCCGCGGGAAGGCGGGAGCCGCCGTAGACCGGGCACTCGCGCGCTGTGCAGGGCGGCGGATCAGGGAGCTTATCCCCCACGTTGCGGGCTGCAGGGGGGGACACGCGTGATCCGCAGCGTTGTCAGCCGATCCGGGCGCCTGCGCGCCGTGTCCCGTCCGTGCGCACGCGGCAGGCCGTCCGCGCGGACGGGTGTCCGCAGGTCTGCGCAGGGCACACAGCGCCGGTTCCCCGTGGTCCCCTGGTCTGCGCACGGCACACAGCGCCGGTTCCCCGTGGTCCCCTGGTCTGCGCACGGCGCCGATCGGCGGACACCCGTGGTCCCCTGGTCTGCGCAGGGCACACAGCGCCGGTTCCCCGTGGTCCCCTGGTCTGCGCACGGCGCAGATCGGCAGACACCCGTGGTCCCCTGGTCTGCGCGGCGGGCGGGGCGCCGGGGTGCCGGGGTCCGCAGGTCTGCGCGGGGCGCAGCCGGACTCTGCCCCGCTGTCCGCGCCAGGGCCGCAGGCGATCGCGGCTCGGCTGCTAGAAGTGCAGGCCCGAAGCGCTCAGCGCCAGCTTGGGGCGGGCGTCTTTGTCTTTGCCTAGGGACAGGACATAGCCATCGCTGGTGGTGACGCGGGTGCGGCTGTACACGATCATGGCGATGCCGCCAGCCATCAACGCGGTGCCGACGGCGAGGTTGGTGCCGCCAACGATGAGGAAGCTGGCTGCGGTGTTGCTGCGGCTGCTGTCGGTGGAAAAGGCCGCCCCGAGCGCGGTAAAGACGATGCCGACGACGGTGTGGATGCTGCCAAACGTCGTCATGATAACGCCGCCCGAGCGGACGCCGCGGTGGCCGGCGCGCACCGACAGCGAGACGACGCCGGTCTGCGGCAGCGAAAAGCCGTCGCTGGGCACAATGCCGGGGCCACGGATGGCGAAGATCTCGTTGGGGTTTACGACGGCGCCACAGGGCGCGCGGCAGATGGGATCCCAGGTCTGGAAGTGCCGGACCGCGCCGAAGCGAAAGCCCAGGCCATAGACCACGCCGCCTCCTTGTAGCTGGGTCAGCCCGGCGCGCAGATCGTCGGTCTGAAGCTGAACCATGGTGCCGCCCTGCATCGGCGGCTGTACGTATCCCGCGCTGGGCGGCTGCACCGAGACCGCGATCGGCGGCGGCGGCGGCAACGGCGGACCCGGCGGCAGCGGCGGAGCCGGGGGACGAATGGTGATCGGCACCTGGGCCGCGGCCGGCTGCGCCGACAGTCCAGCCCACAGCAGGGGCACAAACGCAGCCATCCGCAAGGACGCACAGGAACGCAAGGCAGACCGTGGGATGTGTCGCATCGTTCCAATGTAGCCGTGTTGGCAGTCGGGGGGCGGCAGAAATGTGCGAACTGCAAAACCGCTGGGGTGCGTCGCGCGTTTTCGTTACCCTGTGTCCTAATTTGCGAGCTCTTGGCCCGACACCCGCTGTTGGGACAAGGCGCTGCACGGCTTCTTGCAAGGATGTAGTGATGCGAACCCGCGACCTGGTTGTTGCCCCCTTGGTCTGCCTGCTGCTCACCGGCTTGGGGGTGGCGCAGCGACTGCAAAGCGTCCTCTGGCAGCCCCTGCCCCCCAAGAACCCCGAGTCCGACCGCGTGCTGCGCCCCACCGGGCCGCCGCTGTCGCTGACGTCGTCAGATGGCACGGGCCTGGTGCTTAAGTCGCTGACGGCGCGAGCGGTGATCGAAGACCCGCTGGCCTTTACCGAGCTGCGCCTGGTGTTCCAAAACCCACAGCCGCGCCAGATCGAAGGGCAGTTCGAGATCACGCTGCCGCCCGGCGCTGCCATCTCGCGCTTTGCCATGCGCCTGGGCGACCGCTTCCAAGAGGGCGAGGTCGTCGAGCTGCAAGCGGCGCGGCAGGCGTACGAAGACTTTCTGCATCGCCGGCAGGACCCGGCGCTGCTGGAAAAACAGGCGGGCAACCAGTTCCGCGCCCGCGTGTTTCCGATTCCGCCCTCGGGGGAAAAAGAGCTGATCCTTTCGTATTCCGAAGAGCGGCCGCGCGCCGACCAGCCGTATCGCGTGTACCTGCGCGGGCTGCCGCGGCTGCAGCGCCTGGACATTCGCGCCATCCTGGCCAAGAGCGCGACGCCCGGCGGGCAGGCTTCGTCGCTGGGGGGCACCACGGTGACGCACCAGAGCGTCGAGGTGCAGAAGGCAGACTTCCAGCCCGACGTCGACTTTGAAGTAGCCGTACCGGTGCCGCCGCCGAGCAAAGACAGCGTTTCCGGCCTGCGCCACGAGAACCTGCTGGTCGCCCGCGTGCAGCCGCTCGCCGACCTGAGCGATGGCGGCGGCAAGCTGGCGCTGCCCGCCAGCCTGACCGTGCTGTTCGATACCAGCGCCTCGCGCGCCTTGGGCTTTGCCAGTCAGGTCGAGGTCCTGGCCAATGTCGTCCACGAGCTGCGCAGCAAGGCCGGTGGAGCGCTGCCGCTGCGCGTCGTCGCCTTCGATCAAGAGACCGAAGAGATCTTCGCCGGCAAGGCCGCTGACTTTGGGCCAAACCACCTGCAGCGCCTGAAAGACCGTCGCGCGCTCGGCGCATCGGATCTGGAACGGACGCTGCGTCAGCTCGCGCAGGTGGCCGCAAGCCGCGGCGGCGCCGAGCGCATCCTGGTGATCAGCGATGGCGTGGCCACGGCGGGCGACAGCGAAGCGCCGGGCCTGCAGAAGCTGGTGCGCGACCTGGCCCAGGCGGGCACCAAGCGCCTGGACGTCCTCCGCGTCGGCGGCATCCACGATGACACCATGCTGGGTCGCCTGGTCACGGCGGGACTGCCGCAGGACGGCGTGCAGATCGAAGGCGATCTGCCGGCCGCCGGCTTGGTCGCGCGCCTGCTGCGGCCGACGTACTCAAAGATTCAGGTGTCCGTGCCGGGCAGTCAGTGGGTGTGGCCGGTGGAGCTCTCGGGCGTGCAGCCGGGCGATGAATTTCTGGTCTATGCCGACCTGCCGGCGCAGCAGGGCCAGGCCACGCTGGTGCTGACGGGCCCTGGTCTGGGCACGGTCGAGCGTCCGCTGACCACGTACGGTGTGACGCGCCCGCTGCTCGAACGCGCCTGGGTCGGAGCGCGCATCAAGCGCCTGATGTACCAGCGCGACACGATGGCGGCACAGGATGCCGACCTGCGCGAGGCGCTCAAGCACCAGATCGTCGACCTGTCGACGAAGTTCCGCGTGCTGTCGGACTTCACGGCGCTGTTGGTCCTTGAGACCGAAGCGGACTATGAGCGCTTCAAGATCGATCGCCGCGCCTTGACCGACATCATGACCGTCGGGGCCACGGGCATCGAGCTTCTGAATCGCAAGAACCAGCTGGCGATGGATCCGATTCCGCCCCCTCCCCCGCCGGTCTTGATGCCGATGGCCACGGCGCGCAACAAGGATGCGAACCGGGCCGCGGATAAGAAAGAAGCGGCCGTCCGTGCCGCCGACGAGTCGGCGGGTGCTGCGGCTTCAGCGGCTCCGACGACTTCAGCGGCTCCGGTGACTCCGGCGGCACCTGGAGGCCCGCCGATGCGCGCGACCAAAGCCGATGAGAGCCAGCGGATGGAAACCAAGGCCAAGGCCAAAGCGCCCGCCCGAATGGCTGAGATGGCGCCGGCCGCTGAACCCAGGGCGACAGAGCGTGAGGAGTCGAGGATGCCGAGTCCTGTCCAGGCCATGCCGTCCAAGCCCATGCCAGGACCGCGCCCGCGCAGCGACATGCCGCAAGCGGGCGCGATGGCGACTGGTGGCGCTCCGCCGCCGCCGCCACCGCCGCCGCCACGCATGCAGAGGCAGGATCCGCGTCGCGACATGGCCGTGCTGCAGTCCCGTCGCCCCCCGATGGAAATCGCGACCGACGGACGCATGGCGCCGCCGCCGCCACCGCCGGCTGCCGAGCCATACGAAGGACGCCTGCGCGAGGTCATGGATCTGCTGAAGCAGAAGCGCCCTGCGGACGCCCAGAAAGCGGCGCAGAAGTGGCGCGATGAAGATGCCGGCGATGTGCTGGCCCTGATTGGCCTTGGCGAGGCGTACGAAGCCCTGGGTCAGCTGCCGCAGGCTTCGCGGGCCTATGGATCGATCATTGACTTGTTCCCCGGCCGCGCCGACCTGCGTCGCTTTGCCGGCTCGCGTCTAGAGCGCGTCGCGGTGCGCTATGCCAAGTCGCTGGATCTGGCCGCCGACACCTTCCGCAAGGCCAAGGACTCGCGCCCGGATCACCCCAACAGCCATCGCTTCCTGGCCTATTCGCTGCTGCGCTTGGGACGCTTTGCTGAGGCGCTGGATGCCATCATCGCGGGCGCCACGCGCCAGTATCCGTCGGGGCGCTTCCGCGGCGTTGAGCGCATCTTGGCCGATGACGTGGGGCTGGTGGCTGCGGCCTGGATTCGCAAAGAGCCGGGCCGCGAAAAAGAAGTGCGCGATCGCCTGCGCGGGCTGGGCATGGATCTGCCGCAGGGGCCGTCGGTGCGCTTCGTGCTCAGCTGGGAAACCGACGCCAACGATGTCGACTTCCACATCTATGACGGCCAGGGCGGCCATGCGTATTACAGCAGCCGGCAGCTGCCATCGGGCGGCGAGCTCTATGCCGACGTCACGACCGGCTATGGCCCCGAGTGCTTCAGCATCCCGCTCGACGTCAAGTCGCGCGCCTATCCGTACACGCTGCAGGCGCACTATTATTCGCGCGGGCCGATGGGCTACGGCATGGGCAAGCTGCAGATCATCGAGCACGACGGCAAAGGCGGCCTGAAGTTCCTCGACCGCCCCTTCATCATCATGGTCGACCGCGCCTACGTTGACCTGGGCAAGGTCCCAAGCGCCCTGCCCTAGACCGTTTCGGGGCCGAGGGACATGGAAGCCGACAGAGACCTCTACGCGATCCTGGGCGTGGCGCGGACCTGCACGCTGGCGGAAGTCCGCTGAGCCTACCGTCAGCTCGCGCGACAAGACCTGGCGCTGGGATAACGCGGTGGGCGGGAAGCGGACGGGCCGACGTGGGGCTTAGTGCTTGTGCTCGTCGGCGGGCTTGTACATGGCCGGCTCCGCGGCTGCGCTGTCGGTGAACAGAAACTCGTCACACTTCTTGTGCAGCATGTGAAAGGCCTCGGGCGTCACCAGGTCCAGACGGTATTCGTTGATCAGGCGCTTGGAATACTCGATCCACTGACGCCAGGCCTCGGCCGAGATCTCGTTGTAGATGCGCTCGCCCAGATCGTCGTCGAAGGGGACGAAGTCAAGTCCGGGCAGTTCTTGCTTGAGCTTGAAACACTGAACCGTGCGGCTCATGTTGATTCCTTTCTTTCGGTAGGTTCCAGGGTGGCTGCTGAATCGGTGGGTTCTTCGTCGCTCGTGCGCTCATCGCGACGAAGCTCGGCCCGCTCTGTCGGACGCTCGCCGCTGCGCTCGCTTGTCCGTTCCGAGCCGCGTTCCTGCGCGCGGTCATAGGCGCGGATGATCGCCGCCACCAAGGGATGACGAACCACGTCGACTTCGCTAAAGCGGATGAATTCGATGCCGGGAATATCGGCCAGCAAGCGCTCGACTTCGACCAAGCCGCTCTGCGTGCGGTGCGGCAGATCGACCTGCGTCACGTCCCCGGTAATGACGGCCTTGCTGTCATAGCCCAGGCGAGTCAGAAACATCTTCATCTGCTCGCTGGTGGTGTTCTGCGCCTCGTCGAGGATCACGAAGCTGTCGTTCAGCGTCCGCCCGCGCATAAAGGCCAGCGGCGCCACCTCGATCTGGCCGCGGTCGATCATGAGCTGAGCGCGCTCCATATCGAGCAGATCGTTGAGCGCGTCGTAAAGCGGCCGCAGGTACGGGTTCACTTTGTCCTGCATGGTGCCCGGCAGGAAGCCCAACTTTTCGCCGGCCTCGACGGCAGGACGACACAAGACGATGCGCTTGACCTGCTTTTCCAGCAGGTACTTTACGGCCATGGCCATCGCCAAGTACGTCTTGCCAGTGCCCGCCGGGCCGATGCCAAACACGATGTCTTGGTTGCGCAGCGCATCCAGATAGCGCTGCTGCGCGACGCTCTTGGGCACGACGGGACGGCCGCGATGGGCGATGATCACCGTGTCCTGCAAGACATCGCGCACCGGGCTCTGCTTGTCGTGCTGCAGCATGACCAGCGCTCGCACCACTTCTTCCGACGAGATCGCGGTGCCGCTTTTGTGCAGCGCGCTGAGCTCTTGCAGCAAGCGATGAGCGCGCTCGACCGCGTCAGGCGCCCCAATGATCGAAAGCTCGTCGCCGCGCGCGTGCAAGGACAGGCCAAGCTGACGCTCGATGAGCTTCAGGTGGACGTTGTTCTGGCCATACAGGCTCTGTGCCAGGGCGTTGTCGCCGAAGTGGACCTGCTCGCGACAGATGGACGAAGACTTGGGCATGCTGTTCCGCTAGACCGGCCGACGAAAGAAGACCGCTCACTGTACAGCAAGCATTTTCGCCCGTACAGCACGTCGCTGAAGTCGGGCTGCGTGCGGAACTAGGGCCAACGCCGCCAACCAGCTATTCACCATGGCAGGCATAGCAGGCGCGATCGCCGCGGCACAGGCTGGCGTGGGCGAGGCCGCCGTCGGGACCGGCGCACTCCATGGTGCGCAGGCACCAGTACACGGCGGTGCTGCCATCGCCGGTCTGCCAATACACGGGCTCGTTGTCGGCCGTGTTAAGCGGCAGAAACGCAAACTTGGTGCGCAGCTTGCGACACGTCGTCAGCGCCGCCGCGAGCTCCGGCTCGCCTGTGGCGGTTGTTCCGTCGCTGGACGAATCGTCAAGTCCTGTCGTTGCCGGTGCCGATCTTTGGGAAGGAATGAGCATGAACGATCTCCTTTCTAGGCGTTCGACAGGATCTGCATCACCGCCTGCGCGACCACGCCCTGGCACAGCGGCACCTTGTATCCGTTCTTGGCAAGCGGCCTGGCTCCGTCGCTGGCGGCCTGAGCAATGGCACGCACCGATTCGATATCCAGCTTGCTCAGACGCAAAAGAGCCGCCTCGGCAGCTTTGGCCCGCCATGGAATAGGCGCCACGCCGCCCACTACGATGCGCGCCGCCTGCAGCAAGGACCCCGCACCCGACGGGGCTCGTCGCACCGAGATAGCGACCTCGCACAGCGGCCAGTCAAAGCTCTGCTTCTGTTTGCTCTTTAGGTACAGGCTTCGCTCGTCGGGAGACGGCAGAGGAATGTACAGGTGCGTTATTACCTCGCCGGGCTCTAAGCGGTTTTCGCGCTTCACATCGCCGCCTTGCTGCGACGCAGAGACAAAAAACGCCGACAGGCGCTGCTGTCGCGTGCCACTCGCCGTCTGGATCTCGACGATGGCATCCAGCACCAAGAGGGCCACCGCCGCCCCCGACGGATGCACCGCGGCGCACGTGCGATTGTCGAAGATCGCGTGATATTCGTTCTCTCCGTCGAGAGCGAAGCACTCATCGCCGCCTTTTTTGCGGCAGTGAAAGTCCGCGCTGCGGAAGTACCAGCAGCGCGGACGCTGCAGCAGGTTGCCGGCAATCGTCGCCACCGCGCGAATCTGTGGCGTTGCAATCGCGTGGGCCGCCTGCGCAAGTGCCGGAAGCGCTCGCAGGATCGTCGGGTGGCTCGCGATCTGCGCCAGCGTCACCAGCGCCCCGATGCGCAGGCAGTCCCGAGGCTGCGGCGCATCGCCTGCGTTTCCTGCCGGCAGAAGCCGCGTGATCGAATCGGGCAGCCGACTGGCTGGGATCTCGCTGATCTCGGACAGCGTGCTCTTGCTGCCTGCCGTCGGACGGCGCAAAACGATCAGGCGCTCTGGCGCATCCAGACCCTCTTTCAGGCGATCCAGGACATCGATCCCACCGGCCTTGAGCAGCGCCGATCCACCGCGCGCCGCCGAGAGCTGCGCGACCGCTTGCTCTGCTGTTGTGACCTCGACCCAGGTAAATGCGTTCATCGTCTTTTCCCCCGATTAGCGTGGCGCGGTTCCCGTCGCCGGGGCTGCCAGCGCGGCCAGAACTCGGGCCGGGGTAAGTGGCAGCTCGCGCAGGCGGACGCCGATGGCGTTGTACACCGCATTGGCGACAGCGGCAGCGGTTGGCACCGTCGCTGGCTCGCCAATTCCGCGTGCATCCGTTGACGTGCGGCCGTGCAGATCTTCCAGAAGCGCGATGTCGATGCGCGGCACATCCAGCGCACCGGCAATCTTGTACTGCTCTAAGTTCGCGTTGAGCATGCGGCCCGTTCGCCGGTCCAGGCGTCGCTCTTCAAACAAGGCATACGAGATGCCCTGGATGATGCCGCCGTGGATCTGGCTCTCGACCAGAAGCGGGTTCAGCGGGCGGCCGCAGTCGTGGGCTGCGACGATCCGCTCGACGCGAATGATGCCGGTCAGCGTGTCGACCGTCACCTCGGCGAGCTGCACGCCTCCCGTCTGTCCCCAGGCGCGGCCATTGGTAGCCGCAGCGTCATAGTCCGGCTTGCGACGGGCGGTGCCGCTGACTTGTTCCTTGCGCAGCTTGGCCGCGGCTTGCTTCAGCGATAGCTCGATTGGCTTGCCCGCTGCAGTCCCCACCAGCTTGCCGCCCGGCCCTGGTGCCAAGTCCTTGGCCCCGACCAGGGGCGCGACTTCTTTGCACAGGCTCAGGCGCGCTTGATATGCGGCGTCGCGGGCGGGCGGAGTGATCGACCCCGTCGTGACACTGCCCCCCGATCCAGGACCCACAGGCAAACGCGTATCGCCAATCGACACTTTCACGGATGCAAGGGGAATCCCCAGCTCTTCGGCAACGACCTGGGCCAGCGGCGTACGCACGCCGGTCCCGATGTCTTGCACGCCGGCCAAGACCTCGGCGGTGCCGTCGCGGTGGATGCGCACCTCGGCATGGCTATCGTCGGACCAGAAGTAATACCAGCAGCCCTGGGCCATCCCCAGACCGCGTCGGATGTGTCCCAGCGCTCCCTCGGGCGGAAGCTGTCCGGCGAGCGTGCGTCGCGACCAGCCGAATAGCTCAGCCGCTTTCTGCCGTTCCAGACGGCGGCCCGGATGCGGGTCGTTGCGCTCGCGGAGCTCCAGCGGATCGATGCCGAGCTTTTCCGCAAGCTCGTCCATGGCCTGTTCCAGCGCGAAGGCCCCCTGCGGATGCCCCGGCGCACGAAACGCGGCCAGCGGACCGGTGTGCGTAAAGACGTCGAACTCCTCGGTGTAGATCGCCGGGCAGTGGCCATAGACGTTGTTCGCGGGCCCAGCGAAGCCGGCCCCCGCTCCTGCGCCGCCTGCGCCCCAGCCGCGAAGCTCGATCGCGGCCAGCTTTCCGTCTTTGCCGGACACCAAGGCGATGTTCTGTTCCGACGCGGGACGGTTGCCGACGGCCAGGTGTTCTTCGCGACGATCCAGGCAGACGCGCACGGGGGCCGCGGCCTTCTTGGCCAGCAGGGCCGCAAGCACGCCATAGTTCCCGGCGCCGAACTTGGCCCCGAAGCCACCGCCGCAGAAATCGGTAATTACGCGGACCTTTGATGTGGGAATTTCCAGGTATTCGGCCAGCTCATCGCGCACCGAAAAGATGCCCTGCGTCGACGCCCACACCGTGAGCTCGTCCCCGGCCCACTCGGCGGTCAAGCCGTGCGTCTCAAGGGCCGAGTGCGTCTGCACCTGCGTGCGATACGTCCCGCGCACAACGGTCTGCCCGCTGCGCAGGGCCGCCGCCACCGCCTGTTCCATCTGCGCCGCATCTTTGCCGCGCGGAGCGCCGCGCTTGGGCCCGCGCAGGTTGCCTTTTTGCGGAATGCCTCCCTTGGCACCGCCCCCACCCGCCGAGCCGGACATGCTGACCGGCCCACTGAACACCAGCGGCGCATTGGGCTTGAGCGCCTCGTCGGGGTCGACGACGTGAGGCAGCACTTCAAAATCCACCTTGATGCGAGCGAGCGCGGCCTTGGCTTGCTCGGGCGTCTCGGCGGCAACAGCGGCAATCGGCTGTCCCAGGTATCGCACCACCGGCACCAGCTTGCCGCGGGCCTTTTCCGATTCGAGCTTGGCTCCGCCCAAAAGATGCGGCAGCACCACCACCGCTTTCACGCCCGGCTGCGCTTCGGCGTCCGAGATGTTGACGCCGTGGACGCGGGCATGGGGATGCGGCGAGCCAAGAATCTTGCCGTGAAGCAGCCCCGGCCGCTTGATGTCGGGCGTATAGCGCGCCCGCCCCGTGACCTTGTCGCTGCCGTCGATGCGCTGCGTCGGCTTACCCACCACAGCCAGCGTGCTGCTCTCGCGCCATGACGGCGGCACACCGTCGGGCAGCTCGCGCGACTGCAGCGTGGCGTCGGCGCCCACCAGACCCACTAGGACCTCGGCTCGACTCATCGACTGCCTCCGTTCTTGCCGTTGCCTGTGCCTTTTGCCGTCGACAGCATGGCGCGTACGACATGCGGATAGGTGCCGCAGCGGCACAGGTTGCCGGCGATTGCCTCGCGAACTTCGCCCTCGCTCAGCGCGGCGAGCTGGCCCTGCGATCGCTTGCGTTCATACAGGGCGGCGCAGCTCATCACCATGCCCGGCGTGCAGAAGCCACACTGCAAGGCGTCGTGGGCCACAAACGCGTCCTGCACCGGGTGCAGCGTGCCTTGGGCCGTCGACAGTCCTTCGATGGTGGTGACGGGCCGAGCCGCGCGTCCGCCTTTGCCCGCCGTGCCCGCGACGTCCAAGGCCAAGGTCATGCAGGCCGGTGTTGGGATGCCGTCGACCCAGACGGTGCAGGCGCCACACGCGCCGCGGTCGCAGCCAATCTTGGTACCGGACAGGCCGAGCTGTTCGCGCAGCACATGCGCCAGCGTGTCACGCGGCTCGATGCGTGCCGCCACCGTCTTGCCGTTCACCTGAAGCTGCACCGGCACAGGGCCCGGCCCGATCTCGGTGATCGGGGCGGCTGCCGGGGCAGGCGCGGCCTGCGCGCTGGATCGCACGGCGGGCAGCGATGCGGCCCCCAGCAAGGACGCGGCGCTCCCCGTACCGCTTTGAATCAAAAAGCCTCGTCGAGAGACTCCACCTGAGTCACTGTCTGCCATGGCCGCGACCATAGGCCAGCCGGGCGATGAAGAACAAGCCCCTCGATATCCATGCTGCCCGCGCAGCGCAAGTTGTGATAACGAGATCTCTCCTACGCAATAAAGTTGTCCTCTCGCCCACACAGAAGACTAGGAGTGCTGTGATGTCTACGTGCCAAGCTCGCCTTGTTTCTCGCGCTCGCGCCCTGCTCTCGCTGCTGTCGTTTTCGACGCTGGCCGCGCTGAGCCCAAGCCCCGCCCAAGCCCACTACATGCTGCTTCAGCCGGCGTCGGCGTACATGCAAAGCAGCCCGTATGGTGACCCGCAGAAGACAGCCCCCTGCGGCCCGGCAGCAGGAGCCGGCACGCCGACGGGACAGGTCACGACCTATCGCCCCGGCGACATGGTGACACTGACCATCCGCGAGACCATCTTTCACCCCGGCCACTACCGCATCAGCATCGGACCCGACCCCAGCAAGTTCATGACGCCGCCCGTGACGCCCATGCCGGGCGATCAGTGCGCCTCGGTGCCCATCGATATGAACCCGGTGCTGCCGGTGGTCGCCGACGGTCTGCTTCAGCACAGCACCAACTTCGCGGGCGATCAGACCGTCACCTTTAAGCTGCCGGCGGGCTTTACCTGCCCCAACTGCACCATGCAGATCGTGCAGTACATGTCGAAGCACGCCGCGCCCTGCTTTTATTACCACTGCGCCAACGTCAACATCGTCGACAACGCGGACATGTCGGTGCAGCCGACCCTCGATCTCAGCGCGCCGCCGGATATGGCCGACCTGCCTCCGTCGGGTCAGACCCCGACCGGCTGCGGCTGTCAGCTTGGCGCTGCTGGTTCGTCGGCTCCGGCTTCGCGCGGTGGAGCCCTCGTGATCTCGCTGCTCGCCCTCTCGGCGCTCGCTCTGCGTCGTCTGCGCTGGGCGACCCGCTAGCCCCCGGTCGCAGCGCGTCCCTCTCATCGCCCCTCCCGCCGCTCGCCCGCGATTGGGACCCGCCCCAGCCGCGGTCCGCATCCTCCCCTGCCCCGCTATTTCCGGCTTCTTCGTCGCCGTGCAGGCATCGCGGGCCCAGCCTGTCCGGGGGGCGATGTACACTCGGGAACGTTGACACGCGGGCCCAGTCCGGCGCCCGACACATGGGGAGGTGTCTATGCGTTCCTTCTTGCTAAGTGCCCTGCTATTGCTGTCCTGCGAAGCCTTTACCACCGCGAATCCCGACTATTGCAGCGACGTGCGGCCTTGTGCAGACAGCAATTCTGAATGTGATATGGACAAACATATATGTATCGACAAAAGAACTCCGCGAATCGACAAAATTTCGCCATTCGCAGTTTCGCGAAATGGAAATGTAGAAATAAATCTAAGAGGAAAAGGCTTTGCCAGAGTTGACAAAGTTACGATCGCAGGAATTGATGCGCAGATCAAAATGGCTAGCGAGAACGAAATAACGATACTTACTCCTGCTGTGTCAGGTGCATGCGGTCTCACAGAGGTAGTAATTCATACTCTAGACAACTTAACGACTAGCAATAATAAAATACTGCGCCTGCGAGCAAATGATATCAAATTTTCCGTCGACACGAATAATGGAGCACTTGATCCTAAAATCGAAATGATGGTTGGAGTCAAATTTGATGCCCTCAATAACAATGGGATTATACTACTAAACGACAAAAACGCCCCGGCGGTCAATTATGCCTTTGCAAAGGAAAATAATACTTTTATTTCTGGATACGTCGGAAATTCTAGAACGCCAATACCATTGAACAAAATTATGGCTGCGCATTTCATTGCCAATAGCCCACTTGACGTATTAGCTATTGATCAATCGATGAATTATCGACTGTGGACCTATTCGAAGCCAGGGCAGATGCAGCCATATGACTTTAAAGAACTGGAACCCGCTGCGCAAGTGCCTCATTCCGATGCTGCGGTTGGAAATTTCGATGGCAATGCCGAAATGCTTGACCGTCTGGCATTTTTGAACCAGATGAACAACAAACCAACCGTAACGGTATATAAATTTGGCACAAAAGGAGAATTCGAATTAATTGGTGAAATCCCGATTCGCACAATCGGCAAAGTCACGTCTATGATTGCTGGCGATTTGACCGGTGATGGAATCGCGGATATTGTTCTGACCGATAATGCCACCGGAACTATTATGATTATAAAAAACAAAATCACGGAATCTTCTATTCTAATATCGGAGATTCTGACAAATACAAACAATCAAGCGCAGATAGTAGATGTAAACTTGGATGGGAGGCCTGATGTCGTAACGTATGGCTCTGGCACCACGTCAGGTGGTTCAATCGTGATTTACTATAATCGCGGATCAGATATATTCGAAAAATACATAGTCCCCACCGATGTTATCAGCACACGTCATTTGGCTATTGCAGATTTTGATTGCGATGGACTGTCTGACTTTATTACATACAATGGCATGTCTATCAACTGGAATTCAAACCAAGGCGATGGATTCTCCAGCGATCGATTATCTAATCCCATGAAATTTAACCCAATTAAGAGCATGACTGTTGGCCGATACTCAGATGTCGGAAATCCTACGCCGGCCTTCGCACTCGGCGAGAGTGCGACACCGACGCAGTACAGCTTGGCGCTGCTGCTGACCGAGCCGCAGTAGCTCACGTGCGCGCCCGCCTGTCGCGTTGCCTGCGATAGCATGGCGCATGCGCTCGCTCGCTGACCTGCTGCACATCACGTGGCAAGAAGCCCCGGAAAACCCGCTGATTCGCGCGCCGTTTCCTTCGCCGATCGTGGCCGACCCCTCGGTCTGCCCACCGACGGAGTCTCCCGACGGACGCTGGCACCTGTTTGCGCACTCGCTCGTGGGCATTCATCACTACACATCCGGCGACGGTCTGGCCTGGGAAAAACAGCGGGGCGTGGTGGCGCGGAACGCCCTGCGACCGTTCCTGTATCGCGAGGCAGATCGCTATTACCTACTGTACGAACGCACGCGCCTGTTCTTGCCGTTTCTGCCGTGGTCTTCGCACATCGAGGTCCGCTGCTCGCTGGATCTGCGGTGCTGGAGCCAGCCTCAGACGCTGCTTCAGCCCAGCCTGCCGTGGCACCTGCGGGGAGCCAGCCGTGCCGTCAGCAACCCATGCCTGGTGCGCGTTGGCGATACCTATCGCTTGTACTTCAGCGCCGGCCTGGTCCATCTCGAAGACTGCGGCTTCGACGAGCCCGCGCATGTTGGAGTCGCCGAGGGCCCGTCGCCGCACGGACCGTTTGTGCCGCGTCACGAGCCGATCTTGTCCCCGTCGCCGACGGATGCGTTTGCCAACCTTGGCGCAGGCGCACTCAAGGTGCTGCGCGCTGCCGATGGCTTCTTGGGTCTGCAAAACGGCATCTACCGCGACGAGCAAGGGCGCAGCCGATCGGCCGTGCGCATGCTGACCTCGGACGATGGCATCCACTTTGCGGTGCAGGGCGCACCGTTTCTGCTGCCGACGACGGGCTGGAGACGCAGCCATGTCTATGCGGTGGATGCGCGCGAGCTTGGCGACGAGCTGTACCTGTACTTTAACGCCCGCGACGACTGGCACTGGACGCGTGGGCGCGAAGCCATCGGTCTTCTGCGTGGGCGCTTCGTGTCTCCGACGGGATCTTAGGGGCGCTGGCCTGGGCCTGGCTTGGCCTGCGTCGATGAGCCGGGCAAGGCAAACAGCAGAATCCCGGATCCGACGAGCGCGATGCCGCTGCCCAGAGCAAAGCCGCCGGGCGCCGCTGTGGAGTAAAGATCCGGGCAGGCGAGTGCGGGCTCGACGATGGGCGCGGTACAGTGTCCATTCACGCGCACACCGACGGTACCAATGACCATCATTCCCACGCCGAGCCCGACCATGGTGCCGGCCAGCGCAAGCCGCAGCCGCGACCGCTTGGGCCGGGCTGGAAGCAGCAGGGATTCCGACGGGACTGAGGCGCTGGCTGCCTCGCTGCGTGCAAGCTGGATGCGCAGCGGCGTGACCTCGCCCTCGCGCACCTCGGCAAGCTGTTCCTGAGGCTGATGCTGGGCTGCGCTTGCGGCCACGCTGTGCCGTCCGGCCCATAAGTGTACCGTCGTGGCGCCCTGGCCCGCAGCCAGAGGCTGGCGGTCGATCTGCACCGCCGCAGTCGTCGGCTCGATTTCGATGCGCAGCGATCCTCGCGGACGCGCAAGCCCACTGCCCAGCAGCTTGCCGTAAGACTGCTTCAGCGACGAAAGAGCCTGCTCAGGCTGGCTGGCTGCGCTGGTCAGTTCGGACTCGGCGGCCGGCTCGAAAATGTCGACGTGCTGCAGGCGCAGCTTGACATCCCAGGTGAGGTTTTTTGCGTCGCCTCGGGGAACGATGCTCTGCACGAGCAGCCAGTCCGCCTTGTTGGCGCGGGCCAGATCGCGCAGGCAGCGCGGCTGGGTCAAACAGCGCGCCCGCTCATCGGACTGCGGCATTAACTGCTCGATTCGCAGCGTGGTGTGGCCCTCGCTGCGCGCGGCAAGCTCCAAGACTTCAGCGAGCCGTCGGCTGTACTCGGTAGGAAGTGCCGTCGGCTGGCTAGCAACCAGGATGGCGGGCAGCACGCTCAGCAGCACGGCTCCCGACGAACGACTGATCCGCAGCTCGCTGACCCGATCCGCCGGCACCTGCACGGCGGCTTCGATTCGCTTGCTTCCGAACTCCAGAACGATGCTGTGCGCCCCCGGAAGCAGGACCAGCGACAGGGTCAGCGGCAGCGTCCCCGCGACTCGGTTATCGACGACAACAAAGGCTCCTGGATCCGACTGAATGACCAAGCTGGCACTCGTCGCAGGCGGCGAGGCCAGGGCTTGCTCAGCAACGCGAGCGGCGGCCTCGTCGGGTTCACGCGCTGGATCGGCCATGTAGCGTCGAAACAAGTCATACGCCACAAGCGTCTGTCCCTCGGCTGCGGCGACACGCGCCAGGTGAAACAGGATCTCGGGGCGGGGCGTCTGGCGAAACGCCTCGCTCAGCAGCCGTGTCGCCGTCGGAAAATCTTTGGCATCCAGCGCTGCGAGGCCGCGATCCAGCGTGTTTTTGGCCGCTGCCGTCGTCGGCTTGTCGCTTCGCTTCTTGGCCTGCGCCGTCGCCAGCAACGAGGACCCGTATGTTGGCTCGCCGCGGTCAGCCCAGGCCAGCGTCAGCGCCACCCAGAAGCAGACCGAGAGCAATGCAGGACGAAGAAGAGCCGCAAGCATACGAAGAACCAGGGCCAGCTTATCACGGGGTTATGGCGCAACGATTTGTGAAGTTACGCGTCGCTGTCACGACGAAATGGCATACGATGATCCAGGCGCAAAATCTTCATGTCGAACGCAGCCAGCGAGCCAAGCGAAATCGTCGGCACCATCCTCAACAAGAAGTACCAGGTGCTTGAGCGGCTGAGTCAGGGGGGCATGGGCGTGGTGTACAAGGCTCGCCACCTGACGCTGGATACCCTGGTTGCGCTCAAGGTGCTGCTAAAGCCCGAGGAAGAAGAGGCGCAGGAGCGCTTTCTTTCCGAGGCGCGGCTGGCGTCGAAAATTCGCCATCCCAACACCGTGTACATCGCTGACTTCGGAGTCCTTGACGACGGTCGCGCGTTTCTTGAGATGGAATTTCTGGCCGGCCGCACGCTGGCTGCCGAGCTGCACAAAGGTCCCATCGATCCGCTGCGCGCCTGTCACATCGCGATGCAGATTGCGCGGGGCCTGCAAGCGGTCCACGAAAAAGGGGTCATTCATCGCGATCTGAAGCCGGACAACGTCTTTCTGCTGGAACAGGACGGCACGGCGGACTTCGTCAAGATCGTCGACTTCGGCATCGCCAAGGTCGCGCGACGAAACGATACTCCCGATAGCGGAAAGCGGGCGCAGGACAGCGCGGCGGCCCCGACGGCAGCCCCGGTGGCGGCCCCGACGGCGGTACCGAGCAAGCCGGCTCAGGGCAAGGCGGTCGATGGCTTCACGCAGAGTGGCTCGGTGATGGGCACACCGGGCTATATGGCCCCCGAGCAGATCAGCGGCGAAAAGCTGGATGTCCGCGTCGACCAATACGCGCTGGGCTGCATGCTTTTTGAGATGCTGGCCGGCGAGCCGATGTTCGACGCTCCGACGAACATGGCCCTGATGGCCAAGCACTTGACGGTGCCCCCGACGTCGCTGCGACAGAAATACCCCAAGGCCGGCGTCAGCAAGAACCTGGATGCCCTGGTGCTGCGCCTGCTGTCGAAGGAGCCGGAGCAGCGGCTGCGATCCATGCGCGAAGTCGAGGCGGCGCTGCAGGAAGAGTCGAGCGCGATCCTGCACACACGCGGGCAGCGCGGCCGATATTCCATGGATGGACTGGCCCGCATGCAGCCTTCGCCCCGGCATCCGCTGCGCTTCGTCGCCGTGGCCGCCGTGGGACTTCTGTGCATGGTCCTGCTTGCGACGGTCCTGTATCGCACGCTGCGCGGCCCGCTGGAAAGCTCGGGCATCAAGTCACGTGAGCTCGCGGCGCTGCGCGAGCGGGCGCTGGCCGTCCTGCGTGCGGATCTGGCCAGCGGGCCAGCCGAGCTGCGCGCGTCCGCTCTTTCGGCCTTGGGACAGAGCCGCGATGAGTCGCTGCGTCCCGAGCTGGAAGCAGCCCTGCGCAGCGATGTCGTGGCACTGCGGGCTCAGGCCGCTTTAGCGCTAGGAACGCTTGGCGATCGTCGTGCCGTGCCTGCATTGGCCGCGATGTTGGAACGGCCCGCTGGAACGACCAGCGAGCAGCCGCAGGTCCTCGTCGCAGTGGCGAACGCGCTGCGTCAGCTAGGCGATGCCCGCGGCCAAAGATACCTGGAACAGACCCTGGGCAGTCCCGAGCAGGAGACGCAGTTCCGTGCCGCACTAACGTTCTGTGAGCAGGGCCCACCCGATGCGCAGCGCGTGCTGCGTAGCTACAGCCAGCGCGAAGGTCTGCCCGATGCGACGCGGATCAGCATCCTGGCCTGCCTCGCGCGAGCGGGAGACGCAACGGCGCTCACGCGTCTGCACAGCCTGCTTGCCGACGCGGGCCCCTTTGAAGTGCGCCTGATGGCTGCCGCAAAGTTGGCTCAGCTAGGCGAGGCCGAAGGTCTGCGTTTCCTACGCGAACAAGAAAAAAAACGCGGACGCGAGCAGCTTCTGGCTGCGCATGAGCTCGCGCTGCTTGATGAACGCGATGGCCTGGATCTGTTTCGTCGGATCGTCGGCAACCGCGACGCGCAGACGTCGACCCGCGAGCTTTCCGCCCGTGGTCTTTCCGCCCTTGGCGAGGCCAGCGATGCGCGGCCGCTGGGCGATGTGCTCAGCGAGCGGCGCGATCCAGCGCTGACCCAGGCCGCCGCCGCAGCCATCGTGCAGATTACGGCGCGCGACCCAGGACTGCTCTCGGTGCAGAGCGTGGCGTGGGCTCAGTCCGCGCTGGGCGACAGCGATGCAGCCCTGCGACAGTCCGCTGCCGACATCCTGGGCGACACGCTCGGTACCGGAGCCGTATCGTTGCTGTCGGCGATGATGAAAGACAGCGATGCGCGGGTGCGTCGCTCTGTCGTGGCAGCGCTTGGCAAGCAGCAGGATGCGGCGGCCAGCCTGCTCTTGCGGGACGCCCTGCGCGATGCTGATCGGAACGTGCGCAGCGAAGCCTTGCGGGCGCTCGCGCGCATGGCCGATCACGCGGCCAAACCGGGTGCAGTTCTGTCGACAAATCAGCTTTTGACGCAGCTCGCCGAGCCCCTGCGCAAGCAGACAGAGCAAGGCAGTCCGCAAGAAAAAGCGCTGGCTGCGTCCGTCCTTCTGCGCTTGGGGGATGAGTCCCAGCGCCAGCGCCTGCGGGCTTGGCTCAAAGAGGCCGATGCCGAGCTTCGTCACGCCGCGCTGGAAAACCTCCCGCCAAGCGCACTATCCACCGCCGATCTCGTCGAGCTGCTCGACGACAAATCCGACTCGGTGCGTGCCCTCGCGGCTCGCCGCTTGGCAGCGCTCGGAGACCGTCGGGCCTTGCCTGTGCTGCGCGATCTAGCCCGCGGCAACACAGCCGATGCCCTGGCAGCGGCGGCGCTGGCACATCGCCTTGCGCCTGATGACGCAGGGGATGATGCAAGCGAGCCGGTACGCCGGGCTCTGCAGGATGCGAATCCCGCCAAACGCTTGGAGGCAGTCGCGCTGCTGGGAAGCCTGCCGGCGGCCAGTGCCAAGCCTTTGCTGCTGCAAGCTCTGCGCGATCGCGACCCGCTGGTTCGGCGAATGATCGTCGCTGCGCTCAGCGACCTGGCCGAAGCAGAGCCGACGCACGTGGGCGAGCTAGTGCCCTTGGCCAAGCGACTCGCCAGTGACCCGGATGCCGACGTGCGGGCACGCGGAGCCGCCCTGTATTCGCGACTTGCGCAGCTAGCTGCGGCAGCGGCAAAGACCGCGACGAGCAGGCAACTCATAGATACGGGTTCTTCCGGAAAGCAGGGATCCGGGCCAGGCAGCGAAGCCAGCGGCGAAAAAGTCGCTGCGGCAGGCCAAGGGTCAGCCGACGCTGGCAGCCCGACTGCGGCGGGAGCGGCAAGTACGGGCCTGCTGGTCGTCGAGGGCCCAGTGGGTGTGCAGTTCGCTATCGACAAGCGTCCCTGGCAGGCCGTGTCCGAAAAGCCCATTGCGTTAGAAGCCGGGCCGCACACGCTGAATTTCCTGAGCGGCGAAAAACCCGTCGAGGTCGTGGCGGGTCAGACCACGCGAGTCAAGATTCCCATCTCGCAGGTCGAACAGCTTTCACGGGCTGGGCTCGATTCGTTTGCGCGATCCGATTACAAAAAAGCGCTGCGGCAGATGGAAAAAGCGGTGGGGCTGTGCAGTCGTGACCGCGGTCGGGTCGCAGCCTGCGCGTCGCTGACCTTTGAGCTGTATTTCCGCCTGGGACAGATCCACGAACAGCAAAAAGAGTGGCCCGAGGCGATGGCCGAATACCAGCGCGTGCTCGGCTTGGCCTCGCAGGTTCGCGGACGAGCCGACTTGAAGTCCGGGGCGCAGGAAGCGGTCGGCCGCCTGTCGCCTCGCTTGGGTCAGGTGGTGGTTCCCAAGCGCAGCAAGCGGGGCTGCAGTGAAGACACGATTTGGCTGCGGCCCGGCACGCACAGCATCAAGGTCGACAGCAAGTTCGAGCAGATCGAGGTCAAAGCGCGCGAGGTTGTGCGCATCGGTCGCTGTCAGTAGCCGTGCCCCAGCGCGCCTGCCGAACCAGCGCATTTCCGACGGGCGCGACGCGTATCGGGCTGTGATATAAGCGCGCTCGATTCGTGCCTTCATCGGGCGGAATCGATTCGAAAGGAGCGTGCCGTCCCATGCCTGCGCCTCTGCCTTGTGTTGCAAAATCGTCTGCGTTTTCTGTCGCCGCACAGCGCCTTAGCGCCGCGGCGTGGATGTTTCTGGCGCTGCTGCCGGCCTGCGAATCCAAGGGCGGCCAGATGATGGATCCTGGACCCGATCTAGCCGGACCCGAGCGCGTCGATCTGGGCCGCGATATGGCGGATCCGAAGCCGCTCTTGGCCACCTATGCGGGCTGTGGATCGGACCTGTTTGCCGATGGAACCAAGCCCCAGGACTTTGGCAGCCAAGCGGCGTTCGAGGCTGCCTTTCGCCCCGCGTGGGCCAAGCCGCAGGTCAAAGACGGTGCCTTGGTCTTTGGACCGCACCCGCTGACCGCGGACTGGTGGGAAAACTACAGCCCCGCCGAGTCGATCGACAAGCCCGGCGATGTCCTTTTGTGTGCCCGCGTCCGCTTGACCACACAGGCGAATGATCCCGTCGGGGATAACTCGTTTGAGCTCACGCTGCGCAAGCCCGAAATGGGCATGTACGAGACGTCGGGCATGGTGCTTTTAATCGAGGGGAACGCGTCGTTTGTGGCGCTGCGAACACGCACCGGCCAAGACACCTGGGTGACGTATGACCGCGTCCCCCTGCGCATGCAGAGCGGCAGCGAGACGCGGTTCGAGCTTCTGTCCTATGGTCAAGGCTCGCGCTTTGTGGCTGAGGTCAAGAACACCAGCACCGGAGAGATCGCCCGGCTACGCGCCGAGTCGCCGCTGCCCGCGGGAGGCAGCGTGACGGTCTTGGGCTGGCGATCGCGCAACGGCATCTACGTCGACACGCTGGTCATGGGGCAGCCATCGCCGGCAGCGCGTGACCGCTTAAACGTCGCATTGACCCCAGCGTCCTAGCTGCGCGCGTCCGTTTAGCGACGGGAATACGGGGGGCGTCGCGTGCCCAGCCAAGCTGCCGTCCACTGCGGATCGGTGATCAAGCTCTCTTGCACGACGGGGCTCTTGTTCGTGGTGGCGTGGATGAATCGACCGTCGCCGATATAGATGCCGACATGCGTGATGCGCTCGCCCAGACCGGTTGAGCTCGCCGTGGATCCCGCGGCACGCGGGGCAGCCTGCGGCGCTGCAGGAGAGCTCGTCGCTGGAACGGCTGGATCGCGCTTGCCAAAGAACAACAGATCGCCGGTCTGCAGGGCTCTTACGTCTCGCGCCACGTGAGTCGTCCGATCCCAGTCGTGCTGTGGTCCTGCGTCGCGCGGCGGCATCAGCCCGCAGGCGTTCATGCTCGACAAGACCAACCCGGAACAGTCGACACCCAGCGTTGATCGGCCGCCCCACAGATAGGGTGTTCCCAGATACTTCCGCGCATGCTCGATGACGCAGTCGGCTTGGCTCGCTGCGGTCCGGTCTGCGGGCGTCTTGCCCGTCGCTGGCGCCGCATCCACTGACCCGACGTCTCCGGCTTGGATGAACGCGTGGCGGCCATCGGGCAAGAGGATCTCGCGCCAGCGCTCGTCGACCGATCGCACGAGCCGCAGCGGCACATCAAGCGGCACAACCAGGAACGGTTTTTCAGCCGTCACCGTCGGTTGCATATAGACACTGCCCAAGCGAACTGCGACGCGTACCAGTGGTCCACTTTCGCGATACGGGGCTTCCGTCGACGGAAGCGGACGCAGGCTGGCGATCTCGGCCCAGGCGCGATAACCCGACTCGGTGAGGACCTGCAGATAGTCTCCCGCCCCTGCCCCACTGCCGCAGGCTGCGACTTGTCCCGCCACTGGGCGCACGATCTCGCCCAGAAATGCCTGATCCGCAAGCGACGACCGTCGCTGTGGTTTTTCCCACAGATCGGCTACCGCGACCTGCACCACCGCGCGCCCTGCTAGAAGCAAAGCCCCGCGGTATTCAACCTGGGCGGTTGAACAGATCATCGGCGCAATGGGCGGCGGCGCTGGCCCGCGCTCTGCTCCCGTAGCGACGGGCTCGGCGGCGAAGATGGGAAGCAAACAGCACAGGTAAAAGGCCCTGGACATAGGCTGTGGCAGACCGTTCATGCCCCAAGTGTACTGAGTTCGTCGGCGTGCTGTCGCGAGCTTCAGACCGACGGCGGCTTGCCACCGCCCGCTTGCCGACACGCCGGACGGAAAGCAGGCAGCGGCGCGCTCTGAATCGGCTGCACACTCCCTAGAAACGGGCTAAGCGCCCATTCTAACGGCAAGCAGTGCAGCGCTTCATTCGCTCTCAGACGGTGAGCGAGTGAAAAATGGCTGCTTTTGAGTGATTTGGCAGCTCCTGCTAAAAACGGGCTAAGCGGATTTCCCGT
>JAEUJZ010000007.1 GCA_016794505.1 Myxococcales bacterium
GTTGTCGCTTCTCGACCGCCACTACGAGCTGAACTGCGAGCTGCGCTCGACCCTGCGCACACTCGCCGATCAGTGGTCGCGCATCGAAGGACACTACCAGCGCGCAGCGGTCGCTCCCGATTACACGGCGGTCCTGAAGTATCTCGCAGACAGCTTCCGCGAGGCGCTGCGACCACCCATGGGAACGGTTCCAGTGGCGCAGCCGGTCAAGTCGAACGATTGCGCGGGAACGCCAGCGGCAGGATCTGCCACCGCGGCCGCCGCAGTTGCAGCGGTGGAGGCCGCCACCCGTCAGGCCATTGCAGAGGTTACGAAGTCGGCGGCAAAGCCGAAGCCAAGCTCGCTGGAGGATGCAACCGCGCAGGTGGACGCGCAGCTCGCAGCGTTCGCAGGGCACGGGCCAGACTTCCGGCTGAACAGAGCACATCTGGCCGAACCGAGGAAGCCGACGTGACGCACGTGCTGCGGGTGCGCGAGATTCAGGATCGCCTGCGCTCCGCTGTGGAGAACGGCGAGTACTGCGCTTCGCGCGAGGCGTACTTGGAGCTGCTGCAAGCCAGCAAGGCGTGGCTACTCGAAGTGCAGGGAGCTGACGGCGCCATAGGGCGCCAGCATGCGCCGCAGCTTGCGCAGAGCTTGGAGTCCATCGCGACCCTGCTCAACCGCAACGAGCAGCTGGTGCGCATAGATGCCACGTTTCTGCTCGGCGAGCGCGTCGAGATTGAGCGCGTGGAGTTTGGCCTGCGCTGTGTCTGGGTGCCGGGGACCGTCACAGATTTTCGTCCGGCAGCGATCCGGGCGAGGCAGCTACGCAACCCACGCGCCCTGGACTATCTGGTGCGCGAAGACGACGGCGAAGAACGCTGGCGTGCGGATGAGGGCATTCGCAGGCGCACTGATTGAGACCAACAAGGTCGGATTGAAGGGGGACTTTCGATGATGCCATTTCAAGATGAACGCGACTCGGCCGAGGTTCGGCTGATGCGGTCGATTGTCGAGCTGAACTACCGCATCTTGCGCACGCCATCGCCGAGCGAGCGAACAGCGCTGCGCATGTCCATCACGGTGCTGCGCGCGGAGCTGGTCAAGCTGATCGAAGCGATGCCCATCGTCAGCGAAGACGACGTTGAGCGGGCCAGCACGCTTCATGGGCTGAGCCCGATGTTGAGCGGTGCAGGCGGGGTGCGCGGGCCGTCGTAATCACTTCACGCGATCAGTCCGCGGCACGACGTGTGTTGCCGCGTGCCTTGAGGCTCTTGGTTGTGGGGGACGGACATGCAGAAGTCACCGGCCTTGCGGGGACGGCGCGTTGATAAGACGGAAGCGGATAGTCGCGTGCAGCGGGGATGCTCCTGCGGGGCACCGCTCGAATACTCGCAGCAGTACGACGCAGACTTCTGCCGCCGCTGCGACTGCTGGCGCGAGAGCGTTTGTCGCGACCCAGTGTGCGAGTTCTGCGCGAACCGGCCGGCGCGGCCCTCGTTGTCACCGCGCATGGAGCCCATCGCCGGCACGCCATTCAACTCACCGCGGCTCAAGGCTGCAAAGCAGCGGGCCCCCACAACGCCGAAGCGCGATGGGGCAACCGGCTCAAAGCACAAGAATCGACACACCTAGCGACCATCAACACTGGAGGAGGCCATGCGCTACGTTTGGTACATACAGACAGGCAATGAGCACTTCGCGGGCACGGACGCGAACATCTATCTCTCGCTGAACGGGCTCGATGCGGTGATGAAAGAGG
>JAEUJZ010000026.1 GCA_016794505.1 Myxococcales bacterium
ACGCCACCAGCCACCCAGACGCAACGCTGTCGGCCGTGCTGCTGTGGCTCGCGCTGGCCCTGGTTCTCCTCGTCCTCCCCGCGCTGCGCCACACGATTCCCCGAGACCGCGTTCGATAGGACACCGCCGAGGAAGCGGGGCCACTTGCCTGCGTTCAAATGCCGACTGCCATGCACGGATGGGACGAAGCCGAGGCTAACGCGGCGCGACGGATTCCTTCGGCACAAGGGCACGGAGCGCCATGTCCAGCCCAAGTTCGGCCATGCGAGCGTGCGCTGCGGGGTCGCTGTGTTCATACAGCGCGCGTGCGGCAAGCTCGGCGAGCGCGAAGAAGGCAGCACGCGATCGAAGTGCGGCATCCTCTGCGTCCCCCGCAAGCTCGGTGAAACAATCTAGGACTTGTTGCCGCAGTCGACTGGCGCGTTGACGCAGATCAGAAGCCACTGTCTGGTTGTCAACGAGCTCGATGGCCTGCGAAGGGTACGCGTGGCACTGCAAGATGGCGCGCTGCACGTCTGCGAGGCACTCACGCGGCGTGCGCGAGGACGATCGTTGCAGCGCCGCGTGCAGCGCCGCGTGCAGCGCAGATTCGGCGGTCTGCACATGCGCTTCCGCCAGCGCCAGCAAGAGCGCCTGCTTGTTGGGAAAGTACTCGTACAGCGTGCCGATGCTGACACCTGCGACTTCGGCGATGCGGTTGGTGGTCGCAGCAAAACCCTCGGCGCGAAAAACCCGAGCCGCGGCCACAAGAATGCAGTGGACGGTCTCTTGCGAGCGCTGCTGACGCGGAAGTCTCCGTCGCTGCACGGGCCGATTCACAGGGGGCGCAGAGGTCATCGACACACCGCCAAACCCGAGTCGAAAAACGCATCCAGTGGGCACAGCATGTTCTGACAACGCCGGACTTGTCTCGGCAGCGTGAACGGAGGAAAGGACATGGACACTACGACCTCGATCGACAAACGTTGGTTCACCGTAACAGACCCGGTCCACGGCGACATCGCTTGCGTCGAGCTGGGCTGCGGCGAAGACGCGCGGCGACCGGTGTGCCTGTTTTTGTACGGCGGCGGCGGCAGCACCGATTCGCTGTTGGCTCTCGAACCGCTTCTCGCATCGGCGTGGTGCGGCGGCCTGCTTCCTCCGTGTCGCTTCATCACCGCGACCGTCGACCCCTGGGGCTTCTATCTCGACGACGCAGCGCGTGGCACCGCATGGGAGACGTTCATCGCCGAGCGTCTGCCTGCGTCTCTCGCTTTGGAGTCGGGGACAGCGCTGGCGCTGCTCGGCATCTCGATGGGGGGCTATGGGGCGCTCAAG
The DNA here is from genome assembly GCA_016794505.1 of Myxococcales bacterium. GTDB lineage: Bacteria > Myxococcota_A > Polyangia > Palsa-1104 > JAEUJZ01 > JAEUJZ01. Next base: position 1,318 of record JAEUJZ010000026.1, read on the forward strand.
ATCGCGCTGGCGCGTCCTGCGAGGTTCGCCGCGGTCGCTGCCATCGCGCCGATGATCGAGCCGACGCTGGACGCGAACGCCGCTCGCCCGCGCAATCGTTATCACTATCCATCGACGGTGCCGGCTGCTCTGCTGGGCCCAGCGCGGGATGCGGCGCTGTACGTCGCGGATCATCCGGGCCAGCGCGCGATCCAGCACGCCGATGCGCTGCGCAGGGGTCCGCTCGCGATCTACCTCGACGCCGGCACGGACGATGCGCTGCACGCGCACGACGGCGCAGAGTACCTGCATCGCCTGCTCTGGCAGCTCGACATTCGCCACGAGTACCACCTACTTGCTGGCGCCGACCACGTCGGTCCTTCGCTGCTGCCGCGCCTGCAACAGGCGTTCGCGTGGCTGGCACAGCGACTTTCCCCGCAACGCGCTGCGTTGGATTCGGGCGAGCTCGCATGGCAGCGCTTTCTCGACGGAGAATCTCGCGAGATGCCGACGTACCCGTTGCCCGCGCACAGCCCGCTCATGCCGCGTCTGCTGCGCCACATGCTGGCGCCCCTACGAGAAGCCGCGGCCACCCAAGACGAGAATTTCGATCGCGTCTTTGGCCCGCTTCCTCTCCTTTAGGATTGACGTTCCCTTCAAGCCCAAAATCTCGGCGCCGTCGGTGGGATGTGTTGGCACGAAGGCGAAGCCTGACCCTTTTTGAGGCAGAGCCAAGACTCTGCGGGGCGCTCAGGCTTGACCCAGGTAGGCCAGCGCCTGATGATTGTTCACATGAGTGTTGCTCCTCCCTTCACTCCCCCAAACGCGGGGGAGCTTATTCCATGTTCGATTGGGACAATTACCATCATACAAGAACTTCACTCAGGACATTTTGGTCTTACATATCTTGCGCGGGATGAATGGGGAAATGACCTCGTTGTTAAAGTTCATAAGCCAAATGGCACATACGAAGAAATCAGATCGAATTGGGCACAAGAACACAGTAATCTGAGAGCCCTTCGCCATCCAAACATCACATACATTTACGATGCCTTTGAGTATAATTACACGTTTTACATTGTCATGGAGCGATGTAGCGGAACACTTGACTCACTGATAAAGAACCCATCTGTCAATAAGCCTATCTTAATACTTCCCTTGGCTAGATGTATTTTGCAAGGTCTCAGTTTTATGCATCGGGCTGGATATGTGCACAAAGACATCCATGCAGGAAATGTATTTTGGACCTTTCAGCGTGATGAATTCGGTCTAGCAGACAAACAAGCGGTGTGTTTTAAGATCGGAGACCTCGGAATCAGTCGTTTGGCGCAAGACATAAATATTTTTGGAACGGTCATGGCGAAATGGATGTTGCCGCCTGAATTTCTAGACCCAGCCTCCTTCGGATTTGTCAATACACAGGTGGACATCTATCACACGGCATTGCTGTTGTTGACGATGGCGCTGGGATACACGCCGGCATTCACAAACGACGACATAGTGCGTGGGGAGCCACGTAAATTGGCTGAATCGCTAGCTTCTCCGCTAGGTGCTCCGCTGTCGCGTGCCCTTCGTCGCCACGTCAACCAGCGCACGCAAACCCCGCTGCAATTTTGGCAAGAACTCAGCGCTGCGCGTTAGCCCCCGTACGCCAACCACCCCCGCGAGACCCCAAGCGCATCCGCCAGCGCCGCCAGCACGTCGCTCCTCGACGCTCCTTTGCCGCCTGCCTCGATCGCTCGGATGGTCTGCGGGCTGACCCCGGAGAGGGCGGCGAGGTGGCGCAGTGAATACTGTCGTTGGGTGCGGGTGCGGCGGAGGCGGTCGGCTTGGGCGGCCCCGAGGTCTGGCCAGGGGAGCGATTCGGGGCGTTCGAGCTTGGGACGGGGCACGGGGAGCACTTTAGTCCGGTGTGTTAGGTAGGCAATAGGTGCACCTTACTTTCCCGATTACATTTCTGTTTCAGACGGAACTGGCAATAAATGAGCAAAATGATTGATCATTTATGGTGGGCTGAGCATAACGGGTGGCGGCAAGGCTGAAGGCTGCTGGGATGCCTTCAGGTGATTGCCACCCCATCCCTGGCTCGCGCCGCTGACCTCGGTGGCGCGAGCGTTGCCGGAGGTCTGCCATGTCGTCTCGTCCGCTTGCAGTTCGTCGCCCCGCCGCCTACGTCCCGTTGCCGCTACCGGCCCGTACTCGCCGGTCTGGGATGGGGGCCAACCGGCCGACAGTCCTCGCCACCGATGAAGCCATGCAGCACTGGCATCGGGCGTTCCATCAGCTCCACACAGAAAGCAATGCCTACACGGTGGTTGGGTTGCGCATGGAGCTAGCGGCGCCTGGCGGGCGCTGCGTGTTTGAGATCGCGCAGTACAACCAGGCTGGGGGCGGCTGGCTGTTGATCGCCTGGGAAGTCGATGTACCCGGCATCCAGTTCTGCGATTGCGCCGACCGCAAGGAAGCCCTCGCGCTGTTCGCGGAGCCAAGTAGGGCGTCAGGCCGCTGGTATGGGGTGCGGCTGGCGCAGTCTCATCGAAGTGCGTAGTGGGTGCTGTTTTGGACGTCCATATGTGGACGTCTCCTGGACGTCACTGTGGACGTCCATTGGACGTCCGTATGTGGACGTCTCTTGGACGTCTCCTGGAGGCCCGGCCTGGCCGGTCAACCATAGCGGTGCAGTCAGCGCAACCAGCCTGCCGCTGTGTTGACGCCAGGGTTGGCGTCACCCCTGGCGCCAAGGTTGACGACTCCAGCGCGCTGGCGCTGCTGCACATTTCGGCCTGGCTTCGTGCCGCGTGATATCGCCGCTCGGTCGCGTGATATCACCGCCAGCCTCGACATGATATCGCGACAGGTGCCCGTGATATCACGGCCCATGGTCAGCGCTCGTGATATCGCGGCTCGTCGCCCATGACATTCCGTGGCGGAAGTCTTGGCCGGCAGGCCGCGAGGGTGCTACGTTGGCCGCAGGCTTGGTGCTCTGCCTGGGCCGCTATGAAGGAGACCGCTCATGTCCGCTGCTACCGCTCGCGCCAAAGCTCGCGCTGACGTGCCCCCAAAGAAAGAGGCGGCAGACACAAAGGCCGTGATCGATCCGCTGTGCTTCGCCGACACCAGCGACATCCCGCCCCCCGTGCCGCACATCATGCCGACCCGCGAGCAGTTCGAGCGCTCGCTACGAATTGGATTGGCGCAAGCCAAGGCGGGCATGGGCGAGGACTTCGAGGTGGTGCAGGCCCGCTTGCGCGCTAAGTTCTTCCCGTCCTCGCGATGAAGCTTCAGTACACGCCGAAGGCCACCGAGCGCTGGACGGCGACGCTGGTCTATCTGACTGAACGAAACCCGACGGCGGCACTGCGGCTGTTTAATCGCGTCGAAGCCACGCTGTCGCGTCTGACCTCGTTCCCGATGATGGGTTCTTTTGTGCGAGAGTTTGAGCCGCTTGGACTTCGCGAGGTCATCGTCGGCCCGTACCGCTTCTTCTACCAAATCGACCGACGGCGGAAGCGGATCTGGATCGTCGATGTGTGGCACGGTGCGCAGCAGCCTACGGCACCTGAACTTCCGGCGCCGTAGCCGCTGGCGCTGCTGCCGTTGGTAGGCGGCCCTATACCCCCGCTGGCTGGATCTCTCTGATCAAACGATGGCGGGCCAAGGCCTGCCGAGCAAAGTCGTAGTTCTCGATGACGTTCGGGGCATCCGCTTCGGAGAGGTATCTTGCCAACGTCTCGATGAACGCCTCCATCATGGTGGGCCTGAGTTCTTCGGGCACCGGTACACCCCATTCGCTGACAATCCGCTGAATCACCTCGCTTGGCACTGGCTGCAATTCGACGGCCTCCGCTCCTGGCAGCAGGCGCCGCCGACACGGAGTCCTGCAGTCACAGGGCTTCATCGTGGCGACTACTAGCCGACTCCAGACGGCTTGGGCTGCCTCCGAGGTGAAGTCCTTCTGGCCAGCGAACAGGTGGGTATCATCATGCAGGATCACGATCTTCATACTTTGGCCTCCGACGGGGTCTGAGAATGGACAGAAAGCCGAGCTTCGCTCCCCCGTCTGGAGCCCCGCAACGGCAGGAGCCGGTACCTGACCAGCCCCTAAACGTGATCTAGCGAGAATCGGAAAGCCGATCGGGCTGCCAGAGCAGGAGCGCGATCGGGGCCCGGAGCCGTCATGGCAGGCAGGCAACCAGGGAAGGATCCACAGTTGTAGTTGGACTACATCGGCTTCAGCAGCGCCATCACCGTCGCCGCATGCCACCGACCGCCGTGCATCGTGGTGTAGCCCTGCTCTTGCAGGGTGCGTCCGATCTGGCGCAGGCTCGCTCCCTGGTTACGTAGCTCGCGGGCGACTTCGGCGGCGCTCTTGCGGACGGTGCCGGCGGGGCGTCGCAGCAGGCTGCGTACTGTCGCAGGGTGCCAAGCAGTCGCGCGCTGGGGGATGTGCAGCTCTTTGGTCAGACGGTCGGCGATCTGGCGCAGGCTGTAGCCCTGTGCGTTCAGCTCGCGGGCGCGGGCCGCTGACACGTTGATGTCGCAGACCTTTTCGCGCTTCGGCAGCTTCAGCGGCGTGTAGGCGCCCTCGCGAGCAAGGATGAGCGCGACCGTCCGCGGGTGCCAAGCGCAACCACTCTGCGAGAGCATCCCCCGCTCAGTCAGGATCCGCGCGACCTCGGCGAGCGAGTGGCCGTGATCGAACAGCGCGATCATCTCGCGCAGCGTCGCGAGGTGCTCGGGAACTTTCACCAGCTTGCGGCGTCCGTGTTCGTCCAGCTCTTGCGAATAGCGATAGCCGAACTGCGCCGGACCAAGCGGTACACCTTGCGCCTTCAGGTGCTGCATCGCTTCCAGCGTGCGCTCGCGAATCAGCTCGCGCTCGAACTGCGCGTAGTTGGCCAAGTTCAGCATCATCATGCGGCCCGCCGCAGTGTGCGTATTGACCATGCCGCAGACCGATAGCAGGTGATACGGCTCCTTCGCAAAGAATCGATCGACCAAGCCGCACAAGTCCTTCACCGACCGCGTCAATCGATCCAGTTTGGCAACCACCAGCACATGCGCCTGGCCGCGCTCCAGCATGCGCAGCGCCGATTGCAGTCCAGGTCGTTCTAAGGTTCCGCCCGAGATTCCTTCGTCCGACTTGATATCAATCAGGCGAATCCGGTTGAGCTTGCAATAGGCCCGTAACTTGTCTTTTTGTACGTCCAGACTGACTCCGTCTTGCGCCTGTTCAACGCAACTAACCCGCACGTATCCGATAGCCGCAGAGTCCGCACTTTTCATACCTGTAGGTGTCGTCATGAACGGCGTTGTAGAAAGGATTTCTGTTCCACCGCGCCGCGTACAACGCCGCTCTCACAAGGAGGCGGCATGGCGGCACAGCGGACGACAGTGGCGGCAGCGTATGTGCGGGTGGCGACGGGTAGCGCGCGGGCGCGGGAGGGGAGCATCCGCATACAGCGACAAGCGATTGCGCGATATGCGACGCTTCATTCCCTGGGGATTGCGCGATGGTTTTCGGATCACGACTGCATCGCAGATATCGAACATCGGCAGGGTCTGCACGATGCCATGCAGTTCATCGCAAAGGGCAGCGCGCAGATCTTGATCGTGGCGGATCTGTCGCGCATCACGCGGTCACACAGCGACTTCGTGCAGTTCATCGACCGATTCCGATTTCTCGACGGGGACCTGACTCTGATTTCTGTTCGCGACAAGCTCGACACGCGCACGGCAGAAGGTCGCGCGATGCTCGGCATGCTGCACACACTCGCGGGTCTGGATGGGGCGGATCTGCGCGAGCCTTGGAGGGCGTAACGTGACGACACCAAAGCAGGTTCGCGCGGTCGGCTATGTCCGCGTCAGCACCGATGTGCAGGTCAGCGAGGGTGTGAGCCTCGACGCGCAGAAGATCCGCATCCAAGCGCACTGCACGGCGCAGGACATCCAGTTGGTCGATGTCATCGTGGATGCGGGAGAGTCCGCGAAGTCGCTAGAGCGCCCTGGCATCCAGGCCGCGCTGAAG
>JAEUJZ010000082.1 GCA_016794505.1 Myxococcales bacterium
GTCCACGGGGCTGGTCTCGAGCAGCGGGAACAGGTTAACAAAGCGCGACTTGCAATCCAGCGTCACGCTCGCCAGGCTGGACAGCTTCAGCCAGCGGTCTTTGGTCATGCAGTACGCGCCGGCCGTCGTCCAAGCCGCGTCGAAGATCAGCGGCGACGTCAGGCTAATGCCGCTCCGCACCTGGATGCCCAGGTCGTCGTACAGATCGATCAAGGTGCCGTCGTCGGTGTGCGTGACGCCATCGCCGCAGTAGTCGGCCCGAGCCATGCGAGTGCACGCCTGGTGGTAGTCAGAAAGCTGCCTACCGTTCACCGTCTTCCACGGCTTGTAGCCCCAGCGAGCGCACTTGGCGACGACGCCGGAAGTGCAAGCAAACATCAGATCGGTTGCGACGTTGACGTGGTCCCCACTGAACGTCCAGCTGCCGCGGACCACGGTAGCGTACTGTCCGCCCCAGGGATCGGGATCACACAGGTTTTGTTGGCTCCCGGTGGTGGTGTCGTACGCCGTCAAGGTGTACAGCAGAATCTCTGCGTCCTGCGGGTCGGACTGGACGGCGGTTATCGTCGTTTCCGTGGTCAGCCCATCAGGATCATGCTGCAGCACGGTGGCCCCGACAAAGTCCGCCCCAGCCACGCTCTGACCAGAGACCGTGCCAGTCAGCACCGTGCCTGAAAGCTGCAGATTTTCGACAGGAGTGCCAGCCAGGCGCACCTCTTGGATGGTCGATACCGCGGCGTCCGTTCCCTGCCAGCTGCGTCCTTGCCAGCTGCGTCCCTGCCAGCTGCGTCCCTGCCAGCTGCGTCCCTGCCAGCTACGGCCTTCCTGCCGTCGGTTCTGAAGGCAGCTGGGGCTCGCCGAATCCCCGGATCCGCAGGCTTCCTCGGCGGCTGGTGAACAAGCCAACGCAAGCGACATGCAGCTCAATATTGCAATTTCTCTAATATTCATCTGGTTCCTCATTTCAACTCAGTTGGTAACGGCACTGAGCCTGTATTCGCTTTTCTTGAGATCAGGCCCAGGCCACGGGAGTTAGCTGTTTTTTCAATCTCTGCCATCTCTCGGTCTATTTCAGGCGAGGGATGACTAATGGCTATAAGTTTCAGTCGAGAAATATTGGCTTCCAGCTCCTCCAGCAACAACCCGGATTTTTTGGCTGTTTCTAGCACATCGGTTAATTCCCGTAGACCGTATTTGTGGTCCGATTTCTTGCCCATGTTTAGGGCGATACTCTTCCGACGAACCAGTAGCTGGATAACCATGTTCTGTGAAGCGGCGATTCGCTGCTGCGCCCGACTCAGCGCTTGCTGCGCTTCGGCGTGCTTGCCCTGCGTCAACAGCGATTCCGCCAGCACCGCTTGCGCCCAGGCTTCATTGTCGGCCTGTCCCTCGTTGGCGAACTGCTCAGCCGCGGCTCGCGCCAAGGCCTCGCCCTGTTCGCTACGCTGGTCTTCGTTGGCCACCTCGGCCAGCGCGCACTTGCTCTCGGCAGCGAAGCCCAACAGGCCATGCTTTTCGCGAACCGCCAGAGCTTGCGTATGCCGTTTCCGCGCCTCGACGAGCTGACCTTTGATTAGAAAAACTTGACCTATATGCCAATCAACCCATGCGGACATGCGTGGATCGCCAAGCTCTCTAAATGCCGACTCAGCTTGCTGATATGCGCTCATGGCGGTGACCAAATCTCCCCTTAGAACGGCAATCCAACCTAATGCGATAAAGCTGGATCCAATGGTCTCTTGAATTCCGAGTTCACGCGCAAGCAAGAGCCCTCCCTCGGCGCGAGCGCGAGCCAATACTAAGTCGCCTCGCTTTATTAATAACTGTGCCATATTGCCCAGATGCGCCGCCGCCAGCGAGCTATTTTCAATCTCTAATAGCAGAGTCAGCGCCTCTTCGGCGGTAGTCAGTGCGCGGCTGAAGTCGCCCTGGAACATATAGGCGGCGCCCATCGCCATCAGCGCATCGGCGGCCCCCACGCGATCGCCGGCCCCGCTGAACAAGCTCTGGGCGGCACGGGCGCTCTGCCGGGCGCGCTCATGCTGCCCCATCGACTCCAGAGCGTAGGCAGACTCCAGGCTTGCCCTCGCCACCAGGAGCGGCGCCCCGATCTTTTGTCCATGGCCGGCGGCCTGCTCGAACAGTGCCAGCGCCGCCGGTGGGTCGCCGCCATCGAGTGTCAGCTTGGCCTCCAGGATATCGACGCGGGGGTCGCTGCTGGCCCGAGGCAGGCCCTGCCGCAGCTCACGCAGCGTCGCGCGTGATGCTTCCGCTTCGCCGCCGTTCTGCTGGGCGTTGGCCAGGGCCAAGCCATAGTCCAGCGAGTCAGGGAAGAAGGTGCGTAGCGAACGATAGAGGGCAATCGCCTTGTCCCACTCCTTGGTGGCTTCGCGATAGCGCGCTTCGACCAGGTGACGGTCCTCGCGCGGCAGGTTGCTGGCCATTTCGAACGCACGCTTGGCTGCCGACTTGGCCTTCTCGTCGTAGCCCAGCAGCGTCCACACCTCGGCCATGGCCATGTGGCCCAGCGCGTAGTCGACATCGGCGGCCGCGACTTGCTCAAGCAGCTTGCGGGCCCCGACCGCATCGAACTTGCGCAGGCGCTCTCGCCCCTGAGCGTAAAGCTGCGCCAGCTGCGGGTTGGCCGGCCGTACCGCCCGCAGCGCCGCCTGCTGGGCCGATGAGAGATCGCCCAGGCCGAGCTGCCGCCGCAGATCCTGCCCGGTGCGCGCCACCAGCTCAAACAGCTCGCCTGGGCTGCCAGCGACGGTTGCCAACGCACGCTGGGCCCCGCTTTGGCTATCGATCACCAGGATGCGAATGTGCAGCCGCCCGTCGCCATCCGGCCCATACGACCCCGCCACCAGCAGGTCGGCGTCGAGGTTTTGACGAATGCGGCTCAGCTGCTCCGGTCCTAGCTGCTCGGACACCGGCAGCCGCAGCTCAAGCTTCATTCGCGCCACGCTCTCGGCCGGGACTCGCCGCAGATGCTCACCGACCGCCAGCTCGGCCCCCAGGAGCTCCGCCAGTGCGGCCGCGAAGCCAGCGTGCTGTTGCGCCCCGTCTCGCTCCGACAGACCCAGAACCGCCACGGACTGACGGCTGGCCCCCGGCGCCCCCGGACTGCGTTCCCCCGACCGCGCCTGCAGTAGGTGGCGAATGGTCAGCGTGGGAGCCAAGACCAGGACAGCGATGGCCAAACTGACCAGCCGCCAGCGTCGTCGAAGAGCCTGTTTCAGCACCGCTCGCGCCGACGGCGTTGCCACCTCCGCGGCCAACGCCTCCAGCTCGAACTGCAGCGCCTCCGCCGACCCATAGCGCGCCGCCGGATCGCGCATCAGGCAGCGGTCGATGACCGCCGCCAAGCGTCGATTCACCCCCGGCGCCACTTCCCCCAGCCGTTGTGCATCCGTCTCGGTCGCCGCATGACATATCTCTTCGAGCTGCTGGTAGTCGTGCGGCGGCCGCGCCGCACACAACTCATAGAGCAACGCCCCCAAACTATAAACATCCGACCGAGCCAAAGCCGTCTCCCCCCGCCAAGCCTCCGGAGCCATGTACGCTGGCGTCCCCAGCAGTGAGCCGGCCAGGGTCAGGGCGTTGTTGTTGGGTTGGATGCCGGAGTAGGTGCCGGAGGTGGCTTCTTCGGGCAGGGTGAGGGCGCGGCCGAGTTCGCCGGGGGGGCGGCGGCGGCCGGACTGGCTTTCGATGAGCTGGGCGACGCTAGACTCGGGCTGCAGAGTCTGGTCGGTTGCGGCGGACTCTGTCGATGGGGACGGGGATGCGCTGGCCACAGGGGAGGAGGGCGATGGAGCCAGCTGCGGGCGCTGCGAGAGCTCGACGAGACGCTGCTCGCCAGAGGTCGAGAGCTGGTCGTTGAACTTGGCCAGGCCAAAGTCGAGCAGCTTGGCGACGCCATCGGTGGTGAGCATGACATTGCCGGGCTTGATGTCGCGATGCAGCACGCCTTGACGGTGGGCGGCGGCCAGGCCCCGCGCAAGCTGGAGGGCGATGTCGAGGACGCGCTGCCAGGTCATGGGCAGCGGCACTTGGTCCAGGCTCTCACCGCGCAGGAACTCTTCGACGAGGTAGGGGCGGCCATCGATGACGCCGACGCGGTGGATGGCCAAGACATTGGGATGCTGCACGCGGGCAATGGCTCGCGCTTCGATCAAGAAGCGGTTGCAAGCTGCCTGGCTTGGCTGCTCGGACGCCAGGACCTTGACAGCGACGGAGCGCCCGAGGACTGTGTCGAGCGCTTGATAGACTTGGCCGGTCGCGCCGCGACCTATGGGCCGTATGATCTCGTATTCGTCGATCTGAGCTGGGGGGGGCGGGGCGGCGGTGTCGGGGAGCACGGCTTCAGGGACGGGACTAGCTCTGCGATTCGAGGACGGTTCCACCCACAGCCCCCAAGACTGTCTACTGACCAATGGCGCCCCACGGGGAGTGACCGTGAGAACTTTAGAGGATTTTCGGCCAGCCCGAACCTTGGATGCGAGAAATCTGCCGATACATCACAATTCCAGGATCCCTGCCTAGCTAACGGCAGCAAGCCCCTAGGGAGGTCCCGAAGACCGCTCTCCCAACCGACGGCTCTATGCGTATCCAACTGAGTCTGGGCGGGGGACGGGCACAAGGGAGCGCTAAGCGGCCTCGCTCTCGCAGCGCTCGCCCAGGCGGTTGAGTCGCCACTCGGGGGCACCGCTTTGGCGCTGCTGCGCCAGACTAAACAGGTTCTGATGACGAGCGATGACCTGCTCCCAGGCAAAGCGGCCCAGCCGATCACGGGTGCGAGCAGCCATCTGCTGCCGTAGCTCGGGCTCGCGGATCAGACGCACGATGTAGTCCACGAACTGGTCTTCGTCAGCGGCCAGGAAGCCCTCGCGCCCGTGCTCGACGACGTCAGACACGCCGCCGAGGTTCATGGCCACCGCCGGGCAGCCACTGGCCAGGGCTTCCAGTGTGGCAATCGACATCGCTTCTTTGCGGGTCGGCAAGCACACATAAAGGATCCCTTTTACCGCTTGCGAGAGGCTACGTACCGCGGTCCCATACCTGCGTCAAGGTAGCTGCTTCCCGGCGCTGCGGGTACAGGGGCAGACCTCCACTGTGATGTCAGGGAAGCGTTGGAAGCCAGGAGCGTCGCGGGCGGGATTGGAGCCCCACGGGTTGAGCGACGAGGACTGATCGCGGGAGCAGATTCGCTAAACAACAGGCGGAGGGCTCGCTGGAAACTGCGCGCGCGGATACGCGGGGATCGTCAGCGCCTTACCTGCGGCGGCGGCACCATCAAACACGTCAGCGATCCAGCGGCGTACGCCGAGATCCGGGCCGCACTGTATCGATGCACCAGCTTGCTTGAGCATCTCCAACTGCCATTGGCCGTCACGCGAGAGTGTTTCGTCCGTGTGCTCACTCCGCCGAGAGCCGCTGCTCGCGTCGGTGCTGGGCTTGCGGCCTAGAGCGCCAGGGCTTGGGCTTGAAGGTGTACGACTTCAAGTCGTCGCATTGGGGCGCAGCGCGTGTAGACCGCCTATCACATCGAATACCGCCCACCCCTGCTGCGGCGCTGGCACCCGCCATGGCCGGATTTCTGAGGCAACAGTTCCGCGCCGCTGGCCGCCGCGGGACACGGCTTCTGGCGGACGGGTAGACTGTCGCGGCAGAGCGCTCTGCGTCGATACAACCGTGACGGACAGCCGTCGCAGCGACCGGCCATGTCGCAGGTGGGCTGGCGTCGCCAACCCTACACAGGCCGCCTGCCCGTCAGCTTGCGAGCAAGCGAGTCCCGCAACGCTCACTTTCAACCAGGGCACGAACTACGCTTTGACCGGGCGAATCACGGGGACCAGCGTCTGGTCGCCACCGACATTCACGGCAATGGGATGCAACCACCGTAGCTGAAACGAGCGCTTGGCCGGCTCGTTCCGGGGTCCACTCCAGTAGGTGTGCCAGTGCGCACGTCGAACATGGGCACGCGGGGACGACCGCAGTGCATCTGTGTTTTGCGACGGGGATGGATCGATCTCCTGCGGCGTGGGGGGCTGGCTCTTCGCATGACGCAAGGCTGCGCCCAGTCGGACGCCGACTTCCCAGGTGGTTGGCTTGCTCGGTGGAAACAGGCGCAAGCCATCTTTAGTCTTCTTGGGGCGTGGTCGCTCGGGTTTCTTCGCCCCCGTACCAATCTCGGCATTCACGGCGCACAGATACAGCAGAAGCGAGAGCGCAGGATGGATTATCGCCACGACCTCCTCCAGCTCTTGCTGCGGATCGATCGTCAGCGGTCCGCTATCCCCAGTTACGTCGCGGGCATATTCGGCGGCCGCCTTTCGGGTAGTGTGTTCCCCCACGCACTCGACCATACCGGCGACAATTTCCGGGAGCGACGCTTTGGTGAGGGGTAATGAGTGCTGTAGTAGAGAACCATCCACATCGAAGAGCAGGTAAAGGCTGAGATTCGACCGCGGATCGCTCTGGCCAGACTCTGTGTAGTTCAGATATGCGAAGAAGCCCCGCTGCCCGCCCATGTCGGGCGTCTCCACGTATACGCACCACTCGGGAAGGTTGAATAGGACCTCGCAGGGCAGATCGCCAGTCAGGGGAGTATCGAGTAACGCGTGATAGAGATCCGAGTCGAAGCGATAGATCCCCTGCGTCGCTCGCCAGGCGGCCAAGGCGGACACAATCGGCGTCTCATAGGCCAAGGTCATCCCATCCAAATCGGAGATGGGAACTCCCTTGCCATCGGCTGGCAATCCCCATGCCTGCAGCAAGAGGCAGGAGAAGAAAACTTCCGTCGCGATGAAGGGCGCAAAGATGCACTTTGGCCAACCATGGTCGCAGTTTGCGAGCTTTGGGTTCGCACGACATAGATCCAGCCAACGCCACAGACTTGGATAGAACGTGCTGGCGAAAGCGAGCCATCGGGTCGGTCGAGGTCGCGACTCCGTAGGGCCCTGATCGTCCGCCAGGGCCTGCGCTGAAACGATCTGAAATGGCAGAGTGTGGCGCCGAAGCCAGTCAAAGGTAGCCATCCTTTGAGCATATCGCGACCGGCCCCTGGACAGGGCACGCCCGTCGAGAAAAGCGCAGCCGGGCGCATCGAGCTGATGGACCAGAACGGCTACGTCGAAGCGGAGGGCAGTGGGCTGGATACGCTCGCGCGGGATGCCCAGCTGTTGCAGGCCTTGATCAGCTCGCTCGACCCCAACCGCCGCGACCAGGAGTTCGAGTTCAAGCTCACCGCGCGCCTGCGCAAGCACATGAGCGATGCAGGATACTGGGCGCTGTCCGAACGCTTGAAAGCACTGAAGGAACGGCACGAGCATGCGCTCCTCATCAGCGTCGAGCTTCTAGGGCAGCTACTTGAGCTAGCCCACGAGCTGATCCGCACTGAGAAAGTCGCGCCGCTCGAAGGGGACGAAGACCGCGGCAAAGCCGCCCTAATCGAGCTATTCCAGCAGGTCAGGAACGAGAAGACCCTCGCCATGCTTCGACGCAGCGTCGGTGGCATCAACGGTATCGTGCGCCTCGTCCGCTTCCCCGGCTGGCAAGGCAACGCTGCCGGCGGGCGCGAAGGCCGACAGCCCTGCGTCAGACCCTGCAGCAGCACCAGCTTCATCAAGACGCCGACCAATCCGACTGCGCCCATGGCTGAATCGCCAACACGACTGATTGAGACGCACACCCCCCGCTCGTCCGTCCCGCACGGTCCCCCGCCAACACCCTCCGTACTGTCCGCCCCGCCCCCCGGTACTGTCTCATCGCCCCTCTACAGCCAGCGATACGCACCTGCGCAACCCCACCACCGCCTCCCTGGTCGTGATGCAACCCACCTGATTTTTCGCCCAGCATGCGCCTACCCCAGCCCCTGAATTAACCCCCTCCCGTCGCAGTGAAAAAAACGCTGGACAGGTTCGCCTGACCCAATTAAGTCTCTCCCCTGCAAGCACACATCACGCACAGCGGAGGGAATGGTCATGGCAGCGGAGAGGCAGCGGCAGGGAGCGACGGCGCGGAAGGAAATCGGGATCGCGGATCGGGGCGAAATGGTCCGCACAGCGATCGGGTATGTGCGCGTTTCGACCGACATGCAGGCGAGTGAAGGCGTCTCGCTAGAGGCGCAGCAGGGGGCGATTCGGCAGTACTGCGAGCTGCATGGGTTGCGACTGCTCGCGATTCATAAGGATGTTCTATCGGGAGGGAAGTCGCAGCGGCCGGGGCTCGCGGATGCGCTCGGTCGGATTCGGCGCGATGCGGACGTGCTCGTCGTGGTGAAGTTTGATCGCCTCAGCAGATCGATTCGTCACTTCTGCGAGATCTATGAGACGTACTTCCGCGATAGGGCGAAGGAGCTG
>JAEUJZ010000122.1 GCA_016794505.1 Myxococcales bacterium
CCTGGTCGCGGGCATCGCGTGCGGGGGCGTGGCCCTCGCGACAGGCGCCCAGCTCAGCAGCGGCCAAGCCTTCACGCTGCGCGAAATCGACGCCCTGACCAGTCGGGGCAACGCGCTCAACGCCTCGACGATCGCCCTCGATATCGTAGGCGGTGTCGCGCTGACCGCGGGGGCAACATGGACGATCGCCGATTGGCTGAAGCGCGCACGCAGCGAGCGACATGCTGCGCTGGTCCGACTTCCCCCCACCGATCAGGCGAGGCTGGCATTCACGGAGCAGCAGGCAGAAGAGCAGGCGGGCGGGGCTGTTTTTGCGTTTCGTTTCCCTGACTTACTGAGGCTGAGCGACTTTCAGGGAAAAGATTCGGGGCGGTTCTCGACGGGGAATTAGTCCTCGGTGGACGTTACAAAACAAAAAAATCGTCGATAAACCGCACACTTACGAAGTCCTAGGAACGCGCAGGGAAAAGGGGAAACACGGCTTTCTTTACAGTTGTCCACCGACGGTGGCGGCCAGGATTGCCCGGTCTTCTGGCGAGAGTGTGCGGATGGTGTTCAGAAGGTCGGCCAGGCTGGGGGATAACGCGGGCTTGGGTGGCTCGGCGGGGGCGAGCAGCGCGGCCAGGCTGCGGGCGTTGCCTGCGCTGTCGGAGCCGGGCGCGATGTAGTGGAGGCGCGTGATCTCATCGCTCGCATGACCGAGCACGCCCGCCACGGCCCGCGACGTGACCCCGGACTGCACAGCGACCGTTGCATGCAACCCGCGCAGCGAGTGCGGGCAGACGCGCGGGATGCTTAGCCGATCGCACAAGCGGTGCAGGTACTTGTAAAGTGCGTTGTTCGTCGATGTGATGGCGCAGCGTCGCGCAAACAGGTAGTTGCTCGGCTGCTTGCTCTGCCGAAGATGCAGCAACAGGGCGCGCAGCTCGGGCACGTCGATCTCTAGCGTGCGCGTCGCGTTGACCGTTTTGCCGCCCTCGGCTGCGATGTGCAGGCGCGTGGCGTCGGCGTCGATATCGCGGACGCGCAGGCCCCATACTTCCGACGATCGCGCGCCGTGCAGGATCTGCACAAGCAGGCATCCGGCGGTAGACTCGCCCGCCCAGGCGAGCCGGAATAGCTCAGCGTAGAGCTTGCGCGCCTCGTCGACGCGAAGCTGCAGCTTGCCGCGGCGTGGCTTGCCCACCGGCTTCACTTTAGCGAACGGATTCACCGTCAGATAGCCGCGCTCGATCGCCCATGCAAAGAACGAGCGCACAAAGCGCAGGCGGGCGCGATGCGTCGCCACAGCGACGGTCTCGATCCATTGGTCATACAGCGCTTGCGCGTGGCTCGGGCTCAGCTCTCGCACGCCGATGTCCTGCGGCAGCAACGCCAGGCGATCGGCCCAGACGCGCACCGAGCAGGCCCGAAGTCCTTGCTTTCGCTTGGCGGCCAGGAACTCCTCGATCGCGGTGCGGATGATCGTCTGGGCCTCGTCGGCGAGGTCTGCTGCGACACGGGCCTTGATGCGCTGCGCTTCCTCGAACGTGTCGACGATCTTGGACTTGCGGCGACCGTCGGGCGAGCGCAGTACAAGGCGCCATTTGTCTCCGTTCGGGTAGGGGCCGTAGACGCTGGCAATGTTGCCGGCCATCGTTTCAGCGTCGCCGATCTCCGTCGCGTATGGGCGAGAACCTGCAGCCCCACGCACGGCCTTTTCAAGCACGCGGGCGGCCTTCGTTCTCGTCGAGGCGCGGCGATGGCGGATGGGTTGGTCGAAGGGGTTGTCCGTGATTTGGTTCATGGTTGGTGCTCCTCTCCGCTTGGTCACAGCCGCTGGAGTTTTCCGATGCGCTCTAGCTGCGCCGCTTCTCGCAGGACGGCTTCGATCTCGCGGCGCTGTTTCTTCGTCGGCTCGACGTGCCCAGACTCAATGCCCTTGAGGTCCGACAGCGACAGCCCGGCGCGAACCGCAAGCTCTTCCTGCTTCATCTGGAAGGCTTCGCGCCGACGCTGGACGCTGCGGCCCCATGGCTCGTTGGGGGGATCTGGGCTTGGCGGTTGCGTGGTCTCTTGGGAATCGTCTTTGCTCATGGCTTCGGGCTCCTCTGTTTGGGGTTCAGGTGACGAAGCAGCGACGGCGGCACGATGTCCGGCGCGCAGTGCTGCGATCAGCTCGGGGTCCGCTTTGCCGTCGGCTTCGACAAGCGGCAGGAGCGTGCCGAGAATCATCGCGACGCGGCCGTCGGTGATGCGATGTCGGCCCGTCTCGAAGTTGCGGATCGTGCCCTCGGCCAGCCCGCACATCGCGGCAAGCTGCGCCCGTGCGAGCCCAAGCGAGTCGCGCACCGGCCGCACCTGCCGCCCCAGCAACTTCACCGCTTCGGACGACAGCGCAATGACTCGATGGCGCGCATGCCAGCGGACGATCGGCGCAAACGCCGCAAGCTCGTCGAGACGGGCGCACAGCTCGTCGAACTCGGGGTAATAGCCCGCTACTTCGGCAAGCCGATCGAGCGCATCCGACAGGCCGGGGAACGTCTGACGGCGCGGCGACGGCGGATCGGGCGTCGGGCTGGGCTTGTCGCGGCGCATCAAGCCGCTCGACGGTTAAGCTCGACGAAGCAGGCCAGCAGCGGAACCGGCCGCTCGCTCTGCACGTGTCGCTCGTGCTCTTGGCGCAATGTGTCGTTGTACGCGTCGACGCGCGCCTGACAGCGAGCGCGCCACACCGGATCGAGGACCGCCGGATCGTCGCTGCCTAGCTCTTCTGCGACGTCGCGATAGGCGAAAGCGCCGACGTGAAGCGCCTGGCACGTCGGGCAGACGCACTCGGGATGGTGCAAGCGCTTCATGGCAGCCCCCCGACCGATAGCCCCAGGCCGAGCAGATAGCCGACGGCGAGCAACCCGATCGCCCCCATCGCGGCAATCTCGGCCAGTCGCAGCCGTCCGCCCATGTGCAGCAACCGCAGCGACACCAGCGCAAACAGGCCAAACACGGCCAGAGCCGTGACATCCCCAACGGACAGCGACGGAAACAAGGGCAACGCAGACGCAG
>JAEUJZ010000126.1 GCA_016794505.1 Myxococcales bacterium
GCAAGCTGGCTGCGGAGGGTTTGGGCGAGGCGGGCGATGGTGCTCGCGGGATCGACCGAATCGAGAGAGCCGCTGGTGGCGGTGGCCAGCGCGCTGAGGACGGCTTCGACTTGGGTGTTGTGAAGCTGGGTGGGGTCGGCGTAGTGACGGGCGGTGACGCTGAAGCTGGCGTGGCCGAGGGCGGCGGCGACGGCTTGGCTGGCGACACCTTGGCGCAGGGCCAGCGTCGCGTGCAGGCCGCGCAGGCTGTGCGGGCAGACGACGGGGACGGCGGCGTGGCGGCAGACTCGCTCGACCTCGCGGACCAGATAGCCGGTCAGGCGGGGCTTGCCGCTGTCGCGCGTGCCGAACAGGTATGCGTCGGCGGGCTTTCCGTCGGCGAGTGTGCGCAGGTGCGGGCGCAGGAAGTCGGGGATGCTGGGGCGTCGGCGGGCATTCCGCGTCTTGCCGTCGGCAATCAGCAGTACCGAGGCGCCTTCGTCGAGGTCGCGGACGCGACGCGAGAGCACCTCGCTTGACCGCAGACCCAGCGCAAGCTGTAGCGCCACAGCCACTGAGCCGCGCTGCCCCTGGGACGCCAGCGCCAGCGCCGAGTCCAAGAATCGCCGCGCCTCGTCCGCCGTAAGCTGCACCTTGCCGCTTCCGATCTTCGACGGGCCGCGCAGCTTGGCGAAGGGATTCTGCGACAGGTAGCCGCGCTCGACACAGAACGCGCCAAAGCGCCGCGCCGCTTTCAGCACAAAGGAAAGCGTCGCAGCACTCTGCTTGCGACCGGTGCGACTCGCGCGCTCACCCGCGCGGCGATACGACTCCGATGCAAGCTCGGCGGTCAGCGACTTAATCGCCGCGGCCGTCGGCAGCAGCATCGCCAGGCGACGGTGCGTATCTTCGGCGGTCTGCGGCAGGTTGCCGCGTTCATGCACCAGCGCATCGCGGTATTCATCAAGCGCATCGCCGAGTCGGTGTTCACAAAGGCCTTGCCCACCGACATCCAATACGGCGCGCGGCCGGGGTGGCGGACGATGACATAGACCGCCAGCCAGCGACGGGAATCGCGCGGATCGTCAGGAGTCGACGGGGGAATCGATGCGGCGCTCGTGGCCGGAATGTTGCTGTCATCGGACGCAGACGTGGGTGGATTCATGGGCGGGTTCCTGGGGCCATACAGCGACGGGGCATATCGCTTGACGGCGCTGCTTCATCGCGCGGAATGTCCTCGATGCCGCGCAGCAGATCGCACAGGCACAGCGCCAGATCTCGATCGCGGATCACGTGCTGCGTGGTCTGGTTTGGCGCCACCACAGCGACGAAACACTTGGGATCACGACGACGCAGCGCGTATTCGTCCAGCGCATCGCGCGTGACCTTGCGCAGCCGATCCGCTGCGACATCTTCAATCGACAGATACAGTCCATCTTCGCCGGGCAGCGGCAGCGAAAGCGCGCCGCACAGCACGCGCAGCGTCGTCAACGCCGGCCTGCGCACCTTGCCGCGTTCCAGGTTGCGGATCGTCGCGGTGGAAAGGCCCGTCTGCAGCGCCACGTCTTCGCGCGACAGACCCAGGGCCTCGCGCCGTCGACGCAGAACCATCGAGCCCCAGCGTATCCAGTGATCGTCGTGCACGGGCTTGCGCGTCGAACTCATCGACCGCATCGAACGTATCGATCGCCTACGCCG
>JAEUJZ010000150.1 GCA_016794505.1 Myxococcales bacterium
CGATCGGCTAAGCATCCCGCGCGTCTGCCCGCACTCGCTGCGCGGCTTGCATGCCACGGTCGCTGTGCAGTCCGGGGTCACGTCGCGGGCCGTGGCGGGCGTGCTCGGTCATGCCAGCGATGAGATCACGCGCCTCCACTACATCGCGCCCGGAGCCGACACCGCAGGCAACGCCCGCAGCCTGGCCGCTCTTCTTGCCCCCGCGGAGCCAAGCAAGCCCGCGCCATCTGTCAGCTTGGCCGACCTTCTGAATACCATCCGCACACTCTCCCCAGAAGACCGGGTGATCCTGGCCGCCACCGTCGGTGGACAACTGTAGAGAAAGCCGTGTTTCCCCTTTTCCCTGCGCGTTCCTAGGACTTCGTAAGTATGCGGTTTATCGACGATTTTTGTGTTTTGTAACGTCCGCCGCTGTACTCTTGCGAAAATAGGACCGCCGACGCGCGGACCCACACGGCTTTTTCCGTCCGCCCCGCTGCGGGTTGGGTCAGCCGCACAAACGGCCCGAGGAAACGCCGCAGGTTTTCCGTGGTTGGTGGTGCGTCCGTCGGTGCGTCGGTCTGTTTCGGATCGTCGTTATGCATGGTAGTGGCGTCCTTCTGTGCGTGGGGATTCGGCGCACCAGCGCACGCCTTCCACGGTGCGTTCGCTGGCGTGCAGGTACAGGCCTGGGATGCGGCGACGGGACAGAGACCGCAGTGCGTATCCCAGCTGTCGGATGGGCTCACTCTTGGTGCCGCGCATGCCGATGGATTCAAGGCAGCGGCGCAGGTTGTCCAGGCTGGGTTCGGAGCAGCACGACAGAACCTCAGCGGACGTCACCGAGCGCTCATACGCAGCGCAGGCTCGCGCAACCAGCTCGCACAGGAAGGCCGCCGCGCGCTCGCGGTCTGCGTTGCCCCGAATTGCGATCCCGTGCGCGGAGTCGGCCGGTCGTGCATGCCCGCGCTGGGCGGACAGCTCATCGCGGACGATGGCGCGAATGGTGGCTTCCTGCTGCGCGAACAGGTCCAGCTGGTGCGCATCCATTTGAACACTGGCGCCAGGCGGTGCATCCGCCTGTGAGCGCTGCGCCCAGCGATGCAGAGCATCGGCCGCTTGGCACTGCCAGACCTGCAGCGCGGGCCGCAGCGCTGGCTTAACGCGCCGCGTGTCCAGGGTCGCCAGCCACATCGCCACGCGGTCCGCGCGCAGGCAGTACATGCGATAGCGCTTCGCATCTGCGCCAGTTGCCTGCATGACACAGGCAACTGACCAAGCGCAGCGCTCCAGGCGTTGGCGCTGCGCCTCATGG
This sequence comes from Myxococcales bacterium, assembly GCA_016794505.1. Taxonomy (GTDB): domain Bacteria; phylum Myxococcota_A; class Polyangia; order Palsa-1104; family JAEUJZ01; genus JAEUJZ01. The sequence goes on from JAEUJZ010000150.1 coordinate 1,295, forward strand.
TCCAGTCCCAACGCAGCGCATGCGGGCTTGAGGGCCATCCATGCCGTGGCTTCGGAATCGAGCACGGCCAGCAGGGTCCCGCCTGCGAACGGAACCGCCTGCAGCACCTGACCCTGGCTTCCCACGCTGAGCGCACCTGTTCTCATCGCTGCACCGCCTTCCCTTGCACCCCTCTCCCGTGTGGGATAGGGTGCGTAAGTCGTTCCGCTTGTTGAGAATTTACAGACAGCCGAGGACAAACAAGTGAATATCGAGCAAATGATTGAGTGTCAATTAAAAAAAGTCAAAGCAACGGAACGCTCGCCAACTTCGATTTCCGTCGTCGCTGTCCTAGTTGAGACTGTGACTCGTGGAAGAAAGAACCCGCTCTGGTTTGGATTGGCTACTAGGATCCAGACGGCAAGGACCGATGCGGGATTGCACCGACTTGCTCTGGAGCAGCTCGCGGGCTTTGCGCGAGGCTCGCTCACGCGACTTGAGGAAGGGCATTCAAAGCCAGCCATTGATACCGTCGAAAGAATCGCTCAGGCGCTCGGGGTCTTGCCGGGCTGGCTGGCGTATGGCGATGAGGGAACGGAGCCGTTCCGTCAGCGTCGGCCGCGATCGCCGGTACCGCTCGATCCTCCGGTGCCGGAGCCTGGAAAGCGCGAGCCGGCTGGCCTGTACAAAGGAGTCGGCGAGCG
>JAEUJZ010000163.1 GCA_016794505.1 Myxococcales bacterium
TCTCTGTGAACGATGCCCTTGTCGTGGACGGCTTGCAGGCCGCGGGCGATCTGCACAGCGATGCGGCAGGCGCGCAGCGGATCCAAGCGCGGACCTTGCGCTGTGAGCACGCTGCCCAGCGTCTTGCCCGACAGATATTCCATCACCAGATAGGTGCGCCCATCGGGCAGGACACCAAAGTCCGAGATGTACACCGTGTTGGGGTGGTTGATCTTCGAGGCCAGTCGCGCCTCGCGCAGGAAGCGCTGCTCGTCGCTTGCTTCCGCCCGCAGCAGAACTTTCAGCGCAACCACGCTGTCCAGAAGCAGGTGGCGCGCTTGATAGACCACGCCCATGCCACCTTGCGTCAGGCGCGTCATGACCTCATAGCGCTCGCTGATCACCGTGCCCGTCAGGTCGTCGCCGACGCTGGCGACAAACGCCGATGGGTTCACTCGGACAACGGCGGCGTCGCCATTTTGCCCAGACGGCATGCTCGCCATTCCCGCGACGGGCGGCACAGGCTGCGAGCGCGTGGCGGCGAACGAGGCCAGCGAGACCGCCTCGGTCGGAGCCATCGCCGCAGCACAGACGTGCGGTACACCCGGCGTGATCGGTTGCGCGCAGCGCGGACAGCCAGCCGCTGCGGACGAAGCGCCCCCTTGCGCTGGCGAGCCCGACGCAGCCGCTGCGTCGGCACGTGAGTCTGGGCGATCTGCCATGACAGACCGCTCGATTCTACTCGCTTCCGGCTCCATCTGGGGGGCGCAGTGCTCCTATACTCAGCCCCGCAAACGCAAAGGAGAATCGCCATGAAGCTCTACTTCAGCCAAGGAGCCTGCTCCCTTTCCCCACACATCGTGCTGCGCGAAGCGGGCCTGCCGTTTGAGCTGGTCCGCGTCCACCTCGGCAGCAAGAAGACCGCCACCGGGGAAGACTTCCGCACCATCAATCCCAAGGGCTATGTCCCGACGCTGCAGCTCGATGACGGACAGATCCTGACTGAGGGGCCTGCCATCGTGCAGTACATCGCCGACCTCGCTCCGCAGTCGCACCTGGCCCCGCCCGTCGGCACCTTTGCGCGCGTCCGCCTGCAAGAGTGGCTCAACTACATCTCGACCGAGATTCACAAAAGCTTCAGTCCGCTGTTCAGTCCCAAGGCTCCGGCCGAGTGGAAGCAGGTCATGCGCGAGGTGCTCGCCACTCGCTTTGACTTTGTCGCCAGCAGCCTCGGCGACAAGCCCTTCTTGATGGGCGATCACTTCACGGCGGCCGACGCCTATCTGTACACGACGCTGCGCTGGTGCCGTCTGGTTGAGTTCGACCTTGCCAAGTGGCCCATGCTGCAAGCGTACCTGCATCGCGTTGCCGAGCGCCCCAGCGTCATAGCCGCCATGGAAGCCGAGCGCCCGCACTCTGCCTCGTAAGCGCACCGTGGGCTGTGGCATTGGCAGAATCGGACAACTTCTTGGCCGATTCGAGAAAGCCCGTGCCGCAGCCCTTGCGCAGGATGGTTCCTATCGCGGCTGCGCCGCAGACAAACCCGATGTCGGGCAGATTCCCAAAAGACCTATCTGATCGAGTACGGCGTCTATGGCCTGGTCAATCAGATCGCCGGCCTTTAGACATCGGAATCCCGCGCAAGAAACCAGATCGGCATAAGAACCGACTGAACAAAAGGGAGTATTTCAGTAGCGAAAAAGGAATGTGCCAGCAGCAGAAAAAGGCGTCTTGCGCCGAGCTTACATGCGCTGCACGGCGTAGACGCCTTGGATCTTCTGCAGGGCGCGGATCAGCTTCTGTAGCTGCTCGACATCCAGGATGCTGACCTTGAACGTGTTGACGGCACGGCCCTCTTCCCCGGCGCGACAGGTCGCCTGCGAGATGTTGATGCCGTGCTCGTTGAAGGTCTGCGACATCGTCGCCAGCAAGCCCGGCTTGTCGGCACACACCACCTGCACCGAGACCGGACGCGCCGTCTTGTGCTCGCTATCCCATTCAATCTCGATGCGGCGCTCTTCTGGTTGCTCTAGCGCCGTCGCGCAGCCGCGCGCATGCACCGTGACGCCGCGCCCGCGGGTGATGACACCGATCACCGGATCGCCCGCCACAGGCGAGCAGCACTTGCCGAAGCGCACCAGGACATCTTCTTCCCCTGCGACCTTGATGCCCGGCGACTTCATGCCTGGCGTGCGTCGCGCCAAGGAAGATGCCGGCTTGCCGTGCGCTGCTTCCGCCGTCGGTGCTGGACGGCGGTGCTCTTCCGGCAGCAGAAGCTCCACTACGTCGGCCGGCAAGATGCGGCCATAGCCGACATTGAGCAGAAGCTCCTCGATCTTGTTCAGGCGTAATTCGTTGGCGGCGTGGACCAGGTCGCCTGAGCGCTCGACCTTGCTGTACGACAGGTCGTGCTTGCGCATCTCGCGCTCAAGCAAATCGCGACCGAGCGCCTTGGCTCTTTCGCGCTGCTCGGCCCGCAGCGCGTTGCGAATCTTGGCCTGCGCCGACGAGGTCTTGACGAACTTCAGCCAGTCCTTGTTCGGCTTCTGCGTCGGGCTGGTCAAGATCTCGACGGTGTCGCCGTTGCGCAGCTTGTAGCGCAGCGGAACGATGAGCCCATTCACCCGCGCCCCCGAGCAGTGATTTCCGACCTGTGTGTGGACCAGGTACGCGAAGTCGACCGGCGTCGCGCCCGCCGGCATCGCCTTGACATCGCCTTTGGGAGTAAAGACGTAGACCTCGTCGGTGAACAGGTCGACCTTGACCGCCTCGATAAACTCGCTGGGGTCGGTCAAGGTCTTTTGCCATTCCATGAGCTGACGCAGCCAGCTGAACTTCTGCTCGTCGCTGGTCGGATCGGGCTTGCCGTCTTTGCCCTCTTTGTACCGCCAGTGCGCCGCGACCCCTTCTTCGGCGACACGGTGCATCTCTTCCGTGCGGATCTGGACCTCGATGCGCTCGGCATTGGGCCCAATGACCGTCGTGTGCAGCGACTGGTACATGTTGGGCTTGGGCAGCGCGATGAAGTCCTTGAAGCGCAGCGGCACGGGCGTCCACTTGGTGTGAACGACGCCCAAGGCGGCATAGCAGTCGCGCAGCGAGGCGACGATGATACGGAACGCGATCAGGTCGTATAGCTGTTCAAGCTCGCAGCCGGTCTTGACTGTCTTTTGATAGATCGACCACAGGTGCTTGGGACGCCCGGCGACACGGCCAGGGATCTCATTTCGCACAAGCTCTTGCTGCAGGATCTTGATGACGTCGTCGACGTACTGCTGCCGCCCCGAAAAGTACGTCGACATCTTGTCGGCGAGCTCGGCGTGGTCCTTGGGATACAGGTACTTAAAGGACAGGTCTTCCAGCTCGACCTTGACCCACTGGATACCCAAGCGATTGGCGAGCGGCGCATAGATCTCGATGGTCTCGCGGGCGATGCGCTCTTGCTTGTCGGCTGGCATCGCGCCCAGCGTGCGCATGTTGTCGACGCGGTCAGCCAGCTTGATCAAAATGACGCGGATATCGCGCGCCATCGCCAGCAACATCTTGCGAAAGTTCTCGGCCTGTCGCTCTTCCTTGGTGTGCCAGGGGACCTTGCCCAGCTTGGTGACACCATCGACCAGAAACGCCACCTCGGGCCCGAACAGCTTCGAGATCTCCTCGACCGTCGCGCTGGTGTCTTCGACGCAGTCGTGTAAAAGCCCCGCGCAGATCGAATCGGCATCAAGCTTTAGCTCGCTGATGACCAGCGAGACCGACAGCGGATGCACGACATAGGGCTCGCCCGAGCGACGGAACTGCCCGGCGTGTGCTTTCTCGGCAAACTGATAGGCCCGGCGAATGCGATCCAGATCCGCGCTCGGCTGATAGGCCTTAACTGCGGCTAAGAGGCTCTCGACGCTGCGTACGGGCTCAGCGGCCTGGGTGCTGTCGGCGGCAGCGGCGCTCGCCCCAACAGCGGCCGCTGCGTCACCAGCGACACCGGAAGGCGAAGAGGGAGACACGGGCGATTCCACACAGCGAATCTACGACGGCGCAGCGCGTCAATCAATCTTCTATCCGGCAATCTTCTATCCGGGCGTGGCACCAGATTGCTGAGCAGACTGCGCGACATGAAGCGCCGAGCCAAACCGTCGCGTCGATAGCAGCCGGCACGCGAGCGGCACGCCGGCCGCAAACAGGAGGGAAGCTCTCAGCGAACGGGAGCGCGGGCAGCGCCGCAGGTGGGAATTTTTATCCGCAGAGAGATCGGAAGAACTAGCGGATAAATAGCAGCACAAATTAGCGCATTACTTACTGCGTTTGCCCTTGGCGGGGCTGCTCTTACCAGCCGGGCTGGCCTTGCTGCCGGTGCTTGGGGCATCGCTCGGCGCCACCTTGTCACCGACGGTGGCGGACGCAGCCGGGGCCGCCGTCGGAGAGCCGATCTTGTCGGCCGCCGTGCTCTGCCGCAGGCTGTCGATGCCGCCCTTTTCGGTCCACTTCGACAGGAAACCTGCGATCGACGACTCGACAAGCTGGGCGCAGCCGACCTCAAACGTCGGATACGCATCGGTGCTCTTGCCTTCGCCAGCGAACGTGAACGTGTACTCGGGGCTCTCGCTGGGGCGCAGACCAAAGCCCCAGGTCATCTCGATCAGCGTATAGACCAAGCGCCCGGCGGGAATGCTGTGAAGCTGCACGCGGTCGACTTTCACGTCGCCGATGACGTGTGGCTCGCTGGGCAGCGGGTCGCCCGCCTTGACCACTTCCACGCGCGAAAAGTACGCGCCCATCGCTTCCTTCAGATCGCGCGTCACGAACTTCTGAAAGTCCTGAAGCTTGAACTGCGGGCCATCCTTTGGGTTGAACGACGAGGCCTCTTTCATGTCCCAGGTGTCCGGCACGCGCGCCGGATCCAGCACCAAGTAAAGCGGGCGCTGGATCTTCTGGGCCACCATCAAGCTCGGCGGCTTGGCCTGCACATTCGCCATGCTGTAGCTGGATCGATAGTGGCTGAAGATGGCGCAGCCACTCAGCGTCGGAAGGATCAAAAGAACGCACAGGCCAAGGATCGGGGACAGACGTTTCATGGGGTTCTCCTAGGAACGATGCACGGGCTACACAATGGATTTTGTGTAGCAGCGCAGATTGAGCGATATGTTGCAACGTTTTTCGGCCATAAATAGCCGCATACGTGACTCGGCTATTGGCTAATGGGCGGGCTTCTGCGGCAGGGCGGCGGCGACTTCGGCCAGCTGCTCGACCAAGTGCGGCGGCACCAGGGCAAAGACGTCTTCGATCAACGAGCGCAAGGGCGGCGGAGCAACGGATTCCTCGGCGGTGATGACGGCGCGGACCTCGGCGTCTAGCTCCTCGCGCAGGGCGCTGTCGCCTTCCGGCGAAAGCAGCCCACGCCCCAGCAAGAACGCGCGGAAGCGGACCAGCGGGCAGCGGGCCTCACGCCACACCGCGGTCACCGACTCGTCGCGATAGCGCGAGGGATCGTCGGAGGAGGAGTGGGCACTCACGCGATAGGTCAGCGCTTCGAGAAACTGCGGACCTTCACCGCGCCGCGCACGCGCGACCAGGGCGCGCATTGCGACATAGCAGGCCAAGACGTCGTTGCCATCGCAGCGCACCGCAGGAAGACCATAGGCCAGCGCCTTTTCCGCCATGGTCGGCGTTGCAGTCTGCTGGCTGACCGGCGTCGAGATTGCCCACTGGTTGTTCTGACAGACAAAGACCACGGGCGCGCGAAACACACCCGCGAAGTTCAGCGCCACGTGAAAGTCGCCCTCGGACGTTGCGCCGTCGCCCATGTAGCCGGCAATGACATGGCCATCGCGCAGTTGCTGCGCCGCCATCGCCATGCCCGTCGCATGCGGAAGCTGCGTGCCGATGCACGACGACATCGTGACGTAGCGAGCAGCCCGACTGCCGGGATGGCAAGGCATCTGCCTTCCGCGGGTCAGGTCGTGATCGTTGCCGAAGATCTGCGCGATGTACGCGGCCAGCGGCAGGCCGCGATACAGCGCCGCTCCGGCCTCGCGCAGCGCCGGCACGATGTAGTCTTCCGGCCCCAGTGCCGCGGCGGTTCCGACGACAGCGGCCTCTTGCCCGCGCGCTTCGCCGTAAAAGCTGATGCGCCCCTGCCGCTGCATGGTCAAGAGGCGCTCGTCCATCAGGCGAATGCGCAGCATGCCGCGGTACAAAGCCAAAAGCTGCGCCGCCGGAACAGCACAGGCATCAATCCGCGCAGCATCGCAGCGTCCGTCGGGCGCGATTAGCTGATAGGGCGCTTGATCGAGCCCGCTGGGGCGCGCAACGGGGGTCGGCACGGCGGTGGACATGGGGCGCTCCATGCGGGAAATGGCAAGGCTCTAGACCAGCTCCATAAACAGCTGCGTCGGATCTTCGAGCAGCGCGACAACATGCTGCAGGAACATCGCGCCCTCGTAGCCGTCGACGATGCGGTGATCGAGCGAGATCGACAGGTTCATGACCTGGCGGATGACGATCGTGCCGTCGCGCACCGCCGGCACTTCCTTGATCTTGTGAACGCCCATGATCGCGACTTCTGGGAAGTTGATGATGGGCGTGGCCAGCATGCCTCCCAGCTTGCCGAGCGACGTGATGGTGAAGGTCGAGCCCGTAAGCTCGTCACGGCTGGCCTTGCCGGTCCGCGCACGCTCGGCGAGGGGTCCGACGGTCTCGGCGATCTGGTACAGCGAGAGCTTATCGGCGTCGCGCAGCACCGGAACAATCAGGCCGGACTGCGTCGCTGTGGCGACCCCGATGTGATAGTTCTTGCGCAGAACGATCTCTTCCCGCGAGACATCGAGGGTGGCGTTGACGATGGGGTACTTCTTTAGGCCACTGACCACGGCCTTGATGATGAACGGCAGATAGGTCAGCTTGATGCCGCGCTCGCCGGCTCGCTTCTGCGCGCGATCGCGGATCGCGATGAGGTCGGTGACGTCGCACTCCTCGACGTACGTGAAGTGCGCCGCGGACTGCGTCGAGCGCAGCATGTTGTCGGCGATCTTCTTGCGCACGCCACGAAAGGCGATTCGTTCGTCGCCCGCGCCAAGGACAACAGGGGTCGGCACCGCGGGTGGAGCCGAGGTTGCGATCGCAGGAGCCGCAGAAACCGTGGGACTCGCGACCGCCGCCTCTTTCGCCGGACTTGGTGCGCGACTTACGGCCCCGCCCTGACTGTAGACGCGCTGCACATCCTCGCGGCTGATGCGTCCCCCAGGGCCGGTGCCGGCGATGGTGCGGATGTCGATGTTCAGCGTGCGCGCAAGCTGACGCGTGGCGGGCGTGGCCAAGACCTTGGCTTGGAACTGCGGCGCCGCAACTGGAACAACCAGCGACGGAGCCATGGCGGGTACAGCCGGCGTCGCGTACGCCGATGAAGGCGGCGTGGGCGCCGCAGCGTTGGCCGGGGGCTGGTGTCCCGTCGTCGCGGCTGCCGTGGCCGCTGCTCCACCGCCACTCGGCTCGATGACCACCATGACCTGACCCACCGCGCAGATCTTGCCCTGCGGGACCAGGATGCGAGCAACACGACCGGCTTTGGGTGTCGGGATCTCGACAGTGGCCTTGTCGGTCATGACTTCGACCATGGGCTGATCTTCACGCAGGGTATCGCCCTCGTTGATCAGCCAGCGGACGATCTCGCCCTCGACGACGCCTTCGCCGATATCGGGAAGTCTGAACTCAATAGCCATGGGCTGTTTCCTTTAGAAGCGGGCGGTGTCGGCGATGGCCTTGGTGATGCGCTCGGGCGATGGCAAATACTCCATCTCCAGCGTGTAGGGGAACGGCGTGTCCAAGCCGCAGACGCGGACGATGGGAGCCTCCAGATGCAAGAGCGCTTTCTCGGCGATCAGCGCCGAAAGCTCTGCGCCAAAGCCGCAGGTCTTCTGCGCTTCATGCACGATGACGACACGCCCTGTCTTGCGCACCGATTCCAAGATCGTCTCGGTATCGAGGGGCACCAGCGAGCGCAGGTCGATGACCTCTGGATCGAACTCGGCCGCGCCCTGCTTTTCGAGCGCTTCCATCACCACGTGCAGCATGGCGCCGTAACACAGCACGGTGAGGCCCTGCCCTTCGCGCACGATCTTGGCTTGGCCAAATGGGATCGTGTATTCCCCCTCGGGAACCTCGCCGCGTGCCGCGCGATAGACCCGCTTGGGTTCCAGAAACATCACCGGGTCTTCATCACGCAGGGCCGTCAGCAACAGGCCTTTTGCGTCGTACGGATTTGACGGAATGATGACCTTGAGGCCCGCGGTATGCGCGAACAGCGCTTCCGGGGACTGCGAGTGATAGTGCCCACCGCGAATCCCGCCCCCGTACGGCGTGCGAATGACCATCGGGGCCGGATACTCGCCGCCGGAGCGATATCGGAACTTGGCTAGCTCGTTCACGATCTGATCGAAGGCGGGGAAGATGAAGTCCGCGAACTGAATCTCGGCGACGGGACGCAGGCCATAAAGCGCCATGCCGATGGCGGTGCCGATGATGCCCGCTTCCGCGAGCGGTGTGTCCATGACGCGGTCCTTGCCGAATTCTTCCTGCAGGCCAGTCGTGGCGCGGAACACGCCACCGAAACGACCGACGTCCTCACCAAGGACCACGACGCGCGGGTTCTTGCGCATCTCAAGACGCAGGGCGTCGTTGACTGCCTGGATGATGTTGTACACGGGCATTGAAGTTCCCTCTTGTGCGCACAAGCGCGGGAGCATGTGACGCGTGAGCGTGATGACCAGGGGACGAAGCGGAGGCTGCTTTTATCCGGGCTGCGGCGAAAAAGTCAACGCCGGAGATGCGTGAGGACCGCGATCGCAAAAGCCGTTGACACGCTCGCGCGCTGCTGAATATGACTGCCGCCATGCGTACTCAACTTCTCCTTAACTTGACGCGCGAGTCGGCGCGTTCCCGTCTCGCTGGCTGTCTGGACGGACGGCTCGGCTCGAAGTCAACCCGGCGAGCGCTGCGATTTCTGGTCGCGCTGCTCCTGCTCGGCATCGGGGCATCCATGGGCTGCAAAGCCGACCCGATGATGGTCGTGGATCGCAAGCCCAAGGACATGGCCTCATCCAGCGACGATGCAGCCATGGGCTGTGACTCGTCGCGCTGCGAGAATCCTGACAGTCAGTGCTGCAACGGCGAGCCGTGCATCGATGTCAACAGCAACCCCTTCCACTGCGGCGGCTGCGGCAAGGTCTGCGGCAATCGCGAGGTCTGCGCGGCCGGTAGCTGCGTGTGCCGCGGCGGGGGCCGTGATCAGGTGTGCTCGGCGGGCACGCTGTGCTGCTTCGACGGCTGCCGCGACGTGATGAAGGACACCATGAACTGCGGTGGCTGCAACCGCGTCTGCGTCGCGGGCGAGACCTGCGATGGCGGTACCTGCAAGTGTGGTCCTGCCGGCCTGTCGTGCCGCTCGGGTCAGACCTGCTGCGGCAGTGGCTGCAGCAGCCTGCTCGACGATCCCAAGAACTGCGGCAAGTGCGGCAAAGAGTGTCCCATGGGCAAGGCCTGCAAAGGCGGCGTCTGCGAAGGGGAGTGCGCCGTGCCCTGCGGCGGCGTTGAGCGCTGCTGCGATGGTATGTGCGTGAACGTTCTCAATAACCCGAAGCACTGTGGGGGCTGCGGTCGCGACTGCTCGGTCCTGTCGCCGTTCCCCATTCCGGGCTGCTTGGTCGGCAACTGCATCGACCTGCGCATGATGGATATGGCCATGCCAGCCGATATGTCGATGCCGATGGACATGTCGATGCGCGACTAGCCTGCGAGCCACTCAGCCATGATCTCGCTTCACGTCAACATCGACCACGTCGCGACGCTGCGGCAGGCGCGCGGTACGCCGTATCCCGATCCGGTGTGGGCCGCATCCATCTGCGAGCTAGCCGGAGCGCAGGGCATCACCGTGCATCTGCGCGAAGATCGACGGCACATCCAAGATCGCGACGTCGAGCTGTTGCGCCAGACGGTGCGGGGCGTACTGAACCTAGAAATGGCGGCCACCTCGGCGATGGTCGAGCGAGCCTTGGCCATTCGTCCCGATGTAGTCACGCTGGTGCCCGAGCGCCGCGAAGAGCGTACGACCGAAGGCGGCTTGGACTGCACGGGCAGTCATCGCGGACAAGTGGCCGCAGCCGTGCAAGCGCTGGGTCAGGTCGGCATTGCCGTCTCGCTGTTCATTGCGCCCGAGGCATCTCAGGTGCGGGCCGCGCTGCAGCTTGGCGTGCCGCGCATCGAGCTACACACCGGGCACTACTGCGACGCGACGCTGGATGCCCGCCGTCCCGATGGACGCAGCAAAGAGCGCGCAGATGCCGAGCTAGAACACTTGGCCGCCGCCGCTGAAGAAGCAGTCAGCCATGGCTTGCACGTCGCTGCGGGTCATGGCCTGGACTACAACAACGTTCGCCCCGTCGCTGCCATCCCCGGCATCGAGGAACTGAATATCGGTCACGCCCTCATCGCCCGCGCTGTGCTGGTCGGCCTCGACCGCGCCACGCGCGACATGCTGGATATCCTGCAATCGGTGTCATGAAAATCAACTGGACCGCCCTGCTGTTGACCGCTTCGACGGTCACGCACGCGGCTGCCACGGCTCCGCCGAAGGCCCCGCCTGCGAATCCCACCAAGAACAACGACAGCGACGGAACGGAACGCCATCCGGTGTTCGATCTGATCGCCAACCGAACGCTCGCCCACTTGGAACAGCGCGGGGGCCTTGTGCTGCCCGCGGGCTCACCTGGCTTCGTTCGCTATGCCCACTTTGGTCGACCCACTCCGACGTGGAAAGCGCGAGTGTCCATCGATGGCACGATGACGGCGCTGGCCCAGGCGAGCGCACGGCTGCAGGTACCGCTGTCGGCCACAGCGGCGGCTGGATCCAGCGTGTTTCTGCGCGTCAAAGTGCTGTCGCCGTCTTCGGTAAAGCTGAGCGCTGGCGGTAAAGCCACGGCGGCCGTACCGCTGAAGCCGGGCTGGCAGACCGTCGAGCTAAAGCTGCCGCCGGGTTCGCTGCACGCTGGGGAAAATGCGCTGGCCTTCACCTTTGCGCACGTGGGCAGCTGGCCAGTGCCCAACAGTCCCGCCCCACTGCGCGCTGCGGCGGCAGTGCAGTGGCTGCAAGTCGGGGGCAAAGAGCCGCCCGCGGACTACCTGCCACCGCGAATCTCCGACGGCAGTAAGCTGCTCATGCCGCCGGATTCGGTGCTGCACTATTACGTCTATGTGCCGCGCGGAGGAGCGCTGCGCGTGCAAGGTCAGGGGACGAGCTGCGCGCTTAAGCTGTCGCTGGATGGCGGCAAGAGCAGCGTCGACAAAGCGCCACGTGACCTGCCTCTTGATGGCAGTGCGGTCTCGCTGGCGGCCCACGCCAATGAAGTGCGACGCGTCTCGCTGGCAAACCCAGGCTGTCCACAGCTTGCGCTGAACAGCGCAGAGCTGCTGACGCTGGGCCCGGCCCCATCGCTGCGCAAGACAGAAAAGCCGCGCAACATCATCATCTGGCTGTCGGATGACACGCGCGCCGACAAGTACAAGCTGTGGAACAAGGCCTCGCGCGTCGAGACGCCTGTGCTCGATGCCTTCAGTGAAAAGGCCACGCGCTTCGCCGTCACCTACTCGCAAGGCAACGAGTCGCGCGTCAGTCATGCGTCGCTGTTTACCGGGCTTTATCCGGCGCAGCATCGCTTCATCAGCGACAAGGCCGTGCTGCCCCCGCAGCTAACGCTGATTCCCGAGGCCATTCGTCCCGCGGGGCTCTATCACATCGCGCACATCGCGAACGGCTACATCACCAAGCGCTGGGGCTTCGGCGATGGCTGGGATTTCCTAAAGAACCACATTCATGAAGGTGGAGGCCTCAAGGGCGAAGACTTGGTCGCAGCTGCGAAGACCTTTCTGACCAAGAACCCCGCAGGCAAAAAGCCTTTCTTTATGTACCTGGGGACCATCGATGCACACGTGTCGTGGCGAGCGCATGAGCCATGGATCTCGAAGTACGATCCCGAGAGCTATAGCGGTCCTTTCGTTAAGGGCTGCATGGATCCGCAGCTCGATCGCATCGTCGCTGGTCAGCTGCAGATCACGCCGCGCGACCGGCAGCGTGTGATTGCGCTATACGACAGCGACATCTCGTACAACGACCAGCAATTCGGTGCGCTGCTCGACTTGCTGAAGAAGACCGGCAACGACAACAACACGCTGATCGTGTTCACCAGTGATCACGGCGAAGAATTCTGGGACCACGGTCGCATCGGGCACGGACAATCGCTGCGGCAAGAGCTGATCCATATCCCGTTGTGGATCTATTACCCGCCGCTCTTCCCCGGTGGACGCGTCGTTGAAGAAGGCACGGAGCTCGTCGATATCCTGCCCACGTTGACCGATGCCCTGGGCTTGCCCACGCCCAAGGATGTGCAGGGCGAGTCCTTGATTCCAGTCGCGCAAGGGGTCGGCGCGGGCTATCCGCGTCCTGCTGTTGCCAGCCAGTATGAGCTCTCGCACACCATGCGACTTGGACGCTACAAGCTGCTGGTAAGTGGCGGGGGCCAGGTCAAGCTGTTTGACGGCGCCGAGGATCTTGGCGAGGCGCGCGAGCTCAGTGCGAGCGAGCCCATCGCGCTGCGTCACCTGACCGATGCCATGTCGCTGTGGCTGGCGTATCAAGCGCAGTGGAAAAAGACGCGCTGGGGTGTCGCATCCAACCACCGACCTGAGCTCGCGGCCGACTTGGAAAAATAGCCCGCAATTCCGGCAGGCTGTCCGGGCCGCCATGTGGTTCTGCCATCGGCCGCAGCCACGTCCCCAAAGCCTGGCCAGCCGAGCGCGCTCCGTCTCATCCGGCGATTGACTCACGGACGAGAGTTGTCATACGATGGCACACGCACATGGGATTCTTGTATTGGGCGCCATGGTCTCGCACCGTCCGCTCCCGCAACGCAACGAGCACCAAGCCTGCTGCGTGCGGAGTCCGCTTGGTGCAAGGCGGTCCACAGCGAGCTTGCCAACCAGGCGTGCCACCCATGGTTCATCACTGCGCGTAAGGGGCCTCCGTGCGTCTTCCTGCACCGTTTGGTAAGTACCTGCTCCTTGAGCGTATCTCCGTCGGTGGGATGGCCGAAGTCTTCAAGGCCAAGGCGTTCGGCGTCGAAGGCTTCGAAAAGATCATCGCCATCAAAAAGATCCTGCCGTCGATGGCAGAGGATGCTGACTTCATCCAGATGTTCATCGACGAGGCGAAGATCTGCAGTCAGCTGAACCATGCCAACGTCTGCCAGGTCTTCGAGCTTGGCAAGATCGACGATAGCCACTTCATCGCTATGGAGTTCATCTGGGGCAAAGATCTGCTCCAGATCCAGAATCGCTTCCGCCGTCTGCGCAAACAGATGTCGCTGCAACAAGCGGCATTCGTCGCCTCGAAAATCTGCGAGGGCCTCGACTATGCCCACCGCAAAAAGGACGCCAACGGCAAGCCGCTGAACATCATCCACCGCGACGTCTCGCCGCAGAACGTCATCGTCAGCTACGACGGCGAGTGCAAGGTCATCGACTTCGGTATCGCCAAGGCGGCCTCGCGCTCGTCAAAGACACAGGCCGGCGTGCTCAAGGGCAAGTTCGGTTACATGAGCCCCGAGCAGATCGCCGGCAAGACGCTGGATCGTCGCGCCGATATCTTTGCCATCGCGACGATCTTGTACGAGCTCTTGACGCTGGAGCGCCTGTTTCTGGGCGAGAGCGACTTCGCCACCCTGGAAAAGGTGCGCAACGTCGCCGTGCCGCCGCCATCGCAAGTGCGCAAGGATGTCCCGCCAGAGCTAGACCGCATCATCATGAAGGGGCTCGCCAAAGAGGTAGACGACCGCTACCAGTGGGCGAGCGAGATGCAGGACGATCTGGCGGACTTTCTGGCCCTGACCGAGCCGGTCTACAACAACAAACAGCTCTCGATCTGGATGCGCGAGAACTTCATGGCCGAGCTCAAGAAAGAGGGCCAGGTTCTCGAAGAGCAGCGCAAAATCGGCAAAGAAGCGATGGCCGCGGGACCTGGGGCGGCGAAGTCCGGCCCTCCACTCTCGGCCAAGCTGCGGCCTCCGACGCTGGCCCCTGGCTCTGTGCCACCTGGCGCAATGCCGGCAAGCACACCGAGCGCCTCGTCCATGCCGGCCAAGCCCACGAGCCAGCCCGTAGTCGCGGCCGACGAAAACGAGGGCCACACGCTCATCGAAGAGCCGGCGGAAGAGCTCGCCGAGCCGGACAGCGAAGGGCCTCTTTCCAACGAGAAGACGTCGATTGTCGAGCCAGGACAAGAGCCAGGTCCTGAGCTACGAGGCGAAGCAACGCGGGTGCTCGATCCAAGCTCGGATCCGCAGCCAGGCGGTGGCGAGATGCCGGGTGCAGCGACGGTGGTGTTTGATACCAACGCGCATCCTCCGGCTGCGCCAGCCCCCGCGCCGGCCCCGATGCCGGTCATGCAGCAGCCCATGCCGATGGCGATGCCGATGCAAGATCCCTATGCGGCCGCAGCGGCCGCGGCGGCCGGCTATCCACCGGGGCAGATGCCGATGCCGGGTCAAATGCCGGGGATGCCGCCAGGCGTTCCGGGGGGCTATGCATCGGCCGTGATGTCCGCCATGCAGATGCCGGTAGCCGGCCCGTATGGCACCAGCCAGTTTGGCGCCATGCCTGGAACCGGCAACACCGGCATGATGATGCTGCCGCAAGGCGGCATGATGCCGGGTCAACCCATGGGCATGTTCCCCGGCCAGGTGGCACAGCCCGCCAAGAACGCGCTGCTTAAAGACATCCTCATCGGTGTCGGTGTTGCCATTGCCGTCGTCGCGCTGGTCTTGGGAATCAAGTTCGCTTTGGCCCCCGGCAAAGGCACCGTCATCGTCAACATCGTTCCGCCACGCACTGCGACGATCTACATCGATGGCGCAGAGCATGGACGCGCCGATGCCAACGCTGCCTACGTCGTCAAAGATCTGCCGCGCGGCAAGCACTTGATGCTGGTGCGGGCCGATGATGGCGAAGCGCAGCTCCCCTTTGAGCTGGCGTCCGAGCTGATGCAGCTTGCTGTGCCGCTTTCGGCGGCAGGCTCTGCGCCACAAAACTCCTCGGGCGCGTCAGGCACAAGCGCGACGCAAGGCAGCGGCACGCTTCGCTTGAAGCTGCCCCCGGAAGGAGCGCTGGTCTCGATCAACGGCAAGCTGGTCTCGGACAAAGATGTAAAGAACGGCATCTTGGTACCGGCTGGCGTGCCCAACGACGTAAAGGTCAGCAAGGCTGGCAAGCAAGAAGAGCGCTTCACCGTCACGCTGTCACCCGGACAGGAGTTCGAGCGCACCATCGAGTTGAAAGATGGCCGCGGTCGCCTATCGATCATCACGCGACCTGGTGGCGCCGAGGTGCAGATCAACGGTCGTGTCTATGGCAAGTCGCCGCTGACGATCGATGACCTGGATCCATCGAAGCCAGCGAAGGTAACGATCAAGCGGCGCGGCGGCTCGCTGACCCGCGTGATCAGCTTTGATGCCGCGCTTGAGCAGACGCTCGACATCGAGCTAAGCAGCGGCAAAGAACGCAACAGCGAAGAGCGCAGCAGCGGCGGCGGTGCAAGCAGCAGCGCAGGCTCTGCGCAGCCCTCTGCGGGTGCGGGTGAAGGTTTCTTGATCGCCAACACACATCCATGGGCCAAGGTCTTCATCGACAGCAAGGACACTGGCAAGACCACGCCCATCGGTCCGCGCGATCGCATCGCGCTTAAGTCCGGCAAGCATGTCGTCACGTTCGTCACCAGCGACAAGCGGGTCAGCGTCGAGGTCAACATCAAGGCTGGCGAAGAGACCAAGCTGGTGAAAGACCTCAACGACAGCAACTAAGAGCGCAAGCACTACTGCCCGGTTCCATCGTCGAGCACTTCGGTATATCCTGCTTTAGATCGGCGTCGCGCTGATCGTTGGTTGGGGGATTGATGAAGCGGCGAGACTGCAGGCCTGCCGCCGCCATGCGGCTGCTCTTCGTGTTGTTCTGTCTGGGGCTCGGCTCTCAGGCTCAGGCCCAGAGCGCCAACGTCACGCCGCCGCTCGTGGTCGTCGATCCCAAGGTGGCCGATGGCCCCGAACCGCCCCCCGCTGGTTATCAGGCACTGCCAGGTCCCGACGATCCCGAGCCGCCCCCCGCCGGAGAGACACCGGCTGGAGCCGATCCGGTCAGCTCTGCTGAGCACTTGCGACGCAGCGTGGAAGCGTTTCAGAGCAAAGACTTCCTCCGCGCCGCCACGGAATTGCAGGCAGCGTATCGGCAGGATCCCAAGCCGCTTCTGTTGTTCAACATTGGCCAAGCCTATCGCCGTGCCGGTCGCGCGCAGGAAGCGCTCGATGCGTATGAGCAGTTCATGCGCGCCGATCCCAAGAGCCCGCTACGCCCCGAAACTGAAGGCTACTGCAACGACATGCGCACTCTTCTCGAAGAGCAGAAGCGCAAGGCGCAGGTCGAAAGCGCGCTGGCAAGCGAGAAACAAGCCGCGGTCGAAAAAGAAAAAGCTCTGCGCACTGAAAAAGAACGCACGGCTCTGGCCCAGCAGAAGCTACAGCAAGAGCGCAAGCGCGCAGAGGATGAGCTCTCGCGACAAAAAGCTCGACGACGACTCATCATCGGACTCAGCGTTGGGGCGATCTCGCTGGCCGTGCTTGGGGGAGCAGCCGTCGCTGTAGGCGTCGCACTGCGCCCCAAAGATCCCACAACCGATGGTGGCTTTGTGAACGTCAGCTTCGCGCTGTCGCGCTGATCGACAGTCGAGCATTCCCGCATCAGACCGAGGAGGAGGTCATGCTGTTTCCACGATCACTCCCGCTACGTGTTCGGCTCCGGCACCTGCTCACCGCAATCGTTGTGTGGGGACTTGCCGCGTGTTCTTGGCCGCCATCGATCGTGGTGGTCATCCCCGCGGTGCCGGCACAGACCACTTCTCTATCGGTCTTGGTCAGCACCGGCAACAAGCAGGCCGTGGAAAATCCCAGCCTGGATGTCACAGCCTTTGTTGGTCAGGCGTATCGATTCGGCATCCATCCCCCACTGTCTTCGCTGGGTACGTTCTCTATTGCCGTCGCTGCATACGATAAGAGCGGCTGCTTGCTCAGCACAGGAGTCGGCGAGATTGAGCTAAGCGCTGTCGACAACGATGGCTTCGTCTATGGCCGGCCAGAACGAAATCTGCAGATCCCGCTGGACGCGCCGGCCGGCGATGCAGCCATGGGTTGTATTGCTGGCTCGCCAGCCATCCGCTCGTTCGCGCAAAGCGAAGATGATCCAGCGCAGGCCGTGATCCTGGGATGGGGTTTTGCGCCCGGCGTGGCGGTGACCATGGATGGCGTGCCAGCGCTGAGCGTCAACCGCAAGGACGCCACACGCATTGAAGCGCGTCTGCCCATCAGTCCGATCGAAAGTGGCCTGCGCTCGGCTCAGCTTGTGATTCGCAACCCCGATGCAAAGAGCGCCAGCAAAGCCGTCTCTTTGTACAGCGTCGCCTTCGCTCCGCGCGAACGCAGCACCCATTCTTTCAACGCGGCACTTGATCCCACGTCCGTCGCCGTGGGTGACCTCAACAAAGACAACAGCCCTGACGTCGTAGTCGCTGGCCTGCGCAACACGACGCAGGGCTTCGTTGCCCTATTTCTCAACCAAGGTTCCGGCAAGCTGCCCGCGCAGCCGACTCTTCTCGACTTCCCGCGCACTATCGATGATCTGCAGCTTGCCGATCTGAACGGCGACAGTGCTCTGGACATCGCGGCCGTCAGCGCCGGAGCGCAGCAGCTCATCGTCTTGCTCAATGACGGAGCCGGAAACTTCAACACCGCTTCGCTGCTCAGTATCGATCTGCCTGCCGGAAGCTTGGCCGTCAGCTTGGCGGTGGGCGATGTTCTTGGCGATGGGTTCCCCGACATCGTCGTGCTATCCAGCGCCTCGCTGAGTAACCCAGCGCTGGTCTACTTCTTCCTGGGCAGCTCGACTGGACTGAACTTCGTAGGCGCTCTTCAGCTCCCGGTCATTCTGTTCACCAACGTGCAGATCCGCGACATGGACAACAACGGACGCGATGATCTGATCATCTCAGAGAGCAATGCGGGACTGCCGCCCACTCCTGTCCTGGGCAATGTCCAAGTCCTTCTGTCGAACGGCGATGGCACGTTCAACATCAAGCCGCAGCTGGCCACGGCCGCCAGTTACTACCACCTAGTGATGGCGATGCATCTCGATGACGATCCGCTGCTGGATCTGGTAGTCAGCGGCGCGTTCTCGACGACACAGCAGCCGGGCACAGTGTTGAGTGTGTTCGTAAACCAAGGCTCAGGAAATTTCCCAGCGAATCGCAGCGAGTTCAGCACAAGCCCGCAGCCCTTCGCGATGACGCTGGGCGACGCCTGACCCAATTAAACCCCTCCGTGAAGCACCCACATAGGCACACGGAGGGAAGTCATGAACACGGGGACGAAGCGTTCCGCGCGGCCGATCGGCGCTCCTTATGACGGTACTGTCACGACGCGGCGGGCGATTGGGTATGTGCGAGTCTCGACCGATATGCAGGCGAGCGAAGGGATCTCGCTGGAGGCGCAGCAGGCGGCGATCGAGCAGTACTGTTCGCTGCACGGGCTGAAGCTGGTCGCGATCTGCAAGGACGTGCTGTCGGGCGGAAAGGATCAGCAGCCGGGCTTGCAGGATGCGCTGCGCACGCTGGAGCGATCCGGCGATGTGCTCGTCGTGGTGAAGTTCGATCGCTTGTCGCGATCGATTCGCCACTTCTGCGAGCTGTACGAGACCTATTTCAAGAACGGCGAGAAAGAGCTGGTCGCGATCCGCGAGTCCATCCGGCTCGACTCAGCGCTGGGTCGAGCGCTGATTAGCATCCTTCTCGTCTTCGCGCAGATGGAGCGCGAGGCGACGGGAGAGCGCACGCGCGAAGCGATTCAGCACATCCGTCGCAGTGGCTACCACTTCGGAAAAGCGCCGTATGGGAAGAAGACGATCCCTGCGCCCGACAATCCGCGCATGAAGGTGCTGGTTGATGATGAAGGGGAACTGGCGGTCATCGCGCAGCTCAAGGCGTGGGCTGCGGAGGGAATCGGGATCAGCGAGATGGCGAAGCGTCTGAACGCCGCGGGCGCGCCGCCGCCGCAAGGTCCGCGATGGACCAAGAGCCTCATCTACAACCTGCGCTTGCGGCTGAGTCACATCCAGCCGCGGCCGCTGAATGATCGGCCTTATTCCGACGACGAAGTGAAGGCGCGCATGGTGGAGCTGCGCAAGCGCGGACACACGCAAGCGCAGATCGCGTCGATTCTGAATGAGCTGGGATTCATTCCACTGAAGGGGCGTCGCTTCACGGAGAGCAGTGTGCGAAAGCTCTTGGTTCGCTGTCGCGAGACGCAGCTACTAACGCCGCGCCGCTTCTTGGAGGCGATGCTCGAACGCATGCGACAAGAGCACGAAGCGGCGGGGCATGACGAGCCATTCAAGCGGCCCGGTTTTCCGACGCTGGCGAAGGTGCTGACCGATGCAGGCTACTGCACGCCGAAAGGGCGCGCGCACTGGTGGCCGGCGCAGGTGCAGCAGCTATTGGAAGGACGCTTCGACCCGTACTACGGCACGCGCTCGGCGTCCTCGCCGTCGCTGTAGCAAGGCAGTGCCTGCATGCATCGGCGCTGCGAGCTCACGGGCTGCGCTTGCGTCGCGCGGGCGCGGTTCCTTTTGCGGTTGCTGCTCCGCTGGACGTGGGCGCGGGCTCATCGGGCTTGGCCTGCGTCGGCGCGGTCTGATCGCGGATCTGAAGCTGTCCATTGAACGGCATCGCATCGAGGCGCACGTTCAGCGAGCCGTCGGCGTTCACAAAAGCGAGCCCGACGCGCAGCCAGTGTCGGCTGGGGCCGCGCTCGACGATGGTGTAGACGACCTTGAAGTTAGGCATGGGGCCTCGCGAGGGGGCGAGGGAAGCGATGCGGGGCGAGCGATGACACGGCGGTTCTCTTCTTTCTGCGCGGTGGGCTGGGAATCGGCGCGGGCGCGACGTCATCGAGCGCGCAGCGTTCGCGCTCGGGGCTGAGCAGGTCCAAAAGCTCGCTCGCCAGATCGCGCTCAGCGGCGACGGTAGCGGCGGCGATCCTGTGCTGAGTTCGATCGCGGGGCAGATGAATCCACGCGGCGAAGCGGTCGGCGTCGCGGCGACGGCGCGCGAACTCATACAGCGCCGCAGCGACCACGCGGCGCAGGCTGTCCGCGGCGACTCCGTCGAGGGAGAGATAGAGCCCGTCCTCGCCGGGCAGCGGCAGATCGAGCGCGTTGCACAGCCCGCGTAGCACGCGCAGCGTCGGGCGCCGGGTCTGGCCCAGCTCCAGCCGGGCGAGCCGTTCGCGCCGACCCGCGCCTTGCGCGCCAGCGTCTGCCGGCTGAGTCCCAGCCGCTCTCGGGTCGGACGCAGGATCAGGCGCCCCCAGCCTGCCCAGTCCGTCGTCGGCTGACGCGTCCTGCGCGCGCCCGCGACGAGATCCCGCCCCAAGGCCCCGAGCTCACCGTCGCCCTCGCGCTGCGTCGCCCGTCGCTCGCGCTCGTCGCTGAGCGCAAGAAATAGCCGAGCTTGGAGCGCGTCGTCGCAGCCGCTCGCGCGCGCCAGGCTCGCTGCATCGCGGTCCGCAAGCTCGCCCGTCCCGTCGCGCTCGCAGCCCTCGCACACGCACGTCGAGGCGTGCCTAGGCATCGGCGGCCCTCGCGACGGCTGGACGCTCGCGGGCGGATGGCGGCAGGCACAGACGGGACAGCGACGAGCGACAGGGTGCAGGCATGGAAGGCCCTCCAAGGCAGCGCGCAGACCTCCCCCAACCCTGGCTAGACAGCGCCGGGACGGGCATGCGAAGGTCCGCGGGTTTGGCGCGATCGGGCAGACGATTGCCCAATCAAGTAGTAATTCTCTACAAACAGTCTAAGAGACCATACCAGAAGTCAAGTAAAATGAAGCTGTTGCCGGCCCATGTCGAAGGTGCCCGAGGGATGCTGAAGCTGTCCCGTGCTGACCTGGCCACCCTTGCGGGCGTCGATGAGCAGACGATTTGGCGCTTTGAGGCCGGCCGCGGAGCCCCGCGCGAAGAGACCCTCTGGCGCATTCAGTCCGCGCTGGAGCAGTGCGGGATCGAGTTCTTCAATGGCGGCAGTCCTGGCGTGCGCTATCACCCGGATCGGGATCGTCGGCGGCTCGCTCGGCCGGAGTCGGCGAAACCAATCGACTAGCGCGACGGCAACCGAGCGCAGGGCGCCGCCCGGTGTCATGGAGCGGCGTGGCGCACGACTGGACGGCGCTACAGCACCGCAGCCGGGGCGCCGTCGGGTTCGCCGTGCTCTGTGTGTGGCGTCTGTGGCGGGATGCTGCGCGCTTCGCGGAGGAGCTTGAGCACGTCGCCGCGGGTCCAGTGGCCGGGGGCAGTGTTCGGCGCGGCGTAGCCCTCGGCGTCGAGCCAGCGGGCGATGACGGCGCAGGGGAAGCGACGCTCGCGCAGGGCGATGGCGCGCTGGCGGGCGAGGCTGCGGGCGCCGATGGCCGGCGGCAACAGGCCGACCTCGCGCAGCCTGGGCACGGCGAGCCAGCCCGCGGGAAACCCCGACAGCGCACGCGAGGTCAGGAAGTCGCCGCGCGGCAGCGGCTCGTCGCTGGGGATGCAGACAATCAGCAGCGCATCGGCCTTGCCGGCGCGGAAATAGTCCAGCGCCGGGTAGTCCTCGGCTTGGCGCTTGGGCGTGCCGAGGTCGACGCAGAAGTCGACAAGCTGTGCGTCGGAATCCTGACAGCGTCGGCGAATCGTCGACTCCAGCTCGCGCACCTGCGCGGGAACCAGGTCAATGCGCAGGACGGCGTGACAGACCATGCGCAAAGGAAAGCGCGACATGCGCCGCATCATCGGTCGCGTCGCCGCGCGGCTCAAGCCCGTTTTGTCGACGGGAAAGGATGGGCTCGCCTGCCTGCGAAGCGGGCGGAACATGCAGGCGACAGGATCTGCGCGGGGATCTACGCGGCGGGGATACCAAGATCTGTCAGCGGTGGCCAGCGCAGCTCCGCGCAGAGCACGGAGCCGTCGTGCAATGTCTGCCCGCATTTTCTGGCAGCCCAGTCCTGGCAACAATCCAACGATTCGCCGACAGCTCGCCGAGCCGGGAACGGCATGGGCCAGTATCTGCGAAGGTCGCTGCTTGACCCTCCGGTGAGGGCGCGATACTAGCCTTGGCGCTGCAACCGATCGGATGGTCTTCAAGCCGGCGACGGGACGACGGCAATCGGCGCCAGCCAGCGCGCGGGCGCCGCGGGTTTTCGCGTTCAGGCCATCCCACGTTTCAGATCGATCCCAGCATCCGAAACTTCGCTGGACCCCGCCTACAACCGGAAGAACTCAAACTCTCCGGGGAAGCCTTGCAGCGGGTGGTGCCCGATGCAACGGCTCGCATCCTTGAGTCCGAGCCTAGCCGCCGCTGCTTCGCTCAGTACCACCGACTCCTTAAGGCTTCCGGCGAGCTTCTCGGTGCGAAACACAAAGTGAACCTGATTCCCTACCACGGCCTGCTCGCCAGTTCGTTGGACGCCAGCGGAACAGACCTGGGCATAGTGGACGACGAAACGGAAGGCCAGCGCGGCATCCTTCTGGGCTGCGGCAAAGCGCTCGATGACCGTCTTGACGTGTACAGCAAAGTCCGGCGGCTCGATCCACAGCGCGAAGAACCCATCCCCCAGATACTGGTTGATGGACCCGCGCTGCGCCTCAATGTGCTCGTTGCAGAACGAGAACCACTTTCCGAGGGAGACCGCGAGCTGTTCGGCTTCCATGCTGTGTGTCAGGCAGGTGGAACCAATGATGTCGGCGACTAGGAGCCAGGCGTTCACATGGCGAAGCTCGCGCGCCGTGGCGGCCGTCAGATCCATGCTCGATTCGGAAGCCGCGGGAGAGTTCTTCTGATGAAACCTGATTCGATGCTCCGCGATCTCGATGACGTCGCCATGCTGCAGCGCCGCCGGATGTGTCAGCCGCTTGCCGTTAACGCGAGTCCCGTTGATGCTGCCGAAGTCGACGATCCAGTATTCCCCCTCGCCCTGCAGATGAATCAAGGTGTGTCGTCGAGAGACACGAGTATCCGATAGGACTAGGTGATTGGATCGCGAGCGCCCGATGGAACAGCTCCCCAAGACTGGGACGCGACGGCCGTCGCCCGCCTCTAGCCACACACTGGTGTCAGGCCCCACTTCGATCATCAGCTTGATTAAACTCTGGCCGAGGAGAGAAGCCAAGCCGATCCAATGCCCGGCTCGCCGCGCCCAACAAAATAGGGTACGTGCCAGCAGAGCTAGGCATCAGTCATGGGGTCGCTGCCCGTACTCCTATCCGCAGCCCCGCAGCGTGCTGTCCAAGGATAGGTTGAAGTGTTCGCAGAGGGGGCATCGCCACTTCTGGGGTGCAGTTGGGAGTCCGTTGAACCAATAGAGTCGATGACGAAAAAGGGAGTGCGTGTGTTTATCGCCGCTCATGGCGCTCACGTGGATTGTCGCGAAGGACGGGCTTCCTGCTCTGCTTGACTAGATCCATAGAGCGGCGCGGTTGGCCGGGCACACCAGGGGAGCGCGCGATCACTTCTCGAGCGCGCGCTTGGTGAACAGCTCATCCGACATGGGCTCGTTCACCTTCCAGGTCCTGCGGGCCATTTGGGTCCACGCGCCGCCCTTGGCGTGCTCGACCATCTTCTGCTCGGTCGCCGTGCAGATCTTGCCCTGGCACGTGATAATTCTCCGGGTCTCGGTCTTGATGTGTTGGCCCGACGCGTTGAAGTACTTGAGCTCCGTCGGCAGCATCCGGTCCTTCGCGACCTTGAACACGATCTTCCCGTAAGGCTGCGCTTGACCGGCCTTGGGCGTGGCCACGAGCGTCATCTCGGTCCCACTGTCCGCAGCAATCGTCGCCGTGTATTTGTCGCCGTACCGCGTCTGGAAGTCATCTGGGGCGAAGGACAGTCCCATGAAGCCCTGATCACTCGTGCTGCTGGCGATGCGGCGGACTTTGCCAAACGCGGGAAGGTAGGCGTACATCTCAGTGGGGGACAGCATGAGCACCTTGGTGCCCTTCATGTCCGCGGGGGCGGTAAATTCGGCTAGGCGTTTCTCGCCCTTGAGCCGGACCACAAGCGCCAGCTTTTTCTCGGCCTTCCCGGGCTCCTGGTTGGTGACGTCATACTCGAAGTGCTGCGTCTGGGCACGGTTCATCGCCTCATCCATCTTGGCGAGCGCCGTGTCACCGGCGACGTCCGCAAGTGACGCCCCGCTTTGAAGCAGCACAGCGAGGGCCACCGCTCCCAACGACATCCCAACGCGCATAGCAGTGGTCATCGTGGTACCTCTCCTCTGCAGACAAAATCGGACTCAGGTGCCCCCTCGCCTCCGCGACGTGGGATGAGTAGAAGATCTTCGCCGATTTTGGGACGGCTCAAGGAAATTTCTCCGCCCGTCGACAAGCCTTCGGCTGTGGGTCCGCAAAGTGCCGCAAGGACCCCGACAAGATTCAACGGTTGTCCCAGCAGAATTCCGAGAAGAAACAGGACGAGACGATGACTCGAAAATTTGGCAAGGCTCATCATTACTATGATGGACGAAACGACGATACTGTTACATGAGGGATCCTTTGTTTTTCCTACGCTACCTGCCCACCTAATCGATCATCACAGCTTTCGCCGCTTTTCCCCGTGCAGATCCCGGCGGGTCTGGTCCAGCTCCAGCATCAGCTCGGCGAGGCGACTTTCCAAGATGGCCTGTGCCTGCTGCAGCACCCCTTCCAGAGTCCGGCTGGCATCAAGCTGTGCTGCCTGGTCGTTCACGCGGCTCTGCAGCACGGCCAGCGCTTCACCCATAGCCTGCTTCGCGCGCATCACGGAGCTTAAGTCGGTAAACGTGATGACGACGCCGTCGATCCGGCTGTCCATGGTGCGGTAGGGAATGATTCGCACCGTGAACCAGCGCCCGTTGCGAGCAGAGACTTGCTGCTCATGGAAGATCAGCGTGCGCAGTACTTCCTGTGCGTCCGCGACCAGCGTCGGATAATCGAGCTCGCTGACCAGATCGGTGATGGGTCGACCCGCGTCACTGGGGATGAGCTTGATAATGCTGGCCACCTGCGTTGTGAAGCGGCGCACGTTGAGATCATTGTCGAGGAACAGCGTGGCGATGCCGGTGCTGTTGAGCAGGTTCTTCATGTCGTCGCTGGCCCGCGACAGATCGTCCACCTTGGTCTGCAGCTCGTGGTTCACCGTCTGCAGCTCCTCATTCATGCTCTGCAGCTCTTCCTTGGACGTGGTCAGCTCCTCGTTTGTAGACTGCAGCTCTTCGTTTTCGGACTGCAGCTCCTCAACCCTGGATTTGAGCTCTTCTTGCGCCGCCTGCATCGCTTCGCGGGTGGTCCGAAGCTCCTCGCGAGACTGCTCGAGTTCCTTGGTAAGTGTGGACAGCCGGGCGTCATAGTGGTCATTCGGGCCCGCCTCGCTCTGCGCTGGAGCGCTGGCAGGTGCGACGACATCGGCGAAGACGACCAGCAGCATCCCTTGCAGCGGCGCCGGCTCACTTAAGTACTGCACGATCACATCTACGACTTGCGGTCCGCCATAGGTGTCGACCGACACATCCTTCATCGTGATGGTCGTCTGTTCACGCAGCGCCCGGGCGAACGACTCATTGAGCGCCCCGCCGAGGCCCGGCCGGGCCATGGCGAATAGATTGATGTTGATCTTGCCGGCCGCCGGCTCGAGATACTTGCCCGTCTTGCCGCTGATATACACGATGTCGCCCTTGCTGGTGGTAAGCACAGCCGGCGGGGAGTAGCGCTGGACCACCAGAGCATCGGTCATTGCCTGCAAGTTGAGGGCGGTAGGAGCGACTGGCAGCGGCGAGCTCAAAAGTGGGGCGGCTTCGACATGGGGCCGAGAAAAGCCGGCCGGAAAATCCAGCTGGTCGGAGCGCGGCACGCTGCTGTAGCGACGATACAGTCGTGTCTTTCCCGTGAGCTGGGCAAACAAGTCGGTGGCTTGACCGACGCTCTCGGAGCTACCCAGCACCAGGATGCCATTCGGGTTGAGGCTGTAGTGAAACAGCGGGAGGAGACGCTTCTGCAGGTCGGACTCCAGGTAGATGAGCAGGTTTCTGCAGATCAGCAGATCGAGCTTGGTGAAGGGCGGCTCGATGATCACGTTCTGCCGGGCGAAGATCACCATCTCGCGGATCTGCGGGCTCACTCGGTAGCCGCGCTCTTCCCGCACGAAGAAGCGGCGCAGGCGAGTCTCCGAGATGTCGTCAGCGATCTGGGCTGGATAGATGCCGGCCCGGGCCTTGTTGATGGCATCGCGGTCTAAGTCGGTAGCAAAGATCTGCATCGAATAGCGGGCGGCGGACTTTTGCTCCTCCAGCGCCTCATGGAACGTAATGGCCAGCGAATAGGCCTCTTCTCCCGTCGAGCAGCCGACCGACCAGGCGCGCAGCTTGCCCCCGCGTGGGAGGGCCGAGAGCAGCGCCGGCAGCGCTTGCGACTTGAGCTGTTCCCACATGTCGCGATCGCGAAAGAAGCTCGTGACGCCGATGAGCAGCTCATGAAAAAGGAGCTCCGACTCCTGGGGGTTTTCGCGCAGGAGCTGCAGATAGTCCGTCATCTTCGCCAGCCCGTGCAGGCTCATGCGCCGCTTGATGCGACGGTAGATGGTGTTCTTCTTGTAGAGCGAAAAGTCGTGCCCGATCTGGGTTCGAACCAGCGAAACGATCTTGTCTAGTGTGCTGCGATCGCGATCGATCTCGTCCTGGCTGGACTCAGCGTGCGGGCTGGGCAGGTGCCGGTGATAAGCGAGAATCCGCGCCATAAGCTGCGCCGGTGGGGCCACCACATCGGCCAAGCCCGTGTCAATGGCGCTGCGAGGCATGCTGTCAAACTTCGCTGACGCCGGGGTCTGCGCAAAGGTTGCCCCCCCGCGCTCTTTTATCGCGCGCAGTCCCAGGGTTCCGTCGCAGCCCATCCCCGAAAGGATCACTCCGATGCTGAGTTCGTTTTGATCCTCGGCCAGCGTGCGGAAAAAGGAATCGATCGGATGGCGGGCTGCCTGGGGTGCAGACCACTCCCTTAGGTGGAGCACGCCACGCGAAATGGAGAGATCGCGGTTGGACGGGATGACGTAGATGTGGTCAGGGGCGACGGGCATCCCATCGGTAATCTCGAGGACTGGCATGGCGGTGACACGCTGCAGTAGCTCCACCAGAAGACCGTGGCGGTCCGGGGCGAGGTGCTGAACCACGACAAAGGCCAAACCGCAGGCCAGCGGTACCGCTGGGAGAAGCTGTTCCAGCGCCTCCAATCCCCCTGCGGAAACACCGATGCCGACGATGGGAATTCCTGGATGGGGGCTTTCGGCCGACTGCAATGAGGCGCGATCGGCGTCAGGAGGTGCTTCCTTTTGCCCCGACAAGGCTGGATTTTTGATCATCAATCGGTTCCACGCTGGTCATCCCCAATCAGCTCACAAAGCACAAGGCAATTGTCGAACACTGGGCTGAACAGCTGCGATTCGTACTGTTCAGTGCGCCGAGGTGATACGGTAGCAAGAGACCGCTGCTAGACGGATTGGGCAGAGGACACTCCCCTGAGTAGCTCATCTGAATCTGAGGCCCCCGATGGCGCTGCGCTGCGTCTTTCAGCCGAAGCTCGCCTCGGCCAGCGGCAGGTGCCAGCTCATGCCGAAAACTCCGCGGGTGGGGAGCAGCGTCTGCTGCATGAGCTTCAGGTTCACCAGATCGAGCTGGAGATGCAGAACGAGCAGCTACGGGTTGCGCAGGCCGAAGTAGAGGCCGGGCTCGCACGCTACACCGAGCTCTATGATCTGGCTCCGGTTGGATACTATTCGCTAGATCGCCGGAGTGTGATTCTTAAAGCCAACCTCGCCGGCGCGCGTCTGCTGCAGCGCGAGCGAGGTCAACTGGTCGGCCAGCTTTTTTCGTCCTTCCTAGGCGGTGCCGATCGAGCGGCCTTCGACGACTTTCTCGGCAAGAACTTCGCTGCCGATCCCCAGCCAGCCTGCGAGCTGACGCTCAAGAATAGCGACGGGGGGACACAGACTCTGCGCCTCGAAGCCTCGCTCTCAGCAGACGGGCAGGAATGTCGCGCCGTGGCAACGGACATCAGCGCGCGGGTGGCTGCCGAAGCGGCCCGTGCTGTGGCCGAGACGCGGCTGCGAGCGGCGCAGAAGATGGAAGCCATCGGCATGCTGGCGCAAGGAATCGCGCATGACTTTAACAACCTCCTTGCCGCCATCGGCGGCTACACAGAGCTGGCTAGATGGCACGCTCAGAGCAATCCTGGAGTCCTTGCGGCCCTGGATGAGCTGTCCGCGGTCAGCAACCATGCCACTACGCTAGTCCGCCAGATCCTCACGTTCAGTCGCCCGGACCAGGCAGGGCGCGAAGCGGTGCAGCTTGGCCCCTTGGTCCGAGATTCACTTAGGCTGCTGCGGGGCACGGTGCCGACGAGCATCACATTCCAAATTGAGCTGGCTGCCGAAGATCGCATGGTGCTGGCCAATCCGGCAGAGATCCATCAAATCATCTGGAACCTGACAACCAATGCGACGTACGCCATGCGCGGCCAGAGCGGGCTTTTGCGCGTGACCTTGGCCGACCACATCGCAGCTGCTGAGCCGATCGGAATGGTTCCCGGCCTGCGCCCGGGACCCTACCTGCGTCTATCCGTGACCGACACCGGCCGCGGCATGGATCAGGCAACTGTGGAGCGCATCTTTGATCCATTTTTTACAAGCAAGGGACATGAAGGCACGGGACTTGGGCTCACGGTCGTGCAGGCCATCATGCACAGCCTTGGGGGCATCATCACGGTGCGCAGTCAGCTAGGAACAGGAACGACGTTCGATCTGTATCTGCCGATGCTGTCTGAGGTGCGGCGCGCATCGGGGGCAGCGGTCTCGGCCCTGCCGTGCGGCCGGGGTGAGCGCATTCTGTTTGTGGATGACGAACCTTGCATCTGCCGGGTCATCAAGGAGATGCTGGAGCGGCTGGGCTACGTCGTCGATACCGAGACAAACCCGCCGAACGCACTCGCTGCCGTGCGGGCTCAGCCGATGGCCTATTCGCTGGTCGTGACCGACCTCACCATGCCGGGGATTTCGGGCATTCAGCTGGCTGAGCAGCTACTAGCGCTGCAGCCGGATCTGCCCATCGTTCTGGTCTCGGGCAATGTGTCCGACCTGATTGCTAGCCAGGTGGTCGAGATGGGCATCCGAGAGGTGCTGAACAAACCCTTTTCCATGGACACGCTCAGCCGAGTGATCCACCGGAACCTGCGAGCTGCCTCGTCGTAGTCGGGCTGCCCCAACCAGCGGTCTACCAACGTGATGTGCGCTGTGACTCCCAAAGCTGCGTGCCTCCCCCGCCGCGATGAACTCTTTGGGGGCTGAGAGCGACCGGTCTGCTGGATGCGGCTGCCAGGGATGGCTGAGGTTGGTCGGAGCGGGTCGCACTCCAGCGATCTGAAGCCCGGCCGGGCGTTGCCTACGCCGGCCCCTTGCAGGGGTTGGGGGCGGTGCTGGTTGTGACGTGGAACTTGAGTCTGAAGCGCTTCATCGCAGTCTGGTAGCGCCCGTCGGGTTCGGGCTTTGCTGCGCCGCGCACAACGGATTATTAGGTGCCGGGTCCAAGCTGCAGGTGAGTGCAGGCGTTTTTGACCGCTGAGTCGTCTGTCACATGAACGATCCCCTGTGCAGAGGACCCGCTCCGAACGATTTTCTCACGTTGACTGCGATGCAAGGCAATGACGGCAGATCTGCCAACCATCTGCCCCGTGCTGAAGCTCCTGCGCGAGGCACGCAGCATTCAACCTGCGACGCTGCCCGACGAGCCCAATGACACCCCAGCCGCTTTGCTGCAGCGGCAGATCGGACGCCGCCCGCATGCCGCTGCCGACGACGCGGCGCATCCACCAGCCTTCCTTTCGTGAACCATGCCCCTTTCCGATACCGAGCGCGAGTTGCTTTCTGCCACGGGGCCGACGACGACGCGCTGGCCGACTATCGCGAGCGACTGCTGGTCGCGCTGACTGACAGCCGCCTCGACCTCGCGCAGATCCTGGGCTGACCACTCCGCTGCGACGCGCCTGAGGTAGCTCTACGTCCGCTCCTCTCGTGCGCGGGCCCTACTCAGCCGGCTTCAGCGACTCCGACCGAGCAAGCCGCCGCCGATCGCGATCCGGGTGATAGCGAACGCCAGGACGGCCACCGTTTTGAAACTCGATCCCGCACTGCTCAAGGGCCGTCTGGATTTCCCAGAGGGTCGCGTCTTTGAGGGCGGGTTTCCCACCAGACTCGAAGCGCGCGACGGTCGTCTCGCTCACACCGGCCAGCTTGGCGAGTTCGCCCTGCGAGATGGACAGGAGCCCTCTGGCAGCGACGACATGTTTGCGCAGCAACTTCATTTTCGTTGACTTTTGTTACGCATTGCTCAACGGTCTAGTGGAAATTCTTCTAAACATTGGGCATTCACTTTCTCGAATGCTCTAGACCGCGGACCTTCGCACGCCCGTCCCGGCGCTGTCCAGCCAGGGGTTGGGGGAGGTCTGCGCGCTGCCTTGGAGGCCCCGCCATGTCCGCTCAAACCGCTTCGCTGTCTCCCTCGTCTGCCGTGGCTGCATCGCCGTCGTCGCCGCCATGCTCCACCTGCAGCGAACGGAGCCACGACGCATTGAAAGGGAACCTCGCTACGTGGCGCGCTTTGCCGGTCGACAACTACTGGTTTCACGCCGGCACCCTGCACGAGCTACGGCGCTGCCCGCGCTGCGGATCGTCGCTGATGCAGCGGGTCGAGATCCTGGAGCTGCGCTATCCCGATGCCGCGGCGTAGGCAACGGATGAGATCGACACGCTCAATGCGACCGATGAGTCCAACGCGCAAGCCCGTACACGACGATCACTGGATGCGATGGGGCTCGATGGTTCTGCGTCGACGGCGAGAGGCCCTGGGGCTTTCGCGCGAAGACGTGGCGCAGCAGACGGGCCTTTCCAACGCGACGCTCCGCAACCTGGAACGCGGCAAGGTGCGCAGCCCGGCGTGGACGACGCTGCGCGTGCTGTGTGACGCGCTATCGATTCCAATACCCGGCGAAGACGGGCTGTATCTATCCCTCGACGGAGTGTCAGCCGACAGCCTGCGCCGCGTGGTCGCTGCGGCGCTGTACGAGTTCGCGCGTCGTCGTTGCGACGCGGCCCGCTTTGCCTCGCTGATTCACCTGCCCGGCAATCGCAGCGAGACTCGAAGTGCTGCGGCCACCGTTGCTGCTGAGCGCGATCTGGCCAGCGATTTACGGGGCCTGCTCAGCCCAGATCGCGAACGCTCCGCGCTCGACGAGTCCGCGCCCACGCCCACGCCCATTCCGAACCCACCACGCAGAAAGAGGAGAACCGCCGTGCCATCGCTGGCCTCGCATCGCTTGCCTCGACACGTCGCGAGGCCCCATGGGTGACTTCAAAGTCGTCTACGCCATCGTCGAGCGCGGCACAAGTCGCCACTGGCTGCGCATCGGCCTCGCTTTTGTGAACACCGACGGGTCACTAAACGTGCGCCTCGATGCGATGCCGTTCAACGGACAGCTTCACATCCGCGATCAAACAGCAGCGACGCAGGCCAAGCCCGACGAGCCCAACCCCTCCTCTGGCAGCGCCGCGGCCACAAAATGGAACGTGACCATTCGACGCAAGCGGAGCCCATAAGCTCGCCCGCAGCACATCGCAAGCGCACAGCGAACCGTGCAGCGAGCTGGCGTTGGCTCGCGTGGGGCCGTTTCAAGCGAACTTCAAGAGCTTGCGCGGCTGCGCAGAGTGACCGGCTATGCGGCTTCTGGGACCCACAGCCAAGCGGCGTCGGGTGGGGTGGACGTGGCCTGCCCATCGGGGGCGAGCAGGGCAGTGCGGGTTCGGCTCGCATCAGCGCGATCGATGGCGACGGTCAAGCGGACGGAGCTAGCACGCGGCGAGTCGTCGGTCAGCGGCGTGAACCAACGCGCTGGCGGCGCGACCGTCAACGCATCGATGCGGTCAAACAGGAAGTTGTTGTCGCCCGCGAACGGCAGGCCATAGCGTGGACGATCCAGCTCTCCGCGCAGGCCCGAGCGCACGGCTGCCAGCAGCTCTGCGTCGGCTGACTCGACGCCGATGACCACGTCCAGACCGACTAAGACCTCGCGCCGAACCGGAGCGATCCAGTACTTGGCACCGTGCGTTCGCTGCTGAAACTCCTTGCCCGAGTTGCCGACAGGATAGCTGTGAAGCTGCTGATACAAGGTGCTGACCGAGGAGTCACGGACCTGGCCCACGGCAAGGCGCAGCGGCGGCAGGTCGGCGCGCATCTGCGTCGTCGTACCGTCATCTTCGCCGCGCGATTCGATGCCCGCCAGGTTCAACACCAAGCCATATGCTGCCGACGGGGGAATGATCGGCATCGTGCTGCGGTACACACCGGCTTGCATGCCGCGGAAGGCCGCAAACGGAGCTTGGATATGCAGATAAAGGCGGTGCATGCAACTAGCCCGCCGCCGAGAGAACAGCCTCCCCCAGGTCTGAAAGGAGCCGCTGCGGGTTCTCGTAGAGGTGGGCTCCCTCCCTTTTTACGCGCTCACGCTCTTCGGGGCTCATGTCGCGGACGATGGCACCGCCGATCCAGAATTCGGAGCCAGGCAGATCCTCTTTATGAAGCCGGCTGAGCTCAGGAAAACGTCCTGCATCGTCGAAGCCGTAGGTATTTAGGCCCGCGACCAAGCTGGGGGTCAGCCGTAGCACGATACTGCGCGGTGCCATTTCGTAATAGGAACGCGCATGACCGCCCGCGACATTTGATAGCTCTGCGATGGCCTGCAGCAGCCCCTGCGCCCACTTCGGCGCGTCGGTGGCTTTGTCCTTGCCGCAATCAGAAAGCGACAGCGCAAACGGATATTGGAAGGCGGTGGTAGCGACCTCGCGATGTAGCAGGGCCGAGTTCGCTGAGTTCTTCCATGGGCTCGATCCGGCGTTCTGCGGCGACTGGTGGAACGTCGCATCGTGCTGATAGGACGTCAACGCCACGGCCATGTTCATGCGCAGGACGCTGTCACGCTTGGCGGGTCGGCCTTTCATCTGCTTGGCGACTTTGGGGTCAGCCACCATGTACCCAAATAGGAAGTCGTCGGCGTACTTGCTGGCATCGGGGAAGTCCTTGAATTCGACGGCAAGCTGATCTTCGCTGTGCAGGCGCGAGCGGTTGCAGGGAAACCCCTTTTTCGCCAGGATCTCGCGCAGCGCGTTGCGCATGGACTCAGGACTGATGACTGCGTACTCCGCGTCGTTTTTGTGGATGCGCTGGATGACGGTGCGGTTCTCTTCGCTTTCCCCGCGATAGTTCGAGCTGGGTGCAGGGTACGTTAGGATCGAGGCAAACAGGTTGAGCTTGGATGTGTTCATCGAAAGGCTCCGTTAGGAATGGCTGTCTGCCGCAGGGCGGCTTTCGGATTTCTTATCGAGGCTGGTATAGGCCGCAGCAGACAGCGCCAGCAGCGTCAGGATGCGCAGCTCGGCTTGGCTGTCCTTATCGCGTAGCGCGCGGCCGATGCGCTGAAAGTTCGCTTCCGAGATGGCCTGCGGCACCGAGCAGAGCGAGCCGCAAAAGTACTCGACAAAGTCAGTCCCGGTTCGTCCGCGAACCGCCAGGAACGCCTCACTCGCGACCTTCTCCTGCTTTTCTGCGTAGGCATCACGGGCCCGCCGGTCTTCCGGTGTCATGCTCTCGGGGTTGCGAAATGAATCCTTCCAATCTAGGCCGTGCTTGGACTTGACCTTGCGGCGGACATAGGAACGAGCCAGACGGTAGACTGCCACTGATAGTTCATCCTGAGCTTCCCGGGACGGCGAGCCAGAAGCCGCTTCGTGCTCTTGTTCGTTCATCTCTTTCCTCAGCTGTTCAAAGTGTGAAAAGGCATCGCGCCGAAAGCGGGCCGAGCCGAAGAACTGCGACTTATAGGGTAGGGTTGCAGCAAGGCCATCGAAGCCGAAATACCACGGACGGTTCTTGATGAGATTCAGCAAGCGCTGCCGTCTGAAGACCACATCCCAGCAGGCCCGCTTGATCTGCTCGTACTCGCGTAGCTGGCCGAAGGTGGGATCGAGCCGATCACTGCTCAACAGGCGGACATTGTTGCCCTCCTTGTTCATGTGCAGGACTTCGATCCCCAAGATGGCGGGACGCGTTCCTTTTTCTCCCTCCAGTGTCGCGATCGACTTATGTAGGCGGTCGGCCAGATCCAGGGCGCTTTCGACGGCCAGGTCGATTACAGTCCCTTGCGGGCGATACGCGACCTTGTCCGGCAGTCGGTCGTGCATCATCTTTTCCCAGGCGCGCAGGAAGCGCTGCAAGTCCGCTACATCGGGAATGGCGATGGCATAGCCGACAAACTCCCGTTCCCCTTTCTGGGCATCCAAGACATAGGGGCAATAGATCTGGGCGATCAGTGGCCAGAAGTGCAGAAGAAGCTGATAGCGCGCTCGATCGCGGAAGGAGACGTTCTCGGCAGTGCAGGCCTGTGCGCCGAGGTACAGCGTGCTCGACAGGTCGAGGGCATGGGTCGGCGGACGCAGCAGGCTGTCAAAGACATCCTCTGCATCCTGACTTGTTTCGCCGGCTGCCCGCTCCTCATAGGGGGCACGGGTGGCAGGCACACCCCGCAGGATGCTCCACAGCATGTCGCGCCAGAGTTTGACCCACAGGCTGTCTTCCGATTTCTGGGGGTCTAGATCAATCAGAAATCGGACTCGCGGAATGACCGTGGGATAGAAGTACAGCGTCTCGGACTTTGTCTTGGTCTTGCCGGCTTTGTCCGTCTCTGTCTTCTCGCGGGTCTCGGTCTTGACGGGAGCGATGAGGTCGCCCTTCTTGTCCTTGCGCTGCTGTCGTTCAGGCTTTAGCTCTGCGCTGGCGGCGTAGAGCTCGTCGAACAGGCCGCGCAGACCTTCGCGATCGAACAGAAGCGTGGCGCGACTTCGCTCGCGCGACACGACCTGGCATACCCCGCGCACGCTGCCCTGCTGTCGCAGCCACTCGATCAGCCACAGCAACCCGGCGAGGCCCGCGCGATGCTGTGCAGAAGGAAGCTCGGCCAGTGTGTACGAAAGCTCGACTCGCTCTGCGCCATCAGAAGCAGCCTGGGTCTTCCCCTTGCGGCGCGGGCTGGCGGTCGTCGGCATGGGGGTGGCTGTCATGGAGACCTCGCAGTCAGAAAGCCCAAGGTCGGGCTGTAGTACGTGCCATCGGCAACGCCGATGTGTCGGGGCAGAAAGTCGGGGCGCGCATCGGGCGTCAGCAAGCCGGGGCTGCTGCGCGGCACAGGAACCAGCAGCGGATCCAGAGGCGCCCGCTGCGCATCGCGGCGCCTTGCTTCGTCCAAGTCATCACTCAGGATGCAGGACATCGTGAAGTCGTCGCCGTCGCGGAACTGGCCTGGAACAGCGAAGTATCCTCCGCTTAGGAAACGAGCACTGCCCTGGGACAGGCTGCCTTCAGCCGGGCTGTGAAAAAGGAGCTTGTCGGCAAGCTCGCGCTGGCTGATGTCTTCGCCGGACAGCGAAGCCAAAAAGGAATGGGCAGCCTGAAGCTCGGCGTCGCGATACGGCAAGGCGTGATCAGGCTTGTAGGTATGCAAGGTGGCCCGAAAGTCTGGGCCGCGCTTGCCGTGACGGTTGGCGCGACCGAAGCGCTGCACCAGCGCGCTGATCGGTGCCCACTCGGTGATCAGGACATCGGCATCCAGATCGAGCGACATCTCGCAGACCTGGGTGGTGACGGCCATGGCACGCAGGGTGCCGCCCCCAGAAAACGCAAATGCCGCGACGGTTGCATCGTGTCGTTCGCGTCGATCGCACAAGCGAAAGCGGCTGTGGTAGCAGAGCACAGACGTTCCGAAAAGAGTCCGAAGCTGCTGGGCGATGTCCTGGCAGCGATGGACTTGATTCACCACCCACAGCACACGCCGGCCGTCTTGGTATGCTTGCCGCGCCGCATCCAGCGCAGCCTGGGAATCAGAAAGCGGAATGTGGCGGTATCGCGGCTGGGATTCCTGCACGCGCAGAGTCTGGGTAGCTTGGCTACTTTCATCGCGTGGGAACTTCACCAGACCGACCGATTCCGTCAGATCCTTTGTTCGGGTTGGCGACAGCGTCGCGGTCATGCACAGCACCGGAACGTCGAGTTCCTTTAGGAACGAGCACATCAGGTGAAACATGTGCGGGTCGTAGCTGTGTACTTCGTCCAGAATGACAACGCTGTCGGCGAGCACCGGGACCAAGCAGAGCGCTTTGTAGTGATTTTCGAGAAAAGCCAGGAACTGATCCACGGTGCTGCTAAAGAAGCGACGCGACCACAGGCCCAGCGCGAACAGTCGACCATCGGTCTCGAAGTTCTTGTCGCGCGTCGACTCTGTCGGGTTCCTGCGAATCTCATCCAGCTCATAGGCGGCCGTCCCGCTGAGCAGCGTGGCCTCTGTCTCTGGCGCCCACGAGACATAGTCGCGAAAACCCTCTGTCGCGGTGCCGCGCGTCGGGTACAGAAAAAGGACTCTGCCGAAAGCGCGCGTCTGCGCCTGCGCCCGCGCCCAGTTCCAGGCGGCCAAGGTCTTGCCGGTACCGCAGCCAGAAAGCAGAAGGACTCGCGCGCCCTGCTCGGCGACTTCGCACTGAAACGGCTGAAGCTCGGCCGGGCGCTGACTCCTTTTTCGGATGAAGTCGAGGCGCGGACGGATGATCTTGTCGTAAAGCTCGTCGCCTGTGATCGCAGGCTGTGCGCAAATCGATGTGATCCAGTGCTGAATCGGATGGCCCGTGCGCACCAAGCCCGATGCGGCGGCATCGGCGGCAATGACGCCCGCTTTCACGGCGGCCAGCAGCGCACGGCGGCGCATGGACACTGCATCTGATTCAGCCGACTTCAGGATGTCGTCTTCCAGATCGTTGGCTGCGTCCATCCCGGCCTGCAGCGCGTGCAGCCACTGCGCATCGTTTGCTCGATAGGCGGCGATGTGAAGGGCGGGCGGCGGGGGAAGCTTGGCCAGCGTAGCCAAGCGTTCCAAGATTCCCTGCACCTGCGGATGTGACAAGTGCAGGCGCACGCTCTGCCCGAGCCCCTGCGTCTGACCCCATTGATAATCGCCCGAGCGGTCAGACTTCAGGTGGTGCGTCAGGACCGCGGCGGTCACGACATCCCAGTCCACTGCGGCCTGCTGCTGCAGCCACGAGCGAATCACCGGCAGGTGCAAGATCAGCGCGCTGAGGTGTTCGTGGCGCAGAAGCTGGGTCTTGCCGCTGCCGTTGACTGCGGCAATGAAGTCTTCGTTGGCTTTACCCAGGTCGTGCAGCAGCGACGCGAGGCAGACGTGCCAAAGAAAGCGCTCGTGGTCGGCATCGGCGACGCGGAAGAAGCGGCGGAAGTTCACTCCAAAGCGGTGCCCGGCGGAAAACAGCAGGTGAGCGGCGTCCTCGGTGTCCTGTAGGTGTTGCTGCAGGCTCAAGGCCTGCGCCTCACCGGGGCGCTTGGACTTTGCCGGAAGCTCGATCGGCTGCATGGCTAGGCCCCTTTGCGCGCGGCATCCAGGGACGGGCGCAGCGGTCCAAACACCCCACAGCCCATGGCTCGCTTGCCGCCGAGTCCATGGGCCTGCACGCGCAGCGAGTCCTCGTTCGAGAGCCCATGCAGCCGCACAGCAAAGCCCAGCACGCGACGCCCCTGCACCGTGATCTCGCGGCGACCGCCTAGCTCGATTTCGGCCTGCACACCCAGGCGCTGAAGCTGACGCACAAGCTCAGCCCGATACGCCTGCGCCATCGCCGCTTTGTCAAGGGTGCCGTCGGCCCCGCGGGGCGCTTGCGTCAGGCGAACCACCACCTGCCGAGCCAGAAGTTCTGCCGCGGGCCGCAGCGCGAACAAATTCGGAGTCCCGACATGCAGGCTGTGTGGACCCAGCATCAGGCTCTGCCCGGAAAGCGGCAGCAGCCGCGCCAGATCTTTGCCATGCACCCGAAGCGTCAGGAACGGTCGCGGCGGCAGCATCAACACGCCGTCCGCCCGCCGCCCCGGCAGCGGATGAATCGCTAGCCATCGCCCCTCATGCGCCTCGGGAATCAATCGACAGATCGCACTATAAAGCGCATATCCATGATCCGAAGGCGCCAATCGCCCCCGCAGCGGAAACGATACATCGACGAATGCGTGCGCATCAACAGATGAAAGGGCCTCAGAATTCGTGTTTGGCATGCGATCACCACAAAACGAAGGAACGCGTAAGCCCTAACACACGGGTCTGACAATGTCATCCCAGATATTTTATTGAAAGGGCAAGCGAGCAGGCTGGATTCAAGAACCTCGACGGACGGCGTGTAAAGCGAGGGGGCAACTAACGAAACAAGCCAGCGTCCGTGTGTTGGGCTGCTTGCTTTTCTTTAAGCTTGGCCCCTCGCAGGTAAGGCGTTCGCGCTGCACTCTGCTGTGTATCCAATATCGGTCACTTGACCATCCTGGATGGGCTGATGGATAAAGCAAGTTCCCCCTTTAAATTGAGGCTACACATGCACACTACGGATGAGTTTGTTTTGCAGTTAGTCAAGCACCCAGCCGCTCCCATGCAGCCCCAGTCTGATGCAGTCGCAAGCGCGGTATCGACGCAGACAGGGATGCCACCAGCGAGCCCCGGACATCGCCCGCCGCCCCTGCGAGTGATGTCCCTGCACGCGCTTTCGTACTGTGAGCGGCTCTTTTACCTGGAGGAGGTGGAGGAAATCCGCGTTGCGGATGCCGCAGTCTTCG
This sequence comes from Myxococcales bacterium, assembly GCA_016794505.1. Lineage (GTDB taxonomy): Bacteria > Myxococcota_A > Polyangia > Palsa-1104 > JAEUJZ01 > JAEUJZ01. The sequence continues at coordinate 38,912 of JAEUJZ010000163.1, forward strand.
AGGGCAGACAGGCCCATGAGGACCTCGATGAAGGCGCACTGACCTCGTTCACGCTGGAGTCTGAAGAACTGGGTCTGCGGGGACGCGTAGACGCGGTCCGTAAGCGCGACGGCACGCTGATTCCGATCGAAGTGAAAAAAGGACACGCAGCGCCCGGCGCAGGGCCCCTTGCAGCCTGGGAAAGTGATCGGGTTCAGGTGGGCGCGTATGCTTTGCTTTTGGAAGCCACGCAGGGGGCGACGATCGAGGAGGGGCGCGTGCGCTATCTCGCCGATCACAAGACGGTGCGTGTCCCCATCGATGCATCGCTGCGACAGAGCGTCCAGGACCACATCACTCGCGCGAATACGCTACGCGCGCAGGTTGTTCGTCCGCCGGTTACGAACAACGAGCGGCTCTGCCCGCGCTGCTCGCTGGCCCCGGTCTGCCTGCCCGAAGAGGAGCGCACAGCGCAGGACGAGGAGCACACCGCGCTTCGTCTTTTTCCAGCCCACCAAGAGCGCATCGTCCTGCATGTGCTGGAGCATGGGGCTCAGGTGAGTCGACAGGGTGATTCGCTGCTGATCAAGATGCGCGACAGCGATCCGCAGGTGCATCCGGTTCGCCAAGTCGGCGCCGTGGTGGTGCATGGCTATGCCCAGATCTCAACCCAGGCTCTGCGCATGTGTAGCGAGCATGGAATTGGGGTGCAGTGGGTGGCTCCAAACGGCCAGGTCACCGGGGCGGTGCTGCCCGCGGCCAGCAGTCCGCAGCGTCACATTCGACAGTTTCGCGCGCTCGATCAGTCGGACATCCGGCTGCGCTTAGCGCGGCTGCTGGTGACCGCCAAGGTGCAGGCGCAGCTTCAGTTCTTGCTGCGCAGCACTCGCGGCAGCCAGCGCTCGGCCGAGATCGAGGGGGTCATTGCCCGCATCCGCGAGTCGCTGCGGCATGTCGACGAGGTGAGTGGGGTGGAGGATCTGTTGGGCCGCGAAGGGGCCGCAGCCAGCGCGTACTTTGAAGGCCTGGCGCGGCTGCTGCGTGATGACTTGGATGTGCGGCTGCGCTTTGACAAGCGCTCGCGACGTCCGACAACAGATCGCTTCAACGGCCTGCTGAACTGGGGCTACGGAATGCTGTACCGGGAATGCGTGGCCACCTTGGTTGCGGTGGGTCTGCATCCGGGCTTGGGGTTCTATCATCAGCCGCGATCCTCGGCTTCGCCGCTGGCTCTGGATCTGATGGAGCTGTTTCGCGTGCCTCTGGTCGACATGGCGGTCGTGGGCGCACTAAACCGTGGCACGTTCGACGCCGACGCGGACTTTGAGGAACGGGGCCACCATGTCTGGTTGTCGCAGTCTGGCAAGGCCAAAGCGATTGAGCTGTTCGAGCGCCGCAAGCAAGAGACCTGGAAGCACAGCGTCGTCGGGTACTCGCTGAGCTACGGCCGCATGATCGAGCTAGAGGCGCGCTTGCTGGAAAAGGAATACTGCGGCGAAGGTCAGCTCTTTGCTCGCTTCCGGCTGCGTTAGGAGGATCGTCATGCACGAAACCAAGCGATGGCGACTGGTCTGCTACGACGTCCGCGATCCGAAGCGGTACCGCAAGACGCACAAGCTACTAAAGGGATACGGCGAGCCCGTGCAGTTTTCGATCTTTCGCTGTCGGCTCGACGATCGCGGAGCCGCTGAGCTGCGCTTTGAGCTGGCCCGCGTCCTAAGCGAAGAGGACAGCTTGCTGATTCTGGATCTGTGTCCGCGCTGTGCGGGGCGCGTGATAAGTTGCAACCACAAAGCCGGTTGGGACCAGCCAGCTCCGACGTTCGCGCTGGCCCTGGGGCCGCAGACCAAGCCAGATCATCCACCAGCCGATCAAGCACCTGCGCGTGCCAAGGCCAGTACAGCAGACATTCCCCCTGCCACCGACGGAGATCACGACCTTTGAAAACCCAAGAGATGCATGAAAGGAGTTCCTCGACGAGGACTGCGTCGCTTGCCCACGTACTAAGGCGCTGCGCGGACAGCGCGTCACCGATCCATGATCGAAACGGATCGCTCCGTCGAGAAAACAATGCGACAAGCCGGGGGCCCTGATTCCCCCTCCGATGCCTTCGGGCGTTGAGCACTTTTGACTAAGAGTGGAGTGTGTAGAGGCTGCCGTCTGATTCCCCCTCCGATGCCTTCGGGCGTTGAGCACAAGCTCATCCAGGGCGAGACGCTGACCACGGAACCTGATTCCCCCTCCGATGCCTTCGGGCGTTGAGCACCTCGCAAGGCACGTCCGCTCAGTCGTGACCGTCCGCGCGCTGATTCCCCCTCCGATGCCTTCGGGCGTTGAGCACGTTCTTACCGGTCAGGGTTTGACTGCGAAGCCGTCTGATTCCCCCTCCGATGCCTTCGGGCGTTGAGCACTCGTAGCCGCGCCCGGTCTGGGTCACAGCCGGCGCGATCTGATTCCCCCTCCGATGCCTTCGGGCGTTGAGCACATCACCAGCCAAGTCACCAAGATTGCTGACCTCCCTGATTCCCCCTCCGATGCCTTCGGGCGTTGAGCACCTGTGGGGCCGACGCAATGACACGGGCAAATGGACCTGATTCCCCCTCCGATGCCTTCGGGCGTTGAGCACCTGGCAGCCGCGCTGGGGCGCCTGCGAGCGGTGGCTGATTCCCCCTCCGATGCCTTCGGGCGTTGAGCACTAGGCTTCACAGACGAAGCCGTTACCCGTAAACCCTGATTCCCCCTCCGATGCCTTCGGGCGTTGAGCACAACAAGTCCGCTCGCGCAGCCGCAATCGAAGCGGCCTGATTCCCCCTCCGATGCCTTCGGGCGTTGAGCACCAATGATCGGCGCTGCCAATCTACTGTGTGCCGAGTCTGATTCCCCCTCCGATGCCTTCGGGCGTTGAGCACTTTCAGACAGAGCCCGCGAAGCAGCCGGGCAGACCCCTGATTCCCCCTCCGATGCCTTCGGGCGTTGAGCACAACTTGTCGTTTTCGACGATGCCGGCTTTTTCCAGCCTGATTCCCCCTCCGATGCCTTCGGGCGTTGAGCACCGCGAGGTCTCGTAGCCCTGGAGCATGCTCTCGATGCTGATTCCCCCTCCGATGCCTTCGGGCGTTGAGCACATTGAAATAGATACACGAACAACTCGACTCAGGGTCTGATTCCCCCTCCGATGCCTTCGGGCGTTGAGCACTAGAGGTTTTCCGACAGGGCGCATGCAGGCTGGAAGGCTGATTCCCCCTCCGATGCCTTCGGGCGTTGAGCACACGACGTATCAGCCCGATCCTCGCCGCCGGAGCACTGATTCCCCCTCCGATGCCTTCGGGCGTTGAGCACACAGAGCGACTGGTAGCAATGTACGATATCGGAATGTCTGATTCCCCCTCCGATGCCTTCGGGCGTTGAGCACAGCTCGCGATTCGAGACCTGATCAGCGCAGTATTCTGATTCCCCCTCCGATGCCTTCGGGCGTTGAGCACTATCCGGCACTCTCCAGCTCGCGAAGTGCTAACTC
>JAEUJZ010000006.1 GCA_016794505.1 Myxococcales bacterium
CCAAGCCGCTTGGTGCCGTGGGGCTGACGCTGCGACCGGACGAGCTGCCGGAGCCACCGCCCTCGAAAGAGAAAAAACCGCCGAAGGCGAAGAGGCCACCGCAGGAAAAGAAGGCACATCAGGAGAAGAAGACACCGACCGGCCCGCAGCCACGTCGCGCGAAGAAGCCTGAGACCGGGGCGATCTCAGGCGACTCCTCGAAGCCAGAGGCGCGTCCAGCCGACTGCAAGTGCAAGACCGAGCCACCCGCCGCTGCGCCGGTTGTGACCGTTGTTCCGGCTGCCCCTCCATCGGTTGCTGCGACCACGAACGCAGCCGCGCCAGCTGCGTCGGTTGCGACTTCTCCAGCTGCGGACAAGCCGAAGCGGGGCCGGAAGCCGAAGGCTGCATCGCCCCCGACAGCAGCGGAACCCGCGAAGGCTGCGCTCAGTGAGTCTGAAGCGGAAGAGCTCGCGAACCTCTTTGCCCAGGCCAGCGCAGAGGACAAGCCGTCATGACTGCGCTCGACATCGTGCGGCAGGACATCGAGGCCAAGGCTCGCGAGCGCGGTTTTGATCTGACGGGTTGGTTTCAACAAAACCAGCACCGGCTCCGTGTCTTTTCTGACGGACTGCAGAAAATCTTGAGCCGCCTGCCGAGCATTCAGGGAGGCACCGACCAAGGCAGATCGCAGGTGGCACATGGTCAGCTTCGCGAGACGATCGCGCGGCTCAAGCCGGAGGAAGTCGCGTGGTTTGATCGCAATCGCGCGCTCTTGATCTCGATCGGCGCCGAGCTGAGCCGGGAACAGAGGGCCGGGGCAGCGCTGCACGTCTCTGTTCCAGCGAACGTCGCCGAGTCTGCATCCAGCGCAGGAGGGAGCTATGAGCTGCGCGGCGAAAAGGAGCGCACGGCCGCGAATGTCGAGGCCATCCAGATCCTGACCTCGAAGGCGAGCTGGGATGAGGCCGACCGCGAAAAGCTGCGCCGCTACACCGGCTGGGGTGGGCTGTCGATCAAGCGAGTGGCGAAGCAGCTTCCATCGGGCATGGTGCCCGAGAACAAGGCGCTGATTCACGAGTACTACACGCCCGAGCGGGTCGCGAACGCCATCGCGCAGACGCTGCTGCCCTATCAAACAGAGTTGGCGCAGTCCGAGGGTCACATCATCGCGCTGGAGCCGAGCGCGGGCATCGGGCGCTTTGTGCATGCCTTTGACCGGGCCGTGTGGCCGCAGATCAAGTGGACGGCGATCGAGCTGAGCAAGGTGAGTGCGAGTCTGCTGTCGGCGCTGCGACCGGACATCACCTTGGTTCATGCGCCGTTCGAGCAGTGGGTGCAGGACAACAAGCACCTGTTTGGCGTCTTCGATCTGGTGGTGTGCAACCCGCCCTATGGCGCGCGAGGGCGCTACGCCAGCATCGATCGCGACAAGGGCTATGGCGAGACGCGCGCCTACGCCTATCAAATTCGTCGCGCGATCGACTTTTTGCGGCCCGGCGGCATCGGTGTGTTTCTGATCCCCTCGGGCTTTGTGTCGGGCACGGGGCCCTCGCTTCAAGCTCTGCGCGAGCGCGTTCTGCTGCGCGCGCACTTCATGGGGGCGTATCGCCTTCCGTCGGAGACAGACGAGGGAAAGAGCCTGTTTCCAGGCGCGCTGCTCGTAACTGATGTGGTGTTCCTGCGCAGCCGTGGCGGGTCGATCCCCGCAGTGCTGGAAGCGGACCGCTACATCTTGGAAGGTCGCTACTTCGCGATCACGCCGCAGCATGTGCTGGGCCGTGAGGTCGGCCAGCAAGGCGATGATGACGAGCAAGAACGCGCGCCGCGCTGGGGCTATCAGGTGCGCGGTGCGTTCACGGGGTTGCCAACGCTGGTTGAGCGGGACCAGTGCCGCGACTGCAACGTCACACCGCTGAAGAAATCCGAGAAGCGGAAGCCTGTGGTCCTCCCCGAGCACGCAGCGCATGCGGCTGCGCTTGCACATCGAGCCAATGCCTACCTCTCCCTGCTATCGCGTGGGGACTCGGCCTCGATCGCGCAGGCGGCATCGGCGCATCCCGAGCTCCACCGCGATCTGTCGGCTTGGTTTGCGCAGTCCCCAGAGCAGCGCCGCGAGGATCTGAAGTACGCGAAGTCCGCCACGGAGCTGGTGACGCTGAGCAACGTCTTTGCAAGCGGGTCGCTGATCCCTGAGCTGGCGTCCCCGCCGCAGTACGAAGAACGCTATCTCGACGGCGTGGACGACATTCCCGCGCTAGCGCACTGGCTGTGGCGACAGTCACGATCCCTTTCGATCGATGAGGTCGTGCAGAAGCAGCATGCACTGGGCGGCAACCTCAGTCGTGAGGCGGCTCTGACCGAGCTGCACAACGCGGGCTGGTGTGAAGACCCCGGCGGCACGTCGCCGCTTCTGCCGAAGGAGCACTACTACTCGGGCAACCTGTGGCCCAAGTACGACCGCGCCCGCGAGCGAGCACAGGCCGGGGATGCGGTCGCCGCGGTGCAGGCCAGCCAGCTTCTGGCCACCATCAAGCCCTCGACCTTTGCCGAGATCAACGTCGAGCCGCGCCTGGGTTGGCTGCCACAGAAGGTGGTCGAGGCATGGGTCAATGAAGTGACCCGATCTCGTGGTGGCTATGCGCTCGAACGCGAGGGCGCGTTCCTGACGCTCGCGGGGGTGCCCTATCTCGACCTCGCGCATCACTCGGACTCGATTCGCTTGGTGCTCGGCTACCTCAATCACGACATGGCGTACTTCAAGCCGTCGGCGAGTCGCGACGAGAACTTGGAGGACAAGCGCACGGCCATCGCCGCGAAGTTCAAAGAGCACTTCGCGACCTGGATCGAAGACTTTCCCGAACATCAGGCCACCGTCGCAGAGGCGCACAACCGCATCTTCCGCGGCTGGGTGACGCCCGAGTACAGCCCCGAGCCCGTCGCCATCGCGCGCTGGAATCCCGAGTATCCACTGTGGCCGTATCAGAACTC
>JAEUJZ010000062.1 GCA_016794505.1 Myxococcales bacterium
GGAGGTTCACGGCATTTATGCCATTGGGGGACGGCGACGCATCAGTGCTGCTGCGGCAGCGAGTGATACGAGCGCGAGCACCGCGAAGTAGCGATGATGCGGCCAGCGGTCCCAGCCGAGCGCAAGCAGTGCGGCGAGTCCGTTGCCGACGGCGCTGCTCGCGAACCACAGCCCGACGGCGCGTGCGGCTTTGTCGCGTGGTGCCAGGCGAGTCACCAGCGACATGCCGAGTGGGGCGAGCAGGATCTCCGCGATGGAGAGAAGCAGGTAACAGCCGATGAGCCAGGCACTGCTGACTCGGCTGGTGTCGCCTCCGAGCAAGCTGGCTGTGGTCATCACGGCAAAGGCAGCGGCTGTTGAGACGTAGCCCCAGATCAGTAGGCTTGCCGTCGGCACACGATGCTCTTGTTGCCGTCCGTGCAGGTGCAAGAACACCGGGAGCAGCACGATGACCATCCAGCCGTGCAGCGCTGCGAAGTGGCCGGGGCCAAGGTGCATGGATCGCCCAAAGAGCGTGACGTGCTGTCGCGTGTTCATTGCAGCGAACAGGGCGAGCGAGCCACCGGCCTGCTGCGTCGTGAGCCAAAAGACAACAGCAACCGAACAGATCAACCACACCGCGGCCATGTTGCCGTGTCGCGGCGCAGTTGCCTGCTCTGCGCCCGTCATATCCGTCTCGCGGGCACCAAGCGGCAAGCGCGCGAGGCTGAACCCCAGCAGGACAGCGCTCAGCAACGAAGCGACGGCTGAGCCGCAGAACAACGTCGCCCAGCCCCGCGTGGCATGGGCCCACTCTCCGAACAGGGCACCGGCTGCGTAGCCAAGATTCGCGGCCAGATAGTGCCAGAGAAAACCGCGCTCCCGAGCATGCTCATCATTGCCAGTGGCGCGAGCGATGAGCACATGCAAGCCGGGGCGAAACACGCTGTGGCCGAGCACCATCAGACCCAGCGCAGGCCAGAACAGCGATGAGCGATCGACTACGAGCAAGACATACGACAAGGCGAGGAGCAGAGCGCCGAGCATCGTGGATGCGCGTGCGCCGAGCTTACGATCTGCGAGCCATCCTCCGGGCAGTCCGGCGAGATACGACAGTGCCTGCAAGATGGCGACGACCATCAGTGCTGTCGGCACGGACATCGCATGCCGTTCCTGCGCATACGGAACGAACAGCGGCAGCATCGCCAAGAAGGCGAAGCGCTCGCATCCCTGCACTGCGCAAAGCAGGGCCAGTGGCCAAGAACGACGACGAGAAATAGACCAAGGACCAAGACGAGAAGGCATCGAAGGCTCCAAGCGCAGTTGCGTTTTGGACGCTCCGCGGAATACGCTGCGCCGCGTTCCGCGGGGTGTTGCCCACCACGGGGACTTGGCCTCCGGCGTCTGGTACACGTCGGAGGCCGTTCGTTTTTGCGCTACTCGCTGTGAGCGATCTCAGTGCGAGCAGCGCGGGCGTAATACTTGTCGAAGCGACCTTCTAGGAGTTGCTGCACCTGCGCAGGCCACCAGTGCGCGCGGCCTTTCGGCGTCACGTAGCCCGCATCGCCGAGCACCTTTGCCAGCGTCGGGAATCCGGGGCGCTCAAATGTCGCATCGGGCTCCACGGCTTCGTGCTCGCGACGCATGCGTTCGAGCACCGCTTCCAGAAATCGGCGAGGCGACAGCACCCTCGTTTGGCGACAACGACCAAACAGCTTGCGCACACTGCGCTCGGTGAAGCGACGGCCCTTCAGCGGCAGGAAGCCCAGCTCGTTGAGGATCGATGCGACCTGCGCGTGCGTGTGACCGCGGGCGCGCAGCTCCAGCATGCGGTCCTTCACATCTTCGTCGGTGTGCGGCCGGACGTTGACCGCACGGCTCTGAATCTGGCTCAGCCGGAGGCGCAGGTTGTAGATGGTGTGCTTCGTCCATCGCTGTCCTTGTCGCGGCTTGATCCCCGCTGCGTTCAGGCGACTCGCCATCTCGCTGACACCGATGCCAGCCTCGGCCCACGTAGTGAACTGCGCGATGACCGCTTGCTCTGCATCGTCATCGACCAGCAGGCGCATGCGCGGATTGCCCGGCGCGCGAATCACCCGCTTGCCATAGGGCACCTTGCCAAAGTGATATCCGCTGCGGCGAATGTGCTGAATCGCCTCGCGCGTGCGCTCTCCGACGGCCTCGCGCTCCATCTGCGCGAACACCAGCAGGATGCTGATCAGCGCGCGACCCAAAGCAGAGTCGAGCCGAATCGCCTCCCGAATCGCGACCAGCTCCTTCGCCCCATCGCGAAAGTACGTCTCATAGATCTCGCAGAAGTGACGGATCGATCGGCTGAGGCGATCAAACTTCACCACGACGAGCACGTCCGCATCGCGCCGAATCCGACCGAGCGCATCAGCAAGCCCCGGCCTCTGCGACTTCCCTCCCGATAGAACGTCCTGATGAATCGCGAGCAGCCGCAACCCATGCAGCTCGCAGTACTGCCGAATCGCTCCCTGCTGCGCTTCCAGCGAGACGCCTTCGCTGGCCTGCATGTCGGTCGACACACGCACGTACCCGATCGCAGTGCGGACCAGAACGCCGCGATCCGTGCTCCCGATTTCCTTCCGCGCTGTCGCTCCCTGTCGATGCCTCTCCGCTGCCATGACCATTCCCTCCGCTGTGGGTGATGTGTGCTTGCAGGGGAGAGACTTAATTGGGTTAGGTGAAC
>JAEUJZ010000065.1 GCA_016794505.1 Myxococcales bacterium
TTCCGCTTCGCGCGCTGGAGTCGTCGCGTGCAACGGAGTTCCTGCCGCCATCTCGTCGATGCCTTGGCTGACTTTGTCGTCGCCTTTTTTGAGGGAGGCGACGCTGTTGTCGATGCCGCCGGCCCAGCGGCGCATCAGGTAGTCGCTGGTGGACTGCGGTTTGTCGGGACGTTCTAGGCACCACTTCTTCTGCGTCTGGTTCTGAGCTTTGTCCGGCTCGTCGTAGCAGTAATAGGAGTCGTGGTGGCGGTCCTGCTTCAGCTCGTGGCCGCTGGGAATGACGTGGCCTCGGTTCTCGCAGCCTTGACCGTCGGCTGTGCGCGTTCCGACGCGCATCCACGGAGAGCCCTGCCAGTACGCAAAGCAGTCGTTCTGCACGAGCAGAGGATGCACCGGCAGCCAGTCTGCCCGGGCGCTGGTGCGATGCATGAAGCAGTCGGTCAGCTCTTTATCGTTGCAGAGTCGCGAGCGCGCCTTGTTCCAGAAGAAGTGAGGGCCAATCGGCACGCTCAGCCCGTCATAGATGCATGATCTCCCGTCGGGGGCGAGCGCGCCAAGCGACATCACCGGTTTGTGATCGTCATCGTACAGAACGCAGTCCTGCTTGAGATACGGATCGATCGACGCGAGCTGATCCTTGAGCCACCGCGCGAACTCGATGGAGACATCTGCGGCCAGTTCAGCAATCGGCGTCGCCGCTCGACCTTGGTACGTCTTTCCAACACTCAGCACGATCGCGCGAACCAGCACAGCGGATGGCGCAAGGCCGCCCATCCCAAACTGCACTGATACGCCGAAATCGACGCGCGCTTGCGGTCTGAAACTGAGGCCCAGACCGAGCACGCTTTGCTTACGAAGTACGTCCACACCATCGGGTGAGAGCAGTGCGGCAAGGACCGGCGTGATGCCATCATCCGTCGTCTTCACATACGCGGGCCAGCCACGGCCCAACGCTTCGCCGTAAATTTTCAGTGCGCGAAAGAAGGGGAGGTAGATCCCAAGCTGGGCCGCAGCTTCGCCGGTTGCGAACGCTCCACGCCAGTCGTACAGAGCGCCCAAGCTGGTCGTGATCTCGACGGGGCCGAACGTGCGCGAGGCCACGATGCGCAGCGCGGCGAGATCGGTGAGCAGGCCCAGCGCGTTCGCGCCATTGAAGGGGCCAACGCGCACTTGCTGTTCGTAGTGCAGACCGATACGCAGGTGTTGCGCGGGGCGATAGTGCGTCGCGCCGTCCTCGTCACGCTCCATCTGCGGCGCTTGTGAAAGCGGAAGCAGCGGCCACAGCAGCGCGGTCAGGTTCAGGCGCAGCGGGCCGTGCTGATGAACGACACCGCCGGCCTCTTGCCAGAAGCTGAAGTCCGTCGCAACGCCACCTGCGAACCGACCGAACAGGCCCAGTGTCACGCCATATGGAAAGACTGCGGCAGCATCACGCTGGTCTGTCTTCGGCAGCACCATCAGGTGCGCGTAGGCGTGCGCGCCGAAGTCGTCGATGTCGAGACAGCCGACGAGATTGCTGTCGCACAGCGGGCTGTAGTGCGGCAACAGTGCGGGCTGCGGCATGACGCGCGGCTGCGCAGTGGCATGGGGTGCGACATGCAGCGCAGCGAGTAAGAAAACCCAGAACACTCGACGGAAATAGTCGGCGGCGGTGGACATCGCGAACTCCGGGGACGGCAAAAATCAGATCGTTGCCGACGCGGGGCCGGCGAAATACGACGAGGGGAAAGTGGCGCCAACCTACCACACCGCTGACTTCGGTCGTGGCCTCGTTCAGCCCGTGCCCAAGCGGCCGATGAACTCCCAGCACAGCAACTGGCAGGACATCGGCTGCATGGATGCGGTGCATTTCAGTCCGCTGACACCGTGCAAACCGGCCCCGAATCACGCGTGTCCTGCGCATTGCGGGCCGTAGGACAAATCGACGATTGCAAACCTAGCCGCCAGATCCACTGTACCGGACGAAAATTCGCCTGGGACCGTAGGACATTTTCAGATCCTTTTTGTTCTGCTGGCTTGCACTTGACCCCGATGGTGGAGCGTGTCTTTTTGGCGCTCATGGCATCTACCAAACTTCCCAATCTTGTTCAGCGCGATCG
>JAEUJZ010000110.1 GCA_016794505.1 Myxococcales bacterium
CATGCCGCACTCCTTTTTTGCGACCGCTACGCTTCCTGCGTCGAGGCAGCCAGAGCGGCTGGATCGGGCGCTGGGAATTCGCGGCGGAATCGTTCGAGCAAATGGTTTTCTTCCAGATAGTCCGCGACGCAAGGCGGAACCAGCCGGCGCCATGCATCGCCGCCTTGCAGCATCGCGCGTCGCACTTCGGTGCCGGTACGTCGGCTGCGCTCGCGCGGCGCCACCAGTCGCACGGGATGGATGACCGGATACAGGTCGTGCATCAGCGACCGGACATAGTCATTGGCCGTGACAAAAGCCCCTAGGCTGCCGCCCACGGTACGTAGCTGCTCGGAAATCAGATCGCGAACCAAGAGTCGCCACTTCGGACCGTTGCCGAGATCAGGCACATAGAACAGCGAATAGTTGTCGCGGCCGGCCAGGACACGCTGAATCATCGCGGCGGTCTCAGACGCGGTAAACGGGTTTTCGCGGTTGTACTGGTTGCTGCTGCCGATGCCGATCAGCGCATGCTCGGCGTGATCGGAAAGACCGCGCAGCACGGCGGCATGGCCCAGGTGAACCGGCTTCCAGCGCGCCACCATGGCGATGCGCGAAACCGGCAGACGCACCTCGTCGGCATCGCACTCGGACGCTGCGCCCACATCCCCCATCCGCGAGTCCACGCTCATCAGTCTTCTTTCTTTTTGCGCTTCTTTTTCTTTTCGCCCGGTCGATTGGGGTTGGCCCAGTTCTCTCCCCAGCTCTTATACAGGTCCGCGCTGAAGCGATTCCATTCGCCGCGCGTGCGCGGTGGCGGGTACGGAATCGGCGGCAGCGGCTCGTCGCTGGTCTTGACCAGATCAATGGCGTTGTCCGCGAGGATCTTGCCCACCTGGAACAGCTTCCAGGTGTGCTGATTGCTGGCGTCGACGCGAATGCGGGCGCCGGCCACGGCGTGTTCTTGTTCTTTCAGCGCCGCTCGCACTTTGTCGGTCTCTTCGGTGCCCGCTTTCTCGACGGCCGCCGCCCAGAGGTGGACGCCGTAATATGCGGCTTCCATCACCTCGCTGACCGGCCGATGTGCGCCGTACTTCTTTTTGAAGCGCGCCGTGAACGTGTCATCGCCAGCCCCAGGCTGCATGGGAAACCGCGTGCGCGCGACATAGTTCCCCGCCGGGGTGGCGCTGCCCATCTGCGCAAGCTCGTTTTCACCGAGAGCAAACGACAAGACCGGCAGCGTGCGCGGCGAGATGTCGTTGTCCGAAAGCGCTTTGAAAAAGGCCACCGTCGAGTCGCCGACCAGCATGTTCAGGATGACCTGCGGCTTGGCTTTTTCGATCTTCTTTACGACCTGCGAAAAGTCGAGCTCTCCGACGAGAGCGAACTGCATGCCGGCCATCTCTCCGCCTGCTGCTTTGACGTTGTCGGCGATGATCGCGGCGATGGCATGCGGTCGTAGCCCGTCGGTACCGACGAAAAAGAAGCTCTTCGCTTGGAGCTCTTTTACGCACCAGTGGATGGCTGGAATCGCAAGCTGGTTGGGCGCCGATCCGGTGTAGATGACGTTGGCCGACTCTTCGAGTCCTTCATAGGGCGCCGGATAGAAGAGCAGCGCGTTGCTTTTTTCAAAGTACGGAATGATCAGCTTTCTTGCGGCCGATCCGTAGCCACCAAAGACCGCTGCGACCTTTTCTGTATCGACCAAGCGCTCAGCAGCTTTGGTGAAGGCCGATCCGGCAGTGACCTCGGACTTGCCGTCGAGAGAGATGGCCTGCACGAAGCGTCCCAGCACGCCGCCTTTGGCGTTTAGCTCTTCAATGGCCAGAAGCGATGCATCGGCCAGTGGGCGCTCACTGACGGCAAGAGATCCCGAAAGCGAGTGCAGAACGCCAACCTTTAGCGGCTCGGTCGACACCTTGGCCGGAGGGGGCCGCAGAGCGCCGCGGGATCCCGTCCCGGCATCGGTCTTGCCCCCGCCTTTCTGCAGAAAGTACACGCCGCCGCCAGCCAAGCCCAGCATGCCAAGCGCGGTCACGGCGATGAAGCCACGCCGCGAAGCGCGCGGTGGTTCTGAGACCTGCCCCACGGCCGCTACTGCCGCGCCCGAGCGCACGCCCGAGAGTCCAAACTGACTGATGCCTGCCGTCGCTGGGCTGCCTCCTCCTAGCGAGTTGCGCATAAGTGAGCTGGGGGGCGGTGGCGGCGGTCCCTTGCCCGTCGCCGCTTCTTCCATCGCGAACACCGACGCATTGCGCAGCGGCGTGCCGGCCAGGATGGCTTCCAGATCGTGCGCCATATCGCCCGCGCTTTGATAGCGCTTGTCGCGATCCTTGTCCGTCGCGTGCATGAGCACCTGCACACACGACTCGGGGATCTCGGGCACTTTGTCACGCGGATCGGGAATCGGGTCTTTCAGGTGGCTCAAGAGGATCTGGGGAATGCCCTCGCCGGCAAACGGTGCCTGCCCCGTGAGCAGCGCGTAATAGGTCACGCCCAGCGAGTACAGATCGCTGCGCAGATCCATGGTCTTGTTGCTGGCCTGCTCGGGGCTCATGTACATCGGCGTGCCGCACAGCATGCCGCTCTGCGTCAGGTGCAGGTCGTCTTCGACCAACTTGACCAGACCAAAGTCGACCAGCTTGACCACGCCGTTTAGCGAAAACAGGATGTTGTCCGGCTTGATATCGCGGTGGATGATTCCGGCTTCGTGCGCGACCTTTAGCGCGGCGCAGCAGTCGGCGATGATGCGCGTCGCCACGACCCAGGGATACGGTCCTTTTTTCTTGATGCGGCTCGATGAGCTTGCCGGGCTCAAGAGCTCCATCACCATGTAGCAGCCGCGGTCTTCCTTGCCGACGTCATAGATGGCGATGATGTTGGGGTGGTTCAGGCGGCCGGCGACCTGCGCCTCGCGCATGAAGCGCTCGATCACGTCGGGCTTCTTCAACAGATCATCCGGCAGGAACTTCACCGCGACCGTGCGCTTTAGCCCGGTGTCCTGTCCCTCGTAGACCTTGCCCATACCGCCCTGTCCCAGCAGACGGACAATCGTGTACTTGCCAAAGGTCGCGCCGATGCGTGGATCAACCTCGGCTTCGGGGCCGGGTCCACTGGGCGTCGCGGGCGGAGCAGGCGGATTAAGGCTCATGTTCGAAATGATCGAGGATCGGTAGCAAGGCGGTCAAGCCCGTCGGGTCTGAGCGCAGGGATTTGTTTGGGCCGAAGCAGCGCGACGCGCTCGGCACGGGGCTTTGCGCATTGAGTCGTGACCTTTGTACGCGGTACGCTCCTCCCTGAGTCTTCGTATGCCAAGCGTTCCTCTTTGGCTCTCTCGTTCGCTGCTTTTTGTGGGACTGGTCGGCTGTCTGTGTGGTGGCGCACGCCGCGCGCAAGCCCAAGCACAGCCCCTGCCCACTTCGCAGGCCTCGGGCTTTCGCCTCGAACGATACGAACCGACGACGGCCGGAAGTCCGCTGTTCCTCGTCGATCGACCCTGGTATGCACCGCAAAAGCGCGTGGCCGCGTCGCTGACGCTGGGGTATGCCCACCGCTCGCTGGTTTTTTCCGACGACAGCGGCGCGTTGCCCCCCATCGTCGAGCACGCGCTCACGGGCTGGGTCGATGTCGCGGGATCGCCGCTGCCTTTCTTGCTGCTGCGCGGCAGCTTGCCGGTGACGCTGCTTGAGCGCGGGACCACCGATGCCCGCGCCGGCATCACGCCGCTCGATGGCGCGTCGCTTGGTGATCCCCGGCTGGGTGCCATGTTTGCGCTGTGGCGTCGACCCGAGCAGCATCCGCTGTCGCTTCACCTGGGCGTCGATGCCTGGCTGCCCATTTCTTCGGCGTACGCCCGCCACCAAGGCGACGCGACGGCGCGCTTCCTGCCGCGGGCTGTGTTGGCCGGCACGCTGCGTCGCGCTCTGCGCTGGACCTTCGATGCCGGTTTTCAGTATCGGGGCGATGCGGTGCTGGGCAGGGATGGCCGAGCCATTGCGGCAGGCAGCGAGGTTCAGCTAGGCGCTGCCCTGGCCTTTGTCTCCGCGGCCGAGCGCTTGCATCTGGCCGTGGAAGGCCGCTTTGCAGCACGGGTCACGCAGACCAGCGCCCCCACGAACGACCTTCTGCGCGGCCAGTTGTGGGCTAGTGCGCAATATTGCGTAGGCACGATGCTGCAGCTAGGGGCTGCCCTGGGCAGCGACTTTGCGACGCCCGGCTCGCCGGATCTGCGCGCCCTGCTGCGTGTCGCCGTCGTATATCGACCGCAGCGCGACGTTGCCTTGGCACAGACCGCGACAGAGCCGACGGCAGAAGCCAGCGCCCTTGGCTCGGTCGCAAGCCCGTCCGCACCCAGGACCTCAGCGACGGCCGCGACCCAGTCGAGCGCTGCCGTTCCTAGTGGCCCCAGCGACGACGCAGACCAGGATGGCATCGTTGACAATGTCGACCGCTGCCCCTATGAGCCCGAGACGCGAAACGGCATTCGCGATGACGACGGCTGTCCTGAGTCACCTTTGGCCTTGCAGACCGCGCGGGCTCTGCGCTTTCAAGCGCCGGCTGCTGCAACGGCCGCACCAAGCGCCGTATCGGCTGCGCCGACTCGTCCGGCTTCCAGCCCGCCACCCGCCCAGACCGCGACGGCACCCGGCCAGGCTGTGGCCCCTTCGGCCAGCCCGCCGAGTGCAGGTGCAGCCATCCCCGTGGCGCCACCTGCGCTCTCAGCCCCCGCCGCCCCCGCGACGCCTGAAGACAGCGATCGTGACGGCATCCCCGACGAAGAAGACCGCTGCCCGATCAGCGCCGAAGACAAAGACCAGTTTGAAGACGACGACGGCTGTCCTGATCCCGACAACGACGAAGACGGCATCTCGGATGCGCAGGATCGCTGCCCGCTAGAGGCCGAGACGCAGAACGGTCATGAAGACGAAGATGGCTGCCCCGATGTCGCGCCGCCAAGCGCACCGCAGGCCCAGGTCTCGGCCGAGGGCGATCGCATCGAAGTGAACCAGCAGGTGCAGTTCAAGCGTCGTCAGGCCGAGCTTGACCCCGTTTCGTATCCTTTGCTGCGCGCCGTGGCTCGCATTCTGCGCGCCCATCCCAAGGTCGCTCTGTTGGTGCAGGGGCACACGGACAGCGGCGGTAATGAACAGCGCAACCAAGCGCTGTCGCAGCAGCGCGCCGACAGCGTGCGCGACTTCCTGATCAAAGAAGGCATCGCCGCCGAGAGGCTGCAGGCTCGGGGCTATGGCGCGAGCCAGCCTCGGTATTCCAACGACACATCCGACGGCCGGTCGCGCAACCGGCGCGTCGAGTTCGTCTTGCAAGGAGACAGCAAATGAAGCGCATTTCCGCGCCTTCCCCGCGCCTCCTTCGCTGGATCGGCTGCTGCGTGGTCGCGGGCCTTTGGGTCTGCGCTCCGCGGCTGGGCTTTGCGCAAGATGCCTGCGGCTCGGTGTCGCTGGTGGCGGGGCAGATCAAGCTGGGCAAGCCGCTGACCGCCGAGTGGGTGGCCACGGATCCCGGCAAGAAGTGCATGGCCGACATCCATACCGCCGTCGAGCGCAACCGCTTGGTGCGAGCCATCACCGTAGCCTTTCGCGCGTCGGACAGTGAGCGTACCGATGGCAAAGGACTCGCCTCGGCAAAGTCCGTAGCTGACGCACTGGTCGCCGCGGGCCTGCCACGCGGTCGCGTGTTTGCCATCGCGGCGCGGTCTGCACCCGGCGAGTCAAGCGGCATCGCCCTGCGCTATACCGAGCGTGCGCCCGACAACGTCGTGGCTCGCATCGCCAACTTGCACGGCGTGGTTCGCGTCGGCAGCGATGACAAGTCCCTGCGACCGGCCGAGCCGGCTATGCCCCTTTTGGCCGACGACCTCATCGAGACGCGCGACGATGGCCAGGTGCTGCTGCAGCTAAAAGATGGCAGCGGCATTCGCCTGCTGCGCAACACGCAGGTCAAGCTGGCCAAGATGGTCTTTGCCGACGCCAGCGCCGCCGAGCCTGGGGCCCGTTCCGTGCGCGTCGACGTCGTGCGCGGCCAGATCGAAGCCGACGTACGAAAAGCCGGCGCCGGATCCAGCTTTGAAGCCAGCACGCGCGTCGCTGTCGCGTCGGTTCGAGGCACGGTCTTGCGCTTTGGCAGCGATGCCGCGGGCGCCGCGCTGCTTGAGACACTCGAAGGGCGCGTCTTTCTTGGCAGTGCCCTTGATCCATCGGCTCCACCCGTCGAGGTCCCGCAAGGGCAGGGCGCACGGGTCAGCAGTCAAGGCATTGTCGAGCCGCCGCAGCCGCTGCCCGCTACGCCTGTCGCTCTGTCGCCGCTGCGTGGTCTTTTGCCTGCGACCCGTGCGCTTCGCGTTTCCCCCGTCCCAGGCGCCACCGTCTATCGCGTCGAGCTAGCTCGCGATGCCGACTTCCTGATCGACGCGACCGAGCACACCAGCCCGACCCCGGCCCTGCAGGTGCCGTCGACGCTGGCCGCCGGCAAGTGGTTCTGGCGCGTCTCGGCGCGCAACGCCGCCGGCTTCGCCGGAGCCCCTTCCAAGGTGTTTGCATTCGATGTCGCGCCCTGACGAGCCCGTCCGCTTTTTCCGTTCACTCGCCTGGGCCGGGCCGCTTTTTGGCTTGGCCGCCGCGGGCTGGCTGCTGCGAGCCCGCATCGCGGCATACATCCTGGATCACGTCCGCGGGCACCTGGGGCCGCTGCTCGCGCTTTCGCTGTGGCCGCTTCTCATCGGACTTTCCCTGTTTGCGCTTGGGGCAACCCGGAAGGAACTACTAGCACTTCTAAAATATGTACGTAATTGGTCAGCTGCCTGCGAAGCACGTCTGCTGTCGCGTCTGCCGGCTTCGTGGCTGCGCCACCCAGCGTGGCTGCGGGCGCTTTCGGTTGGCGTGCTGGTCAGCGCAGGCGCCAGTCTGATCGTCGAGACCACGCCGGTCGAGCAGGCCCTTGAAGCCGGTGCCTTTGATCGCTGGTTTGGTCTGCGCTTTCCCCTGCGCAGCGAAGCCGAGCGCTTGACCGGTGTCACCGACGCACCTGCCTTGCCCGACGTGGCCGTGATCGGCATCGACGACGACACCATCGCGCACTATGGTTGGCCGCTGCCGCGCGCGATCTATTCCCGGCTGATCGACGTGGTCAGCCAGGCTAAGCCAGCTTCGCTTTCGTTCGATATCGCGCTCGTCGAGGGCAGCCGCGAACATCCCGAGTGGGATCGCGCCATCGGAGATGCCGCCGCACGCGCCGGTCGAGTCTATTTCACGCTGCTGCTCAGCCCGGCCCATGGCGCGCCGCCTCTGTCGCAGGTCGCGCATGAGGTCTTGGCGAAAAATCACATCCCCAACCATGCCAGCGCCTTCGCGCTGCCCGATTTTTCGCACATCAGCCGTCGCCCCATGGTGCCGACCGTCGTACTCGATACCATCTCGCCGCGTGCGCATGGCGTGGCCATGGCCAACGTTGTTCTCGACGGAGACGACGTTCTGCGGCACTCGCTTACGGCAGCCCGGCTGGGCCATCGTTTGCTGCCTTCGCTGTCGCTGCGCGTGGCGGCGGATGCACTGTCGGTGCCGCTAGATCAGGTGCGAGTCATTCCCGGATCGCACGTCGATCTCGGCGGCAAGCGACGCATCCCCATCGACGAGCTAGGGCGGACCCTGGTCCGCTACCAAGGGCGGCACAGCCTGGATCATGGGCCGGTGCCGTACCTTTCGCTGCGCTCGCTGGTGCGAGCCGATGCCGCGCTGACCCTGCGCGACAGCGCCCTGGGTGAAGACCAAGAGTTCCTCCTCGACGAGACTACGCGCGTCACGCTGGATGGTCAGCCGATCCCTGCGAGCGCCATCGACCCGCAGCGTATTCAGGCGGGGGCGAGGATCGCTGGCGTGGCGCATTACTCGAAAGACCCTGGGCGCATCCTGGAACTTCACCTGACGTCGCCGTCGTCCGCAGGCCACCCCGGCGGCTCGGCCCAGCCCGCGCCTGCACAGGGGTCCGATGAAGAGCCAGACTTCGAGTTCCTCGACGAAGACCGCCTGCGCTTTGCCACCCGCGTCGGCACGCTGCGCCAGCTTACAGCCTCGACGAAGCTGCTCAGCGGGCGCCATGTATTCGTCGGCTCGACTGCACTGGCCGCCAGCGATGTCCACAACGGTCCCCTCGGCGGCTTTCCTGGTGTTGAGCATCACGCCACGATGCTGTCGAACATCCTGCGCGGCGACTTCTTTCGCTCGGCATCGCTGCCGCTGCGCTTGATCGAGACGACGGTCTGCGGCTTGGTCGCCGCGATTGCAGGCTCGGTGCTAAGCGCGGGCTGGGGCATGTTTCTTTCGCTGCTGGTCGCGATGGCGCTGTTGTTGCTAACGTTTCTGGCCTTTCTATCAGGGCTGCACATCGGCATCGTGGAGCCGGCAAGCGCGCTGTTCTTTGGCTACGCCACCTGCGTCTTTTTGAGCCTGCGCGCCGAGTCGAAAGCCCGTGCGCAGGCCGAGGCAAGCCGCGAGTTCGTGCGCCGCACCTTTGGCCGCTACTTGAGCGATCAGGTTGTGCAGCAGATCCTCGACTCGCCCGACGGTCTGCGCCTGGGGGGACAGCGCCGCTTTGTGACGGTGCTCATGACCGACTTGCGCGGCTTTACCAGCATGTGTGGCGCCATGGAGCCCGAGGCCGTCGTCACGCTGCTCAACCACTATCTTGAGACGATGACCCGCATCATCACGCGCTATGGCGGCACCATCGACGAGTTCATCGGCGACGCCATCTTGGTCTTCTTTGGCGCTCCACTGCCGCACCCCGACGACGAAAAGCGGGCCGTGGCCTGCGCCATCGAGATGCTAAATGCCATGCGCGAGGTGAACGCCTGGAACCAAAGCCAAGGCCTGCCCAAGGTCGAGATGGGCATCGGCATCCACAGCGGCGAGCTTGTCGTCGGCAACATCGGATCCGAGATGCGCGCCAAGTATGGCGTCGTTGGATCGACCATCAACCTGACGTCGCGCATTGAGTCCTGCACCGTCGGTGGGCAGGTGCTGATTTCGGATGTCACGCGACAGCGCTGCGGCGAGGCGCTGCGCATCGGCACAAGCCAAGTCATCACCCCCAAAGGCGTCAAGGGCACGCTGACCATCCACGAGGCCCTGGCCGTCGCTGCGCCGTACAACGTCGAGCTAGTTCGCATCAACGAGCAGCTCGTCCGGCCGCGGCAGCCGCTGCGCGTGCGCTATGCCGTGCTGCACGACAAGCAAGTCGGCGAGCTTCGCTCTGAGGGGCAAATCGAGGCGCTGTCCGAGCAGGCGCTGGAGCTTCGCCTGCAGGCACCATCGGCGGCGTCGACGGCAGAGCCAGACGAGGTCGCGCCCTTTGCCAATCTGCAGCTGCGCCTCCTGGGCAGCGACGGAGCGCTGCAGCCCGGTGAGCTATATGGAAAAGTCCTTGATAACAAGCGTCGGCCTGGGGTGATTTACGTGCGCGTGACCTCCGTCTCGGCCGATCTGGCGCCAAGCTGGGCCCAAGCGCGCGAGCAGGGCGGCGTGTCTTCGTCGGTGCCGGCGCTGCTGGATGGCCCGCTTGCGAGCGAGTAGCGCCCGTACGGTCACGCTGATAGCCTCTGCCCATGCGCAGAGTGTGTCGGACTCGACAAGCGGTCTCGCTTCTTACCTGGAGCCTTGCGCTGGGCGCGTCCCAGCCGCTGCGAGCCGCCGAGGATGTCGTCTATCGCGAAGAGCCCGTGAAGCTGCAGCCCCTGTCGGTGGCGACCGCTGCTTCGGCGTTTGATCTGCAGAGCTTGCGTCCGATGTTTGCGAGCGGTCCACTGGCCCAGGCCAGCGAGCGGCTGCGCAGCGGCGACGCAGCGGGGGCGGCACGCATCTTGGCCGAGCAGTCGCAGAAGCCGGATGTGGCCCAGGATGTTCACGCGCGCTTTCTTTTGGCCTTGGCACAGCTACGCACGGCGCAGAGCAGCCCCGGCAGCGCCGAGTCCGTGGCTCTGGCCGGGCGGGCGGCCGTCCACTTCGATGCGCTGTCGGCGAGCTATCCGATGCTGCGCACGTATCACGCACTGTTTGCCGCCAAGGCGTATCTTGTGGCGGGGCAGCCGCAGCAGGCCCTGGCTCGCGCGCAGGCGGTGCCCAGCGAGTCGGTGCTCGACTGCGAGGCGCGTTTTCTAACCGGCGAGGCGCTGCGGCAAGGTGGTCCCGACGATGCGACGCGCAGCCGGGCCGTGCAGGCGTACCGCTCGTTCGTTTCCGTCTGCCCGCTCAGCCACCGCTTGGAAGCTGCGCAGCGACAGGCTGAGCTCTTGGATGCGCTGCGTCGCCCCGCCGAAGCCCTGCAGATCTGGCGTCGCCTGTACATCGAGGCGCCGCACGATCCCGTCGGAGCCTTGGCGGCAAAGCGCTTTGATCAGCTTGGACAGGCGAGCGCTGGCCCCACCCCAGCGACGGCAGCAGGCAGTGTAGCGCCGCGTCTGCCGCCCTTTACCGCGACGGAGCTCTTGCAGCGAGCACAGGTCCTGTTTGATCACATGCGCAACGCTGAAAGCGAAGCCGCGTATCGCTGGGCGCTAGAGCAGCCCGACATCGACGACGCGCAGCGCTGTGTGGCTCGCTACAACGTCGCGCAGAGCGTGTTCAAGCAGCGGCAGCGCAAGCGCTCGGCCCAGCTCTTCGATGACGCTGTGCAGGCCTGTGCTCCGTCGGCAGCCAAGAACGAAGACCTGCATATGAAGGCGCTTTACCAAGGGGCACGCGGCTACGCCAACGGCGGCGAGCATCAGAAGGCTGCGGATCTGTTTGCGCTCGCCGAGGCGACGTATCCCGGTCACAGCTATGCCGATGACTGCCGTCTGCGTCAGGCCGAGATGTATGCCGAGCTCGTCGAGCGACTGGCCAAAGAGGGCGCGAAAAAGACCTGCAATGCTGAGACCTGTCCTGACTATGAAGGCAAGCTGACGGCGCTCTTGTCCGACTTGCCGGATCGCTATCCGCAGGGTGACCGTCGGGCCGAGGCGCTGTGGCGATTGTCGCTGCGCAGCCTGCGGCGAGGCGATCTAAAGGCGGCGCAGGCGTGGCTTTCGCAGTCGTTGGCCAAGATCCCGCGTGAAGTGGGCTGGGATCAAGAAGGCCGCACGCTGTACTGGCTGGGTCGCATCGCCGAGCTCAACAGCGACGGAGCATCGGCTGTAGCGAGCTATTCACGAGCGGCCCGCGAGTATCCGCTTTCGTTCTATGCCTTGCTGTCGCTGTCGCGTCTGGCCGCGGGCTTTCCCAAGGAAAGCGATGCTCTTTTGCGCGAGCTCTTGGCGCTGTCCCCTGCGTCTGCAGGTAGCGCGAGCGATGAGTTTCGCTTCGCACCGCGGGCGCTGTTTGCGCATCCGGCGTTTCTGCGCGGGGTCGAGCTTTTGCGACTGGGTCTGGGGTCGGAAGCGCGTCGCGAGTTTCAGTCGATTGGCATCGGTGTCCCGGAAGAAAAAGGCGCGCGAGATCTGTCGCCCGAGCGTGAAGAGATGCTGTGGCTGGCCGCGGTGCTGTTTGACCGGGCCGGCGCCTGGCACCTGTCGCACTTTGTCCCGCGCTATGTCGTCACCGAGTGGCAGCGGCACTATCCGACGGGGCCTTGGCGCAAGCAGTGGCTTCTGGCGTATCCGCGCGGCTTCGCCGACCTGATCACCGCGTCGGCGCGCGACAACAACTATCCCGAGATGTTGCAGCTTGCCATCGTCCGCGAAGAGTCGGCCTTTGACCCGCGCACCGAGAGCTTTGCCAACGCCGTCGGGCTGACGCAGATGATCCAGCCGACCGCCAAGCGCTTCTCGGGCGGTCTGCCGTTTGACTCACAGTCGCTGCGCGATCCCGGCATCAACGTCGCCATCGGCGGGCGCTTCCTGTCGTTTATCTATCAGCTCTGGCAAAAGAACCCGGCCTTGACGGTTCCCAGCTACAACGCGGGCGAGGGCGCCGTCGTGCGCTGGCTCAAAAGCAGCGTGGCGCCGGGCGGCATGGCCAACCTGCCTGGTTCGCCGGGCCTCGGCCAAGTCGACCTGTTTATCGAATCCATCCCCTATGACGAGACGCGCGGCTACACCAAGCGCGTCTTGTCGAGCTACTTGATTTACCAGTGGCTCTACGGCGCCGCGTCGACGGACCCTCCCGAAGCACACCTGCCGAGCATCCCGTTCGCTTTGCCCGCCGTACCCGTCCTGCGCTAGCAGCTCGCCCCTCAGCCAGGGTCCGCGCGGGCGCGTTCGCGTTCCCTGGGCCGAGTCGGCTCCTCGAATACTTAGTCAACGCGTAGTTAGCAATTCTTGCGCGGGCTGCGACGGCACCGCGTTATGATGGCCGCGGGGCTGCGCATTTTAATCTTCGCGTTGGGGGTATTCGCATGCCGAGCGCAACGATGACCTTGGACGACGGCGCTGGTGGCAATCCAGTGACCTTGACCACTCGTAATTTCAATGCCGGAGACCAAGATAATTTCTTGGATAGCAACTGGACGAGCTTTCGTGGCCAGCTGGCCTTGGCTGGGTTTGATGCCAATAACTTGGCGATCAGTGAAACCATCGTCAGTCATGGAGTAACCGTTGATTTTTATCGAGCCCCCAATCGGCCACGTACCAAGTATGCTGATATGAAAGCCGGGGTGATTTATGGCCTTGGATTGGTGACGCAAGACCCCAACCTGACATTTCCCGGCAATCGCCTGCAGGTATTCTGTTCGGAAGAGGCCAATGTCAGCTTGGGTTTCCGATATCGCAAAAATGCAACGGAGTATGCCGCGATTACCATGGGCAAGACATCCTGGCATTGGAGCGGTGACGACAATACGAAGACGGTCGCGATGGAGGTAAAATCGCACTATCAAAAAGCCTGGTTTACCAGCTCAAGCAAGCGTCGCTGCGCGGCCACGGCTATACATGAGATGGGGCATATCTTCCATCAAATCGGCAGCCTTCCACATTATATATTAATGGCGCGAGTGTCCGTCCTGGCCGGGCAAGCGATTAGTATTGAAGCGGTAGATGATAGTATGCACGAAAACTTCAAGGCGCCAAAGCTTCTTGACTTTAACCCGCAACCTACCGCAGCACAGCTATATCATTTTGTGCGGCACAGTCGGCGCTGGGGAACGGGGGTTAGTAATTATGCAGCATTTAATGGCATGAACGAGTTTGTCGCCGAGACGTTTTGCTCGCTGGTCATGGGATCGCCGATTGGTGGCGACAATCATGTGCCGGTGACCGCTGCGCATCCCCCCGACCGTGCGGATGTGCTGACTGCATATACCGAGCATGGCGGACCGCTGCCGGCTCTTGCAGCGCGGCATGCGCGACGCGGATAACTATCTGAAATGAAAAGGAGGGTCCGATGGTCGATGATTATTGGACGAAGTCGATTAAGGGTGCAGTCAAGACCTATCTAACGACCTCGGTTGGTTGCCCCGGCACGATGGATATCGTGCTGCCGCGCGCTTCGAGAATTGCAGACTTGGCAGCCGTTGATGTGGATAGCGTGGATGATGTCGATGATATCAATGGCATGGCAATCGCTGACGACACGGTGAAAGATGGTGCTAATTATTGCCGTGTTGGCAGGAATATCTATATCACAAAATATGCCGATCTGACGGTGTGCCCGTATGCTGGATTTCACTTGAAGATATTGCGCGATTTGCGGGAAATTGCTCGCCATAATCCCGGCAAGCGGCTGCTGAAGTCACTTAATAAAGTGGCGAAAAACGGCCATGGCAAGACATTGGTGATCAAGTTCTGCAATGGCTTTATGCGGACCTCGCAGGCCAATCTGGCCCCCGGCGATACCGGCGGCGACTGGAACACCGGGACGTATGCGCCAGCGACGGTGCCAGGGCAGTACGTGACGGTGGAATACAACCCGCAGATGTTTGGCCTGCCGACGGTCGTCGGCCTAAATGCCGACGGTCCCGAGCTGCAGGATGGCGAGTGGGGCGCGCCGGATCAGAAACCTCCCGATGTGACGCTGTTTCACGAAATGGTTCACGCCGACGACTATTTTCGCGGCGTGTTTCTGCAGGACTCGGCCCTGCGTGGCCACAACGAACAGGTCAAGATCAGCGAGCTTCGCTGCGTCGGTCTGGATGAGTTCGATCAGCCGGAAATCTATTCTGAAAACCTCTATCGGGCGGCGCGCGGGGTGGCTCGCCGCGACTACTATACGAAGCAGACCGAGATGGATGGCGGGCCGGTGTTTACGCCCACCGTCTCGAAGTTCTGGCATCCGCACAAGTACAAGCGAGAAAAACAAGCCTTTCGCGGCCAAGTGCAGAGCCTGACGCAGCATAAGCGCGCACTGGCGCTGCACTTGATTGATAAGCTGGGCAGAATTGCCCCATAAAAACGAATCGACAGAACCATAATCCAACAGTCATGGCGTCTGGTTCGATTCGTGCGAAAGCAACAAAAATCAAAAATCAAAAATCAGGCAATCGGCATCCTGCAAGTCTACGTTTGATATGCGCATGTGCCGATTTCGCGGGGGATTGCCCGGCTGTTTACGCGATGGTCATGCCTCCGTCGAGGACTAGGGTATGGCCGTTCATATAGGACGATGCGTCGCTGGCCAAAAACAGCGCCGCGCCGACCAGCTCGCTGGGCTGGGCATGACGGCCGAGCGGTGTGCGCGACACGATGTGCTGGTGGACGGCGTCGTTTTGGATCAGGGCCTGGGCAAAGCGCGTCTCGACCAAGCCGGGGGCGATGGCGTTGATGCGGATGCCGGCTCCGCCGACCTCGGTGGCCAAGGTCTGGGTCATCGAGATGATCGCCGCCTTGGTCATGCCATAGCAGCCTTGGAAGGGGGCGGCGCGCAGGCCGGCAACGCTGGCAACGTTGATGATCGAGCCGGGCGCACCGCGTCGCTGCAGGTGGCGGATGACCTCGCGAGCGGCGGCGAAGTAGCCCTTTACGTTGACCTCGAAGGTCTTGTCGAACGCGGCATCGGGGGTATCGACCAGCGGCCCGAAATAGGGATTGGTCGCGGCGTTGTTGACGAGCACATCGACCTGGCCAAAGGCAGCAATCGCCGCGTCGATCATGGCCGCGATCTCGGCGCTTTTTCCGACGTGGCAGGCGATGGGCAGGGCGGTACCCCCTGCGGCGGTGATGCGGTCACAGACGGCCTGCAGATCGGCGAGCTTGCGCGACGCCAAGACCACTTTCGCGCCTTGGCTGGCAAAGGCGGTGGCCATGGCTTCGCCGATGCCGCGGCTGGCACCGGTCAGGACGGCAACTTTGCCGTCGAGTCGAAACAACGAACTGGGGCTCGACATGAGGGGCTCCTTGCTGGGGCGCGCCATCTGCCGTGTCTGTCCTCGACGGAAAAGACAGCGGATCAGGCCGTGTGAATGTCCTTGTTTGGTTCCTTGTACCGCGACCGGCCCCAGCGAGGCCAGCCTTGCGACGGTTGACGAGAGGGGCGGCTCGGTAGTAGTCAGATGGTGATGAAATTCATTTTCAATTCCCCGGCGGCGGGGCTCTGGCTGCGGGCCGTGTGCTGGCTGGGGCTTCTGTGCGGGGCGTTCCCGGCGACGGTGCAGGCGCAGGCCACGTACTTTACGCCGCGAGCGGTGCTGGCCGAGTTCTTTCCCAAGAGCCAGCTTGTGACCTACCAAAAGTACGAGCCCAACCCGGCGCAGCGGGCGCGCATCGAGGCGCAGCTGGGCTATGCGCTCAAGCGCTCGGCGTACACGTTTTACGTCGCCAAGACGGGCGAGCACATCGACGGCTATGCGCTTCTCGACGAAGAAAATGGCCAGCACTTGCCGATCAGCTATGCCGTGAAGCTATCGCCCAAAGGCAGCGTCGAGCGGCACGAGATCATGGTCTATCGCGAGCGCTACGGCGACGAGGTGCGCGACCCGCGCTTCCGTCAGCAGTTCGTGGGCAAGACGGCCGCCGACCCGCTGCGCCCAGGCGAGGAAGTCATCGCGGTGTCGGGGGCGACGATCAGCTCGCGGGCGATGGCCATCGGTGTGCGTCGCTGCTTGGTGCTATTCGATGAGCTGGTGCTGCGCCCGCAGCGCGAGATCGCAGGCGGCGCGACCTCTGCCGCGCATTGACAAGCCGGCGCCCTCAGGGTCCTACTCGCCAACCATGCGACAGTTTGCAGCCAAAGGCCTGCGCATCGCCCACCTCGGGCGCGAGGCCAAGGTCATCTATAGCTTCTTCTGCGCGCTGTCTCTTTTGGCTCTGTTCTCATCGCTGCTTTTGTACGAAGACCTCGTCGGGCCAGCGCTTGCACGGGGGCATCTTTTGCGTGTGCAGGCGTATTACGGAAAGACCGCGCCGACCGGGTCGATGAGCCGAGCCGAAGCAGCCGAAGGTGCGGTGCTTGCCACGGCGGGGTCTCCTGCCGCAGGCGGGCCAGATATCGCGCTGCCCAGCGACGATCCAACGTCGGCCGATCCGCCCGCCGTTGAGTCGCCGGCCGGACGTCCCCAGCGACTGACGATCACCGTGCCGTACCGCAAGCTCCTTGAGGTAACGCACTTTCACCTGTTTACGGTGCCGGTGTTCCTGCTGATTCTGACGCACCTGTTTCTGCTCTGCGGGCTGTCGCCGGCTGCCCAGCTTGCGTGGATCGTCGCGGGGTGGATGAGCGCGTCGCTTCACATGGCGACGCCGTGGCTTCTGCGCGTGCTGAGCCCGCGCTGGACGTTTCTGCACGCGGTCTCGGGCCTGGCCTTCTTGCTTTCGGCGCTGGTGCTGTGCCTGCTGCCCGTCGTGCAGATGTGGCGCCCGGTGCGATCGACTCGCCGCGATCGGCACGGTGGGAAAAAAAACCGACCCAGCAGTCGGCCGGCGGCGGAGCCGCATCCTCTTTCTGCCGTCGAGCTTGACAGCGCGTCGGCTTCGCGTGTTGATTCACAGTAAGGTCGATCCATGCCGACATATGCGCATACGCAGGGCCCGGCAGCGACGGGCGGAACGGGACCGGATCCCGAACGCCTGGCATTTCTGAAGTTGGAATGGGAAAAGTACCAGCGCGAAAAGCGGCTGAAGAGCACGAGCCAGCGCGATCTGATCGTCGACGAGTTTCTGCGCTGTCCCGATCACATCTCGATCGAAGATCTGCTGACGCGGGTGCGGGCTCGCAATGGGCGCATCGGCTATGCCACGGTGTATCGCACCATCAAGCTGCTCGCCGACGCTGATTTGGCGACGGAGCGCCACTTCAAAGACGGCCACACCAGCTATGAAGTGGCGGGCCCCAACAGCCAGCACCACGACCACCTGATCTGCCTGAAGTGCCACCTGATCTTGGAGTTCTCGAACGATGAGATCGAAGCGCTGCAGGAGCGGGTGGCGCGCGACCTGGGTGGATTCAAGGTGATGCAGCACAAGATGGAGCTTTATGCCCTGTGCCCCAAAGAGCAGGGCGTCGCGCAGGGGGCCTGTGCCAACGACGAGCGGCTGGTTTCGCTGCGCCCCAGCAAGCCAGGCGATGGCCGAGCCGGCCATGCCGCGAGCAAGCCCGCGAACAAGTCGCCGAGCGCCGTCCCGAGCCAAGACCCACGCAGCGCTGCGGGCCAGGCCCCGGACAAGGCCAAGAGCTCGCGCAGCCACGGCCGCACCTAGCAGGGAGCCCCGTTATGAGTGAGTCTTCGGTGCCGGCGTCTGCTTCCTCGTCCCCGCAAGCCCAGCAGCCAAGCGACACGGCAGAGGTCGTCGTTTCGTCCGTCAGCGACGCGGCAGGCGGGCTGGGCGCGATTACGCAGACATGGAAGCAGCTTCAGACTCATACCGGGTTTATACGTGGGGCCAAGGCGCTGCTGCGCGTCAACCAGCCCGGCGGCTTCGACTGTCCCGGCTGCGCTTGGCCCGAGCCCGAAAGCGAGGCGCGCCCGACGCTGGAGTTCTGCGAAAACGGCGTCAAAGCCGTGGCCTGGGAAGCCACGCGCAGCCGCATCGGCGCGGAGTTCTTTGCCCAGCACTCGGTACGCGAGCTCGCCGCGCAGTCGGATTTCTGGCTGGGGCAGCAGGGCCGCTTGAGCGAGCCGCTGTGGCTGCCGCCGGGGGGCGAGCACTATCGCCCGATTGCCTGGGATGCCGCCCTGGCTCGCATCGCCGAGCACCTGCAGCGCTTGCCGAGTCCGAATGCGGCGGCGTTTTATACATCGGGCCGCACCAGCAACGAGGCGGCGTTTCTGTATCAGCTCTTCGTTCGCTTGTTTGGCACCAACAACCTGCCGGACTGCGCCGACATGTGCCACGAGTCCTCGGGCGTCGCCTTGCGCGAGACGATCGGCGTCGGCAAGGGCACGGTTCAGCTGAGCGACTTTGAGCAGTGCGACGCCATTTTCATCCTGGGGCAGAACCCCGGCACCAACCATCCGCGCATGATGACTGCGCTCAAGCGCGCGGCAGAGCGCGGCTGCCAGATCGTCGCCATCAATCCGCTGGCCGAGGCCGCGCTGGTGCGCTTCCGCCACCCGCAAGAGCCCGAGGACCTGCTGGGCGAAGGCACCGCGATCGCCAGCCTGCACCTGCCGGTGCGCATCGGCGGCGATGCCGCGCTGCTCAAAGGGATCATGAAAGAGATCCTGGCCGCGGCGGATGCGGCCCGAAAAAGCGGCGCCCGGCCGGTACTGGACGAGGCCTTCATCGCGCAACACACCGACGGGTTTTCGGGCTTTCGTGCGGCGCTGGACGCGGTGTCTTTTGAGGACATCGTGACCGACTCGGGCATCGATCGTCCGCGCATCAAGCAGGCGGCCGAGATCTGGCTGCGCAGCCCGCGCATCATCGCCTGTTGGGCCATGGGGCTGACGCAGCACAAAGAGTCGGTGGCGACGATCCAAGAGGTCGTAAACCTGCTGCTATTGGGGGGCCATCTTGGGCGTCCCGGCGCGGGCCTGTGTCCGGTGCGCGGCCACAGCAATGTGCAAGGCGACCGCACCATGGGCATCGTCGAAAAGCCCGAGCCCGCCTTTTTGCAGCGCTTGGGCGAGCGCTTTCACTTTCAGCCGCCTAAGACCCCTGGCCTGGACACCGTCGCCACCATCCACGCAATGCGCGACGGCGACATCGGCGTGTTCTTTGCGCTGGGCGGCAACTTTCTTTCGGCCACGCCAGACACCGAGTTCACGGCCGAGGCGCTGCGCCGCGTTGCGCTGACGGTGCAGGTGTCGACCAAGCTGCACCGCGGGCACCTTGTGACGGGGCGCGAGGCGCTGATCTTGCCTTGTCTGGGGCGCAGCGAAGAAGACCGCCAGGCCGGCGTTCCCCAGCTCGTGTCCGTCGAAAACTCCATGGGTATCGTGCATGCATCGAGCGGCAACCTGCCGCCGACCTCGCCCTTGCTGCGCAGCGAGGTGGCGATCGTCTGCGGCGTGGCCCAGGCGGTGTTCGCTGACCCGTCGCCGCGCTGGGATGCGGGGCGGTGCATCGACTGGACGGCCTTGGCTGCTGACTATGACCGCATTCGCGACGAGATCGCCGCCGTGGTGCCGGGCTTTGCCGGGTACAACGCACGCCTGCGAACGCGCGACGGCTTTCTTCTGCCGAATGCAGCGCGCGAGCGGCGCTTCTTGACCGAAAGCGGCCGGGCTCGCTTTACCACGCATCCGCTTCCCGAGCACCGCCTGGCCGACGGTCAGCTTCTGTTGATGACGCTGCGCTCGCACGATCAGTTCAACACGACGATCTATGGTCTGGACGATCGCTATCGCGGCATCGTCGGCGGTCGGCGCGTGCTGTTCATGAACCCCCAGGACATGGCCAAGCGCAATCTGACCTCGCAGTCTCGTGTCGACATCACCAGCCACTTTCGCGACGAGCAGCGCACCGCGAGCGACTTTCTGGTCGTGCCCTATGCCATCCCGCCGCGCTGTGCCGCGGCTTATTTTCCCGAGGCAAATGCGCTGGTGCCCATCGATAGCTTCGCGGAAAAGAGCCGCACTCCGACCTCGAAATCCATCGTCATTACCGTCGAAAAACACCGCGGCTAATCAACGGCTCGCGCTCGGGTTTGCCTTCAAGCGGCGATAATGGATCGCACGCCGCGCGATCGGATTCGGCTGCCGCGGCAGGAAGGGGTGCTCTGTCGATGTCGCCAGCGAAATGGTCTGCGGTCTCTCGACGATCTGTGATCCCTGGGCGTGGTGGGCGCGCTGCGCTGGAAGCCGCGTTCCTTTGGGCCGGCGGTCTGCTTTCCGCAGCGAGTGGCTGCCGGCATGTCGATGCCGATGACTGCCAGAAGAACCGCCCCACGCTCGGCGGAGAGTACGCCTGCACCGTCCCAGGCTTTGCCGATCGCGACTTTCTTCTGCGCTTGCCTGCGGCGTTTGACGGCACACGCAGCCTGCCTTTGATCGTCGCCATGCACGGAGCGAGCGGCAGCAAGGAAGGCTTTAACGGGCTCACCTGCGCCGGGGGCGATAGCAAGAGCCCAAGCTGCCTGTCGCAGGTCGCTGACAAAGAGGGCTTCGTGTTGGTCTATGCCGACGGCACGCGCATCGCACCAGCCACCGCGGCCAGCCGCACGTGGAACGCTGGGGGCGGCGGGGCGCGCGGTCTGCGCTGCGAGCACGCGTGCAAAGCAGGCGTCGACGATGTCGCGTACTTTCGAGCCCTGCTCGCTGAGATTGCGGCCATTGTCCCGTATGACCGTCAGCGCGTGTACTTGACCGGTTTTTCCAACGGCGCAGCGATGGCCCACCGCCTCGCCTGCGAGGTGCCCGAGCGCATTGCCGCCATCGCTCCCGTCGGGGGCGCCAATCAGTTTGCCGGAGCCAGCCCGTGCATGCCGAGCCGCGCGACGCCGATCCTGCACATCCATGGCGAGCTGGATCCCTGCTGGCCGTACGGCGGCGGGCTGGGGCAGTGTGTTGCCGAGCAGACGAGCAGCGGTCCCTATGTCTCGGTCGACGAGACAATGGTGGGCGTGGCCGGGCAAAGCGGCAGCGATCCGGGCTGGGTTGCGCGCCTGGGCTGCACCCCCACCGCGACGACGACGCAGGTCGGTCGGCACCCCCGCGATAGCTACGGCGGCTGCCGCGGCGGCGTCACCGTGTCGCGCATCAAAGTGCTGGGGGCCGGGCACACCTGGCCCGGTGGCGATCAGTACCTGTCTTCCGACCGCATCGGCAGCGTGGCCCCGGACTTCCCCGCCTCGCAGCTCATCGTCGACTTCTTCAAGAGCATCCCCGCTCGCTGAGCCCCGTCGGCCGACTGTGCCACCGTGTACTCGCCTCGTCCCGCCACCTGCCCCCCGACGAGACGACGCATCCGGGCGGCCGGTTCAATCCCTGGCTCGAACGCAGGATTATTTATTAGCATAATGAAAATGCGATAAAATCTCATGTTGGTTTATTGTGAATGATTGTCTGCGTGCTCGAATCCATTCTCAAGACAGATCTGGCGCGGTGGATCGTCGCGTATACTCAAGAACTTGAACCATCGACAGCGATGCGATGTGAGGTGAGGGATGCCCTTTTATCTGCATGACGCCGCGCTCACGTTGAATAAAGGCTATGTATCGCCGCACCTGTTTGGGCCGGGCGTCTATGACGTAGACCGGCCGGTGAGCGCGATCGCCTGGTTCCTCTATTTCCAGCAAGAAGTTCTCGACGGTCAGGTCGGGCCGGACCTGCAGCCCATCGTCGATCTGCTCAATCAATATGCCCAGCCGATCGATGCCTGGGCGCCACGGGCCAACCAGAATCCACCGCGGACGCATGCCAACGTCCAGATGGCGCGGGCGCGGTTTGGGCGCGATCGGACGACTCCGTTTCCGTGGAAGCTTGAGATCCGGCCGCAGTTGCTCAACGGCCTTGAGCCGCGCATCCCCAATGACCCGTTCAATACCCTGATGCGGGCGGCGCTGTTGGCTGTGCAGCGTCGAGGCCTGGCGCCAGTCGCGCTGTGCGGTCCAAGCGGCAAGATCATGGCCAGTGCGTCCTTTCCGCCGGGCCTGGGCCTGACGCCACCGAGCACGTCTGTGAATTGGGGGGGAGAGCAAGCGAAGTATTCCGGGCCAAACGGCGTGCTGAACCAGGTCAAGCGCGCCGCAGCCGACATCGTGGGCTTTCGCGCCGTCGGCACCAACGTCGCCGTCCACACCGTGATGAACGTGTGGCGCGGAATGTCGTGCTGGGCCGACACCCAGAACGGCCGCGAGCGCCACAGCATGCATCGCGCTTGGAACCCTTTTTCCGATGCCCTGCTTCGCTCGTACCTGTTTTTTCGCCCACGCTCGAACGACAACTGCTTGCTCACCTGCACAAGCTTCGCGCCGGCCGCGCTAGAGCCTGACGTCTTTAAGGTGACCACCGGCTTCCCGTTGATCGGCAACTATTCCGTGCCGGACAAGCAGGCCCTGCGCAAGACGATCCGCATCACGCGGACGCGGGTCCTGGCCAACCGGCCCGTCGTCGAGCAGGCGGACATTCAGAAGATGGTCGATGTCTCGCGCTCGTTCCTCGTCTGTGTGCGGCAGGGCAGCTATTTTTTCGACACCAATGGGGCGCAGAACATCATCGCGCCGGGCCAGGGCTTTCCTGAGTACGCCGTGCGCAAGCTACCGGCGGCCGACATCTTGGGCTGCGTCACCTATGTTCGCGTGTTCCATGGCGACAACGGCGACGAGGGCTATACAGCGTTTCCGGTGACCAGCGCCTCGGGCCTGTTTGCCAACGCGCGCCTCGCCGTCGGAGCTCAGGCGCTATTCGCTCGGGCCATGACCTGTTTTTCGGCACGCTGGCACCCAGTGCAGGGCTTTGTCGCGGCGCCGCTTTCGCAGGCGGGGCTGGGACCGGGAGATGTGGAAATCGTCCAGATCAACGGTCGCGACATCGTAAACGGCAGCCTGGTCAATTACCCCGGCGCCGAGCTAGGCAACGGCATCCGCCACAACGCGCAGGGACAGTTGGTGGTCTAGCCGCTTGCTTAAGGAATAGGCAATGAAGACGGCTGCAAAAAATAAATCAATTGTAAGAATATAAAGCAATCTTGAAATGATAATATATTAATATTAATACTTTGATCGTGGATTGATTCATTCGGCGCCCTCCTGCGCGTTGGCGTCGCGCGGGGGGATGGGGCGGTGGGGCGAGGGCCGGGCGGCCTGCTAGGGGCTGCGCGTGGCCCAGGCGCTGACGGCGGTTCGCTCGTCGGGCGAGAGCATTCCCGAGCCATCGGGGGGCATCGGAGAGGGGGTGCGGTTGACGACGCGCTCTAGAACGGCGCTGCGCAGCCGCGTCCACGAGCTATACGTCGTCATGTCGATGTGGGCGCTGCCGTTGGGCAAGTGGCAGCCCTGACAGTGCCGACCAAAGAGCGGCAGCAGCGTCTCGCGCCACAGGGCGAGGTCCCGTCCACCGCCGCTTTCTTGGCCATAGCGGCTGAGCTGTCCGTCGCTGCTTAGCACCCAGACATCGCCGCTTGGCGAGCCGAGCAGGCGGGCATCCAGCGGCAGGGCGGGGCGCGTCGCCGGCTGCAGAAGCTGGCCATCCCGAAGCAGAGCCAGCGACAGCGCGCTTTCGTCCGCAAGAGCGATCCAGATGCCGCGCAGCGAGCCGGCAAGGCCGCGGATCTGCTGGCCGGGCAACACGCGATGCCTGCGCGCCAGGCTGCCGTCTTTTTCGACGTACAGGGCATCGGCGGTGGCTGCCCACAAGGCTCCGTCGGGGGAAAAGGCCAGGCCGACGAGGCCGGAGAGCTCGATGCGGCGCGTGCTGCCGGTCTTGGGTTCGACGAGGCGCAGGCCACTGGCATCGAAGCCAGCGACGCGGCCTGCATGGGCGATGAGGTTGCGCAGCGAGACATCGAAGAGCTTGAGCGCGCTGCCATCGGTGATCGCCAGCTGGTTTTCCAGGGCAAAGACGACCTCACTGCCCGAGCCGCTCGCGACAAGCTCGTATACCGGTTTCCCGGTCAGTGCATAGCGCGCGGTGATGTCTTCCAGGCCAAAGCTCAGCCCGTTGCGCAGGCGGTGCAGGCGGCCTTCGCCATCGACACCGACCAGCCACGTGCCTGGGATGCCCAGCGCCGGAACGGCGGCCGCGTCTCGCCAGCTTCGGATCGAGACATCGCTGCCCGCCGTGCTGCCGCTTGACCACACGAAGATGCCCAGGTCCGAGTACAGCGCGACGTCGTCGCCGGCTTCGGCCACGGTGCTGACATGGCCGGGGCCGGTCATGCTGGGCAGCGGCTGGCTCCATTCGATGCGGGAAAGATCCAAGCTGCCCTCGGGCAGTCGCGGGCCGCTTTCGCCGTCGCCGCTGCCACAGCCAGCGACGAGCAGCCAAGCCGAAAGGCCCAGGCAGAAGCGGTGCGCCATGCTTGCGCTCTTGCGCCGCCGAGGGGGCTTACGCGATGGGTCGGTGCCGTCGGACGACCGCGATGAAGGGAGAGCAGAGGGGCGACGAAGCGGACTCATGCCAGGTCCTTCCTAGGCCCTGCGCCTAGCGTGACGGGGAGCGGCCGGGGGGCGAGCGTGATCGGGGAAGAGGTCGGAGCATTGTGCAACGCCCTGCATTTTTTCCTGCCGCGATCGAGAAAGCCGGTTCTCATTTCTGCGCACTTTAATACGATATGCGCTGTTGCGGCTGGCTGTGCCGCGACGTCTGGGACGCCTGCTAAGGAGGCATGGAGACATGGCCCGAACGCGAAGCGAACGACGCGCACCTCGTGGATGCGCCGCTCTTAAGACACCGGCCGCACTGGTCAAGCACACGCTGGGACTTGGTGTCGGCTTGGTGCTGGCTGCGGCCTCATGCAGCAACGAGGTGCCGATTCCCTCGTCGGAAGAAAGCACGCTGACCGCCGTACAGGACACGGCGCTGCCTGCGTTTGAGCCCATGCGTCCGCTGGTCTATACCGCCAAGGTCAAGAACCTGCTGACCGGCCAAGCGGTCAGCGATGCCGAGGCCGATGCGGTGAGCAAGGATCCAGCGGCGCTTGCGGGGCTGATCGACACCTGGATGAAGGCGCCCGAGTTCCAGAGCAAGATGTTCCGCTTTTTCCAGAACGCGTTTCAGCAGACGCAGCTGAATCGCCAGAGCTTCGCCGATCAGGTGCCAGATCAGGGCATCGACGCCCGCTTGCTCGACAACCTGCAGTCGAGCTTTGCCGTGACCGTGCTGCAGCTTGTGCTGAACGAAGGGCGGCCGTTTACCGACGCGCTGACCACCGATCGCATCGCGGTCACGCCGCCTCTGGCCACGTTCCTTGCGTACCTGGACAACAAGCACATCAGCGACGCCAACCGTGGTACGGACTACATCACGACGGCGAACCCCAACTTCCAGATCACGCTGACCAACAAGAGCGGCCCGATCCCGCTGGAAAAAACGCTGAACCCGGCGGATCCGCTGTTTATGACCTGGCATGTGCCGACCTGGCCCGCTCCGATGCCGCCGGCCATGCCCTGCGCCGATCCGCTGGTCTTCAAGCGCGATACGACGCGGCTGTATCAGTCGTTCTATGGCACGGTCAGCGCGTCGCGCGGCGTCTGCGAGGTCAACATTCAGACCCCACCGGCCTTCGATACCGCGTCGTTTGCTGCGTGGCGCATGGTGCGCATCCGCGCTCCGAAGTCGGGCGAGGCCGCGACGCCATTTTACGATCTGAACGCGATGCGCACCGCGACCGAGCTGGTCTTGCGTGTGCCGCGTGTTGGCTTCTTTTCGACGCCCGCCTTCTTCGCCAACTGGCCGACCAACACCGCCAACCAAGCGCGCGTGACCATCAATCAGACGCTGATCGTCGCGCTTGGTCGCAGCTTCGACGACAGCAACAACGTCGTGCCGATCTCGTCGCCGTCGCTTGACGCCAAGCACGCGTCCGAGCCGGCCTGTTACGCCTGCCACAAGACCCTGGATCCGATGCGTCAGGTGTTCCGTCAGGCCTTTACGTTTACCGGCCACGAACAAAAGGACGCGGCGCAGACCTCGCTTCCCGGCGTGTTCGCGTTCGACGGTGTGACCAAGCCCATCGCCAACCCGCGCGAGCTGGGCGAGGCCATGGCCAGTCATCCGCGCTTCGCGCTGGCTTGGACGCAGAAGCTCTGTTACTGGGCGAACTCGGCGCCGTGTCTTGAGAGCGATCCCGAATTCTTGCGCGTCGCGACGGCCTTCGAAAAGAGCGGCTTCAACTGGAAGACGCTGGTGCGCGAGCTTCTGTCATCGCCGCTGGTCACCGGGGCGAAAAACACGATGACCTTTGCAGAGCAGGGCCTGACCATCTCGGTTGCGCGCCGCGATCAGCTGTGCGTCGCGATGAGCACGCGCCTGGGCGTGCCCAACTTGTGCGCGCTGGGACGGGCTCCGGCCTTGACGCAGCTTGTGCCCAGCGATGGCTATGCGCGTGGAGCGACAGCACCGGTCCTGGCCACTGATCCCAGCCTGTTTTATCGCGCAGCGACCGAGCAGCTATGCCGCAGCTTCGCCGATTCCGCCGTCGATGCGACGGTGGGTGGCAAGCCCAGCCGCTATGCCAGCCGCATGGCCGACGCCGCGATTTCGGACATGGTGCGGACGATCATGGGCGTGCTGCCCGCCGATCCGCGTTACGCCCCGCTGCGACAGATCTTGGCCGAGCACCACGCGGCGGCGAGCAAGACCATGGGCATCTCGGCCACCGATGCGCTCAAGTCCACTTTTGTGCTGGCCTGCGCGGCGCCGACCAGCATCTCGATGGGTCTGTAAGGAGGCCGCCATGCAACCGAACCGACGAGAAGCGATCCTTTCCGCCCTGTTCGGCGCCGGCTCGATGGGCCTGCGTGCGCTGGCCACGGGCCTTCCGATGTCTGTCCTTTTGAATCCGCGGCGCTCGCTGGCGGATGCGTGCATCGCACGGGACAAGGCGCAGTTCATCATCTGGGCAACGTCAGGCAGCGGCGATCCATCCAACGCCAACGTGCCGGGGACGTATGAAGACCCCGGCATCGCGCACTCGCTGGATCCGCAGATGGAGCCGACGCCGATGATGCTGGGCGGCCGCAAGACCATGGCCGCGAAGCCGTGGGCGACGCTGCCGCAGGCCGTGCTTGACCGCACCTGTTTTTTCCACCACACGACGCTGACCAACAGCCACGCCAATCAGTCCAAGGTGCTCAAGCTGATGAGCGCCATCAAGCGGCAAGAGATGCTGGTCTCGCTGATGTCGCAAAAGCTGGCCGGCTGCCTGGACACGGTGCAGATCGAGCCGGCATCGATCAGCGGCGAGTTCGTCACCTTTGGTGGGCGCGTGCTGCCGGCGCTGACGCCCCTTGGTCTGCGCGATGTGTTCATCAGTCCGGCCGGGCCGCTGACCAACCTGCGCAAGCTGCGCGATACCGATCTCGACCGCGTCTACAGCGTGCTTAAGAGCAACGGCAACGCGACGCAGCTTGCGTATCTGGATCGCATGGCCAAGTCGCAGGGCGAGCTTCGCAACATCTCGGACTCGCTCTTGAGCAGCCTGTCGGGCATCACCGCCAACGATGTGCGCGGACAGATCACGGCGGCCGTGGCGCTGATCCAAATGGGCGTGACGCCGACCTCGGTGATTCAGCTTCCGTTTGGTGGCGACAATCACAGCGACGCCAACCTGGCGCGCGAGACCGCGCAGCACGTAAGCAGCATCGCCGCCATCGCCGATCTGCAGAGCCGCCTGCAAGCAGCCAAGCTGCAAGACCGCGTGACCTTTGTGCTGATGAATGTCTTTGGCCGCACGTTGAACCGACCGATGCGCGCCGGCCGCGATCACTTGGGTGCGCATCACTGCACCGTGATCATCGGCAAGGGCATCCAGGGCAGCATCATCGGCGGCGTCACCAAGGCGGGCAATGACTACGCCGCGACGGCCATTGATTCGCGTACCGGGCAGTCGAGCGGCAACCTGGACATCCGCTTTGAAGACACGCTGGCCGCCGTCGGAAAGACGATCGCTGCGGCCGTTGGTCTGCCAGGCGATGTCATCAACGATCAGATCACGGCCGGCAAGGTCGTGCAGGCTGCGTTGGCCTAGCCATCATGCAGAACCTGTTCGAGGACATCCTGGTCGCCGCCGAAGGGCCGGTGTGCCTGGTTACGGTCAACCGGCCCAAGGTGCTAAACGCCCTGAACGCGCGCGTGATCGAAGAGCTGTGTACGCTGTTTACACGCCTGCGCAGCGACGAGAACATTCGCGCGGTCGTGCTGACCGGAGCCGGCGAGCGGGCCTTTGTCGCGGGGGCAGACATCGCGGCCATGGCCCAGCTTGCCCCACAGGAAGCGGAAGCGTTCGCGGCGCGCGGCCACCATGTCGGCGAGCTGATCACGACGCTGCCGCAGCCGGTGTTGGCTGCAGTAAATGGCTTTGCCCTCGGTGGTGGGCTTGAGCTGGCCTTGGCCTGCGACGTGATCTTCGCCAGTCGCAGCGCCAAGCTGGGCCAGCCCGAGGTCAACATCGGTGTCATGCCGGGCTTTGGCGGGACGCAGCGGCTGATTCGTCGCGTCGGTCTGGGCCATGCGTCGCGCTTGGTGCTGGGGGGCGATCCAATCGCGGCAGAGGAGGCCGCGGCGATCGGCCTGGTCGATGTGCTGTGCGACCCGGCCAGCCTGCTTGCAGAGGCGACGGCCCTGGCCAAAAAGATCGCGACGCGGGCGCCGCTTGCGGTGGCCGCATCCAAAAAGGCGCTGCATGCCAGCTTCGAGCTGCCTCTTGCCGAAGCGAATCGCCTAGAGCAGCGCCTGTTTGGTCAGCTGTTTGCGACTGCGGATCAGCGCGAGGGCATGGCGGCGTTTTTGGCCAAGCGTCCCAGCCAGTTCAGCGGCAAGTAAGCGCACCTCGGCGCGCGGTTGCGCGCCCTTGGCTACGCGGTCTGCGTCGCGGGCGTGGGCGTGCTGAGCGTCGGCTGGCCGGGCTTCCAGTTGCAGGGCACAAGCTCACCGGTCTGTAGCCCATCGAGTACCCGCAGCACTTCGTCGATGCTGCGGCCGACGGACAAATCGTTGACTTCGACCCAGCGGATCATGCCTTCGGGATCGACCAGGAATGTGGCGCGCAGGGCCACACCTTCGCGCTTGTGCAAGATGCCGAGCGCCGTCGAGAGCTCGCGCTTGGTGTCAGCGAGCATGGGGAACGGCAGGTCCGCTAGATCAGGGTGGCTGTTGCGCCAGGCCAAGTGGACATAGTGGGTGTCGATGGACACGCCGAGCACCTGCGCATCGCGCTCGCGAAACTCGCTGCAGCGACGGCCGAACTCGGCGATTTCAGTGGGGCAGATGAACGTGAAGTCCATCGGCCAAAAGAACACCACACGCCACATACCGACGTGATCCTGCGCAGTGACGATGCGAAATTCTTCGCCCGGTGTGCGGCTGACAACGGCCTGCAGAGCGTATTCAGGAAACAAGTCTCCGACGGTCAACATGGTCTTTTCTCCAAGCTGAGTGGCCTCTTTGATCGGCCTCTTTTCGACTGGCAAGACCCAGGTTGCCGCGCGGCCTGTGATTCATCCAAGACATGATTTCCATGACTGTGATAGATAACGCCTATCATGCGTTTTTCGCCGCATCCGCTGTCGCTGCGCCAACTGCAGTACCTGGTAGCCATCGCCGAGACCGGCAGCTTTCACGGTGCGGCTGAGCTGTGTCACGTGGCGCAGCCGTCGCTGTCCAGCCAAGTGGCACAGGCCGAGCAAGCCCTGGGCGTGCAGGTCTTTGAGCGCGATCGCCGCCGCGTGCTTCTGACCGCGGCTGGCCATGAAGTGCTGCGCCGGGCCCGCGCGGTGCTGCTGTCCGCCGACGATCTTCTGGATGCCGTGGCGCGCTGTGGCGATCCGCTGGCCGGTCCGCTGCGCATCGGCGTGATTCCGACGATCTCGCCGTATCTTTTGCCCGATGTCGCCCCGGCGCTGCGACAGGCATTCTCGCAGCTTGCGCTCACCTGGCAGGAAGACAAGACAGCCAGCCTGCTTTCTGCG
Source organism: Myxococcales bacterium (assembly GCA_016794505.1). Taxonomy (GTDB): domain Bacteria; phylum Myxococcota_A; class Polyangia; order Palsa-1104; family JAEUJZ01; genus JAEUJZ01. Next base: position 29,904 of record JAEUJZ010000110.1, read on the forward strand.
CTGCAAGCAGGAGAGCTCGACGCAGCGCTCGTGGCGCTGGAAACCGACCTCGGTCACGTCGAGTACGCGGTGCTCGGCTATGACCCGTTTGTGCTGGCGACGGCTCCGCAGCATCCGCTGTCGCGTGGCACGCAGCCGCTTCTCCCCGACGAGCTTTCGGGCTGCGAGCTCTTGCTTTTGGCGGAAGGGCACTGCCTGCGCGATCAGGTGCTGTCGGCGTGCAAGCGAGCGCACAGCTCGCCGTTTTTTTCGACCAGCCTGCCGACCTTGGTGCAGATGGTGCTGTCGGGAAGCGGAGTGACGCTGTTGCCGACGCTGGCCCTGCCCAGCGAAAACCGACGCGGCGAGCTGCACCTGCGCGCGTTCGCCAAGCCCGGCTTGGGGCGAACCTTGGCGCTGGCGTGGCGTGCGGGATCCGCGACGGCTCCGGCGCTGCGCAAGATCGCGGCGGTGATGAAACAGGTGATCAAAGAGCTGCTCAAGTCCCCGATGCCGCGCAGTTCTTCGATATGATCACACGTGGCGCACAAGGGCCGAGCGCCACCATTCATGGGGAACGAAGTTCATTGGGCGGGGCGACAGTCCTGGCAGCTTGAAGGCGATGTCATCGTCTCGCGCTGGGTGGGCGCTGCGACGCTGGAAGAGCTAGAGCCGTTTCTCGCCTTTGCCGAGCGCTGCTGCGATCAGATCGCGCGGCCGTTTCTGATCATCGACAACCGACGAGCCGAGCCCGGCCGTCCCGAGGTCCGTCGTCGCTTGGTGGCGTGGGCGCGCGACCATATGCGGTTTGGCGGCGTCGCGATCTTCGGCGGCGACTTCGCCACGCGAGCCATCGGCATGCTGCTCATCAACGCCATTGGCCTTTTGTCGCGACGCGCGCTGCACATCGTCTTTTTGCCCGACGAAGCCACCGCCCGCGCCTGGGTGTCCGAGCGCCAGCAGCAGCAGTCCTAGTCCCGCGGCGAGCGCTAATAGCGCTGAAAACCGGGCGGTCCTTTGAGCTTCTGGTTGGCGTTGATGAACTGGTGACGCTTGGCCACAAACTCGCGCTTTTCCGGCGGCGCATTCCAATATTCCAGCATCTGCACAAAGTGCCGCTGCCACCAGGCGTCGTAACCCAGCGGGTGAAAGCCGCGCGACATGTCTTTGGTGGTCGTGCGACGCCAGTCCAAGATGGTCTGGATGATGCGCTGCGCGTCGTCTTCTTTGACATTCGGGTACTTGATGGCGATGTGCATGCGCAGCACGGATCGATCATCGGTGCTGAAGTTCACCTGCGTGCTGATGTAGCGCGGCATGACAGCCATCTGGGATCCGATCGCGCTCTTAATCGTTCCCAGCTGATCGTTGGTCAGCACCGTGCCCGGCTGTTCCTTGGCCACGCGGTTCATCTTGGTGGCGCGCGTGCGCACATCGCGCCCTTCCTTGCCATCGAGATACACCGCGACCTGGTTCGCTGCTGCGCCGATGATCTCGATGCCCCAAGCCGCCGTTGTTTTCTTCAAGCGGAAGGCGACGATGATGTTTTCGTGGATGGCGGGCAGCTGCTGCTGTTGGTCGACCGAATTCTCATACTGCTGCCGTTCACTCAAGGAGGAGTGTCGACCCTGAATGTCATAGATCGGCTCTAGCTGCTGGCAGAGCTCATCCCCGAGGATCTTCAGGACCGCGCCGTCCCCGCCGCCGTCTTGGCCGAGCGCATACACATACAAGTCCACTTGCACCGTCTGCACCGCTTGGTTGGGCGTGATGTACGAAACTTCTAGCCCAGAGTTTTTCTTCTCCATGCGGACGACGGACTTGAACTTCTTGTACGGAACCTGATCTTTGATACTGGCAAAGTCATCCCGCTCGATCAGCTTGGTCGGCGGGATCTTGGGCGCATGCAGCAAGCGATTTCCCGATAGGAAGACGGGCTCACTTTTTTGCGACATGAACCAGTAGATCTGGTCAAAGCCACACTCGCCGGCCCGCTCGACCGCATCGATGCCTGCATTGGGGCCATGCACCACTACTGACATGCCCTTGGCGGATTTGGTGGGCGGATAGCTGCGCATAAATTCATCCAAGTCCAGCACCTGCTGGCCCAGCAGCGTCGAGTCGGCATCGAAGCCGCGGCGAGCGTGCGGACCAGCCCCCGTGGCGATGATCACTTTCTTCGCCCACAGCTTTGAGCCGCCCTGGCACGTGACGCGGATCCAGCCGTTGTTATCGAGCGAGATGGCTTCGACCTGGGCTGCGATGCGGTGCTTGATTCGGTTCAAGATCTTGGCAGTGGCGGCGGCAAACTTCTCGCGCGGCATGTACCGAGTGCTGAACTCGGGGACCGTCTTGCCCCAGTGGCCGATCAGATGCTTTTCGTGGTTGATGTAGCCTGCGCCACGCGAGCGCTTGTCGTTGGGGTTGGGCTTCCATGGATCCAGCTCGCCGATGATCGTGGTGTGTCGGTGGTCATAGCCATCGCCCATGGCGTTGACGTAGTACGCTGCGGCGCTGCCCGACCCCAGGATGATGAGCTTGCGCAGGTCCTTGGTGTACGTGGCATCTTCCAGCTCTTGATCGAATGCGGCTGTTTCTTGGTCCTTTAGATACTGCTTTTTTCCGCGAATCTGTCGCTTCGTCAGGCGCTTATTCGGCTGTCGCGCTCGTCGGGCATGTGCCAGCCAGTGATACAGCAGCGCAAGCTGCTGCTCGTCATCAAGATCCACGCACCCGTAGTTGACACCGCTCTTGCGCAGCTCAATCAGCCCAAGGTCGATATCGCTTTGCAGAAGCGGCGGGTTGGAATTGGGCTGGCCCATACGAGCCGCTACAGTGTTCAAGCGTGTACGCAGGGACCGCGTCGTCCCCAACAGTTTCAGCATGGTTCCCCCGATGCGCCGCAGACTGCATGACGCGCATTTATCGTACAACGGACCCTGCCGATCCTGACTGCGGCGCACGGGCGCCTGCCGGCTGCGTCGGCCTACGGGGTTTTTGTGGGGGCGTCGGACAGCAGGCGGACTTCGCGCTGGGGCAGGGCGATCTCGATGCCCTGGTTGCGGCAGGCTTCGACCAGAGCTTGATTTAGTTCGCCGATGGCGTCGACATAGTCGGGGACCGGTACCCACGGACGCACGGCGATGGCGATGGCCGAGTCGCCAAGCTGCAGGACGGCGACGACGGGCTGCGGCTCAGCGAGCACGCGGGGGTTCTGCGCGAGGACCTGGCGAATCGCCACCAAGGCACGCGGCAGATCGGTCTTGTATGTGACGCCGAGCTGCAAGCTGAGCTGACGAACCTTGCCGTAGTTGTGCAGCACCTCGCCGACCAGCTTGCGGTTGGGAATGATCACCTGCGAGCGGTCGGGATGCAGAAGCGTCGTCGTGAAAAGCTCAATCGCTTCGACCTGGCCTTCGACGCCGATGACCGAGATGTACTCGCCGATGCGGAAGGGCTGCGACAGGATGATCGTCAGGCCCGCCACCAGGTTGCTGAGCACGCCCTGCATGGCCAAGCCGGCGCCGACGCCGACGACGCCCAGGCTGGCGATGAGCGGCAAGAGCTCAACCCCCAGGTTCTGCAGCGACAGCAGCGTAAACACCAAGAGCACGACCAAGCCCACCATGCGGCCAAGAAGCTTGGTCAGCGCTGGCTCTAGCGCGCGTCGCGACAAAAAGCGCGTGGCCAGCGCGGCGGTTTGCCGAGCCGCCAGAAATCCAGCGGCAAGGATCAAGAGCGCCGTGAACAGCCGCGGGCCATAGCGGATCGATAGCTCGATCAGCATCCGTCGCGTCTGTTCCATGGTCTGCAGGTTGGGCGGATTCATCGCAGGTCGCCTCCCGACGGGGCGCGAGCGCTGCGCCCCAAATCTTAAGTGTCGGGGATGCTGGGCCGGTGCGTCAAAAGGAATGCTCGCGCTGGATCCAATCGAGCCAAGGTGCGTAGCCCGAATCGCCAGCCAGAACGGCGGTGAAAACCCGCGAGCGCACTCGCTCAACGCCTTGAAATCACCGACGCCGCGCTCGGCAGAATGTGCGATGATGAGCCCAAACCATAGGAGGCTTTATGACGATCACGAAGGTACTCGCATCCATCGCGTTGGCTTCGCTGCTTGGCTGCGGAGTGAATGGATCCGACGGCAAGACAGGTGTGCAGGGCTTGCCCGGTCCGGCGGGAACCAATGGCACAAACGGCACCGACGGTACAAACGGGCTCAGCGGCGCGGACATCGCACTGCCGGGACCGAGCTTTTTCCCCGAGAGCCTGACCGCGCTGTCCGACGGAACTCTGTTCATCGGCAGCCTGGGCCTGGGGCAGATCTGGAAGCACGTTCCCAACTCGCAAGTGCCGACGAAGTTCATCGATGGCCAGAAACAGGTAAACGGCGTACTGGCCGACCAGGCGGGCAATCGGCTGTACGCCTGCGTGACGGATCCGACGGTGATGCCGAGCAAGGTGGCGGTCAAGGCCTTCGGACTCGACGACGCGCAGGAAAAGGCGGCGTACAGCTTGCCGGATGGCTCACTGTGCAACGACATGGTGCTCGACGCTACGGGCACTCTGTACGTCGCAGAATCCACGGGCAAGATCTATCGCCGGACCGCGACGGGCACAACGCTGGACGTGTGGGCGATGGGCGGCATGCTGGCTCCGATGAGTGCTGGCGGCTTTGGCGCGGATGGCATCGTCTTAGACGGCGCCGGCAACCTGTTTGTGAACAATTTCGACACCGGCAAGCTGCTGCGGGTGGCGATAAACGGCAACGGCACAGCGGGCGCGGTGGACGAGATCGTGGTGACCCCGCGGCTGATGGGACCTGACGGGATGCGAGCGCTGAACGCGACGACGCTGGTGGTGGCGGAAAACATCATCGGCATGCCCGGCAAGCTGAGCCGCCTTTCGATCAACAACGCGGCCAAGACAGCGGCCAAGACTGTGCTGGCCAACCGCCTGGACGGTCCGACGTCGGTGGTCAAGGTTGGGATGGTGTACTGGATCACCGAGGGGCAGCTGGAAGAGCTGTTCATTCCCTCGCCGATGACGCCGCGCCTAAACCCGGACCTGCCGTTCTTGGTGAAGCGCCTGCCGGCGTTTGACTAGCGGGAAGACGGGCGCTTGCGGACGGACAGCAGGCGCACGGTCTTTTTCAGACGCTTAAGAAACGGAATTCGCACCTCGACTTTGCCGGTCACTTCGTCGAAGGTACCGGCGATGGACAGCACGTGACCGTGGGTAGCGCCGCTGTTCGGTTCGACGGCAGAGCCGATGCGGGGCAGGTTGACGGCGACCTCTCCGCGCAGCGCATAGCGGGCGATGACGGCGCCTTGTGGATCGTGCAGCGGACGCAGACGCAGTGCCTGTCGCACGGCGCGCAGGGCTTCGGCATCGAACTGCGCGTGACCGGACGCATGCATGATTCGGACGGCGACGACTTCGCCTTGGGCATCGATCTCGGCCTCGATCTCGACCTCGCGCCCGACGGCTGCTTCGTCGTACGCATCTTGAGCAGCGCGGATCTCATTTTGGATGCGGCGGCCGGTGTCCATGTTGAGCAGCCAGCCCGCCTGGGTTTTTTCGGGCGCGGGCTTCACATTTCGCGCAAGCTGACGCAGGGCGAGCTCTCCGCGCGAGGCTGAAGTGACCGACTTTTCAGCGGGAGCAAAGCTCTTTTCGACATCGCGCTCGATGTCGCGCCACAGCCCATCGACTCGGCCGCTGCGCACCGCTTCGACCCCTTCGCGCTCGGCCTGCTCGGCGGCAAGCTGGGCCTGCAGCGCCTGACCCGGATGGGGCGTCCGGCCGTCCTCACAGCCGATGGTCTTGCACAGCGTAGCCGTTGGAAACAGGTCAATGCGCGCGGGCGGCTCAGCGGTAGCGGGTGCGGGTGGCGGCGTCGATTCGCTGCGGGCGCTTCCGGCAGCAACCACAGGGGCCTTCGACACAGCGACGGAGTCTGCTTGCTCTGCCGCTGAAGAGCGCGCGGGCTCAGGCACAGAGCGCAGCGAGGGAGGCACCGCTTTCGCTCGTGGGCTTGGCTGGGGCTCGACGGCAAAAGACAGCAGGCTCGCCTGGGGCGCCGTCGCGGGTTGCAGTGGCACAAGGCGGGGCAGGGCAGGCCGCGGCACGATCTCGATGCGCGTCGCGCCGGGCGGGGCAGACGGGCGCAGCGGTTGGCTTGGCCCACGCAGCCAAAGGGCCAGCGCCAGCGCCGCGTGGAACGCGCCACTGCCCAAGAGTGCCCAACTATCTCGTGTTCGGCGGGCTGCCATCAACGACACAACATGGGTGCGATACGTTTGCTTCCCTCGCTGGCCGCGCATTGTTCGCGGCGAGTGATTCTGATTCTGGCAGGGCCCACAGGCCCAGCGCTTTCAAGTAAGCTAGAAGCGAGACTTTTTGCGCTCTTGCGTGCAGTCGGGTCCAGAGCCCGGCATGAAGCACGGCTGCTGCCTTCAGGCTCGGGCGCAGAGAGGCCTATTTCCGCGCACTTCGATGGACGTTGGCAGCTATCGCATTGACAGCCTGGTCACACAGACGCCGCTTGGCGCGCTGTATGCCGGTGCTGCGCACAGCGGCGGGCAGGCCGTGCTGGTCTATCGTCTGCGCGAGCCGCTCCGCGACGACCCGCGGCTGGTGGCACGACTGCAAGCGCAAGCACGCTTGCTGCGCGAGGCGCGGGTGCCTGGGCTGCCCAAGCTGCTCGACGTGGGACGTCTGCCCGACCGCACGATATACACGGTGCTGTCGACGCTGGGCAGCGAGACACTGGCCACAGCGGTCGCCCGGCATCAGCAGACCGGCGCCTCGACCGATGCGCTGGCCATCGAGGTGGGCCAGCGCTTGTCGCGAACCCTGGCTCGCGCGCATGCCGAGGGCGTGTTTCACCTGGCGCTGACGCCTGGCCAGGTGCTGGTGACGCAGGACGACACGGCGGAAGAGCGCGTCCAGCTTCTGGGCGTGGGAATGGCCGCGCTCTTGGGGCGGACGAGCAGCGCCGGCCTGGATGCAGAGTTTGCTCCCTATGCGGCACCTGAGCAGCGCGCGGAGCCTGCTGGCGATGGCGCGCAGGTGTCAGCAGCAACGGATGTCTTTGCCTTGGGCGTGCTGCTGGGTCAGCTCTTGCGGGGTCGATCGGATCTGCAGGCGCTGATTCGCCAGATGTGTTCGGCCCACCCAGCAGAGCGGCCCAGCATGGCGGACGTGGCGTCGCAACTTCAGGTGACACAGCCGACGGCGCTGCCACCTCGCCCGATGGCTGGACGCAGGCCGCCGGCTCGTGCGGTGCATGGTGCGGCCCCCGTCGGCGTGCGTGACCAGGAGGATGTTGCGCTGACGCAGGCCGATGCTCCGTTTTCGGGACAGGTGGCAGCTTCCAGCGCGGCTGCGCGCGTCGAAGAGCCCAAGGCGGTCACCGACGGATCTGGCAGTCAGGGCACGACCCGCGACAGCGCATCCGATGGCGACCGCATCGGAGCTTGCTTCGGCAACTTTCGGGTCGTGCGCAAGCTCGGCGAAGGCGGCATGGGCATCGTCTATGAAGCCGAGCACGAGCAGATCGGTCGCCGGGCCGCCGTAAAAATCCTGCACGGGCGCTACGCCGAAAACGAGGCCTATGCCCGGCGTTTCTTGAACGAAGCGCGGGCCGTCAACATCGTGCGCCATCCGGGTCTCGTCGAGATCTTCGAGTTCGGCAAGCTGCCCGACGGAACCCTGTACTACATCATGGAATATCTGCAGGGCGAGTCGCTGGAGCGTCGCATCGACGCGCGCCGCGGCCCGTTTCCGCAGGACGAAGCCATCAACATCGCGCTGCAAGTGGCCCGCGCGCTGACCGCAGCACACGACAAAAACATCGTTCACCGCGATCTGAAACCGGGAAACATCATGTTCGTGTCCGACCCGGTGAATCCGGGGCTGGACTGGGTCAAGGTGCTCGACTTTGGTATTGCCAAGGTGCGGACTCCGCTGCGCAGCGAGTCCGAGGTGGCAAAGCTCGCCCAGACCGACGAGCAGACCGGGCAGGGCACGCGCCTGGGCACGCCGCTATACATGGCTCCCGAGCAGCACGGCGGGGCCGAGGATGCCGACGGGCGGGCCGATGTGTTTTCGCTGGGCGTGGTGCTGTACGAGATGCTGGCCGGGCAGGCCCCGTTCCGCAACAACTCGCTGAGCTTGCTTATCGCCAAGCCGACGCCGATCGAGAAGCTGAACCCCAAAGTCTCGCCGACGCTGGCCACGCTGATTCGCAGCATGATGGCGATGGAATCGGACGATCGGCCGACGATGCGTCAGGTCGAAGAGCGCCTGGCGGCTCTGCTGCGAAAGCCAGAGCGGTCCTGGCGGTCGATCGCGGCGGCGGGGGTGGTCTTGCTGCTGGTGACGGCAGGCATCGTGGCCTGGCTGACTCGGCAGCCGACCCCGGCCGAGCTGCGGACCGAGGCCCTAAAGACCCTGAAGGCGGCGCTGGCGAGCGGCGAGCCGGGGACGCAGGTCCTGGCCGCCACGCTGATCGGGCAGAGCCGCGATCTGGACGCGCGTCCGCTGGTGCTGCCGTTTCTGGCCCAAAGCGACGCGCCTCCGGCGCTGCGCGAGGCCGCGGTGCGGGCACTGGCTGAGCTGGGCGATATCGATTCGCAGCCGCAGCTTTTGGCTTTGCTGTCGCAGCAGCTGGGGCAAACGGGCGGCGGCGGGCTCACTGTGGCGGTGGCTTCGGCCTTGGCGCAGCTGGCGCAGCCGCGCGGCCTCGATGTGCTGAAGCAGCTTCTGCAGAGCGGCGACGAGCTGAACCGGGTACAAGCGGCCTTGGCGCTGCTTGAGCGTGGCGACTTCAGCGGGGCCGATCTCTTGTGGGCGCGCATCGGGCACGGAGCGGTAACGGCGCGTACGCTGACGCAGGTCTTGGGTCGCCTGGCTCTGTCGGGCGATGAGCGCGCCAAGGGCCGTCTGGCCGGCGAGTTTGCCAGCCGCGGCGGGGGCGAGGGCCGGGTGTATGTGGCTTATGCGCTCGCTCGGCTGGGGGACGAGGCCGCGCGGGCGTATCTGCGCAACGTGGCCAGTCCGCGCTCGCCGGAAGCGACTGCCGGTAAGACGAGCGAGCCTGGGGATGGCAGCGACGCCTTGCTGGCGGCACGGCTGCTGTTTGCATTGGGCGAGACGCCGCGAGCACTGGCCAAGACGGGGGGCGTGCGCGGGGTCGATCTGCGCACGCTGCTCAACGTGGCGATGGACGACACCCAGCCAGAAGCCCGGCGTGAGCTGGCCTTGTCGGCGCTGGCCGATAGCGACGATATACGTGTTTTATCCGATCTGGGGCGTGTCTTGCGCTCACGCGGGGGAGGCGAGCGGGTGCATGTGGCGGCAGCCGGTGCCATCTTGACGCTGGTCGCCGGGGAACGTGCCCGCTCGGCCGAGCAGAGCCTGCGCTGGGCGCGATCAGCGCTGAGCAGCGACAGCACGGCGGCGCGTGAGCTGGCGGTCTTGGCGCTTGGGGACATGGACAGCCGCTTGGCGGGGGAAGCCTTGGGAGACGCGCTGCGCGATCCCGATTCGCAGATCCGCAAGCAGGCCGCGCATCAGCTGGGACGGTTCGAGACCAGCCCGCTTCTGGCGATAAACCTGTTGCGGCAGACGCTGCGCGACCGCGATCGCGAGGTCCGCTTGGCCGGTGTCGAGGCCATCAGCCAAGCGATTCGCAGCGAGCGTCGTCGACGTGAGCGACCGGCGGGCGAGCGAGAGCCAGGGACCATCGGGCTCAGCGACTTGGGCGCCGAGCAGGCGCTGCGGCAGGAGCTGCAGGCCCAAGGTGAAGCGGACAGCGAGCTGGATCGGGTCATCGTGAGCGGGCTTCTGTTCCAGCTTGGCGATCGCAGCCGGCGGCCCCAGCTTCTGGCGGGCTTGTCGTCGAGGGATGCGGCGGTGCGCAAGGTTGCGGTGCAGTTGCTTTTGGGCGCGGGGGCCGCAGCCGGTGACGTGACAGCGGCAGAAAAAGCTCTGGCCGACCCCGAGCGCGCCGTCCGCTTGGCCGCAGCGCTGCAACTGGCCGAGGCCGGTCAGCGACAGGGCGTGAGTGTGCTGCGCGGCTTTGTCGCGGCCGGTGGGCTGGATGGTCTTGTGGCCTATCGCGCGCTGCGTCGGCTGGGTGAAGCCAGCGAGCCGCCGTCGGGGCTGGCCGCGCTTCTGCGCTCGGGCGATCTGGTGACGCGCTATGCCGTCGTCGATGGTCTGCGCGATCTGCCGCTTTCGGCGGCGTTGCCGCTTTTGCAGCTGGCTAGCTTGGACCCGGCGAGTGTCGTGCGCCGCAAAGTGGTTGCCGTGTCGGCCGCGCTGTATCGCTCATCCCGCGAGGGGCGCTTGCTGCTTTTGATCAGCAGCCTGCGCAGCGACAGCGACATCATCGTGCGCCACTTCGCCGGGCAGATTCTGGCCGAGCTCGTGCCGCCTGCCGAGGCCAGAGCTACCGAGGCTGTGGCGACGAACCTCCGTGCCGGATCAGAGCCGCCGCCCGATGCGGAACGTCCAACAGAAGCTGTGGATCTCGCTCCCTCGGCAGCGGTGGCGCCGGGCAGCGCAGCCAACCGAGGCAGCAGCCCAGAGAGCGGCGCGCAGCTGATCCTAGAGGGTGAAGAGGGCGTGCGCGTGCAGATCGATCGCTTGCCGGCGCAGCCTCTTTCTGACAAGCCGATCGCGCTGTCGGTGGGCAAGCACAGCGTGCGGTACCTCGGGGGCGGCAGCGAGATCCAGCTTGCACCAGGGCAGACGCTGCGCGTACGCGTGCCGGTACGCTTGGCCGATCAGCTGCTTTTCGACGGACGAGACGCGCTCGGCAAGCGCGATCTGGGTCGCGCGCAAGAAAACTTGGATCGGCTGCGGCGCTTGCTGGGGCGAGGCGGTCGGGGTCCGCAGGGACTCTCGCTGCAGGCCGATGTCGCGTTTGAGCTGGCCCGCTTGTACGAAGCACGGGGTCAGGCTCGCGAAGCCTTGGCGGAATACAACCGCTGCCTGGCGGTGCCCGCGGAAAGTCGGCGGCCTGAGCTGAACGCAGCGCTGCAAGCCACGCTGAGCCGGCTGGCAGGGCGGGCCGGGCGCATCCAGATCTTCACGCTGGCAGGCGGACGCTGCACCATGACGCAAGAGCTCCTGCTGCCGCCGGGTGAGCAGATCGTCAGCATCGGCAAGGGGCAGACGCGCACCGTCTTTTCGCAGCTTGGCAGCACCACCAAGCTCATGGCGTGCCAATGAAGCGGACGACGCTGCGACGCAACGGACTGCGGTACGCACGCTCGCTTTCAGGGGCCCACGTCTTCGCGCGGCAGCGCGTGCTTCTGGCGTGGCTGCTTTTGTGTTCACTGTGGGGCGTAGCGTGGGCCGGCGACGAGGTGACCGAGACCCTCGCCGAAGTCACCGTCAACGGTCCGTCGGGCGCCGTGCTGCGTGTGGACGGGCAAGAGATGGGTGTGCTGCCGCTTCTGGATGCCCTTCGCCTGCCCGCCGGCCCGCATCGCTTTCGACTAGAACGGGGCAGCCAGCGGGCCGAAAGCGACGTCCTGCAGCTTCCAGGAGGCCGGCAGGCGGAGCTGAACCTGACGTTTTCTGGGCGCTCGCTGGTTGCCGTGCTGTCGATCACGCCGGCCGTGCTTCTGTGGATGACGCCCGAGCCGGACGCGACGACGCGGCGGATCTGGCTGCAGGCGCTTTCGCAGGCCGCCAAGCAAGAACACGCCGTACTGCTTTCGGAAGAACGACAGACCGAGCTGCGACAAAAATCGGCAGGGCTGGCCGGCTGTATCGAAGCCGGCCGCTGTGCCCGCGCGCTGTTTCGCGAGGGTGAGCTTGCCTATGTCCTTGTGCTGCAGGCAAAGACGTCGCCGCTTCGGCTGCAGCTTCTCGACGTGCGGACGCGCGACATCGGTGCGGATCTGCGGGCCGACTGTTCCCGCTGCAGCGTGGCGCAGCAGGTGGCGCAGGCGGCCAAGCTGGTGCGGCAAGCGCTGGGCCAGATCGCCATGCGGGCTCGTGGGCAGCTCAGCGTGACCTCAACCCCCGACGGAGCACAGGTGCGGCTCGACGGACGGGTCTTGGGGCAGACGCCTCTGGCTGTCGAAGCGTTCGTCGGATCGCGAAAGCTAGAGCTAGAGCGCGCCGGTTACAGCCCGCTGGCCCTCGACGTCGAGATCGAGCCGGGCAAGACCGCGACGCTGCAGCCGGTTCTTTCGCGCCACGGGCAGGGGACCCAGCTCGCCGATGCAGGCGGCTCACGCGGGCGACCCCTGTGGCGCATCGTGACGGGCGCGACGCTTATCGGAGCCGGCGCGCTGCTGGTCGGGTTCGGCGGCTCGGCGCTTGCGGTGAACGGAACCTGCCAGGATCTGCAGGGCGATCCGCTGACCTGCAGCCCCTACTACCAGACGACCGGCGTGGGCAGCGGGCTTCTGGCCGGTGGTCTTTCGCTGGCCATTGGCGGCGCGGTCTTGATCGCCTTGCCGCCCCGACGCACCGCTCCCACGACCCAGCCTTAGCCGCGCTGCCGATCCCGCAGGCCCCCGCGTATCGACCTCCGCTCTTGTCGTACTCTCCTCGACAACGTGCTGCCTGAGCAGCTGCCATCGCTGCCCAGGACCTGCCTGCGCAGCGGATCGAGCACGCACTGCCATCGCCTGAGCACGCGACGATTCGCCGTCACAGATTGCCGGCACAGCAGATCATGGGCCGGGGGCTCGGCAGGGCGCTTCTTCGCCGCGTGCGTATCATCCATATGATTGACTCATTGGGTTCAGTGTTTCTTTTACACTGATAATTATATGGAGCAAATATATCATTATAAATGAATTTCAATCAAATTTAGCGCGAATGGTGGAAACGGATGTGCTGCGGAGGTCGGTCCGCGTCGATCGCATCTCGCGCAATGTCGGGGACTGGAACCACCTGCTCGACATGTCCTTGGGCCAGGGCGGCACGTACGAGCTTTTGACCTTCGACCGCGCCGGCATGGTTCCGCGGACAGCGACGGGGCGCATGCTGCTGATGCACGCAAACCAAGGGGGGGGCTCATGTCACAGAATGCAGGCTTATGCCGTCCAGGCGGCAGCCGAGCAGATCGTCGCGCCGCCGTCTTGGCGCTCTGCCTCGCCGCGTTACTGAACCGGCTTGCTCATGATGAGGGTGAAGGCGATGTTGCACGCTGCAACGATCGTGCAGTTCATGCCCGGCACCGACGTGAACTTCGAGCGCGCCTCGGTGTACTGCAGGGTGAAGGTGTTGTCCGCCGTCAGCGTGAAGTTCGACGAGCGCGTCGACTCATAGCGGCACGCACCGGTCTGTAACAGCGTCGGGCCATAGGTCAGCACGCCCATGTTGCACTTCACCGGACCAGAGCCAAGGATCGCCGAGCCATCCTGCGATGTGATGGTCACCGTGCCCGTGTTGACGTCGTTTACGACGCTGCGCTGACTGGACAGGGTGGTCGTGTTCAGACCCAGGTTGCAGCCATCTTGAATGCCCGAGACGTTGGCCGTGTTGTACAGCCCAGTCTGCAGACGGAACAGTGTCGTGCCCGCCGAGCAGGGCCCGATGTCCGCCATATCCTTCCCGATGTCCGCCATATCCTTCCCGATGTCCGCCATATCGTTGTTGGGGCAGCCAAGCCCCGTGACGGGATCGCAGGTCTCGCCGCCACAGGCCGCAGCGAACAGCACAGGAACAGCGAGAGCAAACAGCTTCATGCGTGTCTTCATAGGGTCCTCCTAGGCTTTAGGCAGGTTGCGGTCCACCGCCGCGCCGCCTGAACGAGATGGACATGGACACAGTGTAGTCGCGATCTGGTGCTGCGGGCTCGCTTGCCACGCATCGCGTGTCCGCTCGCTCCCCATTCGGCCCAGGAAATCGCAGCCGGTCGGGAAGACCCGTGCTACTGCGCGCCTGGCGAGAACAGCCGCCTCACAGCGGCCTGCGCACGCGCGTTTTCCTCTGGTAAGCCGATGGAGATCCGCACCCACGTCTGGTAGGGCGCGAACGGTCGGCCGATCGCGACGCCCTCTGCCAGCAACACCTTGGCCACTTCGGCTTGCGGGCGTCCCGCATCGAAGAAGATGAAATTTGCCCGCGACTCCGTGCGCCGTAGCTTCAGACCGTCGAGAAGTGCGTGCCACTTCGTCCGCTCGGCTGCAACCTGTGTGCGCACGCGCCCGAGGTGCGCGGGATCACGCAGGCTCGCCGACGCAGCCGTGAGCGTGAGGCGGTTTTGGCCGCGAGGCGACCCAAGACCCTGCCGGCGCAGGGACTCGGCCAATGCTCGGGGTGCGGCTGCGTAGCCGAAGGGGAGCGCCGCCAGTCCGTGTGCCTTCGAAAACGTTCGGAACACCAGGACGTTTTCCCCTGCCCGCACAAGCGACATGGCAGTGCGCCTGGGGTAGTCAGCATCGAACTCCAGATAGGCTTCGTCCACGATCACCAGCGTCTGTTTCGACGTCTTGCGAACAAACTCTAGAAATGTCGCCGCATCGTTGACCGTGCCCGAGGGATTGTGCGGATTGATCAGAAAGACCGCGCGCGTGCGCGTGTTCAGCGTGGCCGCAATCGCTGGGAGATCGTTTTCCAGCTGTGCGTTGAGCGGCACGCCCACAACAATGCCGCCGACCCGCGCGGCTGCGTCGACGAGCGCCGCATAGCCCGGTACCGAATAAACAAATTCGCCGCCCGGACCGCCTTGCAGGCTGAGCTGTAGGCCGAGTGCATCGAGCATCTCGCCGAGCACGACCTGATCCGGGCTGACACCTTCGAAGGTCGCAATTTGCTTTGTGACCGCCGCCGCCTCGTCGCCGACATAGCGAAACAGTCCGCCGAGGTCCTCTGCGAGGGCCTTCATCACGATCGGCGATGGCCCGAATGGATTCTCGTTCAACGTCAGGCGCACAGGCGCCGGCACCTGTGCATGGGCGACACCAGCGGCGACGAAAGACGCTCCGAGCGCACCAATCGCGAGAAACCAGCCCAGACGGGACATCATGGCGGGAAACCTATCCGACGGCCGTGAATCGTGGAAGGCCGCAATGTGATTGGGGAAAATTTAGAATCGGGGACTTGTCGGTTTAGGGTACTCTTACTCAATGCAGCACTCCCAGACTCATCCCAGTCGTGCGAACAGCAAGCCAATGTCTCTTGCGCTTCGGGGTACGCTGATTGGCGCACTAGTAGGCTTTGTGTTTCTAGGCATTTTATTCCCAAGCTGTAACCAGAAGGACCCGATCTTTGGCGCCGACAGGGACCAGCCGATATATGCTTTTTTGTGGTTTGTGCTTTCCTCAGTCGGCGCGCTCGGCGGCGGATTCTTAGGAATTATATTCGGCGTTATAGCAGCCCAGCGACGCGAAGATGCTCAGCGATTTGGTCATGCAGATTCGCACAATTTGACAATCAACACCCGGCCCAATGAAGTTCGCAACGCACTGCTCGTTATGGGCGCTATCATTCTGGCCGGATGGGCGCTGTTTGCAGTCACTTCTCCCGAGAAAGGTACGCAGCGTATCTCTGTACGGGACCAAGGTTCGACAAATGAACCGAGACAAACTGGTCTGAAGACCCGCGGTAGCCTGGATGCTAAAGGCATTTCAGCGACGTCGAATGATCTAGGGCGGGATAACTCCTGCTCCAGTGATTTTCTTTTGCGCCCGCAGGAGGAATTCACAGTGACGGATACCCGGACAGGACATCAGTGGCACCGGCTGAGCCCAGAGCGGCAGTCTGGGATCATGTGGCAGGATGCACTTGAGCAGTGTGAGGCACTGGGCGGATCATTGCCGGCTCCGCACGAATTATTGGAGATCCTAAAGGCGAATACAGAGCAGAGGCCAATGCTCGATCGTTGTGCATTCCCAGAAGTGCCAGTAGAAGCTGAGATCTGGTCAAACCAGTCAGGGCAGCGAGTGGGTGAAAAGAGAGCGCTACGAGTCCAGGATGGTCGACTGTTCGACGCATCTGCGACGTTATTCAAGCTGGCACTCTGTCTGAAACGGGCGCAATAAGCAGGTTGCGAGGATGTGCCCCGCTTCCCGTGATGCGTATCCATCCCGCCAAAGTGCGCGCGATCTTCCGCAGAAACGCGAGGCGTGGCGTGGTTCCGTCGGTGGCAAACAGCGACAGACCCTGGCCTCCTGATTCGATCCGCACATCGTGGCCAATATCGTCAAGTACGCTCAACGGTCAAGCGGAGCCTTTCTTCGACGGAGATATGGCCTGAGTGAGCGGCCGTGGGGGCTAGGGTGTGACGGGGCCGGGCTGGGGGGCGGTGGCGGGCTCGGGGACCAAGCTGCGCAGCCAAGCGGCTCCGTCGCTGCGGCGCTCGGCTTGGCGGTACAGCTCGACGAAGGCGCGCAGGTCTCCACGGACGGCGGCCAAAAGGCGCTGCTGAAAGTCCGACGAGCGGTGATAGACGCCAAACGACAAGAGGACGGCGTTGTTGAGCGGACCCTCGGCGAGTCGACGGTACCGCGGGCCCGATGGGAACGCGGCGCGATAGCTGGCTTGCAGGCGGGCGAACAGGGCAGCGCGCTCGGCCTCGATGACAGACCAGGGCAGGTGGCGATCGTGGGCGTCACGATAAAAAGCGGCGGCGTCCTTCAGGGCGGGCTCTAGCCACGCGGAAAAGGCCAGGTGGCGCTGCTCTTCTTCTTGAGCCAAGCGATGCACGAGTGCGCTCTGCGCGGACGCGCCGCGCTCGCGAAAGAAGCGGGCCGCGCCTTCGACGCCGACCAGCGTGGCATAGCTTTCGTTTAGCTCGGACGCCGAGCGCAGGTAGGCGGTCGAGTGGGCCATCTCGTGCAGGATGGTCTCGACGGTTTGGACCTCGCCTTCGGGGCCGGGCTGATCGAGCATCGAGGCATAGATCGGCGAGATCAGATAGCCCAAGCTCGAGTACGCGCCGACGGGCCGGACATACACGTCATAGCCGCGCGCTTCGAGCTTCTTGGCTTCGACCAGGGCATCGCGGCGGTCGAAAAAGCCCAAATAGGGCACGGTGCCGACGAGCGGGAAGCGCCAACGCAGGATGCGCCACGCGGTCTTTGGCGCCGCGGTCAAGTTGTACGCGACGGGACCGCCGGTATCGACGAAGCGCTTGAACTCGGCCCCGCCACGCAGGCCCAGCTCGTCGATGCCGAACTGACGGGCGGCCAAGGCAAGCTGCAGGCGCTCGCGCAGCGGCTCGGGGGTGGCGGGATCGGACAGCACATCGTCGACGTGGCGGCGGATGCGCAGCAGGTGTAGCTGTCCGGCCGCCTGCTGACCGAGATAGCGCACGGTGAAGCAGCCGCTGTCCAAAAGCAGCGGCAGCATGCCCAAGATCAGCCCGGCCTTTTTCCAGACCGACCGGCTCGATGAGAAAGCCTGCCAGCGGGTCAAAAGCGCATCCATGGCCACGATGGCAAGGCTCATGGGTTCTTTTCCTCAGACTCGTCGGAGTGAAGCTGGCTACGCAGGCGCTCGGCGGTATGGGTGAACTGATCGAGCAAGCGATCGATGGCGGCATCGCGCTGCGGGCGGTCGATGCGCCCGGCCAGCCAGTCTTCTTGCAGCCCTTGCCAGCGCGCGTGGGTGCGGCCTAGCTCGTCACGATAGGCCTCGTACCGTCGACGAAGCGGGCGCCTGCCCAGCAAATACGTGGCGGCATGTGTCGAAAGAGCGAGCGCGATCCCCGCCGGTCCCAGGCGCAGCATGCCGACCGAGAGTCCCATCCAGACCAGAAGCTGCGGCATGCGCCACAAAAGAATCGGTAGCGTGCGGAACTCTGTGGCCCAGATCAGCGCCAGCGCATGCAGGCGCGGATCGTCTTCGAACGGCTGCGGGTTAAAGATGTGGCGGAAAAACTGCCCAGGACTCAGCGGGGCCGCGACAGGCTTGGTGCGGGCGGCGTGGGCTACAGCCTGCTTGCGAGCGTTGCGGTGAAACAGCACTAGATCCCAGACCTCGACGACCAGCTGACGTTCAAACGCCGCATAGTCCTTGTAGACGTTCGCTGGGCGCTGCTTTGTGTCGACGAGCTTGAGGTTCTCTTTGGCCGCTGTGCCTTCGGGATCGAGACGCAGAGACTCGCGAAAGCGCTGGCGCGCTTCCAACGGTCGACCTTGGGCCAGATCCACGCAGCCGAGGTTGTTCCAGGCCAGGGCGTTGTTTGGCTCCAAGGTCAGCGCCTGTTCGTAGCAGGCCTTGGCTTGGATGCGGTCGCCCATGGCGCTTGAGACATAGCCGAGCGTGATGTGGTTTGACGCCCGCTCGGGTCCCAGCGAGACGGCCTTACGCGCCGCCTCAAGCGCTTCGGGCAGCCGACGCATCTCGACGAGAAGCTCGGCATAGGCGCGCAGATACACGGGCTCTTCGGGGGAAAGGCGCAGCGCTTCACGATACGCGGCCTCGGCCTCACTGCGGCGCTTGCACTCGTTTTGCGCATATCCCAACAGGTAATGGCAGTGGGCTTCCTTGGGGTCGATGGCTAGAGCGGCTCGCAGAGACGAAAGCGCCCGCTCGGCCTGATCCATGTGCAGAAGGCACAGTCCATGGATCTGCAGGGCTTCAGCGTCGCTGGGAGAAGCGCTCAGCGCCTTTTCAGCTTCGAGCAATGCGGCCTGTTCGCGCCCCAAATCCAGCAGCGCGCGGGCTCGCTTGAGATGCTGCCGCGCAAAGTCAGAGCCCGCTGGGGCCTTGGGACCCGACGCCGAACCAGAACCTGACGATCCCCCGCGTCCTGAACCTGAAGAAGAAGATCCTGATGCCGCCACGCGAGCCAGCTTATCACGGGCACCGTCGATTTTTTGATTGCCAAGTCAGACGGCACCGTGATAGGAAGGCCAACACAAAGATGCGTCTATTATGCTCAACGTGGAAGGTTGGGAAGGTGACCTCGCCTTCCACCGGGGCTTGTTTCACTCTTGCAGCGAACCAGCAACCGCGCTTGGATGTGGTGAGCGATGGACTTCTCAATGTTTGATGACGAAACAGATGACGTCGGTCAGGAAGTTGAGGCGTTCTGCCCTCGTTGCAAGGGAGACACCACGCACATTGTCGTCAGCCGCTACGAAGACGAGATCCGTCGGGTGCGCTGTTCAACATGTGACGATATCCACGCATTTCGGCGGCCGCGCGGCGAAGATGGGGACGAGCCGAGCGAGCAGCCGACCAAGCGCAAGCTAGCCAAAGCCAAGCCCACGTGGGAACAGGTGATGAACCGCCGACGGGGTACCCCGCGGAACTACTCGGGCGAGGACATCTATGGCGAGCTGGATGTGATTGCGCACGGCGTGTTCGGCATGGGCTTCGTCTCTGAGCTCATCGGGCAGAACAAGGTCGAGGTCACGTTTCAGCACGACAAGCGCATCCTGATTCACAACCGTCGCATGCTGCCGCTGCATCAAATCCTTCGCCAGCGGCAAGAGGCGGAAGCCAAGGCGCGCAGCGATAGCAAAGCGCGTGGTCGCGATGCGGGGCGCGGAGCCATGAAGCCGCGCTTGGTGAAGCCGCCAGTCGCGGCTCGTCCCGCTGCCGAACCAGAATTCGACGAGATCGACATCCCCGATGTGCTGGTCGATGAGATCCCCGAGGCGATGCCTGGAGCTCGGGGCCCGATGGGCATGGGCAAGCCGGCGAAGCTTTCTCCTCGGGCGCTCAAAGCGCTGGAAGACGAAGATGAAGAGGAGAGGGGCGACAAAGAGGATGCCCCAGAAACTGCGGGCAAGCGTCGGGGGCGTGGGCGGCCAGCCGGAGCAGGTGCGACGAGCCGGAGTGAGGGACGCGCCGCAGCTGATAATCTAGGCGACGACGAGTCGGCCGAGTCAAAGAGAAAAGCAGCTCGCAGCTCGCAGCTCGCAGCAGCCATGGAGAGAGTGAAGCAGGCTCGCAAGGCGGCAGCAGAGGTCAAGCCTGCCGCGCAGACAGCAGTTGTGGTGCCGCTGGCCAAGGGCAAAGCGAAGACAGCCGATCCACCTGCGGGAGATGCAGCCAAGGGGGGCAAGACAGCGGCGGCCCAGGCGACCATCGCCTCCGTAAAGGTGGCGGCACCCGCCGGTAAGGCGCCTTCGGTTGCCCAAGTGGCAGAAAAACCGTCGGCGAAGAAGACAACCCCGACCGTGGTCGCCAAGACAGCCAGTGTCCCGGCTGCCCCCGCCGCCAAAGCGGACGCGAGTCGAGCTGGAGCGACCGTCGCGGTTGTCGCCCCGAAGGGCAAAGCGCTGAAAGCGGCGGTACCGCTGCTTCCTGCGAAGCCGTCCAAGTCTGCGGCTCCTGCCTCGGCAATTGTCGCGGCACCGGCAAAGAAGGGCGCCGCTCCGATCGAGCCGAAGTCACCCGTTGCCGCGGCAGCGCCGCCTGCAAAGAAGGCCGAGCAGCAGAGCGTACGAACGGGCAAGGCGGCCAAGCAACCTCCCACGGCGAGCAAGGCTGTTCCGACGGCTGCGGCGGCAAAGCCCAGTCCCGCTACGAAGACGCCCGTTGCCTCTTCTACAGCCCGTGGGGCAAGCGTGGCGGCACCCCCCAAAGCTGGTACCGCCAAGGAACCAGCGGCAAAACGTCCCTCTGTGGTGGCGAAGTCAGCCAAGGTGTCGCCGAAGGCGGCTCCCAAAGCAGCGGCGCCGAAAGTCGCTCCCAAAGCTGTGTCGCCGAAGGTCGCTTCCAAGACGGCGTCGCCTAAGGCGGCAGCAGCCAAGCGTGGCGTGACCAAGCCTGCCGCTCCCAAGGCGGGACCGAAGGCCGTCGCGAGCAAGCCACCTGCGCGCAAGAAAGCGACCGAAGCACAGAAGAGCAAGCCGGCGAAGAAAACAGCGGCGACCAAGCCTGCCAAGCCAAACAAAGCGTCGGCAAAGAAGAAGTCGGTTGCAGCGTCGCCAAAGCCGGCTATGAAGTCATCCCACAAGGCTACTGGCAAGAAGGCAGCGCGCCCTGCTTCTCGTCGGTAGTTCCCGTCGAAGTCTTCGCCGACCGACGTGCCCCTGGGATTGCTGGGGTTACTACACGTATCCAGCGTGGTTGCTCTTTCCTCGTCGTGTTCCCAATTTCTTTTCCGATCCGTTGTGATAGAGTGATCCGGTGGCCAGGTTAGGGCCCGGCGCTCGCGTCGGCGATCAGTTTCAGATCATTCGGAAGATCGGTGAAGGCGGTTGCGGCGAAGTCTATCTAGCAGAGCAGACTACGCTGGGCCGAAACGCCGTCGTCAAGCTGATGCACACGGAGTTGTCGCGCGACCCATCATACGTCGCTCGATTTCAGCGTGAAGCACGGCTTGCCGCACGGTTGATTCACCACCATACGGCCGCGATCTATGCATTCGGCGAGACTCCCGAAAAAGTGCTGTGGATCGCGATGGAGTACATCGAGGGCGAAAGCCTTCACAACGTACTCGCACGCGAGACACCACGCCAGATCGCAGAGCTTCTATCCCCTGTCGCGGACGTCTTGGACCGTGCCGGATCAATGGGAGTCGTCCATCGCGATGTCAAGCCCGACAACATCTTAGTGGGGCCGGACGGGGAGGGGCGTCGCGCTGTCCTGCTGGATTTTGGTCTGGCTCGCCCCATGGAGGACAACGACAAGCTGACGGCGGTCGGCGTGGCGGTTGGTTCGCCCACCTACATGAGCCCGGAGCAGGTCTTCGGTCCATCGGTGGACAGCGCAACCGACCGCTATGCCTTCGGCATCATCTTGTACATTGCCGTCGCCAAGCGGCCGCCGTTCCGCCACGACGATCGAGTACAGCTTGTGCTGATGCACAAGCGCAATCCGGTTCCTCCTCTCAACTCCATCGTCCCGCAGATCCCGCTCAATCATCCGCTGGACAAGTTCTTCGGCAAGGCGCTGGCCAAGCAACCGACAGAGCGTTTTCCGTCGGCAAAGGTGATGATTGAAGAGTTCATCCGAGCGATGGATGAAGCGCCTCTGCCTCTGTTTGGTGATGCACCGGCCAGTACCCAGAGCGCACGGTCTGTGCCCTCGAAGGGGAGTGAGCAGCGGCCTTTAGCATCGCAGGCTGCACCGGCTGGGCCGGGAAGCATGCCACCGAAGCGTCCGCCTCCCCCTCCTCCGACAGCGTCCGCCAAGGCGCCAGCACCGCTACCATCTGTCGGGCCTGCACTACGGACTACGTTGCCGGTGGCTAACACTGAGCCCGCAGCTGAACCGGCTCGCGCTAGGGCTGACGGCGTTCGCAGCATCGAGGCCTGGGGAGCGCGCGTGGCGAAGGCTCCGGCACCGGCTGCCGAGTCTCGACAGGCGGGCGCCCCAGCAGCAGCGGTTGAGGCTGCCTCGTCTGCACCGGGGCACCGTCGCTTGCTTGCATGCCTAGGGAACTCGTCCGAAGCCATCGACGTGCTCTCGGCCCAGCAAGTCACGCTGGGCAAGCACCGAGACTGCGATGTTGTTGTCCGCGCTTTCCCGACGCCCGAAAATGACTCCATTACGCATGGTGTGAGTCGGCAGCACGCGCGCATGCTGGTGGCGAACGGCAAGCTGCTGGTCGAAGACATGCGCAGCCTGAACGGCACGTTTGTCGATGATCGGCGCTTGGCGCTGGGTACTCAGATGGCTCTGTCGGATGGGCAGCTCGTTCGTTTGGGACCGGTGCTGACGATCGAGGTTCGTATTTTCAAGAGCGGCGGTGCGCTTCTGCGTCGCATCGACGAGTACCACGGAGGGTTCCCGGCAACCCTGCTCATTTGGAAGGATGTGGCGCTCGGAGATCCAGTGCTGGGACTCGTTCCTGCTGGGGGCGATGCTGCAGTGCGCTGGGGCACCGTCCGTGCCCATGGCGAGCAAGGCGAGCTGTGGTGGTTTGGCCCGCAGGCTGTCTTGTGGCAACGATCCGGGCGAAGCCTAAGCGGTGCGCAGTCCCTGTTGCCAGGGGATCGTATGACGCTAGGCTCGACGGTTGTGGAGTGGGAGACCGGTATCAAGCCGGGTCTGAGCTAGGCGCCCGAAGTTCACGCGTCGACGAGCGAGCAGTCGCTCACCTGGGTGTCCTGTGCTGAGCGGCACCTATGCTTGCGTCGAAGGGGGGTGTCTCGTGAGCGAACTGCGCGGCTCCCCAGCACTGCGAAGGCTGCGCGGCAGTTTCAGGCGAGATATCGCCTTGCTGTGAGGCTCGCTTACCTCTACTCTATGGGTTCACTTTGCCCACCTAGGTAGGCCACGAACGCTCATGATAGGCGCACTCATCAAGAAAATCTTCGGCACCAGCCACGAACGCGAGCTGCGACGAATCCAGCCCATCGTTGCCCGAATCAACGAGCTAGAGGGCAAGTTCCAGAAGAAGTCCGACGACGAGCTGCGGGCGATGACCGGCCGGTTCTATGAGCGCTTGGATCGCGGTGAAGCGCTGGATAGCTTGATCCCCGAGGCGTTTGCCGCGGTGCGAGAGGCCAGCCGTCGCGTCAACGGCATGCGTCACTACGACGTGCAGCTCATCGGCGGCATGGTGCTGCACGAGGGCAAGATTGCCGAAATGAAGACCGGTGAAGGCAAGACGCTGGTCGCCACGTCGCCGCTTTATCTCAATGCACTGATGCGCAAGGGCGTTCACTTGGTCACGGTGAACGACTACTTGGCGCTGCGCGACGCCGAGTGGATGGGACGCGTCTATCGCTTCCTTGGAATGTCGGTGGGCACGATCATCCACGGGCAGACCGACATCGAGAAGCAGCGGGCCTATCGCTGCGACATCACGTACGGCACCAACAACGAGTTCGGCTTCGACTACCTGCGCGACAACATGAAGGACTCGATCGAACGCTATGTGCAGCGTGAGCTGTACTTTGCGATCGTCGACGAAGTGGACTCGATTCTGATCGATGAGGCGCGCACGCCGCTCATCATCAGCGGGCCCGCTGAGCAGTCCGCAGACCTGTATCGCAAGGTCAACGACATCATCCCGCGTCTGAAGAAAGACGTCGACTTCACGGTCGATGAAAAACACCACTCGGTGATGCTGACGGACTCAGGCGTCGAGAAGATCGAGAAGCTGCTCAGTCTGCACAACCTCTATGACGCCAAGAGCATCGAGTACAACCACCACGTGCAGCAGGCGCTGCGAGCGCATTCGCTGTACAAGCGCGACGTGAACTATGTCGTGCAAGACAGCAAGGTGGTGATCGTCGACGAGTTCACCGGCCGTTTGATGCCGGGACGGCGCTGGTCGGATGGTCTGCACCAAGCCATCGAAGCCAAAGAAAACGTCCCCATCGAGGAAGAGACGCAGACTCTGGCGACGATCTCGTTTCAGAACTTGTTCCGTCTTTACAAGAAGCTCGGCGGCATGACCGGTACCGCCGATACCGAAGCGGAAGAGTTTCACAAGATCTACAAGCTGGACGTCATCGTCATCCCGACGCACCAGCCGATGGTGCGCAAGGACTTGCCAGATCTCGTCTACAAGAACGAGCGTGGCAAGTTCCGCGCGGTCATCGATGAGATCGTTGAGTGTCACCAGCGTGGGCAGCCCGTCTTGGTGGGAACGGTCTCGGTCGAGAAGAGCGAAGTGCTGTCGGCGATGTTGCGCAAGAAGAACGTCCCGCACACGGTGCTCAATGCAAAGCAGCATGCGCGTGAAGCGGCCATCGTGGCTCAGGCCGGACGGCTTGGACAGGTCACCATCGCGACCAACATGGCTGGCCGTGGCACGGACATCTTGCTGGGCGGCAATGCCGAGTTCATGGCCCGCGCCGAGATTTATGGCGAAGAGATGGCCTGCCGACCCGGCGCCTGCGACGAGACGACGGCGGAGTACAAGGAAGCGCTCGCACGCTTCCGCAAGCTGACAGAAGAAGAAAAGAAGCAGGTCGTCTCTGTCGGCGGCTTGCACATTCTGGGGACTGAGCGTCACGAGTCCCGGCGCATCGACAATCAGTTGCGTGGTCGCGCGGGACGCCAGGGCGACCCTGGTTCTAGCCACTTCTTCCTATCGCTGGAAGACGACTTGCTGCGCATCTTCGGCGCTGAGCGCATTACCGGCCTGATGGAGCGCTTGGGGATGGAAGAAGACGTCCCCATCGAGCACCTGATGGTGAATCGCGCGATCGAAAATGCCCAGCGCAAAGTCGAAGCGCATCACTTCGACAGCCGCAAGCACCTTCTCGAATACGACGACGTCATGAACCAGCAGCGCAAGAGTATCTATGCGCTGCGACGGCAAGTCCTGGAAGGGCGCCTGACCGGTTTTGACGTCGAAGCCATCCTAAAAGGCAAGCTGCCAGAGTCGGTGCGCAAGCCGTCTGATGACAACGAGTCCGAGAGCACCGGGGGCGCAACCGAGGTGTCCGCGGAGTCGGTGCGCGAGGAGTACAGCCAGCTTACCAAGCGTCTGCGGCCCATCGTCGTTGCCATCGTCGACCACTTCCAGGCTCAGTCCTCAGAATCCGACGCAGAGTCGAGCGCCCCAGACGAGTCAGACGATAGGCCGGATTCCGGGAAGGTAGGCGATCCCCGCGGCCTGACCCATGAGCTGTATCGTCGCTTCGGATCGGTGATTGAGTTCGACCGCTTGTCTGAGTCGAAGAAGGCGCTCCTGGATCGTGTGCTGCACGAGACTGCGGTGTCGATGATCCAGCAGCGCAAGCGTGTCTACGACCTGGCCTATGAGCTGGTCGAGAAGCTGGTGGTGGAACACTGCCCCGAGGATCGCTCGCCGGATGACTGGGATCTGGAAGCGTTGAGCAACGCGGCCAAAGAACAGTTCAACTTGACAGTGTCCCTTGGGGAGTCGAACCACGACCCTGCCGCAATCGCCGACCGTGTCTGGGAACAGGTCGAGAAGTTCACCAAAGCGCGCGAGGAAGAGCTGGGGATGGCGTTCCTCTACTTCGCTCGCCACTTCTGGCTGGAGGAGATCGACAAGCAGTGGATCGATCACCTAAAAGCCATGGACAGTCTGCGTGAGGGCATTGGGTTGCGTGGCTACGGGCAGCGCGATCCAAAGCAGGAGTACAAGAAAGAGGGCTACTCCATGTTCATGCAGATGATGGACAGCATCTCGCAGAACGTGGCGCAGCAGCTCTTCCGAGTCCGGCTTGAGCGCCAGGAAGTGGCGCAGACCGCGCAGGCAGTTCCTGAGGCCAAGCTGCCTGAGTTTCGCCACAAGCAGCGCCGAATCGTGCTTCAGCATGCCGCGTCGGCCACGTCGGGCGCCGAGGATGAGAAGAGTACCCGCGATCCCGAGCGTGACGATCAGGCAGAGCAGCCGGGAGGGGCCGCGCAGACCAAGGGCGGCAAGCAGCCGGCCAAGCGGGACGACAGCAAGATCGGTCGCAACGAGCCATGCCCATGCGGCTCGGGCAAGAAGTACAAGAAGTGTCACGGAGCGAATCAATCTGGTTGATTGGTCGGGGCACTGATTTTTTCGCTCGGCCTGGCTCGCTTGGAAATCACGCCATACCTCTGCGTCATGCAGCTTGGCTGCGCAGCCCGGAATAAAATATCTGGGTAGGCGGTTCCCTCGAATATGTTCGCCAGCGCAAAGAAGGTTGCCGATCGTCGCGCCGAGTTTGAGCGCGTCGCCATGGTGCATGCCGGTGCGTTGTACGGCACGGCTCTGCGGCTCACGCACAACGAGCGCGACGCCGAGGACTTGGTTCAGGATGCGCTCTTGTCTGCATACAAGTCGTTCGATCAATTCGAACCGGGGACGCAGTGCAAGGCGTGGCTTTTCAAGATCCTGACCAACGCCTTCATCAACAAGTACCGTCGCCGCGTGCTCGAAACCAACGTGGCGCACGCTATGCAAGCAGAAGGCGAGACCGGCGTGATGTCGGCGGATGCCAAGCGCAGCGCCCACGATACTGAAGAGCGCCTCTCGTATTCACTGATGGGGTCGGCGATTCAGCAAGCGCTTGCGGAGCTGCCCGACGAGTTTCGTCTGGCGGTGGTGTTGTGCGATGTCGAAGAGTTTTCGTACCGTGAGATCGCCGACATCATGGACTGCCCCGTCGGTACAGTGATGAGCCGCTTGCATCGAGGACGGCGGCTGCTGCAGACCTCTCTTCGTGAACATGCGGTGCGGGCTGGAATTATCAAAGACCTGCCGCGTCCGCAGTCTGAGGGGGCTCAGGTGATTCCCATAGCTGCTGCACGTCGAGCTGCGGGTGGTGGAAGCAAGGCCTCCTAGTCGCGTATTGACCATGCGCTGTGCCGAAATCGAGCATGACCTGGGCTGCTTTGTCGACGGTGAGCTGGCTATGCCAGAGCAGCGCGAGGTCGAGAGCCATTTGCGCGAGTGCCAAGCGTGTCGCGAACTGGCGAACGAGCAGCGAAGGCTCAAGAATGCCTTGCGCCAGGGCTCGGTGGTTTCACCCAGTCCAGGCCTGTCGCAGCGCTTGTCCAGCTGCCTGGATCGTGAGGACGGTCGCCGACGCTGGGAACGTCTGCGCCCCATCGCAGCCACGGTTGTCAGTGTGTTCTTGCCCGTGGCGGCGGCGCTAGCCCTGGTGCTGGGGTACGTGCAGACCGTCGAGCCGCTGATCACCGACTCGTTGGTCAAGCATCAACGCAACCTGCCCCTTGAAGTGACGGGCGGCCGTGAACAAGTGCAGAGCTGGTTCGATGGCAAGGTGCCCTTTGCGGTGCCGGCGCTGCGACTGGAGCCGCTGGCCTCGCTGCGCGGCGGACGGCTGTGCAATCTTGGGAACCGCGACGCGGCGATGCTGCAGTACGAGCAAGAAGGCCGGAAGATTTCGGTGTTCGTGTTCGAGGCGCAAGGGCTGCATCTGCGCGCTCCGAATCGACGGATGATCGGCAACCGCGAAGTGTTCATCGACCGCGCCAGCGGCTATCAGGTGGCTGTGTTCCGCGATCGCGAGCTAGGCTACGCCATCGCTGGCAACGTCACAGAGCCCGAGTTTGTCAGATTGGTCTCGGCGGCCGTCGGTCAATCGCCGTAAGATAAGCGCCAGCAACGTGGCGCCTTCTCTTCGTGTAGCTAGACCATTCATCGTTCTATTCGTCTTGGGTCTTGTTGGGCCGACCTGGGCGGCGCGACGCGGTTCGCCAGGGGCCAAGGGACCTGTCGATACAGCGCGACGAGCCGTCGTTTCGTATCGCAGCGGGGACTATGCGGGGGCCCGCAAGCTGCTTCTGCCGCTGGCCGATCGAGGCGCTCTGACGTCGCTGCGCAGCCGGGACTATTTGCTTTACCTGCTGGCGGAAAGCGAGCTCTTACTTGGGGAAGAGACGAGCGACCGGCGCGTGTGGCAGAGCGCACAGCGCCACCTGCGAGAGCTAGAGAAGCTGAGCACGAGCCCGCTGCTTTCGCTTGCGCGCGTGCGCTTGGCGGACTGCTTGTATCGCCTGTCTCCCGACGGCAAGTCCGATGCAGAGGTGGGGACGCTGTACCGCGCCGCATTGGCCTCGGGCCGCAGCGAGATCGACGCAGCCATGCTGCGCTTTCGCTTGGGAGAGATCGCGGAGCGCGCGGGCAAGAAGAACGATGCTCGTGAGCACTGGCGCAAGCTGTACATTGAGCATCCGCTGCATCCATTTGCCGCCACGGCGCAAGAGCGCCTGCGCAAGCTGGATGCCACGGTCAAGCTAGAGGTCGGCGAGCGCATTGCACGGGCCAAGAACCTGCTCAACGGCCATCGCTGGTTCGACGCCGTCGCTGAGCTTCGAGCCATTCCGGCGGATGCGGGCCCGGCGCTGCGCGACGAGATCGAGTACTGGCTGGGAACCAGCATCTATCGCACGCGGCGTGACTACCCAGGCGCGGCCGAGAAGCTCTTGGGGGTGGCCACGCGCATGAAAGGCGAGCGACAGGCCGAGGCGATGTTCCACGGTGCTCGTGCGCTGTCGCGGGCGGACAAAGACGACGAAGCCATCGCGGGATACAGGGCGCTGGTGCGCTCGCATCCCCGATCGCACTGGGCCCCTGAGGCATCGTTTCTGGCGGGCTGGGTTGAGTGGAACCGGACGCGATATCGCGAGGCCATCACCAGCCTGCTCGACACCGTGCGCAGCTACACCGGTCCGTTTGCCGAGGAAGCGCGCTGGTACATGGGTTTTTCCCGCTATCTGCTCAACGACAACGCGGATGCCCTGGGCGACTTCGAGCACTTGACCAAGCGGCCGGGACTGCTCGGTCAGAAAGGCTCGTACTGGGCCGGCATGACCGAGCTACGGCTAGGGCAGAAAGCGGCAGCGATTGTGCGTTTTCGTCGCTTGGTCGAGTCGCATCCGTTCACCTATTACTCGCAGCTTGCGCGCTTGCGCTTGCGCGAACAAGGCGTGCCGCTGGGTCCGTTTGGCGACACGCCGCAAAGCGAGAGTGCCGACGGTCTGACTGCCTGGCCAGACAAACCCGATGCCGAGCTCTTGCGCGATGCGCGGCTGCAGCGCGTGACCGAGCTGTTGCAGCTAGAGCTGCGCTGGGAAGCCGCGCAGGAGCTACGCCGCGTCGAGAGCGCGCTGGTTCATGAGTTCACTGCGGCGCGGGCGGTTCCGACCCTGATCGGCCTATACACCAGCGGCGAGCAGTTCCAGCGTCCGCATCTTCTGGCGGAGGTTCATGGCGTAAGCGCTCTGCGTCGCGATCCGCACCGCGTGCCGCAGGCTCGCCCGTATTGGGAAGCCAAGTACCCGCTGGCCTATCGGGCGCTGATCGAGCGCTTTGCACCGTCGGCTGGGAATCCGCCACGCTACCTGTACTCCATCATGCAGAAGGAGTCCGCGTACAACCCGCAGGACATCTCGACCGCCGATGCGATTGGTCTTTTGCAGATGATTCCGCCGACCAGCCGCCGCGTTGCTGCGCATATCGGACGCCCTTATACCGACG
The DNA here is from genome assembly GCA_016794505.1 of Myxococcales bacterium. Taxonomy (GTDB): domain Bacteria; phylum Myxococcota_A; class Polyangia; order Palsa-1104; family JAEUJZ01; genus JAEUJZ01. The sequence goes on from JAEUJZ010000110.1 coordinate 59,671, forward strand.
ACATCTTGTACGACCCCGAGGGGAATATTCAGTTCGGCGCCTGGTACATCGGCAACCTGCTCAAAAAGTTCAAGGCACAGATTCCACTGGGGGCGGGCAGCTTCAACGCCGGTCCGCGGGCCATGATGCGCTGGCTCGACAAGAACGGCGATCGGCCTCTGGATGTGTTCATCGAGCTATGCCCGTATCGTGAGACGCGCGAGTACATGAAAAAACTGCTCGATATCTATGCCCACTATGTCTGGCTGTGGGACCGGCAGGACTATCTGCCGAGCCTGCAGATCGACCGCAAATACCTGACGCCCGCGGAAGACGGAATTGACTACTGAAGCGCGACGAGCGGGCTGATATCGTTTCGCCATGCTGAAGCTCTATGGCCACGACACCTCGCCGTATGTCCGTCGCATCCGCGTCCTTCTTGTCGAGCTGGGGCTGCCCTTTGTGCGCGACAGCCGTAGCTGGACGGTGGCCGATGCCGACGTTCTTACGCTGAATCCCTGCCTGCGCGTTCCGGCTTTGGAGGCACCGCGCAGCGACGGCGAACGCCAGTTACTTCTGGACTCGCGCATCATCGCGGCCTTCTTGTACGAACAGCCGGGCCGTGCGCTGGCCACGTGGCCAGGCGATCATCCACCGCCGGCCCCGACGCTGTTTCAGTCCAGAACACGCTGGGACGACGAGAACGCCCTTAGCATCTTGGACGCGGCGCAGGACAGCCTGATCAACCTGTTTGTCCTTGAGCTCGACGGCATTACTCCGGCGCAGTCGCCGTACCTGACGCGACAGCTTGCCCGCGCCGAGAGCTGCCTACGCTGGCTGGATTCGCGTCTGGGCAGCGACGATACCTTCCATCCCGGCCGCTTCGGCTATCTCGACCTGGCGCTCGCGTGCTCGCTGGATTGGATGCTGTTTCGTGAGCGGTATCCGGTGCGGCAGCTTCGAAACTTGGCGCGGGCTCTCGACCGTCATGCCGAGCGCCCGTCGCTGCAACAGACGCATCCCCGCTTGGCGCAGAACACCGCGCTGCCCAAGGCCGAAAAGTAAGCGCATCTAAAGAAGCTGCAGCGGGGCCGCTGTCACCAAATCCAGGAACTCTTGCCGCGACGGCAGCTGGTCGATGAAGATGCCGCGCATGGCGCTGGTGACCAGCCGCGCTTCATGCGCTTCGACACCGCGGGCCGCCATGCACATGTGCAGGCCCTCGATGTACGCAGCGGATCCCAAGGAATCGAGGCGCTTGAACAAGAGCTCGGCTAGCTCGTGCGTCAGATCTTCTTGCAGCACGGGACGACGCGCCATCAGTCGAATCAGGCGCGATAGCTTGCTGATCCCGACGACACGTTCGCGCGGGATGTACGCCAGCGAGACGCGATACACCACCGGCAGCAGGTGGTGCGGGCACAGGCCGAAGCAGATGTTGTGCTTGCTGATCACCATGTGGTCATAGCGAGCGGGAAACGTCTTGCTGACCAGGTCATCGATCTCAGCGTGGATCTCTGCGATGGGACGCACAAGCTCTTGCGCGGCCTTCGCGGCGCGCTGGGCGGTCTCGCGAAAGTTGTCATCGCGCTGCGTGTCGTACCCCATCAGGGCATAGGCTTCGAGGATCTGCTGGTACGCCTGCTCAAGCAGGGTGTGGGCTTGCGTGTTGGGCATAAGGAGCCTTCAAGCGGTTTGAGGAGGATCGAGCGGCGAGGGCCCTCATCCAGGATGCCTCGCCGGGCTGGCTCGCTGGACCGAGTTAGCCTGGACGATCAGTAGATGCCGGATCGACGCGTTGCGTGACGCGGAACAACAGAGAGCGGACCCAGGCCGAAAGTCCCAGGCCCAGCGGCGCGCTGGCATCGACCCAGCGAGCCGCTTCGTATCCATCGAGGCGAAGCGCGGTGAGCTCGGGAAGATTCAGCGACAACGCAAACGGCGTAAAGCGGATCTCGCGATGCGACAGCACGTGAGTAAAGGACGGCAACCGCTGGGCTGCGGCCGACTGCGAACCGGAAACACGCAGGCCCAGGCGGCTCTGCAGCAGACGCAACAGGCCGGCTTCGGCGGTCTCGCTGGCTTCTCCACTTTCGTCGCGGTCGAGCCACAGCGTCGGCGGTTCCCACAAGCCTCCCCACAGGCCAGAGGTCGGCCGGCGCAGCAACAAGACCGGCTGCCCAAGCGTCGCTGCATCGTGCGTTCGGCGTCCGTGCGGTGTCAAAAGCAGCGTGACAGCATGAACGATCGGGACACTGCCGCGAGCCTTGGCGGGCGGGTATGTCTCGACTGCATCCAGCGTGCGGGCTTGGCAGCGTGCTGACAGCGGACACACCAAGCACGATGGCCGCTGCGGCGTGCAGACGACGGCGCCGAGCTCCATCAGGGCTTGATTGAAGTCACCGACATCGTTTGCGGCTTCGGCGTTGGGCGATGTTGCTGGTGCAGCGCCGCCTGCCGGCAAGAGCTCTTCAGCGAGGCGCCAATACAGCCGCTTTCCGTCGGCCCGATCGGGGCCAGAAGCGATGGCGAACAGGCGCGACAGTACGCGCACGACATTGCCGTCCAAGATGGGGGCGCGCTGCCCAAATGCGATGCTCAAGATCGCTCCTGCCGTGTACGGACCGATGCCTGGCAGGGCTCGCACGTCATCGGCAGCGATGGGAAATCGGCCACCGTGCTGGCTATTTATCTGGCATGCAGCGGCGTGCAGGTTGCGGGCGCGGGCGTAGTAGCCAAGGCCGCTCCACAGGGAAAGCACATCGGCCAAGGGAGCCTCAGCCAGCGCGCGTATCGTCGGAAAACGCGTCATGAAGCGAGCAAAGGGCTCGCGGACGGTATCGACGCGCGTCTGCTGCAGCATGATCTCGGACACCCAGATGGCATATGGATCTCGACTGCGGCGCCAGGGCATGTCGCGATGGCTGCGTCGATACCAGGCCAGCAGAGCGTCGGCGAGGGCGGTTCGATCGGACTCGCTCAGCCGAATATCGGGCAGGCTAGGCTGCGCAGCGCCCGCTGTCTTCTTGGTGCGCGGCATGCGCTAGCGGTCGGGATGCTCGACGACGACGACGGTGCCGATGCCGCCGCGGACTGCGAAGTCCCCCTCGACGCGCAGCTTGCGCGGCGCGATCGCGGCCAAGATGTCATCGGCGATCTGGTTGGTGACCTTTTCGTGGAAGGCCCCTTCGTCGCGAAACGACCACAGATAAAGCTTGAGCGACTTCAGCTCAAGGCACAGCTGATGCGGGACATAGCTGATGCGAATCGTTGCAAAGTCCGGCTGCCCAGTTAGCGGGCACAGGCACGTGAACTCTGGGCAGTCAAAGCGGATCTCGTAGTCGCGATCCGGCTTGGGGTTGCTAAAGGCTTGCAGCTGCTTTGAAGGCTTGGTCGACATCGGTTCGCTTGATCGGCTTGCTTGGAAAGAGGTTGTAGAAAAGCGCGGGCCTGCCGCGTGTGGTGGTTCGGACCGGCTGACAAGGTGCGCCGTCGTCGAGCCCGGCGGCGCTTATGGGGAGTGCGCCGGGCGCAGAAGGCGCATGCTGCTCAAGAACGCCGGCAGGTCGGCCCAGTCAAATGCCAGGCTGCCGCGGCCGATGTGATCCCCTTGTTCGTCGTAGAGCTCGCCCGGCAGCGTCGACATCGTGTGGCGAAAATCGAGCAAGCGGACATCTTTCTGTCCCGCGAATGCCAGGCGATGCTCGCCGATGACACAGCTGAACTCGTACCGGATGACGCGGCGGTGTGGCCAGATCCACAGGCTGCCGCGCAGCGGTGCGTCTTCGGTGATGCCCTCGATCGAGGCGGTCCCGACGAGCTCGCTGCGCCCTTCGCGCAGGTAGGCGCCCAGCGAGTCGGCGTGGACCTGAAGCTGCACTTGCATGCGGCGCTCACCCGTCGGCAGCCCCGAGGCTTCAAGGGTCACGCGGCCCGTCATCGTCTCGTCAAAGGCAAAGCCGGGCCAGCGTTCAGCGGCCTGCAGCGACTGAGCCTGCAGGCGCACACCGGCCGCGACCACATCTTGCAAGCGAGCAATCCACTCTGCGGCACCCATGCTCTGTATCCGTTCCTTGCGTTGATTCCTGTCGGCGAACCGACGACAAACAGGGCAGGGGGCAGCGCCCACTGCGTTGACTGCCATAGCACACTTTGTTCCAGTCAGGGCTGTCGCGCGTCGCACTTTGCCAGATCGGCGTCGATCATCCTGCGCACAAGCTCGCGGAAACGCACCGTGGGCGTCCAGCCAAGCTCGGCCTGGGCCAAGCGGGCATCCCCACGAAGCTCGTCCACCTCGGTCGGGCGGAAATAGCGCGGGTCGATCTCGACGTGCTGTCGCCAGTCCAGTCCAAGATAGCCGAACGCCTCGTCGAGAAGCTCGCGCACGCTGTGGCTTTCGCCGGTCGCGATGACATAGTCGCGTGGCTCGGCCGCCTGCAGCATGCGCCACATCGCGTCGACGTAGTCGCCGGCAAAGCCCCAGTCGCGTCGAGCATCCAGGTTCCCCATGTACAGCGTGTCCTGCTGCCCACACTTGATGCGAGCGGCGGCGCGCGTCACTTTGCGCGTCACGAAGGTCTCGCCGCGTCGCGGGCTCTCGTGGTTGAACAGGATGCCGCTGCAGGCAAACAGTCCGTGTGCTTCCCGATAGTTCACAGTCAGAAAATGCGCATATAGCTTGGCGGCGGCATACGGCGATCGCGGAGCAAAGGGGGTTGCCTCATGCTGCGGCGGGGGCGAGGCCCCGAACATCTCAGACGACGACGCCTGATAGAAGCGTGGGCGCTGTCGCAGATCGCGGATGGCTTCCAAGAGGCGTGCCGTGCCCAGCGCAATGACATCGCCCGAGTGAACCGGCATATCGAACGAGACGCGCACGTGGGACTGCGCGGCCAGGTTGTACACCTCGTCCGGCTGCACCGCGGCGAGGATGCGCAGCAACGAAGAGCTGTCGAGTACATCGCCGTGGTGCAGGTGCAGGCGTGCCGCGGGGTCGTGTGGGTCGCGGTACAGATGCTCGATGCGCCCGGTGTTGAACGAGGACGAGCGACGGAGAACGCCATGCACCTCGTAACCTTTTTGCAGCAATAGCTCGGCGAGGTACGAGCCGTCTTGCCCCGTGATCCCGGTGATCAGCGCTCGCTTGGGCCGTGCATTCATCGCGGCAATCTACCGCACTCAAGTGGCCTCGTCTGCGTCCTGTGCGGTCCGCATGCAGGCGAGCGCGGAGCCTCGGCCTCTCTGCGGGCCTTGGCATGGACGTGTGCCGAATACAGGCCCTTGTGAACCTACATCGCCAGAGTCCTTCACCGTCGGACTGCACGGCTGCATCCGCATGTCGCGGGGGCCCACACCAGGACCAGGCAACCCAAGCCCCGACTGCAAAGACAAATAAGATATGCCGATTCATCAGCCGACTCTCGCCCGCTCGCCGTTTGAGCCTGCTTCGCCCCATACTTCGGCCAGTTCTCCGTCGACCCGCGAGCCGGATCCGTCGATCCCGCAGCCCGCGCGAGCGCCTCTGCCTGCAGCGGCCACGACTCCGGTTGCTCCGGCCAAGGCGGCCGCTCCCGGCGACGCATCCAAGGTCATGGGCGCACTCGGCTTGGGAGAGCTTGCCGACGCCAAGGCCGCCCCGAAGCAGGATCCGTGGACATCGGTGCTGCTGGGCGAGGAGCGACTGAAGTCGGGCAGCAACGGCGAGGCCGTCCAGGTCATGCAAGAACAGCTTCGGGCCGCCGGCTTTCCCGTGCCGGCACACGGCGTCTATGACGAAGCGACAACCAAAGCGGTCAAGCAGTTTCAAGCCACCTATCACATCCAGCAGACGGGCGAGATGGGGGCGCAGACCAGCAATGGCTTGGCCGAGGTGGTGGCCTGGCGCAGCGTGCAGACCGGCAAGAACATCCTGCGGCCCGGCGACGAGGGACCGGCGGTCACCATGCTGCAGCGGCAACTTCAGCGGGCTGGCATGGACGTTGAGCTGTCCGGCGTCTACGACGAAAAAACGCAGGCTCGGGTCAACGATGTGCAGAAGCAAAACGGCTGGGCCGCAGACGGCGCAGTGGGTCCGCTGACCAGCGGTGCCATCAAGGCCATGGGCGATCCCGTTGACAGCGGGCCCGACGGAAAAAACCATATGCCCCGCGATGCCGAGGCCCGCGATGTCTACCAAGACAACCAGGCGCGGCTCAGCAAGATGCAGGTGGACTTGTCGCGCTCGCAAGAGGGCGAGATGGCGGCGTTCCTAGGCAACTGGGACAAGAACCACAGTCGCTACGAGGCGATCGAAAAGAAGGCCGGTCTGCCTGCTGAGCTCATCGCGGCGCTGCACTTCCGCGAGGCGAGCGCCAACTTTGGCACCTATCTACACCAGGGCGATCCGCTGGGACGACCGGCGGTTCACTGGCCCACCAACATCCCCGTGTTTCACAAATGGGAAGAGGCCGCTGTGCATGCCCTGGGCACGCAGCGCGGTGTCCAGGATTTGTTCAATATCGACGCCAACACGACCGATATGGCCGCGCTTTCGAGCTATGCCGAGTACTACAACGGCCTGGGCTACTACAACAAAGGCCAGCCGAGTCCGTATGTCTTTGCCGGCTCGGATCAGTATCGCAGCGGCAAGTACGTCGGCGATGGGCGCTATGACCCCAATCACGTCGATCAGCAGCTTGGGGTGGCCACGATGTTGAGGGCGCTGCGCGAGCATCAAGCCAAAGACCAGCCAGGTGGTACACCGACGACGACGGTGGCGCGTAGCGAGGTGCCGCTGACCATGGCGCCGCGTCCTTGGCTCGACGAGATCAAGGCAGCATCGAGTGCCCAAAGCGGCCCCAGCGAGCCACTGCCGGTGCCCAGCACCGGGGGCAGTGACAGCTCGACCCAGGTCGGCAGTCCAACGCAAGGCGGGGGCCAAAGCGAGGGGCCATCCAAGACTCCTTCACCGACGGTGGATGAGAAGCCTGCGCCAACAAACACCACGTCGCCACCGGGTCAGGCCGGCGACTGGCGCAGCGTTCTTACCGGCAGCGGTCGCCTGAAGGCCGGGGATGCAGGCCCGGCGGTTGCCAGCCTGCAACTTCAGCTCGGCGCTGCGGGTTTTCCCGTGCCGGCAACCGGACAGTTCGACGAGGCCACGGCCGCCGCGATCGTGAAGTTCCAGTCGACGTATCGCATCCAGACGACGGGCGAGGTCGGTGCCCAGACCGGAAATGGCCTGGAAGAGGTCGCCGGTTTCCAGGCCGTGCAGAGCGGCAAGGCCGTGCTGCGTCCCGGCGATGTCAGCCCGGCGGTCTCGCTGATGCAGCGGCAGCTTGCGCGGGCGGGCCACAAGGTGCAGGTCACTGGCGTCTATGACGAAGCCACCGAGTCGGCGATCAAAGATCTGCAGGACGAAAAGGGCTGGGTTCCCGACGGAGCCGTCGGCAAGCTGACGACTTCGGCGCTGATCGCGGATGTCAACGCCGTGCGCGCTGAAGAACAGAAGCGCGGCGAGGACGGCGGTGGCATCGCGCTGACTCCGGGCCCGCGTCCTTGGCTGGACCCCGACATCATAAAGAAGCTCGCCGAAAGCCCGCGCGAGGCACCCAAAGACGAAGAAGATAAGTATGAATACTATAAAGAGGCCATCGAGGCGCGTGGGCACCCGTTCGACACGCGACCTGGTCAGCGCAACATCCTGGGCGTGCGTGGCTGGCAGAATGGCAAGCCGACCGACAACCAAAAGGATCGCTGGAACGACACCATCGCTGTGCTGTGGGTCGATGCGCAGGGCAAGGAACACGTGCGCGAGTACAAGTCCACCGTCGATCCCGGCTCGTTCGATCGCTATTACAACCCGGCGGGCGACGCCAACCTGATGGACGGCCAGTACCCGTACGTCCTGGGCGAACACAAAGGCCACCGCGCGCTGAACCAGGGTCAGGCTGTGCCGGTGTGGCGCGACGCCAACAAGGATGGCATCCGCAGTCGCCGCGAGTTCGAGGAAAAAGGCTGGTTCGGCATCAACGTCCACGCGGGCGGTACGGGAGACCGCGTCGGCAACTGGTCCGCGGGCTGCCAGGTCATTTGGGGCGGCTGGGAAGGCAAGCAGTGGACCGACTTCATGCGCCAGATGGACGCCGATCCCGATGGTCGATATCGCTACACGCTGATCGATTCGAGCCGTATGCCGAAGCGCTCAGCCGTTGACGAGGACGGCATCAAGACCAGTCTGCCGCCCCAGGTCACGCCCGCCGACCGCCATGCCTGACACGGGCCAGGCCTTCGCTGTTTCCGACGCTGACTGGCGCGTGAAGTGCAAAGGGAGCGCCTAACGCCGTTGACCACACGGCAGCACCGGGCGCCGATTTTTTCGTCGCGGATGACGAACTGAATCCGCCGATCCTGCATCGGCAAGACCGCGCCAAAGACCGGGAGCGGTGGCGACTGTACAGAGTGGCTCTGGATCCTCGACAATAGGGCGCACAGGGGGATCGGGATGAGCACGGCTTTGCGGATCCGAGATGCGTTCTGTTCGTACTGTGGCACGGCGTTTCCGGCGCCGCTCGTGTACCCGCGGACCTGTCCCAGTCCTGGCTGTGGCATGCAGATCTGGGCGAATCCGATCCCCGTCGCGGTGGTTTTGCAGCCGATTCGCCAGGGTGACCGGCTAGGCCTGCTGGTGGTCCGTCGCGCGATTGAGCCTCGACGTGGGCTGCTGGCGCTGGTCGGGGGCTTTGTCGAGGAACACGAGACCTGGCAAGCTGCCGCTGCGCGTGAGGTCTGGGAAGAGACCGGCCTGCGCATCAATGCCGCCGGGCTGACGCCCAGTTGGTACAGCAGCACCGAGCCCAGGCCCAATCGCGTGCTGTTGTTCGCGACGGCAGCGCCGCTGTCCGCGAGCGATCTTCCGCAGTTTCCGGCAAACCCCGAGGCCAGCGAGCGAGGCCTGGTGTTCGGCCCCGAGGGCCTGGCCCATGTCTTTGCTTTTCCGCTGCATGCCCGCGCCGCCGAGCGCTTCTTTTCAGACCATGGCATCGTCGGTGGCCACGACTTTGTGGCGCGATAGACAGCGGGGATAGGCCCATGCTCGTGCAGCCCCGACGCAGCCCCACCCGGATGTCTGGGCGCCCCGCGCAGATCGTGGTGCGGGTCAGCCTGGTAGCCCTTTTGGCGGGATCGTGCCAGGGGCGTCAGGCCTGTCCTCCATCGCAGAGTCGAACAGAAATGACGAAAGCCCCGCTCTTGGATGCTGGCCGTGTGTTGGGCCCGATCGACGTGCAGAGACAGCGCGCGGCGTTTCGGGAAGAACAGGACGCGCTCTTGCGCAGCGAGCTAAGCCCACTCGCTCGCGTCGACTATGTCCACCTGACTGCGGGCGAGCACCGCCTGAGTACGGCGGTCGGGGCGGCGCTGCGCGTGCCGGCCGATGCGCTTTCCGGGCCACTCGGGCAGGTGTCGTTTGTGGCTGCGCCGCCGTCGGCGGTGCGGCTGGTTGCAGATCCGCCGGTCAAGCTCGACGGAGTGCTTCAGTCGCAAGCGGTGCTGCGCAAAGGCCAGGTGATCTCGCTGGGCCTGCTGCGCCTGTTGTGTACCGGCACCGATGCGGATCCAGCGCTGGCGGTCTATGACCTGGGCAGCCCGGCGCGGCGGGAGTATCGCGGGCTGCGCTATTACCCCGACGACGATCGCTTCCGCGTCGCGGCTCGACTGCAGCGCTACGCGCAGCCGAAGGCGGTCCACCTGCCGGCATCGCGAGGGGACGATAAGGATCTGCAGGCCGTTGGCACCCTGCAGTTTCGCTTGCCACCTAGCCAAGACGAGAGCATGGAAGCGTACCTGGAGCAGCCGGGCAGCACGCGCCTGTTTCTGATCTTTCGCGACGGCACCAGCGGCAAGAAAGACGGCAGCTATGGCGCGGGCCGCTTTCTGTACGCGCAGCTCGGCAGCGACGACACGGTGTGGCTGGACTTCAACCAGGCGTGGAACCCGCTGTGTGCATACTCGGCCTATTTTCACTGCCCCTTGCCACCCCGCAGCAACTGGCTAAAAAGCCAAATTCCCGTCGGGGAAAAGGTCTATAGCGAGCACTAGCAGTCCGGCGAAATCGGCTGCAGAAGTGGCGGCGGAAAAAGCAGGGGAAGCGCGGCGAAGGGCGAGGTGGCTACGAGCCGATGACGATGCGGAAGAGCTGCTGGCCGAGGAGCAGGCAAGAGCCATTGGCCACCAAGCGCTCTCCATGCAGGCGCAGATAGGTGCCATTTGAGCTCGCGAGATCCTGCAAGAAAAACTGCCCGTGGCGATGCGAGATGCGAGCGTGCGTGCCCGAGACGTAGCCGTCTTCGGGGAACATGATGTCGCCGCGCTCGCGGCCCAAGACCACCGAGTCACCGATAAGCGGGAAGCAGCTGCCGTCGCGATTTTTCCCGATGATGAGGGCCAGGCGCCCCCAGAAACCGGGATTGGGCGAGCCCATCATCTCGGTTCCGTCGTCGAGCAGGCGTGGCTGGCGGATGACATCGAAGCGGACCAGCTCTTGACCGATGCGGAAGAAGCAGCCGTCGTGAAGCTGTTCCTCTTCCGTGATGCGCAGAAACACGCCGTTTAGGCTGCCGGCATCGCGCACGACGCAGCGCCCATCGGGACGCCCGGCGCCCATTTCGATGCGGACGTGGACGGGCGACAGATAGCTATCGGCGTCGAACAGCGGGCCAGTGCCGCGGCCGAGCAGGTTGACGCCTTCGCTCAACGGGTGCGCGCCACCGTCGCTGCCGTCAGGGCGAACGAGCACCAAGCGGCCTCTTTGTGGGGCACGGACTTCTTTGGGACGCTGCGCCTGTTCCAGCGGCAGCGGCGAACCGCAGTCCTGGCAGAAGCGGAAGTTGGGCTGGTTGTCTTTGCCACAGGTCCTACAGATCACGGTAAGTCCCCCTCTGCCAGCCGTCGGCTACCGTCAGACGTTAAGCTCGACGCGGAAGAGCTGTTGCCCCAGGAAGATGTAGTCCCCTGAGAAGAGCTGCGAGAGCCCACTGAGCTTCTCATACGTGCCGTTCTTCGAACCCAGGTCGCTGACTTGGAAGCGTCCATCGTCCAGCGCCATGACCTGGCAGTGCCGGCCTGAGATAAACGGGTCCTCTGGGAAGTTGACGTCATTGCCCTCGCGGCCGACGGTGATCAAGTCGGTACGAGCGCGGAAGACCACCCCGAGCTCTCCGCCTACCAAGATCTGCACCAGGGCCATGCGCGAGGGGCGGTGCGGCGAGCTGTAGTAGTACGTTCCTTCGCTGTCGGGCTGCGGTGGCTCTTCCGGCGGGCAGGCTTCGATGCGCAGGATCTGTTCGCCAGCTAGGAGCGTGCTGCCAGGGGCGACGATCTTGGGACTGCGCAGGCGGATGAAGAGGCCATTTTTCGAGCCGTCGTCGCGGACGTAGATCTTGTTCTCACGGAAGAAGAAGGTCGCGTGGCGCGGTGACAGCAAGGGGTCTTCGGGAAACATCAGACCGCCTTCGAGGCGGCCAGCCACATGCTCTCCCTCGCTGAGAGGAAAGGCGATGCCATCTTGGCCTTCGCCTTTGACGAGGATTAAGCGGGCGCGGGCTCCCTGCGTTCCGGCCCACGTCGGCCGCGCGTCGCCAGCATCCAGACGCAAGCCGCAGACACCGCAGAAACGGTGCTCGCGTGGCACCTCGCTGTGACAGCTGGGGCAGCTGCGCACCGACGGCTTGGCAGCGGAGGGCCCAGAAGCGGCGAGCGGTGAGTTGCACACCGGGCACACCGTCGCATTGAGCGGACTGAGCGTGTCACAGGCATCGCAGACCAAGCCGAGCGTCATTAAGGGGCCTCAGAGACGGGTGATCGATCAAACGAGGGAAGAAAAAATCCCCGACCTAGCGTAAAGGAACCAATCTCTTAGTCAAGCCGAAAGCTTGCGTGCCCAACCCGTCGGTAGGTGGGACCGGGACGCAGCACGCAGACCGCAGGGATGCAAGGCGCGCTTGGGCCGCGGCGTGAGTCCGGGCTGCGTTCTTGACAGGGGGCCGCGCGACGAGGCCATGCGATGACGACGTGCGGTGCGCGGGGTTTTCCAGCGGGCCGCGTCGTGGATGCTATGCAAGCGGGCAGAGTCACGGCACTATAGAGGCCCCACATGCTGAAGAACGTTGTTTGCGTCGCTATCTTGCTGTTTGCCGAGCTGTGCGGCTGGTTTGCCGCCGATGCGCTGGCACAGCCCGCGATGCTGGATCCGGCGCAGATGTCGGGTATTCCTCGTCCCGATCCGCAGGTGCCATCGGCGACGGTGACGGTGCGCTTGATTCGCGGCGAGCTAGCCAACCGCATCCCAGATGCCTCCGTCGAGCTGGTCGCAGAGCCTGCCGGGGCTGCATCGCGGATCGAAAAGACCAATGCCGAGGGGCGAGCGACCTTTGCTGAGCTGGCGCCTGGGACGTATACCGCCCGCGCTACGATCGATGGACAGACGCTGGGCTCGCAGCCGATTCAGGTGCAGGGGGCGCCTGCCCCTGGGGTGCGGGTCATGCTGGTGTTTGCCAAGAGCGCGACGGATCAGCAGAAAGAGCTCGGCACACCGGACGGCAAAGCTCGCACGGATCTTTCAGCCTCGGCGGGGACGCTGCGTGTCAAGCTGGTCGACGAAGCAGGCAAGCCGCTTGCGGGGCTGCAGGTGACCTTGCTCAGCGCCGCTCGTGGTGGAGACAAGGTTGAATCGGTGGCAAGCAAGGCATCCGCCGAGGATGGCACCGTGGCTTTTGCCGAGCTGCGCAGCGGCGGTGAGATTGGGTACATGGTCAGCGTGGCACGCGAAGGCTCGCGTCAGCAGAGCCAGCCGTTTCAGCTCGCTGCCGACCATGGGTCGCTGGTTGCCCTGACGGTGCGAGCCGTGTCCAGCGATCGCGGCGCGCTGCGAATGGGACCCGGTACGCACATCATTTTTGAACCCCAGGATGATGCGGTCCAGGTCGTCGAGAACATCCAGCTTCAGAACACGTTGGAACAGCCCATTGATCCGGGACCTACGGGACTGCGCATTCCCTTGGCCGCCGGGGCGTTGTCCCCGCAGGTGGCTCCAGGTGGGCCGTCGCAGCTTTCGGTGGATGCCAGCCAAGATGGCCCGCCTGTGCTGCTGTGGAAAGGCCCGATTCCGCCGGGCGAGACCATGATTCAGTCGGGCTTTGTCCTCAAGCATCGCGGCACGCTGAAGTTCCAGCAGCAGCTTGTCGTCAAGGCGGAGTCGCTGCGCGTCGTCGCAGTCAAGCTGCCCGAGCTCAAGATCGATGGCGTCACCGATGCCGAAGAGCGCAAATGGAACGGTCGTGAGCTGCTGGTGGCCTCGGCGATGTTGCCGGGCGTGGGGGGCGTGCTTGAGCTAACGGTGAGCGGCCTGCCGACCGACTTCTATCAGCTGCGCATGATCGCCGTGGTTTTGGCTGCAGCCATCGCGCTTGCCTTCGCCTATGTCGCGATCTATCGCCGCCCCGAAGAAGACCAAGAGACCGAGCAAGAGCGGCAGCGCCTGATGCGTCGTCGCGAAGCGCTGCTCGACGATCTAATTTCGGCGGAAGAGGGCCAGGCCAGCGCTGCCACGACCGACGGGAAAGCGGGTGCAGCGGCCCGCGATGGGGGACGTACGCCTCGGCAGCCCGCGCAGCTACGCGCGGCGCTGGAAGATGTCTATCGTCAGTTGGACGAGCTCAACGGCTGAGGTCTGCGTGTCTGCGTCGCCCCGCTTTCGCTGCATCGCCACGCGCGATCTCTACAAAGACTATGGCCGCCAGAGGGCGCTAGCCGGTGTCTCGCTGCAGCTTCAGGCCGGGCAGGTGACGGCGCTGCTCGGTGAAAACGGCGCTGGCAAGTCGACCCTGCTTTCCATTTTGGCGGGCATGCTGCAGCCGACGCGCGGCCTGGTGCGGGTTGATGACCAGCCGCTGACCGAGGTCGACGACGTCAGCTTTCGCCGCTGCTTGGGCGTGCTCTCGCACGAGCCGCGCTGCTATGCCGAGCTCTCGCCGCGCGAGAACTTGCAGCTGTTTGTGCAGCTATACGACGTCTATCGCCCCGCGACGGGCAGCGCGGCTTCCGAAGCAATCGAGCGGTGGCTGCGAGCCGTCAACCTAGAGCGCGCTGCCGGCCGACCGGTACGGACCCTGTCGCGCGGCATGCTGCAGCGCTTGGCCATCGCGCGGACGTTGTTGCATCAGCCGTCGCTGGTACTGCTCGATGAGCCGTATACCGGCCTCGATCAAGCCGGCGTTGCGATGCTGTCGTCGCTGATCACGCAAGAGCGCGCTCGCGGGGCTATTTTGCTCATTGTTACGCACGACCTGGCGACGGTGGCACCGCTCTGCGATCAGGTCTTGGTGCTCAGCAAGGGGCGGCTTGGTGCGTGCATCGAACTGCCGTTTGGCAGCGGTACCGGAGAGACCTTGCTTTCTGCCTATCGCAAGGCCGATCAGCGCGGGCCACGCAGCCGCTCTTCCGACGCTGCAACCCCACCGGGGAGCCCGCCATGAGCCCGGCGCGCTTTGTCGGGCAAGTGTGGCTGCTCTTGCGCAAAGACGTGCGCGTCGAGCTGCGGGCTGGTGAGCTCATCTACGCAACGATGTTGTTTGCTGCCATCATCGTGCTGTTGTTTTCGTTCGCGTTTCTCGGCGGTGCTCCACCGACGGTCGAGGTGATGGCTGGCGTGCTGTGGGTGGCGCTGGCCTTGGCGGGCCTCGTCGGAATCAGCCGCAGCTTCGAGCGCGAACGCGAAGCCGATACGCTGCGCGGCTTGCTCTTGTCGCCGCTCTCGCGCAGCGCGGTGTACCTGTCCAAGCTGCTGTCGATGGCTCTTTTGATGTCGCTGGTAGTGGTCGTCGTCGTGCCTGGTTTGTTGCTGTTGTTTGGCATGCAGCTATCGGGCGCGGGCGCGCTTGGCCACCTGCTTGGGCTTTTGGCCTTGGGCATTCTTGGCTTTACCGCCATCGCTTCGCTGTTTTCTGCCTCGCTGGGGCGAGCCCGCGGGCGCGAGCTGTTGCTGCCCCTTTTGGTGTATCCGCTCTCGGTGCCGGTGCTGCTCGCGGGCGCACGAGGCACATACGATATCCTGTACGGCACACAAGAGTCGTTGATCGATGCGGCTCGCTGGCTACGCTTCTTGTTGGCCTTTGATGTGCTTTCGATTACGTGCGGGCTGTGGCTGTTTGAGCCCCTTTCGACCAACGAATAGATCGGATCGGCGACGGGAAACACTCGGGCAAACCGTCTGCCCCATCTGGCACAACCGAACCAAGCAGAGATCGTCATGACGAACAACGCGAGCAGCCCACATTCAGCGTCGCTGCCCATGGGCCTCTTGGCCACCAGCCTGATTCTGGCGGTGGGCTTTGCCTTGGTGCCACAGCTGATCTTGTCGGCACCCAACGAGCCCACGATGGGCTTTGTGCAGCGCATCTTTTACTTCCACGTCCCCGTGGCCTGGCTGGCCATGTTGGGGGCGCTTACGGCGGGCGTGGCCAGTGCGGTCTATCTGTCGTCCAACTCGGAGACTGCGGATGAGATCGCGGCCTCGGCGGCAGAGCTAGCCGTCGTCTTTGGCCTGTGCGCGATCGTGTCCGGCCCCTTGTGGGCTCGCAAAGCGTGGGGGGTGTTTTGGCAATGGGACGTGCGGCTGACGACGACGGCGCTGTTGTGGATCATCTTCGTCGCGTACCTGTTTGCTCGGCGCTACGGCGGACCCGGCGCACGGCGGCTGGCTGCGGGCTTGGCCTTGTTTGGCGCCGCCGATGTGCCGCTTATCTACATCTCGGTGTCGATTTGGCGGACCATCCACCCCAAGACCAGCGTGGTTCCGACGCTGGATCGCGGCATGCGGCCGGCGTTCTGGGCGGCCATGCTGTTGTTTTCGGTGCTCTTCTTTGTGCTTCTGGGCATGCGCCGTCGCCTAGAACGGCTGCGCAAGCAGTTCAACACGCTCTACCTGGACGCCGACGAGGCGGGCCTGCTCGACGACTAACGAGGGTCCCACATGAGACAGACCTCTGTGATGCAACGCAACCCGAGACTTCGCAGCGCCCTGGCTGGCGTATATCGCCTGGCCGTCTGGGCGTTGCTGGCTTTTACGTTCTGGGCGGGCTTGGGGCACGCCGACAAGGCCCCGCCGCCTCCGCCGTCTGCACCGAGCGCGGCTGCCCCAGTCGCTGACAAGGACGGCTTCGTGCCCGAGAGCCGGCCACCCGCCATGAACAATGTCGAAGCCGGTCTTCCAGCGGCGCCGCTCGTCGGAGCAGCCTATGGCTTTATCTGGCTCGCGGTGTTTGGCTTTGTTGTCTTTACCCTGCGCCGCACGACGCAGCTTGAAGCCGATATCGCGGATCTGCGTGAGCGCATCGCGCGGACTCAAGCGGGCTCGCAGTAACCGGCAGGACAGCGATGCCGACGGCGGCTCACGTGATTTACATCCCAGCGATGCTGATGTTCGGCATCCTGATTGGCTACTTTCTGGGGACTCGCGCGGCGCGGGATGCGCTGGCCGCCGAGCAGGCTCGACGCGAAGCCAAAGCCGCTCGGCGCGCTGCTCGACACGCTGAACACGTCGCCGCAGCATCGGAAATCACGACAAAATCGGGAGGCAATGATGCGCAAGATTCGTCTCAATGAAGAGTGGACGCGTCTGTTTGAACGCTATCGACACGAACACCAGCACCCGATGAACAAGCGCCTGCACAAGGTCGGCATCCCGCTGATCTTGTCCAGCATTCCCGTCGCTGCGACGCTGATCGGGCTGCCGCTTGCGGCAGGTCTATTCACGGTCGGGTGGGGTTTCCAGTTCGCCGGTCATCTGTTTGAAGGCAGAAAGCCCACGTTCGTCGACGACAAGCGCGCCCTGCTGATTGGCGCCATGTGGTACCTGGACCAGATCGGCGTGACGGTCTTTGAAGAGACCTCGGCGTAACGGCGCTTCGCCGTCGGCAGATCGCCAGCGGCGGATATTGCGGCGGGTGGGGTGTTGCGGTCGGTGCCGCGTCGGCTCGCTGGCCAGCGCAGGCTAGTTGGGGGGAGCGCCCGGCAGGCTGCGCGGACCCCCGATGGGCGGCGTCGGGAAGCGCAGGCTTTCGCCAAGAGACTTGAGCGCCAGGATCAGGGTCATGGGCAGGCGCGCTTTGTAATACCCCACGTCGCCGCCGTCGTAGCCGAACAAGAGCAGCGAGCCAGACTCCGGCGGTAGGCTCGGCATACGCGCGGCCGCTTCGGCGGGCACAAGCGATGCCACGCCCTTTAGCAGCGACGAGAAGTTTACGTCCGCATAGAAGCTGCCACCCGCTGGATACGCGGCCAGTGCCTGCAGGCCGGGACGGTTCGCGACCGGGCCTTTGAACAGCTCTTTTACGACCTCTTCGACGGGCGCATTGAAGGTGTACACCAGGTACGGGCCGATCTGCGCCACCTCGTAACCCATGCGGTTGAGCTTTTCCCAGACCGGCTTGGCCGGCGAGTTCTGCGCCGTCGGGGTCAGGTTGACCTTGTACTCATAGCGATCCACCGGCCAGCCTTGAACCTTGCGTGCTCCCTGCTTCACTGCAACCTGCAGATTGACGCCGAGCTGCAGATACGCATCGTGCAGCGGACCCTGCTGCATCATGCCGACCATCTTGTGTCCCAAGGCCAGCATGGCAGCGGGGTTGTCGACGCGCATCAGACCATAGGCGCGGAAGACCGCATCGCCGCCAATCGACAGACTGGCTGCGGTTTCCAGCTTGCGGCCGATCTTCAGCCAGTCATCGACCATGCTTTGAACCAGCGCGCGAAGCTGCGGCTGCTCGTCGAGCATGGGGCCATAAAGGCGCATGTAGAAGTCGACGATTCGCTGGATGTCCCGCGAGTTCCACACCAGCTTGATGTCGCCGGCAGGCAGGAACTGCACCAAGTTGGGCGCAGCGAGCGGCCCTTTTTCGCCGGCTTTGCTCTGCTTTTCCTGCACCAGCGCCGACAGCTCAATGCCCCCCTCATAGGGGCGAACACCGACGGCAGCGGCGCGCAGCGATTCGAGGCTGCTGACCATGCCTTCGAACATCGCCATGGTGCTGGCTGGGCTGGGCGAGCCGGGCTGCCGCAGCGCTGACATCGTCAAGAGCGGCTGCATGGCCCGGATGCCCTGGCGCAGCACCGGAGCATACTTGCTAAGCACCGCATCGATATGCAGGTATAGAAGCGCGTCGAACGGCGTTGGAGCATTGGCGATGCCCAGCAGCGTGTCTTTTTGGGCTCGCGCTTGTTCGAGGGCGCGGCCATTCATCGCGATGCCCGTCTGCTCGCCCCAGGCCTCGGCTTGCAGCGATTCGTTCATGCTCGTCAGGCGTCGGGCCAGCGTTCCTTGCGCCGGCACGGGAAACAGACCGACCAGCGGCAGGGCAAACGGTGTGTCGACACGGTCGGGATCCCACAAGAACAGCGACAGCGGCTTGCCGGCCGCGATCTCGTCGAGGTGTACGCCCTGCGCTTGCGCCAAGGGCTCCAGAACTGCGGGCCCCCCGAACAGTCCCAGCGTGCGTGTGAGATCGCGCACTTTCAGATACGCGAAGAGTGGCGCATCACTTGGCGGCGGTGCCGCTGGCATCGGCACTTCGATAGGCTGCACCGTCGGTACGGGCAGCTTCGGCGGCTGCTTGGGTCCGCAGCCCAAAGAGGTCAGGCCAAGCGTCAAACAGACCCACGTCGGGATGCAGCGCAACGCGACAAAACGCAGACAGGATGATGCCTTCATGATGGCCGCATCCTACTGTCAGTCACGGCAGCGAATCCATGCTTTCTTCGAGGCTGTGGCCATCGCCCCGGTATCGCAAAGCAAATCCGCGAATCGCGACCTGCGACGGCACACGCTCCGCCGCAACCCGCGCGATCTGAAGACGCGCTAGCGCTTCTTCTTGGGCTGGTCGGCCAGGATCGTGTACGAGTTGCCGCTGCGCAGGACCATTCGCATGGCGAACTCGCCGTAGCCGTCCTTGGTGACCTTGATATGGGCCGACCACTCCGCCGTGCCAGGCGTCGGCGTCTCGACGAGAACCTCGCCGTTGCCTTTGATGGCGGCGACGTCTTTGAAGTCGATTAGCACGCGCGAGTCCGGCAAGCCCTTGACGAGCAGCAGCGCCGGACCGATCGCGACCTTGGCTCCCTTGAGCGGCTTGCCGGGACCGTTTCCGATGGGACGGTCGCTGCCGGCGAGCCCGACCGGACCACTTGGCCAGAACAGCAAGCCCGCCAGAACCGCGACACCAATCGTCGCACCACCCAGAATAAACACCATGCGTCGCCACTGGGCTGAGCTTGGGTGACGCGATACCTCATAGCTGGTCGGCGGCGCCGTGGTGTAGCCGGGGATGTTGGGTCCCGAGCGCCCGGCAGGCATAAGCTGCATCGGCGACTGCATGAACATGCCCGAGTTTGGCGCAGGCGGCGCCATCATCACGGGACCGGACAGGCCCATCTGCATCGGCTGTGGCACGCCATAGCCGGGTGGCAGCATACCCGGCGGGTACATCTGCGGCGGCATGCTGGGTGCGCTTGGCGGCGGCATCGGCACCTGGCCGCGGCGCATATGCAGCGAGGGATCCATCACCCCAGAGGGGGACGAGAGGATGCCCGAGACCGCAGCGGCTGGGGCTGCCGGCAGCGGGAGTTTGATCTCGCCGTCGATGGCCTGCCCCATTTCCTGCATCGTCTGGAAGCGACGATCGCGATCCTTTTCCATCGCCTTGAGGCAGATGGCTTCCAGATCGGGCGGGACCGGGAAGCGAGCCCGTCGACTGGGCGGATCGGGCTGCTCGAACATGTGCTTGGTCAGCGTGCCCATGAAGCTCTCGGCTTGGAAGGGCACGCGGCCCGTCAGCATCTCGTAGATGATGCAGCCCAGAGCATAGATATCGACGCGATGATCCGGGACTTCGCCGCGCGCTTGCTCGGGCGACATGTACTCGGGCGTGCCGAAGATCATGCCGGCCCGCGTCAGACGGCCCCCACCATCGTCGACGTTGTTCATCTTGGCGATGCCAAAGTCGAGGATCTTCACGAAGTCCTGCTGCCCATCTTTGTTGATCAGATAGATGTTTTCGGGCTTCAGGTCGCGGTGGACGATCTGCTTGCTGTGCGCGGCCCACAGGGCTTTACAGATCTGACTGACGATGGGCTTGATCTGCTGCGCTTGCAGTCCGCCTTTTTGCTGGATCAGCGAAGCGAGATCGCGGCCGTCGAGGTATTCCATCGCGAAGAAGACAGAGCCGGATGCGGTCTCGCCAAAGTCGTAGACCTCGACGATGTTTTCGTGGCCGATGCGGGCTGCTGCGCGAGCTTCTTGGATGAAACGCTGCACCAAGTCGGCTTTGGTGGCGAAGTCCTGCGACAAGATCTTGATCGCGACCTTGCGCTCGATGACGACGTGTTCGGCAAGGTATACGGCGCCCATGCCGCCTGCGCCGATCTTGTACTGGATGCGATAGCGATCGTTGAGAACGGTGCCGACGTACGGGTCGGGCACTTCAGGAATTGCAGGCAGTGAGCCGGAGGATTCGTTTGCGGTTGCTGCGCCGGGGAGTGAAGCACTGCCTTTGCCGTCAGCCGATGCTGCGGTCTGAGAGGGTACTTCATCGCCTTTGGGCGGATTCCTCACGATGTACTCAGCGTATCACGGTCGGCGCAGTGAACAGAAGACCCCGCGAGAAAGTCAGCTCGTGTGGCGAGCTGGCTAGGCCGCACCTTTGCGCTGGTAGTACTGGTCGAAGCGACCTTCGAGTAGCTGCTGCACTTGCGCGGGCCACCAGTGCGAGTGCCCTTTGGGGGTCCGGTACCCTGCCTCGGACAGCAGGCGCGCTAGGCGCGGATAGCTGGGCCGCGCGAAGGGCTCGTCGGGGTGAATCTGCTGATGCCGTGCTTCGATATCGGTGATCAGTTTTTCCAGATAGCGACGCGGTGTCAGGTGCGCCGTCTCGTCGCAGTTGCGCAGCAGCTTGCGCACGCTGGTTTCCGTAAAGCGCTGACCTTTCAGCGGGATCAAGCCATCGGCGTTTAGCTGGGCGGCGATGCTAGCGTGAGTCAGCCCCTGGCTGCGTAGCTCTAGCATGCGCTCTTTGACGTCGTGATCGGTGTGCGAGCGTGTGTTGTACGGTCGCGGCTGGGCCCAGCGCTGGCGCAGCTTCAGGTTGTAAAGCAGGCTCTTTGACCAGCGGGCGCCCTTGGGGGGCTTGATGCCTTCGTCGTTCAAGCGCTGCGCGATCTCGGTGATGCCGATCTTTTCTTGCAGCCAGCCCCGAATCCTCGCCAGTACTGCTTGCTGTTCAGGATCTTCGACCAGGACGCGGAAGCGCGGGTTGTTCGGCGCGACCTCGGTCCGATAGCCATAGGGCACGCGTCCGAAGTGGTAGCCCAGGTTGCGGATGTGGCGGATGGCTTCCCGCGTTCGCTCGCCGGTCGCTTCGCGCTCCATCTGGGCAAAGACCAGCAAGATACCGACGAGCGCGCGGCCCAACGACGAGTCCAGCCGGATCGACTCGCGGATCGCCACCAGCTCTTTTTCGCCGGACTTGAAGTAGCGCTCGTAGAGCTCGCAGAAGTGTTTGATGGACCGGCTGAGACGATCGAACTTGAGCACGATCAGCATATCGGCGCTGCGGTTGAGAACCGACAGGGCCTCTTGCAGACCAGGGCGCTGATCTTTGCCGCCTGAAATCACGTCCTTGCAGACGCGCACAAGGGCATAGCCATGCGCTGCGCAGTACTGCTCGATCGCAGCCACTTGCGCATCCAGCGAGAGCCCATCTGCTGCCTGCATATCGGTCGAGACACGCACATAACCCACGGCACGCCGCATAATCCTATGGTCGCGAAATCACGAGCCTTCCACAACCCTGTGGTCGACGGAGGGCGCGGCGAATACATCGAGTGCCATGTGGGGCGTTGACCGCACGTTGCGCCCTGGGATCGCGGCGTGCTGGGTTGGCTAGGTGGTGAGAATTGCTGCAGATCGCACGCGAATTGGCTGTGGACCTGGCATGTGAAGTCGGGGCACGATGACAATGTGCCGAACTCTGTTTCCTTCCAATGTGTGCTGTCTCAGCTCTGCGCACTGCGGGATGCCACGCGGCAGCTTGCTCTGCACTTGGATGCAGCACTCGATGCGCCGCTGCGCGACGTGCCACACGGGACACCTGGGCTTCTGCGATCGGTCCGCAGCAAGCCAGGATCTGTCCCCGCACCGCGGCACAAGACGCTTGGAGGAGGCCGCTGATGCGCAAGAAACTGCCGCCGCGTGTCGTCGGGATCTATCGCGATCGCAGTCGCTTTCGGGTGGTGATCTGCGAGGACGGGAAGCGGCGCTCGCTGATCGTGGACTCGCAGGAGGAGGCGCAGCGTCGAGCCGAAGAGATCGCGGCGCAGCTACGCACGCCGCGTCCCAGCCTGACCGTGGCCGATGCCGTGCATGCGTGGCACCAAGCCCGACTGAATAGCGGCGCGTGCAAGCCACTGACTCTGCGCGAACAGGAGGCGCGGCTGCGCGCGTTCTTGTCGAGCGTGCTGTCGTGTCCGCTTGAGCACATCAGCGCTGAACACGCCCAGCGCATCTATCTGGATGCTGTGCAGAGGCCCTGTCCGAAGTCTGGCAAGCCACCTGCCGCGGCGTCGCTGCGACTCTATTTGAAGCTGTCGCGGGCGATGTTTGCCTGGGCTGGGCAGCACGAGTACTGCCGCAGCAACCCCTTTTCCGGCATCAAGCCCATCGACGAAGCGCGCTCGTGCAAACCGCAGCTTGGCATCGATGAAGCGCGGCGCTTCTTGGATCAGGCGCTCGCGCACTCTGTCACCGCGCGCGAGCCTCTGGCGCTGGCCGCAGCCACGGCGCTGCTCTTAGGTCTGCGCACGCGCGAGGTGTTGAGCCGTTCTGTCGGCGATCTGAGCGAGTCTGGGCAGCTGCTGCGCGTCGAGCGCGGTCGCTGCGCGAAAGAGACGCAACACGTCGATGTACCGACGGTGTTGCAGCCGCACTTGCTGGCGCTGACCGCAGGCCATGCCGCCGACGAGCCTCTGTTTGGGCGCAGCCGGCAGGGCAGGCAGCACAGTCGACAGTCTTTGCATACGCTGGTGCGTCGCCTTTGCCAGCGGGCGCATGTACCCGCGGTGTGTATCGACAGTCTGCGTGGCCTGTTTACCGTGCTGGGGCCCCGCTCAGGTGCTGTGTCGCATGCCGTCGCGGCTCGCCTGGGCTTGGGTAGCTGGCCGCCGCCGCCCGAGGCGACCCTGCCGACGCTGCTGGCGCAAGCGAGCGCCCCGCCGGCTTGCTCCATCGATGCCGAGGTCGGCGTCAATGCCCCGCATCACGCGCCGATACAAGGCAGTCTTGCCACGGCACTTGCTTCGTGCTCGGCCGAGCAGATCGTGGCGGCTGTCGATGCCGGCACGCTGCATCGGCTGCGCGCGTTGCTAAACAGCAGCGCAGCCCCTGACTCGCCTGGCGCAGAGCCACTGCCGACGGGCGCCCGCGTTCGTGCATCCGGCAGCTAGTGCGCCTTTCGGCCGTGCAAGAGCTCGACGAGTGCTTTCATGGCATCGACGGTGGTGAAGATACCAACGACCTTGCCACCCTCGACAACTACCGCCGATCCGTACTTGTGTGAGGCCATGTTCGAGGCCACCTCCTCAAGCGGCGTCTCGGGGCTGATTTCATAGATGTCTTGCGACATGGCCTCTTCGACGCTGACGACCTTGGGGTCGACGTCTCGCAGCGTCTCGATCAAGCGAACATCGCGCTGCGACACCAAGCCAACCAAGCGGCCGCCGCTTAGGACGGGCAGGTGACGGATGTTGTGCTCATGCATCAGCTTGTCGGCCGCCGACAGGGATAGATCCGGTCGCACGGTCAGGGGCATGGCGGTCATGTATTTCTGAACGGTGGGAATCGCTTTGCTCATTGCGGGCCTCGTTTGCCTGGGTTCCACGGCCATCCAGCGCGAAACGGCTCACTGGACAACAGCCGAGCGAACTGGACGCAAAGCGCATACCACGAACGCGCCCTGCGCAGCGGCACAGCACACCCCGCTCGATGGGCAGGCAGGCTGGGATGCGGGCGCATGAAATGCGTAAAGGCTTGCGGTTTGCGAATAATTTGCGCGATGCTGAAGCGGTATTTCGCGCTCGGCGCCAGCATGGGAGAGAGCCGTCTGCTGGCACCTTGATTGCTGGACACTCACTTCTGCGGTGGCTCGCTCGCTGCGGTGGGTTTTGCGCAGCGGGTAGCAAACGCGTCTCTCTTACCAAAGGACTGGACGATGGCTAGCGATGGAAAAAGCATCCTCATTGGCGTGGACTTCAGTGGGGGTTCCGAGCGGGCTTTGGAACAAGCCGTGACCCTGGCCACGAGCCTCAACGCGCACCTGCACGTGGTGCATGTATACGAGCCGATCGCCTTGGTTGCGCCCGAGGCCGTGCTGCTGACCGGTGAAGTGCAGGGGCAGATCGAGATCGAGCGTCAGCAGCGCATGGCCATGCTCGCAGAGTGGGCCATGAAGCACGTCGGCGAGCGCGTGCCCTGCACCACCCATGTCGTCGACGGAACGTCGCTGGATGCACTGCTCGGCGAGATTCATCGCTTAAAGCCCGAGCTCGTGGTGGTGGGCAGCCACGGTCGTGGGGCCCTGATGCGCATGCTGATGGGCAGTGTCTCGACGGCGCTGTGTCATCGCTCACCCGTGCCGGTCGTCGTGGTCCCCCCGGCCTCGCAGGGAGCCCCGGCGTAATGGCGGAGCACAGGTCCTGCAGCGATGCGGTGGCGTCGATTCACTCGGGAGAGCGGGTGTTTGTTCATTCGGTCTCGGCGGCGCCGCAGCGGTTGATTGCAGCGCTTACCGAGCGCGCTCCCGAGCTTCGCGGCGTCGAGGTGGTGCATCTGCACACCGAAGGCGCGGCTCCCTATGCGGCGCCCGAGTACGCACAGAGCTTTCGGGTCAACGCGCTATTCGTCGGTGAAAACGTGCGCGATGCCGTGCGCAGCGGACGCGCCGACTATGTGCCTGTGTTCTTGTCGGAAGTGCCGCACCTGTTTCGCGAGCGCATCCTGCCTTTGGATGTGGCGCTGATCCATGTGTCGCCCCCGGATCGCCACGGCTTCTGCTCGCTGGGCGTATCGGTGGACGTGACGCTGGCCGCTGTGCAGTCGGCGAAGCGCGTCATCGCGCAGATCAACCCGCGCATGCCGCGCACCCATGGCGATGGCCTGATCCACATCCGCGACATTCACGAAAAGGTCTACTGCACGGACGAGCTACCCGAGCGCCCCCCATCGCCGCCCAGCGAGGCTGAGCTGGCCATCGGACGCTACTGCGCTGGCTTGATCGAAGACGGTGCGACCTTGCAGATGGGCATCGGAAGCATCCCCAATGCTGTGCTGGCCTCGCTGACCCATCACCGTCGTCTGGGCATCCATACCGAGATGTTTTCCGACGGAGTCATTGACCTCGTCGAGCGCGGTGTGATCACGGGCGAAGAGAAGGTCAGCCAGCGTCGCAAGATCGTCGCCGGTTTCGTCAATGGCACGCGCCGCTTGTACGACTTCATCGACGACAACCCGCAGGTTGTGATGCGGGACATCGGCTTCGTCAACGACACGGCCATCATTCGCCAGAACCCCAAGGTCACGGCGATCAACAGCGCGATCGAGGTGGATCTGACGGGTCAGGTCTGCGCCGACTCCGTCGGGCCGCTGCAGTTCTCGGGCGTCGGCGGGCAGATGGACTTTATGCGCGGTGCGGCGCTCTCGGCGGGAGGCAAGCCAATCATCGCCCTGCCGGCGACTACGCGGCGAGGCGAGCCGCGGATCGTCGCCCAACTGAAGCATGGTGCGGCGGTGACCACGACGCGCGCCCACGTCCACTACGTTGTGACGGAATACGGCGTTGCCAACCTGTACGGCAAGAACCTGCGACAGCGGGCGCAGGCGCTGATCGAAGTGGCTCACCCCAGTCACCGCGAAGCCTTGGCCGCTGCAGCGCACGAACGCTTCGGGCTCTAGCACCCAAAACAATGTCGGCGCGGAACTTGCTTCGACATCGCTGATAGAGGGACGCCATGTCTGTTTCAGGCCGCATCTTGATTGTCGATGACGAAGCAAATGCTCGCTCTGCGCTGGCCGAGCTACTGCGCGAAGAGGGCTATGCCGTAGAGACCGCCGCCGACGGGTTTAAGGCCTTGCCCAAGCTGGAGGAGTTCGCACCGGATGTGGTGGTGACGGACTTGAAGATGCCGGGCCTCGACGGTCTGGGTCTGATGAACAAGGCGCTTGAGCACGATCCTGAGCTGGCGGTCGTCGTGATGACGGCGTTTGGTGCGATCGATACGGCGGTGGCCGCCATGCGGGCGGGAGCCGCTGACTATCTGACCAAGCCGATCAACTTCGACGAGCTGACGCTGGTCATTGAACGGGCGATGGAGCGGCGTCGTCTGCGCCGAGAAGCGGGTCAGCTTCGTGAGCGCTTGGCAGAGCGGCACAAGATCTCGAACATCATCGGGGCCAGCCCGGCGATGCAGAAAGTGTTCGATACCGTGCTGCAGGTCGCTCCCTCGCGCGCTTCGGTGCTGATCACGGGCGAAAGTGGTACCGGCAAAGAGCTCGTGGCGGCGGCGCTGCATGAGCACAGCCAGCGCGCCTCGGGCCCCTTCGTCAAGCTGCACTGCGCCGCGCTGTCCGAGACGCTGCTTGAGAGCGAGCTTTTCGGCCATGAGCGTGGCGCGTTTACCGGCGCCGTGATGCGTCGTGACGGCCGCTTCCAGCAGGCCGATGGCGGCACCCTGTTCCTCGACGAGATCGGTGAGATTTCGCCCGCTGTACAGGTCAAGCTGCTGCGCTTCCTGCAAGAGCACGAGTTCGAGCGGGTGGGCGGCAACCAGACGATCAAAGTGGACGTGCGCATCATCACGGCGACGCACCGCAACCTGATCGAGCGCGTGAAACAGGGTCTGTTCCGCGAGGACCTTTACTATCGCCTAAACGTCGTCACCATCGACGTTCCGCCGCTTCGGCAGCGACCGTCGGACATTGGACTTCTGGCGCATCACTTCTTGGCTCGTTATGCCAAGGAGAACGGCAAGCAGATCCGCACCATCACCGACGACACGATGGAAAAGATCCTGCGCTATCCCTGGCCGGGCAACGTGCGCGAGCTAGAGAACGCCATCGAGCGAGCGGTCGTGGTCTGCCGCAGCGATGTCATCCGCCCGGAGGATCTCGCCATCTCGATTCTGCCGGGCGGATCGCCAACGAAACAGGATGGTTATCCTCCAGTGCCTGGTTCCCGCTTGGCAGAGATTGAGCGTTTCGCGATCCTGAAGACCTTGGAACACACCGGGGGCTCGACGTCGCGAGCGGCCGAGATGCTGGGGATCTCGCCGCGCAAGATCCAGTACAAGCTGCGTGAGTACCAGCAGCGCCCCAGCGCGCTCAAGAACCTCCCCGCGACGTAGCGCCGTGCCTGCTGACCCAGGGCCCAGTCGAGGCTGGTTCGACTGCAATCACGCTAGCAACAGGAGTCCGCAATGCGATCTGGAAGCTACAACATCGCCGTCGGGATCGATTTCAGCGATAGCTCAGCCGGCGCCATGTATCACGCGCTGGCCTTGGCCGAGCGGCTGGGGGCCACGCTGCACCTGATCCACATTGCTCCCTTGCAGGGGAGCCTCGCGGCTCCGACGGATCTGGGGCTGAACATCCCGGCTGAGTTTGAAGAGGCACAGCAGGCGCGTGAGCGCTTGGAGCGAATGCGCGTCATGCTGGGCAGCAAGACGACGGTTGAGCTGCACCTGCGCATGGGGGATGCCGTAAATGGCTTCTTGCAGCTCATCGGCGATCTGAAGCCCGACATGGTGGTGGTAGGCAGCCACGGCCGCGGTGCGATGATGCGGCTGCTCTTGGGCAGTGTGTCGACGCAGCTTGCGCAGCGCAGCCCGGTCCCTGTCTTGGTGGTTCCGGCTCCGGGACGCGAGCTGCCCACCCGAGGGCCGGACCCCGTGGTCGAGCCTCCGTTGCCGTCCGTGGGGCAGGGGACTTCTGAGTCCATCGATACCAACCAGACCAACGACGCCAGCAGTGGCTCGGTGAATGTCTCGCCGGCTGGAACCTCGGGCTATGACGTCAACCCCGAGCTTCGCGTTCGCTACTAGCGCGGGCCGCTACGCGGTAGGGTGAGCACCATGCTGGCTCCACCCTCGGTGCTGTCTTGAACGCTGATGTTTCCGTCGTGTTGCTGGACGATGGAGTGAACGAGCGGCAGCCCCAGCCCGGAGCCGATTTCCTTGGTGGTAAAGAACGGCTCAAAGACTCGCGGGCGCAGTGCGGGAGGGATGCCGGGGCCGCTGTCCTCGACTCTTAGCAGGACGCTGTCGTTCTGTTCGCCCAGGGTCACGCGCACCAGGCCACCGGGGGGCGTCGCTTGGATCGCGTTGAGCACCAAGTTGATCAGCGCCTGCTGCAGCAAGCCCGCATCGCCGGCAATATACGCGCGCGACTCGATCGAGCGCTCCAGGACCAAGCCGGCTTCTTCGGCCTGCGCCTGCAGAAGCGCGAGCACCGTCTCGACCACCGCAGCCAGATCGACGGCGACCGGGGTGAACTCGCGCGGGCGAGCGAACTGCAAGAAGTCGGTGACGATCTGGCTCAGGCGTCGGATTTCCTGCTGCACCAGGTCGAGTGGCTCGATGAACTGCCCTTGGCTTTCCGCGGGCAGGCGCCGCAGGCGGCGTTCGAGCAACGTCAGCTGCAGCGAGGCGGCATTGAGCGGATTGCGGATCTCGTGTGACAGACCCGCGGCCAGGGTTCCGACGGCGGCAAGCTTTTCGGCCATGGCAGCACGCCGGCCCAGCTCGCGCTTTTCTTCGACCAGCATGACGTGGCGCATGGCCTGGCGAATCGTCAGCAGCAGGTCGTCGGGCGAGCAGGGCTTGGTCAGGTACGCCCAGGCCCCCGTGCGTACAGCGGCTACCGCAGACTCTAGCGTCGCGAACCCGGTCAGCAGGATGACTTCCAGATCGGGTAGCTGCTGCTTTAGCTCAGCGGCGAGGGCCGTCCCATCGCCATCGGGCAGGCGAACATCGACCAGAGCCACAGAATAGTTGCGCTCGGTCGCAAGAGCCTGCGCATAGCCTCCCGCGATGCGCACGGCATAGCCGGCATCTTCGAGGATCTCGCGAAGATTGTCGGCAAGGGGCCGATTGTCATCGACCAACAGCAGGGTCTTTGGATGGGCGCTTGCCAAGGCGGCTGGCTCGGTGCTGAGAGTAAAGCTTCTCAACCGCGTTCAGCAGATCCGCGGTCTGGAAGGGTTTGATAAACACGCTCTGTGTTCCAGCAAGAATCGGTCCGTCTGGGTGCGCCGTCATAACCAGAGTGGGAATGCCGGGATAGCGCGCAAGCAGTGCGCGCATGGCTTCGCCATCGGGGCCTCCGGGGACGCGCAGATCGACCAACGCAACAAACGGGGTCACTGCGCCCAAGTGGGCAGCCTCAAGCACAGTGGACGCGGTGACCGTCGCAAAGCCGCGCTCGCGCAGGGCTTCGGTCAGGTTGTCGAGCAGCTTGCTGTCATCTTCGATGAGCGCAACCAAGCCATCCCGTCGGGCGCACGCGATCAGCGACAAGAGCACCGGAATCGGCACGGGCTTGGGCAGAATCGCCAGCAGTCCCTCCTGTCGGGCACACTCTAGATCGTTGTCGCGTGTGAATGCGGTGATCACCAGCGCCGGCAGCCCCGGATCGAGCTGTCGCATGCGATGGACTAGCTCGGCGCCGCCCATCTCAGGCATGCGCATGTCGGAC
The DNA here is from genome assembly GCA_016794505.1 of Myxococcales bacterium. Lineage (GTDB taxonomy): Bacteria > Myxococcota_A > Polyangia > Palsa-1104 > JAEUJZ01 > JAEUJZ01. The sequence continues at coordinate 89,474 of JAEUJZ010000110.1, forward strand.
AGCATGACGTCAAAAGAAGCCCCGGCCACGCGCTGCAGCGCCTCTTCTCCGCTTGTGGCAATGACCACCTCGTGTCCTGCTTCTTCGAGGATCTCGCACAGGTTCTCGGCGAAGGGCCGATTGTCGTCGATCACAAGGACCTTAGGCATGGGCACTGGCCTTCTTGACGGGATCGAGGATGGGCAGGCGAATCACAAAGCGAGCGCCCTGTTCTCGCTGGGGATCCGGGGCATAGCTGACCGTGCCGCCATGCCGTTCAATGATGCGCCGCACGAGCGAAAGACCGAGGCCAATGCCGCCCGGCTTGGCGCTGATCAGCGGCTCGAACAGTCGCTTTTGGATCACGGGGTCGACACCGGGGCCACTGTCGGCGATCGCGATTTCGATTAGATCGCCTAGGCGGTTTGTGGTGATCGCGATGAATCCGGCTGGACCGACGGCGTGCAGGGCGTTTTCCACCAAGTTGCGCAGCGCCTGGCCTAGCTGGGTCGGGTCCCCGTGCAGGCTGGCCGCTTGGTCCCCAATGTCGATCGAGACCCGCACATCGGGCGTGATCTTGAGCGTGCTGAGGACGTCCTGAAGGATGCGCTCTAGCTGCACTGGCTCGCGCAAGAGCGGCTTGTCGCGAATCATGTCGAGCAGGGCCGAGATGATGTTGTTGGCAACCGCGATCTGTTCACCGATGCGATCGGCGTGCTTCTTGATGCGCTCGTCGTTACCGACGCGACTTTTTAGGATGTACAGCGACGATTCCATCACCCCCAGCGGATTGCGAAGCTCGTGGCCAATCGAGCCCACGAGCTGACCAAAGGTCGACAGTCGCTCGGCTCGGGCCTGCTGGGCTTCCATGTCTTCGCGATAGGTGTGCAGCATGATCGCTTGCTCGATATCGAGGATGCGATTCACGGCCAGAAGCGCCGCGGCTTTTTGCGGTTCATCGTCGGCATAGATCGCTGAGATGCGATGTGCGAACTCGGTGCGCAGGACGTTCATCGCGCCGAACATGTAGTGCTCGGGCAGCGCGATGCGAACGTGTACGCGGCCAATCCGGCAGCGCAGGTGGAAGTAGGCGTCGTCCCAGGGGCCACTGAGCAAGCGCGACATCCAGTCATACAGGGTCTTCTTCAGTCGACCGACGGTGCTTTCACCGTGCGCGAGAGCTTGGCGGGCTCCTTCATGTTCGAGGATTCGGTCATAAAACGTGTCAGCGATCGGCACGAATTCCGCTTCAAGCAGCGGCGCCAGGCCGCGCAGAGCGGCTTCGTCTGCGGGGCCGAAACGCACATAGCGCTTGAGTTCATCGAACCAGCCATCCACTTGCATTGGGCGCACCGCCTTGATCCGCGAAAGGACCTGAAAAGACCGGGAAGAGACCGAGACGTGAGACGAGGAACAGGACAGACGTCACGAGGCTTCGTTCGTCCTGTGTCCGCACGTCGTGGCAACGAACCGCATCGCTAAAGAGTCCTGCGGCATCCATCGGCTCTTGGAACCTGAGGCATCGCGAGCACTTTGGCAAGCGGTGAGCGCGCGACATTGGGCAGGATGCTTCCCGTGTTCGCCGCAGGGGTGGCCAGTGCCGCGCTGAGACGGACGTGGCTCTGGCGCTCGTGTGCTGGATGCCGCTTGACCTTCGCCGTCGGAAAAGTGGAACCTGAACGCATGGCAACCGGGATGTTCTTAGAGCTACGACCCCTGTGGGAGGCTGGCGCTGCGCTGGCCCTGGGGTTGCTGATTGGGCTCGAACGCGAGCACGCCCGGCTAGAGGCGGCCGATCAGAACCCGGCGGCCAAGGGCGCCCGCACCTTCGCTCTGATCGCTCTATTGGGTTATGCCTCGGCGCTGCTGATGCCGATGGTGCCTGCGCTGCCGCTTCTGACGGTGGCGGGCCTTGCCGTGCTGCTTTCGGCGCTGCACCTGGAAAAAGTACGACGGCAAGCCGCGGGCCCAGGCGACGAATCGACGCCGACCTCGCAGCTGCTGCCGCTGCCGCGGGGCGAAGACATCACGACCGAGGTGGCAGCCTTGCTAGTGGCGCTCTTGGGCATGCTGGTGCGCTATCAGCTTGGCGTCGCGGTCATGCTGGCGCTGTTCTGCGTCGTGGTGCTGATCTCGAAGCCGTGGATGCGCAAGCTGGCCGCGCAGGTGCAGCGCAACGAGCTCGTCGGCACGCTGCAGCTTCTTTTGGCTTTGCTCATCGTCTTGCCCGTTGTCCCCGATCGCGCGCTCACGCTGTTTCCGCCACTCGAAGGCGTGCTCAACCCACGAAGCGTGGTGTTGTTCGTGCTGCTGATCGCGGGAGTGGGCTACGCCGGATACGTCTTGACGCGAATCTTGGGTGCGCGTCGCGGCCTTAGCTTGGCGGGACTCATCGGCGGCATGACCTCGTCCACGGCCGTCACCCTCGCGATGGGAGAGCAGGCTCGCCGCTCACCGAGCTTGCTACGCCCTGCCGTCCAAGGCGCGCTCTTGTCGTACGGCGTCATGATGCTGCGCGTCCTCTTGGTGACGATGATTGTCTATCCGCCCTTGGGCATGCACCTGCTCGTGCCGTCGCTCTTGATGGTCGGCGGATATCTCGCCGCGGCGCTGTTGGTGATGCGGCGCGCGGCGGTCAGCGAGCAAGACCAGGCCTCCGATACCGGGCATGCCGTGAGCCTGAGCAACCCGTTTGAGATCCTGCCGGCTCTGAAGTGGGGCGTCCTTTACATCTTCGTGGTGCTGACCGCGAAGCTTGCTCGCACGTATCTTGGAGTGCGCGGACTGTATCTGGCATCGGCTGCGGCCGGCTTGGCCGATGTTGACTCGATCGTCGTCGCGTCGAGCAAGCTGACCCAGCAAGGCGGCGAGCCGCTACAGGTCGGAGTGATCTCGATCTGGATCGCCGTGGCTTCGAATACCGTGGTCAAGACCGGCATGGCGTGGTGGAGCGGTGGGCGTGCCTATGGTCTGCGGATTTTGCTCGGCCACTTGCCTGCGCTGCTCCTGGGCGTCGTGGCCATCGTGTTCCTGTTGTAAGAGGCTGACCGTGTCGAATTCGATGTCTGCAAGTCCGACAGAGACAACGTCGCCCATCGCCTGTCGCTTCGTGGTGCTCACGGGCGGGCCGGGGGCTGGTAAGACCGCAATCCTTGAGATCGCACGGCGCAGCTTTGGCACTCGCGCCACCGTGCTGCCCGAAGCGGCGAGCATCCTCTTTGGCGGTGGCTTCTGGCGCAGCAAAAGCAGCGCTGGGCGACGGGCGGCGCAGCGCGCGATTTACTATGTGCAGCGCGAGCAGCAGCGCATGGTGGAAGAAGAAGGCAGGCTGCCTTTTGTCCTGTGTGATCGCGGAACGCTCGACGGGCTCGCATACTGGCCCGAGAGCCCAGCGACGTTCTGGCGTGATCTCAACACCAGCAGCGAAGCCGAACTAGCCCGGTATCACGCGGTCATCCACTTGCGGACGCCCGGCGAAAGCCAGGGCTACAACAACCAAAACCCCCTGCGAACCGAGGACGCCGTCAGCGCCCAAGAGATCGACGAGCGCATCTTGCACGTCTGGGCGCGTCACCCACGGCGCTTCATCGTCGACAGCGCAGACGACTTTCTCGTCAAGATCGAAACGACGCTGCGACTGATCGAGCGCCTGCTCAGCGACTCGATCTAAGACGGGCCAGGGCTACAGATCGGCCTGCAGCTTGGGCGCCGTGACCCGCATCAGATAGCGACCCTTGCCGGGAATGCCGTTCGGTGCCACGACGACAGCCAGGAAGTAGTCCTTGGTCAGGATGCGGATGAGGATGGTCATCTTCTCGGTGCGGATGGTGACATCCTCGACACCGCCGGCATCCAGTCCGTCGGCCGCTTTGCGGACCTGCGTGAGGATGTGGCTGAATTCCATGCCGACCGTCTGGATATCGACTTTCTTGTTGTCGGCTTGGAAGGTCTCAACCGGGATGCCATCGAAGCCCATCAGCAACGCAGCAAGCGCACCCTGAGTCTGATCAACAATGCGGCGCAAATTATCGCGGAACATGCCTCTTTTGTACTGCTCTCGGCGGGTCGGCGTCAATCCAAGTCTAGGCGTCGTCTAGTCCATAGGCTCGCAGCTTGTATAAGAGCGCGCGGTGGGATAGCTGCAGCAGCCGCGCCGCCGCCGAGCGATTGCCGCGGGTGCGGACCAGTGCGCGCTTGATAAAGCTCCGCTCCAGCTCTGCCTGCGCTCGCCGCAGCGAAAAATCCTCGTCGCTGCTTGGTGGAAGCTCAGCGATCGTCGCATGTGGGCCCAGCGCGTCCAGACCGGCTGAGTCGGCCGAAAGAGGCTGAAGCGGTGGCAGATCCGCGGCATCGAGTACCGTGGCTCCTGCGTCGGATAAGACCGCCGCGCGCTCGATCGTGTTTTCAAGCTGGCGCACATTGCCCGGCCACTTTGCGCCCAAAAGCTGCGCTTGCGCCGCTTGGGTAAAGCCTGCAAGCGGACGGCCCAGCTTGCTCGCAGCGCGTCGCAAGAAATGCTGGGCCAAGGGCAGGATGTCTTCTTTGCGCTCGCGCAGTGGCGGGACGTGCAAGGGGACGACGCTCAGCCGGTAGTACAAGTCGTGACGAAAGCGCCCGGCCGCGACGGCCGCTTCCAGGTCGCGCAGCGTCGCGGCAATGATGCGGACGTCGACCTGTACCGCCTCGCTGACGTCGGCGCCCAGCGGCTGGACAAGCTGTCCGCCGGTATCCGACGGACCCGGCAATACGCGCAAGAGCTTGACTTGCAGCCGCGGCGAGAGCTCGGCGATCTCGTCGAGAAACAGCGTTCCCCGATCGGCGTCGACCAGCAGGCCCTTCTGATCGCGGACAGCATCGGTAAAGGCGCCGCGACGGTGGCCAAACAGCAAGCTCTCTAAGAGCGTCTCGGGCAGGGCGCCGCAGTTGACTGCAACCAGCGGTCCTTCGCGTCGCGGCGACAGGGTATGCAGGGCTTTTGCCAGCACCTCTTTGCCGCTGCCCGATTCGCCCGTCAGAAGCACCGTGGTGCGATGCACTGCCACGCGCCGGATCTTGGCCAAAAGGGCCAGCATGGCCGGCGACGCTGCGATCAGCCCCAACGAAGACAGATCGAGCGGCTGTGCCGTCGCCTGTGAAGCGAGCGGAGCAGCCGGTAAGAAGCGCGCTGCCGTGGCCCGTGCCTGCGCATCAGCACGGCTGGCTTCGCGGGCCGCGACTTTGGCCAAGGCCAGCGCGACGTCGAAGGGTCGGTGCGGAGCCGGCAGATAGTCGAACGCCCCCGCCTGGAGCAGACGCTCCATGGCGTTCGCTGCGGCCGCGTACGATGTCGGACTCGCCCCCAGTGCCAGCAGCGCCGGTCCGTCGCGCGTCGAAGAAAGCAAGACCAAGACGTCATCGGCCACGTCTTCGCACAGCACGACATCGATCGGCTGACTGCGCAGAAGCGCCTGCGCTCCAGCCAGATCTCCGACGGAAAACACAGAGTACTGATGTTCTCGCAGGCCGCGAGCCAGCGCATCGCGAGCCTGGGCATCGCGCAAGAGCAGCAGCAGGTGGCGGCGCTCGCTGTGGCTCATGCCGCGACGCTATGCGCCGCGCGGGTTTTTGACAAGCGCGCCAGCGCGGCGATATTCGGCAAGACGCGCCCATGACAACGAAGACTTCATCGACCGCATCATCGACTCCGGCAGCGACCCTGTCTGGGGCCACCTCTACCCCTCCTTCTGCATCGCCGACGACGGAAGCAACCGTCCTTTCCGGGATTCAGCCCTCGGGAGGCTTTCACATCGGCAACTACCTGGGCGCGGTTCGCGACTGGGTCAAGCTGCAAGAGCAGTATCGCTGCCTGTACTGCATCGTCGATCTGCACGCGCTGACGCAGACCTACGATCCTGCGGGCCTGCCGGGCCGTGTGCGCGAGCTAGCGACCGAGCTTTTGGCCTGCGGCATCGATCCCGAGCGAGCGACCTTGTTTGTGCAGTCGCACGTTCCCGAACACAGCGAGCTTGCCTGGATCCTTTCGACGGTGGCGCCTTACGGCGAGCTGTCGCGCATGACGCAGTTCAAAGAAAAAAGCGAGCGTGCCGACTACATCAACTGCGGACTGTTTACGTATCCCGTGCTCATGGCCGCGGACATCTTGCTGTACAAGGCCACGCATGTTCCCGTCGGTGAAGATCAGATTCAGCACCTTGAGTTGACCCGCGAGGTGGTGCGTCGCTTCAACAACCGCTTTGGCCCAACGTTCGCCGAGCCCATGCCGATCCACAAAGAGCCGCTGCGCATCATGGGCTTAGATGGCAAGCAGAAGATGTCCAAGTCGCTGGGCAACTACATCGCGGTCGGCGACGATCCAGACACCATTCGCAAGAAGATCAGCGGCGCCTTCACCGACGAGACCCGTCTGCGTCGCAAGGACCCCGGACACCCCGAGAGCTGTTATGTCTGTGGCCTGCAGCAATACTTTTCGCCCCCCGACAAAGTCGCCGAGCTTCACGAGGGCTGTCGTACCGCCCGCATCGGCTGCGTCGATTCAAAACGCGCGCTTTCCGATGCGATGATCGCGTCGCTTGCCTCCATCCAAGAGCGCAAGCGCGAGATCATGGCCAAGCCAGGTCTCGTCGACGAAATCCTGCACGAAGGGGCGCGGCGGGCTCGCGCGGTGGCGAAAAAAACCATGGCCGAGGTCCGTGAGCGTCTGGGCTTGCTGCCCGCAGCGTAGCGAGCGACCAAGCAAAAGCACCCGCCATGGAATCTGCAGCACCCCCCGTCATAACGCTCGGCGGAACGCTGCCCGTCGGGACAAGCGCTCTTGCGGTGACCGCGGCGCGATTCGAACGCGCGACCTACTGTTTAGGAAACAGTTGCTCTATCCAACTGAGCTACGCAGTCGTGAGACGGGCGCAGCCTAACAGAACTGACCCGGCTGGACAATTGATGCGTAGCTGGGTCGGGGCTGCGCTCTAGACGATGGCGCTGAGACTGCGGGTCAGAAGCGACAGCATCGACTGCGCAGCATCGATCAGGTGTTGTTGCTGCTGCAGCTCTTGGCTGACCGCGGCATGCACAGACTGACCTTGCGCGGCGTGCAACAGCCGGCGCGCAAGCTCGGCAAACAGCGTGCGCGACTCAAGCTGCACGTCGCGAAGTCCGCGACGTAGCTGCGAGATCTCGCTGGCCAGCATGTCCGGTCCACTTTGCAGCACACTGGCGAGGCTGCGTTCCTGCGCTTCGATGGCGCTAAGGATTCGCTGTCTCTCGTCGCTGCTTAGCCCTCGATCAAGCTGCAGGCGCTCGCTGAGCTGCAGGATTTCCTGGTGCAGGACGCGTCGCTTGTCATCGGCAATCTGCTGGGTCTGCCGCGCTTGTTCCTGCACCGTGGCTAGGCGCTGTGCCTGCTTTTGGGCATGACTGCGCCCCATGTGCAGCCGCAGCCACAGCCCGTGCGCGTCGCTGGGCCAGCGATGCACTGGCTGATCCGGGTCGCCCCACAGCTCGCTCGCCAGACGGAGCACGCTGCGGGCTTGTCGCTCGCTGGCTGCGTCGAGCTCTGCTTCCAGCGCATCGATTTCTGCGCGCTTTGCTGGGTCCGCGACCTTGACGAGATCGCTGACTCGCACCGCCCCAGCGCCCAGGATGACCGTTGCTGGCCCCTCGGCAGGGCGCAGCGCAACGGTACGTGGCCCGGTCTCTCTATTAGGTGTTTCTGCAGGGCGCAGACTGGCCGCTGGCAGGATCTGCGTACGTGTGCCTTCCTCGACGGAAGCAGAGCCAGCAAGGGCGGGTAGGGCGCTCGCCGAAGCCAGGTTGTTGCGGCGGGGCAGCTGCGCGCTCAGCTGCTCAAGCCGAGCCAATGCCTCTGCTGCCGTCGGGCGCTGCGCCGGATCCTTGGCCAGAAGTTGCGCCGCGAGCGCGTCCAGCGCGGGGGGGATTGGCACATCGCGGCGTCGCCGCGAAAGCAGCGGCGGCACCTGGTTCACATGACCCTGCAGGATGGCGCTGACATCGCCGCGGAATGGGGCCTCACCGACGATCGCGTCGTGCAGCATGATGCCCAGCGCGTACAGGTCCACGGGGGGCGCGACTTCGGCGGACGTTAGGAGCTCGGGTGCCATGAACTCCGGCGTACCGAGGATCTCTTCGCCGATGCGTGTGAGCGGCGGCTGCCCGATGACGCGCGCCACCCCAAAGTCGAGGATCTTCACGAAGTCGCTTTGCCCCTGCCACGTCGTGACCAGCAGGTTTTCCGGCTTGATATCGCGATGCACGACGCCGCGCGCGTGCGCGTGTTCAAGGGCGCGGGCGACCTGCAGAAGGAGCTGTACGGCGTAGGCCGGCAGCAGGTTGCGCGTGCGGCTCTGCCGAATGATCTGCAGCAGCGACACTCCCTCGACGAACTCCATGATCAGGTACGGCTCGCCTTGGTCCGTCTGTCCGTAGTCATAGATGCTGACGATGTTGGGATGATCCAGCGAGGACGCGACGCGGGACTCACGGAAGAAGCGAGCCAGGGCGCGCTCGTTGCTGATGAACTCACGCAGGAGCAGCTTGACGGCAAACGAGCGGCGAAGAACCGTGTGCTGCGCCAGATACACGACGCCCATGCCGCCTTTGCCCAGGCGTTTTTCGAGGACAAAGCGACCGGCGATGGTGCGACCGAGCAGGGGGTCTTCGCTGCTCTTGGCGAGGGGCACCGCATCTACCAAGCGTGTGCCGTCAAGCGGGCAGAATGCACGGTCACCGCCGGAGTAGACCGCACGACATACAGGGCACTGCTTGGAGGCCGCCGCAATAGCCATGGCAGAACGAGGAAGCCGTTATGGTATCACGACCACCCCGTCGAGGGAGCCCCGGAAAATGGGGTGCAGGGGCGGCTAGAACAGGCGGAGAGTGAGCCCGGTCTGGATGGCGAGGCCCGCGGCGCGCGGCAGGTGGTCATAGCCGACGGCGAAGCTGACGGCTGCCTTGCCCATCCACAGATCGGTGCCCAGGCGCGGGCCGAGATACATGCCCAAGATGAAGCGTTCTTCGCATGGATCGCCGCTGCCGACGCCGGCCTGACCGACGACTCCGCCGCGCAGCGCCAGCCAAGGGGACCACCACGATCCATCGCGGCTGTTGTTGAAGTCCAAGCGCAGCGTGCCGAATGCGACAAGCGCGTTGGCGCGCGGCGACGGGGCGTCACTGCACGTGGTCAGTGAAAACGGAGCAAGAAGGCCGCTGCCGCCCAAGCCCACCGAGAGCGGGCCCGTGATCCGCAGAGCTACCTCTGCTTCTGCCGGAACATACGTGGCAAACGACCGACTGCCGTCGAAGAGCTTGGGCAGGGCCAGCGCTGCACCGGATAGCATCTGCAGTCGGCCGGTGAAGCGACGGGGTGGATCGCTCGGGGCTCGACGCGCGTCGACGCGAGGCGCCATCACGCACAGCACAAGCAGTGCGATGAGCAGCCGCCCGCCCGATGCGCGGCGCGTCGAATGGCTAGTGACGGGCGTCATCGCCCTCGGGGCGGTGCTGGGGACGATCGCGGCCTGGTCCGCTTCGCGGCAGACGATCGCGCGCCGCATCAGAGTCCCGGAAGCCTTCACGCCTGGGAGGTCCTTCGCGCCGGGGCCTGTCGTCGCCGAAGCCTTCGCGCCTGGGAGGCCCCGAGCGCATGGGTCTGTCGTCGCCGAAGCCTTCGCGCCTGGGAGGTCCTTCGCGTCTGGGCCTGTCGTCGCCGAAGCCTTCGCGCCTGGGAGGCCCCGAGCGCATGGGTCTGTCGCCACCGAAGCCTTCGCGCCTGGGAGGTCCTTCGCGCCGGGGTCTGTCGTCGCCGAAGCCTTCGCGCCTGGGAGGCCCCGAGCGCATGGGTCTGTCGCCACCGAAGCCTTCGCGCCTGGGAGGTCCTTCGCGTCTGGGCCTGTCGTCGCCGAAGCCTTCGCGCCGCGGGGGCCCCGAGCGCATGGGCCGAGCGTCGCCGAAGCCTTCGCGCCTGGGAGGCCCCGAGCGCATGGGTCTATCGCCACCGAAGCCTTCGCGCCTGGGAGGCCCCGAGCGCATGGGTCTGTCGCCGCCGAAGCCTTCGCGTCGAGGAGGTCCCGAGCGCATGGGCCGAGCGTCGCCGAAGCCTTCGCGCCTGGGAGGTCCTTCGCGCCGGGGTCTGTCGTCGCCGAAGCCTTCGCGCCTGGGAGGTCCTTCGCGTCTGGGCCTGTCGTCGCCGAAGGCCGCGCGTCTGGGAGGTCCTTCGCGTCTAGGCCTATCGTCGCCGAAGGCCGCGCGTCTGGGAGGTCCCGAGCGCATGGGCCTGTCGCCACCGAAGCCTTCGCGTCGAGGGCGCTCGCGCTGCGGCGTGGGCAGCAGGGATGAGTCAGCCGGGGGCGCAAGGCCCACCTGCGCCCGCAGCATGGCCACTTCACGCAGGGTCAGCGAGCGTGCTGTGCCCGTCGGCAGATCCCCCAGCTCAAGCCCGGCGTACGAGACGCGCATGAGCTTGAGCAGAGAGCTACCGATGGCCTCGGCCATGCGGTGGATCTGGCGGTTCTTGCCTTCGTGAAGCTCGAATTCGAGCCAGGTGTGGCGATCGGTGTTCTTGATCAGGCGCACTTCACAGGGCGCGCTGTGTTCGCGCAGCGGCTTGGCCCGTTCCCCCTTGCCGCGCGGCCCTAGATGAGGTGCTCGATCGACAGGTTTTCCGTCGCTGTCGAGGATTCGAGCGGGGGGCAGCTCGACGCCGCGCTGCAGACGCAGGATCTGCTCGCGGCTGATCTCGCCGCGCAGCTTGGCGTGATAGATCTTCGCGACGCCGCGGCTCGGGTGCATCAGCGCATGGGCCAGCTCGCCATCGTTGGTCAGAAGCAGCGCGCCTTCGGTGTTGTAATCGAGGCGTCCGACGGCAAACAGGCGCAGCGCAGAGGCATCGACAACGCGAGGCGGTGGGTTTGTGCCCTGGCCGGGGGTCTGTCGGCAGCGGATGCCCTGCTCGTTGAGCAGATCGAACACCGTGGCCCGCCCCTCGGGATCCGAGGCTGTCGTGACATAGCCCTTGGGCTTGTTGAGCAGGTAGTAGGCCAGCGGCTCGCGTGAAACCTCGTTGCCATCGACGGTGATGCGGTCAAGGCTGGGGTCGACGCGGGTGCCAAGCTCGCTGACCACGCGCCCGTTGACCGCGACGCGGCCAGCTTGCATCAAAGCTTCGGCTGCGCGACGAGAGGCGACGCCTCCCTTGGCGAGCACGAGCTGGAGTCGGATTCCCTTCATTGGTCCTATGCTTTCTTGCGACCGCGACGCACCGTCGGTGCTGCCGGGTCTGCGGCGGCGGGTTCAGCGGCCTGAGATGGCTCGCTTTGGGGCGATGCCGTGGGGTCATCGTCGGGGGATGCGGGTTCTGCTTCGTCGTCGAAGGCAGACGTGTGGGCTTCGGCCTGGCTGGACAGGCCATCGGCTGCGGTCTCTGATTCGTCGCTGTGGGTCTGGGAATCGGCCATGGCTGCGGCTTCGGCCATTCCCAAAAGAACATCGATGGGTGGAGTCTCGCCTTTGACCGACGCGATCAGCTCGTCGATCTTGGCAAGGTGCTCGGCGTCATCGGCAAGCTGCTGATCGAGGATCTCGACGCGGCTAAGCGGAGGCGGGCTCGGAGGCGTTGCCGGGGGACGCTCGTCTAGCAAGCCGGGCAGCGGGGGCAGCGGTGCCACGGTCGGCTGGCCAGGCGCTTCGGGCAGCGAGATCTGCTGCGGGCCGTCTGCGTGCTGGCTCGCACGTGCCTCGCTGTCTAGCGACAGGGGCAGCGCCGCGTCAGGATGCGCCGCGCGCACCCGCGCCTTGTTTTCATCGTTAAGCTCGTAGTACTCGCGCAGCGTCGGCAGATCCTTCAGGTCGCGCAGGTTGAAGAACTCCAGAAACTCGCGCGTGGTGCCATACAGAAGCGGTCGGCCAGGCTCTTCTTTTTTGCCGAGGATGCGCACCAAGCGGCGCTCTAGCAGGGTCTTGAGTGCGCCGCCCGAGTCGACACCGCGCACATCGTCGATCTCGGGGCGCGTGATCGGCTGGCGATAGGCGACGATGGTCATCGTCTCAAGCTGGGCGCGGCTTAGGCGCTGCGGCTTCTGCTGCAGCTGGCGCTGCACCCACGGAGCATTGCTCGGCGCTGTGCGCAGCTGCCAGCCACCGGCCACTTGGTGTAGCTCGACGCCGCGCTCTTCGCGCAGATAGCTTTCAGCCAAGGACACGAGCGCATCCTGCACCTGGGAGGGCTGATACAGCGGTGGGCCCTGGCGTCCGCTCGGCTCGTGCGCTTGCTCTTCGAGGATCTCCAGAAGTCGCTGCAGGGTCAGCGGCTTGTCCGCGACGAAAAGCAGGCTCTCTAGCACCGAGCGCAGGCGTGGCGGGGGCAGCGTCTGCGACGAGGGCTCTGCTTCCCCTTCGCGGTCCGCTGGCTCCGTCGCAAAGCTAGATGAATTACGTAATAGCTCGGCCAAGGCTTCGTCGTCGCTGGCTTCGTCGTCGCTGAGATCTTGGCTGAGATTTTCGCTGTCCGCGGGGTATGCGGCGGGCACCTCGTGCTCGGCCACATCGGTCTCATCGGCCACATCGAGGCGCCGGCCGCCGACCCGCTGGCGGCTCTCGCGGTCTGCGGCTGCTTCGTCTGCGGCACCGGCATGCTCGCCCACGTTCGCGAGCGATGCATCCAAGGGAAGGCGCGGTTCGTCCTCGCTGGTTGACTTAGTTGGGCGGTGACTCATGGGCTGCAATCTGCTCGATATCGGGGGAATCGGAAGGCGCGCTGTCAGGCTGCCCTGCGGCCTCGCTCACCGCTGCGGTGCTGGCTGTGGGGACGCTCGATGACTCGCCGGATGACTCGCTCGTTGCCATCACGTCGGTGCCGCTCGATGCTCCGGCGCTGTCCGTCGACCCGGCATGGCCTGTCGAGCCGCTGGCCGGCGGAGCCTGTGGGCTGGGCGGCGTGACACCGGGACGGCAGACATAGATCGCGCCGCGCTCTTCGGCTTGATAGACGGCGACCAAGCGCAGGCGGGCCATCTCAAGCACGGCGAGCAGCGTCAGGACCGCCTGGTACATAAAGTCGCTCTCGACGTCCTGACTGGCGAGCTGCGTCAACAGCGTGTCATAGGTGTAGACCGTCTGGATAAGCGGCGCGGCGCTATCGAGGGCTTCGTTGATCTGGTTGATGCGATCGGCCAGTGACAGCCGTTCCACGGTGACTTCGTGCGAGAGCTTGCGCTGTCGCTTGCCGTGCAGCTTGGCCAATAGGTCGATGAGCTCCCAGACGGGGACCTCGGCCAGCGGAGCGACCGGGACGATGTCGCTTTGCTCGGGGGACACGTCGCGCGTCCACACGTTGCGACCGACGACGGGTCGGGCCGCCAAGAGCTCGGCCACCGCCTTGAACTTCTGGTATTCGAGCAGGCGCTTGACCAGAAGCTCACGCGGGTCGCCGAGCTCGGCTTCTTCGCCTTCTTCTTGATCGAGGACGGCCTGCGCTTCCGGGGGCAGAAGCTCGCGCGACTTGATGTACGCCAGCGTCGCGGCCATCAACAGGTACTCGCTGGCCAAGTCCATGTTCAGCGCCTGCATGGCCTGCAGCGTTAGTAAGTACTGTTGCGTGATGAACGAGATCGGGATGTTGAAGACATCAAGCTCGTGCTTGCGAACCAGGTGCAGCAGCAGATCGAGCGGGCCTTCAAACTCGGGCAGGACCAGCGTGTGCTCGATGATCGTGCTTGTGTCGACGGGCGCTGCACCGGGGCGACCCGAGCGCGCTTGCAGGGCGGTCGCCGTCAACTGTTCGACGACGCTATCGACACTTGCACGATCCATGGAACGGAAAAGAGGGCTCTGCTCGTCGGGAAGAGGGCTGGGCTGCGCTGAAAGACGGCGGACTATACGGCGCTGCCTGGGGCCAAGCAAGCGCGTTGACGGGCCGCTCGCCGCCGCGTTACAAGCGAGAGACGCTAAGGAGGCTCTGACGACATGTTTGCCCCGGTTCTAAGCGCGCTGCGTGACCAGCTGAGCAAGTGGGATGAAAAACAGGCTGAGCGTCGAGGCAAGCCGGTCCCAGTGTCGCACATAGCGGGTCTGCCCAGCGTGCGGACATTGGGCGATCTTTTGCGCGTTCGCGCTCAACGCAGCGGCGGGCGCCCCGCAATGTACGAGCGACAAAGCGGGCCGGATGACTCGGGAAAACCGAGCTGGCAGGCGATTACCTATGAGCAGTTCTTGCAGCGGGCGGCCAGCGTGGCGCGGGCGCTGCTTGAGCTGGGTCTGGCGCGCGGGGATCGCGTCGCGGTGCTGGGCCCGACGCAGGCAAGCTGGCCCATCTATGACTTTGGGGCGCAGCTTGCGGGCTTGGTTAGCTGGGGCATCTATCCGCAGCAGACCGTCGAGCAGATTCGCTATCTGCTGCAGCACAGCGATACGCGCGTCGTCTTCGTCGACGGAGAAGCCGAGCTAAAGACGGTCTTGGAAGCGACGCAGGATCTGCCGTTTGTCGTTGCCATCGTGCCGTGGACCGAGGCCCTGTTCGCGCAGGTTCGCGGCCGCGATCTTCGCCTCGTGGCTCCTTCGCGGTTCTGTGGGCCACCGCTCTCGTCGGCAGAGATCGAAGAACAGCAGAGCCGCATACATCCCGAGGGCACCGCGATCCTGATCTACACATCCGGCACGACGGGCCCGCCCAAGGGCGCGATGATCAGTCATCGCAACATCGTTTCGCTGTTCTCGAACGCGCACAACGTGCAAGAGATGTTCGAGGACGACTACACATACAGCTTCCTGCCCATGGCGCATGCGGCCGAGCGCGTGTTCGCCTGTTTTGGTCGCATCAGCGCCGGCTTGCCGACGTATTTTGCCAGCAGCACCGGGGCCGTCCTCACCGAGATTCGCGAAGTCCGCCCGACGCTGTTCGGCTCGGTCCCGCGCCTGTTCGAGAAGGCCTATACGAAGATCCACACCGAAGTCGAGCGTCAGCCGAGGCCGGTGCGCGAGCTCTTTGCGTGGGCGGTCTCCGTCGGAAAAAAGCGGGCCGATTGCATTCTGCACAGCCGACCCATTCCGCCTGCGATCGATCTGCAGTATCGCGTCGCCGAGCGCTTGGTGTTCAGCAAGCTGCGGCAGGCGTTTGGCGGTCGCATTCGCTATTTCATCGTCGGGGCAGCACCGACACCACGGCACGTGCTGGAGTTCTTCTGGGCTGCCAACATGCCGATCTTTGAGGTGTTCGGCATGACCGAGGCGACGGTGGTGACGCACGGCAACCGCGTCGGGGCAACCAAGCTGGGAACGGTGGGCCGCGTGATTCCGCCGATGCAGTGCGCGATCGCCGAGGACGGCGAGGTCTTGCTGCGCGGCCCCTGGGTGTTCAAGGGGTACTTCAAGGATGAAGCCGCCACGGCGCAGATCTTGACCCCCGCGACGGAAGCGGAAGGTCCCGGCGGCCCCTGGCTGCACACGGGGGATATCGGCACGCTCGATGAAGACGGCTATCTGCGCATCACCGATCGCAAGAAACACCTGATCATCACGTCGGGCGGTAAGAACCTGGCGCCAGCCAACATCGAAGCGGCGATCAAGTCGGCCGATCCGCTGATCAGCCACGTCTTGGCCTGCGGCGACAATCGGCCGTATGTCACGGCGCTGGTCGTGCCCAGCCCGCTTGAGACCTTGGAGTGGGGAGCGGAAAAGGGCCTGGTCAGCAAGCCCGATCTCGACGCTCGGACCCGCGAGCTATTGGCCAATCCCGCCGCGCGCAGCGAGGCGCTGAACCGCAACATGGCGCAGGTGGTGCAGCATCCCGAGTTCAGTCGGCGCATGATCGACGCGGTGCGGCGCGGCAACCAACACCTTGCGCATGTCGAGACGATTCGCCGCTTTATCCTTCTCGACCGCGATCTCAGCCAAGAACACGGTGAGTTGACACCGACGATGAAGGTCAAGCGCCGCGAGCTATTGCAGCGCTATGCCGAGCGCTTCAATCAGCTGTATGACGACGAGTCCTTCGGGTTTTCGGTGTAGCCGATGAGCAGCCCAGTGCTCGACACGCGGATCTCGGCCGTGCCGGGAAATCGCCAGCGACTCGACGGGGGGGCCATGTTTGGCAACGCGCCACGAGCGCTGTGGGCCAAGCTGTGCCCGCCCGATGAAGAGAACCGCATCTCGCTTTCGTGTCGCGCCTTGCTCGTCGAGCGTGGCGAGCAGCGCATCTTGTTCGAGACCGGCATCGGCGTCTTCTTCGCGCCCAACCTGCGGCAGCGCTTTGGCGTTTTTGAAGACGATCATGTGCTGCTGGCCTCGCTGGCGAAGTTGGGTCTTTCCGACGCGGACATCACGGATGTCGTGCTGTCGCACCTGCACTTTGATCACGCGGGTGGCTTGCTTGCGCCGTATGAAGCGGGCCGACCGCTGCGCCTGCTATTTCCCCGCGCTCGCTTCGTCGTGTCCGAGGCCGCACTGGAGCGCGCGATGCATCCCCATGCGCGCGACCGGGCGTCGTTTATTCCCGAGCTTCCGGGGCTCTTGCGTGACAGTGGGCGCTTGCACGTCATCGCCGGGCGGGCGGCGACGGACCCATCGCTGCCAGGGCTGCGCTTTCACTACAGCGATGGGCATACGCCGGGCTTGATGCTGACCGAGGTGCAGGCGTCGACCGTGCAGCGCGAGGCAGAACACAGCGACGGGCCACGTTCGGTCACGTTCTTGGGCGATCTGGTGCCTGGATCAGCGTGGGTTCACGTGCCGATGACCATGGGCTATGACCGCTTCCCTGAGCTTCTGATCGACGAGAAGACTGCGCTGCTGGGGACGCTTCTGCAGCGTCGGGGCCGCTTGTTTTTCACCCACGATCTCGATGTGGCCATGGCGACGCTGGAACGGCGACCCGACGGTCGCTTCGTCGCTACGCAGCCGCTTGGCGATGCCGATCTGGTCCGTTGCGCACTGTAGGGTCTGTCCCGCTACGCGAGCCGAGCATCGCCGGGCCGTCTTGTCAGGAATGCGTTGTATCGTCCGGGTCTCACGCTGCATGATGGCTCTTACGGCCCAATCAGACGTGGCTTTGGTGTTGTGATCGTCCGGGCCCTGTCGCGAAAGGAACACACGTGGCTAGCTCACTTTTCCGTCGGAAGACAGTCCAGCAAGTGATGGGTGAAGCGGACTCGCATGGCGAAGAGCGGCTGCATCGCTCGCTTTCAGCCATGGACCTGACGATGATCGGCATCGGCGCGATCATCGGGGCGGGGATCTTCGCGATCACGGGCTCGGCGGCTGCGACGAAAGCCGGACCAGCCATTGTGCTGTCCTTTGTGCTTTCGGCCTTGGGCTGTGCCTGCGCGGGCCTGTGTTATGCCGAAATGGCGGCCATGATTCCCGTCGCTGGCAGCGCGTATACCTATGCCTTTGCGACGCTGGGAGAGCTCGTCGCGTGGCTGATCGGCTGGGCGCTGATCCTGGAATACGCCGTCGGCGCCATCACGGTCGCGATCTCCTGGTCGGGATACTTCGTCGAGTTCATGCGCGGCTTTGGTGTCGAGCTTCCACGCGCCCTGTGCAACGGCTATTTCACGACCTGGGTCGACGCAGCGGGCGTGACGCAGCATGGCTTTCTCAATGTGCCGGCGGTGCTGTTGGTCGCGGCGATCACCACGCTACTGATCGTCGGCGTCAAAGAGAGCGCTCGCGCCACGAGCCTGATCGTCCTTCTGAAGGTCGCGATCGTGCTGATCTTCCTCGCGCTCGGCGTTGGCTACGTCAAGCCCGGCAACTGGCAGCCGTTTCTGCCCTTTGGCTGGACCGGCGTCGTCGCTGGGGCCGGCGTGATTTTCTTCGCGTACATCGGCTTTGACGCGGTGACAACCATGTCGGAAGAGGCCAAAGACCCCAAGCGCGATCTGCCGCGCGGCATCCTCGCGTCGCTGGCCGTCTGCACGGTGCTGTACATCCTGGTGTCCGCTGTTCTGACCGGCATCGTCCCGTACCACCAACTGAACGTGCCGGCTCCGGTGGCCTTGGCCTTGCGTATAGCCGGTGTGAACTGGGGCGCATTCCTGGTCTCGCTGGGTGCGCTGGCTGGTCTGGGCAGTGTTGTTCTGGTGATGATGATGGGCCAGCCGCGCGTGTTCATGGCCATGAGCCGCGACGGTCTGCTGCCGGCGGGCATCAGCAAGATCCACCCGCGCTTTCAGACGCCGTACCGATCGACGCTGCTGACCGGGATCGTGGTCGCGCTGGCCTCGTCCACGCTCAATGTCGAGATTGCCGGTGAGCTGACGTCGATGGGCACGCTGTTCGCCTTCGTCATCGTCTGCGTCGGCGTAGTGGTGCTGCGCAAGAGCAACCCCGATATCTATCGCCCCTTCCGCACGCCCGCCGCGAACGTCGTGGGCCCGCTTGGCGCCGTCACCTGCCTCATCATGATGATCGGCTTGCCGACGGCGACGAAGCGCAACTTCATGGTCTGGCTGGCGATCGGCTTGGTCATTTATTTCTCGTACAGCCGCAGCCACTCGCGCTTGGCTCGCGTACGCAGCGACGGCAGCAAGGCCTAGCGTTTCGGCGCAGGCCTGCGGCCGTTCACGTGCCGATCCATGTGTGGCGTTGCTGCCCTGCTGGCTCCGATTGCGCTGGACCAGCGCGAGGACATCGTGCGTGAGATGTGCGCAGTCCTTGCACATCGCGGCCCGCATGGCGCAGGCCTGTTCAGCGACGGTGAGCACGCGGGTATCACGCTGGGTCATCGCCGCCTGTCGATCCTCGATCTGTCGCCCACCGGGGCGCAGCCGATGCCGCGGGGCTCTTTGTGCATCAGCTACAACGGCGAGTTTTACGACTACATCGAACGACGCGACGAGCTAGCCACGCGCGGCCATCGCTTCATCGGTCGCAGCGATACCGAGGTCTTGCTGGCGCTCTGCGAAGAACACGGCGTGCCTTTGGCGCTGGCTCAGGTCAACGGCATGTTCGCGTTCGCTTTGTTCGATCGCCGCGAGCGCACGCTGTGGCTGGCTCGCGACCGCTTCGGAGAAAAGCCGCTTTACTACCTGACCACGGCTGACACCTGCGTGGTGGCATCGGAACCCAAGGCCATCCTGGCTGCTGCCCGTCGCTTGCGCATCTCGATCGGCGTGAACCGTCAGGTCTTGGCCTGCTATCTCGCGGATGCCGAGCACGAGGTCGGTGACGCCACGTTTTTTGCTGAGATTCGTCGCGTGCGCCCCGGCGAATGGCTGCGCATCGCGCGCGATGCCGGGGGGCGGCTGAGCGTGCAGCACGGTCGCTATTACGACCTGTCCGAAGCAAGCTGTCCGCCCATTCTGCGTCCCCAGACCGAGGCCGACGAGGAGTTCCGCAGCCTGCTTACGAACGCCGTGCGCATCCGTCTGCGCAGCGATGTGCCCGTGGCGGCCTGCTTGTCCGGTGGGCTTGATAGCTCGTCGCTGGTTGGGCTGGCTGCGCAGGCTGGCCAGCGCCTGCACACGTTTTCCGCCACCCACCGACCCGGCGAGCCCTGGGACGAGCGTCGCCACATCGCGGCGGTCATCGCGCATACGGGAGTCGACAACGTTCAGGTCAATCCTGAGGATGTTCTCGACGGGCCAGGTGGCCCCGAGCGCTTTTTGGCCTTTCTTTCCCAGCACGACGAGCCCGTCGGCGGCCCGAGCGTCTGGGCGCAGCACTGTGTGTACCGCGTGCTGGCACAGCACGGCCATCGGGTGGCGCTCAGCGGTCAGGGCGCCGACGAGAGCTTGGGCGGATACGGCGGTACGCTAGCGGCCCTGCGAGCGCAGCAGCTTGCCCAGCGGCAGTGGGCACTTCTGCGCGCCGAGCTTGCCGCGACTGCATCGCCGCAGCTTGGGGCCCGCGCTGCGGCGCTGCGCCAGGCGCTGCTTTCTGCTCTGCGCCTGGGAATTTCTCGTCGGAAGCCGGGTCTGTACCAGGCCTGGCTGCGGGCCCGCTTTCAGCGCGGTTTTCTGCGCTCGCGCTACTTCGATGTCCGGGCCCTTTGCGGCGCGCTGCCACCGCTGCCGACGGAGCCGCCACACGCCGCTGCATTTGATGCGCGCAGCCTGCTGCACGGCTACCTGTATCGCTTGCTGGTGGGCACGTCGCTTTCGACCATCCTGCGCTTTGAAGATCGCAACAGCATGATGGCTTCGGTCGAGTCGAGAGCACCGTTTTTGGACCCACGCCTCGTCGCGCACTGCCTGGGGCGACTGCCGTCTGATCTGGCCGGGCAGGGCTATACCAAGCTGCTCTTGCGTCGTGCGCTGCCCGATGTTCTGCCGCAGAGCGTCCGCCTGCGCCGCGACAAGGTCGGCTTTGGCGCACCGCCTTGGCGCTGGCTGACCGGACCTCTGCGACCGTGGCTGGATGCACTTCTTTCGTCGATAAGCCTGCGCGGCTTGGGCTTCGTGCGAGCCCCCCTTCTGCGCGCTGACTGGGTCGCTGCAACGACCGGCTGCGACCCGCTTGACGGAGACGCCGAAGGCTTTTTCCGCGCGATCAACGTGGCGGTTTGGCTGAGCGCACACGGGCTGTCGCTCTAGCCTGGCGTCCGCTGTTCTGACTACTTCTTCTTGCGCCGTTTCTTGCGTTTCTTTTTGCTTTTGTCGTCGCTGTCGCTCATGTCGTCGAGCATCTTTTCCGCGTCTTTAAGGTCGCTGCCAGGGGCGCCGGAGCCCGCTTCGCCGGGCTTGTTTCCAGTCGGTGGCTTGGCCTGATCAGCGCTTGCGGGTGTCGCCACCAAGCTGACTTCATGCTGGCAGTCACTGGGGCCTTCGCACTGCACGTTGACTTCTTGGTACCCGGAAAGCCGCAGCGTCAAGCGCTGCGAGCCAGTCTGCTTGCTGCGCTCGCTGCTGTACGGCGTCAGGCCGAGCACGGCGCCCGCTTCGGTGACGACTTCGGCTCCGGCGGGCACGCTGCGGATCGACCAGTGAACTTTGGCATGCAGCGCGCGGACCCGCAGCACGGCAACGAGCCCCAGGCCCCCAAGCGCGATCAGCACAGCGGCGACGATTGCCACCACTCGCAGGCTCCCGCGTCCTTTCTTGCCGGGGCGGGTCGGAACCTCTCGTGACTCCATCACCGTCGCGGAAGCCCCCACGTTCAGCGCCGCGGCCTCTTGGGTATCGGCTGCCTCGAACGAGTGACGATCGGGCCCAGCGCTCTTGGGTGTTACCGGCAGGTTCGTCGCCGACTGCAAGCCCGAGACACGCGCCAAGCTGCTTGCGACCTCGGCTGCGCTCGGACGTTCCTCGGGTTTCTTGCGCAGCATGCGGCCGATCAGGTCATAAAGGCCCGACTGCAGCCCTGGCATGAGTTCCTGCAGCGGCCGGGGCTGCGCCGACATGTGCATGAACATCACCTCGGCGTCGCTGTTGGCATTGAACGGCTTCTGCCCCGACACCATCTCGTACAGCATCACGCCCAGGGCATAGACATCGCTCTTGTCGACGACGGATCGGGCGCTGCGCACCTGTTCCGGCGACATGTACGAGGGCGTGCCCATGACCATGCCTGTCTGCGTCAGACGGCCTTCTTCGCCGTCGCCGGGCTCGCGTACGCGGGCCAAGCCGAAGTCGAGCACCTTGACCCAATCCTTGGCGCCGGTCTCGGGATCCTCGACGAGCATGATGTTCGCTGGCTTGAGATCGCGATGGATGATGCCCTTGGTATGCGCCGCGGCCAACGCGAGTGCGATCTGTCGACCGTAGCGGACCACAAGCTCAGTCGGCAGCCTGCCGCCTGCATGCCACAGCCGCTCATGCAGCGTCTCGCCGTCGAGGTATTCCATGACGATGTACGCCGCACCGTCGTCGAGCTGGCCGAACTCATAGACGTCGACTAGGCAGCGATGCTTGACGATGTTTACCGCGCGAGCCTCGTTTAGGAAGCGCTGCACAACCTGCGGGTTTTCGGCGAAGTGAGGATGCAGAACTTTGATGGCGGCTCGTCGCTGAATCTGCTCGTTGACCGCTTCGTACACATTGCCCATGCCGCCTTTGCCGAGCAGTCGCACGAGCTTGTAGGCGCCGATCTTGCTCGGTACAGACCCCGATGTAGAGGCAGTGTCAGGCACGAAGCACCCTTTCTGGGGACGCTAAGGCTGCCAATAAGCAGCGAAAAAGACAGAGTGGCCGGGAAATTATAGCGTCCTTGCGACCTGGTGCGCGAGCGGGAAATCAGGGCGAATGGCCCAGGCAGGCGATGCAGCGCGTGGTTTTGGCGTGACGCTGGGGGGCGGAACCGCCTATCTTTCTGCGGCGTGAGTGCCTCTCTGCCGCCTGTGTTTCACCGCGTATCGGGGTCGCTGTTCATCGAGGGCGTACGGCTGTCGCGCCTGTTGTCTTTCGGTGCGCAAGGCCGCGGGATCGCGACGCCATTTTATGTCTATAGCCGCGAGCAACTGCGACGGGACTTCAGTCGCTACACGCACGCTGCTGCTTCGCTGACCTCGGATCTGGGCACACCGCCCGTCATCGCGTTTGCCGTCAAGGCCAACCCCAGCCGGGCGCTGATCGAGATTTTGCATGGCTGGGGTGCCGGCGCGACGGTGGTCAGCGCGGGAGAGCTTGCGCTGGTGCGCAGCGTCGGTATTCCCGGCGACAAGGTCCTTCTGCACGGCAATGGCAAGCGACGCGAAGACATCGATGCAGCGCTTGATATCGATGCGCTTGTGTCGATCGACAGCGAATTCGATCTGCAGCACGTGCAAGCGCGGGCTGTGGCGCGCGGGCAGACGGCACGCGTGCTTCTGCGCGTCAATCCCAACATCGATCCGCAAGTTCACCCGTACATCTCCACGGGGCTTCTTGAGTCGAAGTTCGGCATGGCCGAAGCCAACATCGAGCGCCTGCGACCGCTCTTGCGCGGACTCTCGGCCTCTACCCCGGCCTCGGCAGGGCCGCTTCCAGCGATCTCGCTGCGTGGGCTGCACTGTCACTTGGGATCGACGCTGAAGTCGGGGCAGCCGGTCTTGGATGCGACGCGACAGCTTCTGCCCTTGCTCGCGCGTCTGCGCAGCGATGGGCATCCCATCGATACGCTCGATCTAGGCGGCGGTCTGGGCATCGATTACAGCCATCGCAGCGGAGCACCGGCCGCGCCATCACCGGCCGAGCTGATGGCTGGGCTGCGCTTGATCCTCGCGCGCCACAGCGACGATCCACCGCTGCGCCTGTGGTTCGAGCCAGGGCGCAGCATCGTCGGCCCCTGTGGTGCGCTGGTGGGCCGTGTGATCGGCGTCAAGCATCGCAGCAGCGATGCCGCAGCGCGCGAGGCAACGGGCGAGCGCAGCTTTCTGTGTACCGATGCCTCGATGGCGCAGCTAATTCGCCCGTGCTTGTACGGCGCCTATCACCACATCGAGCTTTTGGAAGAGCCCGATCCCACCGCCGATACTCAGCTTCGCCTGTACGACGTCGTCGGGCCGATCTGCGAATCGGGGGACTTCATCGGCCAAAAGCGCCTGCTGCCGACACCGCGCGAGGGCGACGGGCTGATGATCTATGACGCCGGGGCGTACGGCGCCGCGATGGCCAGCCGATACAACCTGCACTTTCAATGCGCCGAGTACCTGATCGACGGCACACAAGTCACGCGCATCCGACGCGCCGAGTCCTTTGACGACTTCGCGCGAACCTTCGTCTGCGAGCCGCTTTTTTCGGCAGAGGAACCTGAATGAGACGCGTCCTTAAGTACGGCGGTACGTCCATCGAGAGCGCCGATCGCATCCGACGAGCGGCGCAGAACATCGCGCAGCTTGTCAAAGGCGGTGACCAGATCGCGGCGGTGGTCAGCGCGCAGGGCAACGATACCAACCTGCTTTTGAATTCGGTCTATACCGCGACCGAGCGCAACAGCGACACGCAGTCGATCTTCCGCGTTGTTGCGCTGGGCGAAGAAAAGAGCACCTATCTTTTGGCGGCGGCTCTGCGATCCATGGGCGTTGAAGCCGTGCCGTTCGCACCGTCGCTGGCCGAGACATGGCCGCTGATTGTCGACTGTCCCGATGCAGCGCCGCTGGTCGCGCAGAAGATCAACGAAGAGCGACCTCTCGATGTGCAGGACGACGAGTCGCGGCGCCTGTTTACGCAGCGTGTGCTGCCCGTCCTGCGGCGCGGTGCGGTGGCGGTGTTGTCCGGCTTTTTTGCGCGCAGTACCCGCGGCGAGCTGACCACGCTTGGCCGTGGCGGATCGGATATCTCGGGCGTGCTCGTCGGGCGCTTCCTCGACGCCGAAGAGGTGACGATCATCACCGATGTCGAAGGCATCCTGTCCGCCGACCCGCGCTTGGCCGACAACCCGCGTCTGATCGAAGAGATGACCGTCGAGGATCTAGAGACCATGGCCTCGCGCGGGGCGCGCGTCGTGCATCCGCGAGCGCTGCGTTACAAGCCCGCGGAGTGTCGCGTACGCGTCGTCGATTTTCGGCGACAAGAAGCGCTGGCCAGCACCGGCACGTCGGTCCTTGGGACCAGCGAACCGACGCTGAGCGCACGGCCCGAGCCGCTTTCGATGATCACGCTGGTCGGAAAAGATCTGGCCGGACGGACCGGTGTCCTGGGCGAGCTTGCATCGCAGCTTGGGCGTGCCGGCATTGCGATCACCGCAAGCACCACCAACGACACCTTCATCTGCCTGTATCTCGCGGAGAGCCAGGGCGAGCGGGCGTATCGCCTGCTGCACGGCTGCATGACGGATCCCAGCCTCGATCTGGGCTTGGCCAACGTCACGCTGCGCAACGGTGTCGCGGAAGTGCGCCTGCGCTCGCCCGAGTTCCTGCAGACCCCCGGCATTTTGGCTGAGATCACCGCGGTCTTGGCCCGTCGCCGCATCAACATCCTTGAGATGATCACGAGCCTGACCGACATCTTTGTCTATGTCGATCGCGGAGATCAGGAGCTGACCTTGTCGCTTCTGCGTGAGCTCACGACGCACTAGATGCGTCGTGGCCGCGCCGGCTTTGGCGCGGGCGCGATACAATCGCAGCCATGCTGCGACGTGCATGGGCTGTGCGTGTGGGCCTGCTTTCGACCGGGATCGCGATGGCAATCAGCGACGCGGCCCGCGCGGAACCGGCTGCCAAGCCGGATCGTTTCGATGTGTCCTGCGATGCCCAAGGCTGCCGCCTGGGTTCCTGTTTGACCCAGGTCGCGATCGACGATCCATCGCAGCTGGTCGGAACGCTGCGCATCGTGCCGTGGTTCGTCGACGGGCAGTCGCGAGGCTTCAAGCTGTTCGCGGTGCGTGCCGGCTCGCTGCCGGCGCAGCTTGGCGTGCAGAACGGCGATGTCGTGCGCGGCCTAAACGGCCTGCCGGTGCAGGACCCAGCGACGGCCCAGACCGCCTGGGAAGCGGCTCGCAACAGCCCGCATTGGCGTCTGTCTCTGCAGCGCGGCGATCAGACGATCGAGCGCACGCTGCACCTCGATCGCGGTCCGCGTCCAACGGCCGGCTGCCCGAAAGGCACGCTGCTACCAGGGCAGGCGACCGCCCGATCGCCGCGTCCGGCTGCGGTGTCGACGGGACAGGCTGATCGGGGCGAGCGGCTCGCCGCAATTCGCTGTCAGGGGGCGCGCTGCACGCTGCCGCGCTCGACGCTGGATTGGATGCTCGCGGATCAGTCACTTCTGATGCGCAGCGCCCGCCTAATACCCAAGACAGACCAGGGCAAGGTACGCGGCTTTGCGCTGTATGGCATTCGCCCGGCGTCGCTGTTCGACCGCTTGGGGCTGAAAAACGGCGATCTGCTGCTGCGCATTGCCGACCAGTCCCTCGACAATCCCGAAGCCGCCCTGGTCGCCTATACCCACGTGCGCAGCGCCGAGCAGATCCTCGTCGAGATCGAGCGCGCTGGCAGCAAGCAGACACGCATCTATGTCATCGAAAAAGACCGGCAGTAAGTGCTTGCGGCGAGAAGCGTTCAGCGCCTGAGCTGTGGTGCATCGAGGGGAAAGGTGCTTTCGATCGGGCCATCGACAGCGCTGCCGGCGATATCGATATAGGCATGGCCACCGACGAGCGTGACCGCCCACGCCTGCCGTCGATCTTGCCGTGCAGCCAGGGCAGAAAGCAGGTCGGCATCGACCGTCCATACGCCAAGCACAGCGCGTCCACGTGGCGTCTTTTTCCAGGAAGCGACACCGGTCAGAAGCTCGTCGCGGCGACGGGGATCGACCAGTACAGCGTGTACTTCGGCCTGGCTGTGGTGCAGAAATACGCGGCGCACTTTGTCGGGATCGGCGGCGCCACACTCGACCCATGTCGTGATCTGACCCGTCAGATCGTGCGCCCACAGATCGGCGACTTCGGGATCACAAAGCCCCGGCCCGAACTCCAGCCGTTCGTCATAAAGCAGGCAGTATGCGAGCACGCGCAGCATCAGGTGCTCAGCGGTCTCAGACGGGTGGCGCGCGACGATCGCCGTCTTTTGTGCGTCGATCCCGCGGTCGACGTGCGAAAGCGTCAAGCGGAACTCGTAGCGCGTCGAAGGCAAAGCCATGGCACAGACCTACGGCAAGAACGTGCCCACCTTGTCGACGTAGTCGGGGTGATCGATGTACGGGTTGCGATTCTTTTGCAGCATGAAGATCGCTTCGTTGAGGGCTCGCTCGTTGGCGTCGACGGGGTCTTGCTTGTGCCAGGTGCGCAGCGTGGCTTCTTCGATCTGCAGGTTGGCGGTGCTGAAGTCAGCCGGCCGCTCGCTGCGATAGCGCGTATAGAAATAAAAAATCGCTCGCGCGATGTTGCCTTTGTACGGATCGCGCACTTCAAACACCGTCTTGCCCTCTGCCGATGTGCCCAGCTTGCTCGGGCCTTTGCCGTCGGGATCGGGCCCGGTCCAGGTCGCCGTCTTCACGACGCCAAAGGGATAGTTGCCGCGGCGGCCATTGGCATCGATGTCGGTGGGGAACAGGTGGTGCATGTCGCTCTTGGCGGCACCCGTGGCCCCCAGGCTCTGCGGCCAGGTGTGCTCGGTGTTGAACTTGTTGCTGCTTGCACTCGCGCGGTCTTTGACCTGCGGCGCTTTGCGCCCGGTATAGATGCACTCGACGGTGTAGTTGTTCGCGGGGTCGCTGTTGGCCAAGAACATGGCATCGCGTCCCGCGTCATAACCGAGCACCGTGTGGCCCTTGATGCAGCCGTACAGCGCGTTGATCAGATCCTGCCCAAGCTTGCCCAACGCCGCTGGACAGTCGGTCGGTACGCTGCCATCCGCCGGATCGCTTGCATCGCTGGGCGGCGTCGCCAGATCGGGGCGTGGCGAGGGTGGCATGGCCAGATCGGGCGGCGTCGGCTCGTCGCCAAAATCCGGCACATCGGCGCCGGGGTTGGTGCAAGCCGGCAGCGCAAGCAACAGGGAAAACGAGAGCCCAAGCACTCGAAACGACGACCAGAATGTACGCATGCGCGCATCGTAGCCATCTCTGCGATTTGTGAAAGCGCGCAGTGGTCTCGTCGCAGCCGGAGGTGCGTGCTCTGTCGCTCGCGGCCGATCCGTCCGCCGCAGTCCAGGCGCTGCGCTCGCGTGTGCGAACGAGGAATCGGTTGACCCCTGCATCGACGATCGCTCAGCATCGTGTGCATGCTCGGCAAGCAGAGGGGGCCTGCGCTGCGCGTGCTGCTGCAGTTCAGTCGGGCCAAAGAAGCGGGCGATCCGTACGCCTTTTCCTTTGAGCCACAGGACTACACGATTCCGACGGAGGGCGGCGCTTCACCGAGCACGCGCTTTGACTGGACGCAGGCTGTGCTCGATGACTTGCAGGCGCTGCGGTTGCCGGGACGCGATCCGGCGCTGGTGCAGCGCATGGGCGAGCGGCTGCGGCGTTTTTTGCTGCCGGCGGGCTGGGCAGATTGGGAACGACAGATCGCAGAGGCCTTGGCGGCCGAGCGTCCCGTCTTTTTGACGATTCGCTCGTCGGCGGCCGAGCTGTACGCGCTGCCCTGGGAGCTCTTGACGCTGAGGTCCGGGCAGTTCATAGGCGAGCTGGACCATGTGCTTCTGCGTTTCGAGTGGCCCGAGACGGAAACGGCAGCCGAGCAGCCCAGCCCACGGCCGGAAGGTGGGCGCATCTTGGTCGCCTGGTCGGCCGCCGCCGGAGCGGTCCCGGCGTCCGATCACATCACGGCGATCGCCGATGCCTGCGCAGCTGGTTTCCACCCCTTCGATTCGGATTCCGATGTGGTGGCCAACGCCTCGCTGCCGCGGCTGGTGCAGGCGCTGAAAGCGGCCGAGCGTGAAAAGAATCCCGTCGCGGTGCTTCATCTTTTGTGCCACGGCGCCGAGGCGGGCAGCACGTTTGGCCTGGCTCTCGACGGGGAAGATGGCGCCGCCGTCGTCGAAGCGCAGCAGCTTCGCCAGCACCTTGCGCCCTTTGCCAAGAGCCTGCGGCTGGTTGTGCTGTCGGCCTGCGACTCGGGCAACGTCGGTGCGCTGGGCAATCAGCTCGGCAGCGTGGCGCGCGAGCTACATCGCTGCGGCCTGCAGGCGGTCATCGCGTCGCGCGTTCCTTTGTCGGTGGCGGGATCGATCACGCTGACCGCCGCCTTGTATCGCGCGCTTCTCGTCGAGCCGGCGTCGCTGGAGGCCGCATTTGTGCGCGCACGTACGCAGCTATCGCTTGCGGAATCGTGCCTGCTACGAGATCAGCGGCTTCTCGACTGGGCCAGCGTGCAGCTGTATGCCCGGCATGCCGACGGTGACGACACGCGCCCCGTTGTGTTTCGGCCGTTCCGCGGTCTTTTGGCGTTTCAGCCCGAACACCAGCGGTTCTTTTTCGGTCGCAATCGCGAGGTGGCCGAGGTTCTGCGTGATCTGTTCGCGCTCGTCGAGCGCAAGCAGCCGCGCTTTCTCGTCGTGGCGGGGGCCTCGGGAACCGGCAAGTCGTCGCTGGTTTTGGCGGGAGCTGTCCCGACGCTCTTGGCCAGCGATCCGCAGCGCGTGCTCTTGCGCATGCGTCCAGGACGCGATCCCGCGTTGGCGTTAAACGAAGCGCTGGCGCAGCTTCCCGCAGGGGCCGCGGGGCTTCTGGTCGTCGATCAGTTCGAGGAGCTCTTCACCCAGACCAGCAACATTGCTGAGCGCGAAGCGCTGGTGCGCCGTCTGTGGTCGCTTTCATCGCGCGACGAACCCGACCTGCGCGTGATCGTCACGCTGCGTGTCGACTTCATCGGTCGCTGCGGTGAGCTGGTCGTAAACGACGACGGTCTGCGTCTCGATCGCGTTGCCTACGACGAACAGCACCGCGTCTTTGTCGCTCAGCTTGAGCCTGCGCAGCTGCGCGCGAGCATCGTCGAGCCGGCACGCAAAGTAGGGCTCGATCTGCAAGATGGCTTGATCGATCGCATGGTCCACGAAGTCGGTGGCGAGCCCGGTGCGCTGCCGCTGCTTGAAGATGCGCTGGATGTGCTGTGGCAAAAGCGAAGTGGTCGCCTGCTGACGCAAGCCGCCTATGACTCGCTTGGGGGTGTGGTCGGTGCGCTGCAGATGCGGGCGGATGCGATCCTCGATCGGCTGGCCCCCGCGGATCAGGCGCTTGCGCAGCGCCTGCTGATCAGCTTGGTCGCGGTGGCTGATGATACCGCGCTGGATACGCGTCTGCGCGTGCCGGTCTCGACGCTGCGCAGCGATGTGGCGGGCGGCGATCCCGCGGGCTTTGAGCGCGTCCTGCGCGACCTCGTCGATGCGCGGCTTTTGGTGCAAGGCGACGACAAGCTCGCGCCGACTGTGGAAGTGGCGCACGAAGCGCTGATCCGCAAGTGGCCGCGGCTGCGCGCTTGGCTCGACGAGGATCGCGCCGGGCTGATCGTCCAGCGGCGGGTCCGGCAAGCCGCCGAGCAGTGGGCGCAGCAAGGGCGCGACGAGTCGCTTTTGTATCGCGGGGCGCAGCTTGCGCAGGCGGCAGAGTGGCGCAAGACCCGCGCGTCGCATCTGGGTGAGCTAGAGCGCAGCTTCTTGGATCACAGCGAAGCGCAGCGGCTGCTGCAGGTCAAGCAGGCCGAAGAGCGTCTTGCCACCGAGCAGACGCGCGCTCGTCAAGCCCGCATCGCCGCCGTCGTTCTGGCCGTGCTGTTTGTTTCGGGGCTGGGGGCCGCGGGGCTTGCGTATCGCAGCTCGCGCGAGGCGACGCGCAACGCGGTGCAAGCGGTGTTGTTTGCGGAGCAAGCGCACCAGAACGCGGCGCAGGCGCAAAAGAACGCGGAGCAGTCTCGGGATCGGCTGGTGCTCGCGATGGCCCAGACGCAAAAGCGGGATCCTACGACCGCGGCGCTGCTCATCCGCGAGGCGAGGCCCTTGGATTACACCCTGTGGACGCAGACCGCGCTCGACGCGCTGCGGGCTGGCGTTGCCGACGTGGTGCTGCGCGGGCACACGGCTGCAGTGACAGCGGTTGCGGTCAGTTCCGACGGGAAAAAGATCGCGACCGGAAGCAAAGACCAGACGGCGCGCATCTGGAATGCCGATGGGTCGGGCGTCCCGGTCGTGCTCAAGGGGCACGACGATGCGGTCACTGCGATCGCCCTTAGTCCCGACGGCAAAAGGCTGGCTACGGGCAGTCAAGACAAGACGCTGCGCGTCTGGAATGTCGATGGATCGGGAACACCGTTGTTGCTTCGCGGGCACAAGGAAGCCATCTGGAAAGTGGCGTACAGCTCGGACGGGAAGACGCTTGCCGGTGTGAGCTGGGAGGGTGAGCTGCGCATGTGGAACGCCGATGGATCCGGCACACCCATTGTGCTGCGTGCAGACCGGGCAGGTCGGCCGCTACTGGTCGCGATTTCCGACGGAAAAACGCGATTGATCGGCGGCTTTGGGTCGAGCATACGCATCTGGACCGCCAACGAATCGGCAGCACTTCGTGTGCTGCAGGGACACACGTCCACGGTCACGGCAGTTGCCTTGAGCTCTGAGGGCGACCGCCTTGTGAGCGGCAGCGAAGACAACACGGCGCGCATTTGGAATGCCGACGGATCGGGCACCCCCCTTTTGCTTAAGGGGCATGAATCCGGGGTCAGCTCGGTTGCCTTCAGCCCCGACGGAGAGACGATCGCGACCGCCGGCAACGACGGCACCGCACGCCTTTGGAGTGCGGAACATGCCAGCTCGCTGCGGGTGCTCATCGGGCACGGAATGGAGGTCAACGCCGTGGCCTTCAGTCCCGACGGAATGATGCTTGTAACGGGCAGCGCGGATCAGACCGCGCGCATCTGGCGTGTCCGTGGCCCTAGCTCGCCCATCGTGCTGTCAGAGCATGAGGATGCGGTTCGGGCGGTCGCCTTCAGTCCCGACGGAAACAAGCTGGTCACGGCCAGCGCAGACCAGACCGCGCGCATCTGGAACAGCGATGGCTCGGGGACATCCATCGAGCTGAACGAACGCGCTGGCGACATCGATTCGGTCGCGTTCAGCCCCGACGGCAAGACGCTCGCGCTGGGCATGGGCGATCAGGCTGCGCACCTCTTCGATGTGGTTGGGTCCGGTCCTCCTGTCGTCCGCGCGCTGCTTCGCGGGCACAAAGACAGCATTCGCGCGATCGCGTTCAGTCCCGACGGAAAAAGGCTCGCAACTGCCAGTTGGGATCGCACGATCCGCATCTGGAATGTCGATGGCTCGGGCTCGCCGATCGTGCTGCACGGGCACGAGGAAGGAGTCAGCGGCGTCGCCTTCAGTCCCGACGGCACGAAGCTCGTGACCAGCAGTCTGGATAGGACCGTCCGATTCTGGAATGCCGATGGCTCGGGCGCGGCCGCTGTGCTGCGCGGGCACGATGACTGGGTCTCGGGCGTCGCCTTTCATCCCGATGGCCGTTCGTTCGCGACGAGCAGTGGCGACAAGACGATCCGCATCTGGAATGCCAATGGCAAGGGTGACTCGCAGGTGCTGCGTGGGCACACCGATGCGGTCACGGCGATCGCGTTCAGCCCGGATGGTCGCCGCATCGCGACGGCCAGCTACAATGCCACCATTCGCATCCAGAACGCCGACGGAACCGGAACGCCCATCGTGCTCACCGGGCACCAACACTTTGTCCTGACGATTGCGTTCAGTCCCGACGGCAGCAAGCTCGCGAGCGGCAGTCGAGATCACACCGCTTGGATCTGGCCCGTCGGCAGCGACGCGCTTCGTGAGGCGCTGTGGAACGCCACGTCAGACTGCCTGCCCGCGGTGCGTCGGCGTGAGCTTCTGATTGAAGCGCCGGATGTGGCAGAGCAGGGCTACAAGCGCTGTCGGCACGACGTCGCGCGCCGTCGTGGCTGGCCCAGCGATGGCTAGCTCTTGTTCGTCGCCTTCTTGACGCTGATACGGGCGGCGAACGACACATTGATCCAGTCGGGAGAGCTGAGCACGCGTGTCCCTTTGCCCGGCGCCGGATCCAGCACCGTCGCATCGACCAAGGTCATGCCGCCCAGCAGATCGCCGGTATACGTCATGCTGGTCAACAGCACCGGGCGCCCCAGGCTGCCGATGATGATCGGCTGATTTTCCGACAGAAGCTCGGCGGCTTCGGCAGCGCGTACCTGCAGCTTTTCCAGCGCAAACTGCATCGGCTTGCCTTTGACGTCGCGCGCTTGCTTGCCGTTGATGCCCGCGTCTTGCCACGGCGTCTTCGGCAGCTTGCCTTCATAGAGCTCTTTGAGCAGCGTCGCCGCTGGGATGTCCGCGCCCTGAAACTTGCTGGCCATCTGCAGACAGGCCAGCCAGCACTGCCCTGGATCGGCGCTGCGCGCTTTGACAAAGGGCACCACGCCCAACAGCCGCACGGTGCAGACGTTGGCTTTGCGCTTCTTGTCCATGCCGCAGAACGTCTTGCGATTGGCGTAGGCAAACGGCTCGCTTCCCAGTCCGGGAAGAAGCAAGGCCCCACCCAGCCCCTGCAACACCTGCCTAAGAAACACTCTTCGGATCATTGTGCTGAGTATCGCCGATTTGGGCCGTGAAGTGCCAGGCTCTGCCGCGGCCCAGTCTGCGATAGGCTTTGCCGAGGAGCACCCCGTCTCATGTCGCAGCGTATGCGGATTTGTCTGTCTGCCGTGGCTCGCTTCCTTTCCCCGTCTGATTCGTCGGTCTCTGCCGACGGGACGCCGCGCGAAGACGGCCGCCTGGCCATCTGGTTGTTCTTCCGCGGTCTTGGTCTGAGCTTCCTGTTTGCATTCCTTTCTCTGTGGCCGCAAGTGTTGGGTCTGTTTGGCTCGCGCGGCATCTTGCCAGTAACTCCTTTTTTGCGGGCCGTCAGCAAACAAGTAGGCTGGGAACGCTATGTGCTGCTTCCTTCCTTTTTCTGGCTGGGATCCAGCGACAATGCGCTGCACCTGATCTGCGGCCTGGGGCTCGTCTGTTCTCTGCTCTTGCTTCTAGGAGTCGTGGAAATTGTCGCCCTGCTTGGGGCCTGGATCTGTTACCTGTCCTTCGTCGGAGTCGGGCGAGACTTCATGGGCTTTCAGTGGGACTCGCTGCTGCTTGAGACCGCGCTGTGGTCGCTGCCTTTGGCCCTGTTTCGTCCGCGCTGGCGGCTGCAGCTTCATGCCGTCGTGCCGGCGGGCCGCTGGCTCCTTTTTTGGCTGCTTCTGCGCTTCATGTTCGCCGCCGGCTGGGCCAAGCTGCGCAGCGGCGATCCGGTGTGGCGGGATCTGTCGGCGCTCGACTATCACTTTTTCACGCAGCCCTTGCCGACCTTGGCTGGGTATTACGCACATCAGCTTCCCAGCGGTCTGAAAAAGCTCGCGACCCTGGCCATGTTCGTCATCGAGCTAGCGGTCCCCTTTGCCATCTTATGGCCCAAGGCGCGTCGAGTCGCGGCGCTGCTCTTGATCGCCTTGCAGGGCCTGATCCAGCTCACGGGGAACTTCGGTTTTTTCAATATTCTGTCGGTGGTGTTGGCCATTCCACTTCTGCCGGATGCCTGGCTGCGCCGACTGCTGCCGCGCGTCCTGCTGTCTCGCCTGCAAGCACGCCCCGAACAAGCATCGCGCTCGACATCCACCGCGCCCCCGGCTGCAGATTCCCACGTTGCGACACATTCCGAAGTCGCAGCAAATTCCGAAGTCGCGACACATTCCGAAGTCGCGACACATTCCGAAGTCGTTCCCCTGGCAGAGACGACCCACGGTACGCGGGCGCTGGGGCTGGCGGTGGTCTTGCGTGGCGTACTGTTCGTGGCTTTGATGTCGCTTTCTTTTGTGCAGGCGCTGCTGATGTTCCTGCCGGAAGAAAAGCTGCCCGGCGTGGCTCTGACCGGCGTCGAGTACGCAGCGGTGTTTCACGCCGCCAATCGCTATGGCCTGTTTGCTGTGATGACCAAAGAACGGCCCGAGATCATCATCGAAGGCAGTCTTGATGGCGTGAACTGGGTGCCGTACGAGTTCAAGTACAAGCCGGTTCGGATTGAAGAGTCGCCGCGCATCAACGCGCCGCACCAGCCGCGCTTGGACTGGCAGATGTGGTTCCTGGCCCTGCGGCCCTACCATCGGGGAGGCTGGTTTGATGGACTGTGCATTCGGCTGCTGCAGGGCTCGCCCGATGTGCTGTGGCTGTTCGCCCAGGATCCGTTCTATGGGCGAAGACCGCGGCAGGTGCGGGCCACGCTGTACCGCTATGAATTCACATCGCTTGCGGAACGGCGGCAGACCGGCGCTTATTACAAGCGCAGCGATCCCACCCCCTATATCGATCCGGTAAGCCTGCCTTGAGGCCGGTGGCACCGCGCGCGAGTTCGCCGAGGGCGCAGCAGCTTGGCAGAGCCAAGGGCCGGGCTTAGGCAACCGCTCAGACAACAAGTTCCCTGGAATTTTTCCGGTTCCGTTTTCTATCGGAAGTCAGCGAAACAGGCCGGGAATTCGCGGAGTCCTATTTTGGAAAAAACTTCGGAACTCGCGCTGGTGCTCGCTGTCCTTAGCCATGACCGCGGTGATGAAGCAAAACACCCGGTTAGGAGGACGCCATGACCACGCAGAAGACCGTCGAGTTTGTCGCTTCCAGCCACGATGCAACGTCAGAGTCCGTGCAGGCGGTGGTCTCGGCCCCGCCCGTGCCAGTGCAGATCTCGCAGCTTGTAGAGACACAGGATGGCGCCCGCGCGATCGAGGTGGCTGCCGTGTTTGATGACGCCGTGATGGCCGTACGCCACTTGGACAGTCCGTCGGGTGGGCGGCTTAGCCGCTTGACCAAGGGAATCCTGGGAGGCGCTGCCCTTTCGCTTCTGGGGGTCGGCGGCCTGTTCGCAGACAGCTATGCCCATGTGGTGTCGGAAAAACGCGCGCAAGAAGCGCAGGGCGCAACGCTGCGGGCCGCGGCAGCGAACACCGGGCACGCGCGGGATGCGGCAGCGGGCGGACTCCTTTTTTGTGGGATCGGCGCACTCCTTTTTGGTCTGCATCGAGCGTCGTCTGAGCGCCGTGAGAACGAATTCACGATTGGTTCAGACAAAGACGCGACCTTCCATGTCGATGCCGAGCGCCTGCCGCTGGTGCGCTTCCCGCTGGTTCGTTCCAATGGCACGTCGTACGAGGTGTTGTTCACCGAGAGCATGAGCGGCGAGCTGCAGGCGCCTGCGCTGGGGCAGGGGAAAGCTGCGTCGCTGAGCGAGCTGCGCGATACCCAGGTGGCGCGTCCAGTCGAGGGCATCACCGGGGGCTATTCCTTGGCGCTGCCCGAAGGCGGACAGCTTCGCCTGCAGTATGAACACTGCAACTTTCTGATTCGTTCGGTGGCGCGTCCGCGTCAGTATCCGGTGCCGCTGCGCGTTGATTGGCAGGCGCAGTCGTACACGGGCGGCGTGCTCATGGGCGCGGCGATGCTGCTCGGCATCATGTTTTCGATTCCGCCCGATCCGCGCTCGCTGGCCTTGGATGCATTCACGAATGACCAGCTTGTGCGCTTCATGGTCAAGCCTCCCGAGCAGCGCGACGAAGAGGCGCCGTGGCTGAAGGCCGAGCGCGTGACCGAAAAAGCCGGCGGTAAGGCCCAGAAGGGTCCGAGCGGCAAGATGGGCAAGCCGGATGCGGCGGTGAAGCCCAAGGCGATGTTCTCGGTGAAGGGCCAGCAGAACAACCCCGATCCGCGCACCAAGCAAGAGCTGGCGCGTCAGGCCGCGGGCAGCACGGGGGTCCTGGCGATGTTGCGCAGCGGCACGCTGACGACGCTCAACTCGCTGGTGACGCAGCAGTCGGCCTTGGGGCGCGATGCGCAGGATGCGATGTCGAATCTGACGGGCTTGGAAGTTGCCGATGCCTATGGCCCAGGGGGCGTCGGGATCATCGGCGTGGGGCGTGGTAGCGACGGCACAGGCGACGGCACGATTGGCTTGGGCAACCTGGGAACCATCGGCCGCAGCGGCGGCACGCCGGGCTATGGTCTGCGTCCCTCGTCGGCCAAGCTGGTCGAGCATCGCGCCAAGGCGCCGGACTGGACGATCGGCCAGCCGAACGTGATTGGCTCGCTGGACAAAGAGCTGATCCGTCGCGTCATTCGCCAGCACATGAACGAAGTGAAGTTCTGTTATGAAAAAGAGCTGACGCGCGATGCCTCGCTAAACGGTCGCGTGGTCGTCAAGTTCTCGATCGGTGGCTTGGGGCAGGTGATGTCGAGCGTCGTCGAGAGCTCGACCCTGGCCAATCACGGCGGCGAAAAGTGCATCGCCGATGCAGTGCGGCGCTGGCAGTTCACCAAGCCGCAGGGCGGCGTGGTCATCGTCTCGTACCCCTTCCTGCTCAAGCCCGCTGGTTAGTCTGACTTGTGCGTTGCTGCCGGCGTGGGGGCAACGGTACCGTGCGGACGCTGGGAGGCTTGCTTCCCAGCTGGCGTCGTCACCGCATCGAGCGGCGCCAGCGCAGTCCCGCTTGCCATCTTCGGAGGTTCCCATGAAGCCCACGCTACCGACGCCTGTTCTGTCCTGTCATCCCCTTGTTTCGGATGCTCCCCGGCCGCTGCGTACGGTCATTCGCTCGCGCGCCGCAACGCTGTTCTGGCTGGTGGCGTCCAGTGCGCTAGGAGCCGTTGCTGCCGCATCGCCCACGCAGATTGCTGAAGACGTGGAAGCGCAGAGCGCAGCGGTGTCGGTGCAAGCGGTCGAGGACGCGCGTCTCAGCCCACGCAGCTTGCTGGCCATTGCACCCGGCACGCCGTGGCACTTGCAGCTTTCGGGGCGACTGCAGGAAAAGAGCTGGGCGCAGGTCTATGACATCGACCTGTTCGACACGCCGACCGCGACGATTCAGAGCCTGCGATCGCGTGGCAAGATCGTTCACTGTTACTTCAGCGCCGGCAGCTATGAAGACTGGCGCCCGGACAAGAGCAAGTTCCCCAGCAGTGTGCTCGGCAAGCCCATGGATGGCTGGCCAGGCGAGCGCTGGGTCGACATTCGATCGACCGCGCTGCGCAGCGTGCTGCAAGCGCGCATGGATGTAGCCAAGAGCAAAGGCTGCCACGGCATCGATCCCGACAACGTCGATGGCTATGGCCATGACACGGGCTTTTCGCTCAAGCAGAGCGACACGGTGAACTTTCTCAAGTGGCTGTCTGCCGAAGCGCATGCCCGCGGGCTGAGCGTCGGGCTAAAGAACGGCATCGAGATCCTGTCGCAGGTCGCAAGCGCCATGGACTGGGCCGTCAACGAACAGTGCAACGAGTACTCCGAGTGCAGCGCATATCGCGCGTTCATCGCGAGCGGAAAGCCCGTCTTCAATGTCGAGTACAAGGGCACGCTGTCTTCGATCTGCAGCCGCACCAAGCCGTTGCGCATCTCGACGCTCAAGGCGCCGCTTGCGCTGAACGGTCCGGCGGAGACCTGCCCCTAGCAGCGAGGGACGCGCGAGGCAGAAAGCGCGGAGACGAGCGCGGAGCGTTTTCGCACAAATTGATTCAATCCCGCGTGATTTGCGCGCCCTGTACAGCGTTTGTTCAGCCGTGTTGACTCTCGGCACAAACGATGCAAACTCGCACCGTGCAAACTGAGAAGGACCGAGAGAGAGCGCAGCGCTTTGCCCGCAACCGCGGTCGCGTGAACCCTGCGGTGCTGCGGCCTACGCGCTGGTGGTTAGACACCCTTCGCCGTCGCGCGGCGAGCATGTATCACGAGCCGACCGATGCGCTGCGTCAGCCGGTGGTCTTTTCATCTGCAGAAGAGCAGGTCGCGTGCGTCGCATTCTTCAACGCCGCGTATCGCGCGGAAGAGTCTGGGATGACGCAGGCGCATCGACTGGCTGATCAGGTCCGCGCACACGACCCCGATCTGGCGGAGTGCTTGGTTCTGTACGGGAACGAGGAAGGCTGGCATCGCGAGCTCTTAACCGAGTTCCTGCCGCACATCGGGGGCAGCGTGCGTCCGATGGGTCCGGTGACCGGCACGTTCTATCGCTCGTACGATCGGGCCGAGCACATGGAATCGATCATGCTCACCAACCTGATGTTCGAGACGATCGGCGCGACGACGTATCGCATCGCGTTGGGTCGGGTGCAGCAGCCGGCGATTCGCGCGATGCTGGCCATCTTGACGCGCGATGAGTCGTTTCATGTTCCGCTCAACGTCCACTTTGTGCGCGAGGTCCTCAAGCGCGATGGCTCGTTGCCCACGCAGCTTCGCTTGCATGCGACGTACTACTCGGTCTTTGCGGCACTGATCCTTTCGTCGTGGGCCAGCCGTCGTGTCGCCGCGGCCTTTGATCGCATCAGCTTTCGCGAGCTCTCGACGGCGTACGTCGAGAACCTGTCGCGCATCTTTGCCCAGTCCCCGGATCTGTCGCTGCGACCGCCCAAAGCGCTGCTGCGCCTGTTTTCCATCGACTCGGCCGGCTTGTGCGACAGCAAGCCGGGCAGCGATCTTCTGTCGACGAGCGCTGAGGCTGCCGAGGCCGCGGCCGACCGCTCGAAGGTCCAGGTCACGTCGATCTAGTTCCATGCGCCGCGCGGTACGCTGAGATCGTCCGCACGCGACCTCGACGCGCGAGCAAGGAGCAGGACATGGCACCGGCAAGACGCTTGATTCAGCACGTGAGCCGCTGGCTGCGCATTGCAGGCGCACTCGCAGCGCTGCTGCTGCTGCTGCTTGCTCCATCGCTGCGCAACTACTACCTGCCGCGGCGAACGGTGCGCATCGTGCCGGATCTGCGCTATCTGCCGGACAGCGTGAATCCACGTCACGTCTTGGACTTGTATCTGCCGACGCTCACTGTGGGGTCGTGGCCCGTCGCGGTGTTCGTGCATGGCGGCTATTGGCAGCCGCAGGATCGACGCTTCTTTCAGCCGCTCACGGGCCTGCACGGCTGCGTCGGGGTTGCCTTGGCCAACGCAGGCGTCGCTACGGCGGTGATCGGCTATCGCCAGTTTCCCGAGGCACCTAGCTTGGCTGCGGCGCTGGATGATGTGGCTTCGGCGCTGCGCTATGTCGTCGATCACATCGAAGAATACGGTGGCGATCGGCGCCGCATCTTTGTCATCGGACACTCGGCAGGTGGGCTCTTGACGCAGGTGCTGGCCGTGGGGCGCGAGCTACATGAACGCGGTCGCTTGAGCCCCAGCGACTTTCGCGGCTTTGTCAGCTTGGGGGGACTGTCTGATCTGCCGGCCTTTCTGCCGCAGGTCGATGGCAGCTTGGCGCAGCGGATTCGCCAGTCGGCGGGCGACGCGAGCGGTCTTTTGCGCTTCTCGCCGCGGCTGCAGCTTCGCGCCGAACATCCACCGCTTTTGCTGGTGGTCGGGGATCGCGAAGTGCCAAGCCTGCTTGCGCAGCATCGCGCCATGAGCGCGGCCCTGCACAGCGTCGGCGGTGACTTCAAGACCGTCGAGGTCGCGGGCCTGGATCACATGGATCTGGTGATGAAGCTCGCGCAGCGCGAAAGCCTGGTGAAAAACGAAATCCTGAACTTCATCGTGCGCCATCGCTGAGGGCTGCTGCGGGCGCGGTGACGACTGGCCTTGGCGACTCAAACGGCGGGCGCATGGTGCCGGCCAGCCAGTAGCCGATCCCGGCCCACATCACGGGCTCGGCGCTGAGCGCAGTCAGCGACCCGGCCAGGAAAAGTGCTTCATCGCCGCGCACGCGCCCGGCCAAAAACAGGCCCGATCCAAGCAGTGAAATCGCCGTGCCCACCCACGTCAGCGTCGAGCCTGCCGTGACTGCCGGGTTGTATGCGCGGGCTCGCACCAGCAGGCCTTGATC
The DNA here is from genome assembly GCA_016794505.1 of Myxococcales bacterium. Classification (GTDB taxonomy): domain Bacteria; phylum Myxococcota_A; class Polyangia; order Palsa-1104; family JAEUJZ01; genus JAEUJZ01. The sequence continues at coordinate 129,601 of JAEUJZ010000110.1, forward strand.
GCCCAGCGACGCCACCGCGGTCCAGTCGATGGCCGCGGAGCGGACCCAGACTTTTTTGTCATCGCTGCGCCGCTGCGCCGCCACCCAGATCGGCGCGCTCGCTGCGGCGTCGCTTGGTCGCATCGCAGCTGGCGAGTCCGTTGGGCTCGTCGCGGGTGAAGCGGGGCTGGCGCTGGGTTCGCTCGGCGCGTGCCGCGGAACGACATACCACTCGTGTGTGAAGCAGCCGCAAAGACCGGCCACCAGCGACACCGGCAGCACCGGAAACAGGACGCGCATAGCCCGAGCGTATCATTCCCGGATCGCGTCGCCGCGCCGCGTTGCGTCCGACTTCAGCGCCTCTGCTGGAAAAATACCTGAATTGGTGCGTTGATTGATAAGTATCTGGAAAATGTCACAAGTGCCTATGTGTGTTGATTTAATAAATAATCCAATGCGCCAATGCGGTGTGCGCAGGTGTTGACGGTTCCGAAGTTTGTACTAATAAAATGACGCAGCCTGTCCAAAGTCGCGCGGAAAATCGTAGGCCTTGGAAATTCCAGCGGACATAGAGATTGAAAAAATCGTTGTTCAGACGAGAAATTCCACTGATGTGCTGGTTGGATGAGTGAGCTGTGATGGAGTCTGTGATGATTGATAATGTTCTTTATTTTCGATCGTGAGCGCGGCGAAATAATCCGCGAAAACGTGTGTCATCGACCAGGGGAAATCTGGCACACGACAGGAGCTCGCTCTGCAGATTTCTCTTTGGAGTTCAGCCGTTATGAGCAATCAGCACCTGATCAAGACCTATAGCGATCGCAGGTACCTGTTTACGACGATGGTCGTCACAACGGGACGGTGGTGGCGTTGGCGATGGATGACCGTCGTCGCATCTACTACTGCGTGCTGAACCCGGCCAGCCCCGACCCAGCGCGCGGGGATCTGGACGTCAACGACTGGAACGAAAACCCCACGCGCGTGAGCTTTCCGCGCGAGATCCTCGACGCGGGCTACGCCATTACCGGCGGCACAGTGATGCCGACGGTCAAGCTGGGAGCGCGCAGCGAAGACAGCTCGGGTCTGCTCTTGCCCGAAGAGCTCGACCCGTTCGCGTCGACGACAGCCCGCCTGACCGCGAGCGCTCCATTTCACGCGCTGTCCGATGGCACGTTCCTCTGTGTCTTTCAGCGGCAAGGACACGCTCGGCGTGCAAGACATGGACGGACAGAAGTTCTGCGAATCGAAGCGGAGATCCTAGGCAAGCAAGCGAACAGCGATGGTCTAGACCTGCCTCCGGCTGCGATGCAGAGGCTGCGCGAGCAAGCGCAGGGCGCGCTGAAAGCCGCCGCTGCCGCGCCTGAGCGCCTGCCCGATATAGCGGGCCGCGATGGCGAAGCCGAGTCCTTAGCCCGCCTGCTGTTTCCCGAGCTTGCGCACGCGCGAGAGGCCATGGTGCAGCGCGACCCATTCACCGTCGGCGTGCTGATCGATGGCAAGCTGGGCGCGGATCTTGTCCTGGGCGGTGGCTTTGGCGTGTGCGTCAGTCGGGGCGGCGCTGCGCTTGCACAGCGGCAGTCGGCCCGCCTGCGAGGCAGAAGTTTGTGCGATACTTAGACCTAACTGTCCGTGCGACGCGGTCGCGGGGTGCAGTCGGGGGCCACCATGAATCCTGGCGATATCCTTGGGAACTATCGCATCGTGCGCCTGCTCGGGCAGGGCGGCATGGGTGCGGTCTATGAAGCCGTCCATGAAGCCATCGAGCGCCGTGTCGCGATCAAGCTTCTGCACGCCGGCCTAGCCAAGGATCGCGATGCGGTGAACCGCTTCTTCAACGAAGCCCGCGCAACCAATCGCATCGACCATCCCAGCATCGTGCAGGTGTCGGACTTTGGCCACGCTCCCAACGGAGCCAGCTATCTGGTGATGGAGTTTCTGCGCGGCTCTAGCCTGGCCAAGCGCTTGGCTGACATCAAGGCGGCGCAGCAGAAGATGGATGTCGCAACCGCCCTGCAGATCGCCTGGCAGGTCGCCGACGCGCTGACCGTCGCGCACAGCGCCGGCATCGTGCATCGCGATCTCAAGCCGGAAAACCTGATGTTGATCGACGACCCGATTGCGCCAAGTGGCGAGCGGGTGAAGATCCTCGACTTTGGCATCGCCAAGCTGACCGGCCACAACACGCTCAACAAGGCGCACACGGCGGTGGATGCGCTGATGGGCACGCCGGTCTATATGTCGCCCGAGCAGTGCGAAGGGGCGGGCGGCGTCGACGAAAAAAGCGATGTCTACTCGCTGGGCGTGATCCTGTTTGAGATGCTGGCTGGTCGGCCGCCGTTCGAGGCGCAGGGCATCGGGCAGCTCATCATGGCGCACATGACGCAGAGCCCGCCGCCGCTTCTGGATCTGTCGCCGAGTGTCCCCAAGGGTGTGGCCGACTTCGTTCACGTGCTTCTGAGCAAGGCCAAGGCCGAGCGTCCGAGCATGCAGCAGGTGCAAGAGCGGCTGTCCGATCTTTTGGCCAGCGTGTCCGGGGCGGTGCCGTCGCTGCGTCGGCGGATGAGCGGCAACATGGGCCTGCTTGACGCTCCGTCGCGGCGCTCGGCGCGGGGGCAGACACACAACACCTTGGGGCAGTCGCTGGGGCAGAAGTTGCGCAGCGCTGGCGCGCGTCCTGCGTCGCTGGCTGGCATCGCGCTTGGGCTCATCGGGCTGGGCGCGCTGTCGCTTCTGTGGCTGCGCAGCCCGCGACCTGCGACCCCCAAGCCAGATCCGGTGGCCAACACCGCCGGGGCCAGCGCTGGCGCCAAGCCAAGCCCTGCTGCGACTGAGCCTGCGGCCGTACCGCCTGCCGTCCAGCCAAAGCCCGCCGCGGTCACCTGGGTGCTCGACAGCACGCCCGCGGGGGCAGAGGTCGTCGATGAAAACGGGCAGGTCCTGGGACAGACGCCGTGGACGCATACACGCCAAGCCAGCGCGGGCGAGACACCGCTGCGCCTGCAGAAAAAAGGCTTCGAGCCGCTCTCGCTGACCGTGCCCAACGAAAAGGACAGCCGCCAGAGCCTGTCGCTGGCTGCCGTCCACAGCGAAGCGCCGCCGAAGAAGCGCGACAAAAAGAAGCAGAAAAAGAAAGGACTGGAGATTGAGGACTAGTTCCCGACCGACTTCGCCCCTTCGGATGAACGAACGACTGCGCGGGAAGCGCGCGACGGGGAGAGGCTCCGACGAGCTTCGCTTGGCGAAGAGTTGTGGGGCGACCACCCGTCGCCACGCGATGGCGGAGGCAGAGCCCCTGTTTCTGGCGAGAGCGCAGCGGCATCAGGCGAGGGCCTTCGCCGTGGCGCTGGTCCTGCTCTGCGGGAATCCGACGGGAAGCTGGGCGGCCGTGGCGAGCTGTGATGACGACGCGGCGTGCCGTCCGGTGGTCAGCCGGGCCCGTGAGTTTTCCAAGGCCGGGCAGCTTGACGACGCGCTGCTGTCGTATCAGGCTGCGTATCGTATTACTCCTGACCCGCGCATTTTATTTAATATTGCTAGAATTCAGCAAAAGCAAAACAAATTAGCGGAAGCTCTTGCATCGTATCAGAAATTTGTGGATACAAAATTTGACGACGAAAACCTGCACAGCAAAGCGCAGGAATACATGGCGCAGATCCAGGCCGCGCAGGCCGAGCAGCGGGCCAAAGCCGCCGAGCCGCCACCGGCTGGGGTCAGCGCTTTGACGGCGGGTGGCGCGACGGGGCAGGAGCGCGCGAGCGAGAGCAAGCCGGTCTATAAAAAAGCGTGGTTTTGGCTGCTGATCGGCGGCGTGGCAGCGGCCGGCATCGCCGGGGGCGTGGCAGGTGGAGTGATTGCCAGCCAAGCACCGCCATCGGCGCCTTCTGCGGTTCCAACCTTTCATCTGTTTAAGTAATAGAGACGTTATTGAATAGGGGATTATAGATGAATACAAAAACGGCGATTTGGCCGCGTTTCTATGCGGTCTTGGCCGCTGCTGCGCTTTGCCTGCTGGGGTCTTGTCAGCCGACCGAGCGGCTGCTGCTGCTGAACGTGCCGGCTTGGCCGGCGGGCGCCACCACGCTGCGGCTGAGCGTTGCGGCACCCGGTCAGGCGACGCAGACCGTCGAGGTGCCGGCCGCGTCCGCGCAGGTTGGGCTGTATGTGCCGGCCGGGCAGGGCGGGCCGCTGGCCATCCAGGCCGCCTATCGCGACGAGCGCAACTGCCGCTATGGCCGCGGTGAGGTCGAGGTGCCGATCGGCGCCGAGTTTCGCCTGGAAGCGTCGCTAAAGCAGACGCTGTACGAAAAGCCGTTCTGTCAGTGCTCAAAAGATGGGCTGTGCTGGACCCATCCTCTGCCTCAGGGCAATCAGCTGAACAAGATCTGGGCCAACGGCAACGAGGCGTGGGCCGTCGGGCTGGGCGGGCTGATCCTGCACTTTGACGGCTCGCGCTGGACCCAGCTTGAGTCGCCGACCGGCCAGGACCTGTACAGCATCTCGGGATCGCTCGTCGGGGACACGGTTCAAATGTGGGCCGTGGGGGCGGGCGGGACGATCCTGCGGTCAACGGGCGGGGCGTTTTCCGTCGTGGCATCGGGCGTGTCCGAGACGCTGCGCGGCGTCTGGGCGCGGGCCGCCGGCTTGGCCTGGGCGGTGGGCGACAGCGGGGTGACCTTGCTGTGGAATGGCACGACGTGGACGCGGTTTTCGATCGGCATGCCGGTGCAGCTAAACGACGTCCACGGCGCCGACAACAACGACGTGTGGGCCGTCGGTGAAAACGGCACATCCTTTCGTCGCATGGGCGCTGGCTGGGTGCCGGTCATCACCGGGGTCAGCGGCAGCCTGACCGCGGTCTATGCCAATGCGCCCAACGATGTGTGGGCCGTCGGAACGGGCGGGGCCATCCTGCGCTTGATGGCCACTTCATGGATGCCGCAGACGCCCCCTGCGTCGGGAATCTTCCACGGCGTGTGGAGCAACGGCAGCGAGACCTGGGTCGTCGGCGAGGCCGGCGTCATCTATCGCCACAGCGCGGGCGCCTGGACGATCGAAAACTCGGGCACCAAAGGGGCGCTCTTTGATGTCGGCGGCACGCCCGGTGGCGCGGTTCGCGCCGTCGGGGCAGGCAGCGTGGTCGTCACCCGCAGCGGCACAAGCTGGACCCCGCAGAGCAGCGAGACCCGCGCCAACATCAACGATGTCTGGGCCAGCGGTCCAGGGCGCGCCTGGGCCGTCGGCAACGGCGGTACCCTGCTGCGCTTCGACGGTGCCTGGCGTCCTGTGTCGTCGAACAGCGATTCCGATCTGTCGAGCATCTGGGGCAGCAGCGAAGCCGACATCTGGGCCTCAGGTCCGGGCGGCACGCTCTTGCGCTCGACGGGCGGCGCCTGGAACGCGGTGCCTTCGGGCGTCGGCATTTCGCTGAATTCCATCTGGGGCACGGGGCCCAACGATGTGTACGTCGTCGGGACCGCCACCATCCTGCGCTGGGACGGCAGCGCCTGGTCGACGATGAGCCACCCCGCTGTCCGCGAGGGTCTGTTCGGCGTCTGGGGCAGCTCTTCGTCGTCCGTCTGGGTGGTGGGCTCGACGGGCACCATCCTGCGATACAACGGCCAGGCCTGGATGCAGATCGCGCCGATCATCGGCAGCATCCTGTCTGGGGTGTGGGGCAGCGACGCCAACGACGTCTGGAGCATCGGAGCCGGCGGCACCATCCTGCACTTTGACGGCACGAGGTGGAGCCCGACGCCCTCGGGCACGACCAACGGCCTGACCACGGTTTGGGGGCGCGCCAAAGACGACGCCTGGATCACGGGCGCCGCTGGCACGGTGCTGCGCTGGGACGGCGCCAACTGGAAGGCTCTCGACAGCGGCACGCGCAACTTCCTGCGCGAAGCCTGGCCGACCAGCGCCCAGGAAGCCTGGATCGTCGGCGACGGCGGCACCATCCTGCTGTACGACCCCTAACAGCGCGTTGAAAAAGTCGCTGTGGGGCCAAATCGCTGCGTTGTCGGTGCTCACGTCCCGTCGGACGCTCCCCTCGTCGAGAGTTTGCGGTTCGAGATCATCGCCTTCTAGCCACTCCATGGCGAGGAAGGGCTCGCTGGCATTGGTCAGGCCGCTTTCGACAAAGCCGACGATCGCGGGGTGATGCAGGCGCGCGAGCAAGCTGGCTTCGCGCTCGAAGCGGGCGATGGCTTCTCGGCCTGCCCGCGCGTCATCAGGGGTCAGCATGACCTTGAGCGCTACCGGCTGGCCATTATGGGTATCGCGTGCGCGGTACACGCGCTGCATTCCGCATGAGCCAATCATCGTCTCAACTACGTTGCGTTGCCCTACCCATGAACCGGCCTGCAGGACGCGCATGCAGCTCTAGTCCACTCACGCGCTTCTAACCAGTCGCGGACATCGGGCAAAAGAATGTCCATCGAATCGGCAAAGCGCCGGAACGCCGTGCGGAACTCGGCGCGCACATCTTCGGCAGAGAGCGCGGCGACGCAGGCCTCAACCTCGTCGCGGTCGCGGATTGCGATTCGCGCAAAGAACCGCATCGCTGCCGCGTGCCGCGCCTGCAAGCGGGGAAGCTCATCGTGCTTGGGCAAAAGCGCCCCCACCACATCGCCCGGAGCAAAGATCGACAGCGCCTCTTGCAAGTTTTCGCTGACGCCGCA
>JAEUJZ010000167.1 GCA_016794505.1 Myxococcales bacterium
CCGCTTTCACAACAATCGCGTGACGCACGACAAGGTCTCCGTCCCCGCCTGGAAGCGACAAGTCAAAGCCAAGCTGCGGCCACTGCGCGCGGAGATCGAACGGGCGAAGGCGGAGGCGGAAGCAGCGGCAGCGGCGGTGGCACGGGCGAAGGCGGAGGAGGCGAAGAAGAAATAGCAATCGCGTCGAGGATCGGACGCGCGCTGCGCCGCCGGGCCAAGCCGGCCGGGTGGGCATCGACACCGCGCTGCCTCTTCTGCCGCGTGGTCGGGCACAACACGGTCGGTCGGCAATAGCCCGGCGACCCGCTGCGCGCTGCAGTCTGTGCGTGACCGCGATGGTGGGCTGCGGCTTCTAACGTCGGTGTCCTGACGGCCTACGACGCCGGCGCTCACAGCCAAGTGACGCTTGCTGCGCTGTATTGGGTTCTCTGGGCTGCCCTTCCCCGATGACACCTGCGCGGCGCCTCACTGAAGACGTTCTCTGGGGCCCGCCGAAACCACCAGCTCAAGCTTCTCCGCTCAGCTCCTTCTTGAGCGTTTCCAAAAGCCGTGCCATGGCGAGCAGGGGTGACTCGGTGTGTTCTCCAACCGAGAGCTGCTGATCGTGAGTGGGAACGTAGTAGCGACTGCACTCGCGCAGCTGTTCCGGATAGCCGAAGCTGGCATACAGCTCCTCCAGTTGATCCAACTTCTCGTCCTCGCCACCTCGTCCTTCCGTGATCTGGACCAATGTCGCGTACATCCAGGGCGAAAGCGGACTCTTGACGCTCGCTGGCGTATCCGTGTTCTGGCTGCGTTGCAGCAGCGCCTGAAGAGTCGCCAGATCAAGCTGTTCTGCATCGAGAAGTCTCATGACTTCCGGGCCGTCGTGCCCAGCGCCAAGTCGATCCAGTGCGAAGTCGACAACGTCTCTTTTGCTCGCCCATCCTCGGGCCAGGCCTTCTCTCAAGACGTCGGCCGTCAGCCAGCCATTGCTGCGTATGATGTCGATCATTGGCTGCATGAGTCTACCGTCTGACAATCTGGTTCGGGGCGCCGGTCACGACGCCGCCAGGAATGAAGCGACGATGCGTCATCTGGCCCTGATCTACAATCCACTCGAACACGCCAGCTTGGCCATTCAGACTGCCCTCGACTTGGAACAGCTCTGAGCGACGCACGATCTCGCCGCCTGGGCCACGGGTGGGTATTTCAAAGCGTCTCGCATCATCCGCAAAGTTATCTACTAGATTGGGGAAAGCGTGGTGAGGATCTGCTTTGGCCGCGCTGCCTACCCGTGAGACGTTCGATAGCCCACGGGGTGCCGGCTGAGTAGGCCCGGCCCCATGAGTCGCTTCCTCACCTACCTCCCGCTTCGCTCGCCTTTCTGCCTCTCTCCTCGCGCGTTCTTCTGCCTCGCGCAGCAGCCTTTTGGCCGCAGCTTCGTCGGTGTGCTCGGCGATTTCTTCGAAGGCCTCTTTCCCGGCCTTCTTCGCCAGAGCCTTGCCGACCGCCTTCTCGCCGGTTCGCACGACTCCGCCGAAGACTGCGCCGGCACCAGGAACGACAGCCGAGGCGGCGGCGCTGGCGGCAGCGTCGAAGCCCCAGCCACCGACTGTGTACAGCTTGTCGTCGGGAGACTTCTTGCGGAACTCGTTTAGCTCATCGGCGGCTTCGTGGGCCTTCTTCTCCAGGCAGTCCTTCATGTGATCCAGGCACTGGTGTTTGAGATCAATGGCCCAGGTCTTGATGTCCTCTTTGCTGGGCACGACAGCGCCGAGGCCATGGTCACGCACCACTCGGGCAAGCTGCCCGACATGCTCCGCGGCTTTCTTGCCCCGATCGACGAAGCCCGACGCCATCGGCGAGCCTGGCACCGACGCTGTCTGTGGATCGAAATGATCTTGAGTGGCTGGCGTTTTTTGCGCGGCCTCACGCGGAGGGGCGGCGCCCGCCGCCATGGGGTTCAGAGAGGGAAACCCCGAAGTGGTTTCCCTCTCTGGCTCTCCCTTCCTTTGGGATGAAGGCTGCGCTGGGTCAGAGTGGCCTTTGAAAATGGGCTTCCCCCCCAGCCCCCCTTCGCGGGCGAAGGGGGGGTTTTGAGCATGGCGGTCAGACGCGGGTTTTGGTGGCGAGATCAGCGCGCGCGATTCTTGATTAGCGTTCGGTGGTGGGGACGCGGTGTTCGCGCGGCCTGGCTGCGGTGGCGCGATGATCGCACCAAGTGGCAGGCGCAGACCGTCCCACTCGCAGTATTCGCCGCTGCGATCGATTCTGCCGACGCGCAGATGGGGGCTGCCATCGAACGGCACAAACTCGCAGGGATGACCCCACAGCGGGCTCGGCGGTGCAAGTCGCGGCATCACGCATTCGCGGCTGGGCGGCGGAGCGGGCACGAGCCCAGGCGAGCACTGCCTGGGCTGCGGAGGAGTGGGCACGCACTGTACGGCATCTGTCGGCTGTGGCGCACCGGGAGTGGCGATGGCGGGTGGCGCAGGCTGCATGCCCGATGGACACAACGCGCTGGCCCCCTGTGCATGAAACGCGACATCAGGCTTCGGCGCTGGTTCGGGCTTCGGTTTCGGCGGGAATAGCGGCTTGATGTGCGGGCCGACCTCGAAGCTCAGCAGGCGGAACAGCAGATCGACGCGGGTTTCGATGTCCGACTTGGTGAGTATGAGCGTCAGGCCAACGCCGAAGCCAAAGTCGGCGCGCTGCTGGGCTCCGATTGCGAGCGTGCCCGCGGCAGGAGGAGATAGGTCAACCTTATTGACCAATTCCGCATCAAGCAACACCGGCCCCCAAGACGGCATCTGCAAGATCGCTTGGCCGAAGATCCACAGGTGCTCACCGAAGGGCACGCGATACCCCGCGTGTGCGCCGATCTGAAGCGTCCCAGCTCGACTGATGTGATCGAGCAACACCGTCGCTGCACCGGATAGTTCCAGGTCGCCGAGCGGATGGCGGTAGATCACGCTCACCTTGGACAGCGGCCCTGGCAAGCCGAGCTGATTCAGGCCGGTGAACGGACCCGCTTGGTACTCCAACAGGTATTCCGCGGCGATGGCGGGATGCCGATGTGGATCGCGAAAAATCGGCAGCATCACGCCTTTGGCCGCGACCCACATCGGGCACAATCCCGTCGGTATCGAAGCTGCGGGCGATGGCAGTGGCGACGACTTGTCTGAAGATGCCCAGGCCATCGCGAAGCACGAGCCCACACCGACCTCGGCTCGGCCCAAGATCGGAACGGACAGCGCAAACGGCAGCAGCAGCGATGTGCTGCCGTCGGGGGCCTTGGGTCGAATGAACAGCTCCAGCTTCGCGTTCAGCGCGAAGGGGCGATCAATCAGCGCGCAGGCGAGTGGTGCCAGCGAGCACAGGCTGCCGAACGCGGATCGATGCTGAAAGGCCGCGCGCTGAATTGGCGAAAAAATCTGCGCGGCGTAGTGAGGCGGCAGCATTTGCTGCGTGGATGGCGGCGGCGACTGCGCAAGGCCTAGTCGCGGCAAGGTCAGCGCGAGGGCAAGCGCGCATAGAGCGATCGCTCGACGGAAAAACGGAACGTGGAAAAGCATCACGAACTCCGGGGCTGAAACAATGGCGATAGGGCCGCCGGTCACCGCAGCGGCAAGGGGCAGAGGAAAGTGGGCGGAAGCTACCACACAGATGAGCTCGGCTGGCGGACGATAGCTGGCGGCACCGACAGTCGGGCTGGCCCCCGGCGCTGCTCTTTCGAGTGCCTGGCCGTGACAGCCCCGGTTCTGCGATCGGGCAACGAAGGCCCCCTGAACACGCGGGCCGCGGCGCTGGGTCTGGATGCGGCAGATCGTGGTGTGCTCAACGGCGGCGAGGGCGAGCGGCTTGCCGTTGCGGCCAGCTGTTCACAACGCCGCAGAGCGCGACCGAAGCGCTGACTCTGGACGTGCTCGTCAGCCTATCTTCAGACCTCGCCCCAGCCAGCCATGCTCATTCTGCGGGCAGCGGAGTGGTGCATTGTGTGGGCGGAGATTGGGTAGATCTCACGTCACCGAAGCGTACCCCCCTCTTCGCAACAGCTTTGGTACTTTGTTCAGTACGCCACAAGCTGACATCGGGTGAGGCATGCTCGTGAGCCCCAGCATGCAGCCAAGCTCCCCACCTAGCCTCAGGATCCCGCCGCTGTCAGCAGCCAACGGGCGCTTCCCTGCGCCACGCGGCGAGATCTCAGCTACGCCAACAGCAAGTGGTTACGGTGCCAGGAATACCGCACCAGCCAGGCGCGATTGATGGTTTACTCCGCGCTCAGGAGAATCTCCCCATGTCTACGCCCGATACGAACACCAACCATTCAAGTGTCGCACCTTACCTCTTTTATGACGACGTCGATAAGGCGGTCCGCTTCCTTGAGGCTGCATTTGGGTTCAAACGAGTCTTCGTGAGCCCCTCGCCCGAGGGGGGGCTTGCTCACGCTCAGCTGGTGCACGGCGCACAGAGGATCATGCTCGGAAAAGTGGGTCCAGGTCTGCGCCCAGTCCAGAGCGCTGCTTCACTACCGGCACTCCATGCTGGCATCTATGTCTATGTGGATAGCGCGGACAGGCATCATACCCATGCCCGCGCTCATGGCGCTCAAGTGCTCTTAGAGCCCGCCGACCAACCTTGGGGCGATCGGATGTACTGTGCTCTTGATCCCGAGGGGCAGTTTTGGATGTTCGCGACGCGCACCACAACGTAGAACGCTACCCGGAATTGCCTACATCAAACGTTCCCTGCCCCGCCGATATCGCGGCCAGGCCATCTTTCTAGGAAGATGGAATCTGACAGAGTATCTGACATGCTAACTCCGCCTAAGATTGCACCAATCACATTGACTGGGCAACGGATTCGTCTTGAGCCTCTTAGCATAGGCCATGCCGCGGCTCTAATCGCGATTGGGAACGATCCAAGGCTATGGCGTCTGCAACCATACCGTATATCGACACGATGGGACATGGAGAGATACATACATACGGCACTGGAACAACAAACGACCGGATCTGGCCTACCTTTCGTCATAATTGACGCTCTCGCGGAACGAGTGATTGGCAGCACCCGGTACATGGATATCTGCCTTGCTCATCGCCGACTCGAAATTGGCGCTACCTGGCTTTGCTCAGAATACCAACGAACGTATGCCAACACAGAAACCAAACTTCTCTTACTAACCCATGCTTTCGAAGCACTTAACATCCAACGAGTGATATTTAAGACAGAGACAGGTAACGACATTTCCCGACGGGCGATCCTTCGTCTCGGAGCTACTGAAGAAGGAATATTTCGCAGACATCTTATTGCCGACGATGGCCGATACCGCGATATGGTCTATTACTCGATTTTAGATAACGAATGGCCATCGATTAAAACACGGCTATCCACTTTTCTCTATTGACTTGGGCGCGGAATCTCCTAATGGGTTGCGCAACCTTCGCTGCTCAGCTAACCAACTGACTGCCTCACGATGCGTCGCAACCAGCTGTAGCTGGACTGGATTTTTCAGCCCCAGCAGCCGCCGCGCGGCGCTCATGAGGTCAAGCAATATACGCAAAGGCTTCGTTGCATTATAGACGATCGTCTGATATATTCCTAAGAACGGCCATGTTCCTACTACTCGGCGTGTCTCAGCTCCCATCGAACCAAGCTGACTTACGTCGGCTACCAAAACTACGGCTCCATATTTCCGGTAGAGGCCATCGGCCAGGGTCAGGAGTTGCCTTGCTTCATCGGGTAGATAAGGGCCGGAGAAGGAAACAAAAATCGCCTCGCCATCGACTTGAACTTGATGAGGGCCAATGCAAGAGATGCTTTCACCTTTACCCATCTGAGTAGTATACAGTGTCTGTTGGGCTGCTGTTGGAAAATAATCAGCCGCAGAATCAACTACATTCGTCTACATGGGAAAGAGGTCGTGATGATCCTTGTGACCGGACCAACTGGAAACACCGGCAAGTTGATAATTGAGGGCCTGCGCCAGCGGCGCGTGCCCTTTGTCGCAATGGTGCGAAGCAATGCACGCCAGCAAGAGCTCATGGCGGCAGGTATCCCATCGGTGCAGGCCGACTTCGAACAGCCGCACTCGCTTGAGGCAGTCCTTGCCGATGTGCGCCCTGAGAAAGCATACTTGGTCTGTGCCCCCGACGAGAGACTAGTGCGTTGTGAGCGGAACTTCATCCATGCAGCCAAGGCCGCTGGAGTCCGGCACATCGTCAAGTGTGGCGCCTATGCCGCTGCGCATGACTCTCAGAGTCCTAACTTGCGGATGCACGCAGCCGTTGAGGATGCGCTAGTATCCTCGAATATTCCATATACAATTATCCGCCCACACGGGTTTATGCAGACGTTTTTCTGGATGTCAGCGCCGCTCGTTATGCAGCATGGGATCTTGAGTTATCCTGCCCAAGATGGCCCGATGCCGCTAATTGATGTCCGCGATGTTGGTGCCGCGCTCCTCAAAGTGCTCTGCGAACTAGGGCACGAGAACCGCACCTACAACTTGACCGGACCAGAGCCGCTGCGTCCATCACGGATGGCAGAGATTTTGTCCGAGAGCCTGAACAGACCCATCAGATACGTTGAGTCGAGCTTAGACGACTTGGACGCTCTTATGCGTCAGCTTGGCGTCCCTGATGCCCCACGAGAGCACGTCCTATGGGCCTTTCGCGAACAAGCAGCGGGGCGCTTTAACTACACATCACCCGACGGGCCGGCCCTAGGGCTCAGGCTTCGCAGCTTTTCTGACTTCGCTGCCGACCTGGCAGCCGGATTGACGGGTGCAGCGACATCGGATTTTCGTACGTAGTGCCCCTTTCTACCTAGGCCATCCGGGGAGGCATCTGTACGGTCACCTCAATGTCAGCTGCAGCCAGAAGGTCGTCAGCAGTGTTGCTGGCCACTGAGCGCAGCCGGATGATATCACGCAATGAACCGAATAGGCGAAGCGTTGCTTGTCAATTGCTTATAGCGTGTCGCTGGTAATCACGGCTAAAAACCTCACAAGCTGTCCGCTCAGCTCAGTTTAGCTTAGATGGGCGCTCGGACCGCTTGTCGGAGTGGCTTATCTGCCGTCGCTACGCTCACTCTCTTTGCTAGTTCGTCCGATTTATCACGCGGAACTAATGCATCATTCTTATTTTGTAAAAACTTTATGAAATCTGACGTTGTCGCATCGCCTTGATGCCTTCGATCGCGTCTTCGACAGACGCCGCCTCTTGTGTCGAGACGTCGTAGCGGACACCGCTCGTCTGGACGAATAGCAGAACCCGCTTGCTGCTGTGGACACGAAAGGACAGACCGGTGTAGCGCTTGATTAGCCTGGCTCGGTATTCGCCCCACAACACAGCAATGCTCGTCTTGATCTGAAAGTCGTTGTGAACAAAGATGATGTCGACACGGCGGTTGAAGTGGGCTTCAAAGTAGGTCTCGTACTGTCGATACCAAGTCTTCACATCCTCTTCAGTTTCGATATTCCAGTGCAAATTCGCAATGACGATATCATTTGCCGCGTCGTAGAGGAAATCAATAGAGCCTGTCACGTGGCATGCCTCCATCGCAGGTGCCGGGCAACCGCTGTCGCGTTGCTCACCGGGACCCCCGCGTCCGTGCCTGTGCGGAATGATCCATGCAATAGGCCAGTCCATCCCGCAGGGCGCGGAACGAAACCAAGTCGTTGAGCGTGCTGCCAACATCGACCAAGACGCGGGCCAGCTCGGCGCCAATGCCGGTGACAATACAGCGAACGCCGAGCAATCGTACCGCCTGCGACAGATGAAGCAGGCGCCTGGCCGTAAGCGCGTCGATGCCGCTGACGCCCGTCAGATCGAGAATGACCCATTCGATCTTTCCGCTGCTCGCGACGCGCAGCAGGAGATGTTCAGTCATGTGGCTGACCCGCTGGACGTCAATCGAGCCGACAACCGGCAGCAAGAGAATCCCCGACCAGACGTCGATCACCGAAGCCTGCAGCTCATGTATCGCGGCCTGCTGGCGCTCGATCGTCCGTAGCTTCTCATCGACAGCCGCCTTGGCTGCGGCAAGCTCGGACAAAGTGTGCGCATTTTGCGCTGTGGTGGTCGCGAGACGATCAATAAAGAGACGAATCGCGTCCTCAAGAGCGCCAAGCGCGTCATACCCCGAAGCAGCGAGATGCGACCTCGCCTCGACGAAATCGTCCACGGTCGCACTTGCCAAGGCCGCGATCAAGCGCTCGATCCGTGTTTCATCCATTTGTCAAGGTCTCCTGCCCCTGGGACCGACCCGATGCTGAAAGGATGCGATAGATCTGTTCGCGGGCAGGCATGTTGAGCCCGCAACCGTCGATCATTCCCGGGCTAAGTTACCATGGAGCGACGCCGTTTAGGACACTTGTAGCGGGCCGGGCCACGCGCTTCTAGCTTTCGCATTCTGGTCCTGTTCACGTTAAGTCGAGAAATGTCCTGCTCGAGCAGGGTGGAGGCGACGGTCCATTGGTGATCATGGACGATGGCCCCAGCGGCCCTAGCCATGCGACACGTCGTTCCGAAATACCCATGCGATCCCCCACCGCACCTGCATCTTTCGCCGATTCTCGACGGAAAGTTCGCCCAGTTCACCCGCTGAGTGAAACAACACCTTAGCCCACCGAACTCCTGGGTTTAGAGCGCTTTTAGGGGGCACCCACCCGGCTTGTATTGCCGCGGCGGGCCCGGATATCATTCGCCCCGCTCATGAGCTGTCTCGCGGAGAATACGGTCTTTGCATTCTTGGCAGGCCGCCTCCCGCCGGCACCCGCGGCCGAGGTGCTGGCGCACATCGACGACTGTGCCCACTGTCGGCAGTTCATTGCCGGCGCCGCGCATGCATTACACTCGTCGCCTGTCCATGCTGCACCGTTGCCCACGGCCCGCAGCGAGCTATCGCGCGGCACGATCGTGGGACGCTACATCGTCCTGCACCCTCTGGGCCGCGGCGGCATGGGTGTCGTCTATGCGGCGTACGATCCGGAACTTGAGCGCAAGATCGCGCTCAAGCACCTGCACCCCGCGCTCCTTGGCGTACCGACCGATGCGACTCCAGCGACCAAGGGTGACGCCGACGTGGCTCATGCGCCGGGTGTCGGGCAAACACAGCGACTACTACTGCACGAAGCGCAGGCCATGGCCAAGGTGCGTCATCCGAACGTCCTATCCGTGCATGATGTCGGAGTCCACTGCGAGCAGGTCTTCCTGGCGATGGAGCTCATCGAAGGTTGGAATCTTGCCGAGTGGCTCACGGCACGCCGCCCTTCTTTGGCAGAAATCCTCGCCGTCTTTCATCGCGCTGGCAGCGGGCTGCTAGCCGCCCATCGCGCCGGCCTCATCCACTGCGATTTCAAACCACAGAATGTCCTTATCAGCGAGGCGGGAGGTGTCTACGTGACCGACTTCGGCCTTGCCCGCGCCTTTCCTGCAGGCGGCGTGGCCTCGGACACTGTGGTGTCTTTCGCTGAAGCGCCAGTCGGGGAGGCGCCGCGCCTGCGCACCGAAGAGCTCGTCGGAACGCCCGCCTACATGGCGCCCGAGCAGTTCACCGGAGCCAAGATCGATGCGCGAACCGATCAATTTAGCTACTGCGTTGCCCTTTATGAAGCAGTTTATGGTGAGCGGCCTTTCTCCGGCCGCACCCTCGACCAGTTGGCGAGGGCTGTGCAAAGCGGTCGAATCACCGACGGCACCCGCCAGTCGGGGCGGAAGGTTCCGGCCTGGCTGCGGCGTGTACTTCTGCGCGGCTTGAGCGTTCATCCCGAGGAACGTTTTCCATCGCTCGAAGAACTGCTCATCGCGCTTCAGCCGGTTCCTCGGCGGTCGCTGCGTCGCGTGCTCACTCTGTCCGGAGCCGTTGGGCTGGCCTTGCTCGGGCTTGGCGCAGGGCAGATGCTTAGCCGCCGCCAGCAGCTCGTCTGTACTGGCATGGAGAGCAAACTGCACGCGATCTGGGATCCGCCGCGGCGCGAGGCCATCCGCGCAGCCTTTGTCGCACAGAACAAGCCCTACGCGGCCAGCGTCTGGTCGTATCTGGAAAGCCGCCTATCGGCCTATGCACGCGATCTTACGACGATGTACACGGAGGCTTGCGAGGCCACACGGCTGCGCGGTGAGCAGTCGGCAGAGCTGCTCGATCTACGAATTGGCTGCCTTGAGCAGAGACGCAGGGAGCTGTCCGCGGTCTCCGAGTCGCTCACGACTGCCGACGCCCGTCTGCTCAACAACGTGCCGCAGATGCTCGACGGACTGGGCCGCATTGAGGAATGTGCCGACGTAGAACGGCTGCGCATGCAGGTGCGCCCGCCCGCGGATCCACGAACTCGCCAGCTCACTGAGGAACTCCGCCAACGCATCGCGCAGATTATGGCGCTGCGCTCAAGCGCCAAGTACAGGCAGTCACTCGATGTTGCGCGCGAAACCGTCCGAGCGGCAAGCCAGGTCGGCCATAGTCCGCTTCAGGCCGAGGCGCTCTACGCGCTCGGCTTGGCTGAGGAATCGATCGGTGATGCCAAGGCCGCTGAGTCGACTCTCTACGAAGCACTGTGGAAGGCTGAAGAAGGGCGTCACGATTGGTTGGTCGTGCGCATCTGGGGAGCGCTGGTAGGCTCCGTCGGAATCCGACAGAACCGGTTCGAGGAAGGGCTGCAACTAGGGCGACACGCGCACGCCGCATTGGCGCGAGTCGGCGGCGACGCGAAAGAGGCCGTGCTCCTAGATAACAAGCTCGGCGCCCTTCACCGCGATCTCGGCGACCCGGAAGGCGCACGCCAGCAACATGCGCGGCTGCTCGCACTTCTAGTAAGCCGCGAGGGGGAGATGAGCTACGATGTGGCGCTTCTGCGCGTGCAGCTCGAGCTCGATCTCTTCGAGCTCGGACGGCTTGATGAAGCGCTCGTCCAGAACAGGCAGGTGCGAGCCATCTACAAGGAGTTGCTTGGGGCCTCTCATCCTTCTCTCGGCGATGCGCTGATGCGTTACGGGACGAACCTCTATTATGCGGGCAAGAAACAGGAAGCACTTTCCGCCGCCCAAGACACCCTGCGCATCTACGGCAACGTACATTTACCGCAGAGCCCCAAGGCCGTTGTGGCGCGGCAGCTCCTGGGCAAAGTGCTACTCACGCTCGGGCGATGCGCCGAATCGGCCACGCTTCTCGCGCAGGTGGCACGTGACTACGAACGTAGCAGCACCCGCTTGGCATACGTGCAGGCAGAGTTGCAGGCAGATCAGGCAGCCGCTCTATCCTGCCAAAAGCTTCACCCCCAGGCGCTGGCCTCGGCTGAGCGCGCGCAACAGATACTCGACCAGATCAAGGAGTCCGACGTGGCCCCCGAGGATCTGGCGAACATACGTTACCGCATAGCGCAGGTGCTGCGCGCGGCTGCGCGGCAACCCGAACGCGTGCGCGCTCTTTCCCGCAATGTGATTGAGTCGCTCAAGAAGTCCCGCTTAGTTCGCTCTCCGATCATCACCAGCATGCTCGCCGACGTAAAGGACTGGGCAGATGGAGCACAGTTCACGGAGCGACGACTGTGAGCGACGCTCGGCCGTTGCTCGATCACTTTGTCGCCCATGCCCCCACAGCGATTGTCGACGTGGTGAAGCAATGCAGCGCGGCAGAGCGGGGCCAGCTCGAAGAGCAGCTCGCCTCGCTCGAAGCCACTGCGCGCACCGCCTGGCCCGAGTTCGAGCTATCGACGGCGAACTTCATGGAGTGGATAGCACCGCGCGTCGCGCTGGAGGCCAAGAGCAAAAATACGATGAGCGATATCCTCTCCGCGCTGCGAGCACTGCACGTGAGTGATCTTTACCTGTGCTGCGGCTGCGCCGCGCGAAGCGCGGTGGCTTTGATGCTGTTCGAGCAGCGCTGCTTGCCGCTTATCGAGGCGCCGCTGCGTCGCAACCATCACAGTCCGGATCGGGTCGACGAGATCAAGCAACAACTACGCACACATCTATTCACCAGTCCCAGCGGCAACCGCGGCAAGATTGTCGACTTCGAAGGGCGCGGTTCGCTGTCAGCGTGGCTGCGAGTTGCGGCGGTGCGAATTGCGCTCAACATGCAGCGCGCCGACAATCGCCACGTTCTTGTGAGCGAAGTACCGTCTGGCGCCATGCTGCCGGCGGGCTCCGATCCCACGCTAGACTTCATCAAGCACCACCATCGCGAAGCTTGCCAGTCAGCAATCGAGGAGGCGCTGCGCTCCCTGAGCCGTGAAGATCGCACGCTGCTGCGCCTTCACTTCGTCGACGCTCTGAACATTGATGTACTCGGCGCAATGCTTCACATCCATCGCGCCACAGCGGCGCGTCGCCTAGCCAGCGCCCGCGAGCGATTGGCCGTTGAGACACGACGCCTGCTGATAGCCCGGCTGCACATCGCACCGGATGAGTTCGAGAGCCTCATGCGGTTGGTGAAGAGCAGCTTGCAGCTTAGCCTGCCCGGATTGCTGAGCAGCCAGCATCCGAAGACGTAGATCGCTTTTGTCATTCTACGTTTTTGTCTTCCTCTCCGCGATCCGTCCAAGCGCGGGAAGGAACAGTTCGGGGTCGATGGCCGACATACTGGAAAAAAAGTCTCGAAAAAAACGCGACCAGTTCCGGGGATGCGTGTCTTCCAGGTTAGCGATGACAACCGGGCAGGTGGCCCGACTCAGTCATGGCCGTGTCCCGACCACTTTGGCAACGGAGGAACCAAGGAATGCTTTCAATCGAGCTCCAGAATATTTCTATCTACCCTCTCTGGCGTCAGTTCGTGCGCTATCGAGCACCGCTTGCCAGGGTCCTGCTCGCCGTCATGGTGCTCGTCGCCATGAACTGCGGCGGCCAACCGCCGAGTCCTGGTCCGAGTGGGAGTCCGAATCCGAGTCCAAGTCCCAATTCATCAGTTTATGACTGCTGCACCAAGGACGCGGAGTACTATGCGTGCGGCAGCACAGACGATGCTTCGCAGTGCGTACGAGGCTTTACCAGCGCCTGTACGCGCGATGCAACCAAGGAAGCTGCCAAGTGCGGCAAGAAAGTCGGCGATAGCTGCGAGAAGAACAGTGATTGCCACGACAATATCTGCGTGTTTCGCGGCGGCGCCAGCATCGGCATATGCTCGCGCCAATGCTCCAGTACCTTCGACTGTCCGTTTCCATCAAGGAATTGGGACTGCGATTTGGCCTCAGGTGTCTCGATGAAGGTCTGCTTGCCCAAGCAGTAACGCAGTAGCCGGGCAGCTCATCGCATGAAAGCGCGCTCTGCTCGTAGCAGTCCTGGCTATCGCGCGCCTCGCTCTCCTAGGCGCCGTGTGCGAGGCTGCGGACCTCAACCGGGTGCTCAAGGCCAGTGCATCGAAGCGTACCCACTTTTTCCTTAGGGACTCCATCGATTTCCGCTCTTCCCCGCTTCCCGGAAAAGTGGGTCTGTCCTCTGCTTCGAGCACTCCGGCCGCATCATCGAGCAGGACGCCATCAGTCAGGCTGCTTTGCTGCGCCGCAAACGAAGGATCCCTTCGGTTCCGACGCCAGACGTAGTATCGCGCCCCCTAAGAGGGGTCAAGAGCTGACCTACGCAGGGCTACACGTACACCCCGTGCGCGTCGGTGACGTGTCAGGAAGGCGTTAGATCGCGATGGTCTTCTGGCTCGACTCGGGTGGATTGGGCTATGGCTGCGCACGGGGCCCAGCGGTCACCGCAGGGAGCATCGCCGCACGCAGCCTGGCTCGTCCACGCTCCGCCCGCCTCCGCTCGCCTCTTCGGAAGGCGTGCCTATTGTCTCGGCTCCACAGGTCGCGTGGCGCGAAATGTATACGGCGCGCGCCGAGCGCCGTTGGCAACTCTGTGTCGGTGGCTCTGCCTGGGGTGGCCAGTAGGTCATTGGCTGTAGGTACCGTGCGCTCTACAATCGGGCATGCCCAGTGTCGACGAGAAGAAGCAGGAAGACCCCTTCCACGCACCGGGGCAGTCGCAGGCTAGGCACCCTGACCCAGCGGTGCCCGTTCTCCAGACGGGGATGAAGGCGGTCGGTTCGGCGCCTTCGGTAGTGGCGCAGACGCCAGAGCAGCGGCAGGCTGTTGTCTCGTTGTTTGGGCCTGGGTATGCAGGACCGGCGAAGGCGATTCCGCCGCTGCGGCTGGACGAGGCGACGCCGCTGTCCGCCCCGATGAAGCAGAGCCATGGAGTGGAGCAGGCGACTGGGGTCGCGTGTCGCGATCATGCGGGACCGTCGCCGACACTGCGCATGCAGACCGGGCAAGACTCGCGGGTGGTGGTCGGTGCGAAGGCCAAGGGGGCCTATGACGTGGGCTACCAGCTTGGCGAGGGGAAAGAGGCGACGCGCATCTCGGTCGCCAAGTTTTCCCCGGTGGCGAATGACGCTGCAGCGCTGCATCACTTGCCGATCTACATCGAGGATGTCGCTTCGGGTACGCACCGGGTCATTCACATCAAATACGATCCCGAGCGGGTGAATCTGGACGCAGTGCAGGAAGTCACACCGACAGGGGATGGCATGGTCCAGGTCGTGATCAGCAAGTGCAAGGCCGAAGAACTCCTGGTCAAGCAAGCGCCTGCCGCGCGGCCCGTGGATCGTTCGCCGGACAACCGCCGATTCACACTGGAGACCGACGAGCGCATCACGCAGCACAGCAGCACGCCCGAGGATCGCATCGTCAGCGCGCTCGCCAGTGCTGAGGGTGGGTTCGCGACGGTCGAGGCATCCGATGCTGGCGTGTTTACCTGGGGTCAGGGGCAGTGGATCGTGGCGAGTGGTGCCGAGCTACAAAAGGTGCTCTCGTTCATCAAGGCGCGACGTCCCGATCTGTTCGACCGCTACTGGGGCAGCGCGGGACTAGATGTGCAAGGCAAGGTGCCGACGTTCCAGTATCAGGGGCAAGCGTACAAGAACACGCCCGAGGACATGCTGCGCCTGTTTCGCTCGTCGAAGGACCGCAACCTGGGCTTTACCAACCTGTTCGCGCAGGCCGGGATGGACCCACAGATCCAGCGCCTACAGCGCGAATATCTGCGGCATGAAGTGCGCGAGTTTCTGGATACCGCGACGACGACGAGGACAGACAAGACGCCGCTTAAGCCGTCGCAGTGGCTGACCGAGCGCGGCCAGGCGCTGTACTACAGCAGCTACAAGAACCTGCCTGAAGTCGCCAAAGAATATCTGCACGCCGCAGTGCAGGTCGTGGTTGGGGCGAATGCCGATGCAGCGATGGTCGATGCCGCGGTGCAAGCGCGAGTCGCGGCCGAGTTTGAGCGGCTGTTTCAGCAGAGCGGCGTGAAGTCCTACGAAGGCACAGGCGACGACAAGCACATCCTTGGCTTCTGGGGGGAAGGCGGGCGACGCGAGGCGGTGACTCAGGGCGAGCAGCGGATCCAGCAAGCCGAAGCCCAGCGAACAGAGGCGCTGGCCCATGGCGACGCGGCTTCAGCCAAGGCGGCCGAGCGCAGCAAGTCTGCGTGGACGCGGCATCTCTCCGATGCGAAGAAGCGCGAGAGCCGGTATCAGAAGTCGGCTCGCGATGTCGATGCCGTGCGCCGTCGGAAGCCGCAGGCGGATCTGCCGCCGCACACAGAGCCCTATTTCTCAGCAGACATGAACATGCCACCCGTGCCACGGCGCAGCGATGACGAAGACGAGCCAGCTCGGGCCGATGCTGATCCTGAGTCGAAACACGAGGTCGGCTAGCTGTGATACGCAGCATGGACACCATGAATCGACGGCCCATGCATGCCGAGTACTTCGCCACGACATGGAACAGGGTACGGTGATGCGTTCACTACGTTCTTTGCTCTGCGCCATCGTCGGCCTGGGATGGATTACCTCGCTGGCCGCTGCGCCGAATCTTTCCGTGTCCGACTATCAGGTGGCGCTGCGGCGCGGTCGCCAAGCGGTGAGCGAGAGCGCGTTCGTCGACGCGGTGACGCAGTTTGAAGCGGCGTTGCGCGCTCGCCCCAATGATCCGGTCGCGCTGTCTGAGCTGGGCTTTGCCGCTCTGCAGGCGGGCGACTTGGCACGGGCTCGCACAGCGACCGAGAGCGCGCTGGCCACGACTAAGGACCGCGCACTGCTCGCGGCCAGCCTATACAACCTGGGCCGCATCGCGGAAGCCACCGATGATCGCAATGCCGCGATGGCTGCGTACCGTCGCTCGCTGACGCTGCGAAAATCGGCAGAGGTCACGGGACGACTCGCAGCACTCGATCCCAGCACACCCGCTGCAGTGCCGCTTTCCGTCGCGCCAATTCAGGGACCGTTCGCTTCGCTGGATGCGTTCTGCAAGCGAGCCCGTAGAGAGGCGACCGCGCTCTGCCCTGCACCGTTCTCGACGGGAAACGACTACTTCGCGCTGCAAGAGACGCTGACAAGTCCGCCTCCCCCCATGCAGTCCGTGCGCGTCGTTTCGATTCGCCCGCACAACGACACCGTGAACGACTGCCACCTGCTCGTGCAGACCGGAAGTGGCTTCTACAGTCTTGCCCTGCGGTCTGAAAACGGCTGCACGCCACGCGAACTCACCG
>JAEUJZ010000168.1 GCA_016794505.1 Myxococcales bacterium
AATGTCCGTGAGCTGCAGAATGCAATTGAGTACGCACTGGTCATGGGGCAGCCGCCATTCTTGAAACTCGAGGACCTGCCAATTCATATCTGCGAGCATGCAGAGTCCGAAGTGCCTCGGCGTACCTCGGACGCTCGCTCATTGGAGAGCGTAGAACGTGCTCATATCCTGCGCATTTTAGAAGAAACCGGACACGATCAGGGGCGCACGGCGGAGATTCTCGGGATTGATCGGCGGACTTTATCAAGGAAATTGGCTCGCTATAATGAGCAGGCACTCGGATCATAAGTTTTATGAACCGAGCGGGAATTGATAACCAGCGAATAGCGATAATCCCGATGCTGAGAAGTTCTCAGAAACTGCTCCAAGATATTCAATCTGGCGATACCGAAGCTCGAAAAATAATGCGCTGCGATGATTTAGGATTCCTAATCCGATATGCCCAGCAACCCCGATGCCAACTCGGGGAATTGGCTCGGGTTCAGTGATCGGTAAATTAAATACTAGCCATGGGGAAAGGCCGGTATATAGACACAGGTGGGGAATGGGTACAGTCGCCTCATAAAAAATTGGCAAGGAGATCCCCAGGGTATGGTGATCGCTCATAATCGGAACCGGGCTGCTAGCAGAAGTTTGGCAGGAGATGCCCTGGCAGAGAGCGGAGGATGGGTCTAGAAAGCGATGATATTCGTGACTTACGCGAAATGAAAAGCGAAGCGCGCCATAAGCAAGTGGCATGTAGCGCGCAAGCCCTAATTCGGTATTGATCGTGTTTTCGGGCCGAGTGGGCGCAAGGTGTGATCCGGCAATGACAGCCCCGGCATACCGCAGGCGAACAGGAGGGTGGACTGGGGCATGGGGAGCAGGGTGGAGCGGAGGTTGCGCTGGCTTGGGCCGAGGCTGGGGAGCCGGGGCAAGGGGGGGCAAACGGGCCTGCACTAGGCTTTGGGGCGGGGGTTCGACAGCCGGCAGGGAGAGCGCGGCCCAGCGGCTTGGCGGGTCCGTTCGGGCACAGTAGAGCTGCGTGTCGGCCCAAGTCTCGACCGTGACGGTGGTTCCAGCCCGATGTATGGGCTCGGCTCCGATTCGACAGACGAGCCCAGCGGGAACGTCCAGCAGCACGCTGCCGGCGCTGGGGCGAATGGGGATGGCGGCGATTCTTAGGGACCAGACTGGGCTGCTGGGCCCCTCGAAGTCATCGGCATCAATGCCGGACACGCGCAGCGCATAGTCGCCTGGCACCAGCTGCCGCATGTCCACCTGAAGGGTTCGGGCGGGCACGCGGGTGTCCAGAAGCAAGTCGTTGAACTGCGCGTCCCTGGCGATCTGGATATGGAACTGGGTGGCTGGGGGGCCAGCTCGGCCGGGCCGGTAAGCAGCATGGACATCAAGCGCCGCGCCCAAGGTGACAAGCAGGTCGGGCGCTGCGACCCACTCTGGGGCGGAGGGCAGCGGACGAGGGGGGGTGGGGGGGCGCCCTCGGTCAGCGCGACTGCCGAACCCAGACGGCACACGCACCGAGCGTCCGGCGGACTCTAAGCTCGACAGGCCCTGATGCACAGCCAAGCGAGTGGTTTGACGCGCATCGACGTGGACTAGCGCTTGTCCCCTTCCCAGGCGGACGCGGGCGCTGGGCGTTTTCAGGGGGAGGTCCGAGGTGGGATGGTCTGAGCCGGCTAACTGCGCTAGGTGAGCGCGCAGCGAGCCATGCAAAAGGACGGTGTCGGCGCTGCTCGTAGAACGGGAAGTGCCCGCCGACTTTCCCAGAAGGACGATCAAGCTGTGCTCGCCGAGCTGGAGACGGGTTTCGTCCGCAAAGACCAGCTCGGCAGAGGACGCGCCGAGGGTGCTGACCTTGTGTCCCTGGGACAAGCGTTCCCCCACCG
Source organism: Myxococcales bacterium (assembly GCA_016794505.1). Taxonomy (GTDB): domain Bacteria; phylum Myxococcota_A; class Polyangia; order Palsa-1104; family JAEUJZ01; genus JAEUJZ01. The sequence continues at coordinate 1,887 of JAEUJZ010000168.1, forward strand.
TGCCGACATGCTGGGCCGGCGTAAATGTATCGACCTGATTGCGACGGAAGGTCAGCGTGGCCACCTGCTTTGGGAGGGCGTCGGGCTTGGGGGGCAGCCACAGCACTAGGCCGGGCGTCAAGCGATGTGGGGTAGGTCCCAAAGGGTTGTTGTCGTGAATTAGCGAGATATACTCTTCCGAGCCATACTTATTTATAGCAATACGGCGGCAATTGTCGCCCGGCCTGACGATGTATTGCGACAGCTGCGCGTAGGCCGTACGCAGATCCATGGTTAAAATAAGCAACGGGACCACAAATATATAGCAAATAAAATTGCTATAATTTGCGACTGTATTCGGCGAAACCTCCCAGATAATCAATCGAAACGGCATGACAAGCTCACTTTAATGAGTAAATGGTAAGCGGCTGTCTTCGTCCCCGGAGTACTTTTTCACCTACCAGGGCAAGCTCTATGGAGGGGTCTGCATACTCGGCCACGGCTCGGCTAAGGAGGGTCTCTCCTCCGCGGGCCAATGATTGCAGTCGGGCCGCTGTGTTGATGGCATCTCCAATAGCGGTATACTCCATCCTTCGTGTACTGCCGAGATTGCCAACAACGACCTCGCCATGATGGATACCGATGCTGAGCTGAGCGTTCAGATTATATTTGACGGCCCATGCAGTTGCATGCTCTTTCACCGCGCGATGAAACCTTTGGGCAGTGTTCAATGCGCGTTGAGGGCCATCCGGCAAATCAGCAGTCGCGCCAAATAGGACCATGATGGCATCGCCAATGAACTTATCTACAGTCCCTCCCATCTCGAAAACAATGTCGGTCAGGATCGTAAACAGCTCATTCAGAAAGGCAACGACTTGTTCTGGTTCTGACTGCTCAGCATAGGTGGTAAAGGACACGAGGTCGGCAAACAAGACGGTGACTGGGCGGCGCTGACCCCCGAATCGAATGCTTTGGCTGCCGCTGGCGATGGCTGCCGCGACACCTTGTGGCAGGTAGCGGGCTAGGTTGGTCTCGACTTGCTCGCGCCGGCGTAGCTCGGCTTCACCTCGCGACAGCTCGTCGGCCATGCGGTCGAGTGCGCGTCCCAGGTCTTCCAGTTCGTCCCCGGTCCTGACCGCCGAACGGCGATGAAACTGGCGCTGCGCGTACGCTGCGGAGAGTGCCACCAGGGAACGGATCGGACGCGCTGCGCGGGTTCCCAGAAACGTGCCCAAGGCCGCAGCCAAGACCGCCAGCGCCAACACCGACCCATACAGCGCGCGTGATGCTAAGCGCAGGTTGGCGTAGACCGTGGCTTGTGGGCGACGGGCAGCCAGAATCAACGGGTATGTTGACAGCGGATGGATGGCCCCCAACATCGCATCCCCATTCGCAGCCTGAAAGTGAAAGACGAGGTCGCTCGGATTTAGGAGGCACTGCGCCGGCTCTGGCAGCTGGGAAAATACGTCGCGGTGGGCCAGAGGTTCTCCTGGGGCAAAGCCGGCCCCGGAGATTACTCGCCCCGTGGCGTCCGTCAGCACCAAGCCATCCGCACGCGCATCGAAGTGGATCCGCGACTGCGTCTGTAACAGCTCGTGTATCCGGGCCGCCGAAGCAACACCCACCACGAGGCTGCGTCGTTGGCCCCCGCGCTCTACGGCTTCGACATAGCGCAGACCGCCGTCCACCGGCTGCCATACACCTCCTTGTGGAGGAGGCGCGATAGTGCGAGGGAATTCAGCGAGAGGCTCGCCCCTTCGGTACAGCGTGTCGATATACCCGCCTTGCTGGTCATAGATCGCGACTTGGGCCAAGGTCTCGGCGCGGGCCAGTGCCTCTCGCGCCAGCTGCAGGCGGGCTTCGGGATCGCGGATGCTGGGTTCAGTCAAGAGCTGACCGATGCGGTGGGTGGCCTCGGCAACTTGGGCCAACTGGCGCTCGATTCCATCGCTGGTGCGCGCCAGTACGGCGGCTTCTAGCTGGCGTTCCACTCCCTCGAGCCCGGCGTGCTGTAGGCGAAGGGTCTGATGCGAAAGGAGGCCCAGCGGTAGTGCGCCAACCAGCAGCAGGGCCAGTGTCCATTTGTAGCGTACAGACAGTCGCATCTCAGTCTCCAGAGGAGTCGGGAAAAAGCGTGGCGCGTACCGGAAGGGCAAGACGGGTGATTCAGCTCGACGCAGCAGGGGGAGACTGCGTGCCGTCGTGACCTTGTGCGGTACGCGCCACGCAGCTAGTTCAGCCGCACTCCTCGCCGCCGGATGCTCCGCGCAAGCAGGGCCAAAAGGAGCCCCAGCGACCAAGCAGGCGCCGAGGCCGGGAGTCCGGTGCCCGCTGCCGTGCAGCCAAAGCCTCCTCCCTCGAGCTTGTAGCGGATGCCATCGAGGATGAAGGTGTTGTCATCGGTCATCGGATCGGCGTTGTCTCCAGCATCAATCGTCGCAGTGGCGCCGCCCACACCAGGCATCACGGCATCCCCTGAAAGCTCCGGCAAGCGCACCTTCACCAGGATGGGCGGAGCATCGCCAGGAGCGATGCTGGGACGACTGCACACAAAGGTGTTCAAGTTCTGCGTGCAGGTCCAGCCTTCACCGACCGCGGTCTGCAGAATCTCGGCGCCCGGCGGCACACTCAGGGTAACGACGACATTATTGGCATCGGCGTTCCCTTTGTTCGTGGCCTGCAAGGTATACGTCACCGTGTCGCCGGGACTGGCCAGATCCGGATCGCGGGTCAAGCGCACCCCCAGATCGGTCGCCGTCGGAGTGGGGTTTCCTGCCGGCACCGAGGCACTGTTGTTCAACAGATTGGGATCGCGAAGCTGCACGGCGCTGGCCTGCCCGGCCACAGCGCCCGCATTCTGCGAGCCATCGCCAGGCGGTGGGGTAATCGCCTTGATCAGGATGGGCGGTGCCGAGCCTGCGGCCAGCTCGGCGCGCAGACAAGAGAACGAGAGACCATTCTGAACGCAGCTCCAGCCCGGACCGGGCATAAACGCGGTCACAATGCTGCCTGGCGGCAGGCTGAACGAGACGCTGGGCGACTGTGCCGTGTCGGGGCCCAGGTTATCGAGCTGAAGGGTGTACGTAGTCTCTTGCCCCAGGACTGACGGGCTGGGATTCTTACTGATCTTAAGTGCCAGGTCGGCGTTGGTAACCGCCGAGCCAGCGGCATCAACGAGGGCGATATTGTTCGCTGGGTTGGCATCCAGCACCCGCGGCGCACCAACGAGTCCCAGCACCGTCCCCCCCGGCCCGCCCTGCGACGTGGGCACCGGAGTGACGATCTGAGCCACGAGCGGCGGCAGCATCCCGACCGGAGCACTGGGCTGCGTGCAGGTGTAGCTGCTTGCTTGTCTTGTGCAGGTCCACCCCATGCCGGCGGGTTCCATCAACACGACAGCCCCAGGCGGAAGGTTCAGCACTACCGTGGGATTGGTCACGACATCGGGCCCGGCGTTGTTGACCAGGGCCGTGTACGTCGTCGGCTGACCGGGCTGGGCCGCGTCGGGGCTCTTGGTGATCTGGATCGACAGATCCGCGTTCTGCTGGCCGGTAATGACCGAGCTGGCGGTGTTGTTCTGGTTATTGGGGTCCGAGACGCTGCTGGGCGGCGTAATCGTCGATGAGAACGACCAGGGCAGCATCGGCGAGGCGGGCGCGGTGCCGTTGACAGCAAAGCTCAGCCGGCCCCCGGCTGGCACATCGACGGTGCTGGGGGGGGCTCCGGTGCCGCTGGCGGCAGGGCAGACCGCTCCCCCGGATGCCGTACAGGTCCAGGTCGGATTCAGTAAGCCGGTCGGCAGTGCAGTGGCCAGCAGGGCTCCGCTGGCATGGTTCGGCCCGGCATTGCTGACGTCCAGCGTGTACGAAATCGGCATATTGGGCTGCGGCGCCATGCCGGCTAGGTTGTCGCGTACGGCCACCGCCAAGTCGGCTTTGCCACTGGTAGCGCTATTGTTGCTTAGCATAGGATCAGATAGTGGACTTGGCGCAGCAACCGCTGCTTGATAGATAAAGGTGCCCGGCATCGGCGCCAGTTGGCCAGGCACATTGAGCGTGTAGATGAGGCTTCCGTCTTTAGGTACCGCACCGCCGTTGGCAGGCAGGCCACCCATTCCCATGGTTGCCGGACAGACCGCGCCCCCCATCGCCATGCAGGTCCAAGTGACCAGCGCCGGATTGACGCCGGGTGGCAGCGTGTTCGATAGCGCGATATTTTGCGCCGCGCTGGGCCCCTTGTTGTCTACCGTAACGGTATAGACCGACGGCATGTTCGGCTGGATAGCCATGCCGTTTAGGTTGTCGGTGATGCGGATACCCAGGTCGCTGACTCCCGTCGATGCGGCATTGTTGGCTTGCTTGACATCGGGGATGTTGGCTGGCGGCTGCACCATAACGGTGACAACCGGATTCACGAGCGGCGATCCCACAGGGTTGGGCACCGTAATCGTATAGGTGATATTGGCCTGGTTCGGCAGGTTCAACATGCTGGTATCGATCGGCCCGCTACCCGAGGCCGCAGGGCAGGCGCCACCGCCCATGCTGGAGCAGGTCCAGGTGATCATCGCCCCCGGCGGGAGCTGCGGCAGCAGCGCCGTGACCGATGCATTCGTGACATCCAAGGGCCCCAGGTTCTTGATGTCCACCGTGTAGACAATCGGCGTTCCTGGAACCGGCAAGCCGCCATTTAGGTTGTCGCGAATCGTGACCTGTAGATCGGTGGGAATGCCCACCACCAGGTCGGTGGGCGCGTTGGGGTTCTTGCCATCGCCCGAGTTCCAGCTTGCCGCCGTGGTCAGCCCTTGTGTGGTGGCTACCTGGCCCGCCGCGAGGACCAGGGCTTGATTCCGCACCAGCCCCATGACGCCGGCGTTGACCGTCGCCCGGAAGCGGATGCTAATAGGCTGATCGCCGACGCGGACTTGCCCGCCTTGGGTGGCGTTCGCGCCAGCCCCGATCCGCGCAACCAGGGTCTGCACCATGCCGCTGGTCGTTAGCTCGGCCTGGTCATCGCCAGCCGCGTCGGTCTTCCCAGCGCCATCGATGCTCATGCTGCCGGGCACATACGTCAGTTGGGCCGGAAGTGGGTCGCGCACGGTTACGTTGATGCCGGTGTCGGTGCCACTGTTCGACGTGACGATGGTGTATTCCAGTACGTCGCCTGGGCGCACCGAGCCGTCATTGCGAGTTAAGTTGATCCAGGTCTTATTGGTGTCCGAGAACACGGGTTTCAACGTCGATATCGACGTAGCAAAGCCGTTCAGAAAATAGAAATCCCCTGTGCTGCTGGCTGTGATCGTCGCGGTAGTATCGCCAGCCTTTAGCTGAGCCGTGACGTCGATCACATCCATGTCAAACCCGTTCAGGCTGCCAGCGACACCACTGTATTGTGGCAAATCTCCAGCCACAGTAACCGGGTTGCCGACCGAGCTTCGCGTGGCATTAAAGAAATTGTTGACTGGGCTCTGCGCATCGAACTGCGCAATGCCATTGAATAACATTTGATCGCCAGAGACAGCATTATCGCCCTCGTGAGCAACAACACCCAGTTTTGCATTAAATCCAGCGCTGGGTACCAAGAAGCCGCTCAGGGTGACTGACTGCGGGTTTCCATTCGACACCGCATCAAACCCGTCGAAGAGCGTCAGATTTTTTGTCGGTAAGCTATTTAGCCGATAAAAAACAACGACATACCAATTCGCGATGGTGACGTCTTCATTTACGTCTTGAATGCTCTCTTGCTGCAGAACCCCCACGCGGTAAGCGCCAGGCCCATATTGTTGCAGCAGCGCCGTCACATCCGCTGTCGAACTGAACATGGTCCTGCCATTGCCGTTGAGAGCCGTCTGAGTGCCACGCACTGTGTCGCGGGCCAGCGTGCGGCTAAATACATTGGGTCGTTCGAACTGCACCTGATCCGACCCAGCCACCCGCTGGCCCTGCCAATACAGCCGCGCATACAGCACGGTGGCCCCAACCGGAAGCTGGAATACTGCTTGGCTACGCGCCATCGTCGGGGTGATGGCCGTGCTGGCCTCGGCCCCGCCGACCATCGGCGAGTCTGATCGCCAGAACACATCGATTGAAGAGTCGCCGAAATTGGCACCGCAGGCTCCCACGGTGCCCACCAGCGGGGCGGGGATGCCCGGGCCACAGTCATGCCCCAGCGTGTTGCCGAATAGCACCATATCGCCGTGATCGTCGGTGGTAAACCGGACGGTCTGCGCGCCGTGCGCCTGGGGTAACAGGGGGGCTGCGACGAGGGCCGTCGTGGCCAAGGTCAGTCCCAGGCTGAATCGCCTGGCTTTCGACAGGATGGTTTTGAGCATTCGTCTTTCTCCGGAATAGCGTACTAATTTAACCATTCGTTATTCGTGGATTTATTTTGACGACTTCGAGCGTTTCTGGCGCTTTTTTCCTCCGTTCCCATCACTTTGATCGGGTGAGTCAGGTACGGCAACGCTGGCCGCGTCGAGGGTCCTGACCGAGCTGCTTTGCGGCGGATCGATGATCACGAATTCTACACGGCGGTTCTTTTCCCGACCCGTGGCTGTTTTATTATCTGCGATAGGACGATCCGGGCCGTATCCCTTCGACTGTAACCGGTCTTGGGCAATACCGCCCTGGCCAATTAGCCACTTGACTACGCTGCGTGCACGGCGATCTGAGAGATCGCGATTATATGCGGATTTCCCACGGTCATCGGTATGGCCTTCGACCATTAACTTCTTGATTTCTGGGCTGGCCTTCAGTGCCTCCGATACTGCGGTAAGTACGGGTGTGCTCTTTGCCAAGATTACATCCTTGTTGGTAGCAAAGAAGACCGGTGCCAAGATCTGCAGCTTGCCATCGCTGACCACCACCAGCGAGGGGCAGCCGTTCTTCTTGGGATCGCGGCTGGGGGCTCCCGCTTGATCCGGACACGCATCCTCGGGGTCAACGACGGTGTCGTGATCGCGATCCTTGGCGGGACAGCCCGGCTTCTGTGGATCGGGCTTAGGCCCGTGATGCAGGTCTGGGCACTGGTCATCGGGATCCAGCACACCGTCACGATCGCGGTCTCCCGTCGGGCAGCCCAAACGCTGGGCATCGGGCCGAGGGCCCTTGTCGGTGTCTGGGCACAGGTCGGCAGCATCGAGCACACCATCCCCGTCGCGATCGCCCTGGGGACAGCCGGGCCGCTGCGGATCGGGATGTGGGCCGGCTGCCACATCGGGGCAGCGATCATCAGGATCCAGGAATCCGTCTGCATCGCGATCCGCGATCGGACAGCCCACACGCTCGGGATCGGGTCGCTCGCCCTTGTGGACATCGGGGCAGCGGTCATCGGCGTCAAGGATCCCGTCGCGGTCGCGATCCTGTTCGACTACCTTGGCCGGCTCTTTCGGCCACGGGGCATAGGCCAGTCGCAGCAGGACTCGTCCGTCGGGCGTGCCCGGTGTCCGCAGAAGGCCCAACCCGCCACCGATGCCCAGCTGCAGAAGATGGGCGATGTTGTAGTGCAGGCCGAGCAAGGCTTCCACCGAGGTGTAGTCGCGCGAGAAGGGCTTGACGTTAGCGCTACCCAGGACGACTGTGCTGGCCACCAGTTCGGGCCCGACTGCAAGACGCAGGTGGGTGTCGGCATACGCGATGGCTGCGCCTAGCTGCACTTCCGAGCCGATGGTTGATCCCGAGTCATCGACTCCGACGCCCAAGCGAGCCGCCGGGCGATACATGAAGCCGCCAGTGAGGGACCACAGGACTCGGTGCGACAGGCCCCCCAGCACCAGCTTGGGCAGAATGCGAAAGCCGCTGTCGCTGGACTTGTCCGAGACCCCATCGGTCGCGCCAAGGCCGCGCAGCGGGATCCAGGCGTTGGCGCCCAGGCTCATGGCAATCGCCGAGCGATATGGCTGGCCAAACAGGCGGACCCACAGGCCCAGGCGAGGATCGCCGACGCTGACCTGAGCGCTGGCCGAGACACCCGCCGCTGGTGTTCCCCGTTCAAGCCAGGTGATCGGCAGGCTTCCTGTCAACAAGATCCGATCTAGAAAAGAACCGGCTAGATCGATATGCGAAAGGAACTGATGCTCAATGACCGCTGTAGTCTGCGAAAATCCAGAAGAGGTAACACGACCAAAGACTAGAGGGTTATGACCATAGTTTAGTGTGATTCCGGCGGCAAAATACCGGGTCGAAGAGTACCATGGATGGTCAACTCCAAAAGACCACTCACCTGCGGCCGTGGGCTCATATCGGTTTACTGTGAACCCTTGATTTGTCGCAGATTGGGCCTGAACATCACCGACGCAGAGGTTGAGGCACAGGACTCCTCCGATTAGCAGCCTAGGTGTGTTTAATCTGACACTCACCCTGCTCTTAGTTATCACGGCATCCCCCTTTAATCGCGCGAACCACAATGCTCGCGTCAGCCCTAATGCAAGATGAGGGCCAAAATTGCAGATTCTGGTAACTATGTGAAACGATGGCAAAAACGCCGCCTTGATCCAGATATAGTCGAGCAACCCGGCAGCAAAAATGCCCAAGACGGTCAAAGTTGCACACCAAAGAATCAGTGCATGATAGCTAAACTAAGTAGTATGACTGTATGCCTATAGGGTAGGCATACAGCCATCAGCTACCTATGTGTAAATTGCGGCCTCAAGTGGCTCACGCTCACGCAGGTAAACAGCGGGGCCTATGGCGCTACAAGCCAGAGCGGGCAGGAACCTGACAGACGCGGAGTTGGCTTGGTTGGAAGCGTTCGTCTCGGTTCCACTGGTTGCGTGGTGCGGCATGTATACCGTGCGCCGATCGCCTCTGGCAACTCCGTGTTGGTGGCCTGCCTGGGGATAGCCAGTAGGTCATTGGCTGTAGGTATCGGGCGCTCTACAATCAGGCATGCCGAGTGTCGACGAGAAGAAGCAGGAAGACCCCTTCCATGCACCCGGGCAGTCGCAGGCTAGGCACCCTGACCCGGCGGTGCGTAGTGCCGAGGTGGCAATGCCGGCGTCGGCTTCGGCACCCTCAGCGGTAGTGCAGACGCCCGAGCAGCGGCAGGCGGTGGTCTCGTTGTTTGGACCGGGGTATGGGGGGCCGGCGAAGGCGATTCCGCCGCTGCGGCTGAGCGATGCGACGCTGCTGTCGGCCCCGATGAAGCAGGGCCATGGAGTCGAGCATGCGACTGGGGCTACGTGTCGCGATCATGCGGGACCGTCGCCGACACTGCGCATGCAGACCGGGCAAGACTCGCGGGTGGTGGTCGGTGCGAAGGCCAAGGGGGCCTATGACGTGGGCTACCAGCTTGGCGAGGGGAAGGAGGCGACGCGCATCTCAGTAGCCAAGTTCTCACCCGTGGCGAATGACGCTACAGCGCTGCATCACTTGCCGATCTACATCGAGGATGTCGCTTCTGGTACGCACCGGATCATTCACATCAAATACGATCCCGAGCGGGTGAATCTGGACGCAGTCCAGGAAGTCACAGCAACGGGGGATGGCATGGTCCAGGTCGTGGTCAGCAAGTGCAAGGCCGAGGATCTGTTGGTCAAGCAAGCGCCTGCAGCACGGCCCGTGGATCGTTCGCCGGACAACCGCCGCTTCACGCTGGAGACCGATGAGCGCATCACACAGCACAGCAGCACGCCCGAGGATCGCATCGTCAGCGCACTGGCCAGCGCCGAGGGCGGGTTCGCGACAGTCGAGGCGTCCGATGCCGGCGTGTTCACCTGGGGCCAGGGGCAGTGGATCGTGGCGAGTGGTGCCGAGCTGCAGAAGGTGCTCTCGTTCATCAAGGCGCGACGTCCCGATCTGTTCGACCGATACTGGGGCAGCGCGGGACTAGACGTGCAAGGCAAGGTGCCGACGTTCCAGTATCAGGGGCAGGCGTACAAGAACACGCCCGAGGACATGCTGCGCCTGTTTCGATCGTCGAAGGACCGCAACCTGGGCTTTACCAACCTGTTCGCGCAGGCCGGGATGGACCCACAGATCCAGCGCCTACAGCGCGAATATCTGCGCCACGAAGTGCGCGAGTTTCTGGACACCGCGACGACGACGAGGACAGACAAGACGCCGCTTAAGCCGTCGCAGTGGCTGACCGAGCGCGGCCAGGCGCTTTACTACAGCAGCTACAAGAACCTGCCGGAAGTCGCCAAAGAATATCTACACGCTGCAGTGCAGGCCGTGGTTGGGGCGAATGCCGATGCAGCGACGGTCGATGCCGCGGTGCAAGCGCGAGTCGCGGCCGAATTTGAGCGGCTGTTTCAGCAGAGCGGCGTGAAGTCCTACGAAGGCACAGGCGACGACAAGCACATCCTTGGCTTCTGGGGGGAAGGCGGGCGACGCGAGGCGGTGACTCAGGGCGAGCAACGGATCCAGCAAGCCGAAGCCCAGCGAACAGAGGCGCTGGCCCACGGCGACGCCGCTTCAGCCAAGGCGGCCGAGCGCAGCAAGTCTGCGTGGACACGGCATCTCTCGGACGCGAAGAAGCGCGAGAGCCGGTATCAGAAGTCGGCTCGTGATGTCGATGCCGTGCGCCGTCGGAAGCCGCAGGCGGATCTGCCGCCGCACGCCGTGCCCTATTTCTCAGCAGACATGAACAATCCGCCAGTGCCACGGCACATTGAGGACGAAGACGAGCCAGCCCGGCCCGATATCGATCCTGAGTCGAAACACGAGGTCGGCTAGCTGTGATACGCAGCATGGACACAAGGAAGCGACGGCTCATGTACGCCGAGTACCTCACCACAACACGGAACAGGACACGGTGATGCGTTCACCGCGTTTTTTGATCTGCGCAATCGCAGGGTTTGGCTGGCTCACATCGCTGGCCGCTGCGCCGAATCCTTCCGTGTCCGACTATCAGATGGCGCTGCGGTGCGGTCGCCAATCCGTGAGCGAGAGCGCGTTCGTCGATGCTGTGACGCAGTTTGAAGCGGCACTGCGCGCTCGCCCCAATGATCCGGTCGCTCTATCAGAGCTGGGCTGGGCCGCTCTGCAAGCAGGTGACTTGGCTCGGGCTCGCGCAGCGACCGAGAATGCGCTGGCCACGACCAAGGACCGCGCACTGCTCGCGGCCAGCCTATACAACCTGGGCCGCATCGCGGAAGCCACCGATGATCGCAATGCAGCGATGGCTGCGTACCGGCGCTCGCTGACGCTGCGAAAATCGGCAGAGGTCACGGCGCGACTCGCAGCAATCGATACCAGCACCCCCGCTGCAATGCCACTGACCGTCGCGCCATTTCAGGGGCCGTTCGTTTCGGTGGATGCGTTCTGCAAGCGAGCCCGGAAGGAGGCGACCTCGATCTGCCCCGCGCCGTTCTCGACGGGAAACGACTACTTTGCGCTGCACGAGACCCTGACCAACCCGCCACTGGCCATGCAGTCCGTGCGCGTCGTTTCGATTCGCCCGCACAACGACACCGTGAACGACTGCCACCTGCTCGTGCAGACCGGAAGTGGCTTCTACAGTCTTGCCCTGCGGTCTGAAAACGGCTGCACGCCACGCGAACTCACCG
>JAEUJZ010000125.1 GCA_016794505.1 Myxococcales bacterium
CTCAACGCGCGGCAGGCCGACGGCGAGACTATGGCGAGCGCAGGGAGCGACTTTCTGCAGTTTCAGAACTGAGTCAGTTTCTAAACTGAGTCAGTTTCTAAACTGACTCAGTGCGGGCACTGCCAAAGCTGCCGTCCCAAAGGACCTTGTCCGGCAGCGAGCCTGTCAGCGCATCCAGCCAGCGGGACCGTTGGCGGGGCGGGCTAGCGCGACGTCATGCAGCGCGGGATTGAGGAGCGGGATTGAGGAGATTGAGCAGAATCCACGGCACTGAAGGGTACCCAGCGCCATCAAACAGCGAGCGATTTTGTTCAGGTGGGCTGATAGCTCAGGAGTGGCCATTACGGGGTGTTTATCGGAGCAGAGCCGATGGTTGGCGGCTCTGCCTTCAGTGTCTCGCGTCGGAGGCAATGTAGGCACAGCGTTCGGAGCGGGTGGTCTACACTGGGGAACGGACCACCGCGGCCGGCGCGTCTGCTCAGCCATCGCTACATCTCGGGAGCATGATTGTCACAGCCCGCGCCAAGTGATCGCCTATGGGACCGGGCAATGTGATTCTCTCCCGCCGGTGCTTCGCTGTTCACTGGGTCGCAATAGGGCAGCGTTGCTCTGTGGAATCTTGTCCGCCGCGACAAAGTAGAGTGGTTCCAGTCCGAGGCCACATCGATGGCCTAGCGTGTTCACGCGATGGACACACGCTCTGGGCCGATTTCTCCGATGACTAGGGATAGCTGTTCTCATGTCCATCCGCCGCCCCTCGCGGACGCCGTATGGACATGAGAACAGCGTGCAGGCTGCGGTGATGTGGCGACCGGAGCAGGCACCTGAGCAACTGGGAGCATGGAGTGGCTCTGCGGATGTCGGACTACTCGTCGAGCCGTCCGAGTAGACGTGCTGGCATCATTGGCGACAAGTTGTGCGCTTGGGCGGCACGCGTCAAAGTGGAGGCGCCCCGACTGCATGGGGGCTGCAGGAAGACTGCACCAATGCAGCCGCAGTGTCTTCAGGCCTTTTGGGGATGCCCTGGCCTTCCGTTGACTCGGCGCCAAAAACGGTAGAAGCTAACATCAGTGTCTCGAGCGGTTCGCAATCGACTGGCGCAGTTAAAGACAGATAGTGACTTTGACGCCTTCTGCTTGGACGTCTTTCCCGGCGTTCGGCGGGGATTCAGTGCTAACGCGGACCGGCAACAGCGAATCACTATGCTTCTGGAGCGCGAGGACGCGACGGATGTAGACCGCAAGCTCACGGAGTGGCTTGGGGCTGATCAGTCACCTGCAGCCCCAAGTACTCCAGCGCTCGGTTCCTGGCCGCTGGCTTGGAAGACGATGGCCGGCATCGGTGCCTGTTTGCTGGTTTTTCTCATAGTACTAATTATCGTTATAGCTAGCAGGTCACAAAATCCAATTATTATCATCGTGCCTTCTGCGAAAAACATGGAAACATTGTCTATGCACGGGCTGACTCCAGATACGCTGGATACATCCGAGCAATTTGCAAACAAAGTACAAAACGCAGGACTGGGTAATCTTCGCTATGAGGTAAGCGAGGATCAGGACACTAATACCAGGGAACTGCGGCGGCTCGTCGTCGCGCTGCGTGTTCAGAATAACCAGCTCGTCGCTGCAATGCGATACCTCACGGAACAACTCCAGTTGTTACAATCCGGGCCCAAAAAACAATCGCAAGTTTTTCAGTCACTACTACCTAGCATTGAAGTGCAACTTAAGCGGAAAACGCCCATATCGGATTTGGCGGACATCGACGGGACACCAAGTTTCGACCTGTCCCCTCCGAGACAGGATCTAGGTCCACGGGCGCCAGATATGTCACTGCACGTCTCAGCGGCTCGGCCCCCGATGGTACCGATCCGCAGCGGTCGTTTTCAGATGGGCAGCCCGGGGAACGTCCCCTATGACAATGAGAAGCCTGCGCACGAAGTCTTGATTCAGACGCCGTTCCTAATGTCTGCGACGGAGGTAACGCAGGCGCAGTATGAGGCGCTGATGGGGGAAAACCCGTCCTATTTCAAGGATGGAGCCGACGCGCCGAATCGGCCGGTGGAGAACGTAAGCTGGCTGGATGCAGTGCGGTACTGCAACAAGCTATCGCAGCGGGAGAAGTTGGAATCCTGCTACGTGATTTCAGGCGACCGGGTGGAGTGGCCGAAGCGACAGGGGTGCACGGGGTATCGGCTGCCAACGGAGGCGGAGTGGGAATACGCAGCGCGAGCTGGGGAGGCGGGGGAATACGCGGGCTCGCAGAATGTCGCTGAGGTGGCTTGGTACGCCGGCAACTCGGGCGGACAGACGCACGCCGTAGGCACCACGCGCAAGAAGACCAACCGGTGGGGCCTAAGCGACATGAGCGGGAACGTGTGGGAGTGGGTCTGGGACTGGTACAAGGACTCGTATGAAGGAGCCAGCAGCACCGATCCCACGGGTCCTAAGCAGGGCGTGCTCCGCGTTCGTCGGGGGGGCTCCTACGACTACGAGGCGGTCTTCGCGCGGGTCGCGTTCCGCTTCCGGGGCTCGCCCTCCTACCGCGACACGAGCATCGGTTTTCGTCTTGCGAGGTCTAACCCTTAACCATCTTACAATTTTACAGGTTTTTGTATTTTTTAATCCGCAATGAGCCAAGCAGAGCCGGAGGCGAAGCCTCCGAGCGAAGCGGGCTCAGGTTGAATGGTACCGCCGAGCTAGGATTCTGCACTTGCGACGCTGGGGGTCTGGGGGGATGTATCCCCCCAGCGCAGCGATCGCGCTATCCTGTATGGCTGAGCTCGTAAGATGTCCATCAAGCTCGCAAGGGATTGTTGCGCTTCAGCACAAGTTGGACTTTTTGAAAGTCCGAGATTGTATAGCCGAGCTTGATTAGCCAGCCATGCGGTGGCAGTTGTGGGTTCGTCTGATTTGGCGGGCGTGGTCTAGTTTCTGCCAGCGGGCGATGTTCGGCGGCTCGTCCGCCCGCTGCCTGCGCGACTAACGTTTTTGCAACCGGGCCAGATCGAACGGCGGACTGACTCGCCGAATACCGTGCTTTTCGGCCAGTGCGGTGCGTCTTCTGCGGTCATTGGGATTGTGGTCGCCGCCGCTGACCAGCCAGACCACGACCTTGGGCAAGGCCCATAGCGCCGGAGCATGCTGCTGCAACCAGCCCTTCATCGCGGCAAACTTCTCGACGACCGCTTGAGCTTCGCCGCTTGCGGCATGGTGAACCTCCAGCCACAGCACATGCTCAGGGCCATCCTGACTGTGGACGCCGATGCCGTAGTCCCAGCGGCGGTCCTGCGGGTGTTGTCTGCGCAGGGTTCCATCGAGATCAATGCTGCCGGTGGCTAGATCGCCGCTGGTCAGTCGTTTCCTGTCCTGCTCAATCAGCGCTTGCAGCCCAGGACGAAAGGCCTCGGCGAGTGCTGGGACGCGGGTAACGGTCTGTTTGAAGGATGGCGATGCCGTTCGTTTTTCCTTCGCGGCGGGCGCCGACCGCTTGTGCTTTTGTGAAGACACCGACGCCCTCAAGCCTGATTGGCGACAAAGTCCGCGATGACGTCCGCGGTCTTCGTGCTCCACTCGGTCAGACCACCCCAGCTGGTCTCGTGTACGTTAGGTGAATCGGGATCGAGCCGCGAGACATCGATGGCCTTGGCTTCCTGGCGGTCGAGGTAATAGACCTTGATGGTCTTGGCCAACGCGCTCTTGGCGACTGCGAGGTTGTCAGGCTCTGGCTCCAGATCGAACAAACGTAACACCCAGGCAGGGTCAGCGTTTTTTTCCGCCAGCACGCGCAGCGCCCACAAGAGGTCCAAGACATGGGGAGAGTGCGTCGAAACACAGATCCGATAGCCCTTGGCCAAAAGCTCCAGCAGCAGGAACAGCACCGCGACGATGGCGCGCGGGTGTAGGCCCATCTCGGGTTCTTCCATCACCACCCAAGTGCCCACGGCCTCCCGCGCGTGTTCCGGGTCCAGCAGCGGCAGGCAGCTTAGAAGCAGCGGGCTAAGCTCGCGCTGACCCGTGGACCAGACCAGAAATGGCAGCGGGCTGTCGGCGCCTTGCTGTAGCACCAGGCGCTTTTGCAGCCCGTGCCGTTCGTGCTTGAGCTGAAACCCCCCATAGACGCTGGTCTCCAGCAAGCGCTGCGCTCCGATAGACATCGCGAAATCAGAAAAGAGGGACTGCTGGCCCACGGAAAGCGGAAACAGCGCATTTCTTTGGCGCCGTGATTGGATTGCAATCACGGTACGCAGCTCATCGCTGAACTCCCGCAACACAAATGGGTCGCCGACGCTGTAGTCGCCGAAGTGCCGGGGCCAGCTATTCCTAAAGGTGATGGCGCGGTGCGCGGGTACATAGAGCCGCCATGTCGGCCTTGGCACGCCGATAGCTGCGGACTTGGTCTTGGCGAGGGCACTCAGAGACACCGCGCGGCCTTGCCAGGACACCCGGGTCGAGGCTGGCGACCACAGCGCCTCCATCCCTTCGCCGTAGAATGCCCCGGCAAACCCCCTGGCATCGTCCCACTCATACCCCTCTAGGGTGAGCCGCTGCACGACATGGGGGGCATCGAGAATGAGCCGGAGCGTTTGTAAGAGCAGGCTCTTGCCGGATGCCTGCGGTCCCAGGAGAACTGTCAGATCGCCGAAGGTGATGTCCGCCGCCTGAATGGGTCCAAGCTGGGAAGCTTTGAGCCGGGGCGCTTTATCCACCATGATGGCGCCACTCTATCGACCCCCGCACCTTCCGGTCAACCGCAGGCATTCGCGCCAGGGATAGAGCAAGGCCATCCACTATGGCCAGGGCCTCGGATCGAGCGGCATCGCGCAGAGCAGCGGCCAGCTGGGCATGCTCACGAACTACGGCATCAACAGGCTGTTCGGCAATACGCAGAACTAAAGGATCGTCTCCGTCGCTCACGAAGAATTACGCACCGTGGTGCCGTGCGTGCGTCAAGGACGCATCTGGACATGGGGGCGGGTACAGGGGCGGGCCTTTGGTGGGATGTCGGGAAAGTGTTAGGCGGCGGGTGCTGTCGTGGAGTGCCGGTTGTGCTTGGTGCGAGTGCGCTAGGTGCTAGCGGCCGACGTGGCTGCGGAAGTTGTTGAGGGGTAGGCAGGCGTAGCGTTGACCGCGGGGTAGGTTGTCGATGTCTTCGCGGAATTCTTGGTTGGTCGGTGAGTAGCGGCGCGGCCAGATGCGCAGCTCGGCGCGGCCCTCGGTGTCGCCGGGCACGGGGAACAGGGCGGCGAGGTTGTAGCCATGGCCGGAGGGCGGCAGCGCTTCGCCTTGGCCGGGATGCACGGCGCCGGCGCAGACGCGCAGCAGGCTGTGGCCAGAGCCGCGCATGGACGACTCTAGCTCTTGCCCGTGGATGTGGCCGAACAGGTGCAGCCTTGCCTTGGCGCCAACGCGGCGCGACACGTCTTCTTGGTCGTGCAGCCAGCCTTCGTTGAACGGGTGATGGCTCAGTACGATGACCAGCTCGTCAGCGTCAGGGTCGGCGAAACACTCTGCCAGCTGACGCTGACCCAGGCGTAGGTTGCCCTTGTCGCGATCGTCGGCGGCGAGCAGGGCGGTGTTCAGGCCGATGATGCGCAGCCTTTGACCCGACGCAGCCTTGCCTCGGTGCTGCCACCACAGCCGCTGCGCAGGGTCGGGCATGGGCGATTGACCGCGCCAAGGGGCGAAGTCCTGGGCCAAGCGCAGAAACTCGGCCATGCGACTGGCCAGCTTGACCTGATCGGATCCACCGTCGAGCGCCGTGTCTATCGTGTCAGATCCGTCGCGCACTGACTTGATCAGGCGTTTGATGTCACGATCTGCGGAGTCCACCTTGCGATTCACATCGTGGTTGCCCGGGACGAGGAACAGCCGCTCGGGAGGCAGGCCCAGGATGCCTAGGACTTGCTGCAGCCAAGTCCGCGACTGCGCGTACTCGGCTGCGTCGCCCTTAAACGCGATATCGCCGGTGACAAAGATCAGCTCGGGCGGCGGGGCGGAAAGCTCGTGCAGGCGGCGCAGATCCTGCAGCAGATCCTCCATCACCTGCTTTTGATTCCAGCGGTGCGCGGCATCCCCCTGGCCGACGTGGATATCGGACAGGTGCAACCAGCTCAGCAGCGGGGGCGGCGAAGTCATCGGGGTGGTTTTTGACGCAGTAGCAGGAGGAAGGACGCTGGGGGCGACGACAGCGGCCGCCGCGGCAGAGGTGGTGACGGTCGCGTTCACGACCGGGGGAGCAGAAGTCGCGGGCGCTGTGGGCCCCGAAGGAGCCGCAACCGTTGCGGGCGATGCTGCCGCGACCACGGTTGACGCGCTGGAGACAATGGGCGGCGGCGGCGCTAGGGCCAAGGCAGGCGCCAGACCCCAGGTGTCAAGCCGCGCGAGCGTGATCAGCTCATGGGCAGCAGGGCTCGGCTGGGCGAGGAGCTTGCGCAGCGCGTCCATGTGCTTTTCGCGCTCGCGGGCGTTGCAGACCTCGTAGACATGCCAGGCGGTCTGGACCCAGACATCCGCAGCGTCTCGCTGCGCCAGCAGCGACTTCCATGCGTCGGTCGAACACTCGACGCCGGTCATCAGGCCAGCATATGCGGCATGCAGCAGGCACAGCGCCCCGGCCGGGCCGCGCAGGCCCCCGCGCTGCCGTTGATAGGCTGCGGCGTATTCGTCCCAGGACCAGGCGACGAGGTGTACGGCGACGGAGTTTTGATGCAGCCAGCGCTCCGCTGCTTCCTCGTGCTCGTCAGGCTTTGTGTCAGCCAGTGTCCGCAGGACGCCAAACAGATGCTGCAATGAGGCCTGCAGCGTCCAGCTTTGCACCCAAAGCGGTAGCGCAAGTGGGTTGCCAAGTCGGTCAGGCGCCGATGCCTCGCCCCCGGATTCCACCTGCGGCAGCAGTGGTCCGAATGAGAGCGTCGCCCAGACATCCGGGTGGCCCAGGAACGTCCCAAGTCGCTCGGGCTCAGCCAATGCTTTGCCCAGGTTCGCTTCGAAATGCGGCGCGTCCGGGTCTACGCCCAGCTCGCTCCACAAATCCCGTCCGAAATCCCGTCCGAAATCCCGTCCGAAATCCCGTCCGAAATACCGTCCGAAATCCCGTCCGAAATACCGTCCGAAATTCCGTACGAAATTCCGTACGAAATTCCGTCCGAAATCCCGTACGAAATCTAGGACTGCAGGGGACATTGGCGGCGGCACTGCATGTGTGGCGCTGGCAGCGAGAACATTCGCGGTCAGGCGACTCGCGAAGCTGGCTTCGCTTGGCTGCCAGACCGCTGGAAGCTGTTCAGCAGGACTCTGACAGAGGCTGGTGGCGCGAAGTGGAGCTAGACGATCACCCAGCGTGACGCGGCCACCGAGTCGCACAAAGACGAACGGACTCTGCAACGTGAACAGGGATGACTGGGTACCCCAGCGGAGCCCGTGATCAAACAGCAGGGGTTGGGCGGTTGTACGCTCTGGGGAGGCAAAGCGGGCTCGGGCAGCCCACTCGGCGAGGATTTTCTGGAAGAGCCACGCGACGGCTCCGCGACAAGCGGCACCGTCCTCTGCGGTTTCCCACAACGAAGTGGCATGCGTCAGGGCTTCGGGGCCCTCGACGCTCGCGAGCAGCCGAGCGTATCCCGTCGCAGTGGCGTGGCACTCGGCGAACTCGCGCACATCGGTGTGCGAGCGCAGCAGCAGAAGCTCATCGGCGACTTGCGATACGTCGGCCCGCCCAGCAATCTGCTGCAGTAGAGGGGGGATGGGCATCCCCAGGCGGGTGGCCAGCTGGACAGTGGTGCTGGCGAGCCAGCTGTCCTTCGCCTGCGCGATCTCGCTTAGTGCCTCGCGCAGCGAGCCAACGCCTTGCCCGCTAAACAGCCAGACTTCTTCCAGCGCGGGCCAGAACTCCTTGTCCCATGTGCCCAGGCTGGCCCAGTGTTCGATGGCGCTGCGGAGAATCAGACGTCGGTCATCGGGGCTGGCGATCAGCTCGTCGCGAATGGCGCGGGTCAGGGTCAGCCAGCCAGTTGACTCGGGGGAGCTGCGCAGGCGGGCGAACACGGCTTCCAGCGCGGTCGATAGGCGCCCCGGGTCTTCCTTTCGGCGGAGCAGATACAGCCGCAGCAGGACCACTTCCTGCCAGGCCGGGTCCAGCAGGCGCTCGGCGGGCAGCGCCTCGGCAGGAGCACCGGTCGCGTGATAGGACCAGGCGGCCAGGTATTCCTGAAACGACAAGTGGACGAAGGCCAGCAGCCGATCGCCGCGATCGATCAGCAGGCCGGTGTGCTCCTCCAGATAGTCGATGAAGCCCGCCATGCGCTCGTTGGCTTCCGGCTGACGGAGTCCTGGCTGCTCGTGCTGGACCTGTTCCAGATACGCGGCTCCGAGCACACGCACCGCTTCGTCTCGGCGGATCAGGCCGCGGCCGGTCTTGTCGCGCGTACTGTCCTGTTCCTGCATGTGCAGGGCAAGCCGCGACAGGATGCTCTGCTGCGGGTACAGATCGAGCTTAAGGCGCTCGACGATGGTCGGGGTGCTCGCCTGATTCGCCTGGCCGCGCCGCGCAGCGGGCCAAGTCTCTAGCAACATCTTGATGCAGTACTCGTAAAGCTCGCCACGGTACTGCGGCAGCTTGCCCTCGCTCTGATGGATCATGGCCATCAGCGTCAGCAAGAGCGGATTCGATGCGAGGTGGCGCACGCTAGGGGTACGGCCGATGGCTTGACGCAGGGACTCCGTCAGCTCGGCCTGCTGCGCCGTGTCGGTGGGACAGCGCAGCTCATACCAGCGCTTCACGAACTGCTGACTCTCCGATTCAGACAGTGGCTCAACGCGTAGCTCCACAAATCGCTCGACTGGTAGCCGGGCTTGCTCATAGCCAAAAATCCGCGAGGTCACGAGGCAGCACGCAAGCGGCCAGCGCTGGAGGAAGCTCACCAAGCGATTTCTCAGATCCTGCCGGGCCGCTTCACTGCCGACCTCATCAAGTCCGTCGAAAAGCAGGACGCCCTTCCCCAGCAGCAGCGCCGACTCAAAGTACACGCGGTGCATGTCGGGCTGGTCCTGAGCGCGGGCCTGCTCAACGGCGAAGTCGAGAAAATCAAAAGGCCCGTCTTTGCTTCGCTCACTCCACCGCCGCACAAACTCACGCAGCGAGACAAAGATGGGAACCGCCCCCTCCGGCGGCTGAAAGCCCTCGACACCCGCGTGACCCGCGAAAAGCAGCGCCAGGAAGCGCAGGATGGTCGTCTTGCCGGTGCCAGGGTCCCCGAGCAGGACGGCACTGCGGCCCGACTTCAGTATTGCCGCCAGTGTGGTGGAGCCATCTTTTAGCGAAGCGAGGCGCGTGCTTCCCCGGCCCACCGTTGGTTCGTGCGCTGTGCCCATTGGCCGAAAGCGCAGCGGCACAAACAGGCTCGCTAGCTCGATCGAGTTCCACGCCCCTTTGGATCTGCGGGCGTGCGTCGGCATCCCCAGCGTCGATAGCTCCCAGAAGCGATTGTGGATGCCCTGGAAATAGTCCTGCTGCAGCCGCTCAAACGAGGTCCCGCTGTAGCCGGCGATCTGTTGCCGCCCTTCTTCGGGGGCATAGCGGGCAAGCAGCGCCGGGTGTTTGTCGCGCAGGACCATCGACAGCCACTCAAGTCCGAGGACTTCAATCGTGGCCTGCCTCTTGGCCCTACGGAGCAGCGGTAGCTCGACAGAGGGCGTCTTGATCGGCTGACCACAAAGCAGCCTGCAGCGCTGCGCTTGCTTTTGCAGCTTCACATCGAGAAACACCGTGGCCTCTGATTCGACCCACGCTTGAAACTTTGGGACTTCCAAAGGCGGTGCCGTCAAGCCAACTTCGCAGTAGCGACCGGGTTTGGCCTGCGAAATCCCCGTCCTATACCCGCTGTCAGATCCAAAGTTCGCGTGGATTTGCTCGCGGGATAGGCCGAGTTCGAGGGCCACGTTAGCGAGAGCAAGCAGCTCCGCCATGCGTGCCGGCGCGGGTCGGCTGTCGTCCATCTGGGTGAGCAGCGACGGAAGGACCGCGGGCAGGGCTGGCTTCGCTGACCCGGCCTTGGCCTTGCGCCCCTTGACTGGCGCGACCGATTCACTGGGCGCATCTACGGACTTTGTGAGAAGCGAGTGGACTAGTGTGGCCAGCTCACCATGGTCAGCAGTCCAGGGGTAGAACACGGGTTCGATGCCGTACTGCTCGCGCAGATACTCACGCTCGACAGCCGCATCGTGTTGGTCGGCAGGGTCACCGAGCGCCAGCAATCCAAAGTGCAGGGGGCGACCAGGGCCCAGGGCCAGCTTCAGATCTTCGAAGATGCGCAGTAGCTCTAGATCGGCGAAGCCAAAGCCCACGGTGACGATCCGGAAGTTGCCGAAAAGCCCTTCCAGCAAGCGCCGGTTTCGGACTTCGTCGCGATAGCGCGCCTGGTATTCGTCGTTGGTCAGGATCAGGGTGTTGTGCGCGTTGTAGCGGCCGTGCAGATGGACATAGCGACGGGAATACTTGGCATCGTGCAGCGACTCGAATAGCTCGCGCACATCATCGAGATTCGTCCAGTCGATGACCTGAGCGGCAGCCTGGACAAGCTCGCTCTTGCCAGATTTCCACAGGCCGTTGTGCGCCTCGTCGAGCACCGGATCGTAGTTGGTGGTCAGCACATGGCGAAACGGCAGTGCGACCAGCTCCCCGTGAAAGGAATCGAAGGCCGGGGACTTGGGACCGAACGTCGCCCGCACCCAGGGGATGAAGGAGTCCAATCCCAGCTCGGCCTTGAGCTTGCTGATGCGGAACATCGGCTTTGGGTGGCTGGCCAGCGACTCGATCCGCCTCTTCTTCTCGGGATGCAGGCGCAGGATCTCGGCCTCTAGCGAGGCGGCCAGGCCGTTCCACAGCGGGTACCCGATACGACGGCTAGAGCCGGCACCAACCAGCGCCAGCGCCCGTCGATCGCGCAGCGCTTGCACGAGGTCCAGAAACGCCTGCCGATTGGCCTCATCGGGCAGCAGCCCGGGGATCGCGGACACGCTCATGATGCGAAGCAGGCTATCAGTAGTTCTCCGAGCAGCAAAGCGTCGTTAGCGGATCTGAGCACGCACGAGGGAGTAACCGATATGGCTGCACCTGACCACGACGGAGACGCACCTTCTGACGGACAGCATCCGATATACTACGCAGGCGGCATGCCGAGGGGAGATGAGCCCACGGGTTCCTCGCTGCCGCGAGCGAGGCAGGTCTGGATATGGGGGAGCTGGCCGTCGAACATCGCCACGTCGTGGAGGACGCCGGGCCCGAGCGCATGGCCGCAGGGGGTGCCGATTCTGCCCGGCGAAGGTCCGGGCAGGTCCCCCCTTCGTCGGAGGTGGTAGCAGCAGACTTCGCGCACGGACGCGGCGGGCAGCCACAGCAAGCGGATCCGGCTTCGATCGCAGCGCTGTATGGCGCGATGTACGGCGGGGCCGATGCCGCCATCAACCACGACGGGACACCGGCTGCAGATGGGCGAGCGGCACCACGTGGCCTGTCGGCCTACGAGGTGGTTGCCGACGATCACAAGGGGCCGCTCAAGCCGAACCAGCTTCGCAAGTCGCAGCTGGCAGAGCTTAAAAAGTACGACTTTGACAAGCTGAACGTCGTCGATGACGCGACGGAAAAGAGCGGCAAGCTGGCCAACGATCAGATGACGCAGGCGCAGTTTCAACAGCTGACGCAAGCGTGGCTGAACATCGCCGGGGGACAGGGCCTGCACATGACCGGCAGCGCCGAAGACCAGACCACGTTTCGCCGCATGCTGCGCGACGGCCTGGGAGACTCGCCGACCCTGCGTAACCTGATCACGACAATTGGCAATGACGCCGATCCCAGCCATCGCATCGAAGCTGACCTGGGACGCAGTCAGCCGCGCACCTTCGTCGACAGCTTCGAGAGCGGGGCCATCGACCTTGCGGACCTGGAACAGTTCGCGCAAACCCCATCGGCCGACCACAAAAACGAAGCGACGCGCGGCGAGCAGCTTGTCCACATCCTGGCCGAGCGGCGCGCAGCGGCGACCAGCGCCGATCCCTCAGACTTCGCAGCGGCCCATCAGGAAGCGAACCGACAGCACAACCAGTATCGTGCCGAGCGCGGCCAGGCCGCCGAGCGCTCGGCCAAGTCGATCGTGCGCGATGGCAAGACCTATGCTGTGTTTCGCTACGTGGACGGCACGCAGCACGAGTGTGAGCTGAACCGCCAGCACGACATCGTCGGCATGAATCGCCCCAGCGGACGCTAACCGGACTATGCTCGCACACCGGCCCCACGCATCATGACCGCCTCGCGCACCACCCTCCTTCTTGGCTGCCTTTCCGTCGCAGCTTGCAGTCCGCGCGTCACGCACACGACCGCCGACACACCCAAGGGATCCATGTCCGTCGCCGTCTCAATTGACGCCCCAAGTCAAACCGTTCTGCGAAGCGCGCAGCTCGTTCTTCTCGGCGAAGTCCTTGCGCTCGACGCATCCCCGGGAATCTGGAGCAGCCGCACCATCGCCTATCAGCGCGTCGAGTACCGCGTGCTGCGCGTTCTTCGGGCCAGTCCCAAGATTTCGACCGCCGAAAGAATCGCGATCCTTCATCCGCTCATCGCCCGTAGCCCCACCGTCGACCCTAGCGAGCCGCGCCTGCACCCTGACCGCTTCCGCGTCGGCGCGCGCCTCGTGATCGCGGCTAGGCTCGACGAAGAGGATGGAGCTGTGCAGGCGATGGATGCGGACCGCGCAGTACTGACAGGCAGCGAGGATTGGGTGAGTGCGGTGGAGCGGACGCTGCGGGAGTAGTAGCAATCTCACTGCTGAAGTTTCGTCGCGCGCTGGCTGATCTCCTGCCGCTTGCGCTGCGCAGCCTGCAGGATCGTTCGCGCTTTGGTGTCCAGACCCCGGGGCGGGCTGCGCAGAAAAACTCCTGTCCCGCAATTTCGCAGCCAGCCCAGTAATGTCGTCCCCATTCCCGCGCAATGTCAGAACCCACCTGTGACACCTCCCCCATCCGAACACCCACACTAGGCACAAACGACCATCCTCGTCATCTGCCCCACCTGATTCTCACATCGCCATGCGCCGTCCTAGGCTCATGAATTAACCCCGCCCCGTCGCAGCGAAGAAAACGCTGGACAGGTTC
>JAEUJZ010000128.1 GCA_016794505.1 Myxococcales bacterium
CGCGGATCTGATGCTGCGCGACGAAGAAGCGACGTTCCGCGGCAGCAAACGCGCAAGCTAGAAGCGCCGCACACCGCTGCGACTGAACAGCAGTCCAGCGATCTGCGGACGGCGTTCCGCAAGGGAACGAATGGCGATGGCGTGGGTAATGTCCGCCGCCCGGTCCTCTGCTGAACCTCCCAGAGCACGAAGGCCCCCGTCGTATTCGAGACGACGGAGGCCGAGTTCCCCGTAGTGAGTGACCACCCCGCGGAACGGCGCGCAACGTATCTGCGGGGCTTCATAAACGCAACTGCGCTTGGAGCCTTCCATGAAATCGAGTCCCGTTCATCCTTCTGTTTCTCGTCGCTGGCCTCTGGCCTTGCTCTGTGCTGTACAGAGCTGCGAGCGCTTCGCGTTCTTGGCGATGCTGCCGCTGTTCGTGCTGTATGCGCAGGAACGGCATGGCATCGCGGCCCCGCAGGCGCTGCTGATCCTCGCGCTGTTCCAGGCGCTCTCATACCTGGGCGGACTGCCTGGTGGCTGGCTTGCTGACCGTGTGCTCGGCACCCGGAAGGCCACGTTGCTTGGCGCTGGCTTGCTGGCATGCGGCTACGGTCTGCTCGCCCTGGATCGAGCTGAGCTGCTGTGGCCGGCGTTGCTGACGATGGTGGTTGGGCATAGCGCGTTCCGCCCCGGCCTGCATGTGCTGCTGGCCCACGTTGCCGATGCCGACCAGCAAGCGCGAGAGCGCGTCTTCCTGTGGCACTACCTGGCCGCAAATTTGGGCTACGCGGCCAGTGCCCTGTTCGGCGAGTGGGCGCACGCTCTCGCGGGGTGGCGCTGGCTCTTTTGCGGTGCAACGGCTGCATCAGTGGTGGCAGTCGTGCTGATGGTCGCTGGGCTGCCATGGCTACGCGCGCAGGCAACACGAGCCGTCGATGATTCAGCAGCCAGCTCGCGCTCATCGGGTGCAGCGAACATGACCGCGGTCTGGCTGCTATCTGGTGTCGCGGTGATCTTCTGGCTGACGGCACAGCAGGCCGGAAGTTCTCTGACCGTGTTCGCAACGATGAACACTATGCCAAGCCTGACCTTGCTGGGCTACACGACGCCGATCGGCCCAGGTCACTTCGCATCGCTGCACGGTCTGATCGTACTCGCCATGTTGCCCGCCTTCCTTGCGCTTCACGGACGAAGCACCAAGCGCAGACCATCAGCGATCACTCTGATGATCTGGGGCTACGTGGCCACAGCCGGGGCCTTTGCTCTGATGGCGCTGGCTGGACTCCGCGGTGGCGATCTGGGTCGCGTCAGCGGTGCATGGCTCGTCGGCTGCTACCTGCTGCTGTCGCTCGCGGAAGTGCTGCTTGCGCCGCTGGGTGTGTCGCTGCTGACTCAGCTCGCGCCGAAGCACAAGGCAGCGCAGGCCGTGGGGCTGTGGTTTGCGGGCTCCGCGATCGGCAATGGCTTGGCTGGTGTGCTCGGTCTGTGCTGGAACCGCTGGCCGCATCACCGCTACTTCGCGGCGTTGGCGCTGGTATCACTTGCTGCCGCCATCGTGCTTTGGTTGCGCAGGGTTCTCCTAGATGGGCTCACTGTGGTTGATGCGAACGCACGTTCTCAGGCGACCACCCAGCCTTGGCTGGCCGACACGAAGGAACCCCTGACAGCGCCGCTGTCTCTGGCGGCCTTGTCTATCGTGTTGCCACTGACGCTGGTCATCGCCACGGGCCTGCCCTTGCTGGTACGCGCTGTCAGTGCTATCGGCGGCGGGCTAGCGATCTTATTCTGTGGACCATACCTCTGCAGCCATGTGCTCGCGCTCTGGGCCAGTTCAGGCAACCCGGCGGCCAGCTAGACGGTCTTCTTCATCACCCGTGCATGCCGATCACCAGCGGCGGGGATAGAACGGCATCATGTTTGCTGCGATGCCGTTCGCCTCGCGACACGGCAGCGCCTAGGGGACCAATTCCACAGGCACCTGCAACGAACGACACAGGCGACGGATTCGGTTGGTCGCCTCGTGGCCGTTCCAGCGGATCAGGATAAGAACGAGATCGACGCCGCCAGTCCGCAATGCTTGTTCGAGTCGCCGCGCACCACCGTTGCCACCATCGCCCGGCGATGGAAAATAACGAACGTCGCCGCGCTCCTCCAATCGCGGGCTGTGCCGGCCGTCTCCACCGAAGACGGCGACGCGAAGTGGGATGCTGGACTGCGCAGTTTGCTGCGGAGCAGGCGTCTGCTCTGAGGCGTCCTGGGGCTTCTGAGTTTTCTGCGACTGCCTACGTTTGGCCTTCTTGCCCATTGGTGTCCTCCCGGCTGGGGTTTGGCCGGGAAGACGGGGGGCAGGGCGATCGGTGTAAAAAAAGTTATGGAGGCGGGTTTCGTCGACAAATCGCGGGGTTAGGTGGTCACCATCGCTCGGTCGGACACGCGCTCACCAGCTTCGAGCGGATCTTCCGAATCGAGTTTTGATAGGTGTCCTTTACTTGCCCCTTGGTCATCGGCGCGTGGTGGGCGGCGATCTCTTCGTCTTCAAGTTCGAGCACCGCTTTTTCGAGGATGATGGCCTTCTGAATCGGGCGCAGCTCGCTCCACTTAACCCGAGCCAGCTCCTGTTCCACCGATAGCCGGTGGTCTGGAGCATCATACGGACTGGGGCAGCGGTCGAAGTAGTCGCCTTCGCTATCACCGAGGACGATGCGCTGACTGCGGCGCTTGGTGTCGATCGCTGCGTTGACGGCAGCGCGTTCCAAGACCTGCACCAAGTCATCGTACGGCCGGCGCAGTGCGTGATTTTCGCAGATCGCCAACACGGCACCCAGCAGCGCATCGTGCTCACTATCGTCGTCCAATCGGAACTGTCGAAACGATGGCAGGCGTTTGACGCGACTTACCTGCGAGGGATAGAGCTTCTCGATACAGAGCTTGAACGCTGGCGGCGCGGATTCGTCTGCTGAGACAAAACCGCCGTATTGGGCATAGGCAGGAAGACCGTCCCAGCCCAGCAGCGCCAGTTCCTCCGGGGAGACGCTGGCGGTGCGCGCGAGCAGCGGCCCGACGAGGTGGTGGACCCCAGCTTGGGTGGCCTGCTCGGGCCAATATGTCTCTGCCAAGGAGAAGAGGAGCACCCGTGGCACATTGGCAGGTGCCGAATCGACGACGGATTCCTCCACATCAGTGCGAGCTGCGGCTGTGCTGACCTCCTGCTGAGCCCACCGCACAAAGCGCATCCACGACACCCCGGCGTAGAGCCCACCGCACAGCAGGAGCGCCGTGATGAATCCGGCGCTGTACCGCCCCGCTCGCGCCAGTCGATGCACCGCCCACGCTTCTTTGCCACCGAACCAGAGCACGAAGGTCGGCCAGTACAGTCCCAGCAGGATGAGGTTGGCGAGCAGCAGCGCGACCGTTCCTGCGCTTGGGCTGGGGTGTCGCATGAGCCAGAGACGAAGCCCAACCAGAGCCAGCGTGACCATAAACAGCCCGGGCGCATCGGGAATCTGTGATAGCCAGCCCTGCTGATTCTCTTTGGGGCGGCCGCGCAAATGGCCACCCAAATGGCGGAGGAGTTGGCCACGGAAACGGCCACAGAAGTGGCGGATGAGATGGCCGCGGAAGTGGCCACGCGAATGGCGGCAGCCGTGACGCAGAGGGCGTCACGACGTCACGGAGTTGGCCAGGCCGCGAACGGGAATGCTCCGCGTTCGCCTGAGCAGGCGTTACCGACAGGCGGGTCAGCGACTTACGCTGACGCGGACATGCCCTTCTTGTGACGTGCATGGACGAACGCGAAACCAATCACGGCCAGTTCGGCAGGCTGTCGAGACGTCCCGATCACTGCCAGCCCCGCTACCACCAACGCGCCGCATCCGATGCTGGCATCGCAGCGGGTCGCGAGGCCGTTTACGCAACGATCACCGCCGCCATTGCCGCCAGCATCACGAAGTAGACACGCGTAACGGCGCGAACAGCGCACCGCGACGCGAACGCGAACGCCAGCAGCCCCAACCAGCACGGCAGCCGCGCAGCAGCCGCGCAGCAGTCGCGGTGTATCCGCGGTGTATCCGCGGTGTATCTGCGGTGTATCTGCGGTGTATCCGCGGTGTATCCGCGGTGTATCCGGAACGTAGCCGGAAGCGAGCCGGAACTTAGCCAAGTGGTAGTCGGCGATCGAAGTTCAACGGAATCAGGAAGTTGGGATAGCCCTATCGATCGAATCAAGTGCGGCTATGTTCCGGCTGCTGTTCGGCCGCTGCGCGGCTACGTTCCGGCTACGTTCCGGCTACAGCGCAGGTACGTTCCGGCTGCGGTCTGGATCGTCGTCGGCTCACATCCACGTGCAGTGCCTCTGGCCGATGGGCTGCGTCACGACTCCGAACGCGAACGTACAGGTCGCTGTCATCGGACTGACATGAGCAGATCGCCGCTGCGCCGCCATCTATCCCGATGTCGTGGGCGCAGTTGCTGCGGTGTTGGGTTCCTTAGCTTCCGATCTCTTCTCCGCCGTTGGTTCCCGCGACCAAGGTTCATGCTGAATCAAGGTCAAGAGTCGCGCGTCGCTGCATAGCTGACGGATCTGCCGGCGCACCTTGGGGGGTAACTCCGACGTCGGCTGTGGTGGCTGCGGCTGGGCCGTCTGCAACGCCTCGATCCGCTCGACAACATACGCTGCGTAGGATCGTCGCTCTGGGCTGTTTAGGGTCGACATGATGCGCCCAACCTCGATCTCGGAAAGCGATACGAACGGAGGTGGGAGGCGATACATCGCGTTCGGTCCCAGTCGGCGACAGCGCAGCCATGAGCGGTTCAAATCGATCGTCGCACGACTCAGCCGCGGGTCGCGGACCAGCGTCTGTATTCGCTGCTGTTCGTCTGAACGCAGGTGAAACTCGAGCGTGGGTGGCACGGGTTTGTTGAAGACGCGTGCATGGTGACACTCCACTTCATGCATGAACAACGCGCACTTTTCGGTGTGAAGAATGATTCCGGTCAGCTCCTGGATCTCCGCCTCCGTCAGCGGCGGGGAGCATTGGGGAATGCAGGGTGTTCCCGCTTGTGCCGCTTCCAGCGGAGCCTGGGCAGCCGCCCACGTCGCCTCCGCAACCTGAATCATCTTCTGCCCAAGCTGCACCGTGACCATGGGGGAGCTCGATGGTTCATCGTCGCTGCGCGGCTCGGGCGAAAGAGGGTTCGGAAACGCCGCATCCTCACGCGTGGTCGAGGACGTCGGCAGCTCGACACTCGAAGATGCCAGCGTTGGCGCCACCGCATGAGCATCCTGCGGTGGCGAGAGCGAGGATGCGACATCCGCCGGCACCAGCGTCGGAGCTTCCTCTACATCGTTCGCGATCACCGGAATCGTTGATGCCTGCGATTGCATGTTGACTGCAATGGCAGCGGTGTCCGCTGCTGCCGTCACATCCACGCGGGACGTCAGCGAATCAGAGTTCCTGAGCGTCTCGTCATGGTGAACAACTGAGCCTTGCACCGTCGGGACTGCCAGCAGCGCATGCTCGCTCGGCTCTACGCGTGGCGATTCGCCAGGAACCTCGATCGCGGCACGATGCTCTGCGAGATCTCTGTGATTCGGCGCTGCTTGCTTCTTCTTCACACCACCGCGTCCCGATCTTGGCGAAACGGATTTGACGACGCGTGCATCATCCGGTGGTCCCAGAAAAAATCGAAGCGCTGGCAGGTGGCGATTCCCAACAGGAGGAACCAGCGCGCCCTGCGCATCCACCCACAGCAGTCGATACAGCTTCCCAGCTCGCAGCCGAAGATCGTCGGGCAGTTGGAACGGTCGCAGGCGCCAGAACGACGGCGAGCCCATCACGTTGGGGTCAGGCACAACGCGCGGCGCATCCCACTCATTGCACCCCGGCAGCACCACGCGGTAGCCGACCGCATCATCCGGGGCCTGAGCCAGTACCTGCTCATCGAAGGCGACACGCCAACCCCTGCGGCGAGGACGTTCTGGCTCATGCGCACGTTCGCGCGTTCTGTGGTGAGCCGACTTGCGTGACGTGCGTGCTTCCCAGCGGGCGGCCCGACGAGTCACTTCAGAAACCAGGCCATCCCCGCCACCTGACTGCGTATCCCCGCGCTGCCGTTCGCGATACGCCGCCGCTCGACACGCTGCGCTGCAATACTTGGTCCCCCTCGGCGCACCCACCCGAAGCTGCTTTCCGCACTGCCGACACTGCATACCCTTTTTTCGGGTTCAGGCGTGACGCGGTTTCTTGCCTCTTCTCAACGATCGGAAATGACTCTGTTTTTTGCTGAACGCGGACGCGTCGCTCGTCACGTACGGCATGACGTTCGCGATGCTGCTTGAGATGTGATCCGTCACGCCCAGAAACGCTTGGCAATTCGATCCACCATTCTGGTGGATGTCTTCCATGGCGTGCGTTCGTCCGCCAAGATTGGGCATCTTACTGGCGCTCTGGTTGGCATTTCTGATGGCACATTGGCCGCAAAAAATAAAACGCTTAGCAAGATGTTTGCCGAATGAAAGGTATTTGCATTCGCATAGATAGCCAATTGATCTGAACTACATCGTCCTCGACGATGCCAGTAGGAATGCCAACCAGAACGCCAGCAGGAATGTCAGCAGAGTGACCCGTGGGTCTGGCAACGCCGGTCCTCCTATCGGCGACTGCTACAAAACCAGCAGGTACATCAACATAAGCGGCGCTGGCGGAGGTGAAGATGGAGCAGTTTGCAGCTCAATCGCACGTCCTCAGAACCCGACTCGGCCTGCCGCTTCCGATTCTGCCAGGGACTTAGCAATCGCGATGTCAGCTATGCCGCAGGCGAGCAGCGATGAATGTGCCTGGCTGGCGAGAGGGCGAGAGAGAGCCATGGCGGGGGCATTGGATGCAGCCAACCGACCTACACCTGCACCCGCGGGACGCAGGGCGCTGATTTGGACGCGCCGATCGTCCACTACGGCGTGAGCTTTGGTCTGCGCGCCAAGCAAGCCGCCATCAAGATCACCCTCTGGCGACCGTCACGCTGAGTGCGTCGAGCAGCGGCAATACTTTCCGCTCCCACGCGGAGTATTCCGCGTGCGTGCTGGAGGACTGCACCTGTGCTGCGTCCGGGGGCGATATGAAAAGCGCATCTATTTTGCTCGCGATCTCGACCACCGCAGCGGGCCAGGCCGGAGAACGTAACGCTTCGGCGAGCCGCTTTTGTGCAGCAAACAACGTACGCGCGACATTGCCAGCTGCCGTGGCCAGCAGGTTGTCCTCGGGAGCGCTGCAGCGCAGATAGAACAGCGTGCGCCCAACATACAGCGATAGGTGCATGTCTCCGCTCGCCGTGCCCGCTTGATAGGCGGCGCTCACAGCCGGGTCCTGTTTCGCCGAAGCGGCTCGCGACACGACGGAACGCACGGTCTGCAGAAAGGACTCATAGGGGGTCGCTGTCGTTGGCTCGGCCGGGATCACGAGCCCATACTCCGTCGTGGTTTCGAGGAGCAGGCGATAGGTGCCCTGCGCTTTCTGGTCATAGAGCGGGAGCGTCTTGGTCGCGAATTCCAGGGCATGCGCCAGCGCGTCTTGACCGGGCTTGGCCGATACAAATCCGAGAAGTCCGCGTACGACAAGGGGCGGTCCGATGCATGCAGCCAAGTACGTCAGGAAGTAGGCATCTCGCATCGAGAGGGCGCGCACCTGGGTAGTCATCAAGCTCACTCCTCAGAGTCTCTGACCATATCACGTCTACCGTAGCTTCTTCCCTGCGATCTCCATCGTTGATGTACCTTGTTAGAGCATGCAAAAGATGCAGGTAGTCATGTGGATCGCGCTGGCGGTGGCCGTCGTGACGCCGATCTACTTCTGGCGCCGCTCGCGCGACGTGATGGGTGGGTTTGATGAGCTCATGGCGGAGCGTGGCTTCGTTGCAAAGAAGGCTGCGCCTGCAACGGTGTTCGCTAGCCAAGAGCCTCCGATGGGCTTTTCCGCCTATGCAGCGTTCGCGGGTTCGCTGCGAGCGGAGACTCCCATTTCGCTGCTACTGTTTCGTCGCACAGAGACGGTGTTGGTGCGCAATGTGCCGGTGCAGACTCCCACAATTTATGTGGGCGTTTATCTGCAGCCGGCCGCGAAGTTCGATAAGAGCTGGCGCAGGCCGTGGGAAGAGCGTGCGGTACGCGGGCGCGATGATGTGGTCTACGCGGCCGTGGGTGCTACGGGTGGCTTTGTGATCATCTGGAAGGGGTCCCCCTCGCGCAAGAACGTCGCAGCGCACCTGGATGCGCTAGTGGACTCCCTTCCGTCCTCGAATCCTTGATGGGGGAATGACACAGATGAGAGAGCAGACTCTCGACATGTATCACCAGGAAGCGCGGGTTCTGCTCTCGCGCTTTCTGGATCCAGCGCTGGCGGCGACGCGCATGGACATGGCGCAGGCGCT
Organism: Myxococcales bacterium; assembly: GCA_016794505.1. Classification (GTDB taxonomy): domain Bacteria; phylum Myxococcota_A; class Polyangia; order Palsa-1104; family JAEUJZ01; genus JAEUJZ01. The sequence goes on from JAEUJZ010000128.1 coordinate 8,407, forward strand.
GCGCCCCGAGCCTAACGATTACGCTCGTGTGTTCCTGCCGACGGTCGCCGAGGCCGCGCGGACTGGCTACAGCGTGCTGTGGGAAAATCTGCCTCCGTGGCCCGTGCGGGACGACCAGGTTCGGCTGGAAATAGCGGTTGCGCGGAGTGAGGACTTCGTAGAGAGAAACGAGCGAGCGCAGCATTTTCCGGGTGGGTATTTGAGCATTGCGTCGCAGCTACAGCCGGGACAGATCTGGGTGTGCTGGGAGTTCATCGCACCTTCGCGAGAAGCCGGCGTGGCCATGGATGGACTGGTCTCGCTTGGCACACGCTGGGCCTGGTTCCCCAAGCCTTGGAAGGTGTTGCCGTCGGCGCCGCCGCTACTACCTATGCGCCATTTTTCTGAGTGAGCGAAGCCACTTAGGTCGGCACCGAACGCTTCTTCTTATCTGCCGATAACTCATCAGGAACTTACGCGACGTGTGAGCCCGGGGGGGGCGGACCGATGTTTGAGTCGAGCAGCACTGCGTTTCATTCGGTGTTTGGCGGCGGCGACAATGCCGCGCAGAAGTCACACCCGGCTTCAGCCCCAGCTCTGGTACCCGCTCCAGCGGCAACCCCCGCACATGCCTCACCTCCCGGACAACCTGCGACGCCGGCTGCGACTTCAGGAGGAGCCGCGGCGCCAGCAGCAAGCCCCGCGGCGGCTGCCAAACCTGTCGACAAGAAAGCGATGGCGGAGGCGGCAAACAACATCTTCAAGTCGATGGATGGCTGGTGGGTCTCGGGGGGTGATCAGGCGAAAGTGCTCGGTCAGCTACGGGGCAAGAGTGCGGAGGAGATCGCCGAGATCCGCAAGTCCTACGCCGATCACTTTCCGGGTCACGACCTGGATGCAGACATCGGCAAGAACCTTGGGAAAGAGCAACTCAAAGAAGCGAAGGCTTCGCTGTCCGGCAACGAAGTGGATGCCGCGGTGCAGGCCTTGCGTCAGGCCAAGAGCGGAACCTTCTTCGGCAACTGTGACAAGGAGCAGGTCGGTAAGATCCTCGCGGGCATCACCGATCCGGCCAAGCGCGCAGAGGTGGCCAAGCAGGTCGGTCCGGAAGTCTTGGCGACGCTCGATGGACGTGACAAGCAGCTCGTTGAAGCGCAGCTCGCCGGGGACAAGGCGAAGGAAAACGCGGTCAAGATCGACGACGCGATGCACGGAGGACTGTTTGGTGGCGGTGGTTTTCTGGGAATGGGTATTGGTCAGGACAAGGACACCGTCAACAAGGCGCTGGAGTCGGCAAGCACCAAAGAGGAACGAGAAAAACTGGCGGTGGCCTACGCCGAGCAGACCAAGAACTCGACGGGCAAGTCCGAGACGCTGACCCAGACCCTCGACAAGAACTTCAGCGGCACCGAGAAGACGGTCGCTACTGCGCTCCTGGATGGCGACAAGTACAAGGCCTCGGCCGCGAAGATGAAGCTGGCGACAGAAGGCTGGCTCTTCACGGACAAAGAAGCCATCTACAAGGAGCTTGAGAAAACGGACAAGAACGATCCCAAGCTGCACAAGAAGATCATCGAGGCCTACAACAAGGAGTACGGGCAGGGGCCCAAGGGACAGAACCTCGACGCGATGATTAACGAGAACTTCTCTGGCCTGGACCAAGACAAGGCCCAGATGCTGAAGGACAAGGGGAAGCTCGACGATACGTTCGCGATGAAGTACGCGATGCACGGCAGCTGGCTGTCGACCGACAAGGAGCTGATCAAAAAGACGCTGGAAGGGAAGGACGCAGAGCAGGTCAAGACGCTGGTCGCGCAGTACCAGAAGGACTACCAGATCGATCTGCGGAAGGAGCTGCAGGAGAACACGAGCGGTCGCGCGGGGTTTGAGATTGGCCAGCTGATGAAGGGCGAGGCGAAGACCCCGGAAGAGCGACTGGCCCGCGCCGAGGAGTCCTATCAGTTCGAGCGCGGCTCGGGATCGAGTGCGTTCTCGCGGGGCTTTATGGACCTGTTCAGCGACAAGGGCACTCTGCTCGATTCGCAGCATGCGCGCGTCAAGGAGCTGGCAGACAAGGCTCAGGCAGGAAAGCTGACGAAGGAGGACGAGAAGCGCCTAGAAGAGCTGACCGGCTACCAGAGCATGGACGTAAAGACCTACCAAGAGAGCAAGGACGCGGTGGCGAACACGGCAGCGACGGCAGCCGCGGTGACGGCCGGCGTCATCGTGACTGTGGCCTCGGGCGGTACGGCGGCCCCGGCGGCGGTGGCTTTGGCCTCGGCAGTGGCGGGCGGAGGAGCGTCGATCGCGACCAAGATCGCGATTCAGGGCGCAGGGTATTCGAACGAGGATCTGCGCAACGATCTGGTGATGACGGGAGTGAGTGCCGCGACAGGCGGTGCGCTGGGCGCGATGGGGGCGGCCGGGGGATCACTGTCGAACGTAGCCAAGGGCGTGACTTCATCGGAGCTGGGGCAGCAGTTGATCGTGGCAGGCGTCTCGGGCGCAGCCGGCAATGCGATCAACAACGTGACCAGCGCATCGCTTGATCCGAATACGTGGAAGGGGGCGAATCCGCTGGGCACGCTGGCCAAGGCGGGCGGCATGGGTCTTTTGACCGGCACGGCGTCGGGTCTGGCCTCGGGGTACGTCAACCACGCCATGGGGCAAGGGGGCGCGGGCTTCAGTGCCTGGAAGGGCGGTGTGTCGGGCGGAGCGGGTGCCGTCGCGGGCAACCTGGTGAATCCCGAGATGTATCACGGGGACTCGGGCCAGCTTTTGAACAAGTGGGTCAGTTCGGTCGCTGGCGGCACTGCGCAGGGTGCCGCAGCGGGCTATCAAGGTTCGCTGCATGAGCAGCACCTCAAGGCCGGGAGCGACGCTGCGGCGAAGAAGAAACAGAACAAGCAATCACAGCCAGGTGATGACGCAGCAGCGCAGAACCAGCCGCCCAACGAGTCCCAGACGCCGGCGCAGTCGGACGCCCAGGCCAAACCTCCGATCACCGAGACGGCAGATCCACCGGCCAGTCACACCACAACAAAGCCCGGAGACAGCCCACACCCGGACGCCAAGGCCGCAGCCAAGGTCATCGAGCAGCTCCCGCCAGAACACGCCGCGGGCATCACCCAGGCTCTGCCGCCCGAAGAAGCGGCCAAGATGGCGCCAGCGCTGCCGAAGGAAAAGGCCGCGCAGCTCAGCGAAAAACTACCCGCCGAGGCCGCCGCGAAAATCCATGCAGAGCTTGCCAAAAATGCCGAGCAGCTCCAGGCCATCGACGAGCTAAGGCCGTTCGCGAAGACACGTGAGGATCACGAGACCCTCCGATCCTGGGAAGACGAGTACGGGCGGAGACGGTCTGAGAACCCGAGCGCGCCGCCTGAGCAGCAGGCGGCGACCGACAACGCCTCCAAGCCAACGCTGGGGGGCAAGACGCACGACGACAAGACCACCGCCGTCTTGACCGCCGCGGAGGTCGCAAATCCGCAGGGGCCCAAGAAGCTGCCACCCTCCCCGCAGGAGGTCGAACGGGCCGTCAAGTGGGCGGAGGGAAAGCTCGCCGAGAAGCCGAAGAAAGGCCACCGCAGCCGCAAGGAAGAAGCCGAGGAGTTCGCCGCGGGCAAGATCAGCCAAGAAGAGCACGACAATCACTTGCTCGAGTTCAGCGGCATGGATGCCTTCGTGAACAGCGAGGCGGGGAAGGCCGCTGGCTTATCGTCGGGCTCGACGGTCGACGAGATCATCCAGGCCGCCCACAACCACTTGCGCAAGCTCAACGAGTCGAACTACCAGCGCGTGCAGAGCGGTGAAGCCGAGCACCCATATGGGGTCTCCGCTGAGCGCCTGAAGCTCGCGGTCCAAGGGAACGCGGACGGTGAACGGGTACCGCTGACCTACAAGGGAAAGAGCGGCGACGTCAACGATCTGGCCGGGGCGACCGAGCAGATGCGCGAGTTCCAGACGGGCCTCGCTGGTATTGCCGACCGCAACGGCATCACCGACATGCAGGTCGTCCAGGTCGGCTCAGGCACCACGGGATGGAAGAACAACCCGATGAAGCTTCTGCGGCATTATGGTGGCGGGCGCAGCGATGAGGAGTGGTTTCATCGCGGCGCGTGGACCCCCGAGGCGGACACTGACCTCGCGGTGTTTAGCGACCAGGCCAAGGTCGGAGCGATGAAGGTCAATACCCCCATCAACGCCGACTACGGTATCTTCAAGACGGGCTCCCCCGAAGGCAAGCCCGGGTTCTCTAACACCGATCTGGGCCACGACCTCTATCGGTATGGGAAAGACTGGGATCAGCGAGCTTATGACTCTGCCACGCTAGCAAAACCGGAGAACAAGGACGGCCTGTTCGACTTCAAGCTAAACATCAGCAACGACCCATTCACGACGCCCCCGACGATGTACACAGGGCCTGATCGGAATTAGGCAGCAGCCCGGAGCGAACGACATCAACGCTCGTATTGAGAGAACACGCATGAAGACGACCTACGTTTCCTGGCGCTTCAAGACCGACGACGACTTTTTCGGTTCGATGAAGAAGAAACTCGAACCAGCCACCAAGCGCTACTGGGTCGCTTACAGTACTGAGCGGCGCTACAAGGATGACTGGCTCGGTGCGAACATCGGCGACAACGCCGATCTGCGATTCTACGATCACTATAAGGGTATTCTCGACGCGGTCCTCAAGGTCGTCTCTGAGGACGGGGAGCACGACGCGTGCGTGGCTGCTGCCCGGCACAAGGTGCTCACCGAGATTCTCCCGATCGTCGGCGCTCGCGAGGTTGAGGAGGTCGAGACGAAGCGCCGGTACATGGACAGCGGCAACAGCGATCGGGAGTAGCTCGGGCGGAGAGGGCGGGAGCCGCTAGACATGGGCTTCTTCTTCGAACTCCTTGATCGCGAGTACACGAATGAAGACGACCTACATTTCCTGGCGCTTCAAGACCGACGATGACTTTTTCGGCTCAATGAAGAAGAAACTCGAACCAGCCACCAAGCTCCACTGGGTCGATTACGGCACCGAGAAGCGCTACAAGGATGACTGGCTCGGTGCGGACATCGGCGACAAGGCAAGGCTGTACTTCTACCTTCACTACAAGGGTATTCTCGACGCTGTCCTCAAGGTCGCTTCCGAGGACACAGAGCACGACGCGTGCATCGCGGCTGCCCGGCACAAGGTGCTCACCGAGATTCTCCCGATCGTGGGCGCTCGCGAGGTTGAGGAGGTCGAGACGAAGCGCCGGTACATGGACAGCGGCAACAGCGATCGGGAGTAGCTCGGGCGGAGGCGGCGGGGAGGTTGAGCGGGGGCTATGCCTAGAATTTCTTCCTCGAACTCCTGGACTGCGAGAGCGCGAATGAAGACGACCTACCTCTCCTGGCGCTTTAAGACCGACAATCACCACTTCGTTCGACTGAGGAAGCTGCTCGAACCGGCCACCAGACACTCCTGGGTCCATTACAGCACCGATCGGAACGATAGGGTTGACTGGCTCGGGGCGGGCATCGGCGAGAAGGCTGCGCTGCGGTTCTACCTTGACTACAAGGGTATCTTCGACGCGGTCCTGAAGGTCACCTCGGAGGACGCAGAGTATGACGAGTGCGTCGCGGCGGATCGGCAGCGGGTGCTGACCGAGATTCTCCCGATCGTCGGCGCTCGCGAGGTCGAGGGGATCGAGACGATCCATCTGTACTGACGGCAGGACGGATCGAACGCCTGCAGGAGCCTCCCTTCCTCGGGCATCGCAGTGCAGAACTAGGCCGTTCGCATAGTCCCGCTAGGAGCGGCGCAGAGTGGGGCAATGCGGTTCAACGAGCGCGGCTAGGACGGGTGCAGAGCGAGCGTATGCGATGGGCATACAGGATCTATGGCCGCGGAGAAGAGGCAGCAGGCGAGCGCCAAAGCGGCGGGATGTCGGTCCCAGGGTCGGGCTTGGCGCAAGCCCTAGGGGCACTCTGAGTCGCACGTACCGGGACTCTGGGGCCGCCCGAGTCACACGAGGGGACCGCCTGGGTCCCACTAGGGGGCTGGCGATGGCACGGGCGGGGTCGGCTCGGCATCATCCCGGCGACCGCGGAGGGCCGAGAAGGCCTGCAGGAGCGGCGCGAAGATCTTGGCGAGCTCCGGGCTGTGCTTGCTCTGGGCCTTGACCTGATCATTGACTTGCCGAACGAGCTTGTAGGCCTCGGCATCGAAGAGCAGGTTGCCCTGCTTAAGGCGGTTTAGGACGACTTCGACATCGTGAATGATGAGGTCGATCCCATCGGCCTTCTGGCCCGCCTTGCGCAGGGCGTCCACCGTGATGCCCGGCGGCGGCTGAAAGGCCTTGCCGGCCCGCTCGATGCCGTCCGCCGCGCTCTCACACAGCGCCCCCACCGCGCGGGGGGCTTTCGGAATCCGGGCCAGCTCAGCGGGCGAAAGACTCCCCGCTTCGTCCGGCGGCACCAAGGAGTCAGGAAGGGTGACAGCAACAGAGCCAAACTTGAGGGTCTTATCAGCCACGGGAGCCTCCTATGTATGAGAGTCCGCGCAGCGTATCGCAGCCAGGGATGGGTTCAAGGACGATTGCAAAGCCCTGTGCGGAGCGTCGCTAGCCCGTCGTTGGATTCGTGCGGTCGCGGCGCGAGTGCGCCCCCTCTCCCGGCCTCTCCCCCACGGGGAGAGGGGGCTGCGAGCCCGCCATGAACCCGACTTCGCTGCGCACGCTGAGCACCACACCTAAACGCTAGCGCACGCCCTGGATCGCGATCGACTCGATCTGCCAGCCTTGGCGGGGAACCATCAGCGACGAGTTGAGCTTCAAGATCCACTGCGGGGCGTTGTTGACCCTGGCGGGGAGGTCGGCTGAGGCCCACCCCCCTCTCCTCTCCCCCACGGGGAGAGGCCGGGTGAGGGGCACCCCCCCGCCCCGCATCGCCGATAACCCCGCGCCATGAATCCCCTACACCCCCGTCAACTCCGCCGAGATTCCACGCCTGCCGAAAAGCTGCTGTGGCGCTTTTTGCGCAATCGCCGGCTTCGGGGCCATAAGTTTCGTCGCCAGCACCCCATCGGCCCCTTCATCGTCGATTTCTGCTGCCTGTCCGCCCATCTGATCGCTGAGGTGGACGGCGGACACCATGCGGCCACCCAATGGAAGGATCAGCAACGCTCTCAGTGGCTTCATGCCCAGGGGTATCGCGTGATCAGGTTCTGGAACCATGAGGTGCTGAGCAACCCAGCGGGCGTTCTTGAATACCTCGGGCAGTGCTTGGATTCGTGCGGTCGCGGCGCGAGTGCGCCCCCTCTCCCGGCCTCTCCCCCATGGGGAGAGGGGGCTGCGAGCCCGCCATGAACCCGACTTCGCTGCGCACGCTGAGCACCACACCTAAACGCTAGCGCACGCCCTGGATCGCGATCGACTCGATCTGCCAGCCTTGGCGGGGAACCATCAGCGACGAATTGATCTTCAGGATCCACTGCGGGGCGTTGTTGACCATGGCGGGGAGGTCGGCTTGGTCCAGCTCGACGATCGTGCGCTGGCGCGAGGGGTTCTTCTTGCCGGTGGCGAAGTACATCAGGCGCGTCTGATCACTGGTGTCATTCAA
>JAEUJZ010000136.1 GCA_016794505.1 Myxococcales bacterium
CCTATCGCGTTGAGCATCCAGGCTGACACCTTCGGTGGCTTGCTCCTGCGTGCTCACACGAACGTAGCCGATGGCGGTTTTGGTGGGTTGTGTATGGGCATGTGTTTTCATGCCGGAGGAATTAATGCTTTTGAACGGACGGATCAAGGAAATTTTCCGCCCCGTCGAGAAGGCTTAATCGGTGGGGCGTAAGATCGGCCAGAAAGCCTGTGCGCAGCGGCACATCTGTCCGGTAGCAGGAGCCCCACCGCAGCGGATGTGGGGCCGTTTCGCTGGTGGCTTGGGTCGCAGCTGTCCGTTCGGTCTGCCAAGGTCGCGGCGCCTCGCCACATGACGGCGACCAGCACAAAGGATACGCCTTCTGAGCTATGTTGATATTGGAGGCCAATACATCGACGATTCCGAGGACGTCAGGGTTTTGTCAGTCTCCTAGTCTAGGTTCTGCCGATGAACCTCACCGACTCGATAAAAGATCCTAGCTCTCCAGTCCGGGCATTCCTCGATGAGCACTTCAAAATCGGACGCGACAAAGTAACACGACGCTACGCTGCTCAGGCCCCTCCAATTGCGCTAGACGGAAGCAAGGATGCGAATGCGGGCACCGTCGGTACTGCTGCCGATTGGCTGCTGCGGTTTCTGATCAGCCCGCAGCCTGATCTTAGGCTTGCAGCAGTCGGCGCATCCTACTGCCAGAAGGTCGGGATGAATTTGCAGCCGGCGCTGGCAGAGATCATGAAAATCCTCGGCGTTCCTGGGCCGAAGGAGCATGAGGGTCGCGGCCTGCCTGTCGCCGGCCCACAGGCCAGCGGCGTTGATAGCGTCAGCTTGGCAAAAGCATGCTGGGCACTCGCGCTGCTCACCGAGGTGCGGCGTGCCGGCCTTCGCGTGCTGGAGAGAGGGCCGTTGGCGCAGTTCCGTGGCCGAACAGTGTCCGGTGCGGAGCTACTCGCTCTCGCCAGCCCAGCCGCGATTGATCAGCTCGTTAGACTTCGGGGCGTCTTTGAGACGAGCCTGTTGCCCCAGCTCGTCCAGCAAAAAGGCCCCTGGTCAATCGGCCCGACGTTCGTCGGGTCGAAGCTACTGAGTGCCGATGCCGACCTAATCATCGGAGGATTCCTATTTGAGCTGAAGGTCCGGACAAGACATGAGTTGCAAGTCCAAGACCTCTTTCAGCTCGTCGGGTATGCCTTGCTCGACTTCGACGATCGGTATCGCCTCACCGACGTGGCAATCTTTAGCGCCCGCTATGCCCACCTAACCAAGTGGCACCTGAGCGACCTGCTCGCAGAACTGGCTGGCCGCCAGGTCGATCTCGGAGCCGTTCGCGAAGAGTTTCGGCAGGTACTCCTTCGGCTGCCAAGGCCCTCATCACCCACGGTAGCGCCTAGCAGTGCTGGCGACGGCTCGATCCGCCCAGGAGGATAGGTCGGCCTAGCTTGGCTAGCTCGTCCTACGAAGGTCAAAGGTCATATGAGAAGCAACTCCTCCGTGGCTGTCTGTCATATGAGTGCGGCGGGATGCTGTGTGCTCTGGCTGTCGTCGCGCCGCTCCCTGGCAGCCCATCATATGAAGGTCATATGAGAGGTGCCTTCCCCGAGGCTGCTACTCATATGACAACGCTGCACTTGACGGGTGAGCGAGCCCCTCGTCAAATGGCACTTATATAACTGTCATATGGAGAGTTGTCCTCATGCCAGCCAATCCCATTCGCACTCGGCGCTTCCCCGAGGAACCACCAAGCCTACCCACGCCGCTGTTGCCAACGACGGTGTTCGCGTCGTTCAAGGGCGGTGTCTGGAAGACGTCCCTGGCGGTCGCGACGGCTGAGCGCTTGGCCTGGGCCGGCGTGCAGGTCCTGCTCATCACCAGTGACCGGCAAGAGGACGCCAGGTCGCGACTCGGCATCAAGCCCAGCGAAGGCATGATCGCCCGCCGCGAATACGATCAAGGCAGCGTCACGGTGTTGGCAGCCCGTCAGGACCAAGCCATCGAGTTGTTATACGTGCAAGGTCCGACGAGGCTGGGCATCGGAACCTATGATCTCGCCGTCGTGGACACGCCGCCCGAAGAGCACGGCGGCAGTCTGCCAGGTGTCTTCCTTGTGGCGATCACGGATGGCACGGATGCGGCCCGAAACCTCCTGACGACCCTAAGAAACACGCCCGACAACACGGAGGTCATGCTGGTGCGGGTCCATCGCATTCCCAGCGACGAATGGGCTGAGGAGGTCGAGGTGATGGAGCGGCTCACCCATCGCTCGCTGCACTATCTGGACGAGTCGCTGCCAAGGGTCGACGCGGTAAAGGCTGCCTGCGACAGTGGCCGCTCGGTCTGGAGCCTTCCGCGTCGCAAGCCCACGACCGACTTTCTCAGCGGCGTCGACACCCTGGCGCATGAGGCGTGGCACCGCAGCGGTAGGCAGGGGCGCTGGCCGTCGATGCCGCCGCCTGGCTCCACACCTGTCTATGTGCCCGGATGGAGTCGCAATGCTCGATGAAGAGCTACTGCGGGCAGAGGTCGAGGCCAAGGAAGCGCGCATGAAGAGCGTTCTGTGGTCTCCACCCGAGGAACGTGCAACGGACCAAGACTGGTCATCACTGCTCTCGCCTGCGGCACCGGTCGGTAGCGCGGCACCACCCCCTTCACGGCCCACGAGGTCAGAAACCGTAGCTCCAATGAGGGCTACTGCGCCCTCGGGTCTATCCGACGATCACACTCTCCGACTCGCGGCGCTCGAACGCTCCGTGACCTCCCTGCTACAGGCGGTGCCTCTGCGGCGGCGTGGAGATGGAGATCTTCCCGAGTGGCTACTGGAAGCGGCGGGAAACCCGCTGACCTACGATGCCCGCGAAGGACGACGACGCAACGTCTGCGCCCGCCTCCTCCCGAGCACCTACGCTCAGCTCAAACAAGCCAAGGCTCGCCTCGGCCTACGCAGCATCGCCGGGGCGTGGGAGTACATGCTGCGGCTGGGTCTGGCGGTCGTGGAGCGGGGGCGATAGCGATCCTCGGGGCGCCCCCGTGGCAGCTTGAGTCAGAGCGACAGTCCGAAGACTCACGCTGCTCCATGCGGCGTGCGCAAGAAGCCATGGCGACCGGTAACCGCATCCCACTCTTGAGCCACCGCGGAAAGGATTCGGCGATACTCTACGAGGCCAAGCTGGCGAGGTAGTTGCAGTTTCAGAAGAGCGTTGTGGTCGCCTCTCCTGTACCGCGCCCGCTTCACTGTCCCCGCGGGCATCAAGCGAGACAGCGTGGACTCCAGCTCAGCAGTCACTGAAGCTGTCGCTGGCCTCGGATCGATGACAGAGTCGGCTCCTTGACGAGCGCACGCTTTCACATACAGGCACTCCCAGTGCAGTTCTAGAAAGATGTCTGTTCGTGAGGATCCATCTTGGCGCCTACGCCACGAACCTCGGGCATTGATGAAGGGGCCGTTCACGTCGAGTTCGACGCGCCAGGGCGAGATCCCCGGCATCACAGGAGCCTCCAATGCCTGCTTCAGTCCGCCCAGCCAGTACGATTCAAAAGTCCTGTTTCGGTATTCCGCCGAAATGCCGGGGGTGTGCTGAAGCACCTGTCGCTGCCGATCTCGTTCTATCGCTAGACTCTCCAACCAGCCGGCCACGACGCAATCGTTAGGCAGCGCCGCGAAAATCTGGTCCTGGTGCGCAAGCAAGGTCTCCAGCGACCAGCGACAAACACTGGACGGCTGCTGCGATTCGCCTACTTGACCAGCCCCCAGGCAGAGCAGCACCAGCGCCCGCTTGTCCTTCGGGTACTCAAGTGCCATGCCGTCCGACTCCAGCTTTAGCTGATGGTCGTCTGGCGGACTGTCGACCTTCAGCTCCAAGCCTAGGCGATAGTTCTGCTCGCAGAGCCTGAAGGAGATGAGCAGATCCAGCCGCACGCGAGATCGTCGTGGACCCGGGAGCGACTGTTCAAGCACCGGCTTGTCGATCTTGACTGGACCAGTGGGCAGGGTGCATCCCGTCGCTGCCTGCCAGAGCCCGTTGATCAAATCGCGCTGCGCATCCCCGTGGGACCGCCAGATCAATCGGGCGAGTATCCCTGCGTGCAGTTTCTCATTCGCGTATCCAACGTCATGGACCCAGTTTGGTGCCGTTGGGCTTGCAAATCTTGGCTCGCTCATGTTCCCCCAACACAGCGTACCGCCTCGATGACCCAACTGACAACTGGGCTAGGTTGGCGACTCCATGACCCAAATTGTCATGCCGCAGTCGCAACCGACCGTTGGCGGCCACCGATGGGAAGAATCACACCATATCGAATTCCAAGTACCGCAGCAGCACTCTACCTCCCTGCTGGCACATAGTCTGAATAAAGACCCGACTAACTCCCGCATTACGGACGCGATCGACGGGCCGATTGGCACTCATCTAGTGCTGCGTCCCGCAGCCCACAAAGCTTGCAACGGAATCGGCGACAATCTCCGGTGGCTGGACAATGAATCCGTTGCTGTGTTGTCGCCTGATGCCGCTATGTATGCTCCCTTGCCTATGGTGGCTCGACTGTGTAAGTCTCCCCACTCTTGGGAGGAGTGAGGCGATCATGGACCCGCGGCAGAGGGAAACATCTCGGCAGCACAACCAGCCACCCACTCACGACAGCCCGGCAGCAATGCCAGCACCGGCGTCCCAGTCTGCACTGCTGAATCTGGACGGCCTGATTCGCTCCATGGGGGTCAACCGCCCCTGCCGACACATGCTGCTACTTGGTGCCGGTGCCAGTATCACTTCGGGCATTCCATCGGGTTGGCAGTGCATTTGGCAGTGGAAGGCCGAAATCTACCTTTCGAATCAGCCTCACGTTTCACAGGGACTCCTAGGCGATCCAACTCTGCCGCATGTTCAAGACCGCATCCAGGCATGGCTTGATGCGGCCAGCGGATTTCCCAAGAATGGTGCCCCTGACGAGTACCAATTTTTTGCTGAGCGTTGTTACCAGGAAGCGCGTGATCGGCAGAGGTTCTTTGAAAAAATCATCACCGAGGGCGCACCGAGCCTCGGTTACAAACTCCTGGCCCTCCTCATCGAAGCTAGTCACTTCCGATGGATTTGGACGACGAACTTCGACAACATGCTGGGGCGAGCCCGCGACAGCGGACACAAGCGGATCATTCGAGAAGTGGGTATGGATAGCCGTGATCGAGCGCTCGCGGCTGAGCCTGATGATCAAGCGCTCCATCATATTTTCCTGCACGGCGACTTCCGCTACGACCGGCTCCGCAATACCGCAACCGAGCTGCAAGCAATGCACGAGGAATTCCGCGGCCAGTTGAGCCAGCAGTGTCTGCACTATCCACTCGTCGTGGTTGGGTACAGTGGTCGCGATGACAGCGTGATGACAGCACTCGAGACCGCCTATGCCCAGCGGGGTGAAGGAGGACTCTACTGGCTCGGCATGCGGGGAAGTAGCCCGCATCCTCGGGTACAGGCATTGATTGAGCAAGCAACTGCGCAGGGCCGTCGAGCAGAATATATCGAATGTGATGGCTTCGATGCTCTCATGCACCAACTGGCCAGGTACTTGCTCCGGGATGAGCCATGGGCCGGGCGAGCACACGAACTGATTAAGAGCAGCCCACCGCCGAGGAGTGCCTTTTCCTTGGCTGACTATCACCCGACTGGAAGGATTATTAAGAGTAACTCGTGGCCAGTCGTTGCGCCGACCCACCTCTATCAGCTTCGCGCCCCAGCAGAGATCCAAAGCTGGAAGGATCTCCGCGAGCGAACTGCCAGGACAGACGGTCGGGTCTGTGCCGGACTCACCAACGGCAAGATCATCGCCATGGGCATACAGGCAGATATCTTGACTTGTCTCGGCAGAGAAGCGAGTGAGCCCATCGAGCAAATTCCGGTTTCGCCGAAGGAACTATTTTTTGAGGATGGAGTAGTGCTCTCTATCCTTCGGGAAGGACTGGTACGGAGTCTCGCAGCAGGAGGGCTTCGCGCTGCCACGGAGCATCGAAGATGGTACTTGTACGATCCGGCCCAGCGACGGACATATCGATGGCAGAATGAAACGGCCGTGTACTATCCAGCGGTGTTGGTGCGACTCGAACAGCGAGCCGGCCAGCTCTATCTCTCATTGATCCCTGAACCGTATATACCTGCGGACGAGCAGCCTGCCACACTATCCGAGCAGAGCATGGCACCGTTTAAAGCTGCTCTCGTTGGGCGACAGTGGAACCGCGCATTTAATGAGGAACTGAACGAGTGGCGGTTACGTCTCAAGCTCAACGCCAGGTTTCAGTCGGTTGAGACGACGTTCCCTGCCGGGCATGAAACTGGCTTCCGCTACAGCATCCAAGCTGGTCCTCTCTTCATTGAGAAGTACGAGCGAGGTCGTCCTAATCGAGCAGCAGCTCGGCCACCAGGGCCAGCGGCGCTGTACCGATTCAAGGGGTTTGAGTTGCGCGAGCCGGAACTCCGGTTCGGCCGCGGTACTGATTTCCATCCGATCCGCGGATTGACGCAAGGCGGACCGGTTGAGCTTTCGGCCAGCATTACTTCACCGAGGCGAGAGCTGCGCGTCGGTGTCATCTGTCCTGACGGAGCGACCCGGCAGCTCGCTCCATTTCTCAGGGCTCTTCACAATCCTCATCTCACGGTTGAGACAAAGGAAGAGTACCTTCAGGCATATCCTGGCTTTGAGGCAGCATTCCGATTACCGTTACATACTCCGCTCGTATCGGAAGATGGCTGGGTAACAATCCCAAGCCAAACCAGTACCGGCGTGCGGGAGCAAGCGTTTCAAGAGCTGTATGGCCGCTTGACCTCTGCCATCGATCGACTGGCCGCTGGAGCTGGCGTTGATGTGGTCCTCATTTTCATCCCTCGCTCGTGGGCACCGTTTGAGTCGGTAGAAACCGAGACGATGGATCTCGATCTTCACGACCAAATCAAGGCGTACTGCGCCGTGCGCGGTATTCGGACGCAGTTCCTCCGCGAATATACCCTCGAAAAGGCGCAGCGTACGGAAGTGCTCTGGTGGTTGGCACTGGCTCTCTACGCGAAGTCTATGCGTACCCCCTGGATTTTGGCTCGTCCTCAAGAGGACGTCGCCTACGTTGGGATCGGCTATGCCGTAGATCGACGAAATCGCGACCGACCGATCGTCCTTGGGTGTAGCCACATCTTCCAGTCGAACGGGCTAGGGCTCCGTTTTAACTTGAGCAAGGTTCAGGAGCCAATCTGGCGCGGAAAAAATCCTTATCTGGGACGAGATGATGCCCTTCGCGTCGGGATCCAAACGCGCCAGCTCTTTTTTGAATCGCTGGTCAAGCTGCCCTCTCGAGTTCTGATCTGCAAACGCACGCCGTTCATTAGAGAAGAACTTGATGGTTTGCGCGCTGGGCTGACGGGAATCTCATCCCTGGACTTCTTGACCATCGAATATGAACCAGCTTGGAGATGCCTGGCATGTATCACCAAGGAGCCGCAAATTCTGTCGGCACCCTTTCCGGTTCGTCGGGGTACCGGTGTGTTACTCGATGATGAGAGCTTCTATCTCTGGCTGCATGGCAGCGTCGAACGGATCAATAGCGCGGGCAAAACCTATTACCAAGGCAAGACCCGGATTCCTGCACCAGTACGCGTCCGCCGCTACGGCGGCTCCTCGACCATCGAGCAGCTTGCTCAGGACCTTCTGGGCCTGTCGAAGATGGATTGGAATACCTTTGATCTCTACGAACAGATGCCAGCCCATGTGACCACGCCGGGGCGCATAGCGCGCATCGGTCGGCTCCTCCAGCGACTCGCACCGGAGTGTTTTGACTACCGGTTGTTCATGTGAATCTGGTCAACACCGTGCCCCTACGCTGACTGCCAGAACTTGGTGTGCGGGTGGGCAGTCAGCCTAGGTGGCCGCAATGAGACTTGGGACTTCCGATACCCGCCCCGAGGCTAAAAGGCTAAAACGATAGCGCAGCGCTTCCTCGCTGCACCGGGCCGGAGCGGGACCACATGCTAAGCAGGCCGCCGACCGCGCAGGGCGACAAGCGCGGCGTGCCTGCTCACATATGGCCGCCATGACAAGCCCAGCCCGTCCTGGCGGTAATCAACTACTGCGAACAGCGGGGGTTCCGCTCGCAACCACTGCACGGCCTCATAGACGCTGCCGTTGTGTTGCCGTATGGCCAGGCAGCAGAACAACGGCCAGCGGCCCGAGTGGAATCGCTGGATAAGCTCGTGGATGCGCTTCTGCGCGTCGTCGGCCAGATCGAGTGAGACAGCGACGGCGGGAGTAGTTCGGCGGCGAGTTGAGGCGGCGAGGCGATTCATGGCGTCTGTCCTCCTGTTGAGGTCGCCGATAATGCTCCTGTTTTCGGGATCAATGCAACTTATGATCCTAAAAACAGGAGCAATTTTGATGATACAGACCCAGAGTGACCCGCAGTGCCGACTCCACCGCCCCGCAGGGCGCAAGCGATCTCAAGCGCCGCTTCCGCAAAGCCCGAGAGCACGCTGGCCTCACTCTGCGCGACCTCGCCGCCAGGTCCGGCCAGCCCCTGTCGACCATCACCGACATTGAGGGTGGACACCGCATGCCGCGCATCAACACGCTGGAAAGAATCGCCCAAGCCCTGCGTGTGTCCTCCGGCTGGCTCGCCTACGGCGACGGCCCTGCGCCCGACTGGTACGCGGCAGCCGAAGCCCCGCAGCAGGACTCGTGAATACTGCCATCGGAGACAGAAAATCTAGCAGTCAGCTCTGCTTACCCGCCAACGCCCACTGATTCCTCCCCCACCAGCAGCGCCCGCACCTGTGCCGGATGCCACAGCCCGCCATCACGGGGCAGAATTCCCTCCGCCGCCAACCGAATCCCAATCTCGCGCAGCGAAGTACCCTCCACGCGAAGCTCCAGTGCCCGATGCGACGCAGCTGCCTTGTCGCCACGCAGCCCCACTTGCAGCAGCTTCGCCACCTGCGCCGGGTGCCAGATACCGCCGCGCAGCGGGGTCAGTTTCTCTTTGCGCAGACGCTGGCCAATTTGATTCAGGCTCAGCCCTTGGGCTCGAAGGTCCCGCGCCCGCGCCGTTGCTGCTTCGGGGTCATGACGTCGTGGGATGCGCGGGCCGGTTGGACGGATGGAGCGGACCTGCTCTGTCCCTTGCCGCCGCAGAAGGATGCTCAGCCGCTGCGCTCTCCACTTGCCGTCGCGTCGCGCTGGGATTCCTTTTTCGTTTAGGAGTCTCGCGATCTGATGCAGCTTCAGCCCGTCGGCGCGCATGTCTCGAATCTTGCTCAGCACTTCCTGTTCATCGGCCAACGGCACCAACAAGCGCCGCCCGTTTCCGTCGACCTCGTGGCTGAACTCGTAGCCATACGGCGCAGGCCCAAGGCGCACTCCCTGCGCCATGATGTGTCGCAGCGCATCGCGCGTGCGCTCTGAGATCACTTCCCTCTCGAACTGGTTGTAGTTCGCGAGGTTCATCAGGACCATGCGCCCCGCCGCCGAGTGCGTATTGACCATGCCGCACAGCGACAGCAGGTGATAGCGGTCGTCGCAGAAGAAGTCCTCGACGAGCGCGCAGACATCGCGGAGCGACCGAGAGAGTCTGTCGAGCTTCGCGACCAGCAGCGTGTTCGCACGTCCCCGACGAAGCATCTGTAGCGCCGCCTGCAACCCCGGCCTCTCTAACGTCCTACCCGAGATCCCTTCATCCGCCTTTATGTCGATTAGTTTGATCCCGTTCATCTTGCAATACGCTGTGAGCCTATCGCGTTGAGCATCCAGGCTGACACCTTCGGTGGCTTGCTCCTGCGTGCTCACACGAACGTAGCCGATGGCGGTTTTGGTGGGTTGTGTATGGGCATGTGTTTTCATGCCGGAGGAATTAATGCTTTTGAACGGACG
>JAEUJZ010000153.1 GCA_016794505.1 Myxococcales bacterium
GGACCAGAACGCCGCGATCCGTGCTCCCGATTTCCTTCCGCGCTGTCGCTCCCTGTCGATGCCTCTCCGCTGCCATGACCATTCCCTCCGCTGTGGGTGATGTGTGCTTGCAGGGGAGAGACTTAATTGGGTTAGGTGAACCTGTCCAGCGTTTTTTTTGCTGCGACGGGGTGGGGTTAATTCAGGGGGAGCTTGTGGGGGATGGGGAGCAGGGAATCAGGTGGGGAGGGTCACTGGAATGGTGGGTGTCGGTGGTCGAGCGAGGGAGGGAGGTGGGGTTTTTCTGAGTGGGTTTGGACCTTGCCGGTGGATCGGCGCGACATTACTGGGGCCGCTGCTCGGCGGCGTTGGGAGGCTGGTTCCGTTCACTGGGTCAGCCGAGGCATGCTGGAGCACAGAATCAGGCTCTTGGTGTGGAATCAGGCTCTTGGTGTGGGCCTAGGCGGTGGACAGGCGCGTCGGGATCGGTGCAAGTACATCCTGTCGGCGGAGGACTTGCGAGCGGTGTGGTGGGAAGGAGCTCGCCTGGGGAATGCACTTGCCCCTTCAGCGACTAGAACGGGCCGAACAGCCGCTGTTGTTTGGGGCCTGCCGCCAGCAGTCGATTCGCCCGCGCTGCCGTGGGGATTGAGCGCGCAGAGGAAGCGGGGCAAGATGCCCAGCACGGTGCAAGGGACGAAGCGAGAGGCGCGGTGGGCAGAGGCCTGGCGATGGGTGGATGAGTGCCCGCGGTGGCTGACCCTGGGCGGCGGCGCGGGGCTCTGCTTTGGGGCCAGCCTCCTGCTGTCGCGGCTACCTCCGTGGGCGTTCACCGCTGGGACGTTGGGCCTGGCCAGCCTGTGCGGGTGGTTGTTTTTGTCAGGCAAGCCGGTGGTGACGCTGACGTGGAGGCCCTCGCCGAGCGAGGCCCTCCCCCCCGAACCTGTTGTTAGTCCGCGGCCCGAGCCTTCGCCTGGGCTTGTGCAGCCGGCAAGGCCCCCCCGGCGGGCGTCCGAGCTTCTGGAACTGGTGGAGCTTTCCGGCGGCGAGTTCTGGATGGGAAGTCCAGAGCATGAGAAGGGGCGATACGGCGATGAAGTCCGACATCGCGTGCGGGTGAGCGAGTTTGCGATGGCGAAGTACCCGGTGACGCAGGGGCAGTACACCGAGGTGATGGGCGAAAACCCAAGCCACTTCCAAGAACCTGCGGAGGACGGGGAGAGACGAGCCGGACGCCCGGTGGAAAGCGTGAGCTGGTTCGATGCGGTGCGGTTCTGCAACCGGCTGTCTGAGAGAGAGGGCCTGACGCCCAGCTATCGCATCCAGGAGCCCAGGGAAGAAACCAACGCCCAGCCCATCGTCGAGTGGGACCGAGCCGCCGACGGCTATCGGCTGCCGACGGAAGCCGAGTGGGAGTACGCCTGCCGCGCCGGAACCGAGACCACGTACAGCTTCGGCGACGATGAATCGCAGCTTGGCGACCATGCGTGGTTCCAAGGAAACAGCAAGAATCGGACGCACACCGTTGGAGAAAAGAAACCGAACGGCTGGGACCTGCACGATCTGCACGGGAACGTGTGGGAGTGGTGCTGGGATTGGTACGAGAGTTACAAAGTGACAAATGACAGTGACAAGAGTGTCACTTGGACCGATCCTGTCGGCCCTCCGTCGGGAGGCAGGCGCGTTTTGCGCGGCGGCTCTTTCTGCTTCGAGCCCAGGAACCTGCGCGCTGCGGGCCGGCACAGGATCGGGCCCGAGGACCAGTTCAGGGTCATCGGGTTTCGGTGTGTGCGAGGTTCGGTTCGCCAGCCTTGACCGTTGTCTTTTTGATTGTTGTGTTCCGGGTCTGTTGTTTTTTTCTCCCCGCGCGGAGCGCGGTCGCGATTTTTTTGCCTGACACCTTGTCAGTGTCTTGACAGTCGATTGTCACGTATCTGACATTCCGGCGCATGGAGCTGTCGCTAGAGGATGCCGCGACCCAGCTGGGCAAGTCGGTGCGCCAGGTTCGCTATCTGGTCAAGCTGGGGCGGCTGCCGTCGCGCAAGGTCGCCGGGCGCTATCTGGTGACGATTCCCCCAAGCGGCGGCCCGCCCTGTGAGGAGCCTGCTCCGTCGTCAGCGCCCAGAGCGAGGGCACAGCAGCGCAAGCACAGCGCACTGCGCGCGGCCGTCGAGGATGCCCTGGATCTGCCGCCCCAGCAGAGGCGCTATTCCCTGCGCGACCTGAAGGCGTTTCAGGTCGGGCTGCCGCTGTATCAGCAGGCGCTGGATCGCCTGGGTCCCGAGCATGGCGCGTGTCGGGCGCTGCGTCAGCTTCTGGAGTACTTGTCACGCGGCTGTCATCGCGTTGACAGCGCCGACAAAGCCGAGGCGTATCGCGCGGCGCGGGATGCGGCCAGCCAGGCGGTGTGCGAGCTTCTGCTGTTTCCCGGCACCGGCAGCGAGGCCCTGGTCGACGGCATCGAGCAAGATCTGATGGCGGCGCTGGCGGGGCTCTTGCGACGGCTGCAGCCGCGGCAGCGCGGACGCCAGGCGTGAAGGGGGACCCGGCGCCGATCTATGCCGATGCGTTCTCGCTGTGCGAGTGGCTGCTGGGGCGGCTGGAGGGCCATGGGCAGGTCCTGGCGCGGCAGATCTGCGAAGACGCGCTGGACGCGCTGGAGTCCGTGGGTCTGGCGCTGAAGGGACGCAGCGTCGGGGCCCACCTGGACGGCACCGCGGCCTGACGCTGGGTCGCAAGCGCTGGGAGGTGTTTGACACCCGCGAGCCGACGCGCTTTGTCGGCTATCGGGTCAGCCGGGCCGGGGTGTCGCCAGGGCGAAAGGTCAAGCGGCGCCTAAAGAAGCGCCTGCGCGCCGCTGCCGAGCGCGGCCCCGAAAGCCTAGCCCGCAGCATCGCGTCCTATCGCGGCGTCTTTCTGTTCTGAGACGGCGCGGTGTCAGGCCCCCTGGCAGTCTGCTGACAAAGTGAGGCCCAGGATGACAAACCTTGTCAGATAATGACAAATCAATGTCACTACCCTGACAATTTGGTTGTCACTTTGTCATCTTGGTGACAAACGCAAAAAACTGACCGCGCTTCGCGCGGGGGGACAAGAGACCCGCCGGAAGGGCGCAGCACCGACGAATCAAGGGACAAAAGGACAAGGGTCAAGGCTGGCGAACGGAACCTCGCACACAACGAAACCCGATGCTCGTGCTCAGGTTCTCGGGCTCGAACCAGGCCCGGAGCGCAGCGCGCAGGTCCCCGGGCTCGCCGTTGAAAGAGCCGCCGCGCAAAACGCGCAGGTCGCAGCCTGGCCGATCGTCGACTGGATTTGCGATAGGCGACGGGGGATTGGTCTTGTCACTCTGCGCTTTGCGCTTCGCATATCGAGCGGTCTGGTAGCAGTCCGTCACCCACTCCCAGACATTCCCCGCTTGGTTCAGCGTTCCGAAGGGGCCGCGGCCTTTGGGCTTGGCTGTGATGGCCTCGGGACCCGAAGCAGAGGGTCCCTGACCGAATACGGCACGCTCTGCCGTCGGCTCGGCCTTGCCCCAGGGGTACTTGCGCGCTGTCGGACCACGCGCCGCGTATTCCCACTCGGCCTCGGTCGGCAGGTCACCGCCCACGCTGCGGCAGTACGCTCGCGCTTCCGTCCAGCTCACGTCCTGCACCGGCAGATTCTCGCCGTCGTACGGGCTCTTGTGACTGGGGTCTTTCCTTCGATACTGCGCGTTCGACACCTCGTACTTTCCCATCCAGAACGTGTCGATGTGAACTGGATACGCCGGCTTCTCATCGTCGTCGTCGTCGCGATCATTCTTCGCCGATCCCATCATGAAGCCCCCGGCGCAGACCTTTACGAACACCATCCCGCTCTTCGGCTCGGTGTACTCCGCATACCGACAGCTCCACGGCGGCGGGCTCAGATCTGGCGGAGGGGACAGGTCGCGCGGGCTCGCTTGATCCTCGGGCGCGGATAGATCCTCGGGGCTCGCCTGGTCGACTCCCAGATCGCGCGGCGATTCGGTGCCGCCGTCGGGTGGGTCGCGCTCCTCCTCCGCCCAGGACACCAGCACGCGGGAGCCGGCGGGGACGCGGGCGCTTGTCTGCTCGGCTGCAAGCCGCGCGCTCACGAGATACTCGCTGGCGCTTTGCTGCGTCACCTCCACGCGAGCCTCTTTGGGGGCGTTGGCTTGGCGAATCTGCGGCTCGCCGCGCGGATGGCGAAGCTCAGCGATGCCAAGCCCCAGGATCCCGACAGCAGCCAGCAGGGCTCCCACGGCTCCCCCCTGCGCGACAAGCTGTCGGCCCGCCGTGCGCTCGACCAGTGCGGCACTGGCTAGGCTCGCACCGCCCAGGCCCAGATCTAGGAATCTCTGTGCGGCCGTCTCGACCTCACGAAGTGCCCACGGCAGCACCAGCTTGTCTGCGCTCCCTTCCATTTCAGCAGGGATATAGTCGGCCAAGCGGTGCCGCACTTCGCCGGCCAGCGTGCCTTGGGTCAGGTCTTCCAGCGTACCGATAGCAAGCAGAGGTCGGTCCCACAGATCAAGCAACGCGCGCTGCAGCCGCAGGTGCTGCTCGCCCTCAGTCCCGACAAACGGCTGCTCGCTGTCGTGCTTCCGGCGCTGCTCGTCTTCCTCAGCGATGCGCTGCCGAAACAGGTCCAGGGCGCGCCCGAGCAGCGTCGGGGCGAGCCGCAAGGAACGCTCGGCCAGTGGGCCCTGCAGGCGCGACAGCGGGCCAAGCTGCTCGGCCAAGAGCCGCGCTCGCTCATGCAGGGGGAAGCGCAGCGTTCCACCCCGACTGCCACTTAGGGCTCGAAGTTCAGCCAGCGCTTCCGGCCGGGTCGGAAGCTGCAGACCCTGCCGCAGCCATAGTGCGGTGTCTTCCGTGATCGGTTCCATCGGCAGCGCACAGGCCGCAGCCCAGGCCAGCACCTCGCTCGGTCGGCGCCCTGGTCGCCGCTGGCGCGAGCGCTCGCCGCCCAGAAAGGTCGCCAGCTCGCTCGGCGCAATCACGCTGAGCTCGTAGGGCCGCAGCAGATCGGCCAGCGCAGACCCTGCGGTGCCGTCGACGAAACAGAGCTGCGGGAAGTGGCCCAGGACGCGCAGCAGGGCGCTGATATTCCGTCGCTGGTCTGCGGTTCCAAGCTGTTTTCGCAGCATCTCCCCAGTGGTGAGGATCGCCGTCCGGGCTTGCCCCCGTCGCTCGTCGAGATCGGCGGGGGTCACGCGCCCCAGACTGCGTCCCTGGGCATCCTGCAGCGTCAGGACATCAGGCACGCCATAGAACACGGCCCGCTCGATGGGCAGGCCGCTTTGGCGCAGGGCCCGCTCGATTTCATCAGCCAGGCGGCTTAGCACCGTCCAGGCAGCGGGGTTGAAAAGCTGCATCGACTCATCCAGCCAGAGCCAGACCTCGCGCGGATGTCGGGCACGCTGGAAGTACACCACGGGCAGCAGCACCGACCGGGCACTTTCGACCACGGTTCGCCGCACATCGATCCGCCGCGTTGGCTCTTCCGAGACGTACTTGTCGATACCCCAGACCAGCGCCTCTTCCATCTGACGATCCAGCAGGCGGGGCAAGGCTCCCGGCGTCGGGCGGATGTCCAGAAAGACCCTGGGAGTGCCAGCGCGTAGGGCTGTTCCCGCGCGAACCAGGACGCGGCGTGGCTCGTGGCGTCGGCTGCGAACATACGCGATGCCAAGCAGGCCGACCCACAGCCCAAGGCTGGCGAGGCCATACCACAGCGTCCGCGGGATCGGGGGCGAATGAACCATGCTGACATGCGGCACCCACTGCGTAATGCGCTGCGGTACCTGCGGCGCAGGGGGCGGCGGTGTCTTGGCTTCGTTCGTCGGCTTGGGCGGCCGCTCCGGGGTGGGGGCGGGTGTCTCGACGGGCGGCACTGGCGGACTGAGGGCCTTGCCCTGTGAATGTCGCCAGGCAAGCCAGCGCCAACTGCCAAGTCCAAGCAGCGCCAGAAAGACCACGACTGCCGCAAGCCAACGCCGCCAGCGTCGCGCACGAGGCTTCGTCCGCACCTCCCGCTGCGGGGCGGCGGCTGCCGGGAGTGAATGGACATCGGACTGCGCAGTGACCGCTGGGGGCGCGACGGTGTCCCTTGCCGCTGTCGGCTCGCGCTGGGCAAGCGCGGTGGCCCACTCTGCAAAGATGCGATCGAAGGAATCTCTTTCCTCGCTGGACTTGGCCAAAAGCGCACGCAGGGCCAAGGCCAGCGGGGCCGGGCTCTCGGCGAGCGTGCCCAGCAGAAACTCCGCCCCAAGCGTCTCAGCGACACCGATGCGAAGTCCCGCGCCCCGCAGGGCGAAGAGCAGGCTGCCAAGGTCCGTGCGTGTGATCATCTGCGCAGGTCTTGCAAGTCGTCGCGGTCTTTGACCAGCACGCACAGATGCGGAAGCTCCGCGAGGGGAACATCGGCGATGTCCCGCGCGGTTGCGCTGCCCTGTACCGACAGAACCATCAACCAGCCCAGCAGCTCAGCCGTGGCTGGCTTCTTGCGCGACAGCTTGTCGCGGACTTGCAGAAAGCGACGGACGGCGGCATCGATGGTCCTGTCGTCAAGCCTGGCAAAGTCGTCCCGCCGCGCCGCGATGGCCCGCTTGAGCAGCTCCTCGCTAAACTCGATCTGGTGAAAGATGCAGCGGCGCAGGAACGCCTCGGGCAGTCGCCGCTCGCTGTTCGAGGTAATCACAACGATCGGCGGAAGCTTTCCGGCTGGACGCCGCACTCGATACGGCGCTTGGCCGGCGAGATCCCGGGCGACGTCTTCCGGCTTGTCCCACTCGGGAACCTCAAACTCTGTCTGGTCCAGGGCACCCAAGATGTCATTGGGAAAGTCACGTGGCGCCTTGTCGACTTCGTCGATCAGGACCACCGAGGGACGATCGGCGACCATGTCTTCGATAGCCAGCCAGAGGGCCTTCTTGCGGACATAGCGCCAGCGCGGCAGCTCGGACGTGCCCTCTTGCGGGCGATGCGCGGCGTGAAAGTAGGCGACCGAGTCGAACTCATACAGAAGATCCTGCGCGCTGGTGGTCGAGCGAACATCCAGGACATGAACGCGGGGAATCCCAAAGTAGTGCGCGATGAAATACGCCACCTGGGTCTTGCCAGTACCCGGCTCACCCGTCAGAAGCAGCGGCATGCCCAGCGCTAGCGCCACGTTGATCGCGGCGAGCAGATCGTCGCTTGCCACATAGCGGCTCGCCGACTGCTGCAGGTTGCCAATGGACTTGGGAAGCTCTCGGCGCAGAAGCAGCGACGCCGCGGACTGGGCGTCCTTCGGCGTGGGACCGATCAGCTCAAAGGGCACTTTGGAGGTCATTCGATTCGCCTCTTCTTCTTGTGTTCGTCGATCTTTCGCGAGTCTGGATCCAGCGCCGAGAAATAGGAGTCATCCCATCTTTCGCGCTCGCCTCTCTCGATCAGCTTCACTGCCTCGGCGTAGGCTCCAGTGCTGCGCAGGAAGATCAGCTTGGCTGCTTTTCGGCGCAGCCGGACCGGGCAGCTCGTGTTGTCGGAGTCATCGAAGAAGTGATGCAGATCGTCCTCGGTGATCGAGGCATGTGGCTGCAGATAGTCACAGCGGAACGCCTGCAGTCCGCCGCTCTGTCGCAGCTCGTCTTGGTAGGCCCTCACTTCGCTTTCCATCTCGGGCAGCTCGTCGCTTGGCAGCTCGATTCCCAACGACGCCACGATGCGACCCGCTCTGGGGCAGTGCGCGCTGAGGAAATCGCAGCAGTAGCTCAGCCACTTGCGGATGGGCACAGCTTGATCGGGTCCTGGACGGATTGTGCCGAAGTCGATCCAAAAGGCATCTATGGGCTGGCGCAGCCGCTTGCTAAGCGCGTGCTCCAGTGCTTCCCCTTCGTCGGCACCAACGGCTCGCCGCAGCGACAGATCAAGCTGCGCGACAAAGGATGGACTTCCGCTTGGCGGCAGCTCACCCAGCTCGAAGCGCAGCAAGCGTCGATCTTTGTTGCGGACCAGATGGTCCGTACACTGCCAGGCGAAGTGATCGACCTCGGCGCCGGGGGCACCGCAGACCAGCAAGGCATGGACGCGACAGCTTGAGCTCTTCTTGAGCGCCATCAGCTCGTCGTCTACCCGGGCTTTGGGATCTCGACGGTCGAGTCGCTTGGCTGCATCTTTGGTCGGCCCCGGCGGCTGATGGGTGTGGACCTGGCAGCTGGCATAGCTGGTGTGGAACATCGTCGTGCTCCACTGAAAGTCGGTGCGCGAGTACAGATCGTCGAGGTGGTGCAGGGCGAGCGCCGGGTCGTTCCCATCCAGCAGGAAGCGCTGAAAGAAGCGCTGTGCCAGCTGCGCCGCATGTCCCGAAAAGGCCGTCGTGCGCTGCGAGATCACGATCGGTACCGTCTGCACCAGCTGATGCCCTGCCCCGTGGAAACCTTTGGCACCAGTCATGCAGCCGTTTAGCAGCACGACCTGCGGCGGGTTGTCTTTGAGCAACCGCAGCAGGTCTGACAGCAGCAGCGGATCGGCCTTGTCGTCTGGGCCACCCAGCTCTAGCGACGGCAGGCCCCCCGCGGTGAGCGAGCCATGCCCAAAGTAGTAGAGGACATCAGGCTGCATTCCAGACAGGGCTCCAACTAGATGCTTGCGCGTCTGTACCTCGCGCCATAGCAGGGGGCTATCCCAGCTTGCAAGCCGCTCGCAGAGGGCGGACCGCAGCGACGCGAGGTGCCGCTTGGTTCCCACGTCGGCCATGCCGTGATACTGAGGCGCGACGATCAGCAGCTTGCACGGCACAGTCAGCTTGACCCGCGTCTGGACTTGGACCGCCGGCACAAGCTCCATGGTCCAGTTGTGGTCAGCCAGGAAGTAGCCTTCCCAGGACAGCAATCGCCAGGGCAGAGACTGCAGCCTAGGAACGGCGGTACAGATGCGGAGGCGCAGCCACTCCTGCGTGGGCATCACTTCTTCTGGCGCTTCCTGCGGCAGCCCGCGCACGCGAAGCATCACTGCTTGCCAGTGGGCATCGGACGGAAAAAGGACTTCAAAGAGGACTGCCCCAGCGTCGAGAGCCGCCTTCCCAGTAAGGTGCTGCTCCAGAAGGTGTTCTTGTCCACGATCCAGCACGGCATTGATGGCATCGGTACCAGACAGCCCATCAACGACGTACTTGGGGCCCAGTACAGGGGAACCACGAGAGGCGCGGAACGAAATCGGCTCGGGCCGCGCTGTCACATCGTCATCCGGGTGCAGGAAGTAAGACGGCTCAATGGTTCCGGCGTCGGTCCGGCGCAGCTCGATGGTGAGGACCGGGCGCCGAAGGCCATCTGTCTCACTCCATCTTCGTCGCGCGTGAGCGGTGCGGTAGCCGGCTGGCGTGACGCCCTTGCTGTCCTCGGTGGCCACCTGCTTGGCCAGCAGGGCTTCGGCCCGCTCGGTCGCTGTCCGGTGGGTATCTCGCAGGAGGCGCAGCACCGTTTCTGGCTGCTCGATGCGAAGGATCAGGTTGGTCTTTTCGATCCGATCCATTCCACGCGAAAAGCGGCTCGCCACGTCGGGCATCCGGTCTAGACAAAAGGCATCCAGGTCGGCGTCTGTCCGCAGAACTTCTGCAAGCACCTTTCGCACCCATGCCGAGTCCGTGCTCATGGCGTGTCACCTTCCGCTCCCCTGTTCTCCGGCGTCGAGAACTCATCGCTCGTCCGCGCATCCAGCCGCTGCGACAACCGCCAGCGATTGCGCATCGACCGACGCAGAAACTCCGCCGACAGAGACAACGCTTGCAGCACCGCAGTGCCGCGCTCCTGCGGCTCCGATTGAGAACGAGCCTGTCGTCGCTCCGTCACGCCCAGCCTTGCCATCGCGTCACCGTAGGGGCGGCCTGCTGGCCCGTCAATCTTGATTCATACGCCGACAGTCCAGGAAACCTGACAGCTGCCCCCGATCAACGTCGGCCCAAGCACACGAGTCGCCGACCGGCCCAGCCCAACAATCCACCCACATCGACGCCCCTCCTGAAGAGCCACCACAAATGGCTGCGCCGCCATGGGCCTGTCGCATCAAGGCTTGGCTTGACGCACGTCGAGCTCCGCGGTAGGCAGGATGTCGCACGCGACGGATCGGATCCTCAAGATCCGCCAGCGACTGAGACTGGCGATCTGGGGCACAGTGGGGGTAGTTCTAGAGAAGCCCGTTTGACGGTCGCACGCAGGGCCTATGGACAAGCGTATCTGAGAATGAGCGCTGGTGGCTGTGGGTGGTTGTCGATTATATGGGGAGACAGTCTAAGGACAGATCGAAGCTGAGAACATGCCGGATAGCTGAATATCCGCTTGGCTGATCTCAAAACCACCTGTGATGGTTCCCTCGTTCACTGCTTTGATGACGATGTTTCCACTTTGAATTGCGCTTGACGATTGCGTTGGCCCACTAGCGCCAACCGCCCTCCCCCCGTCTCAAGGGATCGTTGATGTGTGCTGAAAAGGGCGGGGATTTTTGGGGGCCAAATTCAGCACGAGTTTTCGATTTTGTAGCCAGGGGATGCGAACGGGGTCGCGGTTGAGGCGGGTG
>JAEUJZ010000154.1 GCA_016794505.1 Myxococcales bacterium
TCAGCCGAGCGGGCAGCCAAGTGCCGTCGAAGCGCGCTGGTACAGTCGGGGGAATCTCGGCGGGCCGGGTCGCCTGGGGCTGTGGCAGGAGCGGCGGCAAGGGCACTGGAACGGGGGCAGGAGTCTGCAGCCATCCGGGGCGGCTGCGACGCGCCACAAGAGCGAGTGCCCCAACGGCGGCAACCCAGAGCGCAGCGGTGGCCGTGCGCGTGCCCTTGGCCATGCTATCCGCGCTTCGGTCGGCAATGGATGAAGACCAGAGGCCGCGCGTCATCGCCCTCCAGGGATATGAACGTTCCGACGCTGTCGCCTTCGTCGCCGGCCCGCTTGGCGCGGGCGTGTCCCTTGTCATCGGACAGCACGGGGTCTCCTGGCTCAAAGCCGGACGCGACCCCAAGATGCAGCGTGGCTTGTTCGGTGGTCTTGATAAACAGCGGCTCGCCGGGCTTGGCTTGTGGGTGCCTGATATCGAGCGCGCCGAGGATTCCGCGCGCTCCGTCGGTGGCCGGGACTGCTCGCCACTGAAGCTGTACGTCAAGGGGCCCCTTGGGATCGTCTCTGGTCGAGATGGCAAGGACCTTGACGACGCGGTGCTCGACGACGTAGCTGCCCGGCCCCGAGATATTGAGGACAAGGGTGCGCGGGAAGGGGTTTACGAGGTCCGAAACTTGGACGGTGACCGAGTGCGGAAGGGTGCCGGCCCCGTACTTGAAGAGCAAGGTCCCGGCGCGTCCGGCTGGGATGGCCACAGACGAAACGTTGAGCGGCTTTCCCGGCGGGAAGCTCGCCAAGGTGTCGGGCGTTCCACCCGCGGCGACGATGACACCGCCGCCGAGAGTGGTAGATGTTGCGTTGACGGATTGAATCATGGCTGTTTCCCTGAAGGCGATTCGCGGGGGCGGTTAAAGAACGAGCTCGTCGGTGTCGAAGGCGTACAGGCCTTGGTATCCGCGGACGAGACGGTGGCTTGCGAGCGGGTCGGTCAGAACAGCCGATGCGAAGCGATCCGGCGTGATGTCGCAGGGGAAATCGCCGCTTACGTGCGCGGGATGGTTGCCTGCGAGCAGAACTTCCATGTGCCATTCGTCCTCGTGCTTGACAAAGACGACGGCAACCGGGGGAGCCCCGGAAATCAGCTTGGTCGGGGCGCCATAGACGGGAACGCCGCCCTGGACCGCTGCGAAGTCAATCGCCCAGGTGTTCGCGGGCTGCACGCCGTGTCCGCCCCACTGCGAGATCTGACAATAGACGATGTTGTTCCCGTCGATTGTCGACCCGACGGTCTGTCCGATGCCGAAGGTCATCGCGCCGTAGATATTGGGCAGACCGGGCTCGTTCTGCGGCAGGTCGGCGAAGAACGGGATGATCCACGTCTTTTTTCCCGTCGTCGCGGGAAATGTGACCTGAAGCGGATAGCGCTGCACGCCGTCCCGCGGGGCCTGCACGACGAGCCAGCCCGGCCGGGCAGTCGTCGAATAGAGCGCAGGAAGGCCGATCATGTCGGACGCGCGATCGATCGGACCGGCTTGCATGTCCGGGTCGAGGAGCACCCGCGTCGAGCTCGCTCCCGCGGCAAAGTCGAAGCTTTCGGGCGAAGGACGCAGGCGAAAAAACGGCCCGCTCTGCGCGTTCACGTACTCGACGACGCGCGCAAGGTCGCGGGTCTGCTTCTTGGTCATGAAGCCATCCCGCGTGCGGGTGGCTCGCTGGTGCAAGCTGCCGCCGGTTTGGGCGCCGTGTTCTTGGTTGCGCGTAAGGGCCAGAAGCCCAGCAAGAAATTCAACCATCACTCGATCCTTTGCGACGGGAAGTCATTTTTTCGCCGAGACCCAGGGCCCGGCTTGCGAGATACAGGACCGCAGTACCGGCTGCCCACTTGGCGACGCGTTCGAGGCCCGGCATGCGGTCTGAGCTAGGGGCCTCAAACAGAGGGGCGGGCCCGGAAACGGTGCCCTGCGGGCCGGTCTGCACGCCGCGCTGCGCGAGAAGCTTTTGCCACTCAACCAAGCGGGCCTGACGGCGCCGGATGGCCTGGGCTGTCTCTTGCGAGGAGCTAAGCCATCCGGGGTCTTTGTTGGCCTGGTAGAAGGTCTTCCAGCTTGTGTACTCGACGTCCCAGTCTGGCCGCCCCTTGGCCTGCAGGTTGATGCGCTCGTAGTCTGCGTCGGTCTCTTGAAGCAGGTCGCGGATGCTCCACGGGAACAAGAGCTCGTCGAACATCCCCTGGGCGGGCCGACGGATGCGGGCGAGCGCTTCCGCTCGGGCGATGTCGCGAATGTCTGCGGACATGGGAAGCCAGAGGGGGTATCAGCGGCGCGTGGCGTCTCTTAGTCGTCGTCGGCGACGAGCAGGCCGAAGGCCAGCAGCAGAAGCAGGTTGTTGTTGTTGTTCGAGCCGCTGCCCAGAAGGCCCTGCTTGCCGTTGTTGTCGATGCCACGCTGATTCGCCGTCGCCGTCAGATGGCCGAGCTTGCCGACTTCAACGGCGAGATCTTCCAGGGCGGCCCGAGCGGTTGGGATGTCGACCACACCCGCGAAGTCCATGTCTTCGATGTCGCTGGCCTTGGTGTCGATGGCCGGGGCGTCGATGACCGAGCGCTTGTCTTCGATCGGCTGCTGCGCGGTGGCGTTCATATAGGCGAACGCGCCGATGCCGATCGTGAGCCACTGCATTCGCTTCTGCCCGCGCTTGCTGCGCGTATCTTCCTGCATCGCAAGAAACTGTTCAAACGACATCGGGGTGCTGCTGCTGGCGGTCGAGCTGCCGCCCATCGTGTAACGAGCCATGGTGCGTTCTCCTTCGTTCGCGGTCTGCTGCTGCGTCCTTCTCTTGGACGCGGGTGTGTTGGGTTCTTGGGTTCGGGGCTGCGCCTAGCAGTACTGCGTCATCCACCCCTTGAGTTCGCTAGTGCCGTCGGTGGCGGGCTCATGTAGAGGAATTTGCGAGGGGGCGTTGTGTGTGATCTAAGGGGGGCATGAGAGCCCCGATTTCCGACGGAGTCAGCGAGCGCCTTTCCGAATACCTCACTGCGCTGGGCCAGCATCTTTGGGACAGTCGCCAGCGAGCCAGCTTCGCGATGTACGTGCTGGGCCTGCTGTCCGAGCTGCGACGCAAGAGTGTCGA
>JAEUJZ010000165.1 GCA_016794505.1 Myxococcales bacterium
TCCCAAGACCCCGCCGAGTAGCCCCTCCTGGCCCA
This sequence comes from Myxococcales bacterium, assembly GCA_016794505.1. Lineage (GTDB taxonomy): Bacteria > Myxococcota_A > Polyangia > Palsa-1104 > JAEUJZ01 > JAEUJZ01. The sequence goes on from JAEUJZ010000165.1 coordinate 36, forward strand.
CCCGCCCCCGCGATGGCCATCAACCCCCTGCGCCTACCCCTGCACGCCGCTGATGGCCATCCACCGCCCTGCTGCGATGGCCATCACGCAGGGTGCGCGGCAACACTCCATCACTGCGCCGTGACCTGTCTGCGCTGGGTCACTTTGCACCGCTCCGCTGGCGCCATAAAGAAAAGGGCGGTGTTCACTACCACGAAGTTGTCGTCGTGGCCGAACATCTCGACCGGAACCCCGCCGACATCGTGGAGACGCTTCTGCACGAAGCAGCACACGCCCTCAACTTCGCGCGCGGCATCAAGGACTGCACCGCGAGCCAGTACCACAACCAGCGCTTCAAGGCGGCGGCTGAGGAGCTGGGGCTCACGGTAGAGCAAGTCCCGCACTACGGCTTCGCGCTGACCGGTCTGAAGCCTGACACCGTCACCCGTTATGAGGAGGACATCAAGCAGCTCGCCGAAGTCGTCATCCACCGCGCGAAACCGGTCGCCCCAACGGCCGGCACCGATACTACCCCCGGCACGGGTGAAGACACCGACGACGACAAACCAGCCTCACGCAACCGCAAAGCCACCTGTGCCTGTCCGTTCATTATTCGGGTCAGCAAATCAACGCTGACCCAGACCACCATCCGCTGCGAAAGCTGCGGGAAGGTGTTTACGTTGGCTTAACTTAAAAGGAGCCTGACCAGATGGCAGGCTCCTGATTTCGTTTACAAAGAATTTTCTAACTGAAATGTTACGTTTTTTCTTTGGGCTTATATCCTTTAGAACAATATATTTCAAACCATCGGTTTTCAATGTTCAAAAGAGTTTCATTGGGCAAAAGGAGTTCTTCATCATAAAGAAGGTCAATACAAAAAATGATTATTCCTGAAAGCGCCCCTGTGTTCTGCTCCTCTGGGGTAGAGAGGGCGGTTATGTACAGAGACCCATCTTTAATTCTAAGCCGTAATAATCCATCGTAGTTAATTCTAAAAAATTCGGCAAACACGTCATTAAAATCGGATGGCGAAACGAAATAACTATCGAAAACTGGGATATGCAAGCGAAGCGACTTTCCTGTTCTGCGTGGGGAAATATCGACAATATCAACAGTATAATAGCTCAAATCAAAGAAATGGGACATAAGGTCAGATAACAGAAAACGTCGAGGAGAAAAATCCTCCTGCGATAGTCCATCTACGAAGCCATATTGATAGAATCTGTTAAGTTGTCGTCGGTCGGCTGGGCGCTCATTTTTGTGTAGCTGATATAAGCTATCAGAATACGGTCGTCCTAGAGCCTTAACCATGAGCTGCATGGGTTGCGCGATAGAATCTGGATGAAACAGGGCTTCAGTTTTTTTTGTGAGTGTAGATTCATAAAGTAAAGCACGAAGAAGATACGGATGACCGCCGAGATTGGCATGAAGCGTGTCTATGGTGTCGTCCGAAAATTCAAGTCCATGCAGCGCAATCAGCTGCTTCATTTGATGTTTGTCAAATTCAGATAAACAAACCATGTTATATCCGCGACAGAATGAATATTTGCTTAAATGTGCTGGAGGTGCTGACGTTGTGAAGATTAACATCAACCTTTTCGACAGCTCTTCATGACTGTGGTTTTTTTCATGAAGTTCCATCAGTAATTCCAAATCTTCTTCGGTAATATTGTCGAAGTACTCGACAATAAGAACAACAAGGACCTTGCCTAGAAAATGGTCCTTTATCATGCCAGCTAAGCCTTTGGCTGATAGCGGCCTAGCGTGATTGGGGGATAAGCCAACAGTGGGGTTTTCTGTAAGCGAGCATGTCTTCGCTTGCCCATTATAGTTCAACAGAAGAAATTGTACCGAATGGGCAAGTTGCTCTAGGAAGTTACTTACAAAGGCTCGTTTCCCAAAAAGAGCTGGACCTTGTACAATAACCGGGTTTCCAGGATGGAGCAAACAACTCAGAACTCTGCTTGTCTCAGCCTCGCGAGGTACAAAAAAAGCAGGATGATACGATACATTTGGTGGGGGAGGAAGTGGTGGAGTGTGTTCGGCAATTGTGTCACTTGTTTGTGTGTAAGCCTCTTGCGGCTCCGTTGCAATCTCATTGGTTGATTTTGACTTGGAAATCTCAACTGTGAGGAGCCATACTTCAAAATCCTTGAGAACACTGACCGCGCCAACGACAATTTTTGGTGTAAGAGCAAGGTATGGATGCTCATCGGCATGCGTATACATGTTACGGATGCGATTAGCGTTATAGACATCCTGAAGATTGGGAATATCATCTATGCAACTAGAGAGAATTCTTAATGCAGCCGCTATGCCCTGCTTCTCGGATGGTTTGGGCCAGATACCTCGCTTCTTTAATGTTGTCTCGATTCTACTTGTAGCAAGCTGAAGCGCCCGCCCATTTCCACTGTGCGCTAGCTGAAGAATATCTGACCACACATCTGTTGTATGATTAGCCTGGTTAGTTGCCATGCGCCCTACTCCTCTTCCAATATCCCAAGGTGCCGCAGCGCTTCCTTTGTATCAGTAGAGTCAAACTGAAGAAGCTCTTTTCTAACCCATGTATACCAAATTTTGGTCGCATCAATCACGGCCCTTTGCGCTGCTGAGTGAATATCATTTATGATAAGAGGAGTATTTCTCTCTTTTATTATGCCTTGTTGCTGTCTCGTCGCTCGGCTAGCAATCTCGCTCATTGACCCAAGCATGGCTTCATACTTCCCTATAACTTTCTCAGCGAGAGCAATTCGCTGCTCGCGTGTAAGCCCTTGGAGTAACGACTCCATCCGTGGGCGACCTTCACGTCCTTCCATATAATATATGTTAAATGGTTAATTAACATCGACCTTTCCTCCATTATACCCGTTACGCTTCTATCCACGCAACCCTCACCGCTATACCGCACCCCGCTTAGGCATTTCTATTCCATACAGCCGGCATTTCTTCTGAAAGGCTTGCTGACTGCCAAGGCCAAGTTCCATGGCTGCGGCGCGCTGTGTACCGTGGCGACTCCACGCATCTTCAAGCAGTCGGCGCTCTACCTCGCAGAGTATTTCGTTCAGGCCACGACCGGAACGGGGAGTCACATCGATGCGACCGATAGCTTCTTCAAGTTGGACCGGCGGCAATTCCTCTTCAACGAGCCGGAGGTCAATCTTCTCGCCGTTGGCAAGCAGGCTCAGTCGTTCGATAAAGTTCTCCAGCTCACGGGAGTTGCCCGGCCAAGGGTGCGCACATAGACGGCGGCGTGCCGAGGGCAGCAGGCGCAATGGCGGCAAGCCATCCTCGCTTCGTCGGGCGTTAACCCGCAACAGGAAATGGTCAGCCAAGGGGATGATGTCTTCTCGTCGCTCGCGCAGCGGCGGAATGTGAATCGGAAACACATTCAGCCGGTAGTAGAGGTCTTGGCGAAAATCTCCGTTGGCAACGCCCTTTTCCAAGTCACGGTGCGTTGCGGCGATGAGACGAACATTGACGGGAATCTCATGCTCGGTGCCGACCGGACGAACCTTGCCCTCCTGCACAACACGCAAGAGCTTCATCTGCAAAGGCGCGGGCAGGTCGCCTATCTCGTCGAGAAAAAGTGTCCCGCCTTGCGCTGCGCGAAACAGCCCATCGCGAGCCAGCGTCGCTCCGGTAAAAGCACCGCGAACATGTCCGAACAGCTCGGATTCAACGAGGGATTCCGGGAGTGCGCCACAGTTAAAGGCGATGAAATGGCCGCTCTTCCTTCGGCTGTTCCGGTGAATCGCTTGGGCGACCAGCTCTTTGCCAACGCCGGACTCGCCAAGGAGCAGTACCGTTGCGGAGCCTTGAGCTGCCTTCCAAGCGAGTTCTAGCACCCGGCGCATCGCGTGGCTCTCGGCAATGATGTTGCTGCCTACTAACAAGCGAGGCTGAAGGCTGCCTTCCCGGCGCGCTGGTTCCAGGAGTTCAGCGTCGATATCGAAGGGAATATAAGCATGCTCGGCAGCGGATTCGTTGTCGTGCGCAGAGCTTTGCCAGGTCTGTGCAGGAAAGACGGTCTTCGCCAGCAGCACCCACGTCGCGTGCATCTGCGGGGTGCCGGGACTCAGCAGAATGTGGAACTCGGCTTCAGTTCCGATTGTGGCACGGGCCTGCTCGCAGGTCGTACGCATCCCGCGGTACAGCGCCTCGTAGTCTCGTGGATGCGGAATTTCAAGAAGCTGCGGGCACAGTTCTATCTGGGGAAACCGCCGTCGCATCTCCTCAGCGAACGCTGCGACGGCACCATTCTCCTGAAAGGGCGGATTGAAGAGGAGCACCAGCCGGTCAAAGGCCGGTGCGGCCTTCAGGAACGTAAAGATGGGTCCATCGACAAAATCCGCCGGTTTCTCGATGGCAAATGACTCCAGCCGACCTGTTCGGCGTCCCTCATTTGGTCGCCACGGGTCTTGTGCTCCCAGCCATGTCAGTAGTACCCGCACCAGCGCGATGTAGCACAACAACCAAAAGTTGTCAGACATCTTCGCACCGTCGGCACAACGGCGATTGAGCCGCGCGATGAAGTCCTGACCGGCAGTGCGCCAACAACAGTGGGTTGTCGCGGCCGTCGTAGCTGAACCTGCACAGGCATGACCTGTCTAGCCAGCTATCACCGTCGAGGAAGGAGGGCTGAACTACGTTTCGGCCCTTGATGGCACTTGGGTTGCCCAGGGGTTGCTCTGCAACCGCAACCACAGGAGAGCAACCCATGAAGATGCGATTTACCCTCAGCTCATTGGCCATCGTCCGTTTTGCAGAATATGGCCTCACCTACGACCTGTCTGGCCTTCGCCGCGGACTGGAAGTGGTCATCCGCCAGGAACGCGGCCTGTCTCCGTCCGATGCCGCCCCTCCGGACAGTCTCTGCCTACTGGCGTTCACGCTGGCCGCAAATCCCTGCCTCGCCGCCGAATGGAGCGAAGCCCTGCTGTCCCGCGTCGCAGTATTCGAGGACGAGCTCGGCGACACCTTTTCCTTCGACGACGACCAGTACCGCGTCCGTATCACCGTCACCGATAACGTCGTCACCGACGTTTTTCCTCTCCCGAAGCGTGCGGCTGCCCAGCACCGCGGATAACTGACCGGCGGTGGCGGTGCTCTCGCTCAGGGAGCACTGCCTTCGCTCGGTTTCCAAAAGGAGACGACGATGACAGGTCTTGTTCTCTCTCGTAGCCGTTCCTTTTTCTTTTGTCTGGTGACGCTGCTCCTGGCATGTGATGCGCCGAAAGCACCGCTCATGCCGCGTCGGGCGATGAGCATCGCTATCGTCGCTGATGTCTCGACCTCGGCTGGCCTGAAACCGGGACAAACGATTGCTGACCTGCGCTGCTCGGAAGTCGTGGCTGTCACCGCTGAGGCGCTGACAATGAAAGGGCTCAGTCGGCTGGATGTGCTGGTTCTCGCGACGGGCGGGAAGGAAACGTCGCTGGAAGCCCGCTGTCTCATTCCGTGGCGTTCGTTCGTGCCGCAGGCCCGCCTCTTTGGAAAAAACAGACACCCGCACGAACAGCGCCAGGCTTTCCTGCAAGGACTGGAGACAAGCTGTCGGGGAACGCTGAAGGGCGAAACCACATCACCGATTTTCTTCGCTACCGAACGAGCGACAGAGAGTCTGCGACAGCATGCCAAGGAAGGACGGCTGAGCGGCGAAGTGGTCAAACGGCTCGTTGTTCTGTCGGACTTGCGCGAGAACGCGCATCAGTCTCTGAAAGCTCGGCTCCTCACCGTGTCGAACGCCTTACGAAAAGGCGTGCCCACCCCTAAGCAGGGAACTGGCGTTCCATCGTTGAATCTGGACGGGATTTCGCTGTCCGTCTGTGGGTTGGCAGAGCATGCCGGCGGCAACGCCGACGACCTCGCCATCACCCCCCGCGCTGTAACCGAGGTGTGGCAAGGCGTCTTTCAGGGGGCTGCTTCGTTTGATGCGGCCTGCCCCGAACGGCCTGCATTTCTATCGGGAGGTCCGCGATGAGCGAGCCAACGAACCCCGAAATCTCTCCCAAGCCCGAGAACAAACCCACCGCGCCGTCCTTCATGCCCGTACCAACCGGCCACACCTTGCCCGCCCCGTCGCTTGCCGAGGTGGTCAGAAAAGATATCGAGCGGGCCGGCTTCCCCGAGCTGAATGAGACGGTCATGGCCGCAGAGGTGCAGCGTGGCATCGCGCACATTCGGGCGGGAACAGCACTGCCGGTGGATGGCAACGCCTCAAAGGGAGACGGCTACTTCCTCGATGACCTCACGGACTGCAAAGAACGAATGCAGCGGCTGAGAACGCTCGCCGATGAAGCTGAAGAAACGGTGCTGACTTTGCGGCGTCGCTTGGCTGAACTCGCACTACCGCTCAGCTTCAAGCAGTGGCAGGCAGTGGTCGGAGCACTCCTCATCGTGACCACGCTTGGTGTTTTCACCCTGAAGGCGCTCCTGGCATCGAGCTTCGATGAGCTGTTGCTGCGGGCCTACGTCGAGGGGCTTGGGGTAGCGGAACCAGAAGCAGAGAGCGCCGCTCAGGCCGAACGCCTGGTGCTCTGGGTTGGTGCCTTCATGCTCGGCGGCAAGGCGCTGGCAGTCGTCAGTAGTTCGGGCCGGTTGTCGCTGTTCATGAAGGCGATGCTCACCCTCATCGCGGTTTTGTTCTCGGGAGCGTTCGCCATCGTGCGACTGAGTCTCGGGTGGAGCTTTGCAGCTTTTGCGGTGTCGCTGGTCGAGCTGGCCGTTCTCTGTTCTTTCAGCCTGCTCTTGGTGGTCATCGCTCAGGTGCTCCGAAGCAGTCAGGAACGGGGCGAGGCGTATCGAAGTGCTCAGGGCTCTATCGCGGTTGCCGAACAGCGTCTCCGTGAGGAGCAGAGTGAACTGGAAGAAGTCACCCGCGACTATGAATCGCGGCGCTTGGCTTTGGCCCAGCGCGAAGACGACTGCCGCCGCTTGCCTCTCTATGAGGCGGTGGCAGAGCGAACGGTCGAAGCCGAAACGCTGGTTGCAACCGCGGAGCTGATTACGAAGACGGCCCAAGCGGCCTATCGCGGAGTTGCGGGTTCTGAGACGGCAGACGAACCGACCGCGCCAGGAGGTACCCCATGACACCCGATGCCAAAATCACGCTCGCACATCGTCTCGAACTAGAAAAAGAACTGCGCCTCGTGCGGCTGGAAGCACGGGCACATGTCGTGCGGCTCGACGCTCGCCGGGATGTTGCCGCCGAAGTGGCCAAAGCGCAGGTGGCGGTCGCCTCTGCCGAGGAAATGGTCTTCAAGAACCTTCCCTCTCCGCTACCCGAGAAGGCGACGGAGCTGGCTGAACAACATCCGGTCGTGGCGGTACGACGGCATCAGCTTGAGCGATTTGAACAGGTCTATGCCCCGGTTCGGGTTGAACAAGCGGAAGCGGTCGCGAAAGCCATGCTGGGGGAAAGCTCGGAAGCCCCGCCCGGCGGTTCCGTGAACCCCAAACAGTCCCGCCGAGTGAAGCAGAGCACCACCGAGGGAGGCACGCCATGATGTGCCTCGTTTTTACCATCGCTGTCTTCTGCCTCACGCTCTCTGGCTTGTGCTGGATGGTCGGTTGGAAAAGCGGAGCTTCGCAACTGGCTCGCATCGCTTTTGCTCTCGTCATCGGTAGTGCCGTCGTGTCGTGGTTCGTGGACTCGCTCCGGTCGTTCTTTGCCCAGTCGGAAGTCCGGGCGGTAGCCGCTGGCTTGGCCGTTCTCCTCTTCCTTGCCGTAGCTGTTTTCGTCGTGGGCTGGTTCTTCAAGCGGCGCTCGGTCGAAGCGTCCCCGGTTCGCCCGACGATTCGCCGACGCACCCAGCTTGCCGAACTCGGTGAGTCCACGCCGCAAACACAACCGGCCCCGCCCCGTTCAGCCAGTACCGATGACCTTCAGCTCTTCGGAGGCAGCCCATGAAAAAAAATGATGCCTTCCCGGTAGGCTGGGCGTTGTCTGCGGGGGACGAACGACTGCTCACCCTGCCGCTCTCGACGGTACTGCGGCACCAATTGCTGACGGGTTCTTCGGGCTGGGGCAAGTCCGGGGCGATTCTTTCGATGGTCCTGCAAGCCCTCACGAAGTTTCCGTCTATCGGGGTGGTCGTGACGGACTGCAAGGGTGAGACGGCCCATGAACTGACCGAATCGTTCCTACCAGCTCTCGTCGCACAGTGTCCTCGCCTCGACCCCACGAAGTTCGTCATCGTCAAACCCTTCGGGCGGCAGTATGTCGTCCCGCTCAATCCGCTCGTCCCCATTCCCGGCCTCGATGCGAGCGTGCAGGCGCATATCGTCGCCACACTTCTGGCAGGGTTGGCCGACGGTAATTTTGGGCCGCGCATGCAGTCGCTGCTCGGGAAGCTGTGCCATGCCGGCATTCTCGCTGGGGTCACACTCCTCGGGCTTGTCGCTGCGCTTCAGGATGAACAAGCAGCGGCTCGCCTCGCAATCCGGGTGCCCGATGAGGAGTTGCGTCACTACCTGACTGACGTGCTGCCGAGAGAACCGCGAGCGAGCAAGGATGCACTGGCCTCTCGCCTCGAATGGTTGCTCCTCATCCCGGAAGTCCGGGCGATGCTCTGTGCTCCGGCGGCTCTGTCCGGTGCCGACATCCTCGAAGCACCGCTGTCGGTCATTGACCTCGGCGGCGATATTCCGATGGGCTTTCTGCCGCTCGTCGAGGCCATCGGCTCGCTCCTCATGACCATCGTGACGATGGCGATTTTCTCGCGGCAGGTTCCAGCTCACCCGGTCCTCTGCATCATCGACGAGTGGCAGGTGATAGCGCCGAAGTCGGGTGCGGAGCTGGAACGCACGCTTGCCCAAGCCCGCTTTCGTCAGGTGAGTCTCATCCTCGCCAACCAGACGCTCGGGCAGATTGCGGACACCAGTTTGCTGCGTTCGCTTTTGACCAACATCAGCGTCCATTGGGCGTTTCGTCCGACGGAAAAAGATGTGGAGCACGTCCTGCCGCTGCTCCCGGTCACAGGTCGTTGCCTTGACCCGGAGCGACCGGACCAGTTGCTGACGAAAGATGCCGAGCGCAAACGGCTCATCGAACGCCTCTCGAAACTGCCGCCGCGGCATGCGCTCCTCTCGGACTTGGTCGCCGGTCGAGCTGACCTTATCAAAACGCTCGCTGTTCCCTACGCCGAAGCGAAGCGTCGGTCGGGTGAAGTTCCAGCCGAGGTTCGCGAAGCGTGTCGCCGGGGACGCTTTGGAGTGCCATTCGCAGAGCTGCAAAAACATAGTGAACCAGGAACGCACCGCGCCTCGGCGGCTGAAAAAAAATCTGCGATTGGTGTTCAACCACCAAGCAGCGCGCCACGGTCAGCCCGGCCTCGGTTGGTGCTGCCGTGACCAAGGCCCTCCTGTCCTCCGTGGTGTCCGTCAAGGTATCCCTCTCGACGCGACTGCTCTTGCTCAGCTTGGCGCTCTGCATCATGCCCTTCACCCTGGCTCTCGATGCTCTCTGCCTGCTCATCGGCACTGCCCGTGAAAAACGGTTGCTGAGCAGCACTGCTGTTCGTTGTCCGGCTGGTCACGAGGTCGAACTGCATGGTGGCTGGCGATGCTCCTGCGGCATCGCGTTTTCTGGCTCCGGCTTTTCGTCGTGTCCAGCCTGCGGCGAGCGGAGCTGGGTGGTCTGCCCCTGTGGTCGGTCAGTGCGCAATCCCCTCGGAGGGAAACGACCATGAAAGGAGGAACGCTTCGCACAGAGCGCCAGAACCCTGGTCGTTCGCGACTGATGCCACGAGAGTTGGAAGCCTTGGCCTTCATCGCGAAAGCCCAGCCGGTCGCGACACCGGCCTATCAAGAATTTCTCGGGGTCAGTCTCTCGGTGGCTCAACGCTCGCTTCGGAAGCTGCGCAACCTCGGATTCATCGCTGTGCATGTCGCAGCCATGGAGCTGCCGTCACATTTCACCATCAAGAAGTGTGCGGTGTGTCTCCTCTCCGAAACCGAAGAGCGACCGCTGGAATCGTTCCGGGTACTTCGCGGTATCGGCAAGCTGCATCTCGACCACCATGACGGCGGCGTCTTTCTCTACGCCTCGCTGTTCAGGGCCTGCCGGGGACAGAGCGAACTCACGCTCGAACGTTTTGAGTTTGAAACGGAGATTCGCCGGTCACTCAACCTGACCCGGCAGACGCAAATTCCCGACGCGATTGTGGTGCTGAAGAATCGCGACGGTCAGCGGTTCGGCTGGGCCGTTGAAATCGACCAAGGCACGGAGAGTGTCCGCTTTGTCGTCGAGCGGAAAGCCAAGCCCTACGCCGAACTGCAAGCGAGCCATGCCCCTCTCGCTGGGGTTGCCGACTGGCGAGTGGTCAGTCTGGTTCCAAATGAACAGCGTCTCAAACGCCTGGTCGCAGCACTCTACGAAGCCGGCATTCCCGACGGGCAGTGGTACTTCGCGACCCGAACAATGCTGACTGCGGAGACGGTGCTGACCTCAGCGTGGCGAACGGTGCGCGCATCAGCAGATGGCGAGCGCTCAGAGCTGGTTGTTGAAGTTCCCCTACCTGTCAGCACGGACTGTCCGAACCGAACGCATAGGGAGGCGGCGTAAATGCCGACGGTCATAAAGCGTGTCGAAGACGCGAAAGCAGCGGGGGTGGTCCCGCGCACTGCTACTGCAGAAGCCGAGCCGGAACTCATGACGGTTGGTGAAGTGGCAGCCTGGCTCAAGCTCTCGGCCAAAGGCATCTACAACCTCGTCGAAACCAGGCGCATTCCTCACCTCAAGGTTTCGTCACGCTTGCGCTTTTTGCGAAGTGAGATACAAGCCTGGCTTGAGGAGAGCCGCGTGCCGCTCAGGAGAACATCATGAGCACACGCCGTCTCAAAGGAGCTTGGTGGGTGGACCTTCGCTTCAAAGACCAACGCATTCGGCGCAAGAGCCCGGTGGACACGAAAGCCGGTGCCGAAAGCTATGAGCGACAAATCCGCCGCGAGCTTCTGGAAGGAACGTTTGAGAAAAAACCTGACCCCCCAAAGAAGGAGGTGCCGACGTTCGATGAATGGTTCACCGGCCGGTTCTGGCGCGAGTGGGTCGTTGGCCGCAAGAACAAGCCGAGCGAAGTCGAGGCCAAGAAGAGCATCTACCGCTATCACCTGAAGCCGACGTTTGGGGAGCAGCCGCTCGACCGCATCGGTGTCGGCGAGGTCGCGGCATTTCGGGCCAGCCTGGTGGAGCGCAACCTCAGCGAGAAGCGCATCAACAACGTGCTGGCCGTTCTGTCCAAGGCACTGAACTACGCGGTGGATGTAGAGCTCATCAGCCGCGCGCCGAAGGTTGGCCTGTTCCGCGTGGAGCGTCCCGAGATTGAAGCCTGGGAACTCGACGAGTATGCGCGGATTCTCGACAGCGCCCGCGACTATGGCCCCGAGTGGTTCGTTGCCGTAGGTCTAGCCGGTGAAGCCGGACTCCGGGTCGGTGAGGTCAAAGCACTCCGCTGGAAGGAAGATGTAGACCTTGTCGGCGGGACGCTCACCATCAACCGGCAGATGCGACAAGGGGTCGTGGGTACGCCGAAAGGCCGTACTCGTCGCACCGTGCCACTGACCGGCACCCTACTCGCCGCTTTGCAGGGGATGTCGGGCAACCGGACCGGGTTCGTGCTCCATGAACGAGACGGTTCACCCAAGACCGACAACCAGGTTCGCTACGCGCTCGATGAAATCTACAAGCGGGCCGGACTGCCGGAACAAGGCTGGCACATCCTGCGCCACACGTTCGGGACGCATGCCGCCCTGTTTGGGGTGAACCCCTGGCGGCTCCAGCTTTGGATGGGGCACAAGCGCATCGATGAAACCATGCGCTACGTCCACCTGGCCGAAGCGCATCGACGTCCACTGCCCGAAGCGATGGTCCAAGCCGGACAGGCAGAGACAGACCCCGACCGCCGCGTTTTGGCCCTGCTCGGCGGGCGTGGGCACCTAATGGGCACCAGAGGGGTGCCGAAGGCAAAAAAAAAGCCCGTCAGCGACGGGCTTTTGTGGCGACCCCAACGGGATTTGAACCCGTGTCACCAACGTGAAAGGCTGGTGTCCTAGGCCGGCTGGACGATGGGGTCGTGATGCAATTCAACGGTTTAGCAGTCGCACAACGGCCACCAAACGCGTCGAGTCCAGGCATTTTCTATGTCCGGCTTGCGATGTCAACGACTAAGTCGGTCGGGGCTGTATTTTTCGCGGTAGATTGCGGCCATGCTCAGCCTGTATCTGGTCGACGGCTCGAACTTCCTGTTCCGGGCCTTCCATGCCATGCCGCCGATGTCGACGAAAAGCGGCATCCCCACGGGGGCCGTACGTGGCTTCGTCAGCATGCTTTTGCGCTTGCTCGCCGACGAAAAGCCGACGCACATGGCCGTGGTCTTCGACGCCGAAGGGCGCAGCAAGCGCGCCGAGCTATACCCCGCGTACAAAGCCAATCGCAGCGAGACTCCGCCCGAGCTGATCCCGCAGTTCGATCTGGCCCGCCGCATGGTGCGGGCGCTGGGCATCACCTGCCTGGATGCGGCCGACGTCGAAGCCGACGACATCCTCGCGACCCTGGCGCAAGCCGGACGCCGCAGCGATATGCCGGTGGTCTTGGTGTCCTCGGACAAAGACTTGATGCAGCTAGTGCAGGACGGCCACATCGAGCTTCTGGACACCATGAAAGAAGACGGCCGCGGCAAGCGCTTCGCCGAAAAAGATGTCGTCGAAAAGTTCGGTGTACCGCCCTGCCAGCTGGGCGATGTCTTGGCGCTGATGGGGGACAGCAGCGACAACATCCCAGGCGTGCCCGGCGTCGGGCCCAAGACCGCGGCGCAGCTCGTGCAGCACTTTGGCAGCGTGCCCGCGATCCTGCGCTCTCTCGATGACAGCGGAAGCTGGAACGGCCTGACTCTGCGCGGCAAAGACAAGGTGCTGGCCGCCCTGCGAGAGCACCGCGCACAGCTTGAAATCTCGCGCCGCTTGGTCGCGCTGGAAGACGATCTGCCGCTGCCTCAGTCGCTGTCCACCTTCGAACGCCACGTCGCTGCGGTGAATCGCGATGAGCTCTTGGCTCTGATGGCAGAGCTTGAGTTCAACACGCTGCTCAAGCGCATCACCGTTCCGGGTGGACTGCCAGGCATGCCTGATCTAAGCGCGCCCCCAGCGTTGCCAAACTCGTCAACGCCTTCGATCGTGCGCGCCGAATCGACAACAGATCCGGGCCCCGCTCTGTCCGCGGCCGCTATGCCGCAGGGGGGTGAGGCAGCAGACCTGACAGCTTGGCTGAAACACGCCCCGGCAGCGCCGCAAGTGCTGCTTGATGCAGCGCAGCTTGCCGATTGGCTCAAGGCCGCCGAGACATCGCTTCGCAGCCACGGTCTGGCCTTTCGCTTGATGCGCTGCGGCGAGGGAGACACGCCCGCGCGCCCACCGAATTCGCGGATCGCAACGCTGGCTGGCATCGCGCTGTATACGCCGCAGGCTGCCCCCGCGTACGTCCCGCTGGCCCATCGTTACTTGGGCGCCCCGGCCCAGATCACAACCGCCGCGGCCGTCGCACTGCTGTCGCCTTTTCTGGCCGACGCAGGGCTGCGCAAGTTCGTCTTTGGCGCCAAGGATGTGTGGCTGCTGCTGGCTCGCCACGGCTGCGAAAACGTGGCAGGCATCGCGGCCGATCCCGCGCTGTGTTCGTATTTGCTCGATGCGGCCCAGGATCACAGCCTGGAAGCCCTGGTCTCGCAGCACTTGCCGTCCGACTACCCGCCGCTTCAGACGCGCGAAGCGCTGTGCAAAGGCGCAGGCAAGCACGGCGTGCCCTTCGATCAGGTCGACATGGCTGCCGCCACGGGCTTCGCCACCGCACAGGCCCGCGCAACCTTCCTTTTGTCGCACGCACTGCTGGCACGCCTGGATGCCGACGCCAAAAAGTTGCTGATGCAGCTTGAGCTGCCGCTTTCGCACGTGCTCTCGATCATCGAGCGACACGGCATCTTGATCGACGTGCAGGTCTTGGGTCGGCTGGGTCGCGAGACCGAGGCCAAGCTGCACGCGCTAGAGTCCGAGATCGCCGCGCTGGCCGGTGGCCACATCAACCTGAACTCACCCAAGCAGCTTGCCGAGCTGCTGTTTGAAAAGTTGGGTCTGTCACCCGTCAAGAAAACGCGCGGCAAGACCGGCATGTCCGTTGATCACGAGGTGCTGGAAGCGCTGGCCGATGAGCATCCCATCGCGCAAAAAATCATCGAGTACCGCAGCCTGAGCAAGCTCAAAGGCACGTACATCGATCAGCTGCCGCTTCTGCGCGACAAGACCAGCGGTCGCCTGCACACAACCTATCAGCAGGTCGTCGCAGCGACGGGGCGCCTGTCGTCGATCGATCCCAACCTGCAGAACATTCCAATCCGCAGCGGCCTGGGCAAAGAGATCCGTCGCGCGTTTGTCGCCCCGCCCGACTTCCGCTTGATCGCTGCCGACTATTCGCAGATCGAGCTGCGTATCCTCGCCCACCTGTCGCGCGATCGCCTGCTGATCGACAGCTTCCAACGCGGCGAAGATGTACACACGCGTACCGCCATCGAGATGTTCGGTCCCGAGTCGGGGCGCACGGATGACAAGCGTCGCGCTGCCAAGATGATCAACTACGGCATCATCTATGGCCTGTCCGACTACGGCTTGGCGACGCGGCTGGGGATCGAGCGCAGCATGGCCAAGCAGTACATCCGCGAGTACTTCGCGCGCTATCGCGGCGTGCAGGAATACATGGACGACCTCGTTTCGCGGGCTCGACGCGATGGCGGTGCGCGCACGCTGCTCGGTCGCTTCCGCCCGCTGCCCGATCTGACCAGCAAGAACTACGCGGTGCGCGCCTATGCCGAGCGCATGGCCAAGAACACACCGCTGCAAGGCACGGCCGCCGACATCATGAAGCAAGCGATGATCGATGTGCAGAACCTGCTGGATCGCGACGCAGATTCCCGCGTTCGCTTGCTTCTGACCGTGCATGACGAGCTTGTGCTGGAAGCGCCGCACGACATCGCCGATGCGGTGAGCGAGCGCGTACGCAGCGCCATGGAGACCGCGGTCACGCTGGCCGTGCCCCTAAAGGTCGACGTCGGAATCGCCCAGTCCTGGGCCGACTGCTGACGCCCCAGCCAGGCAGGTGTCTCGACGTGTTCGGCGATTTCTCGTTTGATCTTGCGCAGTTCACCCATCCTGTCGGTGATCGCCTTGTGTCGATAAGACAGGCTCTGCAATTCTGTTGGCCACATGCCTTCTGATACACGCCGCAGAGCACGGATCGGCATCCGCCGCTCGCAGCGCTTTCTGCTGGGCTGGCTCCTGCTTTCCGCGGCCTGCGCAGGGCCGCAGGGGCCACACCGGCCATGGGTTCACAAGGTCTATCTGCACGGCGTCAAAAAGCTGAAGCCAAGCGATGTGCGCGAAAAAACGGTGGTGCAGCAGAGCCCCTGGTTTCCGCTGGCGCCACGTCGCTATCTGGATCAGCCGCTAACCGTCGAGGTCGATCGCGAGCGCATCGCGACGTATTACCAGAGCCGCGGTTATTTCCGCGCCGAGGTTCCCAAGGCCGAGGTCAAGCCATACAAGACCAACCCGCGCGTCGATCCAGCGCTGCCCGAGGCGACAACCGCTGTCGATGTTCACTTCCACGTGCAGGAAGGCGAGCCGACCCATATCACCGCGATTCGCATTCGCGGCATGGAGTCGTTGCCGGCTGACGATGTTCGCTATGTGCAAGATGAGCTGCCCATTGCAGTCGGGCAGATCTTCGAGCATGAACCCTACCTGATCACCAAAGAGCGGCTGCTGCATCGCTTGCGCGAGCGCGGCTATGCCTTCGCCATACTGGACAGCGGCAAGGTCGAAGTCGAGCGCGATGCGCGCACCGCAGTCATCGACATCGCGCTTTCGCCCGGCATCAAAGTGCGCATCGGCACGCTGTCGATTCAAGGTACAGAAAAGGTCGACGTCGCCCCGCTGTACCGCCACGCTGCGCTGCCCACAGGAGACCCCTTCACACCCGCTGCTCTCGCGGCCGTGCAAGGACGCCTGTACAGCCTGGGTCTGTTTTCGACGGTACAGGTCGAGCCGGTTCCCAATCCGCAGCACCCCGATGTGGCAGACGTCATCCTGCGCGTCAAAGAAGGCAAGCATCGCGAGCTTCGCATCGGTGCCGGCGTTGGCATCGAGCCGCTGCGCAACGAAGTGCATAGCGAGATTCTGTACACGCAGCGTCGCTTCTTGGGTGGACTGCGGGTCTTCACGGCCACGCTGCAGCCGGGCTATGCCGCGCTGCCGGCGGTGTGGGCCGATCCGCTGCGTCGTCACGGACCCATCCTGCTCGCCAAGGCTGACATCAGTCAGCCGGGTGTACTTGGACGCTCTTCCTCGGTCAGCTTGGCGCTGAGCTACGACGTGGGCGTGCAGTACGCGTACCAGTACCACGGCCCCAGCGCCCGTCTTGCGGCCAGCAAGAGCTTCTTCCGCGATCGCATCCAGGCCTCGGTTTCATACAACTTTCAGTTCTTGGACTTCTTCGCCACCGAAGCGTCGCTCAGCAACACCAGCGACGGCGGTGGAACGCTGTTCGGCTTCGTCGACCCGTATCGCTTGGGGTACTTCCAGCAGCAGATCGCTCTGGACCTGCGCAACAGTCCCGTCGATGCGACGCGCGGCTTCTTTGCACAAGTGATCGCCGAGCAAGGCGGCATATACACAGGCAGCGCGTTTTCATATCAGAAGATCGTCCCCGAAGTGCGCGCGTACTACACGCTGTTCGATCGCGTAACACTCGCCGCGCGCGTGCAGTTTGGGCAGATCTTCGTGCAGGGCGATCTAGGAAGTCCGATCACGCAGCGCTTCTATTTGGGCGGACCCAACTCGCACCGCGGCTTTTCATTCAACCGTCTCTCGTATCAGATGTGCTCGGGCGCAGCGACAACAGACCAAGGTCCAACGCCGGTCCTGCGCGCGTGTCGCGACGTCATCGAAGTCCCTTCTTCAGATCCCGACATGACCGCCGTCAAGCTAGGCGACAAGCCAATTCGTCTGCGCGATATGCAGCGAATTCCCACGGGAGGCGACCAGCTGATCTTGGGCCAGCTTGAGCTGCGCGTGCGCTTGCTAAAGCTGTTCGGCAACTGGTTCTCGCTGACGGCGTTTGCCGATGTTGGCGATGTTGCGCCGCCGCCCGGCCTATGTGCGCAGACCGGCTGCACTCCTGGCGAGTCGCTGGAAAGCCTCGACTTTTCGCGCCTGCATGTCGCCGTCGGAGGCGGGCTGCGCTATCGCACGGTCATCGGCACCATCCGCTTTGATCTCGGAGTGCGCCTGAATCACTTGGACGCGTTTGAAGGTAGCCGCGAGAACCCCGATCCTGGACAACAGATCGCCTATCACATCTCGATCGGAGAAGCGTTCTGATGCAGCCCACGCAGTCGACTCACATTCTGTGGCGGATCCTGCGCCGCATCGTGTGGTCGATTTTTGTGCTGCTCGTTGTGACCCTGCTGCTGATCGTCGGCGTGTTTCTTTTTGCCCGCTCGGAATGGGGTCAGCAGAAGATCCTCGCGTGGGTATTGCCCATCGCACAGCAGTCGCTAAGCGGCCCGCTGCGCATCGGGCACCTGCGCAGTGATCTGTTCCATCACATCACGCTGTCCGCGATCGAGCTGGACGACAGGGAAGGAACCCGCGCCGTACAGGCTGAGCAGATCGTCGTTCGCTACGATCTGTCGCGGCTGCGCCAGCGCACGCTGTCCGTGACCCAAGTCCACATCAAGGGTGCGCAGGTCCACGCCAGGCACCTGCGTGATGGCCGCCTGAATCTTGCGGCCCTGACCGTACCCGCCCCCCAGCCGACGCCGCCAAGCACGGCCCCGCTGCCGCTGCGCATCGAAGTCAACGACATCACACTGCAAGCAGGACTGATGTACAGCGGCGGCGGCGCCCCACTGTCGCAGGCTGCAGCAGATCTAGGCCTAACCGCAGGCCTGACGGTGTCGCGCGAGCGCGAGATATCCGTTCGTATCGCAAGGCTAGCGCTTCCCGTTTCGCAGCCCCTGCGCGCGGATCTTGCGCTGGGCGGAGACGTCACCGTGTTCCCTTCGACAAGTCCCGCGGGAACACCGCCGCGCGTCGTGCTTCGCGACCTGCTGCTTTCCCTAAATACCGACGGTGCAGAGCTGAATCGAGTCGTCCCAGCCGCGGGCCTTTTGCCGGGGGCGCTCGCGCTCACGGTCAAGCTGTCCGGCGACTTGCAAGAGCTGCAGGCACAGCTCGATCTGACGTTGCCCAAAGGGCGAGCTGCGCTGCAAGCGCGCGTCGGACTTCTCGACAGCACTCTGCCCTGGCTAGCCGCGCTTACGCTGCACGAAGTGGAGCTGCGTTCGCTGCGCAAGGATCTGCCGCCGCTGCGTGTCGAGCTTGCGCTGAAAGGCACAGGTGCTGCGGCATCGGGTCAGCTCGATATCGATCGCATCTTCGTGCAAGCTGCGCACAACACGGTCACGCTGCGCGGTGCCCTCACGCTGCCTGAAAGCCCCGCGATCTGGGCGGATCCGTTGGCCGCGACCGCTGATCTGTCCCTGCAGATCGATGCGCCACGCTTGGATGAGCTACGCGCCACGCACGCCCTGCTCCCCGACGTGGCGGGGGCTTTATCTGGCGCGCTGAAGATCGATCTGCAACGGCGCTCGCTGCGCGTGGTTTCGAAGCTGGACGCTCGTGGGCTGCGCGGCTTTGGCGCATCGCTGGAACAACTGCAGGCCGACATCGATCTGCGCGATCTGACGGGCCGCGCTCACGTGATGCTGCACGGGGCGCGCGTTGGAAATGAGCGTGTCGCGCATGCCACGCTTTTGGCCACAGGCAGCCGCAACAGTCTCGATCTGCGCGCCGATGTGAACGCGCAGGTGGCGGGGCAAGACCTGACGGCCGCGCTCTTTCTGCATGCACTGCCAACCTATGCGACACCCGATACAGCCTCGCCCTTAACGGCTCTCACCGTCGATCTGCGCACGCTGAATGTGGCGCGAGGCAGCGAACAGCTGGCGCTTCTTTCGCCCGCTCGCTTGTTCCTGCGCGACCTGCACACCGCACCGATGATCGAGACCGTCGCAGTGCGCGAAAACCAGCAGGGCACACTCGCGCAGCGCACAGGTGGGCAGCTTGTCTTGGGCTTTGCCGATCTGCACATCGGCATCGCGGGACGCTATGAAGTAACGACCGGACGCATGCGCGCACGCCTGGATGTGGAGAACCTGGATGCACAACATCTGGCCTTTGTTGCGGCAGGTCGCACCGATGTCCCGCGCACACACCTGGGAGTGCAGCTCCAGGTCGCAGGCACACTGGCACGACCGACGGGACATGCGCAGCTCTCGGGCACGATCGATCCACTGCCAGGAGTCGTGCCGTGGCAGACGCCGATGCAGCTATCCGCGGAAGTCAGCGGCAGCCCAGAAAATCCGCGCGGCATGGCCTCGATCCGTATGCCGGCCTGGCAGCTAGACTCGCTGCAAGGCGATGGCGCGACGCTCGATCTGACCTATGTCGATCACGTGCTGCAGGCGCAGCTCAAAGCGCCGCAGATCGTCACAGAAGCGGCTCCGCTCGGTCGAGTGCAGCTCGGCGCGTCCGTTGATCTCATCTGGCGGGGCCCGCGCTTGGCGGTCGATGTACATGCGAGCTACGGCGATGCGCCATGGCTGCGCGCACAAGGCAGCACCCAGATCAGCCAAGCCGACGCGCTGCGCCGCGGAGCCAGTGCGCTGCCGCTCTTACCGATTGAAGCCTCGCTGGACATGCCAAGCTTTGCGCTGCCGCAAGGCCTACCCGCGACGGGTCGCGTCGCCGTGCAAGCGCGCATTAGCGGCACCGTGCAGAAGCCCGCAGCCACCGCCACCATCCAGGCCAGCGACATCGAGGTGTCGACCTGGCGCGTCGGCAGCGTCTTTGCGCACGCGCAGCTTGAGAGCGAAAAGCGACGCATGCTGCATGTACAAGTCGCGATGGATCCACAGGCTCGCCTGGCTCCGCCGTCTGCCGCAGAGCCAGCCCCGGCGAGTCCCGGCACGCTGACGCTGCACGCCGATGTGCCACTGCCCTTTGCGCCAACCGATCCCGCCCTGCACGTCGCGCTGATGGCCAAGGACTATCGGCTCGACTATCAAAGCCCTTCCAGCAGCAAGTCCGCTCTGCGACAAGCGCGCGGTACGCTGAACGCCGATCTTCAGGTGGTGGGTGCCACACCGCAGCCGCTTGCTGAAGGCTCGCTGCGACTGTCACAGGGCGAGGTAGCGGCGACGACGCTGCCACAGCTTCTGCGCGAGATCGCGCTGGATCTTCAGTTGAGCAAGGAAGGGCGCCTGACCTTGCGCGAGCTATCGGCCAAAGCCGGCAGTGGCAGCCTGCAAAGCAGTGGGCAGATCGATGTGCGCGGGGGACAGCTACGCGATGTGAAGCTGTCGGCCCACGCCAAGAACTTCCCGGTGGCAGCCGGCGCGTACAGCGTCTGGCTGGATACCCAGGTCGATCTGGAAGGCCACTCAGACGGCCATGTCTTGCGCACACGCATCCACATTCCCAGTGGCAACGTGCAAGTGCCCAAGCTGTCCGCCGGGCAGAACGTGCAGGCGCTGGGACCGCTGGCCGATGTCGAGTTTGTCGATGCAGCGGGTCGACGCACACGCGCCGAAGCCCTGGCAGCAGAGCAGGCCGAGCAGCGCGAAGCAGGTCCACGCAAGCCGGTGCCCTTTTTGCCCGAGCACACGCAGGTCACAGTCGAAATGCCAGGCCCCTTTGTCATCAACGGGCCCGAGGTGAAAACCGATCTGCAAGGCCATGTCGACGCCGAGATGAACAGCGAAGGAGGCACGCGCGGTGCGCCAATCATCCGCGGCGATCTGCACGCCCTCAATGGCTGGCTTGAGATCTTGGGTCGCCGCTATCAGATCGATCGCGCGCAGGTCAGCTTGTCCGGCGATGTGCCGCCGAACCCGCTGCTCGATATCTCGATCAGTCGCAAGGTCGAAGACGCGACGATCTACATCTTGGTCACGGGCACGGCGCAGAAGCCGATCATCAGCTTCCGCAGCGATCCAGCGACATATGACCAGGGGCAGATCATCGCCATGGTGCTATCCGGCAGCAGCCGCGGTGGCGGCACCATTCAGCAGCAGGCCCTGGGTGCTCTGTCGTCGCTGGTGGTCGGCAAGCTCAAGGATCAGCTGGGGGCCGCCGTGCCCGTCGACGTCATCAAGTTTGACGTCGGCGGTTCAGACGCCATGGGCGCCAACCAGTCGAGCATCGAAATCGGCAAGTACCTGCGCGACAACTTGTACCTGTCGTATACGCACCGCTTCGGCAACCCGAGCACCATCCTGCGTCGCCTGAACAACGATCAGGTCGCGCTGGAGTGGTGGTTCCTGCGCAACTATCAGCTACACATCATGGGCGGCGATCAAGGCGTTGGTTCGCTGAACGTGTACTGGTACAAGCGGTTCTAGTCTGTGTCTGCCGCGATCCACCCGCCTGCATCAGCCATGCGCGCTGTGATCGTATTCGCCAAAGACGCTGCGCAAGATGTCCGCGATCTCGCCCAAGGTGGCGTCTGCCTTGACGGCGCGCAGGATGGCGACCATCAGATTGTTCTCGCTGCTCGGCTCGGACTGCGCGGCTTGGCGCAGCGCCGCCAGGGTGCCTTGCGTTTCGCTGCCGCGATCGCGATCCCGTTGCGCGCGGAAGCGCTGCAGGCTCTGCACGCGCTCGATTTCCAGCTGAGGATCCAGCTTGTGCAGCCCCTGCATCGGCGGCTCTTTGATGACGAAGTCGTTGACTCCGACGACGATGCGTTCCTTTTTCTCGACGGTGCGCTGGTACTCATAGGCGCGATTTTCGATCTCGCGCTGCGGATACTGCCGCTCGATCGCCGCCACCATGCCGCCTAGCTCGTCGATTCGCGCGATGTACCGGCGAGCCTCGCGCTCGATCGCATCCGTCAACGCCTCGACGGCAAAGCTGCCACCGAGCGGATCGACGAAGTCCGCCACACCCGACTCGTGCGCCAGCACCTGCTGCGTGCGCAGGGCCAGAAGCGCCGACTGTTCACTGGGAAGAGCCAGCGCTTCGTCATACGCGTTGACGTGCAGCGACTGACAACCGCCCAAGATCGCGGCCAAGGCCTGTACGCTGTTGCGCACCGTATTGGTCAGCGGCTGCTGTGCCGTCAGCATCGAGCCTGCTGTCTGTGCATGAAAACGCAGCATGCAGCTCTTTTCATCTTTGGCGGAAAAGCGCTCGCGCATGATGCGCGCCCACAGCCGTCGTGCCGCGCGAAACTTCGCGACTTCTTCGATCAGGTTGTTGTGCGCGTTGAAAAAGAACGACAGCCGCGGTGCAAATTCATCGACGTGCAGCCCCACCGCAATCGCGGCTTCGACATAGGCGATGGCATCGGCCAGCGTAAACGCAACCTCTTGCACGGCATCGCAGCCCGCCTCGCGAATGTGGTAGCCGCTGATCGAGATCGTGTTCCACTGCGGTAGCTCGGCATGGCAGAAGCGAAACAGATCGGTGATCAAGCGCAGCGACGGACGCGGCGGATAGATGTACGTGCCCCGCGCCATGTATTCCTTGAGGATGTCGTTCTGCACCGTACCGCCGAGCGCCTTGCGCGGCGTTCCCCGTTCATCTGCGACCGCGATGTAAAACGCCAGCAGCGTAGTGGCCGTGGCGTTGATGGTCATCGAGGTCGTGATCTTGTCGAGCGGCAGCCCATCGAGCAGCACGCGCATATCTGCCAGGCTGGCGATCGAGACCCCAACGCGGCCGACCTCTCCGCACGACAGCGGATGGTCCGGGTCATGGCCCATCTGCGTCGGCAGATCAAACGCCACAGACAAGCCTGTCTGACCGCCCGCCAACAGATACTTGTAGCGACGGTTCGATTCCTCGGCGCTGCCAAAGCCCGCGTACTGACGCATGGTCCACAGCCGGCCGCGGTACATGGTCGACTGCACACCGCGGGTATACGGATACTCGCCAGGCAGACCCAGCACCATGCCATCCCCGGAAGCGCTGGCCTCTTCTTCGCTGCACTGTGGTGCGTCCTGGCTGGTATAGACATCTTGGATCTCGATACCAGCGTCCGTCTGAAACCGCGACCGACGCAGCGGCGAGCGTGACATCTGACGAGCCAAGCGCTCGCGCCATGTGAGCAAGCGACGAGCAGCACCGCCGGAGCGTTCGTTGCCGGACCGTTCACTAGACGATCCTTCAGCCGCGGCGGACGCAGCAGTCTTTCTTGATGAGGCCTGTGCGGGATCTTGTGTCGACATCGGCACGAAGCTATCACGCTGGCTGCCCGCCTACCACGGTGTGTAACGAAGTCAAGCGGGGTGCGTCCCAGGCCCTCTTTCCGTCTGAGAAATCGCCCGCGCAGTTATTTTTTCACGACTCGGACGGACGATAGACGGGCGCTTTGTGTCCTTGCTACACTGAAGACCCCGCGTGTCGACGCGCGCCACATTAGGAGGGGTCTGTGGCAGAGCAACAGGGCAGCAAGCAGTCCACCCAGGCGAACCAGCCGGCCATCGATACCGATAGCGACTGGCTCAATGACTTTGGCGGTGGGTTTGAAAACCCGCTCGACGATCTAGAAGCAGCGGCCGGTCAGCCCGCCCAAAGTTCCATTCCCAACCCGACGGCGCAGGCAGCCAATGTGCCAGCCACGTCGCCAGCCACAACACCCGCTGCACCGGCAGCCGCTGCCGCGGCGTCCAGTCGGCCACCCAGCCCACCTGCCACGCCGACGCCGGGCGCAACCGCTGGCAAGGCCGCAAGTGGAGAGCATCGTCCCGTCGCTGCTGCACAAAGCGCTGCGCCCGTCACGCAGGCCAATAACGAGCAGCGCGAGCGCGAGGCGTTCAACCGCGATGCCCAGCGCTTGGCCAATGCGCGCGACTGGCATGCGCTGGCCACGCTGCTGCGCAACGCCATCGACAACGCCAGCTGGACCAAGCCGACCGAGGTGCGCACCACGCTGCTCGCTGATTCGGCGCGCATGTATCGCGATCGCCTCAACGACATCGCGAGCGCTGAGCTGCAGTTCCGCAAGCTGCGCGATCTGGTTCCCAATCATCCCGAGGCGCTGGACTTCCTGACGCAGCGCTATCGCGAGCGTGGGGACTTCCGCGCCCTGTACGATCTGCGGGCAGGCGCCATCGAAGCGACCTGGGATCCGCAGCAGCGATTGGAATGGACGCGCGAGGCCGCTGCGATTGCCGCTGACCAACTGCACTCTTCCGATCTGGTGATCGACGCGTGGGAGCGCCTGTTCCGTCTGGGCGATGCCGAAGATGTCGCGGCCAGCGCGCTTTCGGAAGTGTATCGCCAGGCTCGACGCTGGGATCGCCTGGCCGACTTCCTGTCACGTCGCGCCAGCACGCAGTCCGGCACCGCGCAGATCGTGCTTCTGCGCGAGCTGGCCGAGGTCTATCTGTCTGGGCTCTCGCAGCCGGAGCGCGCCGCCGAAGTGCTCGCGATGGTCTTGGCGACGCGCCCGCACGATCCGATAGCCAACCTGACCTTGGCGCGTGTGCATGCAGCGCGCAAAGACTGGGAAGGCTTGTCGCAGCTAGCCACCCGCAGCTTGGATGGCTGTGATGCGGCCACGCAGCTCGATGTGCGAAGGGTGATCGCCGAAGCCCTGCGCAGTGCAGGCGAGCTGAAGCGCGCCGCTGTGGTGTATCACCTGATCCTCGAAGTCTCGCCGCACGAAGCCGATGCGTGGAAGGGCACCGAGGAATATCTGGTCGCGTACAAC
Organism: Myxococcales bacterium; assembly: GCA_016794505.1. GTDB lineage: Bacteria > Myxococcota_A > Polyangia > Palsa-1104 > JAEUJZ01 > JAEUJZ01. Next base: position 24,835 of record JAEUJZ010000165.1, read on the forward strand.
AAGCTGGAAGCGCTAGTCGCATTCCTAGCCCGCCGTGCCGAGCTGGCCAGTACAGAGGAAGAGCGCGCCGGCCTGCTGGGACGCGCAGCCCAGATTGCGGCGCAGCAGCTCGACAACCCGCGCATGGCCATCAACCTGCAAGAGCGGCGAGCCAATCTGGCATGTTCGCGAGCCGAGGCTCTGAACGCTCTGGTCACGCTGTATGACGCGATTGGCGAAGAAGGCCAAGAAGGTCTGCGCAGCGCACTCGAACGACAGCTTGCGCTAACCGCCAATCCGCAGACCCGCATTGAGCTGCTGCGTCGCTTGGGCGCGCACTCGATGCATCGGCTGCACGACGATGAAAGTGCCGAGACCTGCTGGCAGCAGCTGTTGTCTGCAGTGCCCGATGATCGCGAAGTGCGCGAAGAGCTGGCGGCTCTGTACCGCAAGCGTGGCGACTTTGCCGCTGTCGATCGCGCGCTCAACGCGCAAGCATGGCGCACCCGAAGCAATGCTGAGCTCTTGGCAATCTGGCGGGCCGCCGCCCAGAACATGCAAGAGAACATCGGCGACTCGCGACGATCTGTCGCTGCCTGGCAGCGCGTGCTGGATCTGGCGCCGGGTGATGCCACGGCTCTGTCTGCGCTGATTCCGCACTACCGCACGCAGGGCAGGACCCGCGATCTGATCGCCGCTCTCGAAGCCGAGCTGCGCATCGCCACGACGCTCGAACAGCGCGTTGCATCGTGCATGGAGATCGCGCGGCTGTGGGAAAGCGAAGGCGATCGAGCCGCCGCGATTGCCTCGCTGGAACGTGTGCTGCGCTGGTCCCCCGCATGCACCCCTGCCCTGCAAGCCTTGGCTCGGCTGCGCATCGACGAGCCGAGTGTGCTTCTGGGCGCAACGGACGTCGCGCTGGCCACGCTGGGTGAAGAAGCGCCTCGCGCGCTGCGCAGTGCCGAGCTGCAGCTCGTGCCCGCAGAGGACACGCTGGGTCGCTTCTTTGCGCTGCGCCGCCTGCTGCAGGCCCTGGGGCCTGACTCGGGTCTGCGATCCCAGCTGTTCCGCGCGGCAGCGGATGCCAGTGCATTTGGTGAGCTGGCTGCGCTGATCACCGATCTGGCCGCAGCAGCCCCTGACACCGAGTCCCGATCTGGGTTCCTGCATGAGCTAGCAGCGATCTTTGAAGAAAAACTTCAGGATCCGCTGCGCGCGTTCGTGACACTACATGTCGCGCGTCAAAGCACGCTGTCCGGCCGCGATCTCAGCGAGATCCAGCCGCTTTTGCGCTTGGCCGAAACCACCGGTCGCATCGAAGACGCGCTGGCACTCTTGGAAGTGGCGACGGTGGCTAGCGCTCCGATCGAGCTGCGTCGCGCCGCCATCGCGAAGCGCTTGTCGCTGTGTGAGACACGGCTTGGCAGCGCTGAGCGCGCGTTTCATGAAGCGGTGCGTCTGGTCCGCCTGAACCCCCACGACGCGGTGGCACTGGCCGAGGTACGCCGCTTGGCTGCGGCAGCCAAGCTGTGGCGATCGCTGGATGCGCTGTACGCCGAGCTTTGGGATCGCGCCGAGACGCTGGGCGAGCGCATCGCCATCGCCCGCGCCCGCCATGCGCTCGCCGCTGGTGAGCTGGCGAACCCGCTCGCCGCACTCGACCATTTGCTGGTCCTTTATCGCCTCGACCCATCGCAGGCAGGACTGGAAGACCAGCTCCTGGCTGCGGCCGAGGCGCAAGGTGTTTGGCGTCGCGTGCTGCCGATCATCGAAGCCAAGGTGCGCGCCGCAGCAAGCTCAGGGAACGATCCAAACCAAGCTGCTGCGGATCTATCGCGGGTGGCGCAGCTGTACGAAGAACGCTGCCAGGATCGCACGCGCGCCTTCGATCTGTACGCCGAAGCCTTGGTCCTTTCCGAACAGCCGCTGCCAGCGGCCGAGACGCGGCTACAGGCGCTAGCAGACGCAGCCCTTTTGCCGGTGCTTGGCAATGTGCTGCGCACCGTGGCGGCGCGAACGCAGGATCAAGAGCGCGCTCATGATCTGTTGGTGCGGATCGCCGCGATGTATGAATCGATTGGTCAGCTCGATCTGGCGCGCGATGTTCACCAGCGCATTGTGCAGATCTCGCCCAAGTCGATCCCATCGCTGCGCGTCCTGATTTCATACCGGCGCGAGCGCGAGCTGCATCGCGAGCTGCGCGATGGCTTGCAGCAGCTAACGGCCGCCCTGGTTGACACATCGCAGGCCGAGCGCATTGCCATTCAGCTTGAGATCGCCGCACTGTCCCAAGAAAAGCTGGGCGATGCGGAAACGGCTCTGTCGACCTATGCACAGATCTTGGACGTCGATCCGCAGAACGCTGCCGCTTTGGATGGCATCCGCGCGCTGACCGCTGGCACCATCCCGCCCGCCTTGGAGCTGCGCCGCTTGCGCATCGAGCTTGCTCGCGCCAGCGGCCAACAGCGCATCGACATGTTGCTGTCATGCGCCCGCTTGCAGCGCGATGATCTCGACGATCCCGAAGGTGCGATGCAGACCCTGCGCGTGCTGCTCGGTGAGACCGGACCCACCGGCCCTGGCTATGAGCCGCTTTCGCTGGCTCTGCGTACACGTGGCGCGTGGGCCGAGCTAGCTGAGCTGATCGAGTCGCGCGCCAACGCGGCCGAGCTGGGTGAAGCGCAGGCTGAGATCCTTGGACAAGCCATCGCGTTGGCTGAAGAACACACCGCAGCCGTCCCGGCAGCACAGCGCGAGCGCCTGTACCGCGCGCTTCTGCTTCTGCGTCCTGAAGACGACGAGCTGCGCTGGCGCCTATTGCGCTTGCTGCGCGACGGTGGTCGCTATCAGGAACTCGCCGATGAGCTGGCCGGCTTGGCTGCCCCAACACGTCACGCTTTCGCCGATGCGCAGTCGCTGCGCTTCTTTGAAAACGAGCTGACGCGCCTCTTGGATCTGCGCCTCGGCCGCAGCGCCCATGCCGAAGCGCGCTTGACCACACGTGCTGAGCGATCCCCGCAGGATCCCGAGCCGCTTCTATGGTTGGCGTCGATCCGGTTGCGCAAGGGCGAGCGCGCGGCATACATGAGCCTGCGCGAGCGTCATGCCAAGCTCTTGCCTCCCGCTTTGGGGGCACTTTCGCTGTGCCACTTGGCCGAGCTGTGTGATGACCAAGGCGGCACACCCGAGCAGGTGCTCGCGTACTACCGCACGGCGCGCACGCTGGATCTCGACTGCAAGCCCGCGGCCGATGGAATGAAGGCTCTGGGACGGCGCATCAAGACCTGGCGACAAGCGGCGGCCTTGCTGCCAGATCCTGATGAGCGCGAGCTGTCACCCGCCGCTCGCTCGGCGCGCTTGCGACAAAAGGGCCTGACTGCTCTTGATCCCAAGCAGGCCGTGTCGTGGCTTGAGCGCGCCATCATCATGACCCCCGACGATTTTACGGCGTGGGATGCGCTGGCCGAAGCCTGCATCAAAGCGGGTGATCTGTCGCGTGCAGTCTATGCTCGCCGTGAAGCGCTGGCCGCGTTCGGCCGCGTGACACCACCGGGCCCAGACACGGTTAGCAGTCACGCTGCACGCATCGAAGAAGTGGCTTCGACCTTGCGGCACGCGGGCGATGAAGCGGAAGCAGAGCGCCTGTTTGTGCGGGCGCATGCGCTGGATCCGTCGCTGCCACGCGCAGCTCTGGCCGTCGCTGAGTCGCGCCTGACAGCCGGCCATATTCAGGTTGCCTACGAGCTGTACGAACACGTGCTGCACGGCGGCATCGCGCTGAGCCCAGCCGATCGCTTGCGCGCGACCTATCAACACGGGCTTCTGGCTGCGCAGCAAGGTCGACGCGATCAGGCCATCACCGATCTGCGTGCGGGTCTGCAGATCGATCCGCTGCATCCGGGTCTGCTGCAAGCCTTGGCCGATGTCTTGGCCGACACCGATCGTCCCGCATCGGCTGTGCAACACTATGAGCAAGCTCTGCTGGTGGCAGCGCAAGCCGAGCAGCGCGGTCGTTTGTACGCTCGCTTGGCCCGCATGTGGGACGGCCGTCTGCACGAAGCCGACGAGGCCGGTGTCTGTTATGACCTGGCAGTGCGCGCAGGTGTCTCGGATGCAGACGTCATGCGCAGCGCGCTTTCGTACTATCAGCGCAGCGGCCAAAGCGAGCGCGCCGCCGCGATCATCGATGAGCTCTTGCAGCGCACAACCGCGGCCGAAGAGCTGGCCGCGCTGTGGACGCAGCGAGCGCAGCTTGCGCTAGATGTCGACGAAGGCAAGGCCATGGAAGCCTTCGACATGGCGCTGTCGTACGATCCGGCGTACACGCCTGCCGTCGATGGCCTGCTGACCGTGCTAGAGCGGCGCGGCGAGTGGCAGCAGGTGGTCGACATCCTGGAAGCACGCGCGGACGGCAGCCCGGCGCCAGAGCGTACGCGTGCGCTGCGCCACTTGGCGCGCGTATCGCGCAATCAACTCGGTGACCGCGAGCGGGCCGCTAGCTATCTGCGCACCGTGATCATGCTGTCTCCCGAGCGCGAGGACTATCAGCAGCTGATGGAGCTCTTGCCGGACACGCCAGAAAACCAGCTCGAACGGCAAGAGCTGACTGCGGCGCTGATCGCGCTGGGCGAGCCAGCCATGCCAATGCTGCTGGAGCTGGGTCAGCGCATGGCTGCAGCCGGCCGAAGGCGCTATGCCTGGGCCATCCTGTCGCCTCTGGTGACGGCGGTCTATTCCGACGCAACGCTGAAAGCGACGGTCATGGCCCTGCGCAAAGAGTTCGAGAAGCCGGATCTGCCTTCGCTGGTCAGTCGCGAGACGCATCGCCGCGTGCTGCCGGCACCGCTTTCACCGGCCCTGCTCGATGTGCTGGAGACCATCGATCGCCAGATCGCAGCGGCCTATCGTTCACCCGAGTCCTTGGGCCATGCCCGCGCCACGCGTCTGGATCAAAAGACCGGCATGGGCAAAGTCTTTCTGGCGATTGCCGAGCGCTTGGGTCTTGAGCACGCGCACCTGACGCGCATTGACGAGCTGGCCGAGCCGTTCCGATTGATGAACGACGACCACTTGCACGTGCTGGTGCGCAGCGAGCTTCTGGTGTCGATGTCGCCGGGAGAAATTCCGGCGCTGTTCGCGCTGGCCCTGGAACAAGGACGCCCCGGTCTGCGCCTGTTTTCGCAAGGCAGTCAGGAAGAGCGGCAGCGCTGGACAGCCGCGCTGCTCGCTGCTGCGGGTGTGCTCAACAGCGACGATCCTCTAGCCGCGCAAGTCAGTGAAGCGATCGGTCCCGAAGGTCGACGCGCGCTGCAAGAATCTGGGCTGAGCAGCGACCTTGAGACAGCGACTCAGCGACTCAGCGAAGCCGCCGCCGAGACCGCACGCCGCGTGTCGTTCCTCGTTGGCGGTGAGCTGCGTATGGCAGCCCGCCTGCTTTCGCGCATCGACGAGTCACTGCCCAAGCCACCCAGCGCCGGCAAGCTGGAGGATCTGTCCGAGTACTTTAGCAGCGTGCCTGCCCTGCGCAGCCGCGTCGCCTTCGTCCTCTCGCCCACCTGCGCCGCGCAGTTCGAATAGCTCTCGTACCGCAGACAGAAGCGCGACCTGGCACCTCGCGGGGTCGCGCTTCTGTTATCCGCCTCGCAGCAAGCGATACAGCGCCGACGTCGACAGATAGCGCGCTTTTAGGAGCCCGATCTGCAGATCTGCACCGTCGGGCAAGGCAACGCCGGGACCATTTGGCAGCACGGTGGTCGACCCGACTTTGGTCGGGTTGCGGGTCTCATACGAAGCAAGCTGCGCGCTCGTGCCTTGCTGCGTGATGTACGCGTGAACCTTGGACACCGATGGGTTGTCCAGCACCACATCGTTGTTCGCGGCGCGACCGATCAGGACGCGATCGGTCCATGGATTGCGCGGGGTCTTGATGATCGCGTACAGCTCGTATCGCTGCGGGTTCGCGCGCACGTCCCCGTCGAGGATGCGCAGCATGGCAGCGCTCAGCGCACCCGCCGAAAGCTGCGCGCCCGGAGCAATGGTGTCAAAGACCATGCCGCGGGACTGTGCGGGCTTTACTGCTTCGACCAGCAGCCAGAAGTGCGGATACGCCGCGATAAACTGCGGCAGCGTCCGCTTCGCAGCTTCCGCTGTCACGTGCTGTAACGGAATGCCGGCCACGCGTTCTCTCTTGGCGCTGCGATCAGCCCTGCAGGTCCGTCGAAGACTCGCTGGATGCCGGCTGATCATCGGCCTCGGCAGCGGGCGTTGACGAAGGCGCTTGCGCCTCTGCTTCGTCGTTTGCTGCGCGCTCCTCTGTGCTGGCCTCGCTCTCTTTGACGAGGTCGTCTGCGGCCGGCTTCTCATCGACCGCCACCGGCTCCAACACAGGCTCGCCCGCGGCTTGTGCAGTGTCGACAGGCGCAGACACAAGCGCGCTCTCCACCGAGCCATGGCTCTCGCTGCGGCCAGCGTCCGCATCCTCGGACGCAGCGACCACAGCCGCGGGCTCGACGACAGCAGACGACGAGGGCTCGTTCACGCTGGGCGCCGTGGGCTCAGCCGGTGTCGCGCCGCTTGAGGTATCGCCAAGCTCTGCGATCAGGCGCTGAAACGGTTCTGAAATATCGCGCCCCATGCCCGCGAGATAGCTCTCCATCGCCGACAGCATGCGCCGCACATCGAGCTTGTCGCGCGCCGTCCGCACGATCGCCCGCGCCGCGTGCAGTGCCGCTTGGTGACCGACCACGTCAACCCCTTCGCCGGCATGAGGAAGCTGTGGCTCGATGCCGCGTGCCAGCTGAAAGGTGTACGCGCGGACAAAGCCAATCAGGTGAGCATTTAGTCTCTCGATCGTGGTCGGCAGCGCCATATACGTGTCTCTCCTTGTCGCGGCCCCAAAGCAGGCCCCCGGTGCATCCCCATGCTTCGTTGTGCCCTCTGGCTGCCGCGCTACAGACCGCAAGGCCCCAGGGGGCGGCAGATGAAGGCTTTCGGACCATAAAAAATACATGATCTGAATTACTTATTCTATGAATTTCACGATAAAATAACCGCGATGAACCACATCGTTCGTGGGCGTTTGCTCCTCAACGTGACCATCGCGGCGGTGATGATCGGCGCGCTGTTCTTGCTGACCAGCACGGGCCAAGCTGCCGTCGGGTACCTGGCAGCACTCGCGGTGGTGTTGATTGCCGTCAACGCGTACCTGTCGGTGCGCACGAACAATCAGATCACAGGGCTGCGCACGGCTCTGTCGCGCATGGCAAGCGGCGAATTTGCCGACCCCGTGCCGCTGACCGCCGACGAGCCGCTGTCCAACATCGCCGAGCTTTTGGAACGCCTGCGCAAGCAGCAGCACACGCAGCACCAAGAGATCGTTCGTCAGCTCGGCACGCAGTCCAAGATGTCGGGTGACATCGAGTCGGTGCTGACCGAGCTTCGCGCATCGATCCAAGGCCAGATGTCCGCGCTGGAAGAGACGAGTGCATCGCTGCACGAAATGACGACGTCGGCCAAGCAGATCGCGCAGTCCGTCGAGACGCTGGCCCGCGGCGCCGAAGAGTCGAGCTCGTCGATTCTGGAGATGGCGGCGAGCAACGACGAAGTCGCCGAAAACATGGTCAACCTGGCCTCGGCGGTGCAGGAGTCCGCGACATCGATCGAAGAGATGACCTACTCGATCCGCGAGGTCGCCAAGAACGTCGAGGCGCTGTCGGCGACGGCGGAAGAGACCAGCTCGTCGATGAACGAGATGGATATCTCGATCCGCCAGGTCGAAAACAACGCCAACGAGACGGCTCGCCTGTCGGAAGAAGTCAGCCGCGCCGCCAACCTGGGCGCGCAAGCCATCACCTCGACCATCGAGGGCATGAACAAGATCAAGGGCTACTCGGAAGGCACGGTGCGCGTCATCGCTCGCCTGGGCGACAAGATCGGCGAGATCGACAAGATCCTGCGCATCATCGACGACGTCGCCGAGCAGACCAACCTGCTTGCTCTGAACGCCGCCATCATCGCCGCGCAGGCTGGTGAACACGGCAAGGGCTTCGCCGTCGTCGCAGATGAGATCAAGGATCTGGCCGAGCGATCGAGCGCCAGCACCAAGGACATCGGCGAGCTGATCAAGAGCGTGCAGCAAGAGTCGCGCAACGCCATTGATGCGGTCGAGCGCGGCGCCAAGTCCGTTGATGAAGGCGTCAAGGTCAGCCACCAAGCAGAAGAAGCGCTGCGCAAGATCTTGGAATCTGCCGAGCGGGCAACTCAGATGGTGCGCGACATCGCCCGCGCCACGGTCGAGCAAGCGCGCGGCAGCAAGCAGGTCACCGATGCCATCGGCTCGATCGCCGAGACGGTGCAACAGATCGCGACGGCGACCAGCGAGCAGGCACGCGGCTCAGAACAGATCCTGCGCGCCGCCGAGCGCATGAAGAACATCACCAAGCACGTCGAGCGTTCGTCGCAAGAACAGACGCGTGGCGGCAAGCAGATCACGCGCTCGATCGAGTCGATCTCCGAGATGGTTTCGCACCTGCACACCGCGCAGCGCGAGCAGACCAAGGGCGGCGATCAGATCCTGCAAGCCGTCGAGTCGCTGCGCGAGATCGTGCGCACGCAGGACAACCGCATCGGCGATCTGGCCCGCATGCTCGACACCATGAGCCGCACGTCCGAGTTCCTGCGCGGCATGGCCAAGAGTCCGAACGCCACCACCGCACGCAGCCTGGGCAGCGATCGAGACCGCGAACAAGAGCGCGATCAAGAGCGCGAACAAGAGCGCAGCCGCGACCGCGACCGCGACCGCGACCGTGACCGTGACCGCGACCGCGACCGCGACCGCGACCGCGACCGCGACGAATAACCCGGCACTGCCAGCCCAGCACAGCGTTTGGGTCGAGCGCGCCGAGCATGCGGCCAGCTAAGACGTGTCGCCGGACGAAAGGCAGGAGCTTGTGCAGCGTCGCAAAGAGAACCGCGTGCTGCGCATGGAGCGTGAGCTGTTAATAAAAGCGACGGCCTTCTTCGCCAAGGATCGTCGCATGCGAAGCGGCGTGAAGTTCACGTTCAGCCAGGCGCAACACCCCGGCCCAGCCCGACTGCCCTAGAAAGGCTACCCCGCGCCAGCCGACGCACCAAGCTGCGGGGATGGCGGGGCGAGGTCTTGCGGTCCAACTCGGTCTAGAAATCGGCGCGGATACTGGGGCTGGGAACGGGTATTGAATGAGTCAGCTTAAGGCTGGCTGGAGGGTTGTTTAGATTTATTATAAACATCCTTCAGTTGAGCAAGCCATGTTGCTCTTGGAACTCTGAAGACCAGCACACCTGTTAAATCTTTTCTCTCGTTGCTTCTATCTCTGTTATCATATTCTTGCAGTAACCCGTATTGGCTGGATTCTTTGTTATTCAACAGAGCAAGCTTATATTGATATGAATAACGTTCAATTATATCGTTCATTGCAAATAAGCTATTAGGACTCTGGAAAGATTTTATCGAAGATTCCAAGTCTACCTTGTTGACATTCGATTTCCCGCCTTCAGCTTTCGATCCTGAAATAAACTCCAACGCGTACCCATTTCCTATCGAATATAACGTATGGCAAAGTGGATGATTATAAAATATTATATCACCATCTGGTATATTCTTAATTTCATTTGGCTCTACCACTTTCGCACTTCGAAACCAAAGATCCGCTAAACGTTCATTAGCCTCTTCGATGTAACCCTTATTTGTTCTTTCATATAGCCACTTCGCTGCAGAATTATTTTCATCATTTCCAACGGTGGACATTGTAAACGCAAATTCATAGCAATTCATCGCCAATTTAGATTCGCGGTTCTTGGCGAGAAATTTCTGCACATGTGATGTATTTCCTCCATTTGGGCACGCATAGTCAACATCTTGATAAAGCCGGGTTGACACAAGATGGGCGCGTCGTCTTCCTACCTCTATCCGGAAGGAATCCATGTCCGAAAATGAATGTTCAGCATCTCCGCCGATCATCTCCAGGATGACCTCCTTCTGTGCAGGCCAGAGATCGCGCAGGTGCAGGTCCTCAATCTTCTCTATTGTTTTTCCGCCCACTTTGAGCAGCCGCTGCACCGTCGGTTGCACGCCGGCTGCGGGTACGCCTCCACCCAGCCCGAAGTCGAGCAGGCCCGCGACCGAGCGCCCGGAAGCCGCTGTGTCGCCGACGAGATCTGCAAACTTCTCGTGTGGCGAGTCCTTTCGGCTCAGGGCGCCTGCTGGGCGGATGCCGCGCCGCTCAAGCACGGCATGCGCTGCCTCGTGCGCGGTATCACGCAGCGTCGCTGTCGGGCGTAGCGCCACCTCCCCGCCATAGCTGAAGGCCTCAGCCTGCAAGCGGTCGGCGGCACGCACAGCACGCTCGTCGCTGTGTATGCGCAGATCCGCCAGGCGATGCCCGCCGAACAGCGGCTGCAGCCTGGCCTGGTGCGGCATCGCAGCGCTTGGCCCGGATATGCCTTCTTCGGCGATGGCCCGCACCTGCCTGTCATTGAGCATCTCTTCCGCGGGCTGCTGCCGAGCCGGCCGCACCTCAGACTCGACGCTGCGCATCGGTGCGACCGGCCAGTCACTCTGAGCACCCGCCATGGCATTCTGACGCTTGTGAGATCTTGTCGAAGGTAGGTGCAGCTTCATGATCGATTTCCTTGTGTCCATTTCTAGCGACGAGCAAAGAGCATGGCCCACCTGACATTTTATCAGCGGCCGGATCCGCAAAGCATAGGAAAAAAAGAGGTTCTTCTTGTTCATGGGGTCCAGCGCGGCTGCTCGAAGTCGACACACCGGGGCTGCCGGACGATGTGCGCCTTCGAGTGCCAAGCGCACACGAATTGAACAATCGGGAACGCAGAAGCGAGCTTCTCAATCCCATGTTCTTAAACCGACAGTTCCAGTTTGCCCCAATGTCGCAACAACCTTGCCCCTACTTGAATCACGCATATCCTGATATCTACGCGGCAATCCAAAACTCGGAAACAAACTCACTCACCAGCCTTTTTCACCAGTTGTCAGTTTGTGGCGTACTGAACTAGCTGAGGAAGCTGTTGCAAAGAACGGGGTAAGGATCTCTCTTCTGCGCTGTACAGGAATTTGAGGATTCGTATCTGCAATTGCTTGCTGCGCAACAAGCAGCGGTTTCCCAGCATTGCCGCGGTGCCGCCCGCCTGGGCAGTGCCACCGGCTTGGAGCGACGGCATCATGGCGACCTTGGCTGCACTACCGATGGTCGCGCTGCATCGCTCTTGGAAACACGCGAACAAGCGAGGCTGGGCGTTCAATCTCTTTGGTTGCGCCGATCGGGTTCATAACGGCATCAACGCCATCGCACGGCAGGTCGCCCCAGCTGCGCGTCGCGGCCTATGTCGTTGCCGTCCTCGTGCCCGGCATGCCGGTATTTCACCTGCTCGTCATCCAGACGCTGCTGCATGGCGGAACGGCCGCAGCGGATGGCGCAGACCGGGGCTCCGCGCAGAGCGCAGGGGGCACGAATGTAGCGTCCCGTCGCGGCAGCTAGGTCGCAAAATCAGCGCGGCCAGCGACGGCGAAGCCGGCAAATTGCCACGTCGCACGAGCCGCGCGCGGCAAGTGTCGGCCCGGCCGCAGCTGCAGGCGATGGCCAGGCTCGGCCGGCGTCGCTGCGATGCCAGAAGCCCTGTGGTACAAGCCGCGCGCTTACAGCCCGCGAAGCTCAGCGAGGCTGCCGTTGTACAGGTCGAGATCGACGTTGCCGCTGATGCCCGATACACGCCCGGTTGCCGAGTACTGCCAGAAGCGCAGCCGGCCCCAGTTCGGCGGCAGAAGCGGGCACGACACGCCCCAGTGCGCATCCCACAAATAGGGCAGCGGACTCGGCGTGGGATTGCCCAGACCGCTCCAGAAGCCGGGCGAGGTGTACAGGATCGGCAGGCGTCCGGTGCGCGACTTGACCCGCTGCAGCCAGGTGTTGACGCGCGCCGCCACCGTCGCATCCGACATTCCGCCCGTCACTTCCACGTCGATGACAGGCGGGATATCGCCGCTGCCAAAGCCGACTTTGTTTAGCTGGTTCACCAGCAGATCGGCCTGCGCCGTCGCGTCCTGGTTGGGGCGGAAGAACTGATACGCACCGACGGCGATCCCGGCGGCCTTGGCGCCCTTCCAGTTCGCTTCAAACTTCGGGTCCATAAAGCCGGTGCCATCGCTGACGCGGACAATCGCGAACTGCTTGCCGGCGGCTTTGACCTGGGACCAGTTGATCGTGCCTTGGTAATACGACACGTCGATGCCATAGACCTTGCTGCTGCCGGGGCAGACGGTGGCCTGCGCGGCATACGGCGTGTCATCGGTTGCCGTTGGCTCTCCGCTGTCGTGCAGAAACAGCGCGCTGCCGATCGTGCCCTCTTCTATTTCTCCGTCGGAGCCAACCTTTTCCGTAAAGCGGCTGGGCGGTGCTGGCGTCGGAAGGCTCGCGATTTCTCCACCAGGGCCCAGCGGATCCAGGGAGCCGCCGCAGGCAGAAAACACGATCAGCGATCCGAACAAGCAGGTGCGTCGGTTCATGGGACGATCCTTTTTTCGAGGGAAACTGCCGGTCCCAGGACGGGACCGGCTGCAGACGGTAGAGCGCGAGGCGAGGTCGAAGGCCGCGGCTACTTCGCCGCTTCGTCCGAGCGCTTTTCGATGACGAATTCAACGCGACGGTTGCGCGACCAGCAGTCTTCGTTGTGCTCGTTGCACACCGGACGCGTCTCGCCATAGCCGTGGGCATTCAGGCGGCCGGCCTCGACACCCTTTTCGACCAGATACGTGCGCACCGCCTGGCTGCGCGCCTCGGTGAGCTTCATGTTGTAGTCGTCGTCGCCGCGCTCGTCGGCGTGGCCTTGCACTTCGATCAGCAGGATCTCGGGGTTGCCCTTTAGCGTCGCTGCCACGGCATCCAGAATCGGGTAGCTGATCGGCTTGATGATCGCCTTGTCGGTTTCGAAGTAGACCTTGTCGAGGATCTCAAGCTTGCCGCGGCGCAGGATGACGCGGCCCTTGTCGGGGCAGCCGTCTTCGTCTTCAAAGCCGTTATAGACCTCGGGCTCGTTCGGGCACTTGTCGTCCTTGTCGAGGATGCGGTCCTTGTCGTTGTCGGGATCCGGGCAGCCGTCTTTGTCTTCAAAGCCGTCCATGTCTTCGGGATCGTTCGGGCACAGATCGTCGACGTCGAGGATGCCGTCTTTGTCGTTGTCGGGATCGGGGCAGCCGTCTTCGTCTTCAAAGCCGTCGCGATCTTCGGGATCGTCGGGGCACTTGTCGATGTTGTCGGGAATGCCATCGCCGTCGCGATCGGACTCGACCGAGTCAGGGCAGCCGTCTTCGTCTTGGAAGCCGTTCTTGGTCTCGGGCTCGTTGGGGCACTTGTCGTCGACATCAAGGATGCCGTCGCGATCGTTGTCCGGCTCGGGGCAGCCGTCTTCATCTTCAAAGCCATCGATGTCTTCGGGATCGTCGGGGCACTTGTCGACGTCGTCCTTGATGCCATCGCCGTCGCGGTCGCCAACCAGCGGCTCAAAGATGAAGCCCAGGAAGGCGCGCCACTGCGAGCCGCCCGTCTGCTTGCCGGTATCCGAAAGGCCGTACACGCCCCCGCCCGCGCCCAAAAGCAAGAACGACTTCTTGGCCAGGTACAGCTTGACCGCGCCCACGCCTTCGAGTGGGAAGGCATCCTTGTTGCCGGTCATGTCAACGAAGCCGTATAGCTCGCCGAGCAGGTCGACGTACTTGTTGATGATGTTCCAGGAAGCGCCGATGCCGTAGCTAAGCTGCGTGCCCAGCCGACGCGAAAGGCCCGTGCCGCAGCCAGCAAAGGGCGACATCGTCGAAAACATCGTCGTCGTGTTGTCGGCGGGATAGCAGAAGCTCGACGACATGCCGTTTTCCATCTTCAGCACGCTCGGCTTGCCGTAATCGGTAAAGCCCGTGCTGCCAAAGCGAACCAGCACACCGACGTTGAGCGCGGTGCGGAAGCGACGATCACGGCCCCACTCGCGATCCACCAGCACCTGCGGGTGAATGGTGACGTTGTTTTCCGCCATGAAGTGCTTGTGGCCGTCGCCGTTGGCCCACTTGTCGATGGGCAGATACAAGGACAGCATGCCGCCCAAGCCCACCGGATACTTCGAGGTGTTTAGGATGCGACCCTTGAAGTGCAGGCCGGGGTCGGCAATCGCCACCTTGGAAAACGACAGATCATCCCGGCTGTCCGTGCTGGCATTGAAGCCACCGCACTCGCGACCCGGCTCACAGACTTGACGGTTGCCCTGCATAATCGAAAGCGGCAGGGTGACCGCGATCTCGGTGTACTTGTACAAGCCCAACGCGAACTGAAGCTGCGCAGTGATCAGGTGATTGACCGAGAAGTTGCGGCCGTTCATCACCGTCTCGCCAGTCAGGCCGTGTATCCCGCCTGAAGGCAGCGACAGGACCAGCGGCTTACCGGCCCAGGTGCCCACCAGGCCCAGCGAAAAATCGAGGTGCCCCAAGACCTGCGACGCATTCAGCGTGACGTAGCCCTTGGTATCGATCGCCGGTCGGAAGAGCTGCATGTTGTACGTGGCGTCGAGAAAACCGCCCTCTTGCACCGGCTGCGCGGCTGCCGTCTGAGCCGACAGCGCAAGCGCCAAGGCCGAGCACAACATGCCTACTTTCGAAAACGCTCCATACAAATCGCGGAGACGCATCGGCAACGTCCTACCTCATCTATTTCGCGGGGTTAGCGTGCGTCGGTTTCTCTCGCTGACGCACGGCAGTTCTCGTCGAGAGTGATTGTGCGTTCATAAATGACTTGTCCTCTATTGTCAAACGGCTTTCTCTCGACTACTGCAAGGGCTTAGGAATCGCTGCGATGTCGCTTGGATCATCTGTGCCCATCTCTGGGCTCGCCTCAGAAACGACCCCGCTTGTCCCGCTGTCCCCGTCGGGGTCTGAAGCGGGCCCGGCTGTGGGTCCCCGCGCAAAGACCGCGCCAAATGTGGTGTTGGCAACCTCGTGGGCTCCGCCGGATGTGCGCGATCCCGACGGATATCTCGACGCGCTGCAGCGCCTGGGAGCAGAAGCCGTGGTCGTGGTGGCCAGCGATGCCATCCCCGCGGATCTGCCGAGCTTGCAGCGCTCGCTGGGACGTCGACGCCACGAGCTTGCTGTGGCCGCGCTAGAGGGCCAGATCGGCGCGCTTCACCTGGGCACCCCGCAGGCCTTCCAGACGCGCCTGTGTGCCATCGATCGGGCAGAAGCCGAGACCGCAGTCGCCGTCGTTCGCAGCGCCTTGGACCTGGCTGGTCAGCTCGGGGCCAAAGCGGTCCTGATCTCGCTCGGCAGTATCGGCGAGCGCAGCGACGGCATCGAGCGCCTGTGGGCTCGCCTGCTCGGCTGCTTTCGGCGCGGCGTGCTTTTGTACGACCCAAGCTCGGCCCAGGAGCTTCGTGAGATCCGCGCTGCGCTGGCCAGTCGACACCTGGATGCGACGATGCGCAGCTTGGATCCACTGCTCGAAGAAGCGTCTCGCCGGGGCATCACGCTCTGCCTGCGCAACCCGCCGCGCGGTATCGAGCTACCGGCGGCGTTTGAGCTCGCCACGCTGCGCAGCGTCTTTGCCGGTGCGCCGCTCTCGTCGCTGCTGGATCTGCCGTCGGCGCATCTTTCCTCGATGCTGCAGCTGCTGCCGCTGCGCGATACGGTGCTGGCCTTTGCGGGCCCGCAGTCCCACGACGGCAAAACCGACCCCACGACGCCGCCTTGGGCCAACTTGGCGGATGCCTGCGGCCTGATCGCGGGACTTGTGCCGGGACAAGGCGAGGCGCGACCTGCGGCCGTGGCGCGAGCGCTGCCGACGCAAGCCCAGCGTATCTTCGCTCCGTGGGCTCTGCTTTCGCCCGACGAGGTGCAAAAAGGCATGACCGCGGTCGCGGCGCTTTGAAGCCAGCTAGGAAGGAACGACAGGCAGGCGCACTTTGACATCTGTCGACGCAGCGCGACGGAAGCGGAAGTCACAGTGCGCGCCCCCCTGGGCCAGCGTCTGACTGCGCGCCAAACCCCAGGCAAAGGCTTCGCTGCCGGCGATGTCCGCCAAGCAAATGTAGGGCGCGAAGTCGGCCGCGCCCGCCGACAGTGCAAGCTCGCGAATGGCGCAGCGCGAATAGTTGACGCCGTACTCGAACTGCCCAGGCTCGCGCTCGATAAACGAAAACACCCAGCCCCCAAGAGGACGCTTTTGCGAGCGGCGCGCAAGCCAGCGCGAGATCGCCTGCATCGGGCCGCTCAACATGCCGGGGCCGGCGAGCCAGCGCTCGACGCCCTGCGTGGCTGCAAAGCGCTGGCGTGTGGCGGCATCGCAGACTTCCCAGACACGCTGCGCCGAAACGCCGTGTCGCGACAGAGCCAAGAACAGCGCGATGTACACCGCGCCGGACAGTGTGAACATGCGCATCTGAGGCGCAAACCAGCCGGGATCTTCGGCCAGATCGAGCAGCCGCTCGAATTCGCGTCGCTGCGCGGCCAGCACCTCATCCGCGAACGAGCCATCTTTGTGCGCAAGCAGCGCGGGCCGAAGAAAAGGTTGCCAGCGCGCAAGCTCACGGAATGCGAAGCGACGAATGCCTGCCAGCGTAGCCATCGACGGTACCTCGCTGTGTAGTCTCGCATGGCGGCCGCGGTGGCCGCGCCTGTTTTATGCGTTGAGCTTGCGCAGGACGTCGTCCAGTCGCGCTTCCGGCAGCGAGACCCGCGTCGGCATGCCGCCACCCAGGTCAAAGAGCTTCACGAAGTCGAGCCCCGATTCAAAGCCCGCCGCGATGATGATGTAGCCAGCATGTCGCACGATGGCCACCGCGGCCAAGGCCTGCCCCGCAAGCAAGAGATCGGTCTTGTCAAAGGGACCGCGGGCATGATGCTGCGCGTCGACGAATACGGCGCGTCCGCGCGGCTGGTACAGCCCGGCCAAGCGCGTGGTCTCGGTGGCCATGGCGACAAACTCATCTGCGGCCTCGGCGATGACGGCTGCATCGTCGTCCTTTGGAAGGCCCGCCACCAAGTGACGCACGATGCGATGCTTGAGCGCATCGTCGCGAAAGCGAGCGCGCAGCGCGTGATCGATGCGCAGCGCTCGCAGGGATGGACTTCCCGTGCGCGTGTCGATGGCTCGCGCGTCGTCGTCAGCGCCGGGGTACGGCTCGCGACCGCCGCGTAGCCATTTGGCCGCTGCGTACAAGCCGTCGAGATCCAGGTGACACAGAATGCTGCCGATGGGGCCGACGGTCTCGACTAGCGCGGGCGTGATCATCTCGGGACAGGCGCCGTGCTGTGACTTGCTGGCCAAGACGAAGCGCGGATCGCCGCGATAGTCGCTGTGGCGATCGTGGTCGTGATGGTCAACCCAGGCGGCCAGGCGGCTGCCCAGCCCGTCGATGAGGGGCCGCGTGATCTCGGCAAAAGACGTGCCCATGCCGTCGGCGGCAAAGGCCACATCCAGCACGACGACGCGACCGGGCAAGCGGCTGGCCCGCGGAAGCTGACGTGGCGAGGTAAAGAAGAGCTCGACGTGCGACGCTCTATCCAAGGACGCGGCGATCATTTCGGCGAACTTACCACCTTTGCGTGGCGACGGCGGCGGGCTGCCACGCAGAACCGAGTCGTACCGCGAGGATGCAGACCCTCTGCGAATCTTGGCTGCCTGCCCGCGTCAAACGGGGCTAGTATCAAAACAATAGGTCGGACGAAAGAACACATTGAACTAGAGGTTTTCAGATGAAAGCAACACAGCGATTTGCTCTGAGCGCACTGCTCGTTTCCGTCGGATGGACTGGCGTCGCCGCGGCTCAAGGAGCCCCCAGTGTCGGCACAGCGCCGGTCGTTGCGGCCCCGCCTGCAGCGGTGCAGACCCCGCCGCAGCCCGTCGGGCCGGTGTATCAAGTGCAGCCGGGACAGACGGTGTACGTGCAGCCGCCAGCGAATGGCCAGCCCGGTGCGCCGATCTACGTTCAGCCGGCCCAGCCTGTGCAGCCGGCTGTGCCGTATGCGCAGCCAGGCGATCCCAATCAGCAGATGTATATGCAGCCGGGTCAGCAGCCGGTCTACGTCGCGCCGCCCCCGCCCGTGCAGCCAATGCCCAGGCAGGTGCTGCGCTATGACCTGAAGCCGAACTACGGCCTGATCATCGGCGGAGCCGTGACGCTGGGCGTTAGCTGGCTGATTCACAGCGGTACCGCCGCCATTGCCGAGGCGGTGTACACAGCGACCGAGCACCCGGTGCGCACGATGTGGACCAACTACATCCCGGTGCTGGGTCCGTGGATCACCATGACAACGCTGCCCAACGATTCGGTGCGCGGTCTGTCCATGGCGGGCCTGGCGTTTTCGGGCTTGGTGCAGGGCACGGGCCTGGCGCTGCTCATCGCGGGTGCGGCCAGCCGTCAGCGCGTGCCGGTCTATGCCTGGAACCAGCGCATTCAGCTCACGCCTTCTATCGGTCCTTCCGGTACGGGTCTCGCACTTTCCGGGAACTTCTAGTTCCTGCCGCGCACTAAGCCCTTCACACGCGGCATCCCGCCGCTTCACAATTCCAACATCGTCCAGCTTTGCCCGCCGTCTGCGATAGGCGGCCGGTCGACCCTTTGCATCGGGGGATCGTATGTCATTGGTTCGCGTCAAGTCATCGCGTCTTGCGTTGGCCCTGCTGTCGCTCGGCGTGGCTTTTTCAGTGGGTGTGGCCTCGGGCCGAGTCGTGCGCAAGCGGCCCAAAGGCATGCAAGAGTCGAAGTTCTTCCGCGTCGACATGGATGCGCGCAAGGCCGTTGCTGCCAGCGATCGCGTGGCCGCGGCGCTCAAGCTCGACTTCACATCCGTGACGGTGGACCAGCCGCAGTACTGGCCGAACGAAAAGGTCTATCTGCGCGTGCTGTCGCTCGGTCGCGAAGGGGCCGAGTGGACAGGCAAGCTCGCCAAGCGCGACAGCCAAGCGCGGGATGTAAAGGGCACTCTCGATAAGAACGGCGTTGCCGTCCTCGAAGTTCTCGACGGAGAAAAGACCCCGCTAGAGCTAGGCGAGTATCGGCTGGACGTGCAGATTGCCGGTGGCAAGGCCAAAGGCAGTGCGACGTTTGCCGTCGTCCAAGGCTCGCTGGGATCGGTCTCGTTCGCGCACGAGTTCCGCAAGCTGACCAAGCCTGAAGAGCTTGAGACGCTGCCCGCCGGCTGGTTTATGGGCAACGCCGCAGGCGCCGGTCTGCGCTGGGGCAATGGCCTGAACTTCAAGAATGAGCTTCGCGTTTCGAACCGACCGTTTACCGGCGAAGTCGAAGTACACAGCCGCTGCATGCTGCCGGGCTGCAACGGCACCTTTGCGGGCCCGTCGCAGCGCATCAAAGCCGAAGACGGCAAGCTGGCCGGCACGCTAAACGTCGGCGGACACTCGGGCCCGTTTCAGATCGAGGTGGTCACTCCGCGCGGCAGCCTGCGCCATCAGTTTGAAGGCTCGTCGCATGTCGAGCGCGAGATGTTGGCCATGTCGGGCAATGTCTCGTTTGCGCACCGCGTCAGCGTCGCACCCTACGAGAACACGGTGCAGGTGCCAGGTCGCGACCTATTTGTCGAAAGCAAACGAACCAGTGACGCGCCGTTTACCGTCGAGTCGATCCTGCCCAAGAACGGCAAGCTGCTTTTGACGATCAATGCCCTCATCAAGAGCCCGCTTCTGATCGCGCACAAGCCCAAGCCCGACGGCAGCTTCGAGTCGCGCAGCATTGCGCTGCCCAACGAGCTTGCCGCGCACAAGCAGCTTGAAGTCGAGCTTTCGGCTCCGTACACGCTGGTCACCATCGGCGGCTTTATCAACGGAGAGTTCAAAGAGGGCTGGGCTGTTGGGCTGATGCCGTCGGGCCTGAAGCTGGCGATCGATCCCCCCGGCGAAGGGCGACCGTTTGCGTCGCTGCCGCTGACGATTCGCGCCCACGACCTGGCAGACCGACCGGCGCAGGTGTCGGCGGTGATCGAGGTCTATGACAACCGCGTGCCGGCTCGCGCACCCGCAACGGCACTGGCCAGTGCGTTGGGTGACTCGCTGCGCAACGCCTCGCGCTCGATCGCAAGCTGGGTCGACAACACCGGCATGATCGAGGAATACATCGAAGATCCGCCGCCTCGCACGCAGCGCCCCGCGCCAGCCAAGAAATCCGTTGCCGAAAAAGAAGCGGACAGCCTGCTTGGCGACGCTACACGCGCCGGCAAGAGTGGATCGAGCTTCGGGATCGGCGGCCTGGGGCTCGTGGGTCGCGGCAGCGGTGGCGGCGGGGTCGGCTATGGATCGGCAGCCGGCATGGGTGGTCCGTCGCTTCGCATGGCGGCTCCGAGCGTTTCTGGGCGTGCCAGCGGCGGATTTCGTCGCGGTGGGGCAGGCAGCGGCGCAGCAGCCGGCGATGCCGAGCCCAGCGAAGAGATCCGCGAAGGGGATCGCAAGGTCGTGTTCTGTGGCACGGTCACCACCGACGCAAATGGTCAGGGCACTGTCCAGGTCACGCTGCCGCCGCAGACCGGACGCTTGGTGGTGCGCGTGATCGCGGTGCGCGGTCTGGACTATGTCACGGCGCAGTCTGCGCTGGATGTGAAGCGCGATGCCAGCGTCGAGGTCCGCGTTGCCCGCAGCTTCGTGCCAGGGGCCAAGCTGCTGGTGCCCATCGACACCAGCAATGACACCAAAGAGACGCTGACGCTGGTCGCCGATGGCATCGGTGTGAGCGCTCCATTCCAAAAGAGCGTGGCGCCAGGGCACGACACGATCGAGCTGCCGCTTTCGCTGTACAAGCCGGGTGAGCTTCTGGTGTCGCTGCGCGATGCCACAGGGCAGCTTCGCGATCAGCGGCGCCTATCGCTGTTGTCGCTGAGCGAGCAGCCAGTCACCTATTCGCGGCTCGCATTCGGCGATGGCGGCAAGCTCGATGTCGCGGCAGGCGAAACGGTGCGCGTGTATCCCGGCGCCGGACCGCTTCTGCGCAGCGTGACGATGAACATCCTGACCACCACGGAGTCGTGGTTTGGCCATGCCGAAGCGCTGTCGGCGCGGGCCGCGGTGCGAGCCGTGCTTCTGGCCGCGATCAGCAAGCGCCTGATCGACGACGAAGGCCTGGGTCACACGATCCGCACCGGCATCGACAAAGACATCCGCGATCTTGATGAAGCGTTCTGCGACAAAGCGGGCGAAGGACTGTGCCGTCCCTATCCGGGTCTGCCGCATCAGCCGGTGTGGACCGGCTGGGTGGGTCGCAACCTGCTGTCGGTGGTCAAAGCGCTAGAGCAGGCCAACTCGGCCGATGCTCGCGTGCGGCAAGCGCTGACCACAGCGCAGGCGATGCTCGGTCGCATTCGCTCGGCGCTTGTGGCCCGCGCGTACAAGACCGATGCCGATGCCGGCTTTGACAGCCAAGGCCAGGGCGTGATTCCCGTCGAGATCGACGGTCAAGTGGTCTATCGCGTGCTGACCGATGACGCCGTCAGTCGCTTCGCCACAGAAAAGCTGCTGCCGCGCTTGGACTTGGATGCACAAGACAGCGAGCTTGCGCTTTCCAAGGCCTATGACGTGTTCCGTTTCTTGCGCGCGTTCGAGCGGGTCGGCGGCCTGCAGTACCTGACCGAAATCGCCACCGCGCTGTATCAAAAGGGCGACATGGCCGGCTTCGCCAAGCTGTATCGCCAGGTGACGCGCGGCATGATCCTGACGCAAGAGCCGGGCCTGTTGCAGGGACCGGCTCTGCTCGGTGGCGTCTACTCGACCCCGATGGCGCTCGTGCGCTTCTTGGAACTGCAGCTTCTCATCGGCAGTCGAGCCAAGGCCACAGAGCCTGGTCAAATCCGCGGGGCGAATGGCGCTCAGCCCCTGCGCTTTGAACAGACGCTGCGCGGCCCGCTCAGCATCGATCTCGCCGCCGGAGCCATCGCGCGGGTCGATCGCAAAGACCTCGTTCGCATGGAGCCGACCCCCACCCGCAGCTTCGGTCGCGTACGCACCAGCAAGGCCAATGCCCAGGTCGGCGAAGAGCTATCGCTGACCGTCGAGCTAGACCCCAGTCGCGATCCGCTGGAGTATTACGCCATCATCGCCGTACCCACCACCACGTCGGTGAAGCAGACGGAAGACATCTTGTCGGACTATCGCGGCCAGCTGATCTATGGCCAGCAAGGACAGGGCGGCACGCAGATGCAGATCGTCACCGTGCCCTTCCGCGGCAAGCGCAGCCTGAACCTGCTCTTGGAAGGCGCGTATCGCGGATCCTCGCCGGGACTCGTGGTCATTCGCCACATCGAAGCGCGCGGCCAGGTGTCTGGCGTCCCGATCCCCGAGGTCACCATCCGCTGAGCGAACGCAGCCGGCCACACGCGCGGCCGGCGAGGATCCGTACGACGCGACAACGCTAGGTCGAGGGCTTGGTCGGCAGCGCCACGGCCAGCGGCTGCGTCGCCGTTTCAACAATCGCCAGGGCTTGGAAGGAAGGCGGTGTCGTTCCCACCAAGCCGGTGGCAAACACCGTGACATTCTGGCCCCGCGTGGCATCGGCGACACCGGGTTCGATGACGATGTCGAACAGGTCCCGCGGCTGCCCGCTCGCTCGCACCTTGAGCGTCGTCGCAGGCAGGCCCGCTGCGAAGTCGAGATATCCCGTCGCCCGCGGGAAGCTCAGGTTGCTGAGCAGCGCCTTACCGCCGGCCAAGACATCCACCGCAGGCGCATCGGGCGAGGCGTGTACAACGCGCAGCCGCGTGCCCCCGGCGACGTCTTTGGCGGCAAGCGGCAGCGCCGACACCGAGAGCTTGCGCTCGGCAGCCGCATCCCTTGCCACCAGCCCGTGCGCAAACAGGCCCCAGGACAGAACCGGCAAGAGCTTGACGTTGGCAGACAGCACCGCCGTCGCCTGTCCCGTCGGGCGCACTTCGATGGGATACACACCCCCTGGAACTTCGATGCGGGTCGAGACCGCGCGATAGGCCAGGCCGCGGACTAGCGGGTCTCCAGCCTTGGTGACGACATCGACAGACGGCGCATCGGGTGACGTATGCGCGACATAGAACGATGCCTTCGGTGCCTTGTCATTGATCCGCACAGACAGATCGATCAGCTGACCGCTCGCTTCATCGATCGCCGAGACCGCAAAGAAGCGATTGTCTGCAGAAAGTGGATTGATCTCGCCAAACGCGATCGCCGTCAGCACCGCGCCACGGGCGATGGTTGCATCAGGCGTGCTGACAAAGGCCAGATCAATCGCCGCATCGCCAGGGCGCACGCCCAGCGCCGTCTGGGGAGCCAGATCGGCATTGATCGTGGCAAAGGTCGAGGCCTCGCCGAACTTCACATCGTTTAAGAGCGTCGATGCACCCGCAGCCAGATCAACCGTCGGCGCGCTCGGCGACCCATGCACCAAGCGAAGCTGCACAGCGCCCTTGTCCGAGGTTCCCATCGGCAGCGTGCGCAGACGGAAAGCCGTGCCGCTGTCGCTGGCATCGCTCAAGCGGCCTTCGGCAAGCACCAGTGTGCGCGAGTCCTTGGCCACACGGATGTTCGTCGTGTACACCGCGGCGCTATTTGCGGCAGCCCCGGCCGCGCGTAGCTCGACTTTGTAGTCGCCCGCGTTTAGCTCGACGTTGCCCGTGCTCTTGCGATAGTCGAGCGCTTTGATCGCAAGCTGGCCGTTCAGATACACATCGACGGCCGGCGCATCGGTGGATGCATGCACGACGTTGACTGTCGCTTTCTGGCTGACCACGGGATCGCTGACCTGGGGATTCGGTCGCGGCATTTCGCTGTCCATGCCGCAGGCAAGCAAGGTCAGCGAGGACAGACACAAGGTACGCGTAAGGTTCATAAGACGCCTCCTCTCGATGGACGTAGAGGCGCCCGTCACCGTCGCTGGCAGGCCACTGCCAAGACGATGTCGAGCGCTGGCTGGAAAACGTCTTTTGGGATGTCAGGCGCTCAACGCCTGCTTCATAGAAAATCTCTATGCAATGAGAAAAAGGAAAGCCGCGGGCAGGTAACAGCCGGGGCTAGGCGCGCTTCGTCGCCACCCACAGCTTCGATCGGAACCACGGCTCGTTGATCTCGACCGTCAAGCCCTGCGCCTGCAGCAGCGCCGGCACGTCGAGGTTTTGGTACGCCAAGTAATACGGCTCGTTGAAGTACCGCGCGAAGAAGCGATACACGCGCTCGGCTCGCTCGCGCCGATCGACGGGAATGTCGCTGCGCTGCATCGAGTCGACCAGCAGCAGCCGCCCGCCGGGCTTGAGCACACGCGCCATCTCGGCCACTGCGCGCTCGATGGCGCGGCGTGGAAGCTCGTGCAGAAGCCAGATGCAGGTGACGATGTCAAAGCGCTCGCGCCACGCATCCGCGGGCTGCCCGGCAGGCTGCAGCGACTCGGCATTTAGCTGCAGGAACGTCGCGTTGTCGCGGAAGCCCAGCGCCTGCGCCATGCGCGCATAGCGCAGATACGCAGGCGACAGATCAATCGCCGTGATCGGATGATGCCGCCCCTGCAGGCGAGCCTGCGGAATCCACGACGCTGTGCCGCAGGCCACATCCAAGATCTGAAGCTCGCGACCCGTCGGAATGTGATCGATGACCGCCTGCCGCATCAAGCGATTGCAGCCCATAAACAAGATGCTGATCTGCCACTCGTACGTGAGCGCAGACTGCAGCGACAGGTTGCCGTTCTTCTGGTTGTGAAAGTCGTTGAGGTAATAGTCCGGGTACGGAAAGTCGTCCGGGGCCGCAACCGAAAGTCGCACCGTGCCGCTGTGAAACTTGCGTCGGATGCGCAAAAGATCCAGCGGCGTCGCGGCCAGCATCGCCGGCAGCGTCAGCAGATCTTCGCGCTCTAGCTTGGTGAGAAGCTGGCGAAAGCCTGGGCGGGCCAGCAGCTTCTTGTGAAAGGCGTACGCCTCTTTCAGCGTGACCGGAAGCGCCGTGAACGGCACCGGACCGCCAGGGAACAGCGCGGCCAAGCCGATATACGGCGGCACGCTGCGCGCCGTGTGAGCCAAGGCATACGCGCGATCGCGCAGCGTCGAAACGGGGGCAAAAGCAGAGGCAGCGTCCGTCATGCTCCCAAGCTTACTCGCTTCGCCTTGGCGCGGCACAAGCCTGGTTTTTCGGCAAACCACCCGACGGATCCGCCAAGCTCGGCGGCGCCACGCGCGGCGCCTTTTGATGAACCGTCTATCCTAATTCGACTTCGGATAGATATCTTCTATTAGCCAGAACCAGGGCCTGAATCAGGCAAGTCGCAGATCGCGCGCAGGGTGGCGACGACGTGGCGCTGCGCTCGCTCATCGCGGACGGCGATGAAGATCGTGTCGTCTCCAGCGATGGTGCCAACCACGCCCGGCCAGGCGCTGCGATCGATCGATAGGGCAGCGCGTCCCGCTTCCCCCGGTGGCGTGTGCAGGACGATCAGGCAAGGGCCGGCGGTCGCGCAAGACAGCACCGACTCAGTCAGCGGGCGTAGCTCATCGGGCATGCCGCGCCCGACGTCCCCCGCTTCAGGATCGCTGGCATCGCTGCTGCCTTTGGCCGACCCGGCCTGCGCTGACACCGTCGACAGCCCAGCGCGGCGATACACCCCGCTGTCTTTGACCAAGCGCAGGGCCGCGATGTCACGACTCACCGAAGACTGCGTGACCTGAAAGCCAGCGGACTCCAAGGCCGCAGCCACTTCTTCCTGCGTGTGCAAGCTGCGTGTGCTGATCAGCTCAAGCAGCTTGCGCAGCCGCTGCGCCCGTCGCGCTTTCATGCTGGATCCATCTCAAGCTGTGCCGCGCTGGACAGTGGCGCCTGCAGCTCAGAAAGCGCGGCCGCAAAGCCAGAGCGCAGCGGGGCCGCCTCGCGCTCACAGGTCTGCAGCCGTGTCTGCAGCGCCGAAAGCCCCAGGTTGCCCGCAGCCCCCGTCGAAAGACGGCGCGACAGAAGCTGTGCCTGCGCTTCGGCCGAAGTCGGCGGCACGAGCGCAAGGCCCGAGCGCAGCCCTGCTGCCACTTCGTTGTATGCGTGACGAAACGGCGTTCCAGCCTCGCTTCGCCGCAAGACTTCGTCGGTGGAAAGCACGCCATCGCGAATCGCGGCCAGACAGCGCGCGGCATCGACATCCAGCATGGGCAGCGCCACCGCCATCATCTGCAGCATCTCGCGCGTGCGCTGCACGCCGCGGAACAGTGGCTCTTTCAGAAGCTGCGCATCGCGGTGATACCCCGAAGTCAGCTTGCCCTTGAGCAGCAGCACCGCCGTCAGATCTCCATCGAGCGCCGCGGCGCGAGCGCGGGTCAGCTCAAACAGATCGGGGTTGCGCTTGTGCGGCATCATGCTAGAGCCCGTGGCCAGGCTGCCGGGCAGCACAAAATACCCATACTCCTCGGCTGCGTACAGACAGACATCGCACGAGAGCCGCGACAGCTCGTGCCCAAGCTGCGCGCAGTGGCTAAGCACCGCGGCTTCCAGCTTGCCGCGGCCGTTCTGCACCGCGGTCACGGCATGCACAAGCTGCGAGAAACCCAGGGCCTGCGCCGCTGCTTCGCGCTTTAAGGGAAGCGGTGCGCCATAGCCGGCTGCGCTGCCCAAGGGCGAGCGATCGACCTGCCGCCACAGCGCAGGCCAGGTCTCTAGCGTGTCCAAAAGCCCCTCGGCCAGAGCCGCAGCCCACAGGCCCATCGTCGACGGCATAGCCCGTCGCTGATGCGTGTACCCCGGCCACAGCACAGCCGCGTGCTTTTCGGCGAACGCACACAGCCCGCGCACGACATCCGCGGTCTCGGCATGCAGGGCCAAGAGCGCGTCTTTCAGATACAAACGCAAATCAGTTGCAACTTGATCATTGCGCGATCGACCGGTGTGCAGGCGAGCCCCGGCATCGGGATCGCGGGCGGTCAGCCACAGCTCGACTGCGGTGTGCGCGTCTTCGTGGCTCGGCTCGATGATCAGCGTGCCAGCATCGACGGCACAAAGGGCCTGCTGCAGCGCGGCGCGCAGGCGCTGATGTTCAGCATCGGCCAGCAGCCCCGATCGCCACAGACCGTATGCATGCCCCAGGCTGCCCAGGACATCCCAGCGCAGAAGCGTTCGATCCCAGTCGCGATCGTCGCCGGCTGTATAGACCAGCACGCGCGGATCGAGCGGCGTTGCCTGCGACCACAGCGTCTCGCCAGGCGCAGTCGCCGGACTGTTCGCTCGCGATGGGCTCTTGTTTTCGTTCATGGCACACCTGCCAAATAGCGCTGCGCGGCCTCGCGATAAAAGTGGCGCGCGGCGGTGACCTGTTCGATGGCGA
This sequence comes from Myxococcales bacterium, assembly GCA_016794505.1. Lineage (GTDB taxonomy): Bacteria > Myxococcota_A > Polyangia > Palsa-1104 > JAEUJZ01 > JAEUJZ01. The sequence continues at coordinate 52,153 of JAEUJZ010000165.1, forward strand.
CCCACTCGTCGGCAGTGTGCGAGCGCAGGCTATCGCCGGGCCCGCACTTCACGGCATCGAGATGACGCAAGAACACCCAGTCTGAACACGTTGGGCTGCCATACGCCCGGCCTGTTGGACGTGCCGCCTGCATCGCTGGCAGCAGACGTGACTCAGCCGGTGTCTCGCAGGGAACCAAGCGCTCGGACACAACATGCAGCTCGCTCTGCAGCGCCGATCGCAGCGCCGCGCCGACCTCGGCATGCGTCCACGCAGGCGTCGTGCGCAGATCGAGCAGCGCCTTGGCACTGGGCGGCGTCATGTTGCGGGCGACGCCTGCTTCCAGCATCGTCGGCGCAATGCTCGGCTGACCCAAGATCGGGTGGGGGCGATCCAAAAGCAGGCTTGGCAGCTTGACCAAGTCCGCGGCCAAGGTCAGCACCGCACTGCGATAGCTGCTCTCGCTGACATACGCGGCATGGCGCTGATCGCCGGTCGCGCGAAGCTCTGCCACCATCAAGCCACGCTGGGCCACGGCAAGGTCCAGGCTGGTCGGCTCGCCAATGATGGCCGCATCCAAGGCACCGCACAGCGGCACGGCGCGCCCCATCGATGTGTCGCGGGTCTCTTCGCTGTAGCCAAAGACGATCAGCAGTCGACCGCGCTCGATCCCACCTTGCGCGTGGAGATCACGCAGCGCGCACAGCATCGCGGCCACGCTCGCCTTGGCATCGCAGGCCCCGCGACCGTACAGGCGTCCGGCTTCCAGCGACGGCACAAACGGCTCGCGCGTCCATCCAGATCCTGGCGGCACGACATCCAAGTGCGACACCAAAGCCAGCGTGGGACCAGCCGTGCGCCCAACTAGCTCGATGCGCAGCGAGGTGTCATCGCAGATCGGTGACAGGCCCTGCGCGTTGGCCCACGCGACGATCTTCTGCGCCACGTCGGCTTCTTGGCCGGACAGCGAAGGCGTCTCGACCAGCGCCCACAACAGCGCGACCTCCTCAGGCAGATCGGCCGGACAGCGCGCCGCCGCGTGGGGTTCAGCGATTGCCATCGGCGAGATCCACGCCCAGGTACGTCGCCTTTTCTTTGCGCCCGACGATCATCGTGCCGCAGCCAGCGCCCGTGAAGACCTCGAACAAGAGACCGTCGGCAGCGCGGCCATCCAAGATGTGCGTGCGCTCGACACCGGATGTGGCGGCGCGGATGCAGGCTTCCACCTTGGGGCGCATGCCGCCGGCAATGGCGCCACTTTGCATAAGCGCCGCCAGATCATCGGGATCGGCAAAGGCGACCAGCGTCGACGGATCGCGAACATCGCGCAGCACGCCCGGCGCCCCGGTAAGAAAGATCAGCTTCTGTGCGCGCAGCGCGACGGCCAGGGCTTCCGCCAAGGTGTCGGCGTTGATGTTAAAGATCGCGCCGCTGTCATCGCCCGCCAAGCTGCCGATCACCGGAACCATGCCCGCGTCGAGCAGCGTGTGAATGACGCGCGGATCGACGCGCACGATGTCGCCGACATGCCCAAAGTCAACGGTGCGCTCGACACCGGCATCGTCTTTGATGATCGTCGGCGGGCGCTTGCGGGCACAGATCAGGCCGGCATCGACACCGGTCAGCCCCACCACGGCGATTCCTTCAGCGCGCAGCGTGGAAAGCAGCGTCGTGTTGAGCTGACCCGCGATCACCATCTGCACCACGTCCAGCGTCTTTTCACAGGTGATGCGACGGCCCGCGACGATCTGCGGCTCGATGCCCAAGCGCTGGCTTACAGCCGTAACCTGGGGTCCACCGCCGTGGACGACGACGATGCGCACACCCAGCGAAGACAGAAGCGCAAGCTGTGCCGCGACGCGGCTGCGCACATCGGCTTTTTCCAAGATCTCGCCGCCTAGCTTCACCACAAAGACGTGGTCGCGATAGGCGCGCACATAGCGCAGCGCTCCCTTGAGTCCGGCAATGCTGCGGCTGTCGTCTGCGATCATGAGCACACCTCGTTCCCTAGCGCTGACTCGTCGGCGAGCATTCGCAAGAGCAGCGCGCGTTGGACATGCAAGCGGTTCTCGGCCTGGTCGATGACAGCGGCCTGCGGACCATCGAGCACGTCTTCATCGATCTCGACATTGCGGCGCACCGGCAAGCAGTGCATGACAAAGGCCGATGGTGCGGCCCGATTGAGCAGCGCGGTGCTGAACTTCCAGCCACGGTGCGGAACGCGCAGGGCGGCTTCGTCGTCTGGCCGACCAAAGCAGCGCACGGCGCCCCATGACTTCACATAGACCGCCTCGGCTCCGTTCAGCGCAGCGCTTTGATCGTGCGTGATCTGCAGCGATCCACCAGCGCCTTGTGCAGCCCGCTCGATCGCCGATATGTCATCGGCATCGAGATCAAAGCCCGGCGGATGCGCAATCGTCACCTGCATGCCAAGCTGCGCGGCAGCAAGCGCCGCGCTGGCCGGTACTGCCGTCGGCAGCGCCTTGGGATGAGGGCCCCAAGTCAGCGTGAAGCGGCGTCCCTGCGTGACCCCCAAGCGCTCGCGCAGAAGCAGCGCATCGGCCAGGCCCTGGCACGGATGACGGCGCGTCGATTCCAAGTTGATCAGCGGCTTTTCGCAGTACTGCGCAAAGTCGCGCAGCGTGCGATCGTGCCGCTCTTCATCCCAGCTTGTGCCTTTGGGAAAGGCGCGCAGCGCAACGGCATCGGCATAGCGACCGAGCACGCGCGCTGCTTCGGCGATGTGCTCGACGCTGGCGCCATCCATGACGACGCCGCGACGCGTCTCAAGCGCCCAGCTACTGCGACCGGGCTCTAGCACGACGGCGTGGCCACCGTGGCGCACCATCGCGACTTCAAAGCTGGTGCGCGTGCGCAGGCTGGGATCCATAAAGACCATGGTCAGCACGCGACCGCGCAGCGCCTGATCGGCGCGCAGGCGACCGCTCTTAAGCTGCGCGGCCAGATCCAAGATCTGCGCGAATTCCGTCGGGGATAGATCGGTGGTGTCCAGAAAGTCACGAGCCTTCATGCAAGAACCTCGGCCAGCGCGGAAAGAAGCTGGCTCGCCTGATCCGTGGTGAAAGAAAGGGGGGGCAGCAAGCGCAGCACGCTGGGATCGGCAGCGGTGCCGGTGAGAATGCGACGCGCAAACAGAGCCTTCTGCACGTCGGCAGCCGGCCGCGCAAGTCGCAGGCCCAGCAGCAGCCCACGCCCCTGCACCGCGCGGATCGCTTGCGGCCCCAACGCAAGCGCCCCCTCGCAAAGCAGAGCCGAGACACGACGCACGTTTTCCAAGAGCCGCTCGTCCTCGATCACCCGCAGCGTCGCGCGGGCTGCAGCGCAGGGCACCGGCCCGCCGCCAAACGTGCTGCCCAGATCGCCGGTATGGACCGTCGCGGCGATGCTGGCCGTGGTGATCATCGCGCCGATCGGCAGACCCGATGCCAAGCCCTTGGCCAAGGTGATGAAGTCAGGGGTCACGCCAAACGACTCGGCCGCCGTGAAGTGGCCGGTGCGCCCGACGCCGCACTGCACTTCGTCAAAGATCAGCAGAGCCCCACGTTCGTCACACAGCCGACGGGCCGCAGTGAGAAACTCGACAGAACAGGCGCGAGCGCCGGCCATGCCCTGCACGGGCTCGACGATGACGGCTGCGATCTGATCGTCGATGGCGGCCTGCAGCGCGGCGAGATCGTCGAAGGGCACCATGCGCCCCAAAGGCAAGCCAGCACGGCGAGCCGTGGCCGCGAATTTTTCACCCCAGGTCACAGCCTGCGTCGCAGCCGTGCGACCGTGAAAGCTGCCTTCCAGCGCGACGATCCGGCTGCGGCCGGTCTGCTTGCGCGCCAAATGCAAGGCATTTTCATTTGCTTCCGCGCCCGAGTTGCAGAAAAACACCGAGGACAGCGGCTGGGGGCAGCGCTGGACCAGATCCGCGGCCAGGGCTTCACGCACCGGATGCGGAAGCGCGGTCGAATAAAACAAAAGCTGCGCCGCCTGTTCGCTGATGGCGCGCACCACGGCGGGGTGACTGTGGCCGGTCGCAGCGACGGCGTGACCACCATAGGCATCGAGCCAGGCGTTGCCGTCGCCATCGAACAGCAGCGAGCCGCGGCCCGATACCGGGACCAGAGGAAGCTGGGCATAAACCGGCAACAGCGCCGGCACGGATGGAGTGCCTAACATGGGTACGCTCCCAGCGCGGCGAGGCCGCAGGCTTCGGGCCAGCCGATGGCCAGGTTCATGCTCTGCACGGCCTGACCCGCCGCCCCTTTTAATAGGTTGTCGATCGCGATCGTGACGTGTACCTCGCGCCCATCGCGGCTCTGCGCACCAAAAAGCAGGGCTTGACTGGTCAGGATCGCGTGCGTTAGCTCAGGCGGCTCGTCGGTGATCTGGACCAGGGGACGATCGGCGTATGCCGCATGCAGCGCGGCATGCACAGCTCCAGCGGGCAGCGGCTGGGGCAGGCAGGCGTGCAGCGTCAAATAGATGCCGCGCACCATCGGGCCCGAGTGGGCCAGCAAGCGCGCGTGGGCGTCGGGACGGCCGGTGAAGGCACGCCAGCCTTGCAGGATCTCGGCTTCGTGCCGATGCTTCAGCACGGAATACGCGAACAGGTTGTGGGCGCGAGCCGGGTGATGCGTGGTGTCGCGCGGCTTGGCCCCTGCCCCGCTGGATCCAGTGACGGCAAACAGCGACGGTGTCACGCCCGCCAAGAGCGTGCGCAGCGGATACAGAGCAAGCTGTGCCGCGGTGGCAAAGCAGCCGGGCGCGGCGATGGCCCGCACTCCGCGCAGGCCCGTGCCGACGACATCGGCCAGGCCATACACGAACGAAGACAAGAGCGCAGGGCTTGGATGCGGGCCGTAATACGCGGCATACAGCTCAGGATCAGCGACACGATAATCGGCCGAAAGATCGACAATCAGCCGAGGCTGCGCAGCCCATAGCGCATCCATGATGGCGCTGGATTCACCGTGATCGAGTGCGATGAATACGACGTCGTGCTCCTGCGCTCGTCGCGCTAGCTCTTCGCGATCGCCGCCGATAAATGTCTGCGGACCCAGCGGGGCCAGGTGTCGATGCACAGATGCGATGGGCTTGTGGGCGGCGCTGCGGCTGTGCGCGGTGACGCGGGCGATGCGTGGATGCGCAAACAACAGGCGCAGTAGCTCTCCACCGACGTAACCGGCCGAGCCGATGACCAGCGCGCGAACCGAGTCGGGGCTGGATGTCTGATCTGCGGGATGCGAATTCATCCGGGCTGCCCCAGCACGAGACGCTCGCTTTGCGCCTCGCGATGCGCGGCCATGCTGGGCAGCTTCGCAGAGAGCGCCGACAACACCACCGACAACAAGCCCTTGGCATCGCGGCGCGCGTTGTGCGCGGGCAAGCCCAGCGCGCTCTGGATGTAGTTCAGGCCGACCTCGTTGTCGGTGCAGGGACCGGTGAGGACCGTGGCCGGAATGCCGTACTGCGTGCGCAGGATCTCGACGGCGCCCCAGCAGCCCACGGGATCGGGCGCGGCCACCACGAAGGCGCCCGCGGCGCTGCGAAGCTCGGGATCCGACAGGATGTCCTGCACGCCGTATTCGCCGAGGATGCCGTCGCCTAGCTCAGCGACAACGACATCGGGCTTGGCATCGGCGAGGCGATTGAGCAAGCCCTTGGCCGTGGTGACGGCGACGCTTCCGCGCGTGCTAGGCAGACCGCAGTCGGAAAATGTCAGCGCACTGATCGCCCCCGCATCCAGCATGTGCAGCGAGTCGCGCATCAGCGAGACCCCCGTCAGTTTGCAGGCACCGACGGCCAAGCCCGACTTGCTCAAGCCACGCACAAGCTCGCTGGCGGCAACGGTCTTGCCGGTGTTCATGCAGGTGCCCGCGACATAGACGATGGGAAAGGGAATGCGCAGCGTGTCGGCGGGTGGTATCGCCGCCTCTTTGATGTGGGCGGGGCGGCCGATGCGATCGCCGAGCGCGGGAAAGCTCAGCACAGCGCCCAGGACCTCGGCGCGAAACGGCGGACCAAGCTCTGGGCTCGACGAGGTGCAGCGACCCAGCACACCGCCCAGGTTCAGCACGTGAACGGTGTCGCCGACCGCAAGACGCTCGGGAACTTCACCGGCATAGCCATGCAGCGCGCGACGATACCCCAGCGTGCCGGCCAAGATATCACCGGCCCGCAGCGGCACCATGCGCCCACTGAGATCTTCGACGCTGTTATACGTCGTCTTGTCGTCGAGGATTCGCACCGCCAAGACGTATCCTTCCGCGGACACAATCTGGCTGCCGATGATGACGTTCTTGCTGATGCGCGCGTTCTTGGTCGAAGACGCGATGCGATCCAAGCGCAGGCGCGTGGTGTCCATCATGGTCATGGCGTGCCGCTCTCTGACTTCTTGCCGCGCTCGCCCGCTTGCGCTGCGATCAGCGAGGCCACCGCTGACACGCGAGCAAAGCCGCGCGCTTCTTCGCCGGTCCACAGGCGGTTTTCTTCGCCATACGTCGCGATGCTGCGATCCATCAGTGAGTACGGACTGCGCACGCCGACCGTCTGGAAGTGACCGGGGGCCAGATGGATCCGCGTGTCGCCCGTGACGCGCTGCTGGCTGCTTTCCATCAGCGCTTCAATGTCCCGTAGTGCCGGATCGAAGTACTGTCCTTCGTGCAGGCGATCGCCATAAAAGCGCGCCAAGTGATCTTTCCAAAACGCCTGCGTGCGCGTCAGCACCAGCTTTTCAAGCTCGCGATGCGCCGCGATCAACACAAGCGCGGCGCCAGCTTCAAAGCCTACGCGACCTTTGATGCCAAGCGCGGTCTCGCCCATGTGAACGCTGCGGCCAACGCCGTACTGCTCGCACAGCGCGCCAAGTCGATCGATCAGCTCGGCCCCACGCAGCATCGTTCCGTCGAGAGAAACCGGCACGCCGCGCTGCCAGCCGATGATCAGCGCACGCGCCTCTAGCGTGGGATCGGGTGGATTCAGAAGCTCGGCGGGCGGGCTCTGCCAAGGATCGTGTGTCCAGCCGCCGCCCCAGGTTGTGCCCCACAGACCGCGGTTTACTGAGTACGCGCTGGCTCGCTCTGGCACGGGCAAGCCGCGCGCTTTTAGGTACGCGATCGAGTCTTCGCGGCGCACGCCTTCATCGCGGATCGGCGTCACGATGCGAAGCTGCGGTGAGAGCACGCGCAGCGCGACATCGAAGCGGATCTGATCGTTGCCTGCTCCCGTCGAGCCGTGGGCCACCGCGACAGCGCCGATGCTCTGCGCGACTTCACAGACCGAGATCGCTTGCTGCGTGCGCTCGGCCGCGACCGACAGCGGATAGACCTCGCCGCGCAAGACGTTGCCGTAGATCAGCGGTCGCACAAAGCGGCTGAACACCGCATCGACCGCGTCGACTTCGTGGTGCTGAGCGCAGCCGACCGCGCGGGCTTGCTGCGCGATCGCCGCTCGCTCCTGCGCGCTGACGCCGCCCGTGTGGACATAGACCGTGTGAACTTCCCAGCCGCTCTCGGCCAGCTTGGGCACGCAGTACGAGGTGTCGAGTCCGCCGGAAAAAGCGAGTGCAATGCGCTTCGATTCATTTTGCATAGTGCATATACATGCAGTTTTTACGATCGCCCTGCAAGCAAAAATCCACGCCCGCCGCCGGCCTGGGTCTGGGCAGATTTTGTGAAATTTCGTCGATAACTCCCGTTGACTCAGCGGTCAGAGTGGTTCATCTTGCGGGCAGTCGTCGAACTGCATAGAACACCGGATTTGCATAAATGAATAATTACAGCCCTGCCCCTGCGGCGCCCACTCGGCTGATCTTGGCCGATGGCAGCACCTTTTTCGGGCGCTCGTTTGGCGCGCCGTGCGAGGTGCGCGGCGAAGTGGTGTTTCACACCGGACTGGTTGGCTATGTCGAAGCGCTGACCGATCCCTCGTACCGCGGTCAGATCTTGGCGCTGACGTATCCGCTGCAAGGCAACTACGGCGTACCCAGTGCCAACGAGCGCGAGCAAACGGCGGCACCGGTCTTTGAGTCGGATCGCATCCAAGTCGCCGGTCTGATCGTTGCGCAACACACCGCGATCCCCAGCCATCACGCGGCGCAAAAGAGCCTGGGAACGTGGCTGCATGAACACGGCGTGCCAGCGCTTTCCGGCATCGATACGCGGGCGCTGACCAAGCGCCTGCGCCAGCACGGCACACTGACTGGCGCGCTGCTTTGCGACAGCACCGATGACGCACTGGGTCTTTCCTGCGCACCGCGCACCGACATGGCAAGCGTCGCGCTGGCCGTGCAGCCGCGCCAGGTACGAACGTATGAAGGCGCCGGCCCGCGCATCTTGGTCTTGGACACCGGCTGCAAAGAATCAATCGTCACGTCGCTTTTGCAGCGTGGGGCTGCGGTGGTGCGCGCCCCGGCTTCGGGCCCGTGGGAAGCGCTGCTTGCGGACTGCGACGGCGTGCTTTTGGGCAACGGCCCCGGCGACCCCAAAGATCTGCCGCAGCTTGTCGATCGCATTCGCAAGTTGTTTGCATTTCGTGCCGGCAGCCTGCCGCTGTTTGGCATCTGCCTGGGGCATCAGCTTCTTGCGCGGGCCGCCGGAGCCGAGACGTACAAGCTGCCTTTCGGGCATCGCTCGCACAATCAGCCGGTCTTGGATCTGATGTCGCGGCGCGCCTATGTCACCAGTCAGAACCATGGCTATGCCGTCGATGATGCGACGCTGCCGCCCGACTTTACGCCGTGGTTCGTCAGCCTAAATGACGGCACCAGTGAAGGCATGCGCCATCGCTATCGCCCAGTCTTGTCGGTGCAGTTCCACCCGGAAGCCGCGGCCGGTCCGCGCGACACCGCGTTTTTGTTCGACGAGTTCCTGCGTATGGTCACCACGCTAAAAAGCAGTCAGGCGGTGCGGGCATGAGTCGCGGCACCTTGCAAGCAGGGCGCGGTCTTTTGCCGCCGCTGCCGCGTCGCGTGCTGGTCTTGGGATCGGGCGCGCTGCAGATCGGCCAAGCCGGAGAGTTCGACTATTCCGGCACGCAGGCGCTCAAAGCACTGCGCGAAGAAGGCATCGCGACGGTGCTGATCAACCCCAACATCGCGACGGTGCAGACGCAAGAAGGGCTGGCTGACGCGGTGTATTACCTGCCGGTCGAGCCCGACTTTGTCGAAGGCGTGATCGAGCGCGAGCGCGTCGACGCGATCCTGCTGGGCTTTGGCGGGCAGAGCGCGCTGAACTGCGGCCTTGCGCTGGCCGATGCCGGCGTGCTGACCAAGCACGGCGTACGCGTCTTGGGACCGTCGATCGCGGCGATCCGCGCCTGCGAAGATCGCAAGCTGTTCGCCGATCGCCTGCGCGAGATCGACGTACCCGTGGCGCGCGGCAAGACCGCGACGTCGCTGGCCGATGCCCGCTCGATCGCCGACGAGATCGGGCTGCCGTTGGTGCTGCGCGCGGGCTTTTCGCTGGGTGGGCGCGGCTCGGCGGTGGTCCACAGCCTGACTGAGCTCGATGCCGCCGTCGAGCGAGCGCTCGCCGGAAACGGTCAGGTGCTGCTAGAGGAGTGCCTGTCCGGCTGGAAAGAGATCGAGTACGAGCTCGTGCGCGACGGCGATGACAACGCCATCACCGTCTGCAACATGGAAAACATCGACCCCATGGGCGTACACACCGGGGAATCGATCGTCGTTGCGCCCTCGCAGACGCTGAGCGATGCCGACTATCAGCTTCTGCGCGATGCGGCGCTGCGGGCCGTGCGTCACCTGGGAATCATCGGCGAGTGCAATATCCAGTTCGCGCTGGACCCGCGCTCGTCGCGCTATCGCGCCATCGAGGTCAACCCGCGGCTGTCGCGCTCGTCGGCTCTGGCTTCAAAAGCGACGGGCTATCCGCTGGCCTATGTCGCGGCCAAGCTGGCGCTGGGCTACACGCTGCCGCAGCTTCGCAACTCGATCACGCAGAAGACGCCCGCGATGTTCGAGCCCGCGCTCGACTATGTCGTGGTCAAGGCGCCGCGCTGGGATCTGGAAAAGTTCCGCGGTGCCGACACGCGCATCGGCACCGAGATGAAGTCAGTCGGCGAGGTCATGGCCATCGGTCGCAGCCTGCCCGAGGCGCTGCAGAAAGCGCTGCGCATGCTGGAAGTGGGCGCCGATGGCTTCGACCCCAGCCTGTTTGCCATCCCCGATCTCGACGCAGCCAAGGCCGAGCTGTCGCCGCCTTCATCACGTCGCATCTTTGCCTTGGCCCGCGCCTTTGAGCTGGGCATGTCGGTCGCAGAAGCGGCCGCGCTGACCGCGATCGATCCGTTCTTTCTGCGCGAGCTTTTCGCCATCGCCGAGCTGCGCGCGATGCTCTCGACCCGCGCCAAAGCGGGCGGGCTTTCTGCGCTGTCTGATGCCGAGCTGCGCACGGTCAAACAGAGCGGATTTTCCGACGCTGCGCTCGCCAAGCTCTTGGACTGCACGGCGGATGCAGTGCGGGCGCGGCGGCACGCCATCGGTCTGCGGCCCCACCTGCGCCAGATCGACACGCTGGCCGCCGAGTATCCAGCCGAGACCAATTACCTTTATTTCACGTATCACGCGGTGGAACACGATGTCGTACCTAGGGCGACGCGCAAGCTCTTGCTTCTGGGATCGGGCTGCTATCGCATCGGGTCGAGCGTTGAGTTTGACACCTGCTGCGTCGGTACGGCGCAGGCAGCGCGAGCGCTGGGCTTCGAGGTCACGCTGCTCAACTGCAACCCCGAGACCGTCAGCACGGACTATGACCTGTGTGATCGCTTGGTGTTCGATGAGGTGTCGATCGAGACCGTGCTAGAGCTTCGCGACTTCGAGCGAGCGAGCGGCCACGACTTCGTCGGGACCATCGTCGCCATGGGCGGACAGACACCCAATCGCCTGGCACTGCCCCTTTCGCGAGCCGGCGTGCGCCTGCTGGGTACGCCGCCCGAGTCGATCGATCGCGCCGAAGATCGCGCGAAGTTTTCGGCGCTGTGCGATGCGCTGTCGATCGATCAGCCGCGCTGGATGGAAGCCGGACGCATCGAGTCGATCGAGACAGCGGTGCAGGCGCTCGGCGGCTTCCCGGTGCTGGTGCGACCTTCGTACGTGCTGTCGGGCGCTGCGATGCGGGTGGCCCACAGCTTGCCCGAGCTTCTGCGCTATCTACAGACGGCGACGCAGGTCTCGCCCGAGCATCCCGTGGTGGTGACCAAGTTCGAACGACACGCGCGTGAGATCGAGCTGGACGCGGTCGCCGATCGCGGGCGCATCGTGGCCTGGGCGATCAGCGAACACATTGAAGACGCGGGCGTTCATTCAGGGGATGCGACGCTGGTGTTGCCGCCGCACGACCTGACGATCGAGACGGTGCGCAAGGTACGCCGCATCGCAGAACAGCTTGCGCGGGCGCTGCAGGTGAGCGGCCCATTCAACGTGCAGCTTCTTGCCAAAGACGGCTGGGTCAAGGTCATCGAGTGCAACCTGCGCGCGTCGCGCAGCCTGCCGTTTGTAGCGCGAGCGCTGCGCACCGACTTTGTTCAGTTGGCGGCGCAGATCATGCTGAACACCGACGGTGGATCTGCGCAGCTTGTGCGCTCGCCCGCTGCCGCCAGCGATCCGCTGGACCTGCCATACACAGTGGTGAAAGCACCGATGTTTTCCTTCCGCCGGCTTTCGGGGGCCGATCCGCTGCTAGGGGTCGAGATGGCTTCGACCGGCGAAGTAGGCTGCTTCGGTCACAGCAAAGAAGAGGCGCTGGCCAAAGCGCTCTTGGCGACCGGCATGCGCTTCCCCACGCGCGGTGTGCTGCTGTCGCTGGGTCCCGCCGCAGACAAGTACCTGTTTGCCGACGAGGCACGCCTGCTTTCAAGCCTGGGACTGGTCGTCTATGCCACCGCGGTCACAGCCGAGGTCCTCAGCAAAGAAGGCATCGCCTGCATCGCCATCGACAAGGGCGAAAGCGGGCCGAATTCCGAGGTGCTGTCACGCCTGCGCAGCGGCGACATCGATCTGGTGATCAACCTGCCGCGCACGTTCGATGCCGAGGGTCGCCCCGATGGCTTCCGCATTCGCCGAGCCGCCATCGATCTAGAGATCCCCCTGATCACCGATCTGGCGCTGGCGCGGGCCATCGTGCGCATGCTGACGCAGGTGAAGCGGCGCGAGCTTGCGGTGCTGCCGTACAGCGCCTATCAGCCGACGCGACGCGAGCCGCTCTGACGGCCTGCCGGTCCGCGATGTGTGAAGCGGTTGAAGTGGCGCAGCCGGGCCGTCGGCCGCTTCATCGCCGAGCTTAGGGCGAAGCGGGCTTCTGCAGCGTGCAGGTGGTCAGGCTTAGATCAATGCTGCCGTCGTCTTTCAGGCAGCCATAGATCGGATAGAGCTGCTGACCGTAGCTCGCGCCTTTTTCAAACGTGACATTGCCCATGCTGTCGACCTCGCAGGGGTTGTTCACGGTGCAGCGGCCGCCGCTTTCGTTGCCCGTATTATTGATGCCGATGACTTCATACGAATCGGCGCTGACGATGGGCGAGCCCGAGGTGCCGCCGATGACCGCGCAGCCCGGCTGCGTGTAGCGGATCGAGTCTTTCCAGGTCCAGCCACCTTCGCGAAGCTCGGGGACAAAGCGATCGATCGAGCACGAGTACATGCGGCGCCAAAAGCCCGATGGAATGCGAATCGCGGTGCCCGCCGCCGGGTGACGATCGGCGATGTTGAGCGGCGCGACACGATAGCGCGACGCGATCTGCGCATAGGTCGACGTCAGCTTGTAAAGCGCCATGTCCGTGCCGGTCATCGTCGCGTACATCAGCCGCGATGCGCGCAGCGTGCCCAGTGTGCCCGAGCCGCTCGACGGCAGCAGGTTGAAGGTGCGCGTGGACGCCTCATCGACGCGCGCCTCGCCCGGCTTGATGAAGCTGCCGCCGACGCAGTGCCCATTGGTGAGCACCATGGCGTAGTCCGATGTCTTGGACGACTTGAAGCGCACCAACGAACCCGAGCAGTTCGACAGCGCAACGATGGCGGTGAAGTCGACGGATGCGGCGTACAGCTCTTCCCAGCTCGGCGGGTTGCGCAGCGCTTCTTCTTCGGCTTGGCGAAGCTCTTCTTCGGTGCCCACCGGCAAGGCCAGCGCCTGCGCCGAAAGCCCCAGCGTCATCACCGACGCAATCGCGGTCGCAAAAAGACGTCGCATTCCAGATCGCAGCGTGAGCATGGTTCGTTTCTCCTGGCATCGCAAAGGGGATGCACAGTCGGCACTTTAGCCAGATGCCAGCGCCGAGACGATTTGGGGATTGTGTCGCCAGCGCGGGGACTCGCCTTCCCAGGGATCCGTCTCTCGCTGAACGACCGAGCGCTCGCCACCACCGGGGCTCCGGTCGCCAGCAAACGGGCCCAAGGAATCCGCAGCGTTCCAGGCCCAACAGCGAGCAACAAGAGTGCTGCGTGGGCGCGCCGATAGGCTTTGTGCAGGCTGCGTGGCCTGTGCGCTGGCTATGAAAGGACGTGATCGAGCCAGAGGTTCGAGAGCTTTTCGGCCGTGCTGTTCTGACGCAGGCGCGCGGCGAGGTTCTGCCAGCTGACGCGGTCAAGCTCTTGATCTTGGTTGAAGCACGAGAACACGACCGTCTCTTTGCCGGTGGCGGGGTCGACGTGCTTCTGCAGGCACTGCGCGCAGACCTCTTTCATCATGCACTGCATCGGCGAGTTGATGCTGCCGATGCCGATGTGATCGCCGCGCAGGTACGGCTGCAGCACGCCGTGTCGCGCACGACCCACGGCCGCCATCATGCGGTCCGAGCCAATGGCGATGATGCGCCGCACATCGCGCATGGGAATCTGCGCGCCTGGGATCGCGCCGCGCGCATAGGCATGCATTGCTTCGACGATATTGCCGACGAACAGGCGATCTTGTTCGCGCCGTGGATGCAGCTTGGAATCGGGCGGCGGCTGCACATCGCAGGCCCAGATCACCTGATCCGTGCCCGCTTCGATCTCGTCCTGCTTGTACACATCCTCGGGCTTCTTGTACCCGGCGAAGTACAGCACGCGGCAGCCGTTCTGCTTGAGCGCGCGAGCGATGGAAAACAAGACCGCGTTGCCCAGACCACCGCCAACCAAGCAGACCGTCTCGTCGTGTGGGATCTCGGTCGGCGTGCCGGTGGGGCCCATGACCACGACCGGCTCGCCCGGAGTAAGCCGCGCACACAAGCGCGAAGAGCCGCCCATTTCGAGCACGATCAACGACAGCAGACCCGCCTTTGGATCGGTCCAGGCACCGGTCAGCGCCAGGCCCTCCATCGCTAGGCGCGTGCCTTTCAGCTCAGGTGCCAGCGCCTCGAAGTTCTGCAGGCGATAGAACTGGCCGGGGTGAAACTTGCGCGAGGCAAGCGGTGCGCGCACGACGACTTCGACGATGTTCGGGGTCAGTCGCTCGACGCGCACCACCTTGGCGACAAGCTCGTCATCCAGCCGTGCCACCAGGCCAAGGAAGCGGGCACCGCGCGCCTGCTGCGCCGCGCTGGGGGTGTCGTGCGTCGTGACTTCGGCGTTCGCCTGCGCCAGCGCGTCGGGAAACAGCGCCGACACGTAGACAAAGCCATCTTTTGCCGAGGCCATGGCCTTGACCACCGAGCCGGCGTACTTGGGATTGTTGTCGCCGTAATAGCTGACGACGTGACCGTTCTTTTCGTACGACGTAAAAAAGCCCCCTGCACTTGCCACCGGCTTGGGCGTGCGCTGGGTCGTGCCCGCGGCATCGGTCGCGTCGACGAAGTCAATGCGGTGCGGCGCGAAATAGCCGCCCTTGCCCAGCACAAAGGTGCCGGGGTGTTCCTTTTCATAGATCGTGTTCGGGCTGGTGCCCGCCGCAACGCAGACGGTGCGCGCCGGAAGCTCGATGATCTCGCCGGTCGCGCTCCACTTGCCGCCTTCGACCTTCTGCCGTTCAAAGGTCATGGCGCGCAGCGCACCATACGAATCGACCAGCGCGGCCTTGGGCGACATGCGCTCGATGTAGCGCACGCCTTCTTCCAGGCTCTTTTCGACCTCTTCGTGGTTCAAGCGGTACGCGGGCGAGTCGATCAGGTTCTTGCGATAGACCAAGGACACGCCGCCAAAGCGATCGAGAAGCGTCGTCAGCCTGGGCTCGCGTCCCTCGGCTGCGGCCTGGGCTCGCTCGGCGCGAAGCTCGCGACCATGCGCAAGCTGTTCCAAGAGGATCTCGCGCTCTTCCGTGTCGAAGGTGCGCAGGATCGCCGCTTCCTTCGCCACATCGGCTTTTCCGTCGCTGTGCGTCAGTGTTTCCCAGCGCGACAGCGTCTTTTCGATCTGGACGATGTAGTACGCCAAGAGCTCGGTCGCCGTGTCGATCGCAGTCAGGCCGCCGCCGATGACGATCGCCGGCAAGCGAATCTGCAGGTTGGCCAGCGAGTCCTTCTTAAACGCGCCGGTCAGCTGCAGCGCCATCAAGAAGTCAGATGCCTTGCGGATGCCGCGGCACAGGTTGTTTTCGATGTCGACCAGCGTCGGCTTGCCGGCCCCGGCGGCAATGGCCACGTGATCGATGCCGAGATCCCAGGCATCGTCCAAGGTCAGCGTGCCGCCGAAGCGCACGCCGCCGTAGAAGCGCAGGTTCTGCCAACGCGACAGCGTCAGGTAAAGCAGCGTCAGGAAGTTCTTGTCCCAGCGTACGGTGATGCCGTATTCGGACACGCCGCCGAAGCCAGCCAAGACGCGCTCGTCGAGCTCAGTCTCTAGCGCGTGCCAGTCGGCGATGGCGGCCGGGGCGATGCCGTTTTGCAGCTCGCCGGTCAGCACGCGGGGCAGCGGCTCTAGCTTCAACCCGTCGACGCCGATTACGCCAAAGCCTTCACGCGACAGGTGATGACACAGCGTGTAACCAGCCGGCCCCAGGCCCACCACCAGCACGCTCTTGCCGTTGTACGGCAGCGGATACGGACGCCGCGCGTTCAGCGGATTCCAGCGCGTCAGCAGGCCATAGATCTCGACGCCATATGGCAGCTTCAAGATGTCGGTCAGGACCGAGGTCTCGATCTGCGGGATGTTGACCGGCTCTTGCTTCTGATAGATGCAGGCCTTCATGCAGTCGTTGCAGATGCGGTGGCCGGTGCCAGCACACATCGGGTTGTCCAGCGTGACCAGCGCCAAGCCAGCCAGCGGATCGCCATCGCGACGCATGACGTGCATCTCTGAGATCTTTTCGTGCAGCGGGCAGCCAGCGACGGGGATGCCAAGCGGATTCTGCTTCAGTGCGCCGCTCTTGTCGTACATGCCCTTGCTGCACGAGTCCTTTTCGCGATCGTGGCAGTACATGCAGTAGTCGACTTGATCCATCACCTGAAGCGGTGTGGCGCGGCGATCGGTCAGCGCAAAGCCCTCGCGCTGACGCAGCTTGTGCTCGTGCCCGACGAAGAGCTCGGGCAGATCGGCCTTGGGCCGACGCAGCGGCACCAGGCTCTGGTGATCCAGGCTGTGCGGAAAGTGCAGCGACAGGAAGTGGTGCTCGTGCATGAGCTCGTCGCGACGCACCAAGATCCAGTCGCCGATGATGTCCAGGTCGGCGCGCACCGCGATCAGCTCAGGATCGTCGACGCCGCGGTCTTTCTTGATCACCGCCTCGCGATCGAGCAGGCCACACACAAGCTGGGCCAAGGCGCGCTCGCTTGTGTAGTCGGCGGGCGCAAGACCCACGCGCGCAGCCAGCGCTTCCCCAGCGGCCACGAGCGCCTCGCGCTGGCCGGGATCGATCTTGCGCTTGCTGGCCCGCCGCTTGATGAACTCATCTTTGAAGCGGCAGACCATTTGGTCTTGCTGCGTGGCTGCGAAGATCGCCGAAAGGCCCGGCTGACTGTCAGGAAACAGCCGCTGCAGGAAGCGCGACACCGTCGGAGCCAACGCCAGAAGCAGGTTCGATCGCGACACGGGATCGAGGCTGCTCGGCTTCTTGTCTGGATCCAAGCTGGGCGCGTCATCGGCATCCGCGGCGCGCAAGGCCAGGTACTGCGCGTGCAGCGCTGCGTCGTGGGCCAAGAGCTCGGCAAGCCACGCGTCATACAGCCGACGCAGGCCGTGCGCCGAAAACAGATCGGCAAAGGCGAAGCCCGGCAGACCTAGGCGCGGCGGCGACGAGGCCGCAGCCGACAGCGGCGCGCGTTTCTTGGTGGTTGATGAAGCGGTGGGCGAAGAGGAAGGGTGAGTCGTGTGCTGAAGCATGTCTTATGGCTTGGAAGCAGGGTTTGGGACGGCCTTGCCAGCGCCGGCAGCACCTTGCGCCGCTCCGGCGACCTGACCAAACGCGACGGTGACGCGCTTGATGATCACCGGGTCTTGCGGCAGGTTCATCGGCTTGGTCGGCAGGCGAGCGATGCTGGAAATCGCATCCTGCGGCTCGCATTGACCAAAGATCGTCGCGGTGTTGTTGAGCCACGGCGTCGGCCGTTCGGTGATGAAAAACTGGGCGGAGCCCGTGCCAGGACCTTTGTTGGCCAAGGCCAAGCGACCGCCGCGATCAAAGCGAAGCTCTGGGCGAATCTCGTCGGGGATGCTGAAGCCCGCGTCGCCCTGGCCAAACAGGCCACCGCATTCGTGCAGCGCGGCACAGGCCGGATCGCCCCCTTGAATCAGGTAGTCGGGCAGCAAGCGATGCATCCACGATCCGTCGTACAGCGGACGCCGCACCCAGAGCTTTTCGGTGCGGCGCTCCGGCGCGACAAACGGCCGCAGACCACGCGCCAAGCCCACGAAGTGAGCGACGGTGTTTGGCGTCAGATTGGTAAACAGCTCACAGCGCAGGCTGGCCAGCGGCTTCTTGTTTTGCTCTAGCTCGATGGTGGCGAAAAGCGGTCCGCCGCCTTTGAGCCCCGCCGTCGCCTGCGCCAACGTAAACGTCTCCATCGGAGTAACCACCGCAGCCGGCCCGGCTGGCTTGCCCGCCGCGGCACCTGGCTTGGGCTGCGCCTGCGCGGTCGCCGCCAGACAAAGCCCACCGAACACGAACACCACCGCTCGTCTGCGGATCGTGCCGAGCGCGCTCGCCTGGGATGCGGGGGACGATGAGAAAACGGGGCTTAGCATGGGGTTCTCCGACGGAACACGGTTGTTTCAGCGCGGGTCAGCCGCAGCGCTCAGGGCACATTTTGGAACTGAGCCCGCGCCCCGATGCCGATGCCATGGCTTCGGGCATAGCCGCCGGCCACTTCGACCACGTACTGCGCTGGCTGATCTGGGCCGCGTCCGGTTTCATCGAGCGGCACGGTGTTCTCTTCGATGCCAACGACGACGCGCTTGTCGTCGAGAAAGATCATGTCCAACGGGATATAGGTGTTGCGCATCCAGAACCGGCGCGGCTCGGCGCGATCGAACAGGAACAGCATGCCACCGTCTTGTGGCAGCGAGCGGCGATACATAAGTCCCCTCGCCTGTTCGTCGGGAGTTCGCGCCAGCTCAACGCGGACACGCACAGGCGCCGCGCCGCTCTGCGGCTCGAACACCACGAGCGCGCTGCTCTCGCTGCTGCCCGTTCCGGGAGCCGGCTGGCTTTGCCCAGGGTTGGCCGGGGGTCGCTGACAGGCCAAAAGCGCCAAAAGCCCGACCATCCACAGGCGAAGCCAGACGCCTCTTACGCAGTATGGGATACAAGGCAGCACAGCGACGCAGCGTACCGCGAAACTCGCGCGCTTCGCAATGCCATCGAGCGTGCGCTTTGGCACACGCCCGCACGTCGATGCCTGCGACGGCACGGGGCAGCTCACCTGCGTGCGCTTTTGCCCTCGCTGGGCTTCTTCTCGACGGAAGCTAGCCCGCGCAAGCACGTTTTTACTGTGCTGCTTCGAACACGAAGTCGGCCAAAAGCTGCGCCAGCCGGGCTTCGGCGGTGGCCTGGGCTTCTCGTCGCGCCACTCGCGCTTTTTCTAGCTCGGTGCTCCGGCGCTCGTGCTCACTCAGCTTGGCCAAAAGCTCGCTGCGCAGGGCGGCCGCACTGCTGATCTTTTCGACCGCGCGCAGGTTGTCGCGAAGCTCATCGCCCCGTCCCTGAAGCTCGTCTCGCTGGCGCTGCAGGCGCTCGCTCTCGCGCTCGGCGGAAAGGATGGCTTGCTGCTGCTGACAGATGTCGCGCAAGCGGGCCAAGACTGCCGGGGCCGCCGTCGTGCCGTCCAGGTACGGGCACAGCAGACTCTGTTCCTGGGGCACGCCGCGCAGCGAGCGCGTCACCCTGTCGACTCGCCGCTCGCGCACCACGATCTGCGTCGGACCGTCCGGCGTGAGCGCCTGCGGAATCAGGTAGGCGTCCGCCGTCTGCTCGCTCTCGGACGGCAGGTCTAGCGCATCGAACCCAATGCGCTTGGGATGGCGCAGAAAGACGCGAGCCGGCCGGCCCGTTCCGTCGGAGCCTGGCTGCAGCACGTAGATCGTCTGCTGCAGCGCTTCATCTTCGACGCGCGCCTCGCCACCGCGCAGGCTGAGCACGCGCAGCGGACGCGCGCTGTAGCGATCTTCGCGCGCCATGCTGGCCGATGCGTCCAAGGCATAGGGGATCAGCGCGGTCTCGCCGGCATGCACGCGACCCAAGACGCCTTCCCCGATGTAGCCGCCGTCGCCGAACACCGCGACCGGGCCGGGCTCCAGCGCGCTGCCGATGTGGACGCGGGCCGCTCGCAGCAGGTGGCGATCGCTGCCCGACACGCTGGCATCGGGTCGATACAGGTATATATCCTCAGTGCCGCCACGCAGGGTCAGTAGCGCCACCATCGTCGAGCTGCCCTGCGGCAGGCTGACCGGCGTCGCGATGCGATAGCGCGTGCCGCCCAGGTTCTGCTGCACCGTCGACAGGGGGCGAACGCTGGCGACCATGCGCTCGGCCGAGATGCCGCTTGCCGGACTGGCTGGGCTCGCCGTCGATTCGCTGGCCTCGTCGCGACGCTGCACGATCTGAAACTGCACGCGACGGTTGCGAGAGCAGGCGTCTTCCCCGCTGCCGCTGCGAAGCGGGCGATCGCTGCCATAGCCACGGGCCCGCAGACGGCTGGCCGGGATGCCGCGTCGAATGAGCTCGCTGCGTACGGCATCGGCGCGACTCTGGCTGATGCTGCGCGGATCGCTGTCGCCGCAGGCGTGTCCCGCAACTTCCACCAGCGTGAACTCAGGGTTGTGCTGCAGCGTCGCGGTCACCGCCTCGATCAGCGGCAGCATCTGCGAAGCCAGCCGGGCGCTGTCCTTGCCAAAGAACAGCTGGTCGAAGATCTCCATCTTGCTGGCGCTGACGATCACGCGGCCGCGATCGGGACAGCCGTCTTCGTCTTCGATGCCGTTATAGGTCTCGGGCTCATGCGGGCACTTGTCGTCGCCATCGGGGATGCGATCACCGTCGGAATCCAGCGTGGCCGGCAGGCTCTGCGGCGCGCGGGTGCTCTCGGCCAGTACCAGGCCCGTCGCGACCGGCGTCACCAGCTGACCGTTGATATCGGGCCGCGGCACAAAGCGCGGTCCTCGCAGATCCAAGGCAAACGTCAGCGGCGCCCCCGTGGCCAAGGTCAGCTCGACGCCGTTCCAGGCCTCGCCGGACAGGTTGTCGACGATCGCCCAGGCCTGCAGCACCCCTTGCTGCGTCGCGGCCATGGGCGCCGTGGTGTCGTCTGGGCCGGCCTTTTTTGGCGGCAACACGACACGATACGCGGCCTTCCACACAGGCGAGGGCGTGGCATAGGCCACCGTCAGGCGACGACGACCCCAAAGCGGCTCTGTCGAGCCGTCGTCCGCCGCTTGCGTCTGGATCACAAGCTCGCTGCCTTCCTCGGCATCTTCGTCGGCCCGATCTGCCGGAGCGCTCGCCCCGGCGCTCTTGGGACGCGTCCGCAGCGGCTGTGGCACCACCGCGGTGATCGGGCGCTGCTCGCTGCCGGCTGTCTCGTCGATCACCACCAGCGTTTTTAGGACGTCGTCGACCTCGTGGCGTCGCAGGCGCAGGCGATAGCTGGGCTGACGAAGCTCGCCGCTGCGCTCGAAATATCCGATGCCGTTTTGGTACAGCACGACGCGCCGCAGCGTCAGTGCCTGCGAGCCCGCGCCCCCGCAGCCCACGCCCGCAAAGACCAAGCCGAGAAGCAGGCTCGCCCCGGCACGCGGAACAGCGGCCCGCCCGTTGTGTGACGGCCGAGGCTGCGACCGCCGTGCGTGCTGGGTGGCTCTGGCTGCCGCAAGCGGCGGGGTGGGAGGCAAGGCCCGCGTGGTCATCATGGTGGGAGGCAGTGTACCGCCACATCGCCGACGCGTTGCGGGCAAAAGCCAGCGACCTGTCCGGCGGGGGCTTCCCATTTTTGGCGCGACGGGCGAAGATGAACGAACCGTGATCTCGGTCGGTTCCACGGTCGGGAACTACCGCATCGTCCGCAGGCTTGGGGCAGGAGCCATGGCGACGGTGTTTCTGGCCGAACATCCGCGGATTAGCAAGCGCGTCGCGGTCAAGGTCATCAACGCGGAGCTGTCTACCAGCCCCGAGATGGTGTCCCGTTTCCTCGCGGAGGCGCGAGCTGCAAGCCAGATCAGCCACGAGAATGTCGTCGACATCCTCGACTTTGGCCAGACCCCCCAGGGCGACAACTTCATGATCATGGAGTACCTGGAAGGGCAGACGCTCACCGCGCGCGTCCGCTCGGCCGGTCGGCTGGACCTGCCCACGGCGCAGCGCATCGGCAGCCAGATCGCCGAAGCCCTGGTCGCTGCCCACGGTCACGGCGTCATCCACCGCGATCTCAAGCCCGACAATATCTACATCGTCAAGCGCAGCGGGAACCCTGACTACGTCAAGATCCTCGACTTTGGTCTGGCCAAGCTGCTCATCGGATCCGAGGGTATTAACCACAAGACCTCGTCGGGATCGGTGCTGGGCACGCCGCACTACATGGCGCCTGAGCAGTGCGAAGGCCGCAGCAACGTCGACGGGCGCGCCGATCTGTATTCGCTGGGCTGCATCCTGTTCTTCACGGTCTGCGGCGAGCTGCCGTTTCCAGGCGACGGCTTTGCCGAGGTGATCCTCAAGCACATCAGCGAGCCGCCACCGTCGCCGCGCAGCATCAATCCAGCGGTGACACCGGCCTTTGAAAAGCTGGTCCTGCACTGCCTGGCCAAGAAGCGCGAGAACCGCTTCCAAAAAGCCGAAGACGTGGTGGCGGCGCTGCGCGATCCAGAAAAGTGGTCGCAGGAATTCGGCGACGATCCGCAGCGCATCGTAGGCCCTGCGACAACGCGACGAGCCGGGGGCGAGATCGGGGCCAGCGTCGCGCAGAAGCCGGCTCTGGACTCGATGGCGCAGAGCAGCGTGATCGCGCCCGCCAAGCCCAGTCCCATTGCCAAGTCGTCCGGTGTGTCAGGTTCCCCAACGGCAGCGCCAGCCGCAAAGCCCGCTGCCCCGTTTCTGGGGGCGACGCTGCAGCCCAAGCCAGTGCCGGCAGCCGTCCTCGCCGCACTTGGAAACCCAGCCCCGCCGCCCGTCGCTGCGCCGCCGCCGACCTCCGCACCGCCGCCCGTCGCTGCACCGCCGCCGACCTCTGCACCGCCGCCCGTCGCTGCGCTGCCCCTGAGTGCTCCGCCACGGAGCGCGCCACCCCCCAGCGTTCCGCCTCCGCCGGCCTCGATCTCGCAGCTTGCCGAGACGCCCGTGGTGGCCAACCGCTCGGCCCCGCAGATGCCGACGATGATTGGCGAGATGCCCGCCGCCGCGCTGTCGGCGCTGATGAAGCCACCGCCCCCCAACTCGGCGGCGACCTCGGCGATCCCGACGCGATCCCCGACCCCGCCTTCGGCGATTCCGGCGGCTCCGGCGACCAGCGCTCCGGCGGCGATGACGCAGATCGTGCCGTCGAATTCGCAGCCGCCGATCGCTGCGCACGGCAGCCACGGACAGCTAGCCCCGGTGCCTGCTTCTGCTTCGCAGCCCCCGACCATCGGCGTGCAGCAGCCGCTGCCCGCGGCAGCCATGACCAGCGGGCCGGTTCTGGCTCCGGTAGCAATGGGCGCCGCATCGTCGTCAGGCTCTGTCAGTCCCTTTGCCACGTCGCCGCAGTCACCACAGGTCTATGCCGCGCCGCCACCGCCGGCCACCGATATGGTGCCGGCAGCACACGCGCCGGGTGGGCTGCCCGTCAAGCTGCGCCAGGTTCTGCACAAGCTCACGCCCTATCTGAACCGCCTGGCCATGCAGCCGTGGGCCCAGCGCTTCATAGAGCTACCGCCGCCTCGCAGGCTGATGATTCTGCGTGGCTGCGCCGCCGCCTTTGGCTCGCTGGTGTTGCTGCTGCTGATCATCCTTCTTTGGCCAGGGCCGCGCGTCGTCATCCTGCGCAGCACGCCCGATCAGGCCGAGGTCATGCGCGGAGATGTTTCGTTGGGCACGACGCCGCTGGTCGTCGAGCTTAAGCGCGGCGAAAAACAGACCCTGACCCTGCGCAAAGAGGGCTTCGATGATCTCTCGCACGAGCTAGGGCCCGACAGCGAAAAGGTCGTGCTCGTCAAGATGACCGAGTCGCCCCCGGAAAAGACCGCCGACCCCGGCAAAAAGCCTGTCGTCCGCCCGTCGGGAGAAGACGACAGCAGCGATGACGAAAACGGCGGCGGCAGCAGCGACGATCCCAGCAAGAAGAAAAAGAAGAAGAAAAAGAAGAAGGTCGTCGTCTTCTAGCTGCGCGTTGACAGCAGCAACACTGCAGTCGTACACAGCGCGGACGATGCCAAACATGACGAACCTTCTTCGACGCACTCCCCTGTTCTTTTGCGCGGCGTTGGGCCTAGGCTTGGCGCTGTCTTGGGCCGGATCCGCGGCTGCCAACCAGCCAGCGACCCCACCCCCACCCGAGACCTGCACCGATGCCAAGGACTGCCTAAACAAAGGCGCCCGCGCGCACCAGGGCAAGGACTTCGTGCGCGCCGCGCGCTTTCTGCCGACGGCGTGCGAGATCGAGCCCAAGGCCTGCAACATCGTCGCCGAGATCTTTCGCCAAGGCCAAGGCGGCGTGCCCAAGGACGGCAACAAGGCGGCCGAATTTCACGGCAAGGCCTGCGACAAGGGGCTGATCGTGTCGTGCGCCATCGAAGCCCAGCTTCGCTATCACGGCCAAGACGGCGCCACCGTCAACAAGCCGCGGGCGCGCATCGGGTTCGAGCGCTCGTGTGGCCCTGACTTCTTTGATAGCTGCGCCAATGTCGGCGTCATGCACGCGACAGGCGACGGTGGGCCGCAGGATCTGGCCAAGGCGCGCCTGTATTACCAAAAAGCCTGCGACGGCGGCGAGAGCACGGCCTGCGTCAACCTCGCTGCCATGTTGCTAAACGGCGAAGGCGGCGACGCGGACAAGCCCAAGGCCAAGGCGATGTTCACCGACTTCTGCGGCAAGAAGAACGCGCTGTCGTGCTTCAACCTGGGCCTGATCTATGCCAAGGGACTCGAAGGAGCCCAAGACCTGACGCAGGCGCTGAGCTTCTTGGATCAGTCCTGCACGCTGGGCAACCAGCAGGGCTGCACGACGGCGCAGCAGATCCGCGATGACCAGGCCAAGATCGCCGCAGAAGCCGCCGCGGCCGCCGCCAAAAAAGCCGGCAAGGGCAAACGAAAATAACTCGTTCGCTTTTCCGGGCGCGGCATTCGCTGGGCGCGTGCCTGGCTACTTCTCGACGAAAGCGGGCGGGCTGCGGCGGAACAAGACCAGCACCCAGTACGGCAGCGCGAAGGCCAGGGCATAGATCAAAAGGGGGCCCCGCTGCGCGCCTAGCTCTGCCTTTCGCACGACCAGCAGCACAAAGAAAAACGCCGCGGCGGGAACGCGCACCAAAAGATCGGCAAGCGGCACAAAGCGACCGCTGCGCGTCCTGCAAAACCACAGCGCAAGGGACCCAAGCAGCGCCCATGCGGCGATGATTCCACCGTGCGCCGGCAGCGACCGACTGAGCCAGCGCAGAAGTCCCCACCAGCTAGCAATCAGCACCGCATGGGTGAGACAAAGCGCGAGCAGCGAAGCCAGCGCCATGCGCACAAGCCGCGACGCCGCGGACGGACCGGGCCGATCGTAAAAGGGCCGCAGCCACACCACGCAGCCGGCGAACACCGCCCAGCCCAGCACACCGATCGGCGGCACTCCAAACAGGCCCGGCTCATGCCAGCGCCACAGGCCGCTCTGCGTCGCGATCGGCTCGATCAGCCAGGCATCGACGAACACCACGGCTGCCGTCAGGATGGCGATGGTTCGCGTTCGCGGCGGCAGGCCCAGCGCTGCGCCCAGGCCACCCGCCAGCACGCTCGCCGAGTCGATCACGATGGGCCAGATCAGCACGATGAGCAGCGGCACGCGATCGATCGGCAGGCTCCACCCTGGCGCGTAGTCATAAAAACCATGCACGCGAATCATCGAGTCTTCACCGAGAGCACTCGTCAGTGAAAGCCACGCAAAGCGCGTCAGCAGCGCGGCCGGAGACTCGTCCCCGCGTCGCGACAGGCGCACTGCGATATACAGCGCGACGATGCCCAGACAGACGAGCTCTAGCGTGTACATTTCATGCTCGCAGTTCCGTATTTGGCAATCTAGCCGGATTGAGCAGCGAAGCGAATTGGCACCTAGCCAAACAACACGGGCATTGAAATGCGACGGCGAAACGCGGAATGTTGACCGCATTCGGGTCGGCGGACACTGCGAACAACCCGGCACAGCAAACAAGGACACTCGTCATGGCGGTGAAGATCCTTCACTCGGCAGACTGGCAGATCGGCAAGGCGTTTGCCGACATCGATGATCTGGACGGCGACAAAGCGGCAGAGCTACGCAGTCAGCGGCTGAAGACCGTGCAGCGCATCGCCGAGATCGCCACGGAGCGCTCTGTCGACGCAGTGGTGGTGGCGGGCGATGTCTTTGAAACCAACGGCGTGCGCGATGAGTCGCTGCGGCGAACGCTGAACGCCATGTCGGGTTTCTCGGGGGACTGGCTGCTTCTGCCGGGCAACCACGACGCCGCCGAGGCCGAGAGCGCCTGGACGCGGCTTTCGCGCCTGCAGCCACCGCGCAACGTCCGCTTGCTGACGCGACCCGAGCCGGTGCTGGTCGCAGAGCACCGCTTGGCCATCTTGCCGGCTCCGCTTGTGCGTCGCCACGATGCCAGCGACACCACCGAGGTCATGGACAGCATGCAGACGCCACCGCAGGCTGTTCGCGTCGGTGTGGCACATGGCAGCATCAAAGGTCGCCTGCCCGAGCGCAGCGAAGCGTTCAACGAGATCGCAGAAGACCGCGCCGATCGCGCCCGCTTGGACTATCTGGCCTTGGGCGACTGGCACGGCACGCTGCCCATTGCGCCACGCACCTGGTACGCCGGCACGCCCGAGCCCGATCGCTTCAAAGACAACGAGTCGGGCAACGTACTCCTGGTCACCATCGCGGCCCCCGGAGCAGCGCCCGTCGTCGAGAAGATCCCGGTTGGGCGCTTTCACTGGCGACGCATGCACGCTTCGCTGCACGGCCTTTCCGATCTGGATGCGCTGTCCGCGCAGCTTGCCGGGCTGGGGGCGCCCTATGACCGCCACGTCGTACAGCTAGAGATCAGCGGCGTCGTCGATCTGGCCACACGCGAGGCGCTAAATGCCCTGCTCGATGAGTGGCGGGCCACGCTGCATGTGCTGCGCTGCCGCACCGATCAGCTGCTGTCGCAGCCCAGCGAGGCCGACCTGGACCGCATCGCCAGTCAGGGCTTTATGCACACCGCGCTCGTTCGCTTGCGC
The DNA here is from genome assembly GCA_016794505.1 of Myxococcales bacterium. Classification (GTDB taxonomy): domain Bacteria; phylum Myxococcota_A; class Polyangia; order Palsa-1104; family JAEUJZ01; genus JAEUJZ01. The sequence continues at coordinate 78,921 of JAEUJZ010000165.1, forward strand.
AGCCAGGCCAGCGACGAAAAACAAAGCGGCGAAGCGCGCGATCTGGCCCGCCGAGCGCTTGAGATCCTATACGCCGAGCACATGCGCACAAGCCGCGGATCCGAGGCGCGCCGATGAGGATCCGCCGCATCGAGATTCGCAACTTCCGCCGCTTTACCGCACCGCTGATCATCGATCGCATCGGCGATGGGCTGACCGTGCTTTCAGGCGACAACGAAGAAGGCAAGTCGACGATCTTGCGTGCCCTGCGAGCCGCCTTGTTCGATCGTCACGGCGTCAGCAAAGACGTCGCGCGCGAGCTTGTGCCGTTTCAGTCGGAAGTGCAGCCGGAAGTGGCGCTGGACTTCGAGCTTCCCGGCGGTCGCTATCGGCTGCGCAAAGGCTTCTATCAAAAACAGTTCGCACGCCTGGAGCTGCCGACGGGGGCACGCCTGGAAGGCCCAGCGGCTGAGCAGGCGCTGCAAGAGCTTCTGTCGTTCGAGAGCCCAGCGCGCGGTCTATCCAAAGTGGCGGACCATGGCATCTTTGGCCTGCTGTGGCTGGAACAAGGCGCGTCCTTCGCCAACTGGAACGCGGCGATGAAAGATCGCAAAGAAGGCCCGGCACAGCGCAGCTTGCTTTCGGCGCTGGAAAGCGAAGTCGGCGAAGTGCTGGGCGGCGCGCGTGGCCGCGAGATCCTAGAGACGATCAGCCGTCGCTATAGCGAGTACTACGACAAGAACCGCAAGCCGCGCGGCGAGTTCGCCAAGTGCTTGGATCGCGAGCGCGTGGTGAGCGAAGAGCTGAGCTCCGTAGATGCGGCGCTGCGCGGATACCAGGCACAGATCGACGAGCTGAGTCTGCTGCGCGAGTGCCTGGCCCGCTATGAGCGCGAAGGCGATCTTTTGCGAGCGCAGCGCGAACGACAAGCGGCCGAAGCCGAAGCGCGACGCATCGAAGCCCTGACCCAGACGCAGCGCGAGGCAGAACAGGGCAAAAAAATCGCCGATGTGCAGCTGCAAGCGGCCGCAGCGCGATCGCGCCAACGCGACGAGGATCGCAGGCGCCTTGCCGAGCGCAGCGCGCTGGTGCAAGAGCAGCGCAGCGCGCTGGACGCCGCGCAGAGGGATCTGCAGCCGCAGCACGACGCGCTGCAGGAAGCCCAGGTGGCCCTGGCCGCGGCGCTGCGTCGCCAACAGCAAGCCGATGAAGCACTGCGTCGCTGCCAGCAGGCTGAACATAGCCAGCGCCTGGCGCAGCAGCTTGCCGCTCTGAACAAGCAGGATCAGCAAGCGCAGAGCGCGCACGAACAGGCCTTGATTTGCCGCGCCAAGGCCAATGCCATCGCGATCGATGACAAGCGGCTGCGCCTGATCCACAAGCTCGATCGCGAGCGCGCCGAAGCCGAAGCCGGCCTGCAGGCGGTGGCCACGCGCCTAAGCTTTGCGCTGCGCGACGACGTCTGTCTGCAGCTGCAAGGACAGCGCTTGGCCGCGGGTCAGCCGCTGCACATGACCGAGACAACCCAGCTTGAGCTTGTGCAAGGCGATCAGGTACTGGGCGTGCTGACGATCACGCCGGGCGCCGACGATCTGAGCGAGCGGCGCAAGCATGCCGAAGCCACGCGCCACAAGCTGCAGCGAGAGCTAGACGCAGCCGGCGTCGCCGATATCGCAGCGGCCGAGTCGCGCGCCAGCGAGCGCGCCGATCTGCTGATGCAGGCGCAGCAGCATGAAAAGCTGCGGCTTGTCCACGCACCCGAAGGCATCGAAGCCCTGCGCGTGGCGCGACTTCGCGTTGAAGAGGAATGCAAGGCACTGCGCGCAGAAGACGCTGCGCCGGCAGAGGATGCCAACCTGCCATTCCAAGAAGCGATCGCCACGGACTCTGCGGCGCGCGAGCAGCTTGCGCAGCGACTGACAGCGGCCCGCCAAGCCAGCGAGCAAGCGCTGCGCGAGGTCAAGCGGACGCAGGCCCAAAGCGAGCGTCAGCAGCAGACCTGGCAGGCTGCGCAAGAGCAGCTAACGCGACTGCGCATCGAGCTTGAGAGCAACCAGCGTGAGCTGCGCCTGGCCGAAGAAGCACTGCAGCAAGCTCGCTTGCGCGAGTCAGATGACGTACTGCAGCAAGCCCTGGCGCGGTCGCAGGAAGAGCGCCGCACAGCAGAGCTCGCGGCACAGGCCGCGCACCACGCCCTGCAGCAGGCCCGCCCCGACGAAGTCAACGAACGTCTGACGTCACGCCAGCGCGCTGTCGAGCTGATCCAGCGCGACATCGATGACAAGCGGCAGCGCATGATCCGCTTGGAAGGCGAGCTGCAAGCGCTGGGACAGCAGGGTCTGGGCGAGCGACGCGAAGAGCTGCAAGCCGAGCGCGAGCGAGCCCGCGCCTTGAGCACGCGCATGGCCAAAGAAGCCGAGGCGCTGCGCCTGCTGCTGGACACGCTGCAGGTGGCCGAGCGCGAGGCCAAAGAGACGTTTCTCGCTCCGGTGCAGGCGCGCATCCAGCCGTACTTGAGTCAGGTTTTTCCTGGCTGCTCGCTGCGTTTTTCCGACGGAGACCTGGCCATTTCGCACCTGCGACGTGGCGAGCTGGATGAGCCGTTTGAAGCGCTCAGCATCGGCACGCGCGAGCAGCTCGCCATCTTGACTCGCTTGGCTTTTGCCGACCTTTTGCGCGAGCAAGGACAGCCGACGTGTCTCGTTCTCGATGATGCGCTGGTCTATGCCGATGATGGACGCTTCGAACGCATGCTGAGCGTGCTGCGCCGCGCGGCCAAGCAGCAGCAGATCCTGATCCTGACCTGCCGCGAGCGCGACTATCAGATGAAAGGCATCGAGACGCGCCGCTTGTCCGACTGCGTGCAGCGCAGCGCGGCCTAGCAGGCACGGGTTCGCCGGCCGCAGTTTTTTCCGTCGAGACGAGACGCTTCATCGCTCTGTGGCTCGGCGCGTTGGTCGCTCTTACCGCCACTGGTCTGGGTCAAGCATGCGGTTGCGCATCGAGGTCGCGGTGTGCTTCTTGACCTTTTTGGGCTCAGGCAGCGGCGCATCGCTGCAGGTGGCGACATTTTTGGCCATGGCCTTGCAGCGCTCGATCGCCTGCGCGGCGCCCGCGTCGTCCTGGGCACTCTTGCGCAGGCGGGCCAGCGTAGCAAAGCCTTCGGGGTCGACGATCAAATCGCGCTTGGCGAGATCTTCGAGCAGCTTGCGCGCTTCGTCGCCGCCCTTCTTGGTGCGGCTCAGCGCCTCGGCCAAGCGCACTTTCAGCCAGGGATCTTTGGGGCTTCCTTCAGACTGCTCACGCAGGACCGTGACTGCTGCCGCGACATCGGCGGAATCGCCCGCCCGCAGACGCGCCACAGCCCACACGCGCTGGATACGCTTGTCGAGCTTGTCGTTGCTGACTTCGTACCCTTCTTCCCCAGCCAGCTTGCCGTCGAGCAAGGCCAACGCGCGGACGGCATCGCCAGCGGCAAGCGCCGCTTCGGCCTCGTTGATCAGCTTCACCGCTTCCTTGCGGCTTAGCTCCACCGCGTTCAAGCACGCCTGTGCATCCCCGGCGATCGTCGGCAGCGTCAACCCCAGGCACAGAAACCACGCGCGCAGAGTCTTGTTTTTCACTGGCTCAGCCTCGGAAAATTGCGTGGCGATCAGTGTACCATGCAGACATGCGGGAAACGCCTGGGCGCACCGGAAAGCGAAGCCGACTGCGCATGCTCGTGGCCTGCGGGCTCGCTTGGCTGTGCAGCACGCCGCTGTCCGTTGCGATCGATTCGCCGCGATCCGGCCTGGCGCAGGCAGCGCACATACCGACCGGGCGCGAGCTGATGTTGCAATTCCAATGCAACCGCTGCCATGACGGCCCCTATCTGACCGCGGCGCCCAGCGAAAAGCACTGCGTGACCTGTCATCAGCAGATCTTGTCCGGCAGCTTCCGCATCGACGGAAAAACGCTGATCCGCTGGCAAGGAAACATCAAAAGCCTACCGGATGTGCCATCGCTGCACGGGATCGAGCGCCGGCTGCGGTCGGACTGGATTGCAAAGTACTTGCAACAACCGCACGACCTGCGGCCTGGTCTCATCGCGCTGATGCCGCGCCTGCCGCTGCAGGAACGGCACGCGCTGCGCATCGCCGCTGCGCTGGTCTCTTCTGAAGCGCCAGCCGTCGAGTTTCCGCGCGACGCCGAGACCCTGCGCCGTGGCCGAGCGCTCTTGCAGACGCAGGGCTGCGGCACCTGCCACCGCTTCACAGGCGTCGAGCCCCTTTCCGCTTCGCCGCTGCCTGTGCCCATTCGGCCGGCCGCACTGGCGCAAGGCATTCGCTTGGCGCCCGATCTGCGTCACACCCGCGAGCGCGTGCAGACGGCGTATCTGGTGCAGTGGCTGCGCGATCCCACGTCGATCAAGCCGGACAGCACGATGCCAAAGATCCCGCTGTCGCAGGAACAGGCCACCGCGATCGCGGCGTACGTGATGATGGCGCCGCTTGCGCCTTTGCCGCCGCCTGTGCTGCCGACCCGACTGCCCATCTTGCAGCGCCGCGTGTCGTTTGCCGAAGTGAATGATCAGGTCTTTCGCCGCACCTGCTGGCACTGTCATTCCACTCCCGAGTTCGCGATGGGCGACGGTGGGCCGGGCAACACAGGCGGCTTTGGCTTCGCCGGGCGCGGCCTGAACTTGGCGACTTACAGCGACGTCCTTGCCGGCAGCCTGGACGATCAGGGCGAGCGCCGCAGCATCTTTGTGCCGCAGGCCGATGGCACATCCATCTTGCTGCGGGCGCTTTTGGCGCGGCAAAGAGAGCTAGCGGGTCAGATCACGCCCGGCGTGTACGGCATGCCGCTGGGTCTTCCGGCGCTGACGGCAGAACAGATTCAGCTGGTCGAGTCGTGGATTGCGCAAGGGCGCCCGCAGTAGCGACGTGAAACGCAGCGCGGCACGCGATGCGCGGCCTCAGTCGCGAAACAAGGCCAGCAAGCGACGGCGGGTCTCGTCGGGGTCGCTGCGATCGCTGCGCTCTTGGCGCAGAAACGCTTCGATCGCCGACACGCGATCGAGCGCCGCATCGGTCTCGGGATCCGAGCCGCGCTGATAGGCGCCAAGCAGCACGAGGTCGCGCTGCCGCGACGCAATCGCCAGCACCGAGCGCACGCGGCTCGCGGCTTGGCGATGTGGCGCGTCGACCAGATCGTCCATCAAGCGCGACAGCGAGCGCAGGATATCGATCGCCGGATGATGACCGCGCTCGGCAAGCTCACGCGATAGCTCGATGTGTCCGTCGAGCGTGGCGCGCACTTCTTCGGCGATGATGTCATCGGCGTCCTCGCCAGTCCCGGTGACCAAGACGGCATAGACCGCGGTGATGGATCCGAACTCGGCCTGCCCGGTGCGCTCTAGCAAGCGGGGCAGCAGGGCGAACACCGACGGAGGATAGCCCTGACGAGCTGGAAGCTCACCGGCCGCCAAGCCGACTTCGCGCTGCGCCCGAGCAATACGCGTCAGCGAGTCCATCAGCAAGAGCACGCGCTTGCCGCGATCGCGAAAGTGTTCGGCGATGGTCGTGGCGGCCAAAGCGGCCTTGATGCGCAGAAGCGGCGGCTGATCCGACGTGGCGCAGACCACCACGGTGCGCTTGCGGGCCGCGGGATCAAGCTGCGTGTCGAGGAAGTCGCGCACTTCACGGCCTCGCTCGCCGATCAGGCCAATCACCGTGACATCGGCGGCGGTATTGCGTGCGATCTGGCCAAGCAGCGTGGTCTTGCCAATACCTGGACCGGAAAACAGCCCTAAGCGCTGGCCTTGCCCGACGGTCAAGCAGCCATCGATGGCGCGCAGACCCAGCGGCAGGGCTTCGCTGATTCGCCGCCTGCGCAGCGGCTCGGGGGCCTCGCGCTCGACAGAGCACGGCACAAGCTCAGGCTGCAGCGAAGTCAGCGAGGGGCCACCATCGATCGGCACACCATAGGCATCGAGCACACGGCCCAGAAGCGCCGGCCCGACCGCGATGGTCAACGGACGCCCCAAGGGACGCACCACCGACGCGGGACCCACGCCATAGGCACCGCCCAGCGGCAGCAGCACGACCTCTTCACCGCGAAAACCGACCACCTCGGCGAGCAGCGGATCTTCGAGCGGCGCGGGCCGCCCTTTGCCATCGCCGTGGCGCTCAATCTCGACCAGCTCTCCGACGCGGGCACCGGGGGCGGTGGCACGCAGCACCAAGCCCGTCAGCTCGGTGACGCGACCGGCGATGCGCTGCGGCACCGTTCGCTCGACGGCATCAAGCGCGTCATCCAGGCGCAGGGGATCCGCCGCGGGCGGGCTGGGGTTCATCTAGCCACCTCCGCGCAGCGCTCGCTCGATGGCTTCTAGCTGCACGTTCAGGCGGGCATCGACGGTACCCAGCTCGCTTTCGACGATGCAGCCGCCGCGGCCGACGCTGGGATCGGCACGAAACTGCAGTGCTTGTGCTCGCTGAGCGCGCTCGACCAGGCGCGGTCGGCCTCGTTCCAGCGCTTTGAGATCGTCGGGATGCACGCGCAGGACGATGTCGCGCGGCGCGCCAGCTTGCCGCAGCGCGGCGGCCACGATGTCGCTGATGGCCTCGGGATTCAGCGTCAGCTCGCGATCTAGAATGCGCTCGGCGATGCGGACGGCCAGCGTGCGCAGATCGCTTTCGACATTGCGCTGGGCCCGCGCTGCACTGGCCCGCGCCGCAACCATCAGCTCACTGACGGCAGCCAGGCCGCGCTCGCGACCTTCGGTGGTGGCCTGCGCCCGCAGGCGATCGGCTTCGCGCTGCGCTTCGGCCAGGATGCGCTCGGCTTCCACCTGCGCATCAAACGGCTTTTCATGGATATGCGGAGCCGGTCCCCCCCCCGAAGATCGCCCCCCTTTCAGCACGCGCGCCATGCCCCAAGTATATGAAGCTTGGGCGCATGCGGCGCGGTCTACTTCAGCTCCAGCGTGGTGCGGGCGTACACGTCTTCGCGGCCGTTGATCAGGCGGGTGATGAGGACGTTGTACTTGGTGCCCACCTTGAAGCCGTCCTCAGGCTTGATCTCCAGCGTCGCCAGCATGACCCTGGCGTCTTTCCTGGTGCGGATGGGATACGCCTGCACGGCCTCGCGCTGCTGACCGGGCTTGGGTGGCGCTTGGTCATAAAAGACGATGTTCACCTCTTCAGCGCCGGGGGGACGGCTCAGGTGCGCGACCAGGTTCACGCGCCAGCCCTCGTCTTCGGCGGCCTTGCTCAGCGAGCAGCGCTGCGCCGTTTTTAGCGAGGCTGCCACGCTGGCCTGCGTAGGCTCAACCAGCTTGTCCGTGATGGTGATCGTGCCCGGAGACCCGCCTCCTGGGCAGCCCGTTCCCGTCGCAGACGGCGGACTCGCGATGCCCTCAGCTGTGGTCAGAGCAAGGCCCGCGGAAAGACCCACGGCCAGCTTGAATCCCGAAACGACACCTTGATGAAGACGCATGATGAAGTCCTTTCTCGGCACCACCCACGGACGATGCGCGAAGCCCAGGCCAGTCAGAGGCGGGCTGCCTCTTCAGCCTGTCCCCGCGGCCCAACATCAGCCAGGGGCAGTGTCTCTAAGATACGACAATCACAACAGTTGCGGTCAGCGCGCAGCCGAGCCAGTCCTGCCCGGCGACCGTAAGCCCGCGAATTACATCCATACAACGCGTTTGTTATTTTTATAAATAATCAATTCCACATTAATTATTTGCTATTTATTCCATCCGTATCCTTGTCTCACACCGGTCGCCTGGCAGGCCGCTGATGGCGGCGAGCGATGGGCGAAGCCCCGCTCAAGTTTCTGCTTCGGTTTTGCCGGGGCAGTGCGGATACTAGCAGCCGATGTCGTCCGCACCTGCGCGTGAGCCGTCTGCGATGGAACACGCCCTGCCGATCGCCAGTACTCACCCACCGCTGCCAAGCCAGGAACGGCCCAGCAGCCCACATGGACCCGGTCCGTGGGGGGTCGTGGCGGTGTCGGCGCTGGGCTACTTTGTCGATGTCCTCGACTTATTCCTTTTCAACGTCTTTCGCGTTCCCAGTCTGCACGACTTAGGAATTTCGCAGGATCGCCTTCTTTCTGTCGGGGCAAGCCTGATTAACATCCAGATGATCGGACTCCTTTTTGGTTCCTTTTTCTGGGGAATTTTGGGCGACCGCAAGGGACGGGTGCGGGCGCTGTACGGATCGATTCTTTTGTACTCGCTGGCCACGCTGGCCAATGCCTTGGTGACGTCGCTTCCGGGGTATGCGCTGTGTCGCTTGCTGGCCGGTCTGGGCCTCGCCGGAGAGCTAGGAGCCGCGATTGCGCTGGTCAGCGAGACGCTGCCGCAAAAGCAGCGCGGCCTGGGTACCGCTCTCGTCGCGGGCCTGGGTCTGTGTGGTGGCATCGCGGCGGCGCTGCTGGCCGAGCTTGTGACCTGGCGAACGGCGTATGTTGTGGGCGGTCTGTCCGGCCTGGCGCTGCTGCTTTTGCGCGTGCGTCTGCGCGAGTCCTCGCTGTTTCACGCCCTGACAGCGCTCGCGGCACCGCAGGTCCAGCGGGGAAGCCTGAGACTCCTTTTTTCATCGCCGCGTCGGCGCAGCCTGTACATCCGCTTGGTGCTGGTGGGACTGCCTGTGTGGTTTGTCGCCGGCATCCTGATGGTCTTTTCGCCCGAGCTGGCCCGCGCACTCGACGTATCGGGCATCACGGCGGGCCGCTGCATCCTGTTTTCCTATGTCGGTACGGCGCTCGGCGATGTCGGAAGCGGGCTTCTGAGCCAAGCACTGAAAAGCCGCAAGCGAGTGCTGTTCCTTTTTCTGCTGCTGGTGGCTGCCGCCGTCGCTGCCTTTCTCAGCGCGCAGGGCGTGTCCAGTACAGCCCTTTATGCGCTGTGCTTTGTCCTTGGGGTCAGCACGGGATACTGGGCCGTGCTCGTCACCACGGCCGCTGAGCACGTGGGCACCAACCTGCGCGCGACGGTGTCGACGACGATTCCCAATGTCGTGCGCGCCAGCATCATTCCCATGAACCTGGTGTTTTCGCTCCTGTTGCCGCGTTTGGGAATCCGCAGCGCGGCGCTGTGTCTGGGAACAGGCTGCTTGGTGCTCGCGCTCATCAGCCTGCGCTCTCTGCGCGAGACGTTTTCGGACGACCTGAACTTCCACGAGCTGCCATGACGCTCCTCGTCTTCCTCTGCTTCTTCTTTTCCGGCGCATCCGGCCTGCTGTTCGAGGTCCTGTGGACCCGCGAGCTGGGCTTGGTCTTCGGCTCAACCACGCTGGCCATCTCGACGGTGCTTTCGGTGTACATGGGCGGCCTGGCGCTGGGCAGTTTGATCGGCGGGCGGCTGTGTGATCGCCGAGGCGCGGCCGAGCTTCCGTGGCTGTCGCGGCGACCGCTTCTGACCTATGCCGCAGTCGAAGCAGGGGTCGGCTTGTTTGCGCTCGCGGTGCCAGCGCTGCTCGCGTACTACCCTCAGCTCAACGCGCTGCTGTGGCGATCGGTGGGCGATCGCTATGCCTTGCTGTCTTTGCTGCGCTTCTTGGCGACGGCTGCGCTGCTGCTGTTTCCGACGACGCTTATGGGCGCGACGCTGCCGCTTCTGGCGGAATACATGACGCGCCCTGGTCAGGGCGGACGAGCCGGCGATGCGCATGGGCCGCGGCGCGATAGCATGGCCGAGCCTGCCGATCCCAGCGACGGTCACGAGCCGCGCTCGGCTGCGCAGCACATCGGCGCTCTGTTTGCCGCCAACACCGCGGGGGCCGTGTTTGGCACCTTCCTTTCAGGATTCGTGCTGCTGCCCCGCCTGGGGGTGACGCAGACCAACTATCTGGGGGCGGCGATCAACCTGTCTTTGGCGTTGGCCATCGCGCTTGGCCACCTGCGAGCCGCCGTTCTGCGTCGACGAAATAAGCCTGTCCAGCTAGACAGCGAGCCCGAGCCCGCACCCGCTGACTCTGCGGAACAAGCTGCGCTGACGCCGCACGAGCCGGTCGCCGACGAAGCGCCCGCTGTCAGCGCCAGCGCGGTGCATCGCGATATCGTGCTGCCTTCGGCCGCCGCGCGGCGACTCTCGGTGCTGTGTTATGCGGTCTCGGGCGCGACGGCGATGGTCTATCAGGTGCTGTGGACGCGCGCTCTGGCCATTGTCATCGGCTCATCGGTGTATTCGTTCACGCTGATCCTTTTGGCCTTTTTGATCGGCCTATCGGCTGGAGCCGCGCTTGCGACGCGTCTTTTGCCGCTGGTGCGACGTCCGGTGCGGGCGCTTGCGATCACGCACGCGGCCACGCTGGGTACCGCGCTGTGGTCGTTTTACATCCTGCCGCGGCTGCCTGCGGTGTTCGTCAGCATCCTGCGCGGCAGCAGCTTTACCGTCGACGAGCTCTTGACAACACAGTTCGTTCTAGCCGCCTTGGCCATTGCCCCAGCGACCGTGGCCATGGGCGGCGTGATGCCGCTCACCATGCATGTCTATACGCTGCGCAAAAACCGCCAGGCGAGCGGCGATGCGTCGGCGCAGCCAGCACGCGCTGCAGCTGCCCCAGCAAACGAGAGCATCGGTCACGACGTCGGCATCGCGTACGCGTGGAATACGCTCGGGGCGATTACCGGCAGCTTTGCCGCGGGCTTCTTCGTCCTGCCCGAGCTTGGCCTGCAGCGTGGGCTGATTGTCTGCTCGCTTTTGACCGCGGGGCTGGCGGCGCTGCTTCTGCTTGCGGATCGCGGGCGCATAAGTCGCCTGATCGCGCCAGCCATCATCGTGGCGGCGCTGCTTTCCGCTTGGCTTTTGCCGCGATGGAACCTGACGCATTTTTCAGCCGGCCTGTTCCGCATCTCGCTGGCGCGGCAAGTGATCTTTTACGAAGACCGGCGCCAGCCCGAGATGCTGTTTTACAAAGATGGCGTTGCGACGACGGTGTCAGTGGAAAAGTGGGGCAAGCACCTGGCGCTGAAGAACAACGGCAAGGTGGATGCCTCAAACGGCGACGACATGAGCACGCAGATCATGGTCGGACTGCTGCCGCTTCTGTTTCACCCGACCGCGCTCGACAAGCCGCCGAACGTGGCAGTGGTCGGGTATGGATCGGGCGTGACAATCGGTGCGGTGACGCAGTTCCCCATCGCGCACGCCGACGTCGTCGAGCTAGAGCCGGCCGTAGTCGAAGCCGGCGATCGGTACTTTGCAGACGTCAGTCACTTGCCTAGCCGCGACCCGCGCGTGCGGGTGATCATCGGCGACGGTCGCAACTTCATGACGCAGTCGGATCAGCCGTACGACGTCATCATCAGCGAGCCGTCAAACCCCTGGATCTCGGGTGTGAGCAACCTGTTTACGACCGATTACTGGAAGCTGGCGCGCAGCCGTCTTTCCGACGAGGGCGTGTTCTGCCAGTGGGCGCAGCTTTATGAGCTATCGCAGCCGAACGTAAAGACGCTCTTGCGCAGCTTTGCCAGCGTGTTTCCGTACACCTATGTCTTTGCCGCCGAGCATCGGTCGAGCGATGTGCTGCTGATCGCGTCCAAGCGCCCGCTGCCCTTGGATGTCGAGCGACTGCGCCGCAACTTCAGCGAGCGCTTTCCCCAGCTTCGCGCTGAGCTTCATCGAGCCGGTGTCGATCAGCCGGAAGAAGTGCTGGCCGATCTTTTGTTGGTGCCCGATGAGCTCTCGGCGTACACCGCTGGAGCGCTGCTGAACACCGACGACAACGCGCTGATCGAGTTTCGCGCGCCGCGCGATCTTTTGGGGTATCTGCGCAACGATCTGACGGTGGCGCGGCCGTACGGCAACGACTGGCCCTACGGTCGCTTTGAGCGCTATCTGGAAAATCACGGCGCGGTGACTGGCCCCGCCGGAAGTCCGCGCGCCGAGTTTTATGGCCGGCTGGGACGAGCCCTCTTGTCACACGGCAAGCGCGAGGCAGCCAAGCGTGTTCTGGCCCGAGCGCGCGGGCTGGGCGGTGGCGCGGCGACCGATCACCTAAGCAGCTTGCTGGCGCTGCTGGAAAAGCATGGACAGAACAGCTTTGAAGAGCCGCTGCATCGCGACTGGGATGGAGAAGACAGCCACATTGCCGACGGACTAGGGCCACTGCACCTGCCCCCAGCGACGCTGCTTAAGCCCGGCGATGAAGCGCGCATTCGTCGCGATTATGAGTCCGCGCTGCGAGCGCTGCGCGAGCGTCGCTTTGCCGCCGGTCTGCGTGCGCTGCGCGACTGGCCGATGGCCTGGGTGGCCGAGATGGGACCGGACCTGCGCTTTTTGATCGGCTACCTGCTGTACAAGCTGGACCTGCACAACGACGCCCGCGATCACTTGGAGGTGCTGGTCGACGACGACGAGCCCGAGCCAAGCGACTGGCTAAAGCAGCATCCGAGCGCCCTTTACTACTTGGGACGATCGGAGTTCTTTGATGCCGATCCGCAGACAGGCATCCTGCATCTTGAGCGCTATTTACGAATGCGAGCGCAGCCGCCCACTTCGTCGAACGAAGCGCCGCGGAATAGGGCGGGCTAAGACTTGATCTGCGAGATACCGCCCGCGCAGTCTGGGACCGAAGGATCCGACTTGGCGCCGTCGCAGCACCTGTCTACCGTCGAGAAATTGTTGCTGCGCGTGAAGCTGCAGGTCACACCGCCGCTCTGGCAGGTAGTGGTGCTGCCACCGCCGCCGACCATGGCCTTGCAGCAGTTCTCGCTGACCGGCTTCGCGCCCTCGACGCAGGTGACCGCGTTGAAGGTCTGCGAGCCAAAGTTGCTGAAGGTGATCTGGCTGGGATCGGCGGGCTCGGTCAACTGAATCTGGATCATGACCGGTTCCAAGATCAAGTTGGCACCCAGCAAAACCCAGTGTCCGGTATCGCTCTGCCCAATCCGATTGTCGGTAGCGACGCGCGGGCCAATGGCGACGCCTTCGATGCGAGCACCCGGCTTGCAGAAGTTGTCGCCGAGCTTGCCTAGGCCCATGACATAGCCGGACTTGGTGTGGAAGGTCAGCGCGATGTCGCCGCTCTTATAGACAGCGCCCGTGACGGGAATGGCCGTGCCGCTGGTCGGCTGCAGGCTGCCGGTCAGGCCGCCTGTGCGCAGCGATTCTTCCAAGTGCAAGGTGCCAGCCAGGTGCAGTCCAGCCGATGGACCGGATGTGATGTCGACCGAGAAGTCCGAGTACTCGCAGAAGCGCGACTCGGGTGTACCGCTCATCATCGACGCTGAACCGCTTTGGCAGCCGATCAGGGAAGTGCTCACGGCCGACGCAAACACGAACGCAGAAACGAAGGAACACGCACGCATGGCTCTCTCCTTGGGGTGGTCGCATCCTGCAGCAACGCAGGGATGCCGAAGTGCTGGGTACGGACCATCAGGCAGCGGGCAAAGCCGTCCTTCGCGGACTTGCTCAACCCGGACCCAAGCGCCCGTTGCAAGGAATACGAAGCAGGCAGCGCAGCGGTTCCGCGCGGATCACGAATTCGCAACACGTCGCGCAACTGCGACGGCTGATTGACGACAACACGCGTCCGCTGTTTTCTGCGCGGACGCCGCCATGGTCCGCCCGGTGAGTGTGATATAGAGGCGCTTCGATTCTGCGAAAGACTCCTCATGGCGTACATCACCTGGCTGCTTCAGCTCATCCGCAACCCCGAGGCCATCATCCAGCAAGCGGGCGCGTACGCCATGGTCGTGCTGGCGTTCATCATCTTTGCCGAGACCGGCGCGCTGGTGTTCTTTCTGCCCGGTGACTCGCTGCTGGTGACCGCGGGTCTTTACGCTGCAAAAGGCAGCCTGGATCTGCTGACGATGAACTTGGTGCTGATTCCGATGGCCATCCTCGGCGATGCGCTGTCGTACGTCATCGGCAGCCGCACCGGGCCGCACCTGTTCAACCGCCCCAAGTCGCGCTTCTTTAACCCGCAGCACCTGCGCGATGCGCACGCCTTTTATGAAAGGCATGGCGGCAAGGCCATCATCCTCGCGCGCTTTGTGCCGATCCTACGAACCTTCGTTCCCGTCGTCGCTGGCGCAGCGCAGATGACCTATACGCGCTTTGCCACGTACAACATCGTCGGCGGCGCGGCCTGGGTGGCCTCGATGACCTGCACGGGGTACTTCCTGGGCAGCTTCTTCGAGCGCCTGTTCGGGGTCAAAATCGAGCACCACATCGAGAAGGTGATCATCGTCGTGGTGTTCCTGTCGATCCTGCCCGGCATCGTGGGGTACCTGCAGGCCCGACGAGAGCGCACTGCGTCTTCCTCGCAGGCGGGCTAGCGGAGTACACTTGAGGCCATGTCAACGACGGCAAGCGACGAGCTGCTTCTGGTGTTCTGCACATTTCCCAACAGCGACGACGCCGCGCAGGTAGCGCAGCAGCTGGTGGGCGATGGCTTGGTGGCCTGCGTCAACATCTTGCGCGATGTGCGCTCGATCTATTTCTGGCAGGGCGAGATCGTCAACGCCACCGAGGTTTTGTGCCTGATGAAGACGCAAAGCGACAACTACGCCGAGCTGGTGCAGCGCCTCAGCGAGATGCATCCCTATACGGTGCCCGAGATCGTCGGCGTGCGACCCAGCGCAGTAAACGAGCCCTACTTGAAGTGGGTCTTGAGCGAGACCTCGGGTCGATAGCAGGATCGAAGTGCGCAAGACAGCGAAAACCCGCTGACTGCGGCTCGCCGTTTGGACCGAGCCGCGTATCAAAGAGAGGCAACCATGAGCGAACCCACGAGTCAGACTCCGCCGTCTTCATCTGCGTCGGCGCAAGCCTCTGAGAGCTTTGCCGACCGCCTATCCCTTGGCCTTGCCGGCGAGCGCAAAGCCTTTGCGCTCCTGTGCCTGGCGTTTTACACCGCGTTCTTCGGCTTGCTGTCGCTGCTTCTGTGGAATGCGCCCCCGGATCAGCCCGAGGTGCGAGCGTGGTGGGGCTGCTTCGCGGCGATGGCGGCCTGCTATGGCGTCAGCTTCTTTGCGCTGGGCGCTGGCTGGTTCTGGGCCCGCTGGTTCGCCATGGGCCTGGGTTATTCCGGCGTGACCGTCGCCTTTTGGAGCGTCATCACGCAGCGCGCCATCGACCCAGTCATCCTGTTTTATGGCGTGACGCACGGCATCATCCTTCTGTTCTTGCAGGGCAAGCAGCTGACGACAGAGTTCGACGCCAAGCCGGGCTGGCGCAAAGCGCTGGGCCTGGATGAGCTTGGCGTGCAGCGCGTGCGGGCCACCGTGACGCGAGCTGCAGCGAGCTTGCCGACGCTGATCTTGATCGCGCTGGCTCCGCGCGAAGGAGCCGAGGGCCTGCTGGCCGTGGCGCTGGGCGTGGTCGGCATCTGGGGCCTTCTGCGGGCGCGTACCGTCGGAGTGTTGGCACTTCTGGCGGCGGCTCCGCTGGCCGTGTTCGCCGCCCTGGGGCATGCGCATCCTGCCTGCTTGTCGGCTCGTGCGGTGCTGATCTCACCGACGCTGATCCACGTGCTTGCGCTGTCCGCAGGGGTCGTGCTGCTGTCGGCGACAGCGCCGTTTGTGCGCCCGATGGCCCGCTTCCTGTCGCGGGCTTAAAGCGCCTGGCTCGACGCAGCGTCCAGCACGGCGGACGCTGACCTGCTGCCCCCACCTGTTCAACCAAAACCAGAACCGAATCGGCTTTGAGCACCCAAACGGCAAAAGATGCCTCTCTGCTGCCCCTGCTTTCTGCGCGTCGCATCATCGTCTGCGTAGGCTCGGGTGGCGTTGGCAAGACAACCACATCGGCGACGCTGGCCCTTTTGGCGGCCGTCGTCCTGGGGCGGCGCGTCCTGGTCTTGACGATCGATCCAGCGCGTCGCTTGGCGGATGCGCTCGGCGTGCGCGCCCTGGGACATGACATCCAGCGCGTCCCCGATGAAAAGCTAGATGCCCTGGCCCGTCGACGCGGCATTACGCGCGCACCGGGCGGCACGCTGTCGGCCATGATGCTCGATCAGAAGCGGGCCTTCGACGAGATCGTGGAGCGCTATGCCCGCGACGGCACCGTGCGCAAGCGCATCTTTGAAAACGGCATCTATCAGCAGATCAGCGCCCGCCTGTCCGGCTCGCACGAGTACGCGGCGATGTCGAAGCTGTACGATCTGGCGCAGGTCAGCCCACCGCCTTTTGATCTGATCGTCCTCGACACGCCACCGACGGAAAACGCGCTGGATTTTCTCGACGCGCCCGACCGCATCAGCCAAGCCATCGACTCGCCGGCCCTGCAGTGGTTCATCAAGCCC
This sequence comes from Myxococcales bacterium, assembly GCA_016794505.1. Taxonomy (GTDB): domain Bacteria; phylum Myxococcota_A; class Polyangia; order Palsa-1104; family JAEUJZ01; genus JAEUJZ01. Next base: position 95,147 of record JAEUJZ010000165.1, read on the forward strand.
TATCTGCAAGCCGGAAGCTGGAGCCTGCGCTTGGTCGGCGTCGGCGGTGCCTTTGTGCTGCGCGGCCTGTCGCGCTTCGTCGGCTCGCACTTTTTGCAGCAGATGGCCGAGTTCTTCGTCGAGTTCAGCGAGGTCACGGCCGGCTTTCGCGAGCGAGCAGAAAAAGTCCGCACCCTGCTGCGCAAGCCCGATGTCGCCTTTGTGTTGGTCTGCAGCCCCGAGCAGCTATCGGTGGAAGAGGCGCTGTACTTTCACGAGCGCCTGCGCCGGGCTGAGATGCCGCTCGGCGGAGCCGTCGTAAACCGTGTGCATGCCGCAGGTCCTTCGCTGCCGGCGGACTTTTCCGACGTGCTGCATCGCCAGCCAGCGCTGCGCGGCTTTGTCCCCGAAGATCTGCGCCGCCTGTGCGACGATCTGATTCGCACCTACGACGAACAGCAGACCTTGGCCGCGGCGGATCAGGCGGCCATCGCCGATCTGCGGCGGCATGTCGGTGGGATCTCATCGCCAGAAGGCCCGCTGCCGCTGTGCGCAGTGCCGATGTTTGACAGCGATATTCACGACGCCGAAGGTCTGGCCCGCATCAGCGCGTTTCTGGTCCCGAACGAGCGATTGGCGCCCAAGAATTGAGTACTTGACATCGCAGATCTGGCGCGACATCGTCCCTGCGCAATGCTCTCCTTGCGCGACTCCCCGTCGCTTCCGTTAGGGGCGCTAGCTGCGCCCATCTTGGCCGTGCTGCCCGCGCACGCCCCTGCGCAGTCGCCTGTGCGCATGTTGACTGCGGATCTCGGCGGGCCCTGCGTCGAGGTGTTCAGCGCCGAGCAAGCGTTGAGCGCGGTACAGCGAGATCGCCCGCTTTTGGTGCTGATTGATCTGTGTAGCGGAGACGGCGGCGAGCGCTGGCTGCGCGGTCTGCGAGACGGCAGCGATCCCACGTTTCGCGCGCTCTCGCCTCTTTTGCAGGATGTTCCGCTTTTGGCCTTTATCCCGACCCTGGATCCGGCGCATGCGCGGCGGGTCTATCTGGAAGGCGTCAGCGACGTGCTCTGCCACGCGCTGGGGCGCGAGGTCTTATCCAGCAAAGTGCGCGCCTGGCTGCGCCTGGCCGAGCGAGCCCAGCGCCTGCTGGCGCTGCGTGACTTTGCGCATGAAGCGCGGCATCCGATCACCGCCATCGGGGCCGCCGCCCACATGCTGATCTCAGACGGTGTCTTGGCGCGCAGCGGCGAAGACGAGCGACGCAGGCTGAGCCAGACCATCCTGTCAGAGTCCGAGCGCATCGGTCGCATGGTCGAGCACTATCTGGACGCGGATCCGGCGCTGCGCATCGGCGATGCTCCACTGACCGAACAGCCGCTGCACCTGATTCGCGATCTTCTGTCCGTGAACCTAAACAGCGAGCAGCGCCAGCGCGTGACGATGCGGGCCACGGCCGAGATTCCCGAGCTTGCCGTCGAGCCCGATCACCTGCGACAGATGCTGCTGAACCTGCTGGAAAACGCGCTGACGGCGACGGCAGAAAAAGGCGAGGTCTGCGTCGAAGTATTTGTCGACGCAAGCGGCGCAGCCATCGCGGTGCGCGACACCGGCAGCGGCATTCAGCCCGACGATCTGTACCGCATCTTTGAAGACGGCTTCACGACGGCCAGCGAGGCACAGCAGGCCCAAGGCGGAGGCCGCGGCGGCAGCCATCCCAATCTAGCGCTCACCCGGCGCCGGGGTCTGGGACTGGGCATCACGCAGCGCCTGTGCTTGGCGGCCGGCGGTCGCCTGTCTGTCAGCAGCCAGGCGGGCACGGGCTCGGTCTTCGTGATCTGGCTGCCGCGTCCTCTGCGCTAAAAGGCGCATGGGACATGCCAGCCACGGATTCAGTGATAAATAGGTAAATTATTTTATAATGATTTGATTGTATTGATTTATAATAAAACAGATTGTCCCATCTACATAAAAGCTGTCTTTGGTCCTGCCCGCAGTCGCTTCTCTGGCGAATCCTGCGCGTTTGGCGGGCGCGTTATTCGGTGGGCAGCCGCGGCGGACGCGAGGGATTGCCGAACAGCAAGGCCGCCTGTTCGACACGCCCCGTGATGCTGGGGTCGTAGATCTGATAGCTGTTCCGCCCCACTTCCTTGGAGTGATACAGCGCGATATCGGCCAGTCGCAGAAGCTCTTGCGGCGTATCGGCATGCAGCGGAAACAGGCTCAGGCCAATGCTGGCTGTGATCGTGTAGCTGCTGCGCTCGCGTTCGAGCAACACCGGCTGACGAATCACTTCCAGAAGGCGCTCGGCCACGCGAGCCGCTTCACTGACGCCGGTCACCATGGGCAGAAGCAGCGTGAACTCGTCGCCGCCCATACGCCCGATGGTGTCGCCTTCGCGCAGGCTGCTGCGGATGCGCTCAGCAATCAGGCGCAGCACGTGATCGCCGACGATGTGGCCGCGCGTGTCGTTGATGCGCTTGAAGAAGTCGAGATCCAAATAGCCCACAGCGACCAGCTGATCGGTGCGCTTTGCTTGCGTCAGCGCTCGCTCGACGCGATCCAAGAACAGCGCGCGATTGGGCAGCTTGGTCAGCGGGTCATAAAACGCCTTCGACTGCAGCTCTTCTTCGGTGCGGCGGCGCTCGGTGATATCGGAAAACGAGACCACGACCCCGTTCGGCCGCTGGCTGGGATCGCGCAGAAGCGGACGCGTGTTGACCGATACCCAGCGCAGCTCGCCATGGGGCGGCCTGACCCCCACGAGCACGTCGGAGAGCGGCTGGCCATCCTGCAGCGTCAGGCGGTGCGGCAGCTCTTGCAGGCTGAGCGCTTGTCCCGCGACGTTACACAGCGTCCAGTTGGCGATGAGGCCTGAATTTTCCCGCAGCGTGCGCAGCTCTTCGATCGTCACACCCAGCAGGCGCAGAGCGCTCTCGTTGCCGGTGATCAGCTGCGCATCCCCGTCGAAGATGAGGATGCCCTCTTGCAGCGAGGCCACCACCGTCCGGTACAGCTCTTCACTGTCGCGCAGGGCTCGTTCGGCCTGACGGCGCAGCGTGATGTCCACCACCGTGCCCAGCACGGCAAGCTGACTGTGGTACGTCGTCAAGCTGGCGTAGATCTCGACCTCTACCTGCTGGCCATCGCGACGCCGCAGGCGCAGCGCATAGGGCGGCAAGCTCTCGCCGGCCATACGGCGCTGCAGGTTCTGCCAGGCCAGCTCGCGATCGTCGGGCGCGATGATCTCTAGACACGAGGGCATGTCGAGGATCTCTTCGCGCTCGCGACCCAGAAGCTCGGCAAAGCGCGGGTTCACATAGATGAACCGACTGTCTTGGATGACATACACGCCCACCTGTTTCTGCTCGACCAGGTGCCGGAAGCGCTCTTCGGTTTCGCGCAGCTGCCTCTCGATCGTGTACAGCTCGGTGACGTCTTGAATGATCAGCAGCGCTTCTTCCGCGGCAGAGACCACGCGGAAGATGAGATCCGTGGTGTCGCTCAGCGAGCCGGTCGAGTCCGCGTCTCGCGGGTTGTCGATGTGATAGGTCAGATGCACCACGCGCTTTTCGCTGCTGGCCTGTTCGATGGCCTGCAAGAGGCGCGGTGCGAAGTCAGGCAATAGCTCGCGCAGGTTGCGACCGGTGGCCGTCTGCCCGTCGAGCAGCGCATGAAACGGCCCATTGGCGACAAAGTCTTGGATGTTGCCTTTGTGATCGACACGCACAAAGGTGTCGGGGATCACCGACAAGAGGGCGCGCAAGCGAGCTTCGCTGCGCCGTCGGGCGGTCTCGCTGCGGCGGGTGTGCGTGATGTCGCGGCTGATCGTCACGATGCCCAGCAGGTTGCCGCCGTGATCGCGCACCGCCGTGATGTCCGAGTCGAGGAGGATCTCTTCGCCGAGGCGATCGTAGATCGTCATCTCGCCGCGCCAGGCACCCTGCTGTGTCAACGCGCCGCGGATGCCGTGCATATCGTTGACTGGCTGCACGAACTCTTCAAACGACCGGTTCAACACCTCGCTGGCTCGCCACTTGGCAACGCGCTCGGCCGCGGGGTTCCAGGCGACGATTCGCCCGCCGCTGTCGAGGATGACCACGATGTCGTTTGAGTTGTGGAAGAGCATTCCACTTTGCGCGATCGTCGACTTGGCCGGCTGCTTGGTGACTCCGTTCGTCGAAAGGCTCGTCGCGCGGTGGACCAGGGCATAGCCCAGCTCGCGCTTGGCGCCGCCCAACGACGCTTCGTGTGACTTGACACCGCCGTCGCTGGGAGGGGCCGCGCTGTTGTAGGCCGGTTCGCTGCCGGCTTCGTCTTCGCAGATCGCGCTGGCGGTGACATGCACATCGACATCGCGGCCGCTCTTGTGCCGCAGCTTCATCTCGCCCCGCCAAACTTCACCGACGGGCAGAGTGCGCAGCGGCGCGAACGTTCGATCGTGAAAGAACAAGTTCTTGGTGAGCAAGAGCCCCAGTCGGTGCCCGACGGCCTCGCTGGACGTCCAGCCATAAAGCTGCTCGGCTGCAGGACTCCAGTACGTCACCCGCAGCTCAAGATCCACTGCAATCACGGCGTCGGCCAGCGCTTGCAGCAGCCGTGTCTCAAAGGATGCAGCTGCCATCAAGAACTTCTCACGGTGCATCTCACTATAGCGTGTTTCTCCGAGGTCAGATTCGACAAACTCCGACGCGCTTCACTGCGTACCTTGTGGCTGAAGTATCGAGATCTGCGCAGCTTCTTCTCGGTGCTGTCGTGTGTGGCGCTGCACGCGCGCATCGGACGTTGACAGCGAAGGCAGAGCGAGGATGATGCCGACCCATGAGCACTTCCATGGCCACTCCATCGATGGGCGACGGCGAGAAAGCAGCCCACGCGTCGTCGCCAGACTGCATCTTTTGCAAGATCGCCAGCCAGCAGATCCCTGCCCCGTTATTATACCGAGACGATGTCTGCGTCGCTTTTCGCGATATTCATCCGCAGGCACCTACGCATATATTGGTAATCCCTCGCGCGCACATTGCCGACGTTCTGGAGGCATCGGCGCAGGGCGAGAGCCATGCCGAGCCGCTTCTGGGACGCCTGCTGCGCGTCGGGGCACAGGTGGCGGCGCAAGCGGGACTCGCCGAGTCGGGCTTTCGCATCGTCATCAACACGGGTGCCGACGGGGGGCAGTCGGTGTTCCATCTGCACCTGCATGTCCTGGGCGGTCGCCAGCTGGGCTGGCCCCCTGGCTAAGCGGGTGCGGCGGAGCGTGATTCGCGCTTGACACAACCGCAGCCACATCGGGGATAGTGCCGCCATGAGCTCGCGTGTTGCCAAGATTCTCGTCGGAGCGCTGCTTGTGGGCAGCATGAACTGCGCTGCCTCGCGCCCCAAAGACAGCCCGCTTCCCCCGGCCCCGTCGCCCTCGCAGCCTCACGACGCCGAGTCGAACGCGACCGGCGCACCCGAGGCAAAAGCCGGGACGACGCTTTCGCAGCTTCTGGTCGGCAACCCCAGCGTGACCACCTGGGACGGCAAGCCGGCCTCGCTGAAGTCGCTTTCGGGCGCGGTGACGGTGCTGTTCCTGTGGTCGGCTGACTGCAAGACGTGTGCGCGCAAGCTGTCGCAGCTACAAGCCCTGCGGCAGCGCCAAGGCGAACAGGATGGTGTACGCATCCTCGCCATCAACACCGACTCGGCGGCCAAGCTGACCGCGGCCAAGGATCTGGCGGCGTCGCTGTCCTTGTCGCTGCCGCTTCTGCGCGATGAGCAGCATCAGGTGCGCTGCCGTCTGCGACAGCTATTTGGCGCCGAGTTCTTTCCGCATGCTACCGAGGCCTCGGCCCGCCTCGATGTGGTGCCGCTGCCGCTTCTGGCCATCGTCGGCCCCGGCGAAAAAGTCTGGGGCGAGGTGCCAAACAACGAGAACGAGAACGAGTCGGCCTTTGTCGCTGCGAAACAGCTGCTGATCGAACAGGCTCTGCGCGGTCAGCTTCCCGAGCGGAAGCCGGCCATGCATGTGCGCGGCGAAGCCAACCTCGACAACGGCTTGCAGCTGTTCTTTCCCGCGATGAGCGACGAACAAATCGATGCCGAGCTGCCCAAGGTCGAAGAGCAGATCCAGCAGGCCTATCCCCGTCTGCCGCGCGCCCAGCGCGAGCGCATGCTGCACCAAGCCGTAGAAGCCATGCGTCGCGGGGGCCGCGTGCTCTTGGTGCCGTAAAGCAGGTGGCGGCGACGCGAGCGACTAGAAGCGAGCCTGCAGCGTGAAGTTGAAACCCAGGCGATGCGGGAACTCGAACTCGCGACGCTTGAGCAGCGTGTTGGGATCGCTGACCAGGCGCGTGCCATTGGGGTCGTACTGGTAGTACGCCTCGGCGATGACCGCGAAGTACTCCAGAAAATCTTGGCGCGCCTGCAGCTTGCCGGCATAGGCGGGCAGTGCGTCGAAGCCCGACGGCAAAATCACGACATCGCCTTGGTTGCGTACGACCAAGACGGCCGCGCTGCTGTCGATTGGGTTCAGTCCGCCGTCGGGTGGCCGATAGGACGCCGGTCGATCGATGCCGACGGTTAAGCCGACGGTGGTACCCGCCCGTTCGAAGAAGTAATCGACACCAAGCGCCGCAAACAGGTTAGGGTTCGCCGTCGCACCTTCGGGGAAGTCTTGGAACGGCACCAAGCTCGGCTGATTCAGTAGCAAAAACTGCATCGAGCGGTACGTCGCATCCAAGCGCAGGCGCACGTGGCCGTACTGCAGGCGCAGGTTGATGTCACCGGCCAGGCCCATTTGGATGCGGCTCGACTCGGCCACGCCGGGGTCCTCTAGCGTCGTGCCTTCGACGGTGAATTCCGACATCAGCAGCCACGAAAGTCCCGGCCGATACAGCGGCTTGGTGAAATAGCGCGCCGCGCTGTTCCAGTCGCTGCGATACAGCGCCGTATCGGCGGACATGCTCGGCGGCAGGCCATCGAACAGCGAGACCTGGAACGAGGCCCCAAACGTCTGCACCGGCACCCTCTGCGACAGGATGCGCGGGATGGTGCCGCGATCGAAGAAGCCGCCGTTGGCCTCGATGCGGAAGTGACCCGGCCACGGGTCGATGCCCGCCCCGCCGAGCAAACCATAGACCGAGTGAAGTTCTTGATCTTGGTCATAGCGCAAGACGCTGGTCTTGGCGCCGAGGTACGCGTACCAGCGATCATCGGCAATCTGCAGCCGCAGACCCGGTACCGGCGGCGTCGGCGGTGGGTTGATGTTCGTCGGAATATCGGGGTTGGACTTGAAAAAGATCGGCGAGCCGCCCCAGGACAGGCGCCACGAATAACCCAAGCGCATGCGGTCCGAGTTCAGCGGAAAGGCCGTCAGCGAAACGTTCAGTCGGCGCTGCCGCGTCGGATCGAAGAAATAGTTGATCTTGATGTAACTGCCGTCGTCAATCGACGACAGGTTGACGTCTGAGAACTGCAAGAGGCGCAGGACGTACGAACCTTCGGCTTCCCATCCTTGGCGCTGGATCGACTTGTAAAGGACGATGTGCGTCAGGCTTTCGTAGCCGGTAAAGCGCGTGTCGTAGTTGTCGAAGAACAACACGCCAAGCTGGTTCGGACGATCAAAGCGCCAGCCCGGCACAGGCGGGTTTGTCTCGCCTGGCTGCGCCAGTACGTTTTCGTTGGTCAGCGTCAGGTTTAGGCGGGTATCGACGAAGTCGCTGGCCTGCGCCCCCCGCGGAACCACGACCGGCAACAGCGCGACAGAGACCATCCCGAACAGCCCAAGGCCAAGCGTGCGCATCCAGCACTCCGTATCTGAAAACAGGTGACGTTTCGTACCATAAAAACGCCTCGGAGTGGTGCGCTATCCCGGCGGGATCCTTGAAAAAATCAGCCCCGAAAGCCCATGGCTTTGCTGCGGCGGGTTTTACTGTGCGGGCGGCAGCGGAGCGCCCAAGCGAGCCAAGAGCTCGCCGCTTATCGCGTCGAGTGCCGCCGTCACAATGCGGGCGATGACTTGCGCCGCGGGCTCTGTCGGGTAGTACGTCGAAGGCGGAATGCTCAGGCTGCGATCGAGCAGCGGTCGACCGTCCAGCAGCAAGACGATGTGCAGCCGACCGCTGATGGTGCGTGCGCCAAACGGACCAAAGCCATCGACCAGCGTATCGAAGCGCGCCATCAGCGTATGACGAGCCCCCAAGCGCAGAGACTGCGTGAGAGCATCCAACCCGCCGACAAGGCCGGTTAGACGACTGCCGACGGCTGGATAGCGCAAGCGGTTCTGCAGGTACGCGAGGATGGTCTGCTGCGCCGCTGTTCCAGCGCCCAGGAAGGCCGGTGGCAGCGACGACAGGGGTTCACCGACTACGTGAACTGCGATGCGTGGACGCGGAATGATCCGCTCGGTCACGACCGGGGAAGGGGGCGGATCGCTCGTCGGGGAAGGCGGCGGGTTCGTCGCTGGCGGGGTAACTGCTGGCGGGTCGAGGCGAGCGGGCTGCCTGGTCTCGGGTGGCTTGGTCTTGTCTTTGCCCGGTGTAGCGACAGCGACAGCCACCGCCGGAGCCACAGGCGTCGCAGGGGAAGAAACCGATGCCGGAACGACACCGGGCCGGGCCGTCGGGCGCTTGCGAGCTTCTGCTGCCGCGCTGCCAGTTTGGGCTTTCGTCGGGGAAGCGCCCGCGGCAGGGCCGGTTCCTTCCGGCGAGGCCGAAGCGACCATCGGCCCAGGTGGCTGGACGACGTTCTGCGCGGCTGCACCGGCAGCAGGGCCGCTCGACCCCGCGTCGGCCACGATCCGCGGCCGCAGCGTTTCGAGAGCGGCATAGGCCAGATCGTCCAAGTGCTCTATATCGCCCAGAGCCTGCGCGCTGTGGCCTCGCCACTGCAGGATCAGACGCAGCCTTCCGACGCCGGCCTCCTCGATACGACCGGTCATCGCCGAGTCTGTTTCGCCGCGCACGCTGGCTACAGCGCCGCCCACCGTCAGCAGCCGCGCGTCCAGTCCGGCCTCGTTGAGCACCGAGCGCACGGTACGCGCCATCTCGTTCCCCAGGCCGGGAAATGCACTGGGCGCAGCAATCAGCCCAACATAGATCGGCCATCGGCGCGTCGGGGCCGTCGCGCCAGGTAAGCCGGGTCTAGCCGCTTCTTTCGTCGAGGAAACCACCGCTGCATGCTCGCCACGACCCGCGCCATGGGCAGATCGCGCCCCCGTCGTGCTGATACAGCTCAGCAGCACACACAGGCGCAACAGACAGACGGAGCTATGCATTCAGAAGACAAGCAAACCGGCAAGCCTCTCACGTGTCAAGCATCAGACCGGCCGGCTTGCCACGTCTCACCCGCCGCCGCGCCACGCGCCTTGGCAAGGCCCCCCGGTGCTGGCATTCCGACGGAGAAGCGAGGCGACTCTGCGGCCGTCGACGCGGCTTGACAGCACAGACCTGTATCCGGCATGTTGCGACGTATGGTGCAGAACGTTTCTCGGGGTCGCGTTGCTCGCTGGGTGTTGTGTGGAGCGGCAGGTTGGGGGTTGCCGCTGATGATGGCAGGGGCCCCGATGACCGGCTGCGGCCCATCGGCGTCGTCTACCGTGCAGCGCCCCGGACCGATTGGTGAATCGACGACCTCTCGCGTTCGCTCGTTTTCTGATTCTCGTCCGATCACGTCGCTGGCTGCGGCATCGGGCCTGGTCTGGGCGGGTACGCCGCGTGGTCTGATCCGCTGGTCGATGTCGTCCGAGACGCCGACCCCGACGCTCTTGACCACCATCGATGGACTGCCCGCCGACAAGATCGCTTCGCTTTCTCTCGACGACAAAGGCGGAGTCTGGGTGACCACTCCCAAAGGAGTGGCGCGCTACACCGGGGGAAGCTGGACCAACTATCCCCGTCCGCCCGTCGGCGATCTGATTGCCGGAATCGTCGCATCCCCGGATGGCGAAAGCGCCTGGGTGGGAGGCAGCGATGCCCTGGCCTTCCTGCGCGACGGCCAGTGGGAACGGTATGCATCCGGCACGACGGTCACCGCGATGGCGGGCGACGGCCGCGGGGGGGTCTGGATCGGCACCAGCGGCAAGGGCATCCTGCGCGTAGTCAAAGACGATCTATTGACCTTTGGGCTCGGTGAAGGAAACGACATCGACAACGTGCGCGCCCTAGTGGCAGACAATGCAGGTGCGCTGCTCGCCGTCGGTGAAGGCCCAGGGGGTCAGCGCGTCGCGTTCTATGACGGCAACCGCTTCTGGTCGTACAAAGTGCAGGTCCCTGGAAACGGCGTCATCGAGTGGGTGCAGCGCGTCGGCAATGACCTGTACTTGGGCGCTGGCACAGCGGTCTGGTCGATGAAGCGCTTGTCGAATAGCGGCCGCGCGGCCGGCCCTCTGCGCTTTGATTTCAGCGGCACGGGGTCGATGGGGGCCCCTAAAGCACAGCCGCTCAAGAGCCTGAAGCCTGCCGATGAGAAGCCTGCAGCGGCCGCTCCAGCAGCACCGGCTCCGACGGCAGCACCGCCTCCGGCGGCCCCAGCGGCTCCGGCGAAAGAGGCGCCCGCCAAGGGCAAAAAGGGAAAGACCAAGACGGGCTGGTTGCAGTCACCCAGCGACGCGTCCCAGCCCAAGATGGCCGCTGCACAGGTTGAGGACGAGGCGCCGCCACGCCCGGTGCGTACGTGGCTGGTGGCTGGTCCGGGTGGCAGCGGCTCGCCACCGATCTTTGACTCTGAACAGATCGACCTGCGCCTGCCCGATGGCGTAACCACGGTGGCATCCGACGGAGAAGCGCTGTACGTCGGGACGCGTTTCCTCGGCGTTTCGCGCATCACGCGCGGCAAGCAGACCCCGCTGCGTCTGTTCGATCTGACGGCAGCGGCCGAGCGCCTGACCATTGCCTGCGCCAGCAACAACGACTGCTATGTCGCGACGGGTGGCACGACCGCGTGGCGCTTTGACGGACAGACGTTTGAGGTCAGCGATGTCGACCCCGAAAAGGGCTCGCACGTGCTGGCCGTGGTGCGCGATCCAACGGGAGCCGTCATTGCATTGCATCGCGGCGCGTCGAGCAAAGAAGTCCGCATCTCGCGCGTGGGCACCAATGGCAAGTGGTCGCCTGTCGGTGTGACCTCGCTGGAAGTGCCGTCGGGAGTGCCGGATCTATCGTTCGCTAGCTTCTCGCCGCGCGGTCAGCTTTGGGTGGGTCTGCGCTATGTCGATAAAGATCAGGATGCACGCGCGTTCGGCGCCGCCGAAGTAGCCGTCGACGATGGCCGCGTCATCTACTATCGCCAGAGGCCGCAGGGGGTCACCAAGAATGTCTCGCAGGGCGTCAACATCCCCATCGACGTGACCGCCATCGCATGGAAGGGGCCCGACGAAGCATGGCTGGCCTCGCGCAGCGGCGCGGTCCGTCTGCAGAACAGCAAGACCGTCAAGACCTTCACCGAAAACGATGGCCTAGAGTCCGAGCTTGTCCACGATGTCGTCGAAGGGCTCGGCGGCAACATCTGGATCGCCACCAGCCGCGGCATCGGCGTCTGGGACGGTCAGCGCTGGAGCTTCCCCAAGGCCATGCCGTACAACGCCAAGGCCACCGCCCTGGCTCGCGATCCCGATAGCCGCGTGTGGATCGGCACCGACAAAGGCGTGTACGAAGTCGTCAACGAAAAGCAATTCACGTACATCAGCAGCCGCTCGGGCTTGCTCGATGACAAGGTCTTGAACCTGGGCATCGACGTGCGCGGTCGCGTCTGGGTGCTGACCGAAAAAGGCATCTCGGTCATCGAAGGCGCGCAGGCCAGCAAGTAACCCAGACCGTGCTGTGAACCGTCCCGGTTTGTGGGACGAAAGCGCCATCCCCCACCCGTGCGGCCCCACGCCGATGAGTGGGGGATTTGTTTTTTGGGGGCCTGGCTAAAGCAGCGGAGTCGGCGGCTGCGCGATCGAAAGCTCCGCCACCATGCGGGCCACAAGCTCGTCGTAGAGCGCCTTTAGCTCGGCCTCGGTGCGTACGCTGCCGTGCAGGCGTCCACCCGCGCTCATGCCATGGCCCCCGGCGGTCCCCTTGCTGCCGACGACGCGGCGAATCAGCTCGCCCGCATGCGATGCTTCGTCCTCGCTGCGGATCGACAGAAAGACCTGGCCTTCGTGCTCACCGATGCAGATGCAGTACCGCGCGTGCTCATAGGCCAGCATCAGCTCGGCGATCTCGGCGACCAAGTCCGGGTACGGCACGCTGCCCAGGTTGATCGCCAACAGGTCGCCCCAGCAGATGGCCATGCGACAGGCGCGGTCGAGCGCCGCAAAGTGTTCGCGGCTGAGCTTGGGGTTGGTGATGGCGTACAGCTTGGCGTGATCGGCCAGCGCGTTCAGCTCTAGATACGCCTGCCGCTCGTGCGGGCCACACTCGCGCCCAAGGTCGCGCGTCTCGGTCTTGACACCGTACAGAAACGCCGTTGCCAGCGCAGGCGTCCACGGGATGCCGGCCTCTTTTAGATACGTCCAGACAATCGTGCAGGAAGCGCCAAACTCGGGCCGGATATCGCACCACGACACCTGCTGTGAGAGCGGCCGCAGCGGGTGGTGGTCGATCACGATATCGGGCAGTCGGCTCAGCGGCAGCGAGTTGTTGCCCGTGCCCGGCTGTGTATCGAGCAGCGCAACGATCGAGTAGCTGCTCAGGTCCAGGCTCTCAAGCGGGCGCAGGTCGAAGCCCAGCTCACGCACCATGGCGCGGTTCTCGGCGCGGCCGATGATCCCGGCCATACCGATGGTGCAGACCATACCTTCGCGCTCAAGCAGCTTGGACAAACCCAAGGCCGCGGCCAGCGAGTCGGGATCTGGATTGTCGTGGGGCAGCAGCAGCGCACGCGGTCCCAAGCTGCGCGCTCGCTCGCGGACCATCGTCAGAGCTGCACCCAAGTGAAAACCCATTTTGGATGACGGTATCGTGCCTCGCCGCCCAAGTAAAGCAGGCCCATCGTCCGGTCTTGGAACGATGGTTCGGAAAACGATGGTTCGGAGTCCGTCCGCGGTGCTTGACGAGATCTTTCCCGCCGCGCACGATGTGCGCCGTTTTCACACAGAAGTCGAAATCCAGAACCAACGATACGAACGGAATGAGGACCCTATGAGTCGAGCACCACTGCGGATTGTCGGGCTGTTGTTTGCGCTGCTTGGAATGGCTGCATCCTGTGCAACGCCGGGGCAAGAGAGCCTTGAAGACCTAACGAAAAAGGACACGCCGTGTAGCTGCACCGTCGGCGCACGGCGCTGTCGCGGCGGTCAGATCCAAGTCTGCGAGCAGCAGTCGGCCACCTGCGCCGAGTGGGGTCCCATCGTCGGCTGCCCCGGTGCCGTCATGTGCCGCGACAGCGAAAGCTGCGACGTCGACTGCAACGGCAAGGACCAGTGCGCGGCCGGCATCTCACGCTGCGCGGACGACTCGACCGCCGAGATCTGCCGCATCGGTCAAAGCGGCTGCCTTGAGTGGTCGCGTCAGTCCTGCCAGAACAAAAACTTCTGCGATCCGCGGGGTGGGCAGTGCGTGCCGGCCGTGCCCTGCGATGGCGAGTGTCCCAAGGGCTTTGGCTGCCAGAACTCAGGCATCTGCTCGGGCGGGCGTCCCGACGACATGGTGGTCAACGTCAAGACCGTGCAAGTCAGCGGCAAGGTCACGCTGAACGGCAAAGATCCCGAAGCCACCGCCGACTGCAGCGAGACGCGGAACCCGTATGAACGCAAGGCCCAGGTGCAGTTTGTCGAGATCAACAAGGGATACACCTTCACCTTCGGCACACGCTGCCAAGAGGCCGGCTATGACGTTGGCGGCACGCTGTATCCCGGCACCTATCGCGTCTCCGTCAGCCGCGGTAGCTCGTACCAGACCAGCAACCTGCCCTCCACCGGCTTTGTTGCCAACGCCATGCTCACCGTCGCTGCCGACCTGACGGGACAGGTCTTTGATGTCAAGACCGTACAGCTTGGCGGCAAGGTCACCTTGAATGGCAAAGACCCCGAAGTCACCAGCGATTGCAGCGGCACCCGCAATCCCTATGAGCGCAAAGCACAGGTTCAGTTCGTCGAGACCAGCAAGGGATATACGTTCACGTACGGACCACGCTGCCTTGACACCGGTTTTGAGTTCAGCGGCATGATCTTCCCCGGCACCTATCGCGTCTCCGTCAGCCGCGGGAGCTCGTACCAGACCAGCAACCTGCCCTCCACCGGCTTTGTTGCAACGGGCGCTCTAACCGTCGCTGCGGACCTGAGCGGCCAGGTCTTTGATGTCCGCACGATTCAAGTCCTGGGCAAGGTGACGCTAAACGGCAAGGACCCGGAAGTGACGACGGAGTGCAGCGCGACCCGCAATCCCTATGAGCGCAAGGTCCAGGTGCAGTTTGTCGAGACCAGCAAGGGATATACGTTCACGTACGGATCTCGCTGCGTGGACTCTGGATTTGAATTCAGCGGCGCGCTGTATCCCGGCACCTATCAAGTGCTAGTCAACCGCGGCAGCTCGTACCAGACCAGCAACCTGCCCTCCGCGGGATACATCGCGACGAGCGGCCTTGCGATCAGCGCCGACCTGATGGGCCAGGTGTTCGACGTCAAGACGCTGCGCGTAGCCGGTCGCGTGACGCTCAACGGCAAGGATCCCGAGGTGACGACGGACTGCAGCGACACGCGCAACCCCTACGAGCGCAAGGCCCAGGTGCGGCTCAACGACGCGGTGCGCGGCTATACGTTCACGTTTGGTTCGCTGTGTCTAGACAGCGACTGGGCGTTTGAAGGGCAGATCTACCCCGGCACGTATCAGATCACAGCCAGCCGCGGCAGCTCGTACCAGACCAGCAACCTGCCCTCGACGGGCTACGTAATGATCGAGCGCGTGCAGCTTCCCTAAGCCCGCGGCCGTGTCGGCTGCAACAAACGACCGGCCATGAAAGACCTGCCATGAACACGAAGTCCCTGCTTCGCACTCTGGGCCTGCCTGTCGGCGCGCTGCTCGGCGTTGGCGCGCTGGCCGCGGCGCTTCCGTCCTGCACGGGCCCCAACCACAACCATGGGCAAAACAACGTCCCCGACTTGGCCGTTTCCGAGCCGGATCTAGCCGACCCACGCGGCGCGATCTGCTCTGACCCGGTGAAAAAGACGATCGATGAGACGGGCGCTCGCCTGACGGTGGGCGACGGCGAGCAGTCGGCCTTGGCTGGTACCAGCGTGCTGGTGCCGCCGGGAGCGCTGGCTGCGTCGACCGTCTTAGGCATCACCTGCGGACGCGAGCTGGCGACGGGCAGCATGGAACAAGCCCTGGGCCCTAGCGCACGCTTCTTGCCGCTGTCGCAGATCTTGCTGTCGACGGTGACGATCACGCTGCCATACAACCCCAGCCTGATTCCCGAGACCGAGAGGCCACGCGTCGCGGTGCTGCGCGGCACCATGCGCGACTTCATTCCCGACGGCGATCTGGTCGTCGATCGCGCGACCAAGACGGTCACCTTCGACACCGCCGAGTTCGGCGACTTCCAGGTCATCGGCAAAAAGGCGAGCAATCCTCCGGGTGGCAGCGGCGGCGTCGACATCTTGTTTGTCGTCGACAACTCGCCCTCCATGGCTCCCAAACAGCGGGCTCTGGCGGCGGGAATTGGCGCGCTCATCCGCAAGCTCGATCAGACGGACGTCAGCTATCACATCGGCGTGGTCAGCACCGATGTCGGCACCAACACGGCCCCCGGCACTCCTTGGGGTGGCAGCATCGGTGCCTGCGACAGCTACGCGGGCGATGATGGTGCCTTGCAAGCGCAGGCCTGCACGGGGCGCAGTTTGCCGACAGTGGACTCGCGAGCAGCCTGCGCGGCGCAGTGCCCCGATGCGAAGTTCGTTCCCACCGATGGCAACCGCTTTATTTGGCGCGATAGCGGCAAGACCAACGTGCCGGCTGATCTGAAGTTCGATCCGGGCAGCGGCAAGATGATCGACTTCGGTCCCGAAAATGCACTGAAGTGCATCGCCGTGCTCGGCGACGGCGGCTGCGGCATCGAAAGCCCGCTGGATGCGACACGACGCGCGCTCGACGGGCACCGCGCGGAAAACAGCGGCTTCCTGCGCAAGGACTCGCTCTTGGCAGTGGTTTATTTGACCGATGAAGACGACTGCTCGGTGCAGCTTGCGCGGCGCAACGAAAACAACCCAGTGACCCGCGACTGTTCAACGCCAGACCAAGACGCTTCGTTCGACTGTTACAACTTGGACTATCGCTGCCTGGCGCGCAGCCTGCGCTGCGATCAGCCCATGAACACCACGGGCCAGAAGACCAACTGCAAAGAGCGCGTCGACAACTACCTGGAATCGGTGAGCAAATACAGCGGCTTCCTGAAGTCGCTGCGTCCCGCGGAAAAGCTCTTGGTCAGCGGCATCTGGACGCGCCCAGCCATTGAAGAAGGCGGCAAGGTCGTGATCAGTCGCTCGGGCGGTGGCACCACGTCGCCGGTCCTCAACCGGGCCGGGGGCGCAGACGCAAGCTGTTACAACGTGGGCAGCACCACCGTCATCGGCCAAGCCCAGCGCCGCCTGACCAGCTTTGCCAAGAGCATTGCCGGCAGCCGCGAGTACAGCATCTGCGACATCGACAACTACGGCAGCGCGCTGTCCGAGATCGCGCAGACCATCCTCGACCGCATCAAGAAATAAGCGGCCTTCTGGGCGACGCGGGTCAGGCGAAGTGGCCGCGCAGTGGGGGAATGTTCTCGTCGGAGTCGTCGGTAAGCCGGGTTCTGTTCCGCTGCCGTCCCGCCTTCGCCGATGATGACATCGACGAGGCGCTGGGCAGAGGTGGCGGTCATTCATCTAGGCCGCCAATTACTCGGCGGCTCAAGCAACCTACCTGAGAGCCCCGCCTGCGACGGCTCTTTCGAGCGTATCGCCGACGGGCGAGCGGGCCGCCCTGACTCTCGACTTGGTCTTGCTTCGGATGGGGTTTTCCATGCGGAGGCTGTTACCAGCTTCCCGGTGCGCTCTTACCGCACCTTTTCACCCTTACCTTTCGCCGCCTTGCGAGCAAGACAGCGACGGGCGGTATGTTTTCTGTGGCACTTTCCTGCGAGTCACCTCGACCGGCCGTTAGCCGGCATCCTGCCCTGTGAAGCCCGGACTTTCCTCCCGCGCCTCCGACGAATCGGCTGCGCCGACGACCACCTCTTCGACTCCGACGAGAACCGCGGCAGGGTAATCGAGTCGGCCAAGCGATACAAGCCCGGCTCGCCCGCAGTCTTGTGATCCGGGCGCGGCGCTTGTCGATAGAATGGGGACCCGATTTCAAGCGACGGAGAGCGGATGACGCGCGTGCTTTCAGAACTGATCGAGCTATTGGCCCTGGAGCGCATCGAAGAGAACCTGTTTCGCGGTCAGAGCCAAGACCTGGGCTGGGGCCAAGTCTTCGGCGGACAGGTCCTGGGCCAAGCGCTGAGCGCGGCGGTGCAGACCGTGGATCCGCAGCGCCATGTTCACTCGCTGCATGCCTATTTCTTGCGACCGGGCGATGCCAAGCGACCCATCGTGTATTCCGTCGATCGCTTGCGTGACGGAGGCAGCTTTTCGACGCGGCGCGTAGTGGCCGTGCAGGGCGGGCAGCCGATCTTCAACCTCGCTGCGTCGTTTCACCTCGACGAGCCAGGGCTCGATCATGCTGATGCCATGCCCGCTTCCATCGGTCCCGACGGCCTTCTGTCCGAGCTTGAGCTGTGGCAGAAGTACGCGCAGCGCCTGCCGGAAGGCGCCCGCAGCCGGGCCCTGGCCGAGCGCCCGATCGAGCTTCGCCCCGTCGAGCCCATCGATCCGTTTGCCCCGCACAAGAGCAGCGCATCGCACGCCGTGTGGCTGCGCGCCGCCGGCCCCCTGCCCGACGATCCGGCGCTGCATCGCTACCTGCTTGCCTACTGCTCAGACTTTGCCTTTGTTCCGACGGCAATGCGACCACACGGCAAGACCTGGATCGACCCGCGCATGCAAGTGGCCAGCTTGGATCACGTGATGTGGTTCCATCGTCCATTCCGCATGGACGACTGGCTGCTGCATGTCATGCACAGCCCATCTGCCTCGGGAGCGCGCGGGCTGGTGCGCGGCAGCATCTTTTCACGCGACGGGCGCCTCGTTGCCTCGACCGGGCAAGAGGGCCTGATCCGCGAGCGGACGCGACCGCGCTCGTAAGCGGTCCGCGACCGACCGATACCGCTACTTCTTCGGCTGAAGCTGCGCGTCGCGGATCGCTCGCCACTCTTCTTCGTACGTGCTCAGGCGCTCAATCACGATGTCGAGGTTGCGCTCGTTCATTTCGTTCTTTTCGGTGCGCCCCATGTCGGCCATCTGCCGCACGATCTCGCTGAGCTGATCGCACAGTGTCGTCATCGTCGCTAAATCAACCGTCCGACGATCCTTGCCGGCGAACTTCTGGCGGTACTCTTCAAACACTTCGTTGGCTGCGCCGCCGAGCATGCCCATGATGTCGGCAAGTGGCACCGCTTGCCGCGCCTTGCGGATCTCGGCCAGCTCTTGCTCGTTGTGCTTGAGCGCCTGTTCGACGATGCCGATGTTGTTGCGGTTGTTCTCAGCGGTGGTGCCAGACAAGCGCAGCTCACGCATCTGGCCGCGAATTCGCCGCAGGTTCTCGACGACGCGCTGCAGCAGCGCGGGACGACGCGTGATGCGGCTCTTTTCGACGAAGTGTTTGTCGTACATGGCGAACTGCGCATTCGCTAGCTCGGCCAAGCGACTGGCTCGCTCTTCCGGCGAGCCTTCGCTCTGCGAGCGCTCGATCTGCCTCACCTCTTCTGCGTACTGCTCGATCACCTTCGACACCAAGTCGGCATCGGCTTGATACGAGGTGTTCGCTTTCAGCGACAGAATCACGCTCATGCGCTGACGCAGCGTGCGCAGATCTTCGACCATCTCTTTCAGCAGCCCCAAGTCGCGCGTCGATCGCGACTGCCCAGCGAAGTGGCGCTGATAGCGCGCGAACGCAAAGTTGGCCTGCGCCGCCAGCCGCGCGAATTCGACGGCCTCGGGGCCTCCAGACTTGGCTTCGACGATGGCGCGCCGCTCGGTCTCGTACATTGAAAGCTGGCCGCGCGCTTGCTCAAGCAGCTGTGTGCGCTTGTCCCCCGTCGAAGCGGGCAGCTTTTCAAGATCGCTGATCGCGCTGCGCAAGCGCGCCAAAAGTTCATCCAAAAGGTTCAGGTCGCGCGTCGCTCGCGCTTGCCCCGAGAAGTCTGCGTCGTAGCGAGTCGTCGTCTCAGTCAGCTCGCGTTCGAGGGTCTCAAGAGTTCGGTTGGCCATGGCGCCTAAGGATACGCGGGACGGGTCCCGGTAAGAAGCGGGTTGCAGGATGTGGAATGGGAAGAGGGCGTCGGCGTGTCGTCTATGGGCTACTTGCTGCCCTTGCCTTTGCCCTTCTTTTTGCTGCTTTTGTCATCGGCTTTCTTGGCGGCTTTTTCAGCCTCAAGCTTGACGACGGGTGGCTCGGCGTCTTTGCTGCCGTCCACGGTGAGCTTGGCTGGGGCATAGCCGGCAAGACGCAGCTCGATCTCGATCTGACCCGCCTCTGGCGGCTGCTCGCTGCGGAACGGCGTGTGCCCTTCGAGTTTGTTGCCGGCGACGCGATAGATCTCAGCGCCGCTGGGCTCGCTTTCGATGTGCCACTTGACCAGTGCGGGCTTGCTGGGCTGCGGCTGCTTGTCAGGGGCCGTCGTCGCAGCGCCGCTCGTCGCTGGGCCGCCACTGCCTTGCGGAATCATCGGCTGCGGCTTTTTCGCCTGCATGCGCATCTGATAAAACACGATGCCGGCCGTCGCCAAGAGGCCGATAATCAGGCTCATCGCCAAGAGCAAAGGCCACCGGCTCTTGCGCGTCTGCGCCGCTGGGATCGGCGGCACGCTGTCGGACACCACCGTCGCTGATTCGTTCACGGACAGCGCAGGCTGTGACGTCGGTGCTGGCACCGCCTGCACAACGCCGGTCGCAGTCGCCCCGATGCGCTCTAGCTCTTTGGCCACCTCGGCCATCGACGGACGCTCGGTGCGGTTCTTGGCCAACATGCGGTGGACCAGCTTGACCAGCGGGTCCGGCAGCGAGCGATCCGCTTCCCCAAGCGGCGGCGGCTGCATATAGATGTGCATGGCCATCAGCTCGCCGGTACCCGGCGCCGAAAACGGCGGTCGGCCCGCCAGCATGCGATACAGCATGACGCCCAGCGAATAGACATCGGCCTTCTGATCGACGTCGCTGGCGTTTCGGCACTGCTCGGGCGCCATATAAAGTGGCGTGCCCATCATCACGCCCGCCCGCGTCATCACCTGATCGCCCTGGCCCTGGTATTCGAGCTTTAGCTTGGCGATACCGAAGTCGAGCAGCTTGGCCCGCTCGCCCGTCGGAAACGCCGAGTCCGCGACGATCATGATGTTGTCGGGCTTGAGATCGCGATGAATGATGTCCTTGGCATGAGCGGCGGCCAGCGCCGACGCAATCTGTCGTCCAAGCTGAATCGCTGACTGCATCGGCAGCCGCCCACCTTGAGCCTTCAGCCGGGCGTTCAGCGTCTCGCCCTTCAGAAGCTCCATCACGATGTAGGCGGTGCCGTCTGGCAAGCGATCCGAAGACAGCACCTGCACCAGCCCTGGGTGATCCACTGCATTGATCGCACGCGCTTCGTTGATGAAGCGGGCTGCGATCTGCGCGTTCTTCGCGTGATCCTTGTGCAGGACCTTGATGGCGACGCGCTTACCGATCCCCGCGTCCTCAGCCTCATAGACGGCGCCCATGCCTCCTTCGCCGATCTTGCCGAGCACGCGGTATTGACCGATCTGCTGACCAATCATGGCAACGCTCGAACACAGGCGAATCGGCAGGAGCAAGCCCCCCTAAGGGAGGCCGTCAATCGGTAAATAGGCACAGCAATGTGATTATAGCCGCCTCGCCAAGGGGCGGGCAAGGAACAAGAACCGGGCGAAAAAGGTTCGGGGAAGAAGGCTTACGGTTCGCGGCTGGGCAAGCGCTGCATCGAACGCTGACCCAAGCTGGGCAGGGCCGGGATCGTACGGGGACTCGGCGGAGCAACCGACGGGGCAACCGAAGGAGCAGGGGCTGCAGGCGACTGCGTTGGCGCGACCGGCACAGGTGCCACCCCCACAGGCGGTGTGGGAGCCGCTGGAGTCGCGCTGGGCGGCGTACGGCGGGGCGCCCGGACGGGAGGCGGCGGCAAGACCGGGCTCGCCGGAGCCGCTGGCGACAAGACCGGGCTTGGAGCCGCAAGCGGTGGCGCCGAATCGCTGGGCTTTCGCGCCGGGGCGGACGGTGGGCTGACAGCAGGCGACGGCGCAGCGCTCGCCGCGGCTTCGCTATCGCTGACAAACACCACGCGCGGAGAAAAGATGTCGCCCAAGACACGCCCGGTGCTGTGCAGACGCACGACGTCGCGCGCTTTCAGCGTGCCGCGGAACAGGCCCAGGACCTCGGCCTCTACGACCTCGGCCTGCGTCGCCTCAACGTGCCCCTGTGCTGAAACGGTGAGCCGCCCGCCAACTTTCAGCGGCCCACCTTCAAAGCGACCTTCGATCTGTACATCCCCCTCGGCAACTAGCTGACCAGAGAAACGGGTTCCAGCAGCCAAGACGGTCTTAGCAAGCGTCATTGGTTCGGCAACGTATCACCGCCGAGCCGCAACGGTCAACGCGACTTTCGTCTGTGTCGTTCGGACCGATGCCGCAGCGTCCGTCGGTCCTGTGGCCGGACGCTGCCCGCTAAAAGGTGCGCGGAAACGCCGGGGTCGCAGAAGTAGCGAAGCCATTCTTGCCCACGCTGCGGTACGTTGGACCGTGGCGATTCGCATGCTCTGTGCGGGCAAGGAGGGGCGATGATCTGGATGTTCCTTCGCGCGCTGATTGTGCAGGCCCAGCTGGCCCTGCTTGTCAGCGATCCGGCAGGTCCGCTGCCTGCGGACTTTTCGCCGACGCAAGCGATGAAGCTGCAGCCGGGTGAGCTTCTGCGGATGTACAAGCGCAGCAAGCGCGATCCCAGTGCGCCATACCGCGCGCTCTTGATCGTACGCAAAGACAACAGCGTGACCTTGCGCTCGCTGAAACATGCGACGCGCGTTGAGCTGACCGCGGCCCAGCGCAGCGATCTGGATGAAGCGATCACGGGCTTCGATCTGCGGGCGTTTCGCAAGACACCGCGCAGCGATCGGGTCCCGCCCAGCGAAGCCGGAGACGTTGACTATTTCTTGATCTTCCGTCGAGCCAATCGGCTGGTGCAGTGGAGCAATACGCAGTTCGACTTCCCGCGCCCAGACCCGATCTTCGACTGCTTGGAAGTGTACGAATATCTGGCCCGCCCCCCGGATCCAGCGCCGTGATCTTCTGAAGCGACTGCTTACGAGCGCAGACAGACCCGGAAGCCCACGCTCTGCAGACGGGCATCCGCTTTGTGAAAGGAGCGACGGTCCCAGACGCCGTCGTCGTCCTCAAAGCGCCGCCCACGCACGATGCGCGTGCCCGCGGCAGCCATGCCATCGCACCACTGCCAATCTACATTCATGTGGAGTGCGGCGTACTCTCCTACGTGGAGATGTTCCCAGCGCGTCTTTTCCCAGTCGGCCTTCTCCCACTCGGTCTCGGTGGGTAAGTCGACGCGGGCCCAGGCACAGTACGCCTTGGCGTCATTCCACGAGACATTGCCGACCGGGTGATCGTCTGTGACGTTGAGGAAGCGTGGACGCACGGGCTCGCTCGTGCCGAGCGCCTTGCAAAAGGCTGCGTACTGCCGCCAGGTCACGCCGCTGCGTCCGATCCAAAAAGGCCGCTCGATCGTCGCGGCCTTGCTTCGCCCCTCGTAGACGAATTCCCCGGCCGGAATGTAGATGAGATCGAGCGAGAAGCCATGCCCAGTATCCCAGGCGTAGAGCGGCCGCTCACGTCCGCGCGTCAGCCCCACCGGGAGCACTTCACCAAACCAACCCGTCAACATTGGACTCCTCCCATCGACATGCTGCTTTCGCATAGTACGGAAGAAGGCTCGTCGACCGGCATACAAAGCGGAGCAGAACGATCCTCTGCCATAAGCGGCGCGGGCCGCTGTGCTATAGCGGCATCATGCAAAAGACCTTTCGACGCTGTGCGTGGGCTCTACTGCTGAGTTCGTTTCTGCTTAGCGGTACAGGCTGCACGCGAAGTCGCGATCCGCAGACGCAGCTTCGCGAGGCGCTGCTGCCGCTCTGTCGCGCGCTGCCGACGCTGGCCAGTCACATGGCCAAAGAGCCGCTGCCCCCCGAGCAAGCGGCGCGGCTTCTGCGCCGCGGGCTGGAACCCTATCGCAGCCGCTTCGCTGAGCTGTCTCCGCTGTACGACGCGCTTTCCCCGGTCGAGCAGCGGCGCGTCATGGCCAGCGCCTCGCGCGCCTGCGCAGAAGAGCTCCGCGCGTTTTACATCGCTCTGTCACGCGTGATGGATCGCATCCACAACGAGCAAGAGGCCAAAGTGCTGGTGCGCGACGCCGTGCAGGCCTGGAAGACCAGCCACGCGCTGTGGGCCTTTGAGCTGTTCGCGCAAGACACCGTGGCCGAGCTCAAGGAAATGGCCGAGGAAGAAGCGGGCGAAGACGAAAAACAAAACGAAAAACAAAACGAAAAACAAAACGAAAAACAAAACGAAAAACAAAAGGAGCTGCGTCATGCTCGTTAATCATCGTCGCTCTGGCCGCTGGCTGTGCATGGCGCTGCTGGCTGGGGTGGGCTGCACGCAAGAGCTCTCGGCCAACCGCGAGCTGACCCCCGATGAGGTGACGCTCGATCTGCAAGGCAGCTTGCCCTCTGACCGCAGCGGAACCGAGATCACGGTCCGCGGTCGCGTGACCACGATCACCTTTGGCCAGCGTGTGCAGGGCGTGGACAACTATGAAGTGTTGCCCGTGCGCTATCTGCTGCTGCAGACCAACGAGGCGCAGCAGAACCAAAGCGACGGCTGGGGATTGGGCGTCGAGCTGCCCCTTGCGCTGCTGCAGGAAAAAGGCTGGGTGCCTGCTCAGCGCGGCGACGAGATCCGCGTGCGAGGTCGCTTTCAGCGCATGCTGTGGGATGTCGCCCTGGTGGAAAAGCCGATCCTCACCGCGATCACCGAGTACACCCTCGTGCAGTCCGCGCAGCCGCAGCGTGTCCTGCGCAGGACGGGCGAGCCATGTCAGCGCGATCTTGACTGCGCGGATGCGCTGTGGTGCGAGCGGCGCGGCGTCTGCGGTCCAGTGCCCGCGATCGACTGGAACAGCGATCTGCGCAATGTCAACGGCACCTGCCTGCGCGATGAAGACTGCCCGATCGGGCAGCGCTGCGATCCCAGCTACAAGGTCCCAAGCAGCGGCGACTACAGTCCGCATTACTTCCGCTCGCGCGATATCGGACGCTTCTTGTGCCAGGTCGATGGCGGCGCAACGGCCGCGGCCTTGTGCCCAGAGCCTGTCGACATCGCCGATCTGTTGGGGGGCCGCTATCCGCCCGGCAAAGAGATCTGCGTGCGCACCACCATCGCGTTTCCGTTGGTCGCCCCGGATCGCGACACGCATGTGCAGGCCGAGGTGCCGTGGCCGCTGCGCTATCCCGACTCACTGCCAGCCTTGGGACCCTTCGGCGCAGCGACGGAAAACGTGCCGATGTACAAAGACCCCGCGAATCCGCGCGGCGTGATCGACGATCCGCCAACCGGCAGCACGGTCTTGATCTTGGGCACGGTCCACCACGACTTTGGACACGGCTGGTGGGAAATCCACCCCATCAAGTGGATTCAGCGCGAGCCCAAATAGGTCATCCGCCCACGCTCTGCTTACAGCCCCAGTCGTCGACGGAGATCGGGGTTTTGTGGGCCGACGCGCCAGATCCATGCATCGAGCAGATAGTGCGAGGACTGCGGCAGCGCCAAGAGCGGCACCAGCAGCACCAGCAGCCAGGCGGGCGGATCGATCTCGGGCAGCGGAAAGAACCGAGCGTGGTCATGCCAGATCAGGCGATCCCACAGACTCTCTTCACAGAACGCCAGTGCAAAAAGTGGCAGCAGGAACATGAGCACGGCCGTCGCTGAATAGCGCACGCGGGACGGATCGTGATGCAGCGGAGTGGCTGCGGCACGGTGTGGCACTGGCGCTGGTTCAGACTGCGCCTCGCGATCGCGTAGCTCGTTCTGGCGATAGCGATACAGCAAGACGAAGTACGGCACGCCATGCGGCAGCACGTTGCACACGCTAAACGCGAAGTCCGAGTTGTAGTAGACGATGCCGAGATACCACGATAGCCACGTGCTGCCCATCACCAGAAGCTTGGCTGCCGGCAAGCTGCGCTCGTCGAGGAGGCGGTGAATCTGGCGCACAAGCCACAGACCGCCGATCAGCAGCCAAGCGACAAAGAAAACCGACGCCAGCCACGCGGGCGCCGGCAGAAAAAAGTCCTTGGCCACAAACCAGTGAAAGCGCCGCGGCAGATGGGCGTGCCAGTACACAATCGGGTACAGCGTGCCGATGTAGATGGCCAAGGTATCCAGTCCGCGATCCAGCGCGGCCCAGCGCGGCGCGGGCGCACGGCGACCACACAGCGCGATCCAGCCGTACTGCTGCCGCACAAAGTGATAGACGGCCAGCGACGCAAGAGCGCGCCAAAAGGTCAGCGCCGACAGCGAGTACAGTACGACGCTTGCGGCGTAGGCCAGGGCCGGGATCCCCAGATACAGAAGCGGGCGGCGCTTTACTTCACCAGGGACGGTGTACACGCGATAGATCGTGGCCCAGACATGGGCGACATCGACGAAGACCACCGTCAACAGCCAGCCCAAGGGACCTAGCGGCGCGTGCTGTGCATCGCGAACCAACAGCACCAGCGACACGGCAAGAAGCGTCGGCATCAGGAAGGCAAACAGATCTTCGGCCCACGAAAACAGCCACGTGATGCGCAGTGGTTGCGACGGCATTGCAGCTGCCATCTTACGCTCCGCCGATACGCAAGACGCGCGGATTACGCGGCCGGCGCAGACCGCACGATGCCAGCGCATCCGCCCACCATCGCGTTCAATCCACGGCGATTGAGCGAGCAGCTAGGCCCCGAGCGGACGGGCGGCGCGCTACTTGCGGGCTCGTGGACCTGCGGACGACAGGCAGGCGTGCAGCTTGGCTAGCTCGTCCCAGGCTTGGCGTGGCGTCAGGTTGTCGGGATCGAGCCCGCGCACAGCGGCCAGCACCTCTAGCTCGGCCGGATCACGCGGCGGCGGTGCGGCGCTTGGCGGCGAAGCCACCGGCACATGGAACAGCGGCAGCTGACTTGAGCGCGGCCTGCCATGTGCTGGAGATGCAGCATGGGCCAAGTCGCTGCCGTCATCGGTCTGTTCCAACTCATGCAAGAGCTGACGCGCTCGCTCGACGACGGTCTTGGGCAGCCCGGCCAAGCGCGCCACTTCGATGCCATAGCTGCGGTTGGCACCACCTGGCACCAGCTTGTGCAAGAACACGATATCGCCCTGCCAGTGTCGCACCGCCACGGAAAAGTTGCGCACGCGCGGGCGCGCCTCGGCAAGCGCCGCTAGCTCGTGGTAGTGGGTCGCGAACAGCGTGCGGCAGCCGATGTGATCGTGCAGATACTCGGCCACTGCCCAGGCGATCGAGACCCCGTCATAGGTCGATGTGCCGCGGCCAATCTCGTCGAGAATCACCAGCGATCGCCGTGTCGCTCGCGACAGGATCTGGCTGGTCTCGCGCATCTCGACCATAAACGTCGACTCGCCGCGCGAGAGGTTGTCGGCTGCTCCGACGCGCGTGCAGATGCGATCGACCAAGCCCAGCTCAGCACGACGGGCGGGCACGAACGATCCCATCTGCGCCAAGAGCACAATCAGCGCGACCTGACGCATCACCGTGGACTTGCCGGCCATGTTGGGTCCGGTCAAAAGCAGGATCTGTTCGGCATCGGGATCAAGCTGGGTATCGTTGGGCACAAAGCGCCCGCGCCCCGTAAGCTGCTCGACGACGGGGTGGCGGCCCTCTTCGATCGTAAGCTGCAGCTCGTGGCTCACGCTGGGGCGGACATAGCCGTTGCGGTGCGCAAGCTCGGCCAAGCTGGCCAGCGTGTCGATCTGCGCGATGCGCTCGGCCAGCGCCAGGATGCGCGGTGTGGTCTGGGAAAGCTCACGGCGCAAGCCATCGAATAGCTCCAGCTCGAGCTCGACGCGGCGCTCTTCTGCGCCGAGCACTTTCGCTTCGTACTCGGCAAGCTCGCTGGTGACAAAGCGCTCGGCATTGGCCGTGGTCTGCTTGCGCACATAGTCCGCAGGCACGCGCGAAAGGTTCGATCGCGTGATCTCGATGTAATAGCCAAAGACCTTGTTGTAGCGGACCTTCAGCGACGAGATGCCGCTGCGCTCACGCTCGCGCTCTTCGATGCGCAGGATGTGATCTTTGCCGCCTTGCGACAGATCGAGCAGCTCATCCAAGCCCGCATGAAAGCCACGGCGAATGAAGCCGCCTTCGCGATAGACCAGAGGCGGGCTGTCGATGATCGCGACACCGATGCGCTCGGCGACATCACGACATAGATCCTCGCCAAGCTGCAGAAGCTGCGGCAGGCCCAGGCTGTCATCGACGGTCGGCGCGACACGGCTGCGCTCATCGCTCATCAGCGACAGCGGATCGCGTGCGCTGGCCAAAGCCGCCTGCAGCGTCGGAATCAAGCGCAGGCCCTGACCCAAGCTGAACAGATCGCGAGGCGTCGCCACGCCAGCCCCCAAGCGACCGGCCAAGCGCTCTAGGTCATAGATCTCAGCGAGGCTCTCGCGCAGTGCCTTGCGTGCCAGCGGATGCTCGACCAGCCACTCGACGGCGTCGTGACGTCGACGAATCGCGGCCAAATCCAAAAGCGGAGCCAGCAGCCAGCGCCGCAGCAAACGCCCACCCATCGCGGTCTTGGTCTGATCGAGAACACCAATCAGCGAGCCCTGCCGCTTGCCTTCCATCAGCGTGTGCAGAAGCTCTAGATTTACGCGCGTGGTCTCGTCGACGATCAGGCTGTCGCCGGGCTGATAGCAGCGCAGACGAAAGATCGGCAGCGTGCCGGTGGGCTGCGTGGCCTGGGCATAGCGAATGCAAGCAGCCCCGGACGCGGCGATCAGCGGATGCACGGGCTGCCCCGCGGCGGCATCACCGATCAGCGGCGCGATGGTCGCGTGGTCTTCGCGCGGCAAGGCGCTGCGACTGTGCCCCACCGGAATGCGCAGCCGGCGCTGCAGCTCTTCTGCGGTCTGGCGCACAAGCGACTCGTCCGGCGAGACGATCAGAAGCTCAGCCGGGGCGATGCGGCCCAGCTCTTCCGTCGCATCCAAGAGCGGCACCACCGTCGCCGAGAACTCACCCGTCGAGACATCGACATGCGCGATCCCGGCCTGGCCGTCGCCGTAACACACCGCCGCCAAGTAATGACCAGCCTTGGGTTCAAGCTGCTCTTCTTCCAAGATGACGCCGGGCGTGATCACTTGCGTGACGGCGCGGCGCACGATCTTTTTGGTCTTGCGGGCGTCTTCGACCTGCTCGCAGATCGCGACCTTTTTGCCGGCCGCGACCAGCTTGGCGACGTAGTGCTTGGCGGCGTGATGCGGCACACCGGCCATCGGTATCGGATCTTCGCGCTGCTTGTCGCGCGCCGTCAGCGTAAGGTCGAGAAGCTGCGACGCCACCACCGCATCGTCGAAGAACATCTCGTAAAAGTCGCCCATGCGAAAAAAGACGATGCAGTCGGCGTAGCGCTCTTTGACTTCCAAGTACTGCCGCATAAACGGCGTCGACAGGTGCGAGCTCGATGCGCCATGCGAATCGGCCCGGCCCGCTGCCGGATCGTCTTTTTGGCCAGGGAACGCAGGCGCGCTGGCTGGCTGCAAGTGCTCAGCGGGCTCATCTATGGAGGGTTCGTTGGGCGAGGCTGTCGACGGTGAAGCAGAACGCGGCATGGCGGCTGGCTTTTACAAAGTTCGACGGCTGCCGTCCAGACATCGCTGCGCAAATCGCACGTCGTGCGGGCGTACAATGAAGCGGTCTGTCATTGGGGGACCTATGTCGGTACGTAGCGTGAGATGCATCAGCAGCGCGGCTTTGCTTTGGGCGTGTGGCTGTTCCGGGCTGTGGGATCCCTTCTTGGCCGAGCGCAGCGGCGACACCCAGACGAACCCCGACGGCGGGACTGCGCCCCCCACGCCCCCCACGCCCATCACGGGCGTCTGCCCGAACCAGCGGATCTGCTGGCAGAACCCACTGCCCCAGGGCAACCGCTTAAACGCCGTCCACGCCATCCGCGCAGGCGACGTCTGGGCCGTCGGCGACGTCGGTACGGTCCTCCACTTCAAGGACGGCACGTGGACACAGGTGCCCTCGCAGACCACGACCGACCTGAACGCGGTCAAAGCCAGCAGCGCGCAGGACATCTGGAGCGTCGGGATGGGCGGCACGATCCTGCACATCACGCCGCCCAACACCGATCTGCGCACGCTGCCCGGCATCGGCGATCTGTATGCGGTGGCCGCCCTCAGCCCGCAGCAGGCCTTTGCCGCGGGCAGCCAGAACTCGGCTCTGAAGTGGGACGGAACCCAGTGGCTGCAGACCGGCCCTGGATTGGGCATGGTCTATCGTGGGCTCACCGTCCTCGACGCCAACACCATCTGGCTGACCGCACAGGCAGGAACCATCTCGCAGTGGCACGCTCAGCCCGACATCACCGAAGCCAGCGAGGGAATGGGCGCACTCTATGGTCTGTGGGGATCGCGGCCGGACAACCTGTGGGCCGTCGGGGAAAAAGGGCGACTGCTCCAGCGTAAGCCTGGCGAGATGGTGCCCTGGAAGCTTATACCGCCGCCCATCGCGTCCAACCTGTATGGGATCTGGGGAACCGGCGAGCAGGATCTGTGGGCCGTCGGCATGAGTGGCACCGTCGTGCGCATCGACGGCCGCAGCAACGTGGTAGTCGAAGAGAAGAGCGAAACGACCAGCACACTCTTGGGCGTCTCGGGCACGAGCAGCAGCGATGTCTGGGCCGTCGGTGACAACGGCACCATCTTGCACCGCACCCAAGCTGGCTGGACGAACCTTCTGCAGGGGCCGACGCGCAACCTGTATGCGGGCTGGGCCGCGTCCTCCAGCGATGCCTGGGTCGTCGGCAGCGCCGGGCTCATCATGCACTGGGACGGCACGCGCTGGACCAGCGTCGCCAGTAGCTCGTACGCTGATCTCAAGGCCATCTCGGGCAGCGCGCCCAATGACATCTGGGCCGTGGGGGCGAATGGCTCGGTGCTGCACTGGGACGGCACAAGCTGGAGCTCGCGCTCAATCAGCGGCGCGCCATCGCTAAATGGCGTGTACACGCCCAGCGGAAGCGACACCTGGATCGCAGGCAACGACGGGAAGACCTACCGATACGTGCCCGCCACCAGCACCTGGCAGCCCTACATGGGCGCCAGCGGCGGCCTTTTCGCCATTTCTGGCACCGGTCCCAACGACATCTGGGCCGTGGGCCAGACTGGAACCGCCTTGCACTACAACGGCGCAGCCTGGGTCGCTGTGCTGACGTCGACTACGCAGGACTTGTATGCGCTCTGGGCGAATGCGGCCAACGACATCTGGTTCGTCGGCGCCAACGGGACCGCGCTGCGCTGGGATGGGACCACGGTGCGCAACACCTCGACCGGTCTTTCCGGCGCGCTGCGAGCGATCTGGGGCGCCGATGCCATGACGGTCTTTGCCGCCGGGGACACAGGGCGATTGTTTCAGTTCAATGGCTCGGCCTGGGCCCCGTTCGCAAGCAGCACCAACCTGACGCTGCATGCCCTCGTCGCCTCCCCGCGCGGCGCCACCGCCGCCTCATCCCTTTGGATCGTCGGCGATCGCGGCACGATCTTGCGGGTTACGCTGTAATCTCTCGTCGCTCATACAAACAAAGACGGCAGATCCCATCAATCCACAACCCCTTACTTATTCAAAATCGCATTCTTCTTAGAATATTTATCATTATGATATTAATATTCAATAAAGAGATCCATTTTTAAATATATAATATAATCAAATGAGCCGCTTGTTCGAGATGGAGACGTTCCTGGTCGTGGTCGAGGCAGGCAGCTTTACGGCGGCGGCAGATCGCTTGGGAGTGACCAAGTCATACGCGAGCAAGCTCGTTGCGCGCCTGGAAGATCGGCTGGGTGCGCGGCTTCTGCAGCGAACGACCCGTCAGCTGAAGTTGACCGAGGTGGGTCGTTCCTATTACGAGCGCTGCAGCGAGGCGATGCGTGCGCTTTCCGAGGCGGAAGCGGAAGCCACCGAGCTCCAGACCTCGCCGCAGGGTCGGCTGCGCATCAGCCTGCCGTCGGCATTTGCCATCCGTCACCTGGCCGGGCCCATCGCCGAATTCAAGACGCGCTATCCAGCGCTGACGATCGAAGCGGTCCTCTTGGATCGCAAGGTCGACATCTTGGCCGAAGGCTTCGACTTGGCTGTGCGCATTGGCGATCTGCAGGACAGCTCTCTCATCGCCCGCAAGCTGGCGAGCGTCGATCGTGCGATCTGTGCCAGCCCGAGCTATCTGCTTCGGCGCGGCACTCCGCAGAAGCCGGCGGATCTAATCGAGCATGACTGCCTGCTTTATGCCTATCACGCAGTGCCGACCACGTGGCGCTTTCACGGGCCAAGCGGCGAGACCACGGTCGAAGTCTCGGGCCATATGGTGTCGAACCATGGCGAGCTTCTCGTCGAGGCCGCGTGCCAGGGGCTGGGGCTGGTGTTCTGTCCCTTGTTTCTGACGGCGCACGAGCTTCGCGCGGGGCGCTTGCTGCGCGTGCTGCCAGCGTGGCGCGCTCCGCTGGCGATCTCGGCGGTATTTCCCAACGCTCGCCACATTCCGGCCAAGGTGCGGCTGTTCGTCGACTTCCTGGTTTCGCACTTTGCCCACCCGTGCTGGGCCGACTGCGACTGAGCACATCTGTCCCCCGCATCCCAGGCACGCACGCCGCGCAGCCTGGCCAGCGACACCGCGGCACTGTGTACCGCCAGGCAACAGTCTTTGTCCTTGTGGCCCACTTATCGTCGAGGGCTGGGCTGGATACCTTGTCTTCAGCAACCACGGGACTGCGGCGAATGCTCGGCCCGCACCCCCAGAAAACGAGGTCCATCCCATGAGTACCCTGCGATCCATCGCGCTCTTTGGTTCTTTCCTGCTTGGCAGTGGCTGCGGTACGTCGGCGCCACCGCAGACCTTTGATGCCTGTGTCGCCCCACCCAAGCTGACCGCGCCCAATCCGATGTATGTGTGGACACCCAACGCCATTCGCCTTGCGTCCCAGCGGCTTGGCGAGCGCGTGTACGCGGTCTATGACAGCAATGCCGCAAGCCATTCCAAAGCGGGCGTGCCACTGGCCACCAGCGGCGGCTTTGTCGTCGGAGACAACGGCGTCCTTCTGGTCGAGAGCATGATCAATCGGCAGCTCTTCTGTCAGATGATCGCGCTGGTGCGAGCCGAGACCGAAAAGCCCATCACCCACGTCATCAACACCAGCAGCCACGGCGATCACAGCTTTGGCAACGCATTCCTGCCAGCAGGTGTCCACATCGTGCAGCACCAGCGCACGGCCGCGTACATCGCCGAGCACTTCCAGGAAGACGTGGCCTTTATGAAGATGAACTTTGGCGCAGACCAGGGGCTCGACGAGCTGCATCCCGTCGCGGCGGACACGCTGGTCAGCGACCAAACGCCCTTCGTCGTCGATCTGGGTGGGGTCGAGGTGACGGCGCGCTATTACGGCTTTGGCCAGACCGGCGGCGATCTGTTCGTTCACGTGCCGGCTCAAAAGGTGCTGTGGACGGGCAATTCTCTCGTCGCTGCGCAGCCGGCGGTGCCCTGGCTGCTCGCAGGTCATGCGCAGGAAGTCAGCACCACCTTGGCCCAGGTTCGCGCCAGCTTGCCGGCCGACACCGTCGTGGTGCCAGGCCACGATCACCCGACGGGAGCGCACGGCTTTGACTTTTCGGTGAACTATCTAAACACGCTGCTCAGCGAAGTCGGCGCGGCCAAAGGGCGCGGGCTTTCCGTTGAACAGACCGTCGCTGCGGTCAGCATGCCGTCGTTCCAGGGGTACAAAATCTGGGACTGGATTCACAAGGCGGTCAACGTTCCGGGGACCTATGCCGAGCTCGCGCGCTAGCCGATCTTAAGCGCAGCAGATCTGCTGCGCATGGGCGTGCAAGAACGCCTGTGCGGCAGTGCTTGGCGGCAGGCCTGCGGTGCTTCGCAGCGACGGGCTCAGCGGCCGATCTAGTTCGCTGCTGAGCTCACGGAACGCAGCCTCTCGCGCTTGCTCGACCC
The DNA here is from genome assembly GCA_016794505.1 of Myxococcales bacterium. Classification (GTDB taxonomy): domain Bacteria; phylum Myxococcota_A; class Polyangia; order Palsa-1104; family JAEUJZ01; genus JAEUJZ01. Next base: position 128,503 of record JAEUJZ010000165.1, read on the forward strand.
GCGCTCGCTCGTCCTTGTTGAGCTTGGATGCAAGCCAGGCGTCGATGGCAAAGGACAGCTCGGCGTGCTGGATCTCATCACGGGCGATACGCGCCATGATCGCGCGCACCTTGGCATCGTCGGCATACTCGCCTTGCCAGCTCGCGACGAATGCGCCATAGGCTTCACGCACGCAACCCTCGACGACATTTTCCAGCGCCATCGCCAAAAGCGGACGCGGCGCGTGGCGCTGCACGGTGGGCAGGCTCGGCACGGCCGCAAAGCGCTGGGCCAGCGCTGCGGTCATCTGCGTGTGGCGAACCTCGTCGCGCTCGGCCTGCTCGGCGGCCGCGATCAGCTCAGCGGGGGCACCGTGTGCGCGTAGCTCATCCGCCAGAATCGCAAAGGCAGTGACTGCCGCCGCTTCTAGCTGACAGGTCTCGGCAAAGAACGCCCCCACTTCATGGTCGGCGATGCAGTCCGCACGCTGCATATCGGCGGGGCGACGGCCAGCAATCGCGCCTGGGGTCTGCGGACAGGAATAGTTGGTAGAGCACAGGCGGACGACCTCGCCGGGATAGCGCGTGTCCTGGTTGCTGATCGTACACGCCACCGCCTGCGCCCCGCAGAGCGGCGCACACTCGTCCAGCATCAGCTCTGCCGATACCCGGCTGGGCACCGGCATCATCGGCGGCTTGCCGTTGCAGTCGATGCTCAACGGCGACTGGCCCGCGACGATGACAGAGCAGACCGTGACGTCGGGACCACAGAATGGCTCACACGCCCAAGTGGCCATGCGAAGACGCAAGCTGGCCTCGGCCGAAAGCGGCGTGGGCTCGGTCTTCACGCAGGTACCACAGCCCGCCTGCAGGGAAAGCGGAGCCGCTGCGACCAGCATCGATTGAATCAGAGCGCGAAAGACACGGGATTTCATGGGAGCCTCCTGGTTCTGAAGTTCTGAAGCAAACGCGTAGTGCAGCCGTCGTACCAAGCACCCCGCCGCGCCAAATCGGGCCGAAGCTGGAACAACCCGGCCAGATCGCAGGAACGCAGCGGGTTTCTGTGGACGAAATCGACCATGCCGCAGTTGGATCATCGCATTGCCGCACTCGATCGACCTGGCCCGAAATCGACCCCGCGAAACGCAGGAGCCCACGTGACGAACAGACCCCTGACATGCATCGGCTTGCTGGCCCTCTCGTGCAGTACACCGACCGCGCCGCCAGTCCACATGCAGCCGCCGCCGCTTTCGCCTGCGGAAGTGGCTCCGCTGCGCGTCGAGCAACCCGATGGGCCGCAGCCACGCACCGTGATCGTCATCAGCGATCTTCACTTTGGCCTGGGCGCGGCGAAATCACACGACGGGCAGCAGGCCGGCTTTGATGCCTATGAAGACTTCCGCTGGAGCCGCGAGTGGGCCGAGTTCCTGCAGCAGATCGACCGCGAAGGACAGGCCAGCGGATCGGCCACCGATCTGATCTTGAACGGCGATGCCTTTGAGCTGTGGCAGTCGCGCAGCGTTGACTGCAAGAGCCGCGACCACGAGCAGGGCTGCAGCGGCGCCGAAGCGCTGGCCCGCGCGCAGCAGGTCATCGCGGCGCACAGCGACGATCTGCGCCGGCTCGGAGCCTTCGCCATGAGCGGTGACAATCGCGTCGTCATCGTGCCGGGAAATCACGATGCGGCGCTGCTCTTCCCTGCCGTGGCCCGCGCGGTGCAAGCCAGCACTGGGGCCCCGGCGGAGAGGCTCTCGATCAGCGCCACCGGCTTTTGGATCTCGCGCGACCGCCGCATCTATGCCGATCATGGGCACCAGATTGGCCTCGACCCCAACGGCTTTCACAACTGGCCGACGCCGTTTCGCGAGCGCGATGGCCAGTACTACCTGACGCGGCCGTGGGGCGAGCAGTTCATGCAGGCGTTCTACAACGCGTACGAAGATCGCTACCCGATCATCGACAACATCGCATCCGAACGCGACGCCGTGCGCATCGCCATCACCCGCGAAGGGCCGCTGGGCTTCGTGCAAGCCGTCGGCAAGTTCGTCGGCTTCACGCTGCTTAAGACCTCGTGGAGCCAGCGCATCGACATCGCTCGCTTGCAGTCCCCCAGCGAGCCGGATCCCGAACCCAACAAGCCAAGCGATGGCCGCACGCGCGAGCAGATCTTTGGCAGCTATCTCGGCCAAGTCCTGGGCACACTGCAGAGCCAGCAGGTCGCCAACCGCCCCGTCGATCTGTATGTGTTTAGCCACACGCACGGCCTAGATGTCGGCTTTGACTTCGCCAGCAGCAGCCCAAGCGGCAAGACCCGCGTGGTCAACAGTGGTGCCTGGCAGCGCGTCGTCAGCGCCGACTGGCTCAAGGCCGAGCGCGACCGCAGGCAGCTTGCCGAGCGGGACACACTGATCGGGATTCACTTAGAAGACCTGCCGCCGTGTTACGGCGTTGTTCGCATAAAACCGTACGCAATCAATGCAGTACCCAGCCCGGAGGTCTTGTACTACCACGCAGCGCCCGGTGTCGCAGGGCACCTCTCTGCCATGTGCCCGTAGCAGCAGCATTTGACCCGATACACGACAAGGTAGACGGAACGGCAGCCCATTCCAGATAATGATCGGGATGGCCTCCGAGACGGCTCCACAGCCCAGGCCCGACCCTGCGGTCACTGCCGAGAGCACCGGCTCGTCTTCCTTAAGCGGCGAGTCAACCGACGCTGGAACCGGCCTGCAGCCTGTCGATGACGTTCGCATCGGGCGGCTCTTTGGCAAGTACCGCATCCTGCGTCGCATTGGCCGCGGCGGCATGGCCACCGTCTACGAAGCCGAGGACTTGGCCCTGAAGCGCACCGTCGCTGTGAAGTTCTTGGCCGAGTCGCTCTTGGATCGCCCCAACGCCGTCGAGCGCTTCATGCGCGAAGCCCAGGTCGCCGGCCGGCTCAGCCACCCCAACATCATCGCCATCTACGACGTCTGCAAAGACAGCGGCTCGTGCTACATGGTGATGGAGTTCGTAAATCCCGAGAGCGCCGGTCAGCGCGTGCGCAGCGTCGGGCCCTACTATTGGTTGATCGCGACTCGCATCATGGCCGACTGCTGTTCGGCACTAAAGGTGGCGCACGCCGCGGGCCTGATTCATCGCGACATCAAGCCGGACAACATCTTGTTTTCATCGGCGGGGACCGTGCGCCTTACGGACTTCGGCATCGTCAAGACGCTGGAAGACGACCCGCACTTGACCGCCGCCGGCCACGTCGTCGGTACTCCGCTTTACATGAGCCCCGAGCAGAGCTACGACTCGCGCACCGTCGATGCGCGCAGCGATATCTACTCGCTGGGGGCGACGTACTTTGCTCTGCTGACCGGAAGGCCACCGTTTCAGGGCCACACCGTGCTCGAAATCATGAGCCACGTTCGTAGCTCTCTGGCTCCCGATCCGCGCGACTTCATCAGCGAGATCCCCGAGCCCTGTGCGCGTGTGATCTTGCGTGCGCTTAGCAAAGAGCCTGCCGCGCGCTACCAAAGCGCTGGCGAGCTACTCGGCGAACTAGAGTCGATCCTGGACCGCGTTCCCCGTCGACAGCAGTCGATCTTCGAGATGGAGCGCGAGCTACCGCGGCCTCGGCTCAACCGCATGCAGCAAGGCTCGCTGGGCAGCTCGCAAGACGGACATGCCCAGCCCGGAAGCTGGAGTCCGCCGGCAATTCCGCAGCCCGATGCGAAAGCGCAGCCCGGCCCGGCCCCGCAGGCCTCTGCCAGTCACAGCAGCGACGCAAACAAGGTCGGCAGCGGCGAAGCAAACAAGGTCGGCAGCAGCGACGCAAACAAGGTCGGCAGCGGCGAAGCAAACAAGGTCGGCAGCGGCGACGTACACAAGGCCAGCACAAGCGACGCAAGCAAGACCACAAGCGTACAGACAGAGGCGCCGCAGCCCATGCGACGCTGGCTTCTGGCCGTGGTGGGCTTGAGCGGCCTGGTGCTTGGAATGTTGCCGTGGCTGCGGCATCGCTTGGCCGACTCCGTCTTGCCGGGTCTCACTGGCTCAGGCGGTGTGACGGCCGCAGCGGGCAGCCTTGATGCCGGAAGCAAGACCGACGCAGCCGACGTGTCCAACGTCAAGGCCCCACCTGCGATCCCGCCGATCAAGGTGGGCATCTTGCACTCGCTAACCGGCCCGCTGGCCATCAGCGAACGCCCGCTGGCCGATGCCGCCGATCTAGCCATCGAAGAGGTCAATGAACAAGGTGGCGTGCTCAATCGCAAGCTTGAGCCCGTTGTTCTCGACGGAAAATCCGAGGTCACCAGCGACTCGGCCTTTGCCCGCGCGGCCAAGCGGCTGATCCACGAAGACAAGGTCGCCGTCGTCTTTGGCGGCTTCGGCTCGGCTGGACGCAAGACCATCACGCCCTACTTCGTCGAAGCCGACATCCTGCTGTTCTATCCCGCCTCGTACGAGGGTTTAGAAGAGTCACCCAACGTCGTCTATACCGGCGCCATCCCCAACCAGTTTGTGATTCCGGCGGTGCAGTGGCTGGCGACGCAGGGCCAGGTCAAGCGCGTGTTCCTGATCGGTACCGATGGTCTGCGCCCCCGCGCCATCGAGGCCATCGTCGAAGAAGAGGCAAGGAAGCTGCGCTGGAAGCTCGCTGGCTCGTACTTTGCGTTGGTTGGCGAGGTCGACTTTTCAGACGTCATCAAGAAGATCGCCAGGGCCAAGCCACAGCTCATCTTGAGTGCGCTCGTCGGCGATTCGAATGTCACGTTCATTAAGCAGCTTCACGCCGCCAAGCTCTTGCCCAGCAAAGTGCCCACGCTGTCCTTTGCTCTCAGCGAGATCGAGATCGCGCAGCTAGGTGACTTGGATCTCTCGGGCCACTACATCACGCGGGCCCACTTTCCCCAAATCGAAGCCAAACCCAATCCCGACAGCGAAGGCAACAAGCCCGTCGACAACACCGCCAAGACAGCGGCCAGCCCAGACAACGAGCCTGCAGCCCCTGCGCCGTCCCCTCAACCCGACAGCGAATTCGCGCGCCGCTTTCACAGAAAATACGGTGAGCATCGCGTGGTCAGCGATGGCATGGAGGCGGCCTACTACGGCGTGCATCTGTGGGCGCAAGCCGTTCGCGCCGCAGGCAGCGAAAACACACGCGCCGTGCGCCAAGTGCTGCGACAAAAACCATTTGAGCTAAACGACGTCCGCTTGCGTGTCGACCCCAGCAACCAGCACACGTGGAAGACGCTGTATGTCGCCCGCATCGGCGAAAAAAATCAGACGTTCCCGGTCTTCAAGAGCCCCGAAGCGTTTCCCCCCATTCCGTTTCCTGGCGCCCGCACGCGCGCCGAATGGAACGTCTTTCTCGACGATCTGTACAAGCGCTGGGGCAACAACTGGGCCAACCCACTTAAGCCTTCGTATGGTTCCGCCAAGTGAGCGAATCTGAAAGCGCCTCAACTCGCACTACAGTCTTGGATCGCGTCCTTGTGTCCGCACTGGGTCGACTTCTGGCCTTGGATGGCTTCACGGCCCGGCAGCTGCCCAGCGTCTTAGGACGCGACCTGCTCGGAGGTCTGGTCTCGTTCCTGGTCACGCTGTCCTTCGGTCTGTCCTTTGCCGCCATGATCTTTACGGGAGATCTGAGCAGCAAGCTGCCGCAGGGCATCAGCATGGCGCTTATGTGCGCGGGCGTGACGATCATCGTCATCGCGCTTTACAGTCCGTTTTACTTCGCCATCGCCGGCCCCGACTCGCGCCCCACCGCCGTACAGAGCACGCTCGCGGTATCGCTGGTCGCGGTGCTCGGCGGCGGTCACAACGCCATCTCGGTCATGATGGTGGCCCTGGCCTTGAGCACTGCGCTGACCGGCGCTGCGCTCTACATGTTTGGCACGCTGGGCATGGGACGCTGGATTCGCTATGTGCCCTATCCCGTGATCTGTGGCTTCTTGGCGTCGACGGGCTGGGTACTGACGCTCGGCGGCCTGCGCGTCATGTCGGACGTGCCGCTGCGCCTAGACACCTTGCATCGCTTCACCGAGTCGTTGCCGCAGCAGCGCCTGCTGGTCGGCCTGGCCTTCACCATCGCGTTCTGCATGGTCTTGTTTCGCAGCAAGCACTTCCTTTGGCTGCCGTCGCTTTTGATCAGCGGCACGCTGCTTACGCATGTGATGCTGGCGCTGCGCGGCATCCCGGTTGATGCGGCACAGAAGCAGGGCTGGCTTCTACACTTTGAAAAAGGCAGCGGCCTGTGGTTGCCGTATCACGAATACCGTGAAGTGCTTTCGTCGTTGCCGCTGCTAAAGACGCCGTTCTTTTCCGCGTTTGGCGGCGGCGTTCTGGTGCTGATCACGGTGTCGGCCATCGGCGCCCTAGTAACAGCCGCAGCCATTGAATTGTCGACGGGAAATGACGCCGATCTCGATCGCGAGCTAAAGGCCCACGGCGTTGCCAACGTGCTTTCTGGTTTGGTCGGTGGCTTGGTGGGCTGCAATGCCATCGTGCGCAGCGCGCTCAATCGCCAAGCCGGAGCCGCCAGTCGCCTAAGCGGCCTGATCGCAGGTGTGCTGTGCTTGGCGACGTACTTTCTTTATCCGCAGCTTATGGGCTTTATCGCGCGGCCGGTGATGGGTGCGACGCTGATGTACTTGGGTCTGCGCCTGCTTCTTGAATGGGCGTGGAAGTCGCGCAATCGCCTTGCGCGGACCGAGTACTTGGTGGTGATCGCGATCTTGGTGCTGATCATGCAGTTCGGATTCGTGATCGGCCTTTTGGTGGGACTGGTCGCTTCGTGCATCACCTTCGCCATCAGTTACAGCCGGGTCAGCGTGATCAAGAACGTCTTCACCGCCGATGAGCACAGCAGCAAAGTGCAGCGCTCGGCAGCCGAAGCCCGCATCTTGCGCGAGCGCGGCTCTCGCTATTCCATCCTGCGCCTGCGTGGCTATTTGTTCTTCGGATCGATCATCAACTTGATCGAAGACATTCGGCAGCAGATCGCCACGCGACGCCCAACGATCCGCGGTCTGGTCTTGGATTTTCAGTACGTGACCGGCATGGATACCTCGTCGGCGTACACCTTCCTCAAGCTGCGTCAGACGCTTGAGCGCTTCGACATTCAAGCGCTGTTCTGTTCCATGCGTCCCGACATCGAAGAGATGCTGCGCCGCGAAAAATGTCTGACCAGTGACAAGCGCATCCTGGTCATGGAAGACATGGACCATGCGCTGGAGTGGTGCGAGCAGCACATCCTGGAAGAAGCCTCGTCGCAGTCGCGCGAGTTCCTGCCCATTCCGCAGTGGCTGGCCCGCGAGTTCGGCAGCGAGGCCTCCGCCCAGCGATTCTTGGCGTATGTCGAGACGCTCGAACTGAAGCCCGGTGACTATCTGTTCCGTCAAGGCGACAAAGCTGAAGAGGTCTATGTCATCGCCTCGGGTCGCGTCGGCATTTTCTTAGAGCTGCCCAATCGTCCGCAGCTTCGCCTGCGCTCGGTGACATCGAACACCACGCTGGGCGAGATGGCGGTGTACCGCCAAGCAACGCGCTCGGCTTCGGTGATCTGCGAGGAACCAACCTGCGTCTATCGCGTGTCGCGGTCGGCGCTTTCGCGCATGGAAGACGAAGAGCCCAAGCTCGCCATCTTGTTCCACTGCTTCGTCGTGCGCACGCTCGCGGATCGCTTGGTCGGCTCGGATCGCACGATCGCCGCGCTGGAACGCTAGCCAACCTGTACGACGCGACGCCGCGTGGCTCGACGCACCAGCCAGCCGCAGAGCAAAAGACCCAGCGCCAAGCTTCCTCCCTGCGGGGCAGCGGATCGCGTCACCAGCCCCGCCTGCGAGCAGCCAAGATAGGTGGTGTTGTAGATGCTGCCCTTGCTCGCCGGAATGCTCAGCGTCGCGCGCAGGCTGCCGCGGGTCGCAAGCAGCTGACGGCTCTGCGCCGCATCGTACGAATAGCGATACAGATCACCCGTGGTCTCGGTCGGAGGGCTGCTCGACTGCTGCGGGACACCGTCCAAGCTGAAGCTGGTGTACACGCCAAACACATCGCGCTGACTGACATCACGCGCCCGCGAGTACACCCAGATCGAGTGGTCTTTCTTGGGCTCGACGACAGTCTCGGGAACCAGGGACACGCTCGCAAGCTCGCTCTCGGCCACGCCGACGATGGGCAGCGTCGGGAATGGGCCGCTCTTTTGCCGCCAGTTCAGGGTGTAGCTGCCTGCGGCCAGCGGCTTTACAAACAGCCACTCGGTAAGCGGCGAGCCCGTGGTCGTGCGGTTTTCGATCTGCACCTGGGCGATCGGATCGAACTGGATCAGCCCGCGACCGTACACACGCTGGCTGCCGGCAAAGTACGCGACACCAAAGACGCCGGTCGCTCCACTCAGCACGCGGGCCTCTTGCACCGTCGCCACGGCCGCGACGTCTTCCGTCACCATGCGGCGCGAGACATCTTCCTGCGTGCGCAGAAGACCATGCGCCAAGACCCGCACGCGATCGGGGGTGGCCACGGTGACCAGGGCGCTGTGCCGTTCTTTTCCTTCGCCATCGAGCAGGCGCAGCATCACCTGGCCAGGCGACAAGGCCGACACATCGGCGGCCCCCGTGCGGTCGCTGGTCGTCGTGTGCCCGGTGATGGCCAGCACGGCCGGCTGATCGCTGACCAGACGCCAGCTCACCGTGGGCTCGGCGGTGCCGCTGTGCAGCGCGATGCGGACCTTGGTGCCCGTCGCATACGGCACGCTCAGATGATCATCCGAGGAGCGGCTCGGCTGCGGCCCGCCCTCGTCATCGTCGAGGTGCGGCGGCGATCCACAGGCGGCAAGCGGCGCGCTGAGCAGAAGCGCAAGCAGAAGGAAACGACTAGAAGAAGACACCTTGGACTGTAAGCTAAGAGTTTTCATAGGCTGCATATAGCACACAATGAAGGTTTGATTAATAATAATCGCAACAAGTTGGTCTATTGGCCAATTCTCCGACGGTAGAGTTCTCCCCCCCCGGAACACCGCCGGCCCGCCTCTGCCGGGGCGCTATGCGTGTCGGTACCCACAAAGTAGGGACACGCCCACAGACGCAACTCCTTGTGTCTGGTCGCGATGATAATGGGAAAATGCTTTCTCCCTAGATTGATATACTGATCACTAGCGCTCAACGTCCCTCGTCGGTGGGCACTGGATCTCGCTCGCATGTCTGGTCCCGTCTTTAGCCCCGGCACCGTGATCGCGGGCCGGTTTCAAATCGAGCAGCTGGTCAACAGCGGCGGCATGGGAGTGGTCTATCGCTGCCGCGATCGGCAAGCAGCCTCGGACGCAGCGGCCATCGTCGCGCTGAAGCTCTTGCGCGTGGACAACGGCGCAGCCGAGCACAGCGATCGCTTCATCCGCGAAGCCCGCCTGCTGTCGGCGCTGCATCACCCCGGCATCGTCTCGTATGTCGCCGACGGACAGCTCGCCGATGGGCAGCGCTATCTGGCGATGGAATGGCTCGACGGCGAAGACCTGGGACGCCGCCTGCAGCGCGGACCGCTTGCGCCACAAGACACGCTGATCCTTCTTGAACGCCTCGCCGACATCCTGTCCCTCACCCACAGCCGCGGCATCATTCATCGAGATCTGAAACCCACGAATCTGTTTCTGCCCGCAGGGCGGCTGGATCAGGTCAAGGTGCTCGACTTTGGCATCGCGCGCGTCGTAGATGGCGGCGGCATGACGCAGACGGGCCTTATCGTCGGCACGCCCGCGTACATGGCGCCTGAGCAAGCGCGAGGGCTGCGCGATATCTCGCCAGCGGCCGACATCTATTCGCTGGGCTGCATTGTCTATGAGTGTCTGACCGGGCAGCCGCCGTTTTGGGACAACCATGCGGGCAGCATGCTGGTGCGCGTGCTCTTTGAAGAGCCACCGCCCGTCGAGACCCTGTGCCCTGGACTGCCCGCATGGCTGGTCGAGCTTCTCGCGCGCATGATGGCCAAAGCGCCCGAGCAGCGCGTGCGCGATGGGGCAGCGCTGAGCGCGGCGCTGCGCGAGCTTCGAAAACAACCCGATGCCCTGGCGCACCTGCCCGCCGCCCCCGTCCAGGTGACGCCTGCCGTCGAGGCAAGCTGGCTGTCGCGCACCCAGCAGAGCCTGCTTAGCGTCGTACTCGCAGCGCCGCCGCTTCAGCTCGCTGAGTCGAGCCAAGCCGAGACACTGAGCCCCGAGGATCTGGCACGACTGCAGGCCGAGCTACGTCAGATTGGCACCCACGTAGAGCCGCTCGTCAACGGAACTCTTCTCGCCTCGGTTGCTGATTTCGGCAGTGCAGCGGACCAAGCGGGCCTCGCCGCCCGAGCAGCGCTGACCATCAAGCGCGCGTGGCCTCAGGCGGTGGTCGCTCTCTCGACCGGCCGCGGTACGTATCAAGCACACGAGGTCGTGGGTGATGTCGTCAGTCGGGCCGCGCGCCTTTCGATGCAGGCCTGGCCCAGCGACTGGCATGTGTCACCCGACCGCTGCGTCGTCGCCGATGAAGTGAGCTCGCATCTCTTGGCGGATGGCTTCGCGCAAGAGCGACATCCCGCGATGTTCGGCGTCTGCTTGCAGCCGCGCGACGAGCAAGCAGGCCCCGCTGCGTTGGCTCATCCGCAGTCCGCAGCGATGACACTCAGCGTCGGTCGCGAGGTCGAGCTGAGCTTTCTGCACAGCCAGCTTGTGCGCTGCACCGAAGACAGCAAAGCCTGCGTCATCTTGATCACCGGAGCCCCAGGCTTGGGCAAGTCGCGGCTGCTCCATGAGTTTCGTGCGCGCAGTCGAGAGCTTGGCCAGCCACTGTCGATCTTCGCCACGCAAGGCGAGCTCCGCGACGGAGGCGGGCCCTATTCGCTGGTGCAGCGCTTGCTGCTTTCGACGCTCGGCACAGCGATCCAGCCCGCGCGGGGAACAAGCGAGAAGCAGCCCGCGTCCAGCTCTCGCGCCTTGCTGCACGAGCGCCTGATGCGCTGGCTACCAAAAGATCAGCGCGAATTCACCACCACGTTCCTGCTGCAGCTTTTCGATCCGCCCGCCGAATCGACAGACCGGCGGGTGCAGGCGCTGCTTGCCGAGGCACGCGCTGACCAACGACGCATGCATGCGCACCTGAGCCAGGCCTTCGTCAGTTGGCTGGCCGCCGAGTGTGTTCACGCGCCGGTACTGCTGATTCTTGACGACCTGCAGTGGGGCGACCCGCTCAGCGTTGGGCTGATCGATGCCGCGCTGCGCGGGCTGCGCGATGCCCCACTGTTCGTGCTGTCGCTGGCCTTGCCCGAGATCCGCAAGGCCTTCCCCAAGCTGTGGGCCGGTCAGCCCGTGCAAGAGCTACCGCTCAAGCCGCTTGGGCGACGTGCTTGTGAGCGCCTGATCCGACACGTCCTCGGCAGCGATGTGAACACGGAGCAGTTGCATCGAATCACCGAGTGCTCCGCCGGGAATCCGTTCTTTCTGCACGAGCTATTGCATGCGCAAAAAAGCGGCCAGCATGAAGCCGCTGAGCAGACCATTGTCGCCATGCTGCAAGCGCGCATCGGTCGCTTGGATGAAGGACCGCGGCGCGTGCTGCTCGCGGCATCCATCTTTGGCCTGCAGTTTCAGCGCAGCGGCTTGCAGATGCTGCTTGGCATCCGGCCCAGCGATGTGCAGCTCGATCAAGACATCGCGAGCCTGATTCAGTCGGAGCTGATCGAGTCGCACGCCTCGCGCAGCGATGCCGCGGAGCGCGTCTATGGCTTCCGCGGTCCGCTGCTGCGACACGCGGCGTATCAGCTGCTTTCGGTCAATGCTCTTTTGGTAGGCCATCGCATGGCGGCTCGTTTTTTGGAGCGCTCTGATCACGCTGATCCACTGCGCTTGGCCGAACACTTCCAGCGAGGTCGTGAGCCAGAAAAAGCCAGCCTGTATTTCCTGCGCGCCGCCGTCCAGCACGCTCGCGCCAGCACGGGCGAGGCTACCTTCGCACTGTTTGACGAGGCCAAAAAACAACTGGCCGGACTGCCTGACAGCGCATCCCAGAAGCGCTTGCTGATCGACATCCTTTTGCATCGCATTCGCTTCGGCCTGCTCAGCTCGCATCAGCCTGAAAACCTGGCCTACCTGGACGAAGCGCAGATGCTGCTGCTCGGGCTGGAAGATCTGGATGAACACGATCGCAGCGATGACCTGCGCCGTGCCTGGATCGAGCTTCTCAGCGGCCGCCTGTGCCTTCTAGAAGGACGCGTCTCAGAGGCGCTGCTGTACTGTCGTCGCGCACTGCCCGTCGCGGAGCCGCTGCAAGACGAAGCGCTGCTGGCAACCACCGAGTACACGCTGAGCATGGCGCTGATCCTGCAAGGCCGTCTGCGCGAAGCCCAGCCGCATCTTTCGCGCACACTCTGCCTTCTGCCGCAGCTTGATTCCGAGCCTTCGCGCGTTGCAGCCCATGGTTTTTCGGCGCTGTCTCAGCTCGTACAGGGCAGTGGCCACGTGGGTGCGTCGAACCATGCCGAGATCTTTTCTCGCATGGCCGCGCCTGAGCAGCCAGGGCTCGTGGTGCTGGCTGCGCTGTTCCACGTCATCGCTCTTGCACTGGCCGCAGACAGCGCCGCGGCCTTGCAGCAGGCACTGCACGTTGTGCCTTTGGCCGAGCGCTTGGGTGTGCCGCTTTTCTTGTATCCACTGCACAGCGTGATTGGCTGGGCGCAGGCGCAGCAAGGCGAAGTCGATCTCGCGTTGGCGCGCCATGCCGCCGCGCAAGCGCTGGCGCACGAGCCCGGCGCAGGCGCCCTGTTTGGCGACTGGCTCGACGCGCTTCACGCCGACACACTGCTGCGCTGTGGTCGCGCACAGCAGGCGCTGCACAGGATCGAAAAAGCCCTGCCCCGCTGGCGACAAGAGCAGCATCAGCTGGCCTTGGGTCTGGGCGAACAAACGGCAGGGCTCGCCAAGAGCTGCCTTGACCCTGCGCGCACCGAGGCCGCCAGCGCCCACGTTGAGCGAGCGCGCAGCTTGATGAAAAGCCATGGGCAGGTGCTGCCAGCCGCCCGCCTGTGCCTTGAGTGGGCACAGCTCTGCCGACGCCGTGGCGAGCATGCCCAAGCGGACGCGCTACACGCCGAGGCGCAGGTCGCGCTGGGCGCAGCGGGCTGGCTGCACGTGATCCGTGAGATCGAGAAGGCCAGTCTACGCCTGCCGTGGTCGCAGCCGTCTGCGCTGCCGGCGTCGTCGGCTGCAAGCGACAAGCACCCGCCCAGCTAGCGCCGTCCACATCGATCCCGATGCCGCGCAGCCGCTGATCCTATGGACAGGCCGCGTGGAATTCGTTGAAGCCGCGCAGCCAGTCGGCATCGCCATAGCCACCGTCGCCGTTCGGGTCGCAATAGCCACCGGGGAAGGTCATAGAGCAGCCGGGCGTGCGCGGTGGATAGTGACAGAAGTTGTCGACCCCACTTCTGCAGACGCAGCGTGGCGGCGGGGGCGTACCGGTGGTCCAGCCCAGCGACACCGAAGCCCCGCCCGTGTTTTCGTAATAGTCGAGCCGCAGATCATGCCAGCCTGCGGACAAGCGCACGGTCGCCGAGATGCGCGTCGGTGCCATGTCACGCCAGGCATCAATGCGCAGCACGCCATCCACCCACAGCCGCACGCCATCGTCGCTTTCCGTCGTGAACAGATAGTCGCCGCTGCTTGCAAAGTACGCGCGGCGGGAAAACCGCAGAGCGAAGTCATCGCTTCCTGTGCAGCGTGAAGCAGCCCCGCTGCCGAAGCTTCGATCAAAACCACCGTCGGCACGCGCCGGCTCATAGCGCTGCTCACGCGTGGGGCCGGCAACGCTGCGGTTGTTCCAGATCTCTAGCTTCCACTTGTCGCTGGGTGTGCTGAGCGGCGTGTTGCTGCAGCTTGGTGGCACGGTGCTGCCGCGGTTTTCGGGGTTGCGAAACTCTTCGCTCAAGTCGGCACGCGCCAGCGCCAAGCGGCCACCGCCGCGCAGCGAGAAGTCCCCCCAGCCCCCGTCATCGCGATCGACGAACCAACACAGCGCCCGCACTTCCGGCTTGCTGCCGCGGCTGCGGTTGTAATCCCGCACGACGGCAAACGCTTCGTTCAACCAGCCATCGCGATAGTTGTGGACCGGTGTGTATGGACTGCGCAGCGCTGGCCCGGTGAACGTATTTGTCTCGGTGATATAGACCAGCTTGCCGTTCCAGCGCGGGGACACGCGATCGATCTGTTCTTTGAAGCTGACAAAGTTGCGCGAGAAGCGTCCCAGCGACTCGGGACAGGCGCTGCTGGGGCTGCCGCACTCGTTGGGATCGCCATAGGTGTGCAGCGCGAAGCCATCGTTTTGCGCAAGCTGCGACGAGACGGTGGCCAGCCAGTCCAGGAACGTGCGGCCATAGTCAAAGTCGCGCGTGCTGCCGCTGCGCTTTACATCCGGCGCAAACGTGCCCGGCCCTGCCACCAAAAGCGAGATTCCCGCGGGCCGCGCTGCGTGACCGTACAAGGCGTTGTACGCCGCAGCGTACTCGGACGCGGTCACTTTGCCTTCCAGGTTGGGCTCGTTTCCGACGATGAACAGCGTCGACAGGCCTTCGGCGGTAAAGCGCCCGACCTGCGCAAAGAACTCGCGCGCCCAGGCGTCGTAGTCGCGCGACTCATACGGCACCGCCCAGTACGAGCGATAGTCGATGCGGATGATGTTGACCAAGCCGTGATCGCGAGCGATGCGCGCCCGCTGCAGCTGTACGTCGGCGCTGCTGTTGCTGCCGATGACGGTCTCGACATTGAAGCCGCGCCGACCCGCGGCCACGCTGCTGTCGAGCAGACTGCTGTCGCCGCTGTACCAGTGCGTGCAGGGCAAGGCCACTCCGCTCGGGTGGCTCTGCGCCGTAAGCCCCACTGTGACATCGGGGGCCGGGGCGTCGAGTGCGCTGCCGCAGGCAAGCGGAGTCAGGAAAAGCAGCGACAGACAAGCGAGGTGTGCAAGCGAACGCAAGGCCATGGGCTCCTCCAAGGCAGGTGGATGCAGACTGGTTGCGCGCCGCGTCGAGCGCTGACGACACGGCGGCTCGCCGACGAGCGATCACTCGCCAGCCCAGGGCGAAACCCTATCACTGCCACCACCCGACGCACACCCATCCCCGCAGCCTCTATTATACGTTTGTGAACGTATAAATTATAGAAATAGGTGCTTATTTATGCCATCTATAAATGAATTATAAGTATTTGAAAACACAAATTATTCATTGAGTAATGGCGGCGCCTCTCGGAACATGGGTGTATGGGGTCTTGCTTTCTGCCGCTGCGGGCAGGGGTCCTTGGGGGTGCGCTGGCGCTGGCCTGCGCTGGGTTGTTCCACGCTGCGCCGACGGCTCGGGCCGACGAAGGCATGTGGCCGCTGCACGGCCTGCCCGCGCAGGTGCTCAAAGAGCGCTATGGCTTTGTGCCCAGCGCCGACTTTGTCACGCGCCTGCAGCACGCCTCGCTGCGCTTTTCCGACGGAGGATCGGGATCGTTCGTCAGTGAGCGCGGCTTGGTGCTGACCAACCATCACGTCGCGCGCACGTTCATTTACAAGCTGTCAACGGCGCAGCGCGATCTGCTGCGCGATGGCTTTTACGCCGCGAATCTGGCCGCAGAGCTGCCCTGCCCCGACGCTGAGCTCTCGGTGCTCGATTCCTATGTCGATGTCACCGAGCGCGTACGCGGCGGACGCGCAGCGCTCGGTTCCGCAGGCGAGCAGCGCGCGGCCCAGGCGCAGCTTGCCGCGCATGCACAGCGCAAACAGATCATCGCGAGCTTGGAAAAGGAATGCAGCGAGTCGACGGGCCTGCGCTGCGAAGTGGTGACGCTCTATGGCGGCGGGCAGTACTTCTTGTATCGCTATCGCCGCTACAGCGACGTGCGCCTGGTGTTCGCACCGGAAGAACAAGCCGCCGCATTTGGCGACGAGTACGACAACTTCACCTACCCGCGCTATGCGCTCGATTTCACGCTTCTGCGCGTCTATGACAAGGGGCGACCGCTGTCGGTGCCGCAGGCGCTGCACCTGCGCTCGCAGCCCGCGCAAGAAGGCGAGCTGGTGCTGGTATCGGGGCATCCAGCGTCGACGAATCGCGGCCTGACCATGGCCCAGCTGCGCTATCACCGCGATGTGCAGAACCCCATCGCACTGCGCATCTTGGAAGCTCGCTTGGCCGCGCTCGCTCGCTATTCTGCGACGGGCGCTGAGTCAGCACGACGCGCCAGCGCCCTGCGCTCGCAGCTTGAAAATCAGCTCAAGCGGCTGCGCGGCCAGCAAGCGGGTCTGCAAAGCACCGCGGCCATCGCCGACAAGGAACGCGAAGAAGCGCAGCTTGCGGCCACGCTAAAGAGCCGCCCAGAGCTGCTCGCATCGACAGCCTCGGACGCAACACCGTTTGCGCGCATCGCCGCCGCCTATGCCGCGCTGCCCGGCCATACATCGCGCCTGCAATACGGCACGCTGACCCCGTCCAAGATCGCCAGCTTGGCCCAGCTTCTCGTGCGATATCCCGTCGAGATCGCCAAGCCGAATGGCTCGCGCTACGAGGAATTTCGCGACTCGCGCCTGCCTTCGCTGCGCGCACAGCTCACAAGCCCCGCACCGCTTTACCCCGACTTGGAAGAGGCCGTGCTCAGCGACTGGCTGGAACAGCTTCGGCAAGCTCTGGGCGAACGCGATGCGCTGGTGCAGGCGCTTCTCGACGGCAAGTCCGCTGCTGAGGCAGCCCAGCGAGCCATCCGCGGCACCGCGCTGTTTTCTGTGGCCAGCCGCAAAGCACTGCTGGAAAGCGGCAGCGCAGCGATCCAGGCCAGCCAAGATCCGCTGCTGGCCTTGGTTCGCCGCGCCGATGGCGAGCTGCGCACGCTGCGCGCGTTTTACGACGAGCGCGTGCAGTCCGTCGAAGTGCCAGCGCAGGCGCAGATCGCCCAGGCTCGCTTCTTCGCCCATGGACCCAGCGTCTATCCCGACGCCACGTTCACGCTGCGCCTGGGCTTTGGCCGCCCGCTTGGCTATGAAAAGCACACGACCTTGGTGCCTTTTCAGACGCTGTTTTATGGGCTGTTTGAGCGAGCGCTTTCATTCCGGCAGAAGCCGCCGTTTGAGCTTGCACCGCGCATCGCCCAGGCGCTGCAACAGGGTGCGATCGATCCCGCGACCCCGCTGAACTTTGTCTATACAGCGGACACGATCGGCGGCAATTCCGGCAGCCCCGTCGTCGATCGACAGGGTGCGGTGGTCGGTCTGAACTTCGACAGCAACCTCGAAAAGCTGCCCAACCGCTATTACTACGTCGCGGAAGAAGCAGGCAGTCGCGCGATCGCGGTACACAGCGTCGCCATCCTCGCCGCGCTAGAGCGGATCTATGGCGCCGCACCGCTTGCCACCGAGCTACGCGGCACACCGGCCATCACGCCCTAGTCCCCCAGCTTGCGAAGCCGTCGATCGGCGCCAGCCCCCATCACAGAGCGTCCTCTTTCGCTGCGTGATCGCCCCGCGCGGCAGGACGACGTGGACCTTATTGCAGCGGTCCAGCCTTCAGCGGACGGAAGGCCTGTCCGACGGGAACGATGCCGTCTTTCGCTTGACCATTGGTGCTGACGTACGCGGTGCCTGCGGCCAGCTCTTCCTGCAGCGTGGCAATGCCCTTCTGGGACAGACCGAGCTTGCCCAGATCCACACCCGTCCAGATCTCGGGCTGCGGCGAAGGCATGTTCAGTCGCGTCGCGGCAAGACCATTGCAGGGTGCCTGCGGACAGCCCGTGCTGGCGGCCTTGGTCGAGTAATAGCGATCCGTCTCGGGTGAGTCTGCGAGATCCGCCACACGCATATTGGCGCGCGTGACCTGATAGACCTCCATCGGCTCGCCAGCGACCTTGACCGAGACATAGCGACCGCGCAGCAGCATGTTCTTCGCTTGCGCCTCGGCGTTCTTTTCATCGCCCTGCGTCAACTTCAACGCGCGCCAGTCATAGGCATAGACCAAGTGGCTGGCGGCAGTGTTCACATCGAACAGCATGTTCGTGGCACAGGGGTGACGGATGCAGACGACATTGAATGCACTCGGGCGGGCCCAGGTAAGTGGGCTCTTGCCGGCCGCATCGCTCTTGTCGTCTTCGCTGGTCACGGACAGCGACGAAAGATCAAATTCGTCCTGCGTGCCGCAAGCAGCCAGAAGGAAAGAAGAGAGCGCGCTGAGCTGCAAGAAGCGGAGTGTCTTTCGCATGATGTCCTCTCTGTTCGTGGTCCGTTGTCTGTACTGCACTGCCGTCTGCCGATGGTGATGCGGATGCAGTCTGGAAGGTTCGTTTCGGCAGCGTTTCTGAGCAGATAACCTCGCAAACTTCAGGCCAAGGAAATCAAGGCACTCCCCGTCGAGAAATGCAGCCAGCGCTGCGTCGATCGCGAAAACATTTCAGCGAGCCTTGCGGGCGCGCAGAGCTTGCGCAGATCGAGCCTGCGCCGCACGAATCGAGCCGGCACCACGCCGGCACACAGCCCGTGAAATCGAACGCCACAGAACCAGCGGGGCGGCGGCTCTGCGCGCTACTTTTTGGGCAGGCTCTCTAGCTCTTGCCAGCGGCTGTACAAGCGGTCGACCTCAGCGCGGGCGCGCTCAAGCTGGGCAAGCAGCGCGGGGACCTCGGTCGCCCGCTCGCGATACAGCGCCGGATCGTTGATCTGCTCTTGCAGCGCCTGCACTGCGGACTCGGCCTGCAGGATTTTCTCTTCGATCCCAGAAAGCTCGATCTGCTCGGCATAGGTCAGGCGGCGGGTCGCTTTCGGCGCCGGCTTGCTCGCCTCGGCCACGGGCGGACGCGGTGGTGTTTTCTCCGGCGTGGCCTCAGCCTGAGCTGCGCTCTGTTCCAGCGCCCGCTTGTCCAGATAGTCGCTGTAGTTGCCTTCGTAAAACGTGACGCGGCCGTCGCCTGAAAACGCCAAGATGCCGGTCGCCACGTGATCGAGAAACCAGCGATCGTGCGACACCACCAGCACGCAGCCGGGATACTCGCAGAGCGCCTCTTCCAGCACGCCCAGCGTCAAAAGATCCAGATCGTTGGTCGGCTCATCCAGCACCAGCAGATTGCCGCCCTGCCGCAAGAGCTTGGCAAGCTGCACGCGATTGCGCTCGCCGCCGGACAGCGTACCGACCTTGGCATCGACGAAGCGATCGTCAAACAAGAGCATGCGCAAAAACGTCCGCACATGGACCGGCCCGTCTTCCAGAAACACGCTGTCGCTGTCGCCCGCGACCTCCTCAAGCACGCTGCGGCTGTCATCGAGATCAGCGCGGCCTTGATCCAAAAACGCGATGCGCGTGTTCTGGCCGCGGATCACCTCGCCCGAATCGGGTGGAAGCTCGCCCAAGATCGTGCGCACCAACGTCGTCTTGCCGGCGCCATTGCCCCCGATGATGCCGATGCGATCGCCGGGCTTTAACACCAAAGTCAGGTTGGAAAACAGGCGCTTGCCTGCGATCGACTTGCTGAGCCCGCGCAGCTCTAAGATCGTCTTTCCCAGGCGTCCACCCGTCGGCAGGCGCAGGATCAGGCGGCGGTCGAAGGCAGGCTTTTCATCACTCTTGGGCTTGCCTTCAACGGCCTCATTGAAGCGATCGATGCGCGCTTTCTGCTTGGTCGTGCGGGCCGGCGGTCCCCGGCGGATCCAGTCGATCTCGCGGCGTACAAACATCGCGCGCTCGCGCTCGCGCTGGGCCTCGTTGTCGAGGCGCTCGGCCTGCTTTTCCAAGAAGCGGCGATAGTTGCCCTCATACGTGTACAGCTTGCCGCGATCGAGCTCGAAGATGCGCGTCGCCACACGATCGAGGAAATAGCGATCGTGCGTGACCAAGACCAAGGCGCCGGGCTGGCTGCGCAGGCGATTCTCTAGCCACTCGACGGTGCGTGCGTCCAAGTGGTTGGTCGGCTCATCGAGCAGCAGGAGCTCGGGCTGGGCCAAGAGCGCCGCGGCCAAGGCCACACGCCGTCGCTCGCCGATCGAGAGGTTGCCGATGCGCGCAGAAAGCGGGGGCAGATCAAGGGCTGCGGCAATGCCGCGGATCTCATGCTCGACTTCCCAGCCGCCAAGCTGCGCGATCGTCTCGTGAAGCTCAGCCTGACGAGCCAGCGCTGCTTCGCGCACACGACCGCTGCTCGCTTCGATCTGCGCGTTCAGCGCTTCAAGCTCAGCCAGCGTCGCGGCGTGCTTGCGCAGACCGGCGCGCAGCACGTCTTGTACGCACTCCTCCATGGGCAGCCGCGGCTCTTGCGGTACGTATTCCAGGTGCAGGCCACGGCGACGCGTGATCAGCCCGCTGTCCGGCTCGGCCTCGCGCTTGTCGGCCGCGACCTGCTCGTCGCCCGGCTGCGGTCCTACGAGCAAGCGCATGAGCGTCGACTTGCCAGATCCGTTCAGGCCGACCAAGGCGATGCGATCGCCCTCTTGCACCGCAAACGAAACACCGCGCAGCACGCGGTGCTCGCCAAAGCTTTTTCCCACTTCCTGCGCCGTCAGAATCGCTGTCACGCGGAGGCCTCGATCATAAGGCGCTGACTGTGCCACGCCTGCGCGCGGATTGAGAAGCAAAGGCAACAGCACAGCTCGCAACCCCACCTGGCTTCTATTTGATTGCCCTGGAACAGCGGCCTGGATACCCTTCCCCAGCGAAACCCTCTGACCCCTCGCAGGAGCAAGTCCCGTGTCCGAGTCCACCCCGAGCCAATCTGCCGCCCCAAGCCCCAGCCAGACCGTCTCGATTCCGCTCAACGACCACGAGCGCATGGAGAAGATCGTCGCGCTGACCAAGCGCCGCGGCTTCATCTTTCAGTCGTCTGAGCTGTACGGCGGCATCAACGGCGCCTGGGACTATGGCCCGGTGGGCACGCTGCTCAAGCGCAACGTCAAGGACGCATGGTGGCGAGCCATGGTTCAAGATCGCGAAGACATCGTCGGCTTGGAAGCTGCGATCTTGATGCATCCGATGGTGTGGAAAGCGTCGGGTCACGTCGATGGGTTTTCCGATCCGATGATCGACTGCCGGACGTGCAAGAAGCGCTTTCGTGCCGACGATCTGGAAGGGGCGGTGTGCGGTCTTAAGCCATCGAAGCACCCCGGCAAAGAAGGCCGCGATGCCTGCGGCGGCGATCTGACCGAGCCGCGCAACTTCAACCTGATGTTTGAAACCGCGCTCGGCCCGCTGTCCGATACCTCGGCCAAGTGCTTCCTGCGACCCGAGACAGCCCAGGGCATCTTCGTCAACTTCGCCAACGTGGTGTCGAGCACGCGCGTCAAGCTGCCGTTTGGCATCGCGCAGATCGGCAAGTCCTTCCGAAACGAGATCAACCCGCGCAACTTCACGTTTCGATCGCGCGAGTTCGAGCAGATGGAAATGGAGTTCTTCTGCGTCCCCGGCACCGACGACGAGTGGTTCCAGAAGTGGGTCGAGACGCGCTGGCAGTGGTACCTGCAGCTAGGCCTGAAAAAAGACCGCCTGCGCCTGCGTCCGCACGACAAGCTCGCGCACTACAGCAAGGCGACAACCGACATCGAATACCTGTTCCCCTTCGGTTGGGGAGAGCTCGAAGGTGTCGCCAACCGCACCGACTTCGATCTGCGTCAGCACCAGCGCGGCGTGCGCTCGCTTGCGGCCTGGCAGAAGCTGGAAAACGGCGATCTCGCTTCGCTGCCTCTCGCGGATGAAGAGGCCGAGTATCACAAGGGCAAGCTGTCGTACTTCGATGACGAAAAGAAGCAGCGTTACATCCCGTTTGTCATCGAGCCAGCCGCGGGGGCCGACCGCGCAACGCTGGCCTTTTTGTGCGATGCCTACGACGAAGACGGGGCGCCCGATGCGCAGGGCAAGGTCGAGACGCGCGTCGTGCTGCGCTTTCATCCGCGCATTGCGCCGGTCAAGGCCGCGGTGCTGCCGCTTCTGCGCAAGGACGGTCATCCCGAGCGCGCCGAGAAGCTGTACAAAGATCTGCGCAAGCGCTGGATGGTCGAGTACGACGAGAGCGCCGCCATCGGCAAGCGTTATCGCCGCCAGGACGAGATCGGCACGCCGCTGTGCATCACCATCGATCACCAGACCCTTACCGACGGCACCGTGACCGTGCGCGACCGCGACAGCATGACGCAGCAGCGCATTGCGGAAGATCAAGTCGCCCGCTACATGCACGAAACGCTCGGCCTGCTGTAGGAGGGCCCCATCGAGACCCTGCTGCACAGCGCACCGCTGCGTCACCTGCTGCAGTTGCTGTTTGCGCACCTGCAGCACAGCCCGCTGTCGCGCTTCATTGTGCAGGCGGTGCTGATCGTCGCGATCTCGCGCGTCTTGGGCTTCCTGTTGCGCCGCATCGGGCAGCCCATGGTGATTGCCGAGATCGTCTCGGGCATTGTGCTTGGCCCGTCGCTGCTTGGCTGGCTATGGCCGGATCTGTGGCAGGTGTTGTTTCCTGCCAATGCGGTGGCGCTGCTGTCAATGCTCAGCCAAGTTGGCCTGGTCTTGTTTATGTTCCTCGTCGGGCTTGAGCTAGATCTCAAGCTCCTGCGCGGAAGTGGACAGGCCTCGCTGGTGATCAGCAACAGCAGCATCGCCCTGCCCTTTGCCCTGGGCGCTGGCCTCGCCCTGTACCTGCATCGCTCGCTTGCTGATCCGTCGGTGCCGCTGCTTTCGTTCACGCTGTTTATGGGCGCCGCGATGAGTGTCACCGCGTTTCCTGTGCTCGCCCGCATCCTCAACGAACGCCGGCTTCTGCAGACCAAGATCGGCATCCTTTCGATCACCTCGGCTGCGATCAACGACGTGACCGCGTGGTGCATGTTGGCGTTCGTTGTATCGATCGTGCGCTCGACTGGAATCGCAGCGGCGCTGCAGACCACGTTTCTGACCCTGCTGTACCTTGTGGTCATGTTCTTCGCCGTGCGCCCGGTCTTGTCGCGCGTGGCGGCACGCAGCCTGGGGCGCGAGGGGCTGAATCACAACGTCGTGGCCGCGACGCTGGTCGCGCTTTTGCTATCCAGCCTGATCACAGAATTCATCGGCATCCACGCGCTGTTCGGCGCCTTTCTGTTGGGCGCGATTCTTCCCAAGACCGACGGCTTCGCAGCGACGCTGGCCGAGAAGCTTGAGGATCTGGTTCTGGTATTTCTGCTGCCGCTTTTCTTCGCGGTCAGCGGCCTGCGTACCCAGATCGGCCTGCTGAATACGACGCACGGCTGGGGCCTGTTTGGTCTGATCCTGATCGCGGCCTGCTTGGGCAAGTTTGGCGGCAGCACCATCGCGGCGCGCATCACCGGCCTGACCTGGCGCGAGTCGTCGGCCATTGGCGTCCTGATGAACACGCGCGGGCTGATGGAGCTTGTCGTGCTCAACATCGGTCTCGATCTCGGCGTCATCTCGCCGACGCTGTTTACGATGATGGTGCTGATGGCCCTCCTTACGACCTTCATTACCTCGCCGCTGCTTCAGCTGATCTATCCGCACGAACAGAAGACGCGTGAGCTTGCCGGGAACAGCTTCGATCCGGCGCCATCTGGGCAGCTCTCGACGGCGAATCCGGCCCAGTCAGCCGCTTCGCCCGATGTGGTCCTGCCCCGCGCCGACGCCCAGACCAACGTGCGACCGGGCTTCGTCGTGCTGATGTGCGTGGCCTTTGAGCGCTCGGGCCCGGCTTTGGTCGCACTGGCGAGCGCGCTCGTCGGGCGAGTGTCAAGCGCCAGCACACCCCGCGATCGTCTGTATGCCCTGCGCTTGATCCCGCCTTCGGATCGTCTGTCTGACTACGTGCAGCCCAGCCAGCCGCAGCCGGAACAGGTGCTGGCCCCGCTTTTGGCTCGCGCCGCCGAGCTTGGCGCGTCGGTGCGCCCCTTGGCCTTTATCTCGCCGCAGCCGGGCCGCGACATCTGCAACGTCGCCGAGGTCAAAGGCGCAGACCTCGTCTTGCTCGGCTGGCACAAGCCCATCTTGTCGGGCAACGTTCTGGGCGGCACCGTGCGCGAGGTCCTGAGCAGCGCCCCCATGGATGTCGGCGTGCTGATCGATCGCGGCCTGGGCGCCATCCGGCGCGTGCTGGTGCTGTACCACGGAACTGCCGATGACTTGGCTGCGGTGCGCATGGCCCGTCGCCTGGGACGTGCGCCAAAGTCCGGGGCCTCTCAGCCGATCCACGTGACGCTGCTTGCCGTCGTAGCCAGCGAAGACGCGATCGAAAAAGAGCGGCAGGCTCTGCTCGATCGCTTTGGCGATGAGACAGAAGCGGCGCCGACCACCGACGGAGCGTCTCGGTTCTTGCCCGGCTCGCTGACGATCAAGGTCTGTGCCCACGCCGAGCCCGCCGAAGCAGCGCTTTCTGAAGCGCAGCAAGGCTATGACGTCGTTCTCGTCGGCATTGGCCCCGACTGGGGCCTGGAACAGCGCAGCATCGGCATCGCATCCGAGCCACTTCTGCAGCGCTGTCCGGTCTCGATCCTGATCCTGCGAGCCGGCCCCTCGTCATAGGTTTTCTATATCAAGATTCAGTACTTGATAGGTTTCACCATCAATCGGCAGGCTCTGAGCTCGTCGGTACGAGCTGCTGGCATAGGAACTCCATCGTCGGGGAAAGCGGTGCTTCGACGCGCAGTGCGGCCAGATCATCGGCGCGTGTTGGCCCCATGTTCACAAGGGCTATCGGCAGCCCGCGCTCGGCAGCGCCGCGCGCAAAGCGAAAACCGGAATACACCGCCAGCGAGCTACCCAAGATCAAAAGAGCGCTGGCCTCGGAAAAAAGCTGCCACGCCGCATCGACGACAGAGCGCGCGACGTTTTCACCAAAGAACACGACGTCCGGTTTCAGCAGTCCGCCACAGGCGCGGCACGGTGGAACGACAAACGCGGCACCGCCCCCCAGCGGGCTCTCAACGTCGGCATCTCCGTCGGGAGCCGGTGCTGCCGTGTGCGTCACCCAGCCAGGATTCAGCGCTGCAAGCTCGTGCTGCAGCGTCTCGCGTGGAAGCCGCTCGGCACAGCCCAGGCAGCGCACCGCGTGCAAGCTGCCATGCAATTCCACCACGCGCCGGCTGCCGGCCCGCGTGTGCAGTCCGTCGACGTTCTGGGTGATGATGCCGCAGCACAGGCCGGCTTGTTCCAAGCGCGCAAGCGCATCGTGGATCCCATTGGGCCGCGCCGCCGCAAGCTGTGGCCAGCCGATCAGGCTGCGCGTCCAGTAGCGCGCTCGCGCCGTCGGGCTGCGCAGAAAGTCCTGATACTGAATCGGCTGCCGCCTGCGCAGCGAGCCGTGGGGCCCGCGATAGTCGGGAATCCCTGAGTCGGTGCTGCAGCCGGCGCCGGTCAGCACGACGAAGCGCCGCCCGCGCAAGAGCGCAACCACGCTGGCCGGCACATCCTGCCGCCGTTCACCTTGGTCCTCGGCCAAGAAGCGCACTCTGTTCTGCATCTGGGCTCTCGAAATGGCCGCTGCCCAGCATACGCCGTCCCGGCCACCCACGCGCGCCTCTGTCTGCTGCGCCAACCATCCCGCCGTCCGCGCACAAGACCCCGTTTTGCACGCCGCGTCTGGCCGCGGACCGAGCAGCGCCGCCGCACGGAATAACGATCAATAAGTCGGCAGGGTTAGCGCTCTTGATTGTTTTGCATCTATCAAAGTGCGAAACTTTTTCCTCAGGCCCTCTAGTGACTATTTTTATTCCGTGTGGGATATATGATGATACGGATTTTTATCGATCCTAACCGATCTACGTAAATAGATCTCAACGCAATACTCTGCGGTTCCTCTCTTTGACCCCGATATTCTCGCTGAGGAGGCGTGCCATGCAAAGGACGTTCAACGCATTGATCGCCTTGGGGTTATCTATCAGTTTATCCGCTTGCGCTGCACAGCCACCAAGCTCAACCGAGGTGGACGGTCGCCCGCAAAGTGGCCTGGGCTGGAATGGCCTGGGCTGGAATGGCCTGGGCTGGAATGGCCTGGGTTGGAATGGCCTGGGCTGGAATGGCACCGGCTTTGACAACCTGTCCGTGACACCGGACTGGGGCCTCGGCGCCTGGGTCAACGATCCCACCGGGGGTCCCGCCGGGCGGCAAGGGCGCTTGGACGGGCTGGCCTACTGGGCAAGCTGCGCCTGCCCAGCCGGTACCGTGTTGACGTGGCAAGGCGCCAATCCATATGCATCTCCGCCGACCACCGAGACGCACTATTTCCACGGTGGATTCGGCCTGGGAGCCAACTGGTGTACAGGCACAAACCCAGTTTCGCATACGGAATTTGAAGCGGTATCGGCCTGCCTATTTTCTCGCGTCAATACGCTGGGCCTGCACAATGCGCTGTCGATTCGCGGATTTGAAACCAGCTTGGCGTTAATCGACAACGAAAAGCTCTTTATGGCGTATCCCGAAGCGCAGTACTGGGGCAACATCTGGAACGAAAACCCAACCTTCCAAGACCCCAGCACGGGCTACTACTATCGCAATACGCGCGCCTATGCCTGCTATTTCCCGACGGGGACCGGCGCATCGACGCTGTTGGCTGACCTGGCCAAGATCATCGGCCGCACCTGTGAGTTTGACGGCTGCGGCGGCGGCGCCCACACCTCGCGGGAGTGCTCATCGAACGGAGGATCCGACGGCGCGTACTTCAAGGCCTATGCGGATG
This sequence comes from Myxococcales bacterium, assembly GCA_016794505.1. Lineage (GTDB taxonomy): Bacteria > Myxococcota_A > Polyangia > Palsa-1104 > JAEUJZ01 > JAEUJZ01. Next base: position 155,143 of record JAEUJZ010000165.1, read on the forward strand.
CGGCGGCAACCATCCCGATCGGCCTCACGCCGGATCCAGCGATCACGGCGACCGGCGCCAACAACAGCGCCCTCAACGATTACCAGGACACGCTGACCGGCACGCAGAAGGCGACGTTCTATTCGCGCGACTGGCGCCGGCTGTCGGTGTTCCTCGGCGCCTGGGCGGATCTAGAGACGGGCAACTGGAAAGACGCCGGATACCAGTGCAGCCACACCTGCGCGCCGACCGATGGCTGCGACTGCTATGACAACTACTGCAACGGGCACGAAGGCACAGGGGGCAATGGCCTGCAGTGCGAGCGCCCAAGCTTCTGCAACAACTGCCAGACCATCGTGCGTCACCCTGGCTGGTCTTGCGGCAATGACGCGACGTGCAATGCCGGCGACTGCGTCCGCGACCGCAAGTTGACGTATCTGGCGCCAGGATGCTGGCTGAATATCGAGTTTACGCGGCCGTATGATCTGCTTTCGGGAACACTGGTAAGCGGTACGGCAAACCCGCATAAAGCTGGTACTTTGCTGTTCAGATATTCACATGTTGGCCCTGGTCCGGCACGTATCCAAATCAAGGACAACATTCGCACTATGATGATCCCTGGAGGGGTCTTTCCGCCGACTGGAAGCACCAACACATACAAGAATAAGATGGTCTATCCCATTTACCCTGGTCGCGCGGCGTTCAGCGGAAGCCTGCCTGGGATCGAGATCGCGATTACCAGCGATCCCGCCTCTGCCTTCCCCGAGCTGGATTACGCCCAGCTCTTCGTCGGGCCGCCGCCAGATACCCAGCCCCGTGAGCTGTACTGGATCAACAAGTCGGCGTCGTTTAGCGCAGGCGACACGGTCTGCCAGTCGATCCAAGTGGAAAACACCACCGACTTTCAGAAAGCGGGCCTGGTGCGCATTCGGCCGCGGCTCTCTGGTGTGAACCCCGAAACCGAGAACATCACGCTGACGCATGGCGGCGTCACGGCGACCTACGGCATCGACGCCAATGACAGCCCGTGGTCGACGTGGATGGGCGACTTCGCGACGCACAATCCGACGATGGGGTACTGGCACGTCTGCATCAACGGCGCCAGCGCCGCCGGCTCCTTCGACGGAGCCGCCCTCGAAATGGAGAAGCAGTAGCCGACGGCGCCGCAGCAAGCCGCGAACCGCCCTCGGGCGGCCCCCTGTATAATCCAGCGCCGCTGCTTAGGGTGCGCGCGACGTAGCGACCAGGGCCTGCGCCTCGGTCAGCGCCGATCCGTACTCGCGCAAAAGCAGGCTGTCGCTGCGCACCGCCGCTTCTAGCTCGCGCACCGCTTCCGCCGCATGCGCTGCTCTCTCCGTCGCTTCCTGGGCTTCCTTGGCC